>CANGYR010000001.1 GCA_947458275.1 Chitinophagaceae bacterium
TAGCTGACAAAAAATCGGCTGTCCGGTAAAAAAAGTACTTTTGCTCATGGGCTATTTTTTTGTGTGGTAACTCAAAAATAACCATGATTGGAGAACTTCGGTTCTCCTTTTTATATTTGTAGTAGAAATTTAACCGGACAACAGTGATTTGAAGATGTGGAAATTTTAAAATTTACCCCGCTCTTAATAAGCATTTTCATTTCCACATCTCCACATCTCCTAATTTCCTAATTAATCCCGTAGTACGCCACCAAATACCCCACCACTTCACTGTAGCTCATCATTCCCTTTGGTTGATTATTGCTCAGCAGAAATTTATCGTACATCCAGGTGTCCATTGGCTCCAGAATGGTTTCATGTTTTTTATTGAATTGCTTCCAGCTAATAATATCCTGTTTCACCGGCTCGGATAGTTTATTACGGTAAAGCATAGCCGAAGATGAATCAGCCAGGTAAAGATTTCTGTTGGCATACAAGAACATATCCAGATAGGCAGAATAATGCAATAAGGTGTCTGACGATGCGGTAGCTGCCAAAAATCCTGCAAAATTAGCTTCCATTTCTTTTGCATACCCAAGCTGGTGGGCAACTTCATGACAACTGATAAAAGGGCGTAAAAATGCCGGCACGGTAGTATTCACCTGCGCTTCACCGGTAAAAGGATTGTAATATCCTGTGAAACCGGCATAATTGCCAAACCAGCCCCACATGGAAGATTTAACGGAAGGTGATTTGTATTGAAAGAAAGGATATTTTTTCGCAGCAGCTTCGTAAGCATTTGTAACCAGCTCAAACAATCGACGATCATCGGGATAAACAATTTTGTTTCGAAGAAGAGATTGTTTTGAATCATTGACCTTGTCAAGTAGAATTGAATTTAACTGAATAAGTTCTTTCTTTTCATATTTTTTAATACTCAGTCCTAATTGTCCGGCTATCCCAATTCTGTCATAATTCAATCCCCAAAGAACTGAAAAAGCAATGTATACAAAACAGACATAAATGAATAATTTCCGAAGCTTATTGAAAACAACCGCCTTTTTAAAACTCCAATTGTTTTGTATGATTTTCTTTACATATAGACAGGTCTTCCAAAATAGCGCGAAAATCAATAGTCCGTATAACAGATCACCAAAACTGAAAGGGATGAAGCCAAAAATGCTGCGAAGCAGAACGCTGGTTTTTCTGTAAAAGTTACCAGTATATTGTTGCTCAACCCTGAGGGCATCGCTTCCAAAATAATGGATAATCAGACAATATATGCCCAAAATCAACGGTGTCCATAAGTTTTTAAATCGATGCATGAGACCAATTTGCACGTAAAATTAGGTTTGAAAATGAGTTTTGAAGACAAATCAGCATAAAACACCCCAACAATTAGGAAAAATTCATAAAATTCGCTTACCTTTGCCGTCCTTTAAACTGAGCGAAATGGGTAAAAGGAGGGCATATGAAATTGCTTTTGTCGGACTGAAGCCCGGAATTCACCAGTTTAATTACGAGTTAGACGATCAGTTCTTTGTTGAAAAAGGCGCCAAGGATTTCACCAATGCAAATGCCAATGTGAAATTATTGCTTGACAAACACCAGGGTTTTATGTTGCTCACATTTGAAATCGGCGGCAAAGCTGATGTAAACTGTGACCGATGCGGGAATCCTCTTCAAATTGGTCTTTGGGACGAATTTAAGATGGTAGTTAAGCTGGTTGACAACCCGGAGGAAATGAACGAACAGGAAGAAGACCCTGACGTATTTTATATTTCCAGAACGGAAAGTCATCTTGACGTGAGTGACTGGATATATGAGTTTGTACTCCTGAGTATCCCCATGCAGAGTATGTGCGATGAAAAAGATATGGGTGGCCCGCAGTGTAATCAGGAAGTGCTGAAAAAACTCAAAGAAATGGAAGCCAGACACAAAGAAGAACATACCAATCCTTTATGGAAAGGACTGGAGCAGTTCAAAAAAAATTAAACCCCTGTCGCCTATATCGACAGCATCATAAAGTAAATTAAAACAGAACAGTCATGCCAAATCCAAAGAGGCGTCATTCGCAACAACGCAGTGCAAAAAGAAGAACTCATTATAAAGCTGTTGAGCCTACATTGAGTAAAGATGCTACTACCGGCGAATTACATGTACGCCACCGCGCTCATGTCAGTGAGGGTAAATTGTACTACAAAGGAAAACTTGTAGCAGAAAAAGCACCTTTAAAAGCTTAATCTTCCATTTTAAAATGCTGATTCCAAAATCAGGGCTTGAAAAAACATCAGACCGGATTTTGGAATTTTAATTTTTATCTTTTCTCAGATGATCAGGATAGGAATAGACATGATGGGTGGTGATTATGCACCGCTGGAAGCAATCAAAGGTGTTGCCTCCTTTACGGAAGGTAATTCTGCTGCAGTCCATTGCATACTTATCGGAGATGAAAATATCCTCAATAAGCATTTGAATGACTACCCTCTCCCTGCCGGCTCTTTCAGCATCGTACACGCTCCTGAAGTAATTGAGATGCACGAGCATCCCACCAAGGCCCTGAAAGAAAAACAACAATCTTCCATTGCAATAGGATTTCATTTACTGGCAACCGGTAAAATAGATGGATTTATCAGTGCCGGCAATACCGGTGCCATGATGGTTGGAGCCCTGTTCAGCATAAAAGCTATCGAAGGAGTCATCCGACCTACCATCGGTGCTTACATTCCACGTGAAGATGGTTCCTTGGGATTATTGTTGGATGTGGGACTAAATGCAGACTGCAAACCTGAAAACCTGAATCAGTTTGCCATACTGGGAGCACTCTTTGCAAAACACATCCTTAAAATAGACTCCCCTCGTGTGGGGCTCGTAAACATCGGAGAAGAAGAAGGAAAAGGAAATATATTGGCTCAGGCCGCCTATCCCCTGCTAAAAGAAAATACACAAATCAATTTTGTCGGCAATATCGAAGGAAGAGACATCCTCCTCAATAAAGCAGATGTAATGGTTTGCGAAGGCTTTACAGGAAATGTAGTGCTTAAACTGGCGGAGAGCGTTTACGATATTGTACAACGGAGAAAAATAAAAGACGAACACTTTGAAAGATTCAACTTTGAATCATACGGTGGCGTACCCGTTCTGGGGGTATCTAAGCCGGTAATTATAGGCCATGGCATCTCTCAGGCCACTGCCTTCAAAAATATGATTAACATCGCTTGCAGAATGATGGAAACGGATCTCACCGGAAAAATCCAGGAAAGCTTCTCCGATAAATTCTAAACGAAAGAAATCCTTCCGATCATCATTTTTATCATAAACATTTCTTAGATTTAGTTGTTGTTTGATTGCTATGTGGCAATAGCAAGAATTTAAATAACAAAAAAGTTAAACAACGTATTAAATTCACACGTATGAATGTTAAAATCTTTTCATTTTTTCTTTTAACTGTTTTTTCTTTACTCGGATGTAAAAATGAAAAACCACTATCCTGTGATGATGTCAATTTTAGTTTAAGCATTACTAAAACTGATGTAACGCAAAATCCAGCCAACGGAACTATCACGGCTACTGCCAGTGGAGGAGAAGGGTTTACCTATACAATTGGATCTACAACCAACTCTACCGGAAAATTTGAAAATCTTCCTGCGGGCACCTACACAGTTGTAGGCAGAAATTCAATTGGTTGTTCCAAATCTCAGTTGATTGTCATTGATTCAAATATACCCGGTGATCCCTGTACCAATAACAGCATCACTATAAATGCCACAAGTACTCCTGCAACACCTTGTGTGGCAGGCAACGGAACAATTAATATATCTGCAGGTGGTTCTACAGGTTTTACATACAATCTGAATGGAGGAGCTTTTCAAAATTCAAACGTTTTCGGGAACCTCGCAGTCGGAACATACAACATCACCGTAAAAGATGTTAATGGTTGTTCCAAAACACAACAAGTATCAATTGCTGTGGCTCCTGCAGGACCCAACTTTACCAATGTAAAAAATATCATCAAATCAAACTGCGGAGGTTGTCATCTCAACGGCGGCAGTTCAGGCGGCGTCAACTACGACAACGATTGCAGCATTGTAAACGGCTGGAACAAAATAAATGAAGAATGCGTAATCAGATCTTCTATGCCTCCCAGCGGACCACTCTCATCAAACCTGAAAGCACAAATCACTGCATGGGTAAATGCCGGACACAGGTACTCCGATTAATTAACTATCTTTATGATGATAAACAACTTTATAATTGCTAATCTATGGTTGTATCATTAAAGAAAATACCTCTGCTGATTATCCTGGCATCGCTATGTGTTTTGTCAAGTTGCTACTTCGACAAAGAAGACTTGCTATACCCTACCAATTGCATATCTGCAAATGATGTGAAAGGCCCCAAATTCACCGAAGTGGAGTCACTGATTAAATCCAGTTGCAACGGATGCCATCTCAACGGAGGAAACGACGGCGGCTATAATTTCGATGGATTTTGCAGTATAGTAAACAGCTGGAATGCGATATACAATTCCTGTGTAATCAGATCAGACATGCCTCCTGGATCACCACTCAATGCAAATCAAAAACAAATGATTACTGATTGGGTGAATGCCGGACACCGTTATACCGATTAGTTTAAACAGCGTTTTATTTTTTAAGTTAAATACTCCCTCCATGTTGTATAAATATATTTTCACTGTCACTTTTTATTTTTTGATTGCCTTTGCAAATGCTCAAATCAAATACTTTGCCACAAAAACCGGACAAACCTACTTTGATGCAGGCACAGGAATAGAAGACATTAAAGCTATCAACAAATCAACTACTTCTGTCATTGAGCCATCCACTGGCAGAATTGAGTTCTCTATGAATATTAAAGAGTTCAAATTCAAAAGACAGTTGATGGAAGATCATTTTAATGAGAATTATATGGAAAGCGACAAGTTTCCAAAATCTGTTTTCAAAGGAAAATTTTCCAATATTGAAAACATTGACTTTAATAAAGACGGCACATATGCTGCAACTGTGAAGGGCACAATGGAAATACATGGTGTAAAAAAAGAAATTGAAACTACGGGTACTATAAAAGTATCAGATAAAACTATTACTGCTTCTGCTTCATTTGATGTAAAGCTGGAAGATTATAAGGTTGATGTACCAAGTATCGTCGGAATAAAAATATCCGAAAAAGCAAAAATTAAAGTAAACTGCACTTATACCCCATATAACTAACTTTATATGTCTCGAAATTTTATCAAATTATTCCTGTCAGTTATTACCGTCTTCCTTTCTTTTAATTCATTCGCCCAGGATGATTTATTATCAATGGTTGAGAAAAAAGATGAAAAGAAAAAAGAGTACGTCAACAATGCATTCAAATCAAGTAGGGTAATTAACGGACATTCTATAGAATTTATAGGCAAAGGCGTTTTGGACTTCAGGATACTTCATCGTTTCGGAACGGTAAATTCCGGAGCTGTTAACCTATTCGGACTCGATCAGGCAAGCATGAGAATGGGATTTGATTATGGCGTCACAAAAGATCTGACAGTTGGCGTTGGCAGAAGTACTGCTTTAAAAGAATTTGACGGATTTATTAAATACAGACCAATCCAACAATCTGTTGGAGGAAAGGGTTCTTCTCCCGTATCAGTAGTGCTGGTAACCGGAATGACACTAACTTCTCAGCCATGGATCAATCCTGAAAGAAAAAATTTTTTCAGCAGCCGTCTTGGATTTTATAATCAGGTAATTGTGGGCAGAAAATTTTCTGAAAATTTCAGCGCTCAAATTGCTCCAACTCACGTTCATTTAAATCTGGTTAAAGGAGTAAATTATACCAATGACATTTTTGCTGTTGGCCTGGGAGCGAGATATAAATTCACCAAACGTGTGGCTTTTGTGGTTGACTATCACTATATCCTAAAACCATTTGAAGATGACGATGATGACAACGAAAGTTCAAATCCACAGTTTGATGTTCTAAAAAACCCTCTCTCCGTCGGATTTGACATTGAAACAGGCGGCCACGTGTTTCAATTACATTTTTCCAATGCCACCGGCATGAATGAAAAAGCTTTCATAACAAACACTACCAATTCATGGGGAAGAGGTGAAATAAGATTCGGATTTAATCTATCCAGAGTTTTCACTGTCTCCGGAAATAAAAATCTGTCAAAAGAGTGGAAATAGTATTTTAAGTCGTAAAAGTCTACAATGGAAGCGCAATTATGACAATTCCATGATAATAAAAATATTGATTTTTTCAACCTTTGCACTTCCAAATGCAAAGGTTTTTTTTATACATATTTTCTCTGATTTTCTCTGCAAATGCTGTAGCTCAGCAAGATAGTACCTCTGTTAACAACAATCTGCTGGAAGAAATTGTAGTCACCTCTACCCGCACCGAAATGAAGCTCGGAAACGTAGCTGTTCCGGTAAAAATTATTAGCCAAAAAACAATTCAGCAAGCCGGATCACTCAGATTAAAAGATATCCTTCAGGAGCAATCAGGATTGTACATAACCAACGGCTTTGGCGCAGGAGTACAAATGCAGGGATTAAACCCGGACTACACACTAATCTTACTTAATGGCGAGCCATTAGTTGGAAGAACTGCTGGTGTGTTTGACATCAACAGAATATCTATAGGCAATATCAAAAAAATTGAAATTGTAAAAGGCCCCTCCTCGAGTTTATATGGCTCCGAAGCAATGGCCGGGGTTATTAATATTATTACTGACAATTCATTCAAAAAAAATCTGGAAGCATCTCTGCGATATGGATTTGGAAATCCCAATAAAGGATGGAGCTCTCCTTTTTCACAAAATTCATTCAAAAACATAGATTTCAATATTCAGGGCGCTGCCACCATCAACAAAACAGGCATTCAGTATGCATCCAATATCTATTACCTGGACGGAATCAGTTACAGACCATTCTCAACAGACAGAATACCGCAACCGCAATACAGAATTGCCAACCAGCTTCAAATCAATCATCCTTTTTCAGAAAAAACAAAACTGAGTATTTTGCTCAGGCATAGTCTGGATTATTTTAAACAGGAGTTTTCTGTCACCAACAATGGAAACATCATCAAATCATTTGGCAGAGAGGCTAATAATGACATTAATATCAATCCCGTAATTACCCATCAGTTTAATAAAAGAATCAAATCCTCTCTTCGATTATATACCACTATATACAACGGCTCGCAACGATTGAATTTTGAAAACAAACCCGACAGCAGTTATATTGATGAATTCCGTCAGAATTTTTACCGTGTAGAAAATCAAACCGACTTCAGCTGGAATAAATCACGAATGACTATCGGTGGCGGATACACGATAGACCAGGCCAGATCCACCAGATATGATAACATATCCAATACGAAGCAAAATGACATCGTATATGGATATGTACAACATGAGTGGACACCTCACAATACAATTTCAGTCATATCCGGCTTTCGCTATGACTACAACCGTCTTTTTGCAGCAGCTTTCAGTCCGAAGCTTGCTTTGAGATACAGGCCAACCGAAAGAATCTCTTTCAATGCATCCATAGGCCGTGGTTTCAAAGCGCCTGATTTCAGACAGCTCTATCTGAATTTTACCAATATTGCTGCAGGAGGATATTCTGTTCTGGGCAGTATAGACGCAGTACGAATCATTAATGAATTACAAACACTGGGACAAATTGCTGAAATAAAATCTGATTTTAGCAGACTATCCTCTCTTAAACCGGAATTTTCAACCGGAATAAATATAGGTGCCACCTACTACCCTATTAATAAATTATCATTTACAGTCAATGTTTTCAGGAATGATATTTCGGAATTGATTGACTCCAGACAAGTAGCCACCAGAACCAACGGCGGTCAGATATTTAGCTATATCAATATAAAAAATGCCTACACACAAGGTGGTGAAATTGAAACAAACTGGCAGGCACTAAAATCTCTAAAAATTTCTGCAGGCTATCAGTTGCTGTTGACAGCAGATAAAGATGAATTGTCAAAAGTAAAAGAAGGAAAAGTTTATGTAAGAAATCCCAATGGCATAAGCAGGCTAATCAACAGAAATGAATATGTCGGGCTACCCAACAGAAGCAAACACATGATCAACCTTAAATTGAATTATGAAACAGCTTCTCGTTTTTTTGCCACTGTAAGACTCATCTACCGAAGCCGCTGGACAGTTGCCGACAGCGATGGCAATGGAGTGCACAACTTGCAGGATGAACATGCAAAAGGTTTTCTATTGACCAATATTTCAGCCGGCAAAGAATTAAAGAATGGAATTAGCATTAATGCAGGTATAGACAACCTGTTAAATTATCAAGACGCAACATACCTGCCAAACCTTCAAGGTAGAATGATATACTTTGGAATCAGATATAAATTAATTTAAAAACCAAAATTTAAAAACTAGAAAATGAAGACAAAAATTATCCTGGCAAGCTTAGTGGCTGTAACAATTTTTAGTGCATGTAAAAAAGAAAGCAGTCTACCAAACACCAACCCTACTGCTACACTTACTGCACTCAACTGCTCGGATGCTGCAGACAAAGGTATTCTCAGTTTGGGTGTTAATGCAAGCGATGTCAGTACTGATGTGCCTTATACAGGAGGAAATGGCGGCACTTATGCTGCACAATCCATCTCTTCTTCGGGTGTTACCGGATTGAAAGCTACACTTGTAAAAGGTACTTTAGCAACTGGAAATGGCTCTTTGACTTATACAATCACTGGTACACCTGCAACAAGTGGAATAGCTAGTTTTGAATTAAATATTGGCGGCAAAACTTGTACATTGACAAGAACAGTGAAAGATCCACAAGCCTTTGATTTGTCGATTAATGAGAAAATTGTAACAGTAAAAAATCTTCCTGCCGATACAATCATTGGCACGGATGGAATTGGCAGACCAATAGGTTCAGGTAAATACACCTTTTTCAGTCTTGAGACTAACTCCTGGATTCCAAATTCCGATTCTGCAACTGCAAAATGGGATTTGGCATTTGCCGGAACAACTATTCGTGTTAACAATGTAACAAGTGGACCTGGAAAAGGAGGAGCTTACATATACACAGGAACATTCGAATCATTACTTTCAGTTCCTACCGATGCAGTATTTGCTGTTGATAATCATCCGGTGTCTTATGCTATACCAAAAGGATCCGGCATTGGATGGTACAATTACGATGGCCCTGCAAACCTGGTGACTGCTATTCCGGGAAAAGTTTTAGTAATCAAAACAGCCAATGAAAAATATGCTAAAATAGAAATTTTAAATTACTATAGAGGAGGCGTGACTCCTTCAGTCAGTGCATCCCCCGAAATAAAATCAAAAGAACAACGCTTCTATACTTTCCGTTACACCTATCAACCTGACGGAAGCACTAATTTTTAGTTTGAAAGTTTAGGGGTTTAGTAGTTTAGAGATTTTTCTACTAAACCATCTAAACCCCTAAACCTCTAAACGTTATATCAGACTGCTACATTAAAATCCCTCAAGGCATCATTAAGGCTTGTCTTCAAATCGGTGCTTGGTTTTCTTTTACCGATAATCAATGCGCAACTTACATTGTACTCTCCCGCAGGAAATTTCTTAGAGTAGCTACCGGGAATTACCACACTGCGCTCAGGCACCACACCTTTCATCTCAACGGGCGTATCGCCGCTTACATCAATGATTTTTGTTGATTGCGTAAGAACAACATTCGCTCCAAGAACTGCTTCTTTACAAACTCTCACTCCTTCCACTACAATGCATCGGCTACCGATAAAACAGCCATCTTCAATAATAACAGGACTCGCCTGCAATGGTTCCAACACACCTCCGATACCAACTCCACCACTCAAATGTACATGCTTGCCTATTTGTGCGCAACTCCCTACCGTAGCCCAGGTATCCACCATGGTACCCTCATCCACATAAGCGCCAATGTTTACATATGAAGGCATCAAAACCACATTCTTTGCCAGGTAGGCGCCATATCTCGCCACAGCATGCGGGACTGCCCTTACACCTAATTCTTTGTAACCCTGCTTGAGTTTCATTTTATCATAAAATTCAAATGGAGGCAGACTATGCGTCTCCATCTGCTGTATACCGAAGTACATTAATATCGCCTGTTTCACCCACTCATTTACCTCCCAGCCATCGCCAACAGGATGAGCCGTGCGCAAACGCCCTTTGTCTACTTGCTCAATAACTTCTCTCACTGCATCTGAATAAACTGTTTCTTTTAGCAATTCCCTGTTTGCCCATGCGGCGTTGATTTTGTCTTTTAACTCCATATTCAAATTTTTTGCAAAAATAAAGATTAAGTGTGGGAAATCGGGTTGAAGTTGGTTGAAGTTGGTTGAAAATTGTTGAAAAAAAATCAGCAGCTGTATAGATATTCAACAAGGTTCAACAATATTCAACGGCGCTCAACTTGAATTAACCATTCCTCTTCTAAACTGCTAAGCCAACAAACCACCAAACCTTCTTTACCATACCTTTGTAATGCTATGCAAAAAGTACTAATAATACAAACGGCCTTCATCGGCGATGTGGTTTTATCGACTGCATTGATTGAAAAAATTGCAGCATACTATCCTTCCGTTAAAATTGATTTTCTTTTAAGAAAAGGCAATGAAGGACTATTAAAAAATAACCCTCATATTGATGAAGTATTGATTTGGGACAAGAAAAAGAAAAAATACAAAAACCTTTTTTCTCTGTTAAAAGTTATCCGTTCAAAAAAATATGATAAAGTAATTAATGTTCAGCGGTATTTCACAACGGGTATGCTCACCGGTCTATCGGGGGCAAAAGAAAAAATTGGATTTAATAAAAATCCTCTATCTTTTTTATTTGACATCAAAGTAAAACATGATTTTGATTTAAAAAATCCGCGACATGAGGTTGAAAAAAATAATGCTCTGATTCAACATTTTACCGATAACAAAAAAAACAAACCGGCACTTTACCCTACTACTGCAGACTATGACCTAATCAAAGATTATACTCAGGCACCTTTTATCACCATGACTCCATCAAGTGTTTGGTTTACCAAACAATATCCCACAGAGAAATGGATTGAGCTGATTGATCAAATTAATCCAACATACAGCATCTATCTGCTTGGCGGGCCTTCCAATACCCGTGAGTGTGAGGATTTAAAATCAAAATGTAAAAATATAAATATTCAAATACTGACGGGAAAACTCAGCTTCCTCCAGTCAGCCGCTTTGATGCAATCAGCCGTGATGAATTACACCAATGACAGCGCACCTTTGCATTTTGCTTCTGCAGTAAATGCGGCCGTTACTGCCATATTCTGCTCCACAATACCTGCTTTTGGATATACCCCTTTATCCGACCGCTCATTTATTATGGAGACAAAAGAACATTTGTCTTGCAGACCATGCGGTCTCCACGGCAAAAAATCCTGTCCGGAAAAACATTTTAAATGTGGCACAACAATTGAGACGGATAGTTTACTCAAAGTGATAGACAACAATTAATTAATGCAAATTGATGACGATATTGAATCCTGCATCAAAGTTCTGAATGAAGGAGGGCTTATCTTATATCCGACCGACACGATATGGGGTATAGGATGTGACGCTACAAATGAAACTGCAGTAGCAAGAATATATCATCTAAAAAAAAGGAATGAAAATAAAACGATGATAATTTTGGTTGCTGATGAGCAAGACATTGTTAATTATACCGACCAAAAAAACCTCAGCATATTCGATTATATCAAAGGCGTACAAAATCCTGTAACTGTCATTTATAATAACGCAAAAAATCTTGCGGGCAATCTGATTAACACGGATGGTAGCATTGGCATTCGAATAGTAAAAGATGACTTTTGCGAAAAACTCATCAGAAAATTCGGGAAACCCATCGTATCTACCTCGTCAAATATTTCCGGATACCCACCGCCGGCATTTTTTTCTGATATTGACATTAATATTCTACACGAGGTTGACTATGTCGTTTGGCACCGGCGGGAAGAAGAAGTGCCCGGAAAACCGAGCACTGTTATAAAAATCAATCAGGATGGCACCTATTTCATAATAAGGCCATGATATAAATTAAAACAATCTTAGTCCTACACCCACATGTACTGTTTGATTTGTCCACTTGTCTCTATTCCCAATATCATTAATATCTGTCAACCCTACCTGGTACCTGGCGTATACACGGAAATTTGCCAAATAAAATTGTGCCCCAACAATAGCAGATAAATCACCATTTTTAATAGCGTCTTTTACATTGGCACCTACTGCCGTTACATTGTTTTGGGTAACAATCCCATATTTGGCACCGACCTGCAAAGCCAGAGATTTTGATGGTTTGATATTCAACAACAAGGGAACATTGATGTACCCTAATTTAATTTTAGACAAAGGATCTTTTAGTTGTAATATGGTTGAGAAACCTGCGGCAGTATCCTGATTGATTTCACTGTAATACAATTCAGGCTGCAAACTCAATGTCTTGCTTAAAGAAATTTGACCAAAAACACCGGCATGATAGCCAAAAGTGAATTTATCGGCAAATGTAATACCAGTTAAATTATTCAAATCTGCTCCTGCTTTAATTCCAAACTGAACTCCTTGAGAAAATGAATATTTAACGCCGATTAAAATGATAAAAAGAAAAAATATTTTTTTCATGGCAAGTTGGTTTTATTTTAAAAAATTGAATTAATGTGAATAAAAGATTTCCACTTCAAAGCTATAAAACTATTGCTGACTTTTATGTATGAAATTACAAAATAAAAAAAACTCCCACTATAAAGCAGGAGTTAAAATTTTAACCAAGTTTCTTGACGGTTTTTCAGGACTGAATTTTACTATATCAAGCAAATACACTTTCCTGTTTTCAAGGTTTCTTTTGCTAAGAAAAGAACATTGGTTATACATTTCTACAGGTTTGGATTCCTGTTGGTTTTTTGCTTTCACCCTAAAGTAAAAGCCGGATGTTGGATTTTCGGTTTTTCGTGGCTTCGGCTCCTTTGAGTCAAAACCCGGATATTGAACACAAGCGGGATAAACCGCATTTTAGAAGTTGAGGTTTTAAGGATCTTGGATTTGGATTGGATGTTGGATATTTATTTACTATCAACTTCTGACACAAAGATCCAAACAATCCAAAACCTGCACAAGAGCAGTATTGCTCTTTTTTCAGGATGAAAAAATTACCGTTTGAATAGTATTTTGTCTACACTTCAGGATGAAAGTTTACGTTGAATACTCATCGTATTTATACGAGAACTAATTATAGGTTTTATTTTTTTAATACATTGTATATTGATTTCCATTAAATTTTAATTTCACCGCAGAGAAATGAGGACGCTGAGGTTGCGCAGAGTTTATTAATCAAAGATCATTCTTCCTTTTTTATGCTGGCCTTCAATGGTAGAATGTAACCTTTAAACTCTTAAACTTTTAAACCTTCAAACCCTTTGTAGCCTTCAATTTTCTCCAAAAAATCATTACCTTCGCACCCCCGTTAAAAACCACGGGATTATTTTATGTCAATCAATATTAACAAACAACTAAACGCAGAAGAACAGGAGCCAATTGCTGCCGGTGCAGCTGAAGCTACTGCGACAAAAAACGAGCCTGTTCAAACGGCACACGATGATTTCGACTGGAGCCGTGACAAAAGAAATGTGGTATCATATACTTCCGAAGAAAAAAAGAAGTATGATACAGTTTATGACAACACATTCAAACAAATCAACGATGGTGAAATGATTCAGGCTACTATTGAATCTTTGACCAAAACTGATGCTGTTGTAAACATCGGATTCAAAAGCGATGGACTCATTTCTTTGAATGAATTCAGAGACATCCCCGGCGGAATTAAAGTAGGAGATGTAATTGAAGTAATGGTAGTGGAAAAAGAAGACAGAGACGGCAATCTCAACCTCAGCCGCAAATCTGCAAGAATTGCCAGAGCATGGGAAAGAATCGTTGAAGTTAATAAAACCGGCGAAATCGTTACCGGTTTGGTTACAAGTAAAACCAAAGGCGGCTTGATTGTAGATGTATTCGGTATGGAAACATTCTTACCGGGTTCTCAAATCGATGTTAAGCCTGTAACTGACTACGATCAGTTTGTTGGTAAAACCATGGAATTTAAAGTGGTAAAAATCAACGAAACCATCAAAAACGCTGTAGTATCTCATAAAGCACTTATTGAAAGTGATATCGAAGCTCAAAGAGCTGAAATCATCGGGAAGCTGGAGAAAGGACAAGTACTGGAAGGTACCATCAAAAACATCACTGATTTCGGTGCGTTCCTTGATCTTGGCGGCTTAGACGGATTGTTGTACATCACTGATATTTCATGGGGACGTATCAACCATCCTTCTGAAGTGTTGAAACTGGATCAGAAAATCAATGTGGTGGTATTGGACTTCGATGATGATAAAAAACGTATCAGCCTTGGTCTGAAACAATTAACTCCTCATCCATGGGATACCCTCACTGCAAACATCAACGAAGGATCTATCGTAAAAGGTAAAGTAGTGAACATTGAAGACTACGGTGCATTCCTTGAAATCACTCCTGGAGTGGAAGGTCTGGTTCACGTAAGTGAAATCACTTGGGCCAATACCCCTATCAATGCTAAAGAGTTCTTCAAATTAGGAGATGAGCACGAGGCAAAAGTAGTTACACTTGATAAAGAAACAAGAAAAATGAGTCTTTCTATCAAGCAACTGACTGAAGACCCTTGGAGCACTATCGAAACAAGATTCCCTCAGGACAGCCGTCATAAAGGCATCGTTAAAAACATCACTCCTTATGGTGTGTTTGTTGAACTGGCTACCGGAATTGGCGGTATGATTCACATCAGCGATTTAAGCTGGTTGAAAAGATTCAATAACCCTAACGAATACACGAAAGTAGGCAACGAAATCGAAATTGTTATACTGAGCATCGACAAAGAAGGACGCAAACTTCAGTTAGGACACAAACAAATTGAAGAAGATCCCTGGAATTCACTTGAAACAGTATTTGCCGTTGGATCTGTTCACGAAGGTACTGTTGTGAAAAAAGATGACAAAGGAGCTGTAGTTCAATTGCCTTACGGACTCGAAGGTTATGCACCTGCCCGTCATCTGGTAAAACAAGATGAAAAAGTTATCGGTGCTGATGAAGTAGCTCAATTCGTAGTTATCGAATTCGACCGCAACGACAAACGCATCTTATTGAGCCACACTCGTATGTGGGAACAAGAAAAAGAAGAAGAAAAACAAGTACAGCTGAAAGAAAAGAAAGCAGATGCTGAACAAACTAAGAAAGCTGTAAAGAATATTCAAAGCAAAGTGGAGAAATCTACATTGGGAGACCTTAGCGCATTAGCAGATCTTAAAGCCAAAATGGATGGCGAAGCTGCAAATGAAGAGCCTAAAGCTTAACTTTCTTCATCTAATCAATGACAATAATGCCGTCTCAGTTATAAAACGCTGAGACGGTTTTTTATTGCTTATGAAAAAAAAGAAACAATAAATAAGGAACTCTAAATATGGAATAAGGAAGTGAAATGCATTTATTCTCTGTAATAAGAAGCACTTTCTTATTTCTTATTTCTTATTTCTTATTTCTTATTTCTTATTCCATATTTTATATTTTAATATTCCAAGCTACTCCGCCCAGCTCATTACATAGTCGCCATTTTCTATATCCAGCGCCGTTTGTGTCAATTGTAAAGGTCTGAATGTATCCACCATTACGGCGAGCTCTTTCGTTTCTTTAGCTCCGATGCTTTTCTCCACAGCACCCGGATGAGGACCATGCGGAATTCCTGCAGGATGCAAGGTGAGCATCCCTCTGGTGACATGTTTGCGACTCATAAAATCTCCATCTACATAATACAACAATTCATCGCTGTCGATATTGCTGTGATTGTAAGGTGCAGGAATAGACAGTGGATGATAATCATACAATCTCGGAACAAAAGAGCATACCACAAAAGCATCTGTTTCAAATGTCTGGTGCACAGGCGGTGGCTGATGTACTCTCCCTGTTATCGGCTCATAGTCGTGTATGCTGAAAATATAAGGATAACAGCAGCCATCCCAGCCTACCACATCAAAAGGATGAGTGCCATAGTGAATACCATACAGCAACCCTTTCTTTTTTGTCTTGATGATAAAATCGCCTTTCTCGTCGTGAGTTATAAGATTTTCCGGACCTCTGATATCTCGTTCGCAATAAGGAGAATGCTCCATCAGCTGACCAAAGCGACTCATGTATCTTTTCGGATAACGAACCGGATGAAAAGATTCTACAATAAACAATCTGTTTTTATCATCGTTAAAATGAATCTGATAGATGGTTCCTCTCGGCAACACAATGTAATCTCCGTAACCAAATGTCAGTTCGCCATAGCAGGTTTTGACTACCCCACTCCCCTCGTGAACAAATAAAATCTCATCTGCATCCGCATTTTTATAAAAATAATCCTGCATGCTTTGCTGTGGTGCAGCCAATACAATATGGCAGTCATTATTAACAAGAATTGGCTTCCTGCTTTGCAAATAATCTGCCTCCGGCTTTACATGAAAACCCTCAAAACTCCGGTGCTTGAGCATTTTCTCCTCCGCAACTATAGGATTCATATCAATAGGATCATCACACCTGATGATTAATGTGGGAGGATAAGTATGATACAATAATGAATAATCATTGGAAAATCCTTCGGTAGAAAATAACTGCTCCGAATACAAATCGCCATCGGGCTTTCTGAATTGCGTATGTCTTTTATGAGGTATGGACCCCAACTTTCTGTAGTGTGGCATGTGAATAAAGTAAAAGTGAAAAGTATAAAGTGAAAAGATAAAGTCAGCCAGGCAGACCTGGGCTTTAGTAAATATTGGCTAATACCCTTTACACAAAGACAACATCAGAAAATAATATTTCCAGTTGCGTTTATCAATGTGATAGGTAAAGTTTCGATGATAAGGCAATCGACGTGTTTTTTAATTCAGATTAAAATTCCGTTATCAAATCTACATTTTTTTGTCCAAAATACAAGCAATTCCAATTACCTGAAATGAATTTATCCGATATTTACCAAACCAACTGATCATGAAAAGAATCGGACTGATATCGGACACTCACGGATACCTTGACGAAGCAGTTTTTGAACATTTTAAAAACTGCGATGAGGTATGGCATGCCGGAGATTTCGGACATTACGGTTTGGCGGATGATTTACAAAAAGGCCTGGAACTCAATGACAAATCGGTCATTTTACGGGGAGTATATGGAAACATCGACGGCAGAGATATCAGCTCATTTTACCCCGAAAACCTCCTCTTTACCTGCGAAAATGTCAAGGTAATGATTCAGCACATTGGTGGCTATCCGGGAAGATATGCGCCCGGTATAAAAGAACTGATTCGGGATGAAAAAGTTCAGTTATTCATCAGCGGGCATTCCCATATTTTGAAAGTGATGTTTGACGAAAAACTTCAATGCCTTCACATGAATCCAGGAGCAGCAGGTAAACAGGGATGGCACAAAGTAAGAACGCTGATTCGCTTTGCTATTGACGGAGAAAATATTAAAGATTGCGAAGTAATTGAACTGAACTGATTCAGCTTCACAGATTTTATCAAAATTTTTATACTGCCATGAATAGCAGAAACATGCCAATACTATAACTTCGTGTGCTATATATCAGAGATGAAGAAATATTTTTTTATACTAGTTGTCTCCTTCATATCATGCAATGGTAATAAGGAGGAAACAGAAAAAGAACCGGACATTCTCATTCAATCCGAACCGGCAGAAAAAAAAGCAAAGGAAGATTCACTTATCAATCAAATAAAAAAATTTCCTGACTCCGCATTAAACAAAGAAAATCTCATTCAGTTTTACAGAGACAACAATGAATTAAAAAAAGCTTTAGCCGAAACGCAAAAGAGAATTGACAGCGACAGCACCAATGCCAGATGGTGGAAAATCAAAGCTACCCTTCACTACGAGAATGGAGATACCATTGCATCCATCAAGGCTTTTGAAAAAGCAATCTCAATTTATCCGGCAACAAATGACATTGTATCTCTGGGATTAATTTATGCTCAGACAGCCAATAAAAGGGCGCTGGAAGTTGCTGAGTATATTCTTTCATCACAATACATCAATTATGAAAAAGATGCCTGGTACATAAAAGGACTTTATTATACCTATACCAATAAAAAACCGGAAGCCATCAAAATGTATGACAAGGTAATTGGCTTGAGTTACACTTATATGGATGCATATAGAGAAAAAGCCATTGCATTGTATGATTTGAAAAAATATAAAGAAGCAACCGACGTATTGATAAAAGCCACTACCGTCCAAAACAGTTTTGACGAGGGATATTTTTATCTGGGTAAATGTTATGAGAAACTGAACAAGCCGAAGGATGCCATTGAAGCCTATCAAAAAGCCCTCTTATATGCACCTGATTTCAAAGAGGCAGAAGAGGCAGTTAACAGACTCTCGGGTAATTAACGGTAACTGAGGAAAGCAAATTTTCATTTCCGCTTTATCTTGTATCTTGCAAAAAAAACTCTATGGCAATCATAGCTCCATCATTACTTTCAGCAGATTTTCTTCATCTTAAATCTGTTTGCGATATGCTCGACAAAAGCAAAGCCGATTGGTTTCATCTGGATGTAATGGATGGCCGGTTTGTGCCTAATATTAGTTTCGGACCGATGATTATTGAGTTTATTCGCTCTACCACTTCAAAATGTTGCGACGTTCATTTAATGATAGAGGAGCCGGAGAAATATGCAGAAGCTTTTAAAAAGGCAGGTGCTGATATTCTTACCGTGCACTATGAAGCATGTATACATTTACACAGAAATATCCAGCAAATTAAAAGTCTGGGTATGAAAGCCGGTGTAGCCATCAATCCGCATACCCCTGTTGAAGTTCTGAAAGATATCCTGGCAGAAATTGATTTGGTTTGTCTGATGAGTGTCAATCCCGGATTTGGTGGACAAAGTTTCATACCGCAAACCATTGAAAAAATCAAAGCTCTTCGCAGAATGATAACAGAAAAGAATCTTAATGTCCTTATTGAAATAGACGGCGGAGTAACGCTTGAAAATGCACCTTCAATTATTGCAGCAGGTGCTGACGTTCTTGTTGCCGGTAATACCGTTCTCAAATCTGCCAATCCTTCGCAAACCATCGACGCGCTGAAAGCCTTTTAATCGAACACTATCGGCTCTGATTGATGATTAAATTATTTATCTTCATAGAATGAGAATATTTGCAGTGTTTATTTTTTGCCTTTGCCAGACTTTTGTCTTTGCGCAAAATAAACTTGCTACCATCACCGGTGTAATTCAAGATGAAAATGACAACCCTCTCAAAGATGTAAGCATTGTAATTCTTGGTAAAACAAGCGGAAAGGTTACAGGAGACAGCGGCACTTTCTCCATTAAAGTGGCTGCGGAAAAACCTATTGCACTTGTATTCAGCTACACAGGATTTAATCAGTTGCAAAAAAATTTCTTCCTAAGCAAAGATGAAGTTGAAAATGTAATTATCCGATTGACAAAATCAGGTAAAACACTCGAAAATGTTGTCATCAGAGATATAAAAGAGAGAACTGAAAACAGTCTTATAAAAATCAATCCAAAAAATGCACTTGTTCTTCCCAGCACCACAGGTGGAATTGAAGGACTCATTAAAACTTTAGTTGGCAGCAACAATGAGCTTACTTCTCAATACTCCGTCAGAGGGGGCAACTTTGATGAAAATCTTGTTTACATCAATGACTTTGAGGTGTATCGTCCCTACCTGGTAAGTAACGGACAGCAGGAAGGACTTAGTTTCATCAATCCGGAACTGGTAAAAAATATAAATTTCTACACCGGTGGTTTTCAGTCGAAGTACGGCGATAAAATGAGCAGTGTTTTGGATATCCAATATAAGAAACCATCCAAATTCGGAGGGAGCGCTTATGTGAGTCTGCTTGAACAGGGACTACATCTGGAAGGATCACTGCACAAAGATAAGGTCAGCTTTATTGCCGGTGTAAGAAACAGAAACAACCGAAATGTATTGAGCAATCAACCTACACTTGGCTCTTACATTCCCTCCTCATCAGATTTTCAGTCGCTGATCACCTATAAAATCAATAACCACTGGCAACTTGATTTACTCGGAATTTTTTCTCAAACGAAATTTACTTTTTATCCCGAATCAGTAAAAAAAACATCCTCTGTTTTTTCCCCTTTATTTACTGCCAATCTGGGACTGGACACCTACTTTGAAGGTCTGGAAAAAGACAGCTACAATACGGGCATCATTGGTGCAACCATTACACATTCACCAAATGATAAGCTTAAATTAAAATGGATGCTGAGCCGTTTTAAAGACCTGGAAAAAGAAAATTTTGATATAACCGGAGCCTATCTTTTTGGTGACAGAGATTTTGACAGAAGCAGCAGTACATTCGGAGAGATACTCAATCCGCTTGGCGCAGGATTATTCCAGCAATATGCAAGAAATACGCTGGACATAGAATCATGGACTGCCTCACACCGCGGAAGTTATGACCATAAAAATCATTTTATTCAATGGGGTAACAGTATCGAGCAAACGAATATAAAAGACGTACTCAATCAGTTTGAATACCAGGATTCAGCGGGCTATTCGCTTCCTTACAACCCTTCCCAACTTTTGCTTTATAATACCATTAAAGGCAGCGCCGATTTATCTGTTTTAAAGTTGAGCGGCTACGTGCAGGATAATATCCATTTCAGCGGAAAGAAAGCAGAATTCACCCTTCAGGCCGGAGTGAGATATAATTACAATGCGCTGAATAAGGAAATGCTCATCAGTCCACGCTTACAAACCAGCTGGAAGCCGGCATGGAAAAAAGATATTATTTTCAGAGCTGCCGCAGGCGTTTACAATCAACCGCCGTTTTACAGAGAATTAAGAAAATACGACGGAACGCTCAACACCTCTGTCAAATCTCAAAAAAGTCTTCAGTTTGTAGGTGGAATGGATTATCAGTTTAAAGGCTTGAGTAACCGGCCATTCAGACTAAGTGCTGAGGCCTATTATAAATCAATGTGGGATATCATTCCATATGATATAGACAATGTGAAAATCAGGTATCTGGGGAATAATAATGCAACGGCTTATGCTACCGGTGTGGAGCTCCGCCTTTTCGGCGAACTGGTAAAAGATGCTGAAAGCTGGTTCAGCATTGGGCTAATGAGAACCCGAGAGAATCTGAAAAATGATTTCTACTACGATTATACCAACGCGGCAGGTGAGATTATCAATGCCGGTACGCAAGACCAGAAAGTAGAAGACAGCATTAAACGAGACATTGGATTTGTGCGCAGACCAACCGACAGGCTCATTACAGTTGGACTTTTTTTACAGGATTACCTTTCTACCAACAAGAATTTCAAAGTACACCTTAACATGCTCTACGGCAGCAATATGCCATACAATATTCCCAACAGTACAAAATACAGAAATGGTTTGATTGTTGATTCCTATCTACGAATAGACCTTGGATTCAGCGCATTGTTGCTAAGTGAAAAATACAACCGAAGAAGCCATAGTCCTTTCAGAAATTTTGAAAACATCTGGGCCAGTCTCGAAGTCTTTAATCTGATTAACAAAGCCAATACCATTTCCTATCAGTTGATCAAAGATTTCGCGAATAATACCTATGCCATTCCCAATAGACTCACTCCCCGACTGTTGAATTTGAAACTGGTAGCGAGATTTTAGAGTTCCTGTTGAAGAGGTTGAAGAGGTTGAATAGGTTCAAGATGTTTAAGAAGTGATTCATCTGAATATCGAACTTTTTGAACATTTTGAACCTCTTGAACTTTTTGAACCTTTTGAACTTTTTGAACTTTTTTTCCACTTTAATCACAATTATTGTTAACAATTATTTTATTGCAAAATCGCCGGCTATTTATTAAATTTGGTAAGTATCAAAAACTTCAACCCATATTCTATCACCCAAGGCTTTCCAATAATTCTGGAAGCATTAAACCCCTACCACTTTGACTGAAACTATTATCAACCTTGAGACCGTAAACCCCATTGAATTTTTTGGGGTAAACAACGGCAAATTAGATGTGCTGAAAAAGAAATTTCCACTTTTAAAAATCTTAAGCAGGGGGACTCAAATTAAACTCAGCGGCGCCCCCGAACAAATTGAGTCGGCCAAAGAAAAAATTGAATTGCTGATTCAATACCTGGAGCGAAACGGACACATGAGCGAGAATTATTTAGAGCAGATACTTGGTGGCGATGATGAAAAAGCCATAGACAATTTCATCGACCGCAATCCAAATGAAGTACTGGTTTTTGGTCCAAACGGCAAAACTGTAAGAGCCCGTACAGCAAATCAGAAAAGCATGGTAGAGGCATGCGATAAAAATGATATTGTGTTTGCCATTGGACCTGCGGGAACGGGTAAAACTTATACCGCGGTAGCACTGGCAGTAAGAGCACTGAAAAACAAAGTAGTAAAGAAAATTATTCTTACCCGACCTGCCGTAGAAGCGGGTGAAAGTCTCGGATTCTTACCCGGCGATCTGAAAGAAAAAATCGATCCCTATCTGAGACCATTGTATGATGCGCTGGACGATATGATTCCTGCAGATAAGCTTGGATATTATATGAGTACCAGAACCATTGAAATAGCTCCGCTGGCATATATGCGCGGAAGAACGCTGGATAACGCTTTCATCATTCTAGACGAAGCTCAAAACACGAATGACCTGCAAATTAAAATGTTTTTGACGCGTATTGGCCCAAATGCAAAAGCTATCATCACCGGAGATCCCACCCAGATTGACCTTCCCAAAAATCAGCAAAGCGGTCTTTTTAAAGCAACCAATATTCTTAAAAATATTGACGGCATCTCTCATATTGAACTGGATGAGGAAGATGTGGTAAGACACCGTTTGGTGAAAGCAATCATCAAGGCGTACAACAGAGAAGATGAAAAAAATATGAAAGACACGAAACATGAGCGTTAAAAACACCTTTCTGATTGCATTGTTGCTGTATTTATTTTCCTGCGGAGATAAGAAAACCGAAGCATCTCTGAGTGCTTTGGATAATGCCAGAGAATTTATACAGGCAACAAGAAGCGGAGATTTTAAAGTTGCGGAAAGATTTTTGATGAAAGACAATCAAAACATCCAAATCTTCAACGACTATAAAAAACAATATGACAATCTTCCTGCAACAAAGAAAATTGAATTAAGCAAATCTGCTTATGTCATTAATAATATTGATGAAATAAATGATTCTGTCATTATCATCAATTATTCAAATGGCTATTCAGACAAACCGATGAATCTTAAAGTTGCAAGAAAAAATGAAAAATGGCAGGTTGATTTAAAATAGTCTTACTCCAATAACCTGTCGTATAAATAACCATGTTTAAAAATTTTTTACTAGTCGGAATAGGTGGCGCAATCGGCTCTGTATTGCGGTATTTGTTTACACAAATGATTAAATCTGGATCCTTCCCGCTTGCTACTTTTACAGTGAATATCATTGGGAGTTTCCTGATAGGCATATTCATTGCGCTCAGCATCAAACAAAGTGAATTCAATTCATCGTGGAAAATATTTCTGGCCACAGGAATATGCGGAGGATTCACTACGTTTTCTTCTTTTAGCATAGAAAATCTGCAACTAATACAGCAAGGAAAATGGATGACTTCATTATTGTATATTGCCGGAAGTATTTTATTGGGAGTTATTGCCACAGCAATAGGATATAAAATTGCCGGTTGAATTTTTTAAACTTTTATTCTGATTATAAAATGCTTACACATACACTTCATCCATGGCATGGTGCTTCACATGGAAACTATATACCTGAACGAGTGAATGCATTGATTGAAATTCCGCAGGGAAGTAAATGTAAATATGAGATAGACAAGAAAACGGGTTTATTGAAATTAGACCGTGTAATCTACTCCTCTTTTCACTACCCAATTAATTACGGATTTATTCCGCAAACGCTGGGAGAAGACGGCGACCCTCTCGACATACTTGTATTATGCAGCGAAAGCATACAGGCGCTTTGCCTCGTGGAAGCAACCATAATTGGAAACATGCAGATGATTGACAATGGCGAAAAAGATGATAAAATTATTGCAGTAGCTTCTAAAGATCCTGCTGTCAATTATATAAAAGAAATAACGGAATTGCCGCCACATTTCACTGCTGTTCTCAGAAACTTTTTTGAGCAGTATAAGGTCCTGGAAAATAAAAAAGTGGAGATTGATCAGTTTCAGGATAAATCAACTGCTTACAGTGTAATAGAGGCATCAATAGAAAGATATAAAAAGCATTTTAACCATAATGCATAAAATAAAAAAACATACAATGGATACACAAACAGTCATCATTCTGATACTGGTAGGCATTGCCTCCGGTATCATGGGCGGTCTGGTTGGTGTAGGTGGCGGAATCGTCATAGTTCCCGCGCTGGTTTACATCCTGGGATTTTCTCAATTGGATGCACAGGGCACCTCACTGGCAATGATCATGTTTCCTGTCGGCATACTTGGTGTGATGCAATACTACAAGCAAGGACATGTGGATTTTCACATAGTACTCATTCTGGCCCTGGGATTTGTGATTGGCAGTTTTATCGGAAGTAAGATTTCTATTTTTATCATGTCGCAGGAAACTGTCAAAAAGATTTTTGCCGTGCTCATGATTTTACTTGCCATTAAAATGCTTTTTTTTGATAAGAAAATCAATCCTGACAGATTTAAAACGAAAATCAATTCGAGGATTTGAAAATTTGGAGATGTGAAAATGTGACATGAAATGTTACGCGTTCAAGGTCCAAGGTTCCCCATCACAGATTTGTTACAATAAAAATTCATTTACAAAACCCAAACAATATTTCTTTATCATCTCTCTTACTCTTTCAAATTCTCGTTTTATTTCCTCCTCAGTTCCCTTTACTTTCGCAGGATCAGGAAAATTATAGTGAAACTTTTGTGCACGGCCCGGGAAAAAAGGACATCTTTCCTTAGCGTTATCGCAAATGGTGATAACAAAATCAAAATCAATCCCCTGATACTCCAACACATTATTGGATGTATGTGCAGAGATATCTATTCCATCCTCTTTCATAATGGCAATTGCCTTAGGATTCACACCGTGCGTTTCCACACCGGCGCTGTATACAACTGCTTTTTCTCCGGCGAAATGCTGAATGTATCCGTGAGCTATTTGACTGCGACAACTGTTGCCTGTGCATAAAACCAATACTTTTTTCATGTGTTAATATAGTTTTTAAAATTGCTCACTTTAAACCTCCTCACCATCAAACCCTTAAACACAAAATCCCGCAAAAGCGGGATTTTGACTGTACACTTAGGAGGAGAATTATCTAACCGAATAGCAATAGATTTGATGCTTTTTTTAACAGAGGTGCGATTAGTTTGATTATCAAAATTTTTATTTTATGCAAGTTTTGATAATTTATAAATATTTTTCAAAGATGAATTTATCAAGATTGAACAACCAAATCTGAGGTATAGTCTTTTAAAAAATTGGGACAAAAGTCCATCCCGTTTGGCCACTCTAAACCTCCCCCCTCTTCAATAGAAACCTTTTTAAAATATTCATTATCTAACAAAAGTGAACTTATACCTTTTCCTATCAATGGCTTGAAATCGATAATTTTTGATTCCCCGTCATGGAATTGTAACAATATCTGATAATCGTCCAATACTTTAAATGCAATGATTTTATTCATTTTTATTCCTTTTAAGTAAGTGGTGCTATTTTTTTAATTTCTTTCATGTCAACTGCCAACAACCAATCCTCTAACAATTCTTCTCGATGTAACGAGGCCCATTCCAACACCATAGCATGGGCTCTAATTGGCAGACTTCCTCTAATTACTGTTAGCGTTTGAATATCATACTCTGCCGTAAATTCTTGGTATACAGCATGAAAATGCGGAGGATTATGGTCTCCAAAATACATCTTGATTATTATACCAAAAAAGCGACTGATTTCGGGCATGGATAAAATTATTATCCCTATGAAAATACAAAAATAAAAAGAAAATGCCCCAAAATTTCTTTTGAGGCATTTAAAATGTTGCTATTTTATAAAACATCTATTGTATTATAAAACAACAGAGTACCGGGGAGCAGACTTGAACTGCCGACCTCAGGGTTATGAATCCTTCTTAGCCTAGAACTTTTATTAATAATCAATTAGTTATAGCTGAATAAGTGTAAACAAATATAGAAATTTGTTAGAGATTTTGTTAGCTTTTTTTGTTATTAAAATTAATGAAACCATTTACAAAGACTTTACTGAAACATATTTTTTACTTCTAGTGTAACATAGCTGAAACAATCACCGGGTTATGAAATGGATTCAATTGATTTTAATTTTATCCAAATTTGTTAGTATAAATAATTTAAGCAAAACAAGTAATCCATATTTTATTGAATCCAATAATTCATAATAATTTGAACAGTATTTGTTGCTTGTAATGTCGGATTTTCTAAATGAGCTACTCTATTTCCATTTACATAAATGTTACCTGTACCAGTACTAGTCGAATTAAGTGCTAAACCAGTTGAAAGAACTACATAAAAAGGTCTGCTTGAAGTTGTAACCGTAACCTCCTTTGACCATGTTGTACCTGAAGTAAAGCTGTTATCTTGCTCTAATTGTCCTGTACCATTTATATACTGTATTGTGGTAGGAGTAGTTATCGAAGAAGATGAAATTATTTCATACTTCAAAGTGAATGGAGTACCTACTGTATTGGGGTTTACTTGTCCTCCAGCTGTGTTATTTGAACTGCAACCAGAAATAGCTAATGCAATAACAGAAAAAAAGATAGAGCAGAATAATAAATTACTAATTTTCATTTTATTTAAGATTTAATTTTATTGATACCCAAACGTAACCCAAAATTAAGTTTACATAATAATTTAAAAATAATTCTAGAAAGATATATCATTAAATGAACCTGTTATATCTATAGGAGTTCCATCCGTTGTCATTCCCAATAGTACAATTTTACCAGACATAACCCTTTCTAAATTATCAACTTTTGTTATTTCAAGTATATAATTATACTTATTTTTATTTTTAAGTCTAATGGGAATCCCTTGACCTAAAGACAAACAGACAAAGTTTTCACTAAAATAACCGATCATACCTCTTTGCTCTTGGGTAAAATTTATATACTCAAAATCTTTATCAGTACCACCAGTTAAATAAATTTTTTGAGGTTTAATTTTACCAAGCCTTAAACTCATAAATGAAATGCCAATATTTTTTGGCATACCATTTCTTATGTAACTAAAGCTAAAACCTATACTTGTATATACAATTCTATTTTTTTGAATAAATAATCCAGTTTGGTTCGACGTTGTTGTACTTTGAACATATATACGACCCGTTTTATACTCTTTATTATTATATATAATTTGTGCTTCTCCATTACATGAACCACACTCAGGGCCACAATCTACACCTAGTTCTAAACTATCTTTAATACCATTATCACATTTGAAATTATTTGTATGATCTTGAGAAAAAGCAATATAATTAATAAGTAAAAAAAATAGTATTAAGATTCTCTTTTGCATAAATGTTCAAATTAAATTAAAAATAAAAATGTTTTAAAAAACTTTCTTTTTCTGATGCAATAAGGGCTAAATAAATTTAGTAAACACTTCTACTAAAACCCTATTTTATTGATACCCAAACGTGACCCAAAATGTTTATTAATAACTCTAAATTAATTAAAGGGATTTAATAATCTTAATTATTATTTTCAATTAAAACATAAAAACAAATTGAAATAAAAGCCAGTAAGAGCAAAATACTTATAAAATCAAGAATAATTCTTGAATATTTATAAATTAATTTTTTCTTTATCGATAAATAAAGAAAAATAGTACTAGTGAAAAAATATAAAGCTACCCAAAATATCATTGTACCATATGGAAATGCAGAGTAAATAAAATTATTTGTAATTATTTCCCAAAAGCCTCCTCTAGTTGATAAACATAGTTTCATGGCATCATCATATTCTTCAGCTGCTTCTATATCAGGATCAATAAGCCATACCTTTCCACTAAATAAATTATATATAGAGTTGTAATTACTAGAAAAAGGAATTCTAAATAATGTACCATACTGCCCCAACATTCTTTTAAAATCTTGCCAGCCATTTGTATTAGCATTATAGTATGCTTCATTATCTTCTAAAGGATTGAAACCAAGTTTATTAAATGTTTCTGGGCCATAACCTCTATATCTATCTACATTAGTAGCATAGCCATCAAATTCATAATTGCCAGATCCTGAATTTGGCTTGGGTTGATTTTGATTATTTATTCCAACATCCCAAATAAATTGATACATCTTTGAAGGATGATATTTTTGCTTGTACATTCCATATCCCAGACAAAGAAAAAAGGATATAACAATGCCCCCCAATATTATTCTAAAGTTCAGGAATAAATATTTATACTTTTCAATATTACAATTAGATTTTTCTAGCATTAAATCTTATTCTTAGGTTTATTTAAATAATTATAGAAATAGAATATTAAAGAAGGAATAATTACATAAACAAGCAATTCCATTATTCCATAGTCTTCTTTTAAATTACTATTCCTATCCAAAGGCCAGAAGTATTCTTTTCTGTATTTATCCTCAGAAGCATTGAAAAAGAAAATCATATTCAATAAAGCCCATCCAATAAAAATTGAAAAAAACTTTTTTTGATTCTCAGTAAATGAATCAACAAGAAATTTAAACTTCTGAAAATAATTCTCAGTTTTGCTTTTTAAGCTCGACTCTATTTTTTCTGGTGTTGAATTTTTCTTAACAGATCCTCCTTTCCAAATTTTATAAATAGAATAAAATGAAATAAATAAACATGTGACACTAAATTTAATGCCTATCCAAGATGGTAAATATGGCCATACTCCTCCTAATAATAAACCTGCAATTAGGACTAAAATTGATAAAATTAATTTGTTAATAATTCTCATATTCTACTTATTATTATATAATTAAATTTTAAAATTATTTTTTATTATTTAATCAATTACACTACACTACCAAACATCTAATTTGTAGCTGAAAGGGAGTCAAATACATATAAAAAACACCTTAGTGTAGTCCACAATTTCGTGATATTTCAACTCTGTCTATTGTATCATTTTAGAATTTTGACTTTCCCGGTTACAGAAGCAAAGAATTAGTTATACTAATTTTATATGTTGATTATCTATATATTCATTAATTAATTAATGAAATTTTATTTATCCGTCAAATATAGCAAAAAAGTATCCTTTCATGTTAACGTACAGAAAGGACTTAACAAACGTGACTCCCACCAAGCTACACTACAGAATTCCTTCATCAGCAAAGCTGAAATAGGCTGCATCCGGTACAACAATAAGATGATCCAATAAGGCAATGTCTAAAAGTTTACAAGCTTCTTGTATTTTCTTGGTTATATCTTTATCCTGTATAGATGGTTGTAGATTTCCACTAGGATGATTGTGAGCCAATATTATTCCTACAGCTGCTGATTTTAATGCTACTCCAAGAATTAATCTTGGATCTGCAACAGTTCCGGTAATTCCACCTTTACTGAGTTCATAAACTCCTATTAGCCGGTTAGCTCTGTTGACATAGCCAACTACAAACTGCTCTTGTAGTGATATGGTTTCTTCAGGAAAAAACCTTAGTAAATGGTAGTAGGCATCAGCTGAACTTTTGATAAGTGGGTGATGTACTTTTTTAGGTCTGTAGCTTACTTCAATTTCAGCTAATTTGGTTGTTGTATTGTTCATGTTGGTTTAATTAAAAATCCCCCACCACTTCTAATGATGAGGGACTTGGTTAAAAATAGATGCTGAATAAATCAGCTTTGATTTAATAAAGGAATAGATCCAGGTTGATTCCAATCAATGTTTACCATTAAGCATAAACTTTTTACCGAATAATGGACTATTTTCATTTTCATGAGCAAGAATTCTCTTTTTTTGCTGCTCAAATTCCGGCTTAAGAATGCTTTGAAATTCAACGTGTTCTTTATACAGAGCTACCAATTCAGGAACAGACTTGCATTTTTTCACCTTTTCTAATATATCCTCAGCAGTAATTCCGTTATTACACCATTGATTGATAAGCTTTCCTGTTGCTACTGATAGCTTATGATCTGGTTTACCAAAGAATAACCCCGTTCTATCCTTAGAAGCTATAGCATGATTTTTCATATCAAGTTCAAATACCAGAGTGAACTCGTAATCCATGCCATCTCTCTGAACAGTTTTGAGTCCAACTTTCTCAGGAACCATCTTCCCATTTTTTTCACTAAGAACGTAATCTTGTTTAGTTCTCATGGTAGAAATTACATGAGGTTGACACTGAAGAATTTTCTGAACAAATTCATTGTGCCTAGGTGTTACCTTAGACCAATTAGTAAAACTATTCCCTTGCAGAGATGAGTGATAGTCCAGAAGATATTCCCATTCATGTGTAAGACTATCAATGATAATAACCTCTATCCCGGCTTCTGTACATACATCAATTGCTTCAATGTACTTTTCCGGGGTAAAAGGAGATGAAATTGGAAGAACATTGTAATTCCCAAGATGTGCATAAAGTTCAGCTGAATGGTTTTCTGTGTCAATAACAGCAATTTTAGACCAATCATTACATAATCCAAATGCTGTAAGAAGTGCACTCATTGTTTTACCACTTCCTGAAGAAAGAGAAAATAATAATTCCTGATTTTGCTGACTACAATACAACTCCTGAAGGGTTAAAGAAAGTAACTATCAACCAACCGAAGTACATACTTGATATCGTTATGGGTTTTTTCAGAAACTTTGATTTTTTTGTAAACGGATTGCAAAGCTTCAGATATATTAGTTTCAGGACTAATTTCAGGGGAGCCTACAATAACCTTGTTGAGTTTTACAAATGGGTTAAATGCCTGCTTTAAGAGTTTATCTAATTCCTGAGATAGTAAAGTTTTGGTAGCTTCCTGTCTTTGAGAAAGTTCCTTAAAATGATTCATCCCTTTTACCATAACTTGTTTAGGTTGAGGATATTCAGGGTGGTAGAATCTGTAACTTAAGTACCAGTCTGTGGTAGTTTTAGCACTTTTTGATTGCCAGTTCTTTGGATGAACAGAGATTTTACTGCATTTACAATCATTGGGCAAATTGATCATGATGTAGAAATTTTGTTAGCTTTTTTGTTAGCTATTAAAAAATACTACAACTAATATGAGATTATTAAAAAAGCCCAAATCCTTACTAATAAAGGACTTGGGCTTAGTACCGGGGAGCAGACTTGAACTGCCGACCTCAGGGTTATGAATCCTGTGCTCTAACCAGCTGAGCTACCCCGGCAAGGGGTGCAAAAGTATTGAATTTCATTAAATTGGAAAAGGATTGGGGCAGGTTTTTTGGAAGAGTTGAAAATTGTTGAAGGTTGTTGAATATTGATGAAGAATACAACTTCTTCAACTTCTTCAACTTCTTAAACTTCTTAAACCTTTTAAACCTTGGTTCTCGGTTTCCACGGAATTTCCTCTACATTCAACTGCTGTCCGGTAAAACGGGCAAGAACAAAAATGTAATCACTCAATCGGTTGATATATTTTATTACAAGAGGGTCGATAAAAAGTCCTTCTTCCCGCATACGAACACAAATGCGTTCGGCACGGCGACAAATACATCTTGCTACATGGAGATGAGAAATGGTTGGATGCCCGCCTGGCAATATGAAAAACTTCATCGGAGCGAGTGACTCATTCATACGGTCTATTTCACGTTCAAGCAACTCCACATCTGATTCCTTCAAATCAGGCATTTTCATAGATGGTTCTTTTTCAGGGTCACAGGCAAGAGATGAACCGATGGTAAACAAACGGTCTTGAATTTCTCTTAATTGTTTGTTGCTAAGTTCATCGGTGATGTAGTCATTGCAGAGGCCCAGATAAGAATTCAATTCATCCACTGTTCCGTAACTGTCAATACGAAGATGACTCTTGGCTACCTTGGTTCCGCCTATTAAACCTGTAGATCCTGTATCTCCGGTTTTTGTATATATTTTAAATGCCATTTGTTGATTTAGTTAAATTGCTATTTTTCGTAAACAACAGAAATGAAAAATGGTTTAGACAACAGTTGCAATGACGGAAGGATTCGGATTGATTTTGTCGGTTTCAATCATTCCGTCTTTTAATCTTATCACGCGATGTGCAAAAGAGGATATGTCTTCTTCGTGAGTGACCAGGACTACCGTATTTCCTTCATCGTGAATTTTTCCCAGTATCTCCATTATTTCATGGGAAGTTTTGGAATCCAGATTTCCTGTGGGCTCATCTGCCAATATAATAGAAGGATTATTGATCAATGCCCTGGCAATGGCCACACGCTGACACTGACCGCCACTGAGCTCGTTGGGTTTATGGTGCATACGGTCATCCAAACGGACTTTTGTAAGAACAGCCGCCGCTCGCTCCGCTCGCTCTTTCTTCGATACGCCGGCATATACCAACGGCAAAGCCACATTCTCCGCAGCTGTGAGTCTCGGTAATAAATTAAACTGCTGAAATACAAACCCAATTTCCTTATTGCGCACCGCCGCCAAATCATCATCCGGCATACGGCTTACATCATTGCCATTGAGCACATATTTGCCACCCGTGGGGGAATCCAGGCAACCCAAAATATTCATCAGGGTTGATTTTCCCGAACCACTGGGACCCATCAATGCCACATATTCGTTTTTGAAAATATCCATGGAGATGCCCTTCAATACCTGCAATTCATGTTTTCCCAGGTAATAACTCTTGGTGATGTTTTCCAGATGAAGTATTGATGCTGCCATTATTTTTTTATCACCTTAGGTACTTTAAAAAATTCCTCGTCTTTCACAGATGCATTGAACAATGCCTCCTCTCTGGTGAAATCTGCCTTCACCTCATCATCCCTCAGCACATTTACATTATCGGTAATATGCAGCAAGGGCTCCGTACCGGAAGTATCCAGTTCATTCAGCTTGTCCACAAATTGCAGCATTTTCCGGAGGTCGGTTTTCAGCTCCGTCTTTTCTTCTTCTGTGAAACGCAACCTCGATAAAACGGCCAGTTTATCAATCATTTCATCATTGATTTCCATATTACAAAAGTAAAGTTTTTACCCCCTACTTTTACTATCTTCGTCCTCTTTATTTTTGCATAATGACAGATCAACAAACAGAGAAAAAGCAAGGAGTTTTGTCATCCAATGTGGTGATGAGCGGCATCCGGCCAACAGGGATGTTGCACCTGGGCAACTATTTCGGCGCCATCCGAAATTACGTGCGGATGCAGGAACAGTACGAGTGTTATTTTATGGTAGCCGATCTGCATTCATTAACTACCCACCCCGACACCAGCCTGTTAAAAGAACATGTAAAAAGAGTGCTGGCAGAAAATATCGCTTGCGGTCTCGATCCCGATAAAGCAACATTTTATTGCCAAAGTCATGTGCGGGAAACAGGAGAACTCTATCTGTATCTGAATATGCTGGCGTATAAAGGAGAACTGGAAAAAACCGTTACTTTTAAAGATAAGGCACGTCTGCATCCCGAAAATGTAAATGCCGGACTGCTCACCTATCCTGTATTGCAGACAGCAGACATCATCATTCATCGCGCCGGACTGGTACCCGTGGGAAAAGACCAGGAACAGCACCTGGAAATGGCCAGAAACTTTGTACAGCGGTTCAATCATCGTTATGGTCAGATTTTTCCCGAACCACATGCTTTCAATTTCAATGAGGCATTGGTAAAAGTTCCCGGACTGGACGGCTCAGGAAAGATGAGCAAAAGCGAAAACAATATGTCTACGCTCTACTTCGCAGATGATGATGATACTATTCGTAAGAAAGTGATGAAAGCCAAGACAGATGCAGGTCCCACAGAACCCAACAGCCCAATGCCTGATTACATTGAAAATATTTTTCTGCTGATGCATCTTGTCAGCGAGGAGGGCGTTATTAAAAAATATCAGGAAGATTACAATAATTGCAGCATCCGCTATGGCGACCTGAAAAAACAGCTGGCGGAAGATATGGTGAAATTCATTGCTCCCATACGCCAAAAAGCCGACGATATACTGGCAAACGATAAATACCTGGTGGAGACAATGCAAAAAGGAGCTGCCAGGGCTTCCGAAAGCGCTCAAAAGACGATGAAACTCGTAAGGGAAGCAATCGGACTGAATTATTTTTAAGATAATTGAAAAACTGATTTTTTCATTAAGATAAATTAATACATTCGCACGTAGTTAATTTTTAAACAGGGTTATGGCGAAAACAAAAAAACCAAAGCACATTGCAATAGCAGGAAATATAGGTGCGGGAAAAACCACACTTACAGAGTTATTGAGCAAACATTACAAATGGATTCCGCAGTTTGAGGATGTTGACCATAATCCCTACCTGAATGATTTTTATGAGGACATGCCGAGATGGAGTTTTAATCTTCAGATATATTTTCTCAACAACCGCCTGAATCAATTACTGGATATACAACACGGTACCGAAACAGTGATACAGGACAGAACGATTTTTGAAGATGCAAATATTTTCGCTCCCAATCTGCACGACATGGGGCTGATGGGTAAAAGAGATTTTGATAATTATTATCGCTTTTTTGAAACATTGAAGACCATGGTAAAACCACCGGATTTGCTGATTTATCTGAAAGCTTCTGTGCCTACGCTGGTGGGACAAATACAGAAAAGAGGAAGAGAGTACGAAGAAAACATCCGACTGGATTATTTAAAAAAATTGAATGACCTCTATAACAACTGGATTGAAAATTACAAAGAAGGTCCGTTGCTTATTATAGATGCCGATTCGAATAAGTTTGCCGAAAATGAAGAAGACCTGGGCAAAGTCATTTCAATGATCGATTCAAAATTATTCGGATTGTTCTGATGAAAATGTTTAATCAATCAGTTGATTTTTCATCGCATAGAACACCAGTCCTACTGAGTTTTTTACACCAAATCTTTCCATCAGTCTGTCTTTAATTGCCTCAACGGTGCGGGGACTGATTTCCATTTTAGCAGAGATTTCCTGTGCGGTAAACTCCAGGCATACCAGTGTCAAAACTTCTTTCTCCCTTGCGCTCAATACTACTTCCGAGTTCAGACTGGGATTAAATTTTTGTTTGGAATAATTTTTCTTAATCAGCACTTTATTTACAAAGGGATTGAGATAAAATCCTGTGCGCATCACATCCATGATGGCTTTTTTTATTTCGGAAGGGTCTGTGCTTTTGAGTAAATAGCCCGCTGCACCACAATCCATCAAGTGTCCTACAAAACGATCATCTTCATACATGGTAAGAATAATCACACGAATATGAGGAAACTGTTTGGTGATTTGTTTGGTGGTATCAATGCCGTCTTTTACAGGCATTTTCAGATCACACAAAACAATGTCCGGCTGCATTTCAGGGATTTTATTGATCAGCTCTTCTCCATTGTCCGCCTCTCCTACAAATTTTATATTCACGTAGGGGCGCATAGACAGAATCACTCCTTTCCGAAAGATTTTATGATCGTCCGCTATGGCAACTTTTATTTGATTAGATTCACTCAAGAAAATTAATGTCTTTTAAAAAAGTATTATGTAAATCTAACAATACTTTTTCATTTAGACAATTCAGGGATAAACGGATGACAGAACTCTTGTAGGAAGGATTACTCCTTTTCTCTTGGAACCTCCAGGGTAATTTTATAGTAAGTCTGACTGGGATCTATTTCAAAATATATTCTTCCGTTTAATACTTTCATTCTGCTGGCAATATTTTTAAGACCGAGCCCCTGGGTATTATGGTTAAGCTTGTCATAATCTGCCTGTACAATCCCTTTGCCATCATGATGAATACGGATGTACATATTTTCCGCATTTACATTCTGAGTGAGATGTATGAATCCGGAGCTGCTGTGTTTCAAAATATTGTTGACCAGTTCCTGTATCACGCGAAACACCAATAACTCCTGATCTATCCTCATGCGCTGGCGGTAATCATGAAAACGAGCCGTGGCACTTATTTTCCCGCTGCCATTGATTTTCTGCAGCAAATCGGTACTGGCACTTTCCAAACCAAAGTTCTTTAAGGTGGGTGGCATCAGACTGTGGCTGATATTTCTGATAAGCATAATAGCATCATCAATGATTTGTTTGGCGCTGATGATACTTTGCAATTGTTGTGCTTTTTCCTGATTCACCAGATTTTCATTGAGATACAGACGTGCGGTTGCTAACAAGGGACCGGCATCATCATGCAAATCAGCGGCTATGCGCTGGCGTTCTTCTTCCTGAAAACGAATAGATGCCTGCAGTAATACCTGCTGCTTTTCAGCTTCCAGTTTTTTCATCTGCATCTGATAGCGAATTACTTTTCGCTGATGATAAATAACGAAACCAATAATCCCTATTGCCAATGTAAGCATACCCAATGTTCCAAAAAACATCAACTGCGAAATACCGGGATTGCCTGTGTCTAATAAATACATAATTAATGTAGGTTTTTATAAGGACCAAATGCATCGAGATTCAGATTGGAAGGAAACTTTGGTGCATCATCATCCTCCTTGAACTCATTAGCAAAAAATGAAAAACTTAGAATAATATTTTTTGTAATCGTAACAGCGATATAAATAGATTGAATCTGATTTTTGAAAACAACATCAGTCCCGTATCTAGAAAAAAGTAAAAAGAAAAAATTACCAGTGAAATAAAGAAACAGACCCACGCAAATCCAAAAAGAAATATTTTGATAAATGGGTCGTTCCGCAATTGTTTTCATTTTTTCATAGAAAAAATAAACCAAAAAAAATATAAAAGACATAAACTCAATTAAAAGTGGCATTACTGAGTAAGTAAAGCTGTTTTTCATGAAGTCAACTAAACAAAAAAGAAAGAAAGGGAAAATTGATAAGATTATGATTTTTTTAAAAAAGATGTTACTATAACAATGATGAAGAAAGATTGAAAATAAGATATATTCTGTAAGGGTATAAATTTTTATAGTAGCAAAATATTGTGACTTAGAATTTAAAAAATAAGCGGAGAAGGTTCCAATTAAGACAAATAATGCCAAAAGGATTGAGTAAATAAAAAAAACCTTTAAAGCCTTTGTGTTTATTTTTTTAATAAAATATACACAAAAGATTAAAGGAAAAATTTCGGTTAGAAAAGTTATATATTCAGTAATTCTAGCGATTGTCCTATATTTCTATCAAAAATATACAACAATCATTCAAATTCAAAACAGAAATTTATTTTCTAATCAGAAAATAACTACTAACTAAAGAAGCTGTAATAAGTACCAACATAAAAATAATTTTAAAGTTTGATTAATTGCAGGGTAAACTTCACAAGAATTGAAGGTCTCTGCAAGGGATTCAAACCGAATCGTAATTCTACGATTCTGATAAAATACAGTACTGTAAAGGATTTTCCTCACAAATGGAGGTTGTTTTTCTCAAAATAATAGGGTAAAATTACGAATAAATATAGTAATTTTACTATAAATTTTTTGTATTTTTACTTCGTAGATATACTAACTAAGGAATATGTGTGGAAAAACCCGTGGATAAATAATATTATGCAGGATGAAAAAAAATCAGCTTAGTAAAGTTTATTACATTTAAACTTATAATTTGGGAATGTTTTCCTTACTAACCATAAATAACCGATATGTCCTCAGAAAATCAAATCAAGATTGCTATCGCAGATGACCATAAGATTTTTCGTGATGGAATCAAAATGGCTTTATCCGACAAATCCAATCTGAAAATGCTTTGGGAAGCAGAAGATGGTAAAGACATGATGCATAAGATCTCGATAAAACAACCGGAAGTACTGCTGATGGATATCCGCATGCCTGAAATTGATGGCATCAACGCTATACAAATAATCAGGAAAGAATATGAAGAAATCAGAATAATCGTGCTGACCATGTATGACGATCAGCAAATGATTAGTAAGATGATGGAAATGGGTGCCAATGCCTACCTCACCAAAACCACCGATCCTGAAGAGATTTACGAAGCCATCCTCACCTGCATGAATGATGACTTCTACTTCAATGAACTGGTGAATAAAGCTGTAATGGGCAGACTTATGCAGAAGAAAAATATAAGACAGCATTACGGAACCAACACTCCCGTGAGTTTCAACGAAAAAGAACTAAACATTCTGCAGCTCCTGGCAGAAGATAAAACCACCGAAGAAATTTCCAAGATTATATTTTTAAGCCCACGCACCATAGAAACCATCCGTCAAAACATGAAGAGTAAGGTGAATGCAAAAACAATCGCCGGACTGATTATGTATGGGATGAGGAATAAATTGATTGAATAATATTGAATAATTTGAAAATTTGGAGATTTGAAGATTAGAAGATGTTAGGGTGTGAAGATTAGAAAGTGTTCAATAACAACCATGACACAGTTAAATGAGCACTACCTTCCTAGTGTTTTATATTCCCAAATTTCCACATCTCCACATCTCCAAATTTTCAAATTTCAAAATCGGCATTTTATCAAAAAGTCACTACCCCGTTTTTCACAGCATAAATAGCCATACCAACACGACTCTTGACATCCAGTTTTTCAAACAGTGCATCTCTGTAACCGTCTATTGCCCGAGGTGACAAACTGAGTTGGTGTGCGATTTCCTTGTAGGTCATATCTGTACTTGCCAATCTTAAAAATTCGATTTCCTTGTCAGTTAATATAGCCCGATCAATCAGTGATTTTTTTTCAGAGCTCTTCTCAAAAAGTGAAGCGAGTTTTCCTGTGGTGTTGTGGGCATAATAGTATCCTTCTTCCGAAACGGATTTCAATGCAGCCCTTAGTTCGGAGGGATGAATATCTTTTTTCAAAAAACCTTTCACTCCTGCCTGCAGCAGCCGTATAAGGGCAATTTCGGAGTCGTACATGGTAAGAATGAGAATGCGTATTTCAGGATGATGCTGTTGCAGCCATTTGGCAGATGCGAAGCCATCCATGCCAGGCATATTCAAATCAAGTAAAATAATGTCAGGGATAGTACCGGATTGAATGGTCTCCACCAGCTTATTGCCATCTCCAACAGTTGCAATTACCTGGAATTCATCAAATGAGTTGACCAAATTGGCGAGTGCTTCTCTAAGCAGGGCATGATCATCAGCTAAAATAACTTTATACTTTTGTGGATTCATAAAGTGGGATTTTTATTGTTATAGTTGTTCCTTCTCCTTTTTTAGAATCAATCTCAAACACACCATCTAGCATTTTTGCTCTTTTTGCCATATTATTCAAGCCATTGGCATTGAGTTTGCTTTCATCGTCAAAACCTTTGCCATTATCGTTAATTGTCAGACTTAAATCTATTTTGGTGTAATTAACATCAACACTCACTTCCGAAGCTTCGGAATGTTTCATGATATTGCTGAGTGCCTCCTGTACAATTCTGAATAACAATAATTCCTTTCCGGAATCCATGAACTCAGTATCACCTGTGATTATTAACTTGATGCTATACAACCTGGTTTTATTCAACTGATTGATCTCAAACTCCAGCGCTTTTATGAATCCACTGTTCATAATTACCTCCGAACTCATACTTCTGCTGATATCACTTAAATCTCTGATGGCCCCCCCAATAATTTTTACAGCATCCTCCACCATAGACTGGCTTGAAGGTTCGTGAGATAAATCAATGGTGTTGAGCTGGAGTTTAGCCAGTGTTAATTTCTGCCCGATATTGTCGTGAATTTCACGGGAAATATTCTGAAAGGTCTGTTCCTGAATTTCCAACTGAGACCTTAGCATATCATTTTCGTGATTTAGTTTGAGTTCTTGAATATTCAACAAATTAATCCTTTGTTTTTCCTTACTTTTAATAATAATAATTGTAATAAAAACAATGAGCGCGGAAATCAACAAAATAGTAAGTAAAAAAACTTCAACTATCCCGTTTTGTAAATTTTGCATGAATAGGCTTTAATGAAAAACAAATGCATAATGGTATAACTGATGCTAGGAATAAAATTAACAAGCATAACATATTTAGTCATAAAGATAGACTGATAATAAGTAACATATATGCTAGAAAAAAGATAGGTTGGGAAACATAAAGAAGAGCAAAAAAAGACTCCTGTAACAATCCAAAATGATGCCATTTTAGTAACATCTAAAACCTTTTCAGTTTTATAAATCATATAGTAATAAATAAGACAAAAACAAATCAGTCCAAAATAGTTTATTGTAAAGGCATAGAAATTTACTAAATTTTTTTGTAAGAAAAATAAGAAATAAACAATACAGGATAAGAATATAAAGTATAATAAGAACAATAAAGTCTTTCGGGAAAAATCAATAGTTTGATTGATAATAAATAAAGAAAGAAAAGAAAATCCAAAAATGACAGAGAAATTATTCAAATAAAAAGGGAAAACAATTTTAGCAAAAAAATTAACCATAAGAAAATATGGAATCATTATCCCCAAAGCTACCAAGTTAAAAAGTAAAAAATATTTAATATATAATTCCCTATCTTTCTTAAAAAAAACTTTAAGATTTAGTAAAAATGAATTTAAAATCACAAAGCATTGAAAATTAAACACTGCTTCTGTATACTTATTTGGCATAACCACAAGATTACCACCTTTTTTTCAATCAGCCATGTTTTTTAAAGCTTCGATCGGGGAGAAAAACACCCTCTAATTGGTGTGTTTTTCCCATTTTTCAGACTCATCAAAAGCGAACCTTTGTAGTACGGTTAGTTTCTAATTTTTGTACCCTGGGAACTATCGTACTAAGGCGGCCGCAAGGTCGTCTTAGTCGTTTATAGAGCGCTGCGCGGTGTTTGGGGTTTGGTTACGCTACGCGTGTTTGGGGTTTGGGGTTTGGGGTCTTGGGTTTGGGGTTGGGATTTTCAACCTCTTGAACCTCTTCAACCTCTTCAACCTCTTCAACCTCTTCAACCTTATTCTTGTTTACCGTAAAAACAACATACCCCTCATAGGGTATTTACACGCTAATTTTACTAAGGGAATAATCTGAACTTGCATTCCGGCGTTAAGGTATAAATACCATTTGCATCCAAATCATTAATTTTATAGTATGAGTAAAGAAATTTCAAGTCCGATTAAAGTGATCATCGCCGATGACCATGTATTATACAGAGCCGGTGTTAAAACTGCTTTAAGCACAAAAAAAGATATACAGGTAATAGCAGAAGCCGACAATGGCATGCACCTGGTCAATTTAATCAAGAATTTGGAAGCGGATGTAATCCTGCTGGACATACAAATGCCGATTATGGACGGAATTACCGCCCTTCCCGAAATAAAGAAAATATCTCCCAATACAAAAGTAATCATGCTTACCATGGTGGATGACAACAGCATGGTGGCCAAACTGATGGAGCTGGGAGCCAACAGCTACCTGACCAAAACCAGCGACAGCGAAATAATTTATGAAGCCATTAAAACCTGCTATGAACAGGAATATTATTTCAATTCGCTGACAAATAAAGCTTTGCTGAATAATCTCAAACAAAAAAACACCCCCGCGCCGCTAGCCCTGGCCGGGTCAGAAGCGCAGCTCAATGAAAAAGAGACTACCATTCTCCGTTTGATGTGCGAGGAAAAAAGTACCAAAGAAATCGCCGATATAGTAGAGTTAAGTCCCCGTACGGTAGAAGCCATCAGAGACAGACTAAAAGTAAAAACCGGCTCCAAAACCACCGCCGGACTTATTATGTATGCCGTGAAGAATAAGATTATAGAGGAATAAACTTTTAAACGTTTAAGGGTTTAAAAGTTTAGGAGTTTAATGGTCTTCATTACTTTCTTATTTTTTATTTCTTATTTCACCTTCTCTCTATGCTCTCCATCAACTACAACGGAAAAATCATAGCATCCGGCACTCCCGTGATAGAAGCTGACAACAGAGGATTGCGTTACGGCGATGGCCTGTTTGAAACCATGAAATTTTCCAATGGCCGCATTCTGAGAGCAGAAGAACACCTCTCACGACTTTGGGATGGATTGGAGCTGCTGGAATTTGAACTTCCAAAGCTTTTTACCAAAGATTCGCTCATACAACAAATAAAAGCACTGGTTGAAAAAAACAATCACCCTTTTGCCAGAGTCAGACTCACGATTGTTCGCGGAAATGGCGGCCTGTACGATGCGGTCAATCATTACCCCAACTACATTATTCAATCCTGGCAACTGCCGGAATCAAATCTTTTGCTGAATGAAAATGGCCTGCAAATGATATTTTATAAGGATGCTGTTAAGAGCATTGACAAATTCAGCAATTGCAAACACAATAACTACCTGCCTTATCTGATGGGAGCCATCGAAGCGAAAAAAAATAAATGCAATGATGCCATTCTTTTTAATAATAAAGGCAGCATTTGCGACAGTACCATTGCCAATATTTTTTTGATAAAAAATAATAAAATCATTACTCCAGCGCTTTCAGAAGGTTGTGTGGCTGGCATTATGCGCCATACAATCATCAAGTCTTTGGATGCACTTGAGATGACTGTCATAGAAAAAGAAATCACCGAAACTGAATTACTGGAAGCGGATGAAGTATTTCTCAGCAACTCCATTACTCCATTCAAGTGGGTGGCATCCATCGGAAATAAAAACTACAGGCACACTAAAATAAACGAGCTGTTTCAAAAACTTTATCAAACAAAGCGCGATTTGTTTTGTTGATTGATTCAAAGAAAGTCCATTCATGCAAACTGTCAATATTTTCTGGTTCAGACGAGATCTCCGGCTGGAGGACAATGCCGGTCTCACACATGCCCTTAAAAGTGATTTTCCGGTAATGCCTGTTTTTATTTTTGACAAAAACATTCTCAGTAAACTTCCCAATAAAAAAGACAGAAGAGTTGAATTCATCCATGATGCATTGAGCTCTATACAGAATGAATTAAAAAAAATCGGTTCCTCTCTGCATGTTTTTTTTGGCACCCCTGAAGATATCTTTGAGGAGTTGATGGAGGAAAATAATGTCAATGCCGTATATACGAATCACGACTATGAACCTTATGCGATTGACAGAGATAAAAAAATTGCTGCTTTATTAAATCGGCACAATAAAAAATTTTACAGCTTTAAAGATCAAGTGATTTTTGAGAAAGATGAAGTGATAAAAGACGATGGTAAACCTTATACGGTATTCACACCATACAGCAGAAAGTGGAAAGCAGCGCTTACATCCGGCACATTTAATTCTTTTCCTACAAACAAGCATTTCGGTCAATTTCTTAAAAACACTAAAGGCACTGTTCTTTCATTGAAAGAAATAGGATTTGAAAAATCCGGCATGGCTTTCCCGGCTAATAATGTACATGATGAGTTGGTTAGACATTATGCCACGAAGAGAGATATCCCTTCCATTGCCGGCACCTCCAGACTTGGCGTTCATCTTCGCTTCGGAACCATCAGCATCCGCAAATTGGCTGCTAAAGCGATATCACTGTCTGAAACTTTTTTGAATGAACTGATCTGGCGTGATTTTTATCACATGATTCTCTGGCATTTTCCTCATGTTGGCAAAGGCAAATCTTTTAAGCCCGCCTATGATTTTATTCAGTGGCGAAATGACAACGGAGAATTTGACAAATGGTGCAAAGGTCAAACAGGATATCCTATTGTTGATGCCGGCATGCGGGAGCTGAATGCCACGGGATTTATGCACAACAGAGTAAGGATGATTACGGCTTCATTTCTATGCAAACACCTGCTATTAGACTGGAGACTAGGAGAAGCTTATTTTGCGGAGAAGCTGCTTGATTTTGATTTTGCCGCCAATAACGGAGGCTGGCAATGGGCCGCAGGAAGCGGTTGCGATGCTGCTCCTTATTTTAGGATTTTCAATCCTTATTTGCAGACGAAAAAATTTGATGCGGATTTATTATATATTAAAAAATGGGTACCCGAATTTCAGGAACTCACCTACCCCGCTCCTATGGTTGTGCACGAAATGGCAAGAAAAAGATGCCTGGAAGTGTATGCGGCAGCTTTAAAGGGTTGATATTTCAATTAACTTGATTAAACGAAAATCTCACGGTCTGAAAGTTTATTAAGGCTATTGTTTTCAAACAATTTTCTGATAGCACCCCTCCCCTTCTCCCCTAACGACAACGAATAGCTGTTGACGTACAAATCAATGTGTTTACGCATCACATCTTCGCTCATCTCCTGCGCATTGGAAATGACAAAATCATTCAGCAAAGGATATTTTTGATAAGCATACTCAATACTTTTACGAATCAACTGGTCTATTTTCTGTTGAAATGAATCATCAAAATTTCTTTTGATTACAATCCCTCCCAAAGGAATAGGCACTCCGGTTTTTTGCTCCCAGTATTCACCGAGATCAATTATTTTATGCAGCCCTTTTTCCGCATAGGTAAAACGGTTTTCATGAATGATGACTCCGTAGCCTTTACCTTCAGCAACAAAGTTTTCAATTTCATCGTAGCGTAAAAAGATTTTTTGCTGTGCCTTCGGATAAGCAAGAGAAAAAAGCAGGTGTGCCGTAGTATTCTTTCCCGGAATGGCTACAGAATTAGATGTAACATCTACAGAATCTTTTTGCGAAGTGATTACCAATGGTCCCACACTCGACCCCAGTGCAGCGCCACTGTCAAGCAGTTTGTAGTGATTGATTATCTCGGGCAAAACGCCAAAGCTGATTTTAGTGATATCAGCTTCTCCGCAAATAGCATCTTCATTCAGCGCCTGCACATCTTTAAGTGTCACTTCAAAATCAATTCCATCCGTATCAATCTTTTTATTGACCAGCGCATCAAAAATGAAAGTGTCATTCGGACAAGGTGAGAATTGGATGGTTGGCATATTGAATAATTTATCTCAAATTTATTTATGCGAGCGAAGCATACAATTCAATTAATTCGGCGTTGAGATTTCGGATGGCTTCTTTTAATTTCCATTTTGTTTTATTCCGTTCTCCAACATAATTGCTGATGGCACGCAATTGAATAAAAGGTGTTTTTTCCAGCAGACAAACATAATGAAATGCTGCCCCTTCCATGGTTTCAATCTGTGCGTTGTATTTTTTTAAAAAATGATTAATTCTTTCCAACTCATCCGTAAGCGCATTGACAGTCAAGGCATCAACAGGCTTTACGTTTTTCAATACCCCATCAATAGTCTGGTTGATCAACTTTCCAGATTTAAATGGAATCTCATTCATTCCCGCTAAACCCAGATCAAAGATTGAAGCAAAATTATTTTTTTCAAAGGCACCCAAGTCGGCAAACAAATCAGAACGAACCTTTACCACATCTGCCAACTGCATATCATTTGAAAAACTTCCGGCCACGCCCGCCTGAATGACCATGTCAAAATGATTGTTGTGCAACCTTTTTGTAAGGTGATAAACGGTGAACGCAGTTCCCACTCCTGTAACAAGACTTTCGGCAAAAGGAAATTTTTCCGTAAAAGGAGCAATTTCAAATATAGTGGGGGCGGTAACCAGGATGCGCATATTGCAAATTTCGCAATTCCGCTTTAGATTTCAGGGAATAGTGTCTAACTTTGCGGCAAATTTGGTTTTTAAATGGTATATATCACCAGAATTGAACATTTTAATGCGGCACACAAGCTTTTCAATCCTGCATGGAGCAGGGAAAAGAATGAAGCCGTTTTTGGCAAATGTGCCAATGAAAACTGGCATGGTCATAATTTTGAACTGCACGTAACCATAAAAGGCGATCCCAATCCTGATACGGGCTTTGTTTTTGATGTGAAAAAACTCAGCATTATCATAAAAGATCATGTTACCGATAAACTGGATCATAAGAATCTGAATATGGAGGTAGATTTTTTAAAGAATCAGATATGCTCCATCGAAAATCTGGTAAAAGGAATCTGGAAACAGCTGACTCCTCATCTGCCGGAAGCCATTCAGTTACATTCTCTGAAACTCTACGAAACGCCTCGCATTTACGTGGAATATTACGGAGAATAGCATTTTTAGCACATACATTTTGTATATTTATAAACGGCTTCCATGTCGTAGGTACCCGCTACCGAACATTTTATTTATTTAATTGTTTTACTCTGATGAATCATAAGGTTTCCGTTTACAGAAAGGAGCATTTCAATGCAGCTCACCGCCTGCATAACCCCAACTGGGACGATGCCACCAACCTTGAGGTGTTTGGGAAATGCAATAACCCTCATTACCACGGACACAATTATGAACTGATCGTGAAAGTGACCGGCATTCCCCACCCCGAAACGGGCTATGTCATAGACATGAAAGTCCTCAGCGACATCATTCAAAAAGAGGTAGTTGAAAGATTCGACCATAAGAATTTCAATGAAGACTGTAAAGAGTTTGCTCAACTCAATCCTACCGCTGAAAATATTGCTATTGTAATTTATAATTTATTAAAAGATAAAATAAATCCTGCATTGGACTTACAGGTACGACTATACGAAACAGAAAGAAATTTCGTAGAATACCCTGTCTGATAAATAAAACCTACTACTATGGCTTACACCAGAATTGAACAATACGATACAGAGACTACGCTGGCATTGACAAAAAGCTATAAAGACATCATTGGATTACTGGGCGAAGATCCCGAAAGAGAGGGATTGGAAAAAACTCCTGAGAGGGTTGCCAAGGCCATGCAATACCTCACTCAAGGATATGGGCTAGATGCAAAAGCTGTTTTGGAATCGGCTAAGTTTCACGAAGCCGTTAGTGAAATGGTGATTGTGAAAGATATAGAGCTTTACAGCATGTGCGAGCATCATATGCTTCCCTTCTACGGGAAAGCCCATGTGGCCTATATTCCCAACGGATACATCACCGGACTGAGTAAAATTGCCCGTGTAGTAGACATATACAGCAGAAGAATGCAAGTACAGGAAAGACTCACAGAGCAAATATTGAACGTTATCAAGGAAACGCTCAATCCTCTTGGTGTAGCAGTGGTGATTGAGGCATCTCATTTATGTATGATGATGCGCGGTGTATCCAAACAAAATTCTGTTACCACCACTTCCGCTTTCTGCGGTGAGTTTGAAAAAAACGAGACAAGGATGGAGTTTATGAAACTCATAACTGCTCATTTGCACTAATCACTCAATCAAATAAAAAATATCTTTCCCTCTTTTTGAGGGATTTTTTATTTTCTTTGTAAAATAATTTTATTGATATGAACCATGCTTATGTATTTCCCGGACAGGGATCCCAATTCAGCGGAATGGGAAAAAATTTGTATGAAAGCAACGAGGTTGCCAAATCGTTGTTTGAAAAAGCAAATGAAATTCTCGGCTTTCGGATATCGGATATCATGTTCTCCGGCTCCGATGAGCAACTCAAACAAACCGACATTACTCAGCCTGCTGTCTTTATCCATTCTGTAGCTGCGTTCAACACTATAGACAATGCTGCTCCGGATATGGTAGCCGGTCATTCGCTTGGAGAATTCTCCGCACTGGTGGCCAACAAAACCCTGAGTTTTGAAGACGGACTGAAGCTGGTGGCCATTCGCGCCAAAGCCATGCAGAAGGCCTGCGAACTACAACCCTCTACCATGGCCGCCGTTTTGGCACTGGATGACAATAAAGTAGAAGAGATTTGCGCCAACATCTCTCGTGAAAGCGGAGAAATTGTTGTAGCTGCTAATTACAACTGTCCCGGTCAATTGGTGATCAGCGGTTCATTGAAAGGCATTGAAATTGCCTGCGAACAAATGAAAGCTGCCGGTGCAAAAAGAGCATTGGTTTTGCCTGTGGGCGGGGCTTTCCATTCTCCGTTAATGGCTTCAGCAAAAGAGGAACTGGCCAAAGCAATACATGATACTCATTTTAATGAGCCTATTTGCCCGGTTTACCAGAATGTAGTAGCGCAGGCGGTAAGCAATCCTGCAATAATCAAAGAAAATCTCATTGCGCAACTAACGGGACCGGTTAGGTGGACACAGAGTGTACAGGCAATGGTTGCAGATGGCGCCGGCATATTCACCGAATGCGGCCCCGGCAAAGTATTACAGGGATTGGTGCAGAAAATTTACAAAGAAGCACAAGTGAACGGAATTTAAAAATATTGCCCAAGGTTAAAACCTTGGGCAATTAAATATAAAGAGAAGAATATTATTAAGCAGTCAACGTAGACAATACGCTGTTCATATTTCTTACAGCTTCTGCACTTTTCTGCATAGCAGCTTTTTCATCATCATTTAATTGATAATCTACCACACGCTCCCATCCTGATTTTCCGATGATAACGGGAACGCCTATGCAGATATCATTTAAGCCATACTCTCCTTCGAGATATACACAGCAAGGCATCATTTTTTTCTGATCTCTTACGATCGACTCTACCAATGTGGCACCTGCAGAACCTGGAGCGTACCAGGCAGAAGTACCCAGTAATCCTGTGAGTGTAGCACCGCCCACCATCGTGTCAGCAGCCACTTTTTTAAGCGTAGCTTCATCCAGATAACCTGCAACCGGCGTACCGCAATAAGTAGCCAGTCTAGTTAAAGGAATCATAGTGGTATCTCCGTGTCCACCAATTACATTGGCTTGCAAATCATTGGGAGAGCATTTAATGGCCTGGCTCAGATAATAACGGAAACGAGCACTGTCAAGCACCCCACCCATTCCAATGATACGGTTTTTAGGCAAACCACTCGATTTCAATGCCAGATAGGTCATAGTATCCATAGGATTACTGATGACAACTATAATAACATCGGGTGAGTATTTCAACAAATTTTGAGTTACGTCTTTCACTATACCGGCATTGATACCAATCAGCTCTTCTCTTGTCATGCCCGGCTTACGGGGAATACCCGAAGTAATCACTGCAACAGTACTACCGGCAGTTTTGGAGTAATCATTGGTGCTGCCGAGGATTCTTGTATCAAACCCTTCCAATTGAGCAGTTTGCATCAAATCCATGGCTTTACCTTCTGCCACACCTTCTTTGATATCAAGCAAAATCAATTCATCGCACAATTGTCTGCGGGCGATGTTGTCTGCACAGGTTGCACCTACTGCTCCTGCACCAACTACTGTTATTTTCATACATATTTGTTTATGGTTAAAAAATAGAATTTTTAAGAGTTAAAACACCCAAGAGGGCAAATCGTTCAAACAAGCGACGCAAAGTTAATCGGAAAATGATTATTGTTTTGTTAAGAGCTAAATTTTTTCGGCTGTTTCGGCCTCCGGATTGCCGACGAATAAGTTTGCGGATTTCTTTATAAGTTTTCCTATTTAATTTAGTATCATTACTTTTGCTGCAAATTTAAAAACAGCGTTATGGCAACTACAGCAGATATGAGATCAGGGTTGATTCTTAAAATTGACAACAGTCTCTATACCGTAATTGAATTCGGTCAAAACAAAACAGCTCGTGCAGCGGCTAAGGTATGGGCAAAACTTAAAGGGGTAGACAACTCACGTACCATTGAGGTTACCTGGAACAGCGGCGAGACCATCTATCCGGTGAGAGTGGAGAAAAAGGCTTATCAGTTCCTTTATAAAGATGATACAGGTTACAGCTTTATGGACAACGAAACATTTGAACAAATCACTGTGGCTGAAAATATGATTGATGCTCCGGGCTTCCTTAAAGAAGGCCAGGAAGTTTCTGTTTTGATTAATGGTGAAACAGATCAGCCAATGGGCGTTGAATTGCCAGATAAAATCGTACTATTGGTTACTTATAGCGAGCCGGGTATGAAAGGCGATACAGCTACGCGTACACTTAAACCTGCCACACTTGAAACCGGGGCAACAGTAAACGTTCCTCTTTTTGTTAACGAAGGCGAACTTATCCGCGTAAATACCAAATCAGGGGAATATGTAGAAAGGGTAAAATAATCAATTTATGCACAAATTTCTGAGGGTTGAGCCGATTTTGGCCAACCCTTATTTTTTATTAAAAACCCTCACTTTTAGGGCGCTTTTGGGCTATTTTATCTCAATTTCGAACGTTTTTACCCATTTTTTAGCAAAATCTATGGTTATTATTTTGCTGAATTGAATAATCATTTCCTATCTTAGCACCCCATTAAATATATCCATTAATCATATAAAAAAATAACATGGACATTAAGCAAATCCAGGAGTTAGTAAAACTCATGAACAAGACCACTATCGGAGAAATAACTATCGAAGAAGATGGAAGAAAAATCACCATCAAGCAGAAGAAAGATCCGGTTCAAAATATTGTAGCTAGCTCTACACAAACATTTTCACAACCTTCCGCAGCGGCGGCACCTGCACCTGCTCCAGTTGCAGCGGCGGCACCTGCTGCAAAGGCGGAATCACCAAAATCAGATAATTACATAACAATCAAAAGTCCGATGATCGGCACCTTCTACCGCCAGGCTGGTCCGGGTAAACCTGTTTTCGCTAATGTTGATGATGAGGTTACACCAGGAAAGGTGGTTTGTATCATCGAAGCGATGAAACTTTTCAACGAAATCGAAAGCGATATCAAAGGCAAAATCGTAAAAGTGTTGGTGGATGATGCAAGTCCGGTGGAGTACGATCAGCCGCTGTTCTTAGTTGATCCAAGCTAGTAAACGTTTAACAGTTTAGGAGTTTAGAGGTTTAGGTTTGAATACAATACTAAACTCCTAAACATCTAAACTAACCAACCAGTTTAGCCAGTTTAGAATAACCATTTTAATCATATCGATAAATATATTTCATGTTTAAAAAGATATTAATTGCCAACAGAGGAGAGATTGCGCTGAGAGTTATCAGAACGTGCAGGGAAATGGGCATCAAAACAGTGGCGGTTTATTCCACTGCTGACAAGGATAGTTTACATGTAAAGTTTGCCGATGAGGCGGTATGTATTGGAAAGCCCTCCAGCTTAGACAGCTACCTGAACATTCCTCATATCATGGCGGCAGCAGAAATTACCAATGCAGATGCCATACATCCGGGCTATGGATTTTTGGCGGAGAACAGCAAGTTTGCAAAAATATGTGCCGATCATGGCATCAAATTTATTGGCCCCACTCCCGAAATGATCAACTCTATGGGAGATAAGATTACGGCTAAAGAAACCATGATCAAAGCCGGTGTTCCCGTAGTGCCCGGTGTGGAAGGTTTGCTGGAAAGTGTGGAGCATGCAAAAAAATCAGCCAAAGAAATAGGTTATCCCGTCATCCTGAAAGCTACTGCCGGCGGAGGTGGTAAAGGAATGAGAGTAGTTTGGGAAGAAAGTGAAATTGAAAAAGCCTACGATACTGCAAAGACAGAAGCTGCAGCTTCATTCAAGAACGACGGTATTTATATGGAGAAATTCGTGGAAGAACCACGCCACATTGAAATACAAGTAGCCGGTGATCAATACGGAAATGTTTGTCACCTCAGCGAAAGAGACTGCTCCATTCAGCGCAGGCACCAGAAGCTGGTGGAAGAATCTCCCTCTCCTTTCATGACGGAAGACCTGAGAACGAGTATGGGTGAAGCCGCTATCAAAGCAGCCAAAGCCATCAATTATGAAAGTGTGGGTACCATTGAATTTTTGGTGGACAAACACCGCAATTTTTATTTCATGGAAATGAATACCCGTATACAGGTGGAACACTGTGTAACGGAAGAAGTGGTGAATTTTGATCTTATCAAAGAGCAAATTAAAATAGCTGCAGGCGAAAAAATTTCAGGTAAAAACTACTACCCCGAAATGCACGCAATAGAGTGCCGCATCAATGCAGAAGATCCTTACAATGATTTCAGACCGAGTCCGGGTAAAATAACGGTATTGCATACCCCAGGAGGACACGGAGTACGTGTTGACAGCCATGTATATGCGGGATATGTCATTCCTCCCTATTACGACAGCATGATTGCCAAATTGATTGCCGTGGCTCAAACACGCGAAGAAGCAATTGACACCATGCACAGAGCATTAAGCGAATATGTTATTGAAGGAGTGAAGACAACGATTCCTTTTCACTTGCAACTGATGCAAAATGAAGATTTCAGAAAAGGAAATTTTACAACTAAGTTTTTGGAGTCTTTTAAGATGAAATAATCGGATAAGATTAGCTAACCATGTATCCGTCTTTCATTTGCAAAATGCGGTCGCTAAGTTTGGCCAGCTCCTCGTTATGGGTAACAATCAGAAATGTTTGCTGATATTGATTTCTCAAATCAATAAATAGCTGATGTAATTCTTTTGCATTGGCAGAATCCAGATTTCCGGTAGGCTCATCTGCCATGATGATGGATGGGTTATTTATTAATGCTCTTGCAACAGCCACTCTTTGCTGCTCTCCGCCGGAAAGCTGGGAAGGTTTATTATCCAAACGAGCTGAGAGACCAAGCGTTGCCAGCAATTCTTTTGCTCGTTCCTCCGTAGGTTTTCTTTTATTGCCGGCCACCCAGCCGGGTATGCACACATTTTCCAGGGCAGTAAATTCAGGCAAAAGATGGTGAAACTGAAAAACGAAGCCGATATGCCTGTTTCTGAATTTCGCCAGGGCTTTCCCCGTAAGTTGGTCAGTCCTTTCCCCATTTAATATCACTTTTCCGCTATCCGGCTTGTCCAATGTTCCTAAAATATGCAGTAAAGTGCTTTTTCCTGCACCGGAAGACCCTACGATACTGACAATTTCCCCCTGATTGATACTAATATCTACCCCTTTCAACACCTGCAGATTGCCGTATTTCTTTTCAATTCCCGTTGCTGATAACATAATCTAAAATTAAACATTTATATATTCAGACATAAAAAAATTTAAAACAGTGTTATTGTTGATAAAAACACTTTTGGTTATTTCGCAGTAACTTATACATTTGCAAAATAAACCCTTTTAGAAAATGTTTTGGACACTTGAATTAGCATCGCATCTTGAAGATGCACCATGGCCCGCCACCAAAGACGAACTGATTGATTACAGTATCCGCAGTGGTGCGCCCATTGAAGTTATCGAAAACCTTCAGGAGCTCGATGACGAAGGAGAAATTTATGAAGGACTGGATGACATCTGGCCCGACTATCCTAGTCAGGAGGATTTCTTCTTCAATGAAGATGAATATTAATTTACTTGAAGTTTAAATAAAAAACCGCTCTTACATCTGAGAGCGGTTTTTTATTTTATCAGTTATTAAAGTTTATTATTTATCTCTGTATGCAATTTTGAAATAAATCAAAATCGTTGAAAGCCCGCAAATAATGGAGTTACAGATGATTACCGGCAGAATATTTTTTGCCACTCCATACATCACCCAAATAACAGTGCTGATGAATACAATCAGCATCATAAAGAAATTAAGATCCTTTACGCGCTTTGTCTTCCATGTTTGATATACCTGTGGTATGAAAGTGAGACTGCTTAAAGCAGATCCTACATGTCCCAGTATCTCCGCACCATCCATGAGATAATATTTTATTGAATCTTTAAACAAATTGCCGAATTTTCAAATCGTCAAATCGTCAAATTGAAAACTATTTTTCCATCTGCTCAATAACAGCATTGGTAACACCTGTAAAGGAGAATCCGCCGTCATGGAAAAGATTTTGCATGGTCACCATTCTGGTCATATCGCTTAACATAACTACGATATAATTGGCACAATCTGCTGCGCTGGCGTTGCCCAGTGGACTCATTTTTTCCGCATAGTTAATAAATCCATCAAATCCTTTTACTCCGCTACCGGCGGTAGTACGGGTGGGCGACTGAGAAATCGTATTTACACGAACATGCTTTTTTACTCCGTAGTGATATCCAAAGCTGCGAGCCACACTCTCCAACAATGATTTTGCATCAGCCATTTCATTGTAGTCGGGGAATACACGTTGTGCGGCGATATAACTTAAAGCCACTACACTGCCCCATTCATTGATGGCATCTTTTTTCATGCAAGCGGCCAATACACGGTGAAGACTCATAGACGATATCTCAAAGGTTTTGAGATTATGCGCATAGTCTATTTCAGTATAATGTTTCCCTTTGCGCACATTTAGACTCATTCCAATTGAGTGAAGAATAAAATCAAATCCACCCCCAAAATGTTCCATTGATTTTGTAATCAGATTGTCTACATCTTCTCCGTTGCTCACATCGCAAGCTATAACCGGAGCACTGATTTTTTCAGCAAGTTTATTAATCTCTCCCATTCTCATAGCCACCGGTGCATTGGTAAGTACAATCTGCGCCCCTTCTTCATGGCATTTAAGTGCTGTAATCCAGGCGATAGACTTCTCATCCAGTGCGCCGAAAATAATTCCCTTTTTTCCTTTAAGTAAATTGTTTCCCATAATAATTTGAATAATGATTATTTGTAAAAATAACTAATTATGTTCAGCTTTCCACCATTTCACGGGCATTCTCAATGGCCGCAGCAGTGGGTTTTTCTCCACTGAGCATTTTAGCAATGGCAGTAATGCGCTCCTCTTCATTTAACAATTTTACCCCGGTAGTTATTTTGCCACCCTTCTGTTCTTTATAAACAAAATAATGCGCGGAAGCTCTTGCTGCAATCTGTGGCTGGTGGGTAATGGCAATGAGTTGATGTGCATGAGAAAGATCTTTCATAATGATCCCCACTTGCTTAGCCGCTTCGCCACTGATACCGGTATCAATCTCATCAAAAATCAATGTGGGCAATGATAATTTTTCCGCCACAAGGGATTTAATGCTCAGCATCAACCGGCTCAGTTCTCCCCCACTGGCAACTTTTCCCAGAGGTTCAAACCTGTTGCTTTTATTGGCATCGAAAGAAAACTCGATATTATCTGTGCCCGACAATGAAAGTGCTGCATCGGAAATATTTATTTTCAATTGAGCATTGGGCATACCCACGCGGGCGATGAGTTTATTTACATTCTCCGCAAATGGTTTGGCGAATTTTTTTCTGTTGTAAGATATTTTATTTGCGGTCTCGGTACAGACAGTAAGGAGGATGTTTTCTTCTTTTTCGAGCGCTGTTATCGAAGCGGAGAGGCTTTGGACAGAATCCAGCTTTTGCTCCAGACTTTCTCTGATGGCAAGCAACTGAGCGGTGTCCTGCACACCATGCTTTTTCAGCAATTTGTAACCGGCGGAAATACGTTCATTAATAATAGCAATCCGCTCCGCATCAAAATTCACCTTCTGTTCAATGTCTTCCAGCTCATTTGCGATGTCCTCAATTTCAATAACTGAAACGGATAAACGCTCACTTAACTTTCCTATGCCCGGATGAAATGATTCAAGCCCTTTAATTTTATTGAGCAACAGTTTCAATTGCTGAACTAGTGGCTGCTCATCTTCTTTCAATGAATGATATATACCAGAGAGTTGCTGTTTGATGTTTTCTGCATTGTTAAGAATTTTCAACTCTGCATCCAGCTCTTCCAGTTCATTTTCTTTCAAATCCAGCTCCTGCAATTCATTGAAAAGAAATTGATTGTACTCCGACTCTCTTTCAGCATCCAGCTGTTGCTGTTTAAGCTGCTCCAGTTGTTTTTTAACCGAGGCATATTGTCCGAACTGAATCTGCAACTCTTTCACCCACTCAACATTGGAGGCATACGCATCCAGTATCTCCCTTTGAAAATTTTCCGTATTAATGTCCAATGTATCAAACTGCTGGTGAAGGTCTACCAAATAAATACTCAGCGTCTTTACCTGAGCCAGCGTAACAGGTGTGTCATTTATAAAGCTCCGTGATTTCCCATTTGCGGCAATTTCTCTTCTGATGCAAAGGGATTCTTCTTCATCCAGCTCATTAGCCAGTAAAAATTGTTTCGCCTGATGATTGTTCTTGATATCAAAAACGCCCTCAACAAAACATTTTTGATCCGATTGATTTAACACACTGCTATCTGCCCGCTGACCAAGAATCAAATTCAATGCACCCATCAAAATACTTTTTCCCGCTCCGGTTTCACCGGTAATGATATTCAACCCCTTTGAAAAATCTATCTGCAGGTTGTCTATGATGGCATAATTCTGTATGTGAAGATGCTGTAACATATCTGCGGCAAATTACTGAAAACTAAATACACATCAAGAAGAAAAAAAGCATAGAGGAAACGGAAAAATGCTGATTAATTAAATCGAATAAAAAACCCCGGCGAAGCCGGGGTTAAGAGTATATGTCTTATTATTTATTTTACCTCTACAGAATCATTCAAATCAGCATCCACCAAAATACGTCCGCAGTTTTCACAAACGGTTACTTTCTTACGCAATTTGATTTCACTTTGTTTTTGTGGCGGAATCGCATGGAAACAACCTCCGCAACTGTCTCTTTCAACAGGTACAACGGCCAGGCCATTGCGGTAGTTTTTACGTATTCTGTCGTAGCTCGTCAGCAAGCGCTCATCAACATGGCTTCTTGCGTCAGCAGCTGATTTATTGTAGCTTTTCTCTTCTTTTTCAGTCTCTGCAATAATTTTTTCCAACTCACCTTTTTTTCCGGAGAGGTTAGACTCTTTGGTAGCAACGGCTTTTTTTGCAAGATCCAGCTGTTTTACTTTTTCAGCTATTTCTTCAGTAGCATCTTTGATATGCTTCTCGCAAAGTTTTTCTTCGAGTTGCTGCATCTCAATTTCTTTATTGATAGCTTCAAACTCGCGATTGTTTTTTACATTGTCGCTTTGCTTCTCATATTTTTTAATGAGCGCTTGTGCTTCTACAATACCCGCTTTCTTTTTATCAATAAATTCCTGAATACCGTTGATTTCTTCTTCAATGCGGGTTTGACGAGCGTGCAAACCTTCTATTTCGTCTTCCAGATCTTTTACTTCGATGGGCAATTCACCTTTCAGAATTTGGATTTCATCCAATTTAGAATCAACTTTTTGCAGTCTTACAAGGGAAGATAATTTTTCTTCTACTGAAAAATCTTTAACTGAAGCCATAATTATATGATTTGTTTTATTCCGGCGGATCGGTCATCATCCCAAAAAAGTATGCACGGGATTGGTGCGAACACCGGTTTTAAGGACGGCAAAGTTAGGGAAATTTTGCTGTAAAACATCAGCCAAAAGGTCTATTGTATATTGCTCGCTTTCAAAATGGCCAATATCAGCCAAAATGATGCGGTTTTCGGCATCAAAAAACTCGTGGTATTTGATGTCTGAAGTGATAAAAATATCTGCTTCGGCTGCAATGGCTGCTCCTGTCAAAAAGCTTCCCGAACCGCCGCAAACAGCCACTTTTTTTATCTGTTTGCCCTGCAATGCAGTGTGACGGACTGCTTTCACATTAAATTTATTCGATATTAATTTCAGGCAATCAATCTCAGAAACAGGATTGCTAAACTCACCAATCAGCCCGCTTCCGGTAAGTTGCAGTTCATTGGAAAGATCTATCAAATCAAAAGCGATCTCTTCATATTTATGCGCGCTCCTCATTGCTTGTAAAACGCGGGGCTGCAGCCATTTGGGAAAAATAACCTCCAGTTTATTCTCTTTATCGGCAAAACGCACGCCTCGTTCACCTGTTTGAGGATTGGCATCAGGACCGGGCTTAAAGGTTCCAACCCCTTCAGCAGAAAAGCTGCATTCGCTGTACTGGCCTATTTCGCCTGCACCGGCATCAAACAATGCCTGCATCATTGTTTCTCTGTCTATCAAAGGGACATAAACTATCAATTTCTGCAACAGTCCTTTTTTGGGGGAAAGAATTTTGCAGTTAACGAGTCCAAGCATTTGAGCCATTTTCGCATTCACTCCGTCTATTACATTATCCAGGTTGGTATGAATGGCATAGATGGCCACATCATTTTTTATAGCTTTGATGATGGTTTTCTCAACATAATTTTTACCGGTGATTTTTTTCAACCCTCTGAAGATGATAGGATGATGGGCCACCACAAGGTTACATTTTTTTTGAACCGCCTCTTCTATAACCTCTTCTGTTACATCGAGGGATACCAATACACCTGAACAGTCCATACTGTTGTCGCCAACCAGCAGCCCTGCATTGTCATAATCTTCCTGCAGGTAAAGCGGAGCAATTTTCTCCAAGCACTGAATAACAGAACCAATAGTCATGTGATAAAATTAGTTATTTATAATGACTTATAAATTTGTTAGTTTTGGGTAAAACCGATTGTCCACCAATGCCTTCAAGCCGGGAATTATACGAAACATATAAAACAACCTTTCAGGAGATAGCAGACATCAAATATGCGTCTGCTGTATTGCAATGGGATCAGGAGACCTATCTCCCTCCGAAGGGAAGTGATGCCAGAGGCAGGCAGATAGCCAGTTTGAACGAGCTGGCGCATAAATTGTTTACCAAAGAATCAACCGGCAATATTCTTTATGAGTTGATGGGCAGAGATGATTTGGGCAGTCGCGAAAAGCGTAATGTGGAATTGAGTCTGGAAGATTTTGAAAAAAACAAAAAATTGCCTTCCTCTTTTGTGAGAAAAATGAGTGAAGCGGTAAATAAAAGCTTTCATGCTTGGATTAAGGCAAGGAAAGAAAATTCATTCACTCTCTTTCAGGAGCCGCTGGACGAGCTGGTGAATTTAAAAATTCAGGAAGCGGATTTACTGGGATATTCTGGACATCCTTATGATGCCCTTATGAATGATTACGATAAAGGGCTGACGGTGGAATTTACCGACAATCTTTTCAATCAGCTGATACCCCCATTATCGGAGCTGCTGGAAAAAATCAGACAAAAACCACAGGTTGATAATAGTTTTTTATTTCAGCATTTTGATAAGGATACCCAATGGAAATATGGCATTGAATTATTGAAGCAATTGCATTATGATTTTGAGGCAGGGAGGCAGGATATCAGCGAACATCCTTTTACCATCAATTTCAGCAGTAGAGATGTTAGAATCACTACCCGAATAGATGAAAGAGATTTTAGCAATATGACATGGAGTTGTATACACGAATGCGGCCATGCATTATATGAGCAAGGACTACCATATGATGAATACGGATTGCCCCTGGGAGAATATTGCAGTCTGAGTATTCACGAAAGCCAAAGTCGCCTTTGGGAAAACGCTGTGGGTCGAAGCCGGGAATTCTGGATCTATCAATATCCCTTTTTAAAAGAATATTTTCCGCAGCAGTTCAAAGATATTTCCGGAGAGCAATTTTATGCCGGCATCAATAAAGTTCAACCATCCCTCATACGAACAGAGGCAGATGAACTTACTTATCATTTACATATATATATTAGGTATAATATCGAAAAACAATTAATTGAAAAGTCTATTTGCGCTAAAGATTTAAGTGAAATCTGGAACAATCATTACAAGCAATTACTCGGCGTTGATGTCCCTGATGACAAAAATGGTTGCCTGCAGGATGTGCACTGGAGTCATGGAAGCTTTGGTTATTTTGCTACCTACAGCATTGGCAGCCTGTATGCCGCTCAGTTGTTTTCCGCTATAAAGAAATCAATCCCTTCTGTCAATCAGATGATGTCAACCGGCAGCACCTCCGAGGTACTTCAATGGCTCCAACAACATATTTATCCGTTTGGGCGTTATTATAACTCTTCAGATTTATGCAGGAAAGCCACTGGAGACATATTAGATGTCAACCATTTTTTGGGTCATGCATCAGAAAAATATAAAGAAATTTATAAAATTTAAACAAATACAATAATGAAATTATTATCAATTGTTTGCAAGATTTTTTTTATTGGACTTATCATTCTGAATACGGGTTGTAAAAAAGCCAAAGAAGCGGTTCAGGAAAATATCATGGAACAATTTTATGAGCAGAATGTGCTCAATAAGGACTTTATCATCAGCTATGCAAATAATGGAACGGAAGACATAACTGCACAATATGATGGGTATAAATTCCGTTTAGTTAAAAATAGTTTTTATGACGGTCCCTTGACAGCCACCAAGGACGGGATAACCTATACCGGTAGCTGGAGCGCCTCCCAAGATTATGGGAAATTGACTATTTCAATGCCACTGTCTCCCGTTTCCGAGTTCAGCTTTTTGAACCGGGAATGGCGTTTCATAGAAAAGGCATTGCCTACCATGAAACTATCCCCCTGGATCAGGACCGATACAGATGTAACGGAGTTGCATATTACGAGGCTGTAAAAAAAATTTAACTTTTACACAATAAAAAAGGAAAACTGGAGTTTATATAGTAGGTCACCCTCATAAAGTGACTTATTCATAAAAGCAAAAGCCAATTCCTATGTGTACCAAAACTCTGGTTAAAACCGGTTGCATTATACTGCTATCCGTTTTATTCTCCTTCAGCAGTTACGCACAACCCAAAGCAAATTTCGGTTCAAATACCATTTCAGGATGCGCTCCTCTATTGGTAAACTTCACTGATAATTCAACGGGAAATCCTACTTCCTGGAGATGGGATTTAGGAAATGGCACCGTTTCTTTTTTGCAAACTCCTTCTGTCGTTTATTTTGATCCCGGTCAGTACACCGTAAAATTGGTTGTTAAAAATGCAGCAGGCACAGACTCTATTATAAAAAATCAAAATATTACTGTCTACGCAAAACCAACCGTAGATCTTTCGGTTTCTTCAGCCACCGGATGCGCTCCCCTGACAGCTAATTTTACTGATTTAAGTACTCCGGGTGACGGAACAGTTCAAAGTTGGCAATGGGATTTTGGTGACGGAACTTTTGGAGAAGAAAAAAATCCTATTCACGTTTACACAACCACAGGAAATTTCAATGTTTCTCTTTTAGTCAAAAACAGTTACGGATGTTCCGCTTCTGCCACTAAAAAAGGATTAATAAAACTACTGGAAAAACCTGCTATCTCATTTACCAACAGTCAGGTGACCAATTGCGGAACGCCTCAGGTAATTAAATTTCAAAATACCACTACCGGCGCAGGTACACTTACTTACAGATGGGATTTTGGTGATGGTACAAGTTCAACAGAAACCAACCCTTCACACACCTATACAAAAGGTGGCACTTTCACCATCAAATTATACGCGAGCAATGAAAATGGCTGTGCGGATTCCAGCATCAAAGCAAATGCATTTACCATTCAAAGCATCAACACAGGATTTAATATCCCCGCTTCTGTTTGTGTGAACACACCAATCACCATCACCAATTTAACAACACCTACTGCTACTAACACTTCATGGAGCTTCGGTGACAGCACATCCTCCACTGAATCTGCTCCTAAAAAAACTTATACCAAAGCAGGCACTTATGAAATTAAACTATTGAACAATTTCGAAGGTTGCAAAGATTCAATTACCAAAAAAATCATTGTTAAAGCCGGAGCGATTGCCGAATTTACTGCTTCTCCGCTTTCATCTTGCCAGGCACCTTTGACAGTCGATTTCACCAACACCAGTCTCAATGCAAGAAGCTATAACTGGTCATTTGGCGACAGTACAAAATCCACAGAGATCAACCCAACCAAAGTCTATACAAAACAGGGTAATTATACCGTTAGTTTATCCGCTACTTCGGCGGATGGATGTGTAACTACTGTATCAAAATCACAGTATATTAATATTCAATTTCCCGTTGCTACGGTAAAAAATCTACCAAAGAAAGATTGCGCTCCAATGGATTTTACCTTTATTCCTGATGTAGTAGGTGCCGATTCAATAGTAAGTTATAACTGGAATTTCGGCGACAGTACTACTTCTACTCTTGAAAAACCAACACATACTTTTCAGGTGGGTACTTATGATATTACGTTAATAATTGTAACAAATAGCGGCTGTACTGATACTGTTGTTTACAAAGGCGGAATTAAAGCAGGTGTAAAACCAAAAGTAGGTTTTAGCGCAGATCCAAGAGAAGTTTGTGCAAGGATGGCGGTAACATTTAAAAATCTTACAACACCGGATAGTGGTAGAGATTCTGCTGATACCTTTAAATGGGAGTTTGGCGATGGCGGTACTTCTTCACTGAAAGATCCAGAATATGTGTATAAAGATACCGGTTCATTTTCTGTTCAATTAATTGCTGAAAACAACGGATGTGCTGATACGCTAAAAATCAAGGATTATATACGCATCCTTCCTCCGATTGCTAAATTTAAAACCGATCCTGATTGTAAAAACAGAACAACGCGTGTATTTACCGATCAGTCTATAGGCGCAGACACCTGGTCATGGAATTTTGGAGATGGCACTACCTCCACTGAAAAAAGCCCTGTGCATGTTTATAGCAAATCGGGCACGTACAACGTAGAGTTGACTGTGACCAATTTAAAAACCGGCTGTGATTTTACCACAAGCCAGGATGTAATTATCAACGCCGAAAAAATCGATTTTAAAGCAAGTCAGACGGAGATTTGCAGAGATAATTCGACTACATTCAGTACTGTTGGAAACGCTTCGTTCATATCAAATTACAACTGGAATTTCGGAGACGGCGGAATAGGTTCAACCAATCCTGCCAGAAAAATTTATTACTTCCCCGGAATATATACTGTCAGTCTTATTACAACCGACAGAAACAATTGTAAAGACACTATCAGAAAAGTGAAATACATCACTGTAAACGGTCCTACTGCTAAGTTTAACATCAATACCAAAGCATCTTGTGCGCTTACTGCTGTTGGCTTTATAGACAACTCCTATTCTGACGGAAGAAATGCCATTGCCAAATATATCTGGAACTACGGAGATGGCAATACTGAGACTTTGACTTCAGGTCCATTCAGCCATTACTATAGTGTCGGTGGTAGTTACAATGTTCAGTTAACTGTTGTTGATACAAAAGGATGTTCGCATAACGTTATCAGCACAAGTGCGCTTTCAGTAGCTCAACCAATCGCCAACTTTAACTCAGCAGATACATTGAACTGTCCGGATAAAATAGTGAAATTCACCAACCTTTCGAGTGGAATTGGATTGTCTTATCTGTGGAATTTTGGTGATGGTAAGACCTCAACTCTTGCCAATCCTTCACATACTTATACTGCTGAGGGAGCTTATCCGGTGAAATTGACGGTATTCAACACTACGGGTTGCAGAGACTCCATCACAAAGATTAGTTACATGAATATTCAATATCCCCGTTCATCATTTACCGTGAGCGACTCCGTAGGAACATGCCCTCCGTTGATTGTTAAGTTTACCAATACATCTACATTCTTTACTTCTGTCAATTGGGATTTTGGTGATGGCACCAATGCCATAACAGAGAATCCATCGCACTTCTATTCAGTTGCAGGAACCTACATAGCCAAACTGACTGTAGTAGGCCCGGGAGGTTGTGTTTCGGTTTCAGAGAAAAAAATCCTGGTTAAAGGTCCTTCAGGAAGTTTCACATACGGAGGATTGAGCGGCTGTGCACCTTATACAATAAACTTAAAAGCGACTACCAAAGGAACAAATTCTTATGTATGGGATTACAATGACGGTAACGCGGTGTTGTCAACTAATTTGAATCCGTCTCATACTTATACTCTTAAAGGATCTTATGTTCCAAAATTAATTCTTAAAGATACTGCAGGATGTATTGTCCCCATCATTGGCAAAGACACTGTAAGAGTGTATGATGTTGCGGCAAGTTTAATTTTCGATAAACCAACAATATGTGACGCAGGAACAGTAAATTTCAACAGCTCAACAACATCGAACGATATCATCAAAACATACAGCTGGAATTTTGGAGATAACAATACTTCAACACTGCAAAATCCATCTAACAATTATACCAAAAAAGGAATTTACTACCCAAGGCTGATTGTTACAACAGAAAAAGGCTGTAAAGACACTGTATTAAGCAAAACTCCGATTAAAGTTGCGGCTTCTCCTGTTGGAGCAATCACGCAGACTGCCAATGGTTGTGTTGATCTTACTGTCAGATTCAATGGAAGACTTACAGTTGCAGATACAGCGGCCATGACATGGAGATGGAATTTCGGAAACGAGAACAGTTCCAATTCAATGAATCCTGATCCACAAACATACCGCACTGCGGGAGACTATAAAGTGAATATGTTTGTCACAAGCAGCCTGGGTTGCAAAGACACTGTCACTACTACCGTAGAAGCATACGCGATTCCAAACATCAATGCAGGCACTGATACTACAGTATGTAAAGGAAGTGGAAAAACATTGGTAGCTACCGGCGGAAGTACTTATAGCTGGGCTCCTGCAACGGCACTCAGTTGCACAGAATGTCCTAATCCTGTTGCTAATCCTGAAAATGACATCACTTATGTCGTTACAGGAAAATCAATACATGGCTGTGTAAGAAAAGACACTATTAATGTAAGCGTGAAATATCCTTTCAGCATGAGAGCTGTAAACGGAGACACTTTGTGTAAAGGTGAGTCAATGAGATTGTCTGCTTCAGGTGCGCACAGATACAGCTGGACTCCTGCTGAAGGAATCGACAATCCGAATGCAGCTTCACCTATGGCTACCCCGATGAAGACAACTAACTATCGTGTAGTTGGAACTGATGATAAAAATTGCTTTACCGACACGAGCTATATTCCATTGGTTGTTTACGGCATTCCTACTGTGGATGCAGGTGCTGACAAATCAATCAATGTTGGTAAAACAATCGAAATAACTCCAAAAGTATCAGCCGATGTAATTGATGCAAAATGGTCTCCTTCCGGCCAGGCTTTCAGAAGTAATTTCCCTAATCTGACTGTAATGCCACGAGAAACGACCACTTATCGTGTAGATGTATTTAACCAGGGAGGTTGTACTTCATTTGATGAAATTACCATTAATGTATTGTGCGACGGGGCCAATATATTCATACCAAATACATTCTCTCCAAACAGTGATGGCATGAATGATATCTTCTACCCAAGAGGAACAGGATTGTTCAGCATCAAATCACTGAAAATATTCACTCGTTGGGGAGAGGTGATTTTTGAGAAAAACAACTTCAGAGCAAATGATGCCGGCAAGGGATGGGATGGCACTTTCAAAGGAGCCAAATTAAACTCGGATGTATTTGTATATATCGCTGAAGTTCTTTGCGACAATAACAGCGTGCTGACATTCAAAGGAAATGTAGCACTGATAAGATAATTTAACGCGCTTTTGTTTTATGAATATAAAAGACAAGGCCTTCTTTCCAGTTGGCCTTCCTTTTTTAAATTATTAACCTGCTAATTTTTTACAGGAAGAAACATTGAACTCGCTTTTGTTTTATGAATTAAGAAAAGATCTGCTAAAAAATGCAGGTCTTTTCTTTTTTAGATAAGTATTTGTACATACTGAATGCGAAATGTACAAAATCCTTACAACTCAATACTGGCATGAATTACATCTAATAAAAAATTAAAAAAAATTAAAAAATAATGATAAAAAAATAATAAAATCCCTTATCCTTCGTTTATATATTGAAACCCTAATATCCAAACCTACTATGAAACACCTTTACAAATACCTTCTTGCTATGGCATTCATTATGCTGTTCATTGAAGGAAAATCCCAGGATATTCATTTCTCACAAATTTTTGAAACTCCCATTCTCAGAAATCCATCACTGGCTGGTCTTTTTAGTGGTGATATGAGGGTGCAGTCTGTTTACCGCACACAATGGAATACAGTTACCGTACCTTATCAGACCACATCACTCAGCGGAGAATTCAAAAAGAAAATTGGTTCAGGTAATGATTATATAACAATGGGAGGACAAATCTTATACGATAAAGCTGGAACCGTTGCATTAACATCAACACATGTCCTTCCTGCTTTAAACTATCATAAGTCACTTAGTCAGGACAGAAACATTTACTTATCACTTGGATTCATGGGAGGTTTTGTACAGCGCACATTTGACAGAAGCAAGGTGACTACCAATAATCAGTTTGACGGAACAAATTTTAACAGCGGTGCAAATGATGGTGAAAGATTTTTAATTCCCTCCTACTCTTATTTTGACGGAAGTGCCGGTATGAGCTTGAATAGTCAATTAGGCGAAAATCCGGATAATAATATGTTTTTAGGTGTCGCGTATCATCACTTCAACAAATCAAAGAAAATATCATTCTACAGTGCCAATGATCTTGAAAATACTCCCAAATGGGTAGTATCGGGAGGGTTGAGAATGAGCATGACAGATTATTCTTATTTCACCCTTCAGGCGGATGTTTTCAAACAAGGTGTATACTCAGAGATAATAGGTGGAGCCTTGTATTCATGGAAACTTGATGAAAACGAAAACCCGAGATATATTTTTCATGCAGGTGCTTATTTGAGATGGAAAGATGCTATTATTCCGGTTGCTAAAATTGAATTCAAACCTTTTGCAGTAGCCATGAGTTTTGATGCCAACACTTCTCAATTAAAACAAGCCAGCAGAGGAAGGGGTGGTTTTGAAGTATCCCTCACCTATCAAAAATATTCGTCTGAAAACAGCGAAAGTTTAGACGCATACAGATGTCCTAAATTCTAAGATTTTACAATTCCGAACACAGAAGTCCTGTAACCATAACCGAAGATTTTTGTTTTTATGGATTGTTTGGATAACAGAGGCCCCGTCAAAAGCGGGGCCTTCCTGTTTATATAACTTCAAAAACAATATGCGCAGATTCTTGTTATTTAATAAATTTGCATCTTTAAATCAAAAATCAAAACTTTACTTATGTCTTTACAAATTGGTCAAAAAGCTCCCGAATTTACCCTCTACAGCTCAGCAAAAGAAAAAATCAGTTTAAACGATTATGCAGGCAAACAAAATGTTTTACTGTTATTTTTCCCTCAGGCCTTCACCGGTGTTTGCACCAAAGAACTTTGCGGAGTAAGAGATGACATTTCCAAGTACTCCAATGCAAACGCACAGGTATTGGCGATATCTGTAGATTCTATTTTTACACTGGCTAAGTTTAAGGAAGACCAGGGTTTTAATTTCCTTTTGCTAAGCGATTTCAACAAAGATGTATCTAAAACTTACGAAGCCATCTATGATTCCTTTACCGACATGGATATGAAAGGCGTTAGCAAAAGATCTGCCTTTGTGATAGACAAAGAAGGAGTTATTCAGTATGCCGAAGTGTTGGAAAGCGCAGGAGACGTTCCCAATTTTGAAGCAATAAATGATACACTTACGCGTTTAGCATAATAGCAATTTGTGTTGTTAAGCCAAATTGATGTAACCAATATTTTTACATTAATTTGGCTTAATTATTATTGGTAGTGCTATATTATTTACTATATTTATATCCTTGAAAAAGCTACTGCTCATATTTTCATTGATTTTTATTTGGGGATTTTCATCCACAGCCCAAAGTAAAAATTCGCCTGATGTACCCGGCTCGCTCAGGTATATTAAATTTTACCCTAACCCTGCCACTTCTGCTATTAATTTCGATTTTCAACGCAGCAGCAATACTGATTTCACCCTGTTTATCTTCAATTTTATGGGGAAAAAAGTATTTGAGCAGAAAAACCTTCCCGGTCACACCACCATTAATCTGGACAATTTTTACCGTGGTGTATACATTTATCAGTTAAGAAATAAGAATGGTCTGATAATAGAATCAGGCAAATTTCAGTTAATCAAGTAGTTTTCGCCGTTTTTCCTTCCTTTTTGTGTCAAAATGACTGCCGATAATTGATTGGCAGAATGTTTGTCTTAGTACCTTTGCAAACATTTAAAAAATGATTATGGAAGAGAATAAAACACCTGAAGTAGAAGAAAATAACGTAGAAATTAATCCGGAGAATGAAGTTCCTGCAAATGAATCAGCCTTGGAAAATGTAAAATTAAAAGCTGAATTAGAAGAGTTGCAAGACAAATTTCTTCGTCTGACTGCCGAATTTGACAATTATAAAAGACGTACATCCCGGGAAAGGCTCGAATTGACGCTAACTGCCGGCAAAGAAATAATTGTTTCGTTGCTTACCGTACTCGATGATTGTGACAGAGCAGAAAAACAAATGAAAAATTCGGAGGACATCAATTTGGTGAAAGAAGGGAATCTGCTGGTATTCAACAAACTCAGAAATATTCTGCTACAAAAAGGACTGGTTGCCATGGAAAGCATCCATACTGACTTTGATGTTGAAAAACATGAAGCAATTACCAATATTGAAACGCCTGAAGAGCAAAAGGGTAAAGTGGTAGATGAACTGGAGAAAGGTTATTATCTGAATGATAAACTGATTCGCTTTGCAAAAGTTGTTGTAGGCAAATAGTGAAATTCATTCTGAACTAAAATATTTTAATCAATTAATCGATTTACATACTAAATCATGTCAACCAAAAGAGATTATTACGAGGTGCTGGGTGTTTCTAAAACTGCTTCTCAGGAGGAAATAAAAAAAGCATACAGAAAAGTGGCTATGCAATATCATCCTGACAGAAATCCGGGAGATAAGGCAGCTGAAGAGAAGTTTAAGGAAGCGGCTGAGGCCTATGAAATATTGAATGATTCCGATAAAAAAGCACAGTATGACAGATTTGGACATCAGGCATTTGCTCAGGGTCGAGGTGGCGGAGGATATGGCGGTGGCATGAACATGGATGATATTTTCAGTCAGTTTGGTGATATTTTCGGCGAAGATTCATTTGGCAGCTTTTTTGGCGGTGGCAGAAGTCGCGGAGGGCAACAAAGAGGAACCAGAGGCAGTAATTTAAGAGTTAAAATTAAGCTGAATTTTGAGGAAATGGCAAAAGGTGCCAGTAAAACCATCAAAATAAAAAAATATGTCAAATGCGGAACCTGTCAGGGTTCAGGTGCGAAAGACAAAAATAGTGTGCAAACATGCGGAACTTGTAATGGCAGCGGCCAGGTAAGACGTGTGCAAAATACTTTTTTGGGACAGATGCAAACAGTCAGCACCTGTCCTACCTGTAATGGAGACGGCACTACCATTACTGTAAAATGCGGCGCATGTAAAGGAGAGGGAAGAGTATATGGAGAAGAAACCGTTACCATTGACATCCCAGCAGGCGTTCAGGAAGGCATGCAACTGAGTTTGAGCGGCAAAGGGAATATTGGTGAAAGAGGCGGAAGCAATGGAGATTTGATTGTTTTGATTGAAGAAGAAGCACATGCGCAATTACAAAGAGATGGCTTGAATGTTGCCTTTGAATTACATATCTCCTTCCCGGATGCTGTTTTCGGAACGCAGGTGGAAGTACCTACTATTGACGGAAGAGCTAAAATTAAAATCCCTGCAGGCACGCAAAGCGGAAAAATTTTCCGTCTTAAAGGGAAAGGATTTCCACAAATAAACGGCTATGAAAAAGGCGATCAATTGATTCATGTAAATATCTGGACCCCGCAGAATGTAAGTGCAGAGGAAAAGGCGATGCTGGAAAAAATGGGGGAATCACAAAACTTTGTACCAAAGCCGGAGAAAAATGAGAAATCATTTTTTGATAAGGTAAGAGAGATGTTCAGTTAAAAGATCAAGAATTTCTTCTTCTTGTTTTTGGACCCATAAGTTTTCTTTGCTTTTTCCAAAAGGAGTAAAAACTCTTTTTCAAGATACGCATTCGGATCCGCTACAGATTTTGAGAAATTGATTATGAAAGGCCAATCTTGACTGTTGAGGTATTTTGAATCTTTTAATTTCAGACCAAACATTGCAACAGCAGCAGCAAATCTGTAATCGCGGTCTATTTTCTCTATCGGAAGATAGTTATCGAGCACATCAAACTTTATTTGTTTTTTTACTCTTTCATTATGAGGAACATAACTTAAATCAATAGATGCTATATTGTTTGATTTGTTTATCAGATTAGATGAAGCTGGAGCTTGCTTTTCAGGTAATATTTCAAAAACAGCCATCATCGTACTTCCGCTGCCAATTTCACCGCCTTCAACTTCACTTTCAATATCTGAGAGAGATTCTTTTTTATTATCAAATCCAATAAGACGATACTTTTTTACTAATGATGGATTAAACTCAATATTCATTGACACATCGTCCGCAACAGAATAAAATGTCTGAGTAAGTTCTTTCACCAGCACCCTTTCCGCTTCTGCCATATCATCAAGATAGGCATAATTGCCGTTTCCTTTTTTTGCAAGAATTTGCAATTTGGAATCTTTAAAGTTTCCCATTCCCACACCGAGGCAGGTAAGATAGATACCGGTTTGCCTTTGCTGAGAGACTAGTTCTTCCAGGGCTTTTTCTGATGTCTCACCTACATTGAAATCGCCATCGGTAGCCAGAATTATTCTGTTATTGCCATCAGGTATAAAAGTTTTTCTTGCCAGATTATAGGCCACTCTGATGGCTGATTCTCCCGGAGTATCCCCTTCTGCTTCAAGAGATTCAATTGCTTCAAGAATTTTTTTCTGTTCACTTCCCGCAGTTGGTGTCAGCCAAACCTTTACGTACCCTCCATAAGTAACTATAGAAACCGCATCAATTGGTCGGAGATTTTTGACAAATAACTGAAAAGCAGATTTAATAAGAGGCAAGCGATTGGGCATATCCATGCTGCCTGAAACATCCATTAAAAAAACAAAATTACCCGGGGGCACTTTATTAAGATTGAGTTTTTTTGCGCTTACATTAACATAAAGCAACTGTTCTTCTGAGTTCCAGGGACATGAGGCGAGCTGTGTCTCCACATTAAAAATATTATTACCCGAAGGCTCCCGATAGTGAAGATTGAAATAATTAACCAGCTCCTCAATTCTTACAGCATCAGGAGGAACCGGACTGCCATTGTTTAAAAAACGCCTTACATTGCTGTAAGAAGCCTTATTGATATTTAATGAAAATCCTGTGCTGGGATATTCAATGCTATTTACAAAATCATTTTCAATCAACTGAAAATATGTTTCTTCTCCCGCATGCCATTTGTCTTCATTTTTATTGTGTAAGTTTTTAGTTGCTGAAATGAGTTTATTTTTACTTTTATTAACGGCATCCTCCGAAATTTTAAGAACGATTACTTGCCATTGATCCGCCTTAATTTTTAATGAAACTGTTTCGTATCCTTCCAGTGATACGGTGAGCGAATCATATAGATTCTTTAATGTAATTCCGAAGCTGCCTGACGAACCCGTAGTAAAGTAACTTTTAGAAGAATGAACAAAGATTTTAGCTCCGGATAATAGACTATTTTTTTCATCCTTTACCTCACCTCGTAAATAAAATTGTCCGAAGACAGGAACAGATAAAAGAGATAGAAAGAAGTATGTGATAAAGTTTCTCAAATGAAATGCTTTACCTAATATAGCATTTATTTCTGAATATAAAAAGAACGATCGTTTCTACTCTTCAGTAAGCTGATAAATTTCCTTCAGATTACGACCTAAACCGTCATAATCTAACCCAAAGCCCAGTAAGAATTTATTCGGCACTTTAAATCCAATGTAATCTATATTTAACGGATATTGAAGCGCATCCGGTTTATGGAGCAAGGTGGCTATTTTTAGTGATGCGGGCGACTGATTCATTAGTTGCGGAAGAAACTGGCTGAGCGTTTTTCCTGTATCTACAATATCTTCCACAAGAATAATATGGCGGTCTTTTAAATTTTCATCCAGACCAATTGAAGTTATTACCTGCCCTGTGCTTTTTGTTCCTTTATATGAAGCCAGCTTTATAAAACAAATTTCCGCTTCAACCTCAAGTTCTTTGAATAAATCGGAGGCGAACATAAAAGATCCGTTTAGAATAGCAATAAACAAAGGGTTCATTCCCTTGTACGCTGCATTAATTTCATTGGCGATTCTTTTAATCTCTTGATCGATTTCTACTGCAGTAAGATATGGCTTGAAATATTTATCATGCACCTTTATGGGATTCATAAAATTTATTTTGAGATAATTAATTTTTGTCCGGCTACCAGATTATCTGAATTTAGCTGATTCCATTCCTTTAATTGATCAACGGTAATATTATATTTTCTTGAGATAGCCAATAGGCCTTCTCTTGGTTGAACCTGATGGTACTTATGAGAATCAACGACATCTTGTTTATTAACTGCAGAGTGATTTAAAATAACAACAGTGCCTGTTTTGACCACATCATTTGACTTTAGATGATTCAGCTCAAGTAAACCCGCCAATTGAATACCATTCAACTGGGCAATATCATAAATACTTTGATTTTCAGAGGCTTTATATGTATCGCGATTTGCTCTGGCATGTTTTTTTTCCAGGTAAACCCATGCATCCTGATCCAATAGGCCGTCGCCCGTAAGATCATTGTACATCAGGAGTCGCGACAAATCAATATTAAATTTTGTGGCAATTGCCAGCAATGAAGTGCCGCGCTGACAATAAACAGCTTTCAATCCATTAAACTTTACAGGTTCGGTACTAGGCTGAATTTCAGTTTCAACAGAGCTATTCGCGATTGTCGCATCATCCGAATACTTTGATTTATCAATTTTCGGCATTTCACTGATTGCGGCAAGACTGTATTCATTTAGATTATTTTCTTCAATACTTTTAATGAGCATTTCAGGATATCTGGGATTGGTTGCATATCCTGCTTTTTTTAAACCATAAGCCCATGCTTTGTAATCAGCGGGATCCAGTTCAAATAAAAAAGCATAATGCTCTCTGCCCCTGAGAAAATTGCTATGGTCACGATAACTTTCAGCAGCAGAATTGTATTTTCTAAAACACTCACCCTGTGCGTCATCATCATGATAAACTGTCGCTCCGGTCCAGGTATTCTTACATTTGATTCCAAAATGATTATTAGATCTTTTCACCAGATCACTATTGCCGCTTTGCGTTTCAAGAATACCCTGAGCCAATGTAATGGATGCAGGCACACCCATTCTTTTCATTTCATTTATTGCGAAATCTTTATAGTTATTGATATACTCCTTCACACTCATTCTCTGAGCATGAGCATTGAGGGATAAAAGCAAACTTAATATGATCAGTAACCTTCGCATAAAAACTATAATTTTCTGATGAGCATCAGCCCATCTCTCAATGTAAGCAATAACTGCTCTACCCTTTTATCCTTTGCCACATGTTCATTAAAGAGAGATATGGCTTTTGCATTTTTTCCCTGAACCGGATTTTGAAGTACCTGTCCGTGAAACAGCACATTATCTGCAAGCATCCATCCTCCCTTTCTCAATCTTGGCAAAGTTAATTCGTAATAATCAATATAGCTCACTTTGTCGGCATCAATAAAAACCAAATCCCATGTTTCATTCAAAGTAGGAATAATATCCATTGCATTTCCGATGTGCAACTTTATCTTATCGGACATGCCGGATTTGTCAAAATACTGCTGAGCAATTTCCGCATCCTCCTGCCGCAATTCAATCGTATGTAACACCCCCTCTTCATGAAGACCTTTCGCGAGACATAGTGCACTGAATCCCGTAAAAGTCCCTATTTCCAATACTTTCAGCGGATTTATCATTTGGGCAATCATCTCCAGAAACTTGCCCTGTACCAATCCACTGTGCATGTGTGCATGAGCGTGATTGGCAAAAGTGAATGCCTCATTCTCCTGTAACAATTCATCGGGAGGAGAAGTCATTTTTTTACTGTATTCCTCGGCAAGTTGATGTATTAAATCCATTGTTAAAATTTGCCGGGTTGAGATTTTTTTGAAATCATTAACAGTCCTGCGAAAGTAAACAGTCCATTAATTAAAATTAATTCATTACCAATTTTATATCCATGAAAAAGTGATGATGAAATATCAGATAATCCAAGTGTAACATGCAGTTTTTTCTCATACCACTCCGGGCTGCTCAGCATATCAAGGCCCATAACCAACAGAGGTGCGAGTATGCAAACAGTCCAGATGAATTTGTTATTTATTGATCTTTTGGTGAGAATGCCGAAAGCAAATAATCCCAGTAAGGGGCCGTAGGTAATTCCTGCAAATTTTAAAATAAAATCAATAATCAGCTTGTCATTGATTGCTTTAAAAATCAATACCAATATAAAAAACAATACTGCAAATGACAGATGAACTTTCAGACGTGTTTTTTTCTTATCTGCTTCAGATGCCGAACTGTTATTTAAAGAGAGAATATCGATACAAAAGCAGGAAGTAAGCGAGGTGATGGCGCCATCAACACTTGGAAAGAGAGCAGAGATGAGTGCGATGATAAACAATATGCCAATGGTACCGCTGAATGCATCACTCAGCGCAATCGTTGGGAACAAATCATCCGGCGCAACATCAATACCTTTGGTGGCTGCATACAGATAAAGAATGCCTCCTAAAAAAAGAAACAAAAAATTTACCAGCATTAATACTGCCGTGAAAGACATCATATTCTTCTGAGAGTCAGCCAGACTTTTTACGCTGATGTTTTTTTGCATCATTTCCTGATCGAGTCCCGTCATCGCTATTGCGATAAACATTCCTCCTATAATATGCTTAAGAAAAAAAGATCCGGATTTAACATCTGTATTGAAAACCTGTGTATACCCTTTATCAGAGATCATGGTCAACGCTCCGGAAAAATCTGTGCCGAGTGATTTGATGACCACGGCAATACAGACAACCAGCCCCAATAGCATCCCTGTAGTTTGAAGCGTATCTGTGTAAATGATTGTCTTAACACCGCCTTCAAAAGTATAGAGTAAAATCATTAAGAGAATTACAAATGCGGTAGCTATAAATGGTATGCCTAATTTATTCAGTATAAAAATTTGCAGAATATTAATTACCAGATACAATCTTGCAGTGGCACCTACTGCTCTGGAGAGAATAAAAAATGAAGCGCCTGCTTTGTGTGCATTTACTCCAAATCTTTTTTCAAGATAAGTATATATGCTTGTCAGATTCATTCGGTAGTAAAGCGGAAGTAAAACAAACGCTATTACTAAATAGCCGAGCAAATAGCCCAGTACAAGTTGAAAATAAAAAAAATTGCCACCACCAACGCCACCCGGCACACTCACAAAAGTAACTCCGCTCAAAGATGTTCCAATCATACCAAATGCCACCAGCATCCAGTTGCTTTTTTTATTCCCTATAAAAAAAGAGTCGTTGTCAGACCCTTTAGATGTGTACCAGGCAACCAGGAGCAGTAACAGAAAATAGCCAATTACAAAAGCAAACAATATTCCCGGAGACATATTTTGTAAAGTTAATGAGTGAAATTAATCAGTTTTGAAGATAAGTAAAAGTTACTTATCTGTCCCTTCTTCTACCTCCGCCCTGGAATAATGCTATGTTGTAACCCGCACGAATAATGGGGACTGATCTGTTGAGGTTGTCTTTATAAGGAGAATTGGGCGCATTGCCAAAATCCCATAGTACGGAAAAATAGTAGTATGATTTTTGTTGGGGGAAGCGCCTGCCGGAAGAAATGCCGCCGCCTAATAACAAAGAATGGGCATCGAATGAAAATACACCCTCATTTCTGAGAGATCCGGGAGCAGGACGGTATCTGTTGGTCATAATATTATATTCATATTGCGCCTGTGCAAATACAAAATCAATAGGAAAAATCCGAACGAAAGCTCCGGGACCAAACAATGTTTGCCTTAGTCGGTCATTTACCTCCAGAAAGTCTCTTTGAGATACATAATTGAATCCAATACTACCGGCTACATCCACATATCTATTGAGACTGTAGCCAAAAAAAGGACTTATTCCGACATTGGTGATTAAGTTTCCGAAAGAGAGATTGAGCGTTCCTCCGGTAAATAAATTTTCTTTCTTGAAAAACTTTTCATCGGCATTGTCATCCTGAGCCATTATAGACATTGATGACGAAACGAATAATAAGGAGAAAAGAATCTTTTTCATATAATCTATTTAATATCAAAAATTTTACCGCTGTTCAAAATATTATTGGGATCGAAAGCTTTTTTAATTCCTCTCATCAACTCCATACCGGTTTCATTGAAAGCAATATCCATATATTCTTTTTGGATAAGTCCGATACCGTGTTCGCCACTGATAGTACCCCCGAGCGACTTCACCAATGTGAACAATGCCCTTAATGCAGGAATCACATCCTGGTTATTTAAGCTATAAATACTTCCCTCTTTTTTAATTCGGATATGAAGATTGCCATCACCGGCATGACCATAACAAACTGCTTTGAAATTGTATTCCCTGCCTAATTCTTTTACTCCCCTGATTAATTTAGGCAGTTCTGCTCTCGGAACAACCGTATCTTCTTCAATGGTATATCCGGCCAACTTTACGGCTTCTGCAGCCCTTCGGCGCAATTTCCATAACTCAGCTTTTTGTTGAGCATCGTCAGCAAAAAATACTTCCCCACAGTCATACTCAGTCAGCACCTCAGCAATTTTTTCCATTTCAGTCATCAATGTATCGAGATGATTGCCATCTAATTCAATAATTAAATGCGCCTGCATTTCATCACTAACGGGAACGACTGTACTATCAACGAAACTGCTTACAATTTTGAGTGCATCTATTTCTACTAATTCCAAAGCGCTTGGTGTAAATCCTGCTCTGAAGATGGCACTGACTGCGGCGCCGGCTTTTTCTAAATCATTGAAAGGAACCAGCATTAGCAGGTCATGCTTGGGATGAGGAATGAGCTTCAGGACAATTTTTGTGACAAGGCCGAGCGTACCTTCACTGCCCACCATTAGTTGCGTAAGATTATATCCTGTAGAATTCTTGAGCACATTGGCTCCCGTCCAGATGATTTCTCCATTGGGTAAAACAACCTCGAGGTTTAACACATAATCTTTAACAACGCCATATTTTACTGCTTTTGGTCCGCCGCTGTTTTCGGCGATGTTGCCTCCAATAAAACAACTTCCTTTACTGCTGGGGTCGGGCGGATAAAATAATCCTTTTTCTTTTACTGCATTCTGCAGCACCTCCGTTATCACACCCGGCTCGGTTGTAACCTGTAGATTTCGTTCATCAATTTCCAGGATGCTATTCATTCTTTCAAAAGAAATCAACACCCCTCCCCGATTAGGCAGTGCACCACCGCTGAGTCCTGTTCCCGCGCCTCTGGGGGTAACCGGAATTTTTTCCCGGTTGCAAATTTTCATTATGGCACTGATTTCCTCAGCCGTTCTTGGCTTGAGAACGATATCAGGTAAAAAGTGAAGATTTTCCGTTTCATCATGCGCATATTTGTTTCTGTTTTCATCATCAATCAACACAAATGCATCACCCAAAACAGACCTGAATTGTGTTAACAACTGATCCAGATTATGAGACAACACCTCCTTTGTTTGCATGAAGAATTTTTTACAAAATTCGTAAAAAAAATCGAAGCCGGTAAGATTTAATTTTCAACTAAAAACTGGGGCAAAGAGACTGCCTGTCGCCAGTTTGCTTATAAAAACCATTCTTTATAAGACTGAACTCATAGGCCCCCCTGGTTTGATTGAAATTTCTAAGGGATGATATGGTGGCATCGTAACTGAAAGTAAATTTCAAATTACTCAACTGAAAACCCAGCATGGGAATAATGGCATCCCCAAATCTGGTGTACAATCCGGCCAGCAATTGTCTGTCATTGTATATCGAAAGATTGTAATCAATCATCATGCCGGCAACAAATGAACTGGAATTGGTTTGGTTGGTATAATACAGATTGGGCTGAAGAATAAGTCTGTTATTAACTTTTAAAATAGCATTCAGAAATCCGATATGGCGCATTGGAATTCTTCCTATATCTGAACTGTTATCAAAGAAAGATTCATTGGCTTTATTGACGTGGTGAACAGAATAACCGCCATTTATATAGATTTCTTGTGTAGGAAAATAGGCATAATTTAGCCCGACCTGCATATCGAAATAACTGATGTTGGTTGAATTAAAAACAACAGAAGTAGGAAGGTTGTTGTCAAAAAATATTCCGTCAAACTGATCTGGAAATTTTAGTGAGCTTACATCTATCCTTTTGTTCACCCAACCCAGATTAAAGCCGGCACTGAGTAAACTTTTATTGCCCAACATCTGGTGATACGCTACTGAGCCATAAATTTTGGTTGAACGAAGACTTCCACTTCCGGCAACATCACTCAACAAAAGTCCGCCTACACCCAACCAGCCATTTTCCAGTCTGTCTCTCATTATTTGCGCATCTCCAAATACACTTACTGTTCTGTAAGGCACCGCCATAATATTGCTGTATTGATTTCGAAAATGAGCGCCGATTCTGTAATCGGCGTCAGGGATAAACCCTGTATTGGCAGGGTTGGTACTTAACGGAGAATTAAAAAATTGAGAGAAGTGCAAATCCTGCGAATAAGATGGAGAAAAAATGAGCAATAAAAAAAGAATATGTAAAAGAAAATGGGCAACAGAAAAACGCAGCAGTGATTTGCGGCAGTCAATCATTCTGAAAAACGATATGTTATTTTTTCTTGTCAAATCGATTATCTTATTAACGTAATATCGCCTGTTTTTCTGATTTTGTTACCATCTGAAAACTCAGCATCAAGTGTATAAGTATACACATCCATCGGCTGGTCTTTTCCTTTAAATTTTCCATCCCATCCTAATTTAACATCATTGCTTTGGAAGACCATCTGACCCCATCTGTTATAAATCCTCCAATCCATTTTAAGAATTCCGAAGCCTGCAACATTGACTACGCTGTTTATCCCAAATTTACCTGGTGTAAAGGCATTCGGTACATCAAGCAATGGGGAAACAAGTGCCTGCACCGTTAATCTGAATGTATCAGTGCAATTAAACTGATTGAATGCGACCAATTGCGCGGTAAAACTGCCTGTACTTTTATACTGATGGGAAGGATTGGATTCGGTTGATCCGGTGCCATCTCCAAAATCCCATTTATATTTAATAGCTCCGGCAGACAAATTGGTAAAAGCAGTTGGCGTATTGGATATGGGAGGATTGGGCTGCCATGAAAATTCTGCTTTAGGTTTGTCTGACACGACAATGGTAAAATAGGCAGATGTATCTGCTTTATTACAAGTATTGGGATCTCTTGCTACTAACCGTACCCGGTAGTTTCCGGGAGTTGGGTATGTTTTCGAAGGATTTTCAACGTTGGTACTGGTACCATCATCAAACAACCATGTCACATCTGAGGTGCCGGACTGATTTACAAAATTGGCAGTATAAGGAGCACATCCTGTCCCGGGCGATGAAAATTTTGCTTTTACAAGCGGGTCAACTCTTAACTGAATAGATTTTGTTTGAGGTACATTACAAAAAGCAGGATCAATCAATGTCAGCTTAACAGTATAATCACTGATTGCGGAATAGGTATGACTTCCATTTAATGAGGTATCAGGAGCAGAGCCATCTCCATAATCCCAGACAAAACTCCTGGGGCCAAAGCTTGCATTGGTTGCTACAGATTGATTATTGAAAGTGTAATTTAAACTGGTGCATGGGAGTCCTTTCACTGCTGCAAAATTCAACACAGCTTTGTTATCGGATGCTTTAATTTGGAGATAACCCGTATCTCTGATATTGCAGGTGAGAGAATCTTCAGCGATCATCATTACTCTGTAAGTGCCGACTGAATTGTAAGTCGCAGAAGTAGCAAAATTCGGAGCATAGGTTGTATCCTTTTGTCCGTTGCCAAAATCCCAGTAAAATGTTTTTCCCTTTTGTAAGGTATCATTAAAGTTTACAACCAAAGGAGTACATCCGGTTGTATCATAAGGTATGTTGTTGATAGACGTTCTGAATCCTGCAACAACCCCTGAAAAACTCATTTCAATTTTTACGACTGCCTCATTACAATTTGAGCTGGCATTTACCCTGCTCCATGCACCGGGAGTCGTAGGAAATTCAGCCCCGCCATTGCAGTTGGCACAAATGGCCTGGTATATTACACCATTGTCATCAAAGCGACTGGTGCCGCCGTCTACATGATCACCAACTCCGCCTCTGAACTGACCAAAGTTTGAAGCAAATAACAGATCGCTTGCATTCTTTTTCAATACAAAAAAATACAAATCTTCCCCGTCAGGCGCCGACACTCCGGAAAGTGGATTTTTTAGAGGAAGGCCATTGGTATTGCCGCTTGTATAATTTTTAAACACGTTGATACCTCCGCCCCAACCGGATACATAAACATTTTCACAACGGTCAACCAGAAAGCCGATTGGTGAAAGATTGGGTGCTGATGAGCCGTTACCAAAAACAGTTGAATAAACATAAGCGGAAAAATCAGTTTTTAGTTTACTGATAAACTGAGAACTTCCGGCGATACTGTATGGCGCGTTAATTACAGGCCAAGAACCGGTGGTGGTACCCATCACATAGGGAAATCCATTTTTATCAAACTTCAAGCCATAAACCACATCAATGCCTGATGTGCCCAGATAGGATGTCTTGAGTATACCGTTACCACCGGGAAGGAGTTGTGTAATAAATCCGTCCGTTACTCCGCCACCGTAATTACTGTTGATAACTCCTGTTTTGTTTCCGGGAAGATCATTGCTTGTAGTTCCTCCTGCCACAAAAAGATTTTTGGTAACTGGATTGATAGACAAAACAAAACATGCATCATCTCCGCTTCCGCCAAAATAGCTGCCGTAGACATATGAAGAAAGGTTGGGATTAAATTTAAGAATCAGACCATCCTGAAAACCGCCACCATATAGTCCGGAATTATTCAAGGAAGGACCATTCACTGGAAAATCAGAAGACTGTGTACAAGAAGCCAGAATGATGTTATTGTTATCATCCAGAATCACTTCACTTCTTGCATCATCACCGTAATTTCTGCGAAGTCTGTCGGCTCCATCTGGCGGTTCATATTTTGAACGGATGTTCACTCCGTCATCATTTGACCCTCCAATTCTCACTGACCCGATGATTGCAGTACCTGCAGCATTGAATTTTGTAATGATGATATCATTTTTTCCTCCGCTGCCAATCAGGGGTACCGTAGTGGGAAAATTTCCGGAGAAAGATCTTCCAGCAACAATTAAATTACCTTGCGCATCAGTAATCATACTATGTGGTTGTTCATTGGCAAAACCGCCCAGATAGGTTGCGTATTCTCTTTTTATTCCATCCGGAGAGAATTTAAAAATTGCGATATCATGCCCTTGCAAAGTATTTTCCTCTACACCCCCACCAAAATTACTTTGAAAAGAACCGGTAGATGTTGGATAGCCACTTCCAAAGGCCACGCCACCTGCAAACAGAGAACCATCAGGTCCTGGAGTCGCAGTATACCCCCAGTTGTCAGCCCTACTTCCGGTGAAAGTGGAAAATACAACAGAAGGATCAATGACTAATGTCCTGGAAGGATTATAATTTTTTAATTCAAAAGTCACCACATTATTTTTAACCACATAACGACAATCTACTTCCTCACGTTGAGTACCATCATCGGATGACTGATAGCTGTATGGATAAAGTTCTTTTATGTCGCCGACAGGAGTTTTGATGATGAGCTCTTTCTTCTTTACGGTAATTGAGGTTGGACCATCATAACGCATGGCTATTTTAGATACGTTGCCTCCCGGACGAACAATAAAATCATATTTTAATTTCTCTCCTTCGCTGTAATATCTTAAATCAATGTTTGGGTAAATATCTTTATAAGTAATGGCCTGAAATAGTCTGCAACCAGAGGCCCATTTAGACTGATCATTTCCAATGAAATAATTATTGTAGGAATTAAATGGCTTTTCAGGTATAGGCTTCATGTTAATTGATGCACCTAAAAAATCCACTCTGTAGCTGAAAGAGTTGAGAATCAATTTTTCATCTTTATCCATCAATTTTTCTGCATGCCCGTGCATACGTTCAGAAATTTTTTTCAGCTCATCGGGATTATGGACTAAAACTGAAAAACTGTTTTTTTCAATAAAAAAAGCGCCGGTCTTAAAAGCTCCTTTGTAACGAACATTGTCGTCCCACTGGCCTTTGTTTTCAATAAATTCAATCTGAGAAAATGAAATATTATAACAAAGTAACAGACAAATGATAGCAATTGATATTTTATTGAAATTTTTCAACAGACAATTTTAAACAATATAGGATAATATTAACGTAAAATTCAATGACATTGTTCAGCAAATCCAAGCTTTATCAATACGTTAACGATTTGCTAAATCAACCGACTTTACTCCAGCGTGTTTTGGCCTTTTGGTGAAGCAGATGATTGTTCACGGGGAGATTTTCCGGACTTTGAAGTTCGGGGTCTTTTTCGAGGATTTGCTCAACGGTGGTTCGGGCAACTTCGAGCATGGCTTTATCATCTACGATACTTGCCAGTTTAAAGTCTAATGTTCCGCTTTGTCGGGTACCTTCCATTTCTCCGGGTCCCCTGAGTTCCAGATCTTTCTCTGCTATTTTGAATCCGTCGTTAGTGCCGACCATTATTTTCATTCTTTCTCTGGCATCATTGGAAAGTTTGTTGCCGGTGAGAAGAATACAGTAGCTTTTATCGGCCCCTCTTCCTACCCGGCCTCGTAACTGATGCAATTGAGAAAGGCCGAATTTCTCAGCGCTTTCTATCACCATTACCGAGGCGTTGGGAACATTCACTCCTACTTCTATAACGGTAGTGCCCACCAGTATCTGAGTGTCTGCCTTAAAAAATCGCTGCATGTTCGTTTCTTTCTGCTCGGCAGTTTGTTTGCCATGCACCATGCTTATCCAGAATTTGGGTTCAGGAAAAAACGATTTTACTTCATCATACCCTTTCATCAGATTTTCATAGTCGAGCTTACTGCTTTCTTCTATAAGCGGATAAATAATATATGCCTGACGACCTAATGACAATTGTTCTTTGATAAAATCCATTATCTGCGGTCTGGCGGATTCATTTCTGTGAATGGTGGTTACCGGCTGTCTTCCAGGTGGAAGTTCATCAATGATACTACAATCCAGATCACCATATACAGTCAGTGCAAGCGTTCTGGGAATAGGCGTAGCTGTCATTACCAGTATATGCGGGGGCACTGAACTTTTTTTCCATAATCTTGCTCTTTGAGCCACTCCGAATTTGTGCTGTTCATCTACAACAGCAAATCCAAGATTTTTAAAAACGACTTTATCTTCTATGATGGCGTGTGTGCCAATAAGAATATGAATTGTTCCGTCTTCACAACCTTGTAAAACAGTTTTTCTTTCCTTTGCAGATGTTGAACCTGTGAGTAGTTTCAAGTTGACAGGCAGTTGCTCCAACTGAGCAGTAATCGTATTGTAATGTTGCTGAGCCAAAATCTCCGTAGGTGCCATCAGTACACTTTGATAGCCGTTGTCTGCTGCCATTAAAATGGAAAGAAGCGCCACCATTGTCTTTCCGCTTCCTACATCACCCTGCAAGAGCCGGTTCATCTGCTTTCCCGAGCCGGTGTCTCTTCTAATTTCTTTGAGTACATTTTTCTGCGCATTGGTCAGTGCAAAAGGAAGATAATTGTTGTAAAATGAATTAAACAACTCGCCGAGTTTTTCAAACTTAATTCCTTTGACGGTTTTTAAGCGATTGAGTTTTATTAACTGAATACTCAGTTGAGCAAAAAAGAATTCTTCAAATTTCAAACGTCTTACAGCCTGCTCATAATGATTCAAAGAAACCGGCAGATGAATTTGTCTGAATGCATCATAGCTGTTCATCAGTTTATATTGTTGCAGAACGGATTCGGGAAGATTTTCGGGAAGATCATTCTCTGAAATTTTATTAAAGAGTTCCTGCGTTAATTTTCCGATGGCTTTTCCGTTGAGCCCTCTGCTTTTTAATTTTTCTGTTGAAGGATAAACGGGCTCCAAAAAAGATTTCCCTGTAGCATTTTGCGCGGTATATGGCTCGATATCGGGATGAGCCATTTGCGGTTTACTGAGAAAAAAACTCAGCTTGCCAAAAACCAGATAATCTTTATCTATATGAAGTATTTTCTCCACCCATTGAATACCCTGGAACCATACCAGCTCCATGATACCTGTATCATCTTTCAGCTGCGCAACCAATCTTCTGCCTCTCTTTTCTCCGACAATTTGCTTGCTGATTAATCTTCCTGCTACCTGGGCATAATCGGCATACTCATTCAGATGATTGATTTTATCCACTTTGGTCCGATCGATATGCCTGAGCGGATAGTGCTCTAACAAATCTCGGAACGAGAATATGTTCAGCTCTTTGCGGAGGAGGTCGCCTCTGATAGCACTCACACCGGTAAGGTATTCAATTGGAGAGGATAATATGGTTGATGGAGTAGAAATAAGATCAGTTTGTACAAAGATAAAAATGACAGAGGAAATAAGGAATAAGTAATGTAAAATAAGGAATAAGGAAGTGGCAGCTTGCAAACTTTACAAGTCATCACCTAAGCTCTTTACTAAAAAGATGGGAGAAGATTATTAAACAAGCATGGTTAAAGTGGGAGAATATAATAATCTGAAAATATTGAGAAGGGTAAATCTTTCCTAACAATCGAATTGTATTATCGTATTATTCGTTGGCGCCGGTCTGAGACCAGCGCCATTTTTTAAGGTTTTTTATTTCCGTATTTTCTTCTGGATTTATTTTGCTGAAAAGACACGGGATTGTATTCGGGTGCAGGTCCTAGTTCGGTCGGAATCGGAATCTTGGGGACGGCATAGCCCAGCAATTTTTCAATGGCAGAAAACTTTCGCTGTTCTTTATTGCTTATCAGCGTATACGCTGTTCCCTCTGCTTTAGAGCGGGCGGTACGTCCAATCCTATGCACATAATCCTCTCCGTCGTGTGGTACATCGTAATTGATGACTAGATCTATATTGTCTATATCGATTCCACGGCTCAATATATCTGTAGCAATCAGGATGGGCAGTCTTCCGCTTCTGAAATTGCTTAATACTTCCTCCCGTTTTTCCTGTTCGAGATCGCTGTGGATCTCATCTGCATTTAATTTATTTCGTTTAAGCTCCCGGGTTAGTTGTTTCACACTCATCTTGCTGCTGCAAAAAACCAATACCATTGAAAAGACACTGTCTTTCAGCAAATGCAGGATGAGGGGAATCTTCTGTGAATCATATACAACGAAAGCTTTCTGTAAAATTTTTTCAGGCGGCTTGCTGATGGCAATATTTATTTCTACGGGCTGATATAAAATTTTCCTTGCCAGCTCTCTGATTTTATGAGGCATGGTTGCGGAAAACAGCAGATTCTGTCTTTTAGGCGGCAGGTGTTTAATGACAAACATGATATCATCATAAAAGCCCATATCGAGCATCCTGTCGGCCTCATCCAAAATCAGGTATTGAAGTCCCTGTAATTTCACATAGCCCATTTTGATGTGGGTCATCATCTTTCCGGGCGTGCAAACCACAATATCAGCTCCCATGCTGAGCGCTTTTTTCTCCTGCACAAAAGCATTACCGTCTCCCCCGCCATAAACAGCAATCGAACTGATGCCGGCGAAATAAGAGAACCCTTCCAGGTGCTGTGAAATCTGTACGGCCAGTTCTCTCGTAGGAACAATCACCAATGCGGTGATGCTCTGTACAGCTTGATTGCTTGTAAGGATATTATTGATTAAAGGCAATAAAAAAGCTGCGGTCTTACCGGTTCCTGTTTGCGCAGAGGCGATGATGTCTTTTCCTGCAAGAATATGTGGGATTACCTGCTCCTGAACGGGTGTTGGCTCATCATATCCGGCGGCATCAATTCCTTCTAACAGTCGGCTGTCGAACCCAAATTCATTGAATTTCAAAGGTTATTTGTTTTTATTTATTAAATCATTTATTCGATGCTGGTAACAAAGAATAACCTTGATAGTCATGCCGCATTGAAATCGGACAGACTGTAATGTTTTTTATGAAGATACTGCATTTCGGGTTTGCACAGGTATATTGTATCTTGCAACATAAATTAATAGCAATGGTTAAAGTGGGAGAATACAACAATCTGAATGTATTAAGAATGGTAGAATTTGGATGCTATCTTGATGATGGGAAGGAAGGAACACTCTTACCGAAAAGATTTGTCCCCCCCGACACCAAGGAAGGAGATGTTTTAAAAGTCTTTATATATCATGATGGAGAAGACAGGATTATTGCCACTACGCAGGAACCTAAGGGAGTTTTAGGAGATATCGTAAAACTAAATGCGGTGAGCGTAACGGAACAAGGCGCTTTTTTAGACTGGGGCTTGATGAAGGACATATTTGTTCCGAAATCTCAGCAACTTGGGAAGATGCTTCCACGCGGATCTTATCTAGTGAAAATTGTGTTGGATGAAAAAACCGGCCGTATTGCTGCTACGGAGAAAATAGATCAGTTTTTGAGTAATCAAAGTCTTACAGTAAAAGAGCTTGATGAAGTAAAGCTTACCGTTTACAGAAGAACTGATATAGGGTATGTAGTGATCATCAATAATAAACATACCGGTGTACTGCATACTAATGAAATATACCGTGATATTACTGCGGGGGATACTTTTACGGGATTTATTAAGAAAATTTATCCCAGAGATAACAAAATTGATGTAGCTGCAGGAAAGTCGGGTTATAAAAGAGTGGAAGATGAAGCCGAAAAAATCATCCGGTTGCTTAAAGAAAACGGAGGATACCTCCCTTTCTATGACAAAAGCGAAGCCGATGAAATTTATTCATTTTTTGGAATGAGTAAAAAAACGTTCAAAATGACAATTGGAAATTTATATAAGAAGCGACTCATTAATCTTGAAAAAACAGGAATAAAATTGATTGAAAATTAATCTATGGCAAGGATAAAAGTTGACTTACACGATATTTACAACAACAGCGCAGCTATAGACAGAGCGCTTCAGCAGGCTTTTGAAGATGCGATAGACAAGAAAATCAGGGAAGTAGAAATTATTCCGGGAAAAGGAAGTGGTCAACTCAGAAAAAAAGTAGAAAGATTTTTGCAACTACCTCACATCAAGCCGCTTTATCACAGAATTGAAAATGACAGTAAAAATTTCGGAAGGCTCTTTGTATATTTTAAATTCTAGGAACCTTTTATCAGCTTGACATCACCCCCAACCCCTCTCCTAAAAGAGAGGAGAGAAATAATAATTGTAAAACTTGCTTTTTTTCTTATTTTACATTCCATTTCTACCCTCCATAATATTCAATCAGAGCAATTTTATCATATTCTTTCAGTAAACCTTCATCAACAAATTCTACATCACCACCTGAAGAAAGCACTTTTTCAATAATATCATCTACTGCATCTTTAATGTAGAATACATTCTTATTTTCTTTTTCGTATCTGTAAATCAATTCGGGGGAATCGGAATGATGAGCAGGATACATGAAGTTTTTTTCCACCACCAACAATCTACCCTTTTTTTGAACAGCAGCCTTCCAAACGTCATTCACACCAATGGCTAACTTCTTTTTTCCCATTGCATCATCGAGCTGTTTGAGCAAGTTAGTCTGAATAATTTTTTTCCAATCAGAAATATGTGGCCCCATCACCTTTTGCAATTCTGCTTCGGTACTTTCTTCAAAATTTCCTGGAATATAATCAATAACATGCTTGGTGTTTTTGGTGAGGGCTTTGAAATATCCCATCGTCTTTACTGTTCCCATGACAAACAGAGGCAACTTGTATGCCTGAAGCAATAAGGCAAGACCATTATCGGTATGTTGCAGAAACTTATTCAATAAAATCTCTTTGCGTTTCACTTCATCGGTAAAATTGGCGATTTTTTCATGAGAGTTATTGTCGTAAGCCTCAATATTTTCTGGAACATTTGAAGTAATACGAATAAAGTGACTGGTATTACCCAAATAGATTTTTGTCCACTTACTGCTGAGTACTGCCAGCAGATATTTATGAATTTCTTTTTTACTGTAAATAAGATCTCTGATTTCAAAAGATTCATCAATAATAATTTTCTCTTCTATGGGTATATCCAGGTAATAGACCTTTTCAATGAGCGGAGAAATAAAAATAGCAATGCTTTTTTTATGTGTGTAATAATTCAGATTTTTAATAACCTCACGAAGTTTTTTAATTACTTTCTCTACTTTTTCTTCCGGATAATCATGTAAAAGCTTATGCTCAATGTTATCAGTAGCCACCTTTAATTTATGATCGAGCTCTTTTTTTAAATTCATCTTAGGCTCGAAAGGCATTAAAAGAGAAATACAGGGGAAATACTTTGGAGATGATATTAGCTCCTCAAAGGGTTCAGCAAGCTTTAAAGGCATGTTTATTTTAGTTTAAAACAAAAATACCTTGATTGATATTTTACTGAAATGATAAGTGTCACAGGCATTTTTGACACCACTCATTAAAGCTTGATTGAATTGAAATTAATTATGTGAGTAAAAAATATGACTCAGTTATTAACAAGTCCGGCGACGATACAACACAATAAAGAACTGGCAGCAATTTTTAAAAAAATGTCGGATTGCTATAAATATTTAGGCAACAAAGAAAGATTCAGGGCCATTGCATACGAAACCGCCTCAAAAACACTCAGTAATTTGGATGTTCCTGTAGACATTTATCATGATGATATAAAAAAACTCGATGAATTGAAGGGTGTAGGAGAAAGTATTGCTGCTAAAATCATTGAATACCTTGATGACGGAAGTATAAATGCATTTGAGCAGTTAAAACATAAAGTACCATATAGGCTACTTGACTTACTTGAAATCGAAGGAATTGGGCCCGCTACAATTAGAAAGATTTCAGAGAATCTAAATATTCTAACTCTTGAAGAATTTAAAAATAAGATTATCAAAGAAAAAATAGAATCAATTGAAGGAGTTAATAAAACTCAGATGAAAAATATTCTTTCTGCTTTAAAAATTACTATAAAAATTGAAAAAAGAATTTTACTTAAAAAAGCTATTGAAATAGGAAACAATATTCTTTCACAAATAAAAAACATGGCCGGGGTGTTAAAAACTGAATTAGCTGGAAGTATAAGAAGAAAAAAGGAAACTATTGGAGACATTGACATAGTTATACTGGCAGAGAAAAAACATAATAAAAGCATCATTAATAAATTTATCACTTTACCAATAGTAAAAGAAGTAATATCAGCAGGAAACAGGAAAGCAAGCGTAGTCCTTAAAGAAGAAGAAATAAAAGCAGATATTCAGATTGTGAGCAAAGAAGAGTATGGAGCATCTCTATTATATTTTACCGGTTCTAAGGAACACAATATTGCCCTTAGGAGTTTGGTGAAGAAAAAAGGATGGAAACTGAATGAATATGGATTATTTGACATCAAAAAGAATTGTAAAATAGCAGGAGAATCAGAAAATAGCATCTACGAAAAATTAGGTTTGAAATTTATTCCGCCGGAAATAAGGTTGGGTAAAAATGAATTTATCAGGGAATATAACATTAACGAATAAAACCGGGAACCTTATCAAAATAAGATGCCTCAGATGACTGTAGCAGTAAGTCTTTTAGTGCAATTAAAAATGATTTGAAAGCAGAATAAATGACGCGATTGTAGTTTATTAGGGTAGAAATTTCTAATTCCGATAAATTAACTGAAATATTTTCGTCATAAATTTTATCTAAAGCTTCAGCATAGTCATGTGTGAATTCAGTGTGCAGATTTTTTAATTCAATAAAATTTTCAGATTGATTTTCTTTTTTAATAATTTGGAGCATTCGGGTGCAATACGAAGCAGCTTTTATTGAAGTTTGTTCAAAAAAATCGAATTTGATATTATTAGACGAATTCATCAAATGACGTATATCCGGATAAGCATCTTTTATGCTCTTTAACGCGTACATTGTATTTCTATTTACGGAAATCATCTGATTAATTGGTCCTATATTTTCATTCGCTTTATTAAATTTTTCGAGTCGGATTGCATATTCATGGCAGAAGCCGTGGATTGCCTTAAGGTGATCATAACCATCATAAAATCCTTTTTTTTGCAACTTGTTTTTTATCATAATTTCAATTTTATGATGATCTCTGCTTTCAAAAATATTTTTTGCAAAAATGAGAGAATCAGTAAGGAAGCCGTTCAGCTCGTCGCTTAATGCCTTCAGTGCGAGAGAAGCTTGGTCGGGATTGGCTTTATTGATAAAATTGAGTTTTGTATCATTGGTTGTAAAGATTTTTACAAAATACTTACCCAAAAGTTTTAGAAACGGAAATATCAAAACGATTCCGATTAGATTGATCAAACTTTGAAACAACACCAAACCATAAAGTGTATTATCAACGTGAAACACATTAACAATAAGGTATTCAAAAGAAGACAAAAAGAAAAATGGAGGGATGATGGATAATAAATTAAAAAAAAAGTTGCCGAAAGCAACTTGCTTTTTTTCTGCCGGGCCGTTAATGGAAGCAATGATTAACTTAATAGCCGTTCCGACCTCTGCTCCCAATAAAATTGCCATTGCAACAACAAGGCTGATTGCATTAATGTGGAGCGCTGCAAGCAAGAGAGCTACTGTAATCGTACTTGACTGAATAATTGCAGTAAAAATAAAACCCAGCAATAACAATACTACAGAGGGAAGATGTCTAAAATTGGTAAGGTCTACCCCATTAACAAATTTGTTCATTCCGTCTGTTATAAAGGAAAGTCCCAGAAAAAGAAAGCCAAAAGCGAAAAGCAATTTATTCCATTGATAGAAAGCCGACTCTTTTTTAGAAAGCACCATACCAATTCCAAATAAGCCGGAGAGAGATAAAGCAATATTTTCTATTTGCAAAGAAAAACCCAGACCTGCAATTATCCAGCTGCCTAATGTGGTACCAAAATTAGAACCGATTACAAGAGCCAATGCTTGTTGGATATTGATGATATTAGCACTGACAAAGGCAAGTGCAATTAAATTTACTACACTGCTGCTTTGTAAAATTGCCGAAGATAAAAGACCCGAAAATACTGCCTTGATGTTAGATGATGTATATTTTTTTATAAATAATTTAAAAGATCGACCTGCAAGCTGATGAATGGATTCTTCCAGATAATTTACTCCAATGAGAAAAAACGAAATGCCGCCCAGTAATTTCCATATTTCTATCATAATTTTTTTTCTCTCTCAAAAGTCCTGTTTGTTCCGTGAAGATTATCCTCAGTAGTCTTCATGCCATTCTCATTTTGCTCTTCCAGCGTAAGTTCATCTGTTCCAACAGTCTGAACCCATGCATCTGCATTTTTTCTGAATATTTGTACATTAAGACCTGCTTTGCTTCTAAATTCTTGCTCTATAGCTCCCGTTTTTTGCCAATAATGAAGTTTCAGATTTCCATTAAAATGAATTTTGCTCACCTCTCCTACCAATAGATTTTTAGAATAAAGATCAGAAGGCAATGATTCTTGCTCGTTTAAATGAGTATGATGATAAAATTCTAATTTTAGAAACGGATAAGAACAAATAAAAAGATCATTAATCTCTTTAAGGGAAATGCTATCATTAATTTTTATTGTCATCAGGGATGTATTAACTCAACTAACAATGAATATAATTTTTCCAGAATAAAGCCTAACAGAAAGCGAAGATAATTTGCTGAAAATAAAAGTAAAATCGAGGTCAATAACCAACTAATATAATTTGGATAAAATGATACATCCATATTATAATTTTTGTTTGACATTATTAAAATTTCATGACAATTTGAATTACAATATCAACAGATTGAAATTAATTCAAGATGATTTTAATCAACGATTCATTTGAAAGAACTCATACAAGTATTTTTCCCCGAAGCTGGTATGCAATTAAAACAATCATAAGTCCGATTAAAATCATTGTAATATCCGTCCACAGCATGCCATTAAAAATCGACATCTGCGTTATCATCCAAATACACAATATCATACCTGCAAAGATTGCATAATTATACCTTTTGGGATGTCTGATAAGATTATAATACACTGCCAGAAAATGCGTGCCGCCAATAAATAAAGTCAATAACAAACCGGGTATGAAATAATCGTGAAACGGCGTGCCTTTAAGAAGACTCAGTGGAAGATCTAAAATAACCCCGTCAGGCACACTCATTAATAATATACCCGTCAGCGTTGAAGTAAGTGCTATAAATGAAATAAGCAGAAACAGAAATGACTTCATCTATGATATTTTTTTAATAACCTTATTTTTCTCTTTTATATATACCAACCAATTCGCCATATCCAACAATATGATTGCTCATTGCCCGAAGCAACAGATGCTTTTTGGTGTTATCAGGCATATTTAAAATTATATCCAATGCATAAACTTTGAATATATACCTGTGCGTTCCGTTCATTGGACAAGGACCGCAATAAAAATGTTTACTGAAATCATTGATCCCCTGTTTTCCAACCACATTGTTTTCCTTCAAATGGTGTGTAACAGGTATATTCCAAATGAGCCAGTGAACCCATGTGCTAATAGGCGCATCAGGATCTTCGAAAATTATAGCCATACTCTTAGCATCTTTTGGAATTTTATTGATGTTTAGCGGAGGGCTTACATTTTCTCCGTCACAGGTGTATTTCTTTGGAATATACCCGTTGCTTATAAAGACATCACAGGAAATATCCATTAATTCATAATCAACTTCTTTTAGTATGGGATTCATATCTTGAAATTTTAAAGAATCAAGGCGCCTCCCCTGGTGGAGGAATTTCTACCGGCGGAGTTTGAAAGGGATTTTCTTCAGGAATAATATCAGAATCTTCATCAGGCATTGAAGGCGTCTCCGGAATTACCTCAGGATTGAATTCTGGATTCTGTTCTGGAATCGGATACTCCTCAGGTATATACGGCTTCTTCTTCTTCGACATAATAAATATTTACAGACGCTCAAAGTAATTGCAGATCATAAGTTTATTAAATGAGTCAAACTATTAAGGGTTATGATAATTATCATTTAATACAAAGGTTAGTTGAATATAGATTTGCCCCTAAATAAAATATTATTATGACAGCCAATTATAACGACATCAGAACACTTCATAATCTATTAGATTACGATGTAAGGAAATTTACCATTGCTGAAATACAATTACAAAAAGTATTGAATTTGTGGATTAAAAAAGCATCTTCAGTTAAACTGAAAAATAATCTCCAGAGATATTCCGACTATGTAGCGGAACATGTAATAGCTTTTGAGCATTTTTATGAAGAAGAGAATATACCCTCAATCAGTATCAGTAACAGAGTGATGCAGGCATTTATAGATGAAGCTGAGGAAAAAATAAATTATTGCAGTGACGCAGCTGTAAGAGATGCAAGCTTATTGGCGTCTATTCAGGAAATTAATCATTATAAAATCAGCACTTACGGCACTGCTTCTGCATTTGCAAACGCATTGGGTATGACAAAAACAGCAGAAGTATTTCATAAGGCAGAAATCAATGAAAAACAAATCGATGATAGACTTTCTCAATTAGCGATACACGAAATTAACCTGGATGCAAAAATTTCAATAGATCTTCCAAAATAAATAAAATAAAATGCTTTACAGAAAAAATAATAAAATCAGTATAAAGATTGAAGATGTTGAATTAAAGGGTGAGATAATTATACCATTGAAAGCCACTTCTTTGGTTATTTTCGCACATGGAAGCGGAAGTAATTACATGAGTAAAAGAAATGAAATAGTAGCCAAAAGCCTTCATCAAAAAAATATCGGCACTTTACTTGTAACCCTTTTGACTGAAAAGGAAGATTTACAGTACAGAAACAGATTTGACATAGAATTACTCACAGAAAGACTGATAAAAATAACAGAATGGGCAGAGAAGGAGGAAGGTGAAAAAAATCTTTCTATGGGTTATTTTGGCTCAAGCACAGGAGCTGCTGCAGCTTTGAATGCAGCCGCAAGGCTACCTATGATATCTGCTGTAGTATCAAGGGGTGGAAGACCTGATCTTGTATCGGATCAACTGGCAAAAGTAGAAGCTTCAACATTATTAATAGTTGGAAGCCTGGATTTCGATGTATTGAAAATGAATGAATTGGCATTTAAAAAATTAACCTGTGAGAAGAAAATGGAGATACTGCAAGGAGCCACACATTTATTTGAAGAGCATGGTATGATAAACAAAGTAGCTTCATTATCTGCCGCTTGGTTTGGAAAATATCTACAACCTGTTTTAGCATAAAGGTATATTGTAAACTTTGAAGACGTTTAAAGACAGATCTGAAGCAGGTAAATTATTGGCCAAGCTACTTTTTCAATATAAAAATGATTCCCCTGTAATTTGTGCTATTCCCAGAGGGGGTATTCCGGTAGCAAATGAAATAGCAAACGTCTTGAATGCTCCACTGAACTTGGTATTTATAAAGAAAATCGGTCATCCTTCAAACAAAGAATATGCTATCGGAGCCGTCGGCATTGAAGATTATTATATAAGTTCGGATGAAGATGTCTCACCAATTTATATAAAAGAAGAGGTCTCCAGAGTCAGAGAAAGACTGAATGAGATGAAAGAAAGTTTTTTAAAAAATTCAAAACAAACAGATATAAAAAACAAGGTAGTCATTATTGTTGATGATGGTATTGCTACAGGAAAAACAATAGCTGCAACGATATCTGTATTAAGAAAATCAGTCCCTAAAAAAATCATTGTAGCTACTCCGGTAGCATCCAAACATTCAGTCAATAAACTATCCGAAATAGCTGACCAGGTAATAACAATCACAACTCCTGATGAACTTTTTGCAATCGGTTCATTCTATGAAAATTTTCAACAATTGACTGATGAAGATGTGATTGACATTTTACATAAAAGAAAAGCAGTCAAAACAGCTATCTGAATACTTTGATGAATATCAAGTATGGCTGTAACGTTTATCATTTCAGTTTATAATTTTCTTTGCTTGATTTGTAAAAATAATTTTCAAAATCACCTTAAACATTAAATCGTACAATTATGAAAACAGACATTGAAATTCAAAAAGATGTTATTGAACAACTTAAATGGGAGCCATTCCTGAATGCATCACAAATTGGCGTTTCAGTTAAAAACGGCATAGTTACTCTATCCGGACAGGTTGATGCATACTCCAAAAAAATTCAGGCTGAAAGAGCAACTAAAAAAGTATTAGGAGTAAAAGCCATTGCGGAAGACATTCAGGTAGGTGTGTCTCCTGTTTACAGAAAAACAGATACTGAAATTGCCGAGGCTGTAGTTAATGCATTGAAATGGCATACGATGATTCCGGAAGACAAAATCAAAGTAAATGTTGAGGACGGCAATGTAAAAATAGAAGGAGAAGTAGAATGGGAATACCAAAGAAGTCAGGCAAAAACTGCTATTGAAAATTTAACCGGTGTGCGATTTGTTACAAATTTAGTCAGCGTTAAACCAAAAGTAACTCCGTATGAAATACAGCAAAAAATAAATAATGCATTTCAACGCAGTGCCAATATTGATGCTGGAAAAGTTGCTGTTGAGGTTACTGGCAGTAAAGTAATTCTGAGAGGTGATGTTCGTTCATTTGCAGAAAAAGAAGATGCAGAAAATGCCGCATGGTCTGCTCCCGGAGTTATAACAGTCGAGAGCAAGCTGGTTATTAAAGAACCTGAATATGCCTTTGAAGATTAATAATTGTAATACCCAAAGCAACATATGTAGAAGCCGTCTCAATAATAAGAGACGGCTTATTATTTATTCAATGTTTCAGATAAAAATTCATAACAAAAGTACTTTACATCAATATAGTCTTTTTCAGCATTTTGAACCATTGTACGTACATCATCCTGCTGAGAACGTATTTGAATAGATAAATCTGCATCAGCAATAATATCTGAAATTGGCTGTATTTGTTTTTTTTGTTTATAAATCTCAACAGAAATCTTATTAAACCGATCAAGCATTTCATTTAAAAGTATCTGATGTGCTTCCACTTTAGCAGCAATATCAACAATTGAATTTCTTTGAATAATCTCTTCCAACTGGATGCCCAAATTACCAATTTCTTCTTTATAAAAGTCAAATGACTGTTCCCAGCTGATTAATTCAGCCAAAAAATATTCAGCAATTTTTTTGGACATCTAAAAAAGATTGAAAAGTGAAAAATTAAAAAGGAATAACTTTTTAATAATTATGAATTGGTGAAACTATTGACATTTATCTAAATAAATACTGATGCTTTATTCAATAATAAATGATAAAAATCATCAGAAAGAAATAATGTTTATTGTTATGTTTTAATAAGATTAATAAGTCAACTGATTCTAATCAGACCTGAGTTAGTTTTTAGTCATAATAATAAGATAGTCAGCAGGGTTATATTGCATTGATAAAAGCAATTAGTTATGCAAAGGTCAATATTCTATAGACCCGATTCTTTGGTATATCCAGGTGAATTTGTTCCTTGTGCAGATGAGGAAAGTATTCAATACAAAGATATTCACAACAATAAAACACTGGCGCCTAAACCACCGGTTGTAATAACAGAATTACCGGAATCGTTTAAAGTTGAATTTGTCATACCCGGAGTAACCAGAGATCAATTACTAATTGAGGTACACAGTAATGTAATATCTGTAATCATTCTGAGTAAAATAAAAGATAAAATTAAACCGGAGAAACATAAGACTACAGAAAAGAAAACAGAGAATCAGGACAGAACCGTTTCAATACCAAGAAATGCCAATCCTGAATTCATTTGTGCTGAATACAAAGACGGAGTTCTTAGCATTTATCTTCCAAAGTCAAAAAATCCACCCAAAAATTTACACCGTCGTATCATAGCATATTGATTAAAAAAGATGAACTTCAGTTTTAGCCATAGCTATGAAATCAATCCCCTATATAATAAGAAAGTAGCCTATTTCTGTATGGAATATGGCATTCATCAACCATTGAAAACATACGCAGGAGGATTAGGATTTCTTTCGGGATCACACATGAGAAGCGCCTTTGAGTTGCGTCAAAATATAGTAGGGATAGGAATATTATGGAAGTATGGCTATTATAGTCAGGTCAGAAAGGAAGATCAAACAATGGATGTATTGTTTGAAGAAAATAAATATGGCTTTCTACAGGATACTGGTATTAAATTCACCATTAAAGTTGCTAAACACGATGTTTGGGTAACTGCATATTTTCTGCAGTCAAATGTATTTGACACAGCCCCCGTCTTTTTTTTATCAACTGATTTGCCGGAAAATGATTATTTGGCTAAAACAATTTCTCATAAATTATATGATTCGAATCCAGACACAAAAGTCGCGGCATCTATTTTACTGGGAGAAGGAGGAGCAAAATTACTGGAGCTTATTAACTGGATACCCGACATCTACCATCTCAATGAATCACATGGACTTCCTCTTGTTTTTTTTCTATACAGCAAGTATAAAAATATAGATGAAGTAAAAAAGAGATTTGTGTTCACCAATCATACACCTGAAGAATCCGGGAATCAGAGATCAAGTTTGACCTTGCTTGAGAAAATGAGCTTTTTTTGCGATGTCCCACTTACTGAAATCAAAGCAATCACCGGCAACGAAAACAATGAATTGAATTACACTCAAACAGCGCTAAGGTTATGCAAAGTAGCAAATGGAGTTTCAAAATTGCATCAAAAAACCATGAACAAAATATGGAACAGCGAGCAGGAGAAATATAATATCACTTCAATTACAAATGCCCAAAATTTAAAATACTGGAGTAATGAAGAATTATATGAAGCAATAAATAAAAATGACAAAGAAAAATATATTCAAATAAAGAAGAAGAAGAAACTTGAGCTGTTTGATATTGTTGCCGATCAGTGTGGAGAGATTTATGATCCCAATATTTGTACCATTGTATTTGCAAAAAGATTCGCGTCTTACAAACGGCCGGATATATTCTTTCATGATATGGATAAATTTCATAAGCTTGTTACCAATAAAGAAAAGCCCGTTCAGATTATTTGGGCGGGAAAACCCTATCCGATGGACTATGACGGAATAGGATTATTTGACAAAATCGTTGACGTTTGTAAAAAATATTATAATTGCTCGATACTGGTAGGATATGAATTGAATCTATCCAAAATACTAAAAAGAGGAGCCGATATTTGGCTCAATGTACCTCGATACACTCACGAAGCATCCGGAACCAGCGGTATGTCAGCAGCTATGAATGGTTGCGTGAATGTAGCAATCCCGGATGGCTGGTTTCCTGAATTTGCAAAAGATAAAATCAATTCATTTGTCATTCCATTGCCAAACAAATCAAATCCTGAACACATTCAAGATGATATTGATTCAAACAATGTGTATGATTTACTGGAAAAAGAAGTACTCCCAATGTATTATGACTATCCCTCACGGTGGTTTGAAATTGTAAAAAATAGTATGAGAGACATCAATCCATTTTTTGACAGCAACAGAATGGCCAAAGAATATTATGAAATGTTATACAATGTCTAAAATGGATGCAAATAAAAGAATACAATAACAATAACAAGGTTACTCTCATAAAAAGCGGGAAAATTTATTTTGACCGAATCATTGAACTAATTAAAAATGCGCATAAGAAAATTCATATCCAGACATATATTTTTCTTGAAGATGAAACAGGTAAAAAAGTTGCAGAGGAACTGATTGCTGCAGCAAAAAGAAAAGTTGAAATTTATTTATTAGTTGATGGATACGCATCCAAATCTATTTCCACCTCTCTTATAAACAAACTAATTTCTGCTGGTATTCATTTCCGTTTCTTCCGTCCCTTCTTAAAAAGTAATTTTCGATATTTTACAAGAAGACTTCATCATAAGATTATTGTGATAGACAATAATATAGGCATTGTTGGAGGATTAAATATCGCCGATAGATATAATGACGTGCAGAATATTAAGGCCTGGCTGGATTTTGCAGTAATCATTGAGGGAGAGACAGTTGAAGAATTAGACCAATTATGTGAGAATATGTGGCAAAATGATTCATTCGAAACCAATCATCACATTAAAAACGACCATCCGTTCACATATCATTTTAAAAAAGAAGAAAAAAGTGATATAAGAATAAGACTAAACGACTGGCTAAAGCATAAAAGTCAAATATCAGCTGCTTATATTGAAATGTTCAGGAAAGCAAAAAAAGAAATAACGATACTGTGCAGCTATTTTCTTCCGGGAAGGGTTATGAGAAGGCAGATGATGCGTGCTGTTAAAAGAGGAGTTGTCGTCAAAGTGGTTGTTGCAGGACCGTCTGATGTTTGGATTGCTAAAAATGCTGAGAGATGGCTGTATGACTGGCTGCTGCGAAATAAAATTCAAATATTTGAGTATCAAAATAATATACTGCATGGAAAAATCGCCGTATATGATGACACTGCTGCAACCATTGGCTCATATAATATCAATAATCTCAGCACTTATTCGAGTATAGAATTGAATGTGGATATTAAAAATACATTCTTCGCAAAACAGGTCAAGGAAACCATCAATGAAATAATAGAAAATCATTGTAAGAATATTACAGAAAAAGAACACAAAAAATCAAATAATATCATAAAGCAATTTTCCAGATGGCTTTCATATCAATTGATTTATGGAGTTTACTCAATACTTACAATAGCATTTAAGAGAAAACATTAATTTCCTGCAATGCGTGAGAACATTGAATTAAAAAACATCCAGTTCCAACCGGAAAATCTTCCTCTCTGGACTACCAATCTGTTATCTTTGGGATGTTCTAAAAAATAATGAAAAACGAATTTATTTGATGGTGATTTCCACCCAAGAATTTGACCAAATCGCAAATCATTGAAAACGATAGTATCACTCCAGTTCTCAATGGTATAATAGTTTTTAGAAAATCTTATTAACTTTTGCAACTCTTCATGATTTGAAACGCTATTCAACAACGAATCGTTTTTTTTGAAATAATGAAGATGGAGATTATTTTTTTTATCAAAAACAGAAGTATACCCTACATCAAAACCTGAATCTTTTTCTGCAACAACATACCATAATAAATTCTGTAGAGGAGCAGGAGTAAAAAAATAGCTTTTATATACCTTATGAGTAGCAGTTAGCTCCTGATGAATTCGTTTATCGAGCCAGATTTTATTAACAGAACACAAGCCCAGATAAGCCATCGGGATAAACAAACCAAACTTCCACCAGAATCTTCTTCTGATATCAAATTTCTTCAGCTTAATCAATTGGAACAACGCAATAGCTGGCCAAACTGAAAAAAGAGGATCGGCTACATAGACTGTATTTAAAGATATTCTCTCATGACTGAATGGCTCAAACCACCCTATTCCGTAATTATTAAAAGCATCAATGAATAAATGAAAAAAAACTTCAAACGAAAAAAAATAAATCCATTTGCGAAAAGAAATATTATGCGGCTGATGAATTTTATCTGCCAGCAAAGCAAAAAAAGGGACAATCAATACAGCAAACATAATAGAATGGGTAAAGCCTCTATGTGCCAGTAATGATTCAGGAACATTTAACCATAAATGTGAGATAAAATCAATATCGGGTATGCTTTGAGCCAGTATTCCCCACATCATTGCCTTCTTACCAAACCCTTTTTCAAAAAATGCTTCTCCTATACATGCACCAATAGCAATATGGGTAATGGAATCCAAATTTTTTGAAATTAATGATGTGATATAAATATCGGAAGTTGTGTTTCTTTTAAAAGAAAATCTGCCAGACTAGATCTAAACCATCTTGAAACAGCAGATCTTCCATAGGCTCCCAAAACAATTAGGGTATTGGCAGATTGTCCTTTTATACATTCCCGTATTTCAGTTTCCGGTAACCCTTTTAATACTGTGTATTCAGTTTTCTTGAAATGAATCCGCATAAATTCCTTTAATAGTATATTGTCGGGTAGATGTAGATTGTCTTCAATGCCTTTAACCGTAATCAATTCCACCTCAGCATTTTCAAATACGGTGAACATGCAACTAAACATTTTCAATGCATACACAGATGCAGGAGAGCCGTCATAGAAAAAAACCAATTTATTAATTGGCTGGAATGCGGACTGAACCAAAAAGACCGGGCAGTTTGTATCGGCAAGGAGATTTTTAATAAATCTTGAAGGAACCTTTTCATCATAATGAGTCAGCGTTTCTTTACTGTCAATGATTAAAAGGTCGGCAAAAATAGTTTCATGAATAAGTTCGCTTAATGCGACGTCACGGTCATGATGAGTATTAAAATTTATGCCGGACTTTTGGCATTTACTTTCAAAGTCAATTGAAGACTGAGTACGCTTTAAATTATCTGTATCCTTGTACTTTCTCAGTCTTTTCTCTGAAACGCCATCTTTTACAATTAGATCATAAATCTTGTAGCTTGTATAGGTAACATCATCAAGAAAAACTCCTGTTAAGTGTGCGCCCGACATACGGGAAAGCTCAACAGCATAATCTCTGGTATTAGTTGAATAATTCAATCCGTCAAAAGCAGCTATAATTTTTTTCATTCGAGAATTTTATCCCTGAAGAAATATGCTTAATAATTTTATCAATTGTGCGTGATAAAAACTGGGAAACGATGCTCTCTAATCACATCATTAATAAAACTCTTTTTGAATATTTGTGAAAATGTAGATCGTCCGTATGCACCGCAAATCAATACGGCAGACTTTTTATTATTTAGCCACTTTACAAATCTTTCTTTAGGATCTATGTTTAATTTAGTGACTGTTAGATCACTGAAATGCCTGGAGGCAAGTTCCTCGATATATGCTTCATTTGGAATACTTGTCCCCTCATCCTCTTTTGCATAAATCAGTAATGTTTTATTTTCAACGAATTCGGGGAGCAGATAAACGAATTGTTTGATGGCATATACAGACGATTCGCTGCCATCATAAGTAAGTATGTTGAGTGTTGGAAAATCAAATTTTTCGGGCACAATCATAACAGCGCACTCTACATCGTGCAAAGTATCTTTAATGTAACTGTTGGGGTCTCCCGTCCCTGCATTTTGATAAAATATTTCACTGCCAATTATCAGCAAATCGGCAAACCTTGATTCCTTTTTAAGTTCTGATAAGGCCAGGTCTGCAAAATCTTTTCGGACACTGTATTCAATAGAATGTTTTTGACAAAGCGATTTGAATTTCTCGATGTTTTCATTTATCTCTTCAGTAACCTCTTCCTCCTGAACAGGAAGAAATATGGGACCGCCAATTCCATCGGCATAGCTCCATATATTGGCATAGCTCACCTGAGGCAGAAATGCTCCGGTAAGTAAAATAGGATTGATTTCGTTAAGCCGGCGGGCAAATTCAAAAGCCCCTTCCGAGAAATGATTTCCGTCGAAAGCAAGTAATATTTTTCTCATGATATAAATGATTTCTACAAACATATTCATGAAAAATATAAATGCTAATGACAGCAGTCAAACGCTGTTTTGACAAACATCATAAATGAGTGCAGATGGATTACTGAGATTCGAGAAATTATATAAAAATGAAAATTCTTTTTTACAGTTGCAAAAAATTTGAAGAGTCATACCTGGAAAAAGCCAATATTAATAGGCATGAGATAAAGTTTATAAGAGAACCATTAAATAAAACAACAGCTGTTTTATCTAAAGGATATGATGTTATTTCCGTTTTTACACAAGATGATGTAACTGCAGATGTATTGAAAATACTTCAGCAAAACGAAGTATATAAAATTACTACAAGGGCTGTCGGCATTGATAATATTGACATTAAAAAAGCCATCGAACTAAATATAAAGGTTGCCAATGTACCGGAGTATTCTCCTGAGGCTGTCGCAGAGCATACTATTGCAATGATGTTAACACTGAGCAGGAATATTGTTCGTGCGGAAAAACAGATAAAGGAATATGATTATTCAATTGACAGGCTTATTGGATTTAACCTTCAGGGCAAAACGGTTGGAATCATTGGCGTTGGTAAAATCGGCCGCTCCGTAGCAAAAATCTTAAAAGCATTTGGGTGCCAACTTCTTGGATACGATATCAAAAAGAACAAAAAAGAAATAAACGATATTCCTGTAGCGTTTACCTCTCTTGAAAATCTTTGCCGAAATGCGGATATAATAACCATTCATACACCATTGAGCGAGGAGACAAAATACATGATTGATGACAAATTACTCAGCATGATGAAATACAACGTAATGATTATCAATACTGCAAGGGGCGCAATCATAAATACCAAAGATATCATTAAGCACCTGAAAAGCAAACACATCGGTTCATTTGGAATGGATGTGTATGAAAAAGAGAAAGGAATCTTTTTTATCAATCATTTGGGAAAGAAAATCGAGGATGAAGATCTGGAAACTTTGATGGAAATGCCCAATGTATTAATCACTCCGCACATCGCCTTCGCTACCGTAGAAGCAATTGAAAAAATTGCTGAAACTACCTTCCACAATATCAGTTGCTGGGCAAAAAATACAATATCTGAGAATGAGGTTACATTGTCGGCTCATTCTGAAAAAACGCTTATCTACTGATACAACTGAAAAATATGGCTGATAATATACCGGTTAAATCTTTTCTGAATGAGGTAGGTAATATATCTCAATTTACAGGCAGATTTTTTTCCCAATGGTACAGACCCAGATATGAAATCAGTGAATTTATCCGACAGTGTTATTTTATAGGATATAAGTCTTTGCCGCTAATCGGTCTCACAGGATTTATTATGGGATTGGTATTAACTATGCAATTGAGACCTACCATGGTTGATTATGGGGTGGAATCTCAAATACCCGCAATCGTAGGCATTGCCATCATCAGAGAAATTGGCCCTGTATTAACAGCACTGATATTCGCAGGAAAAATCGGTTCCAGTATTGGCGCCGAACTGGGATCTATGAAAGTAACGGAACAAATAGATGCCATGGAAGTCAGTGGCACCAACCCTTTTAAATACCTGGTAGTATCAAGAGTTTTAGCTGCTACGTTAATGCTTCCCATACTTACCATACTCAGTGATGCGGTTTCTCTCTATGGTTCATATTTAGGTGTAAATATCCGCGGTCAAACCAGCTCAAGTTTATTTTGGATTCAGGTAATAGAATCGATTGATTTTTACGATGTACTCCCTGCATTTATAAAGACCTATTTTTTTGGATTTGCCGTAGGAATCATTGGCTGCTATAAAGGCTACAACAGCAGTAAAGGAACAGAAGGTGTTGGAAGAAGTGCCAATTCGGCGGTGGTGGTTTCATCTATTATCATTTTTATTCTTGATTTACTGGCAGTACAGATAACTGATTTGCTTGGTTATAATTAAACTATATCGTCTGAAATAAATGATTACGCTGGAACAAAAAAGAACGAAGAAAACGCAACTATCAACTGTCATAGATGTGTTGAGCATTAAAAATTTGTACAAATCGTTTGGAGAAAATAAAGTTTTGGTTGATTTCAATTTCACTTTGCATAAAGGCGAAAATGTGGTGGTACTTGGAAAATCAGGTTCGGGTAAATCAGTTTTGATAAAGTGCATTATCGGCTTGTTAAATCCTGATGAAGGTGAGATAACTGTTTTAAACGAGCATGTACTTGAACTGAATACTACTGAAATGGATAAAATCCGGGCTAAAATCGGATTTCTTTTTCAAAGCAATGCTCTGTATGACTCAATGACCGTAAGAGAAAATCTTGAGTTTCCGCTCAGAAGACATTGGATAAAAGTTACTCAGGAAGAAGTAAATGAACTTGTTAAGCAGGCGTTAGATGATGTAGGCCTGGGCTACACTGTAGATATGATGCCTATTGAACTTTCAGGCGGAATGAGAAAAAGAGTTGCTTTGGCCAGAACGATGATTTTAAAACCTGAAATCATTCTTTACGATGAGCCGACTACCGGCTTGGATCCAATTACAGGAAAAGAAATAATCAATCTGATGATTAAAATAAAGAAGAAATACAATACTTCATCGCTGATCATTTCACATGATATGAATTGTGTAAAGATGGCCGCAGATCGAATAGTCATTTTACTTGAGGGCAAATGTTATGCCGAAGGAAATTACGAGACATTAAAAAATAATAAAGATCCAAAAGTGATGCAGTTTTTTGAATAACACAAGAATCAATTATGCAAAGTAAAAAAGCTGTCAATAATATTAAACTCGGAATATTTGTATTAGCCGGTTTATTTTTTCTCATCATTATTCTGTACATGATTGGGAAGAATGAACATTTTTTTGGCTCCAATTTTATGATAAAAGCAAGATTTCAAAATGTGCAGGGGTTAAAAATTGGCAATAATGTGAGATTTGGCGGAATAAATATTGGAACAGTAAAAGAAATAAATATTATCAATGATACATTGATGGAAGTTGAAATGGTTGTAGACAATGAACTAAAAAATATACTCAGAAAAAATGCCGTTGTAACAATTGGAACCGATGGATTGGTAGGCAACAAGGTCATAAACATTGAATCAGAAGGAAATAAATCGGCATTGGCCATGGAGGGCGATATACTTCCTTCAAAAAAACCGGTTAATACAGACGAGATGTTGAGGACTCTCTATAAAACGAATAATGATGTAGGCATGATAGCTGAAAATCTGAAGTCTACCGTGGAGAAAATAAACAAAAGCGAGGGATTATGGAATCTTATGAATAATAAAGACCTTTCCATGCATATTACTCATTCAGTTGAAAACATTGAAAAAGCCAGCAGGGAAGCAAACTTAGTTGTTAATGAGATCAATAAAGTAGTTAAAAAAATAAATTCCGGACATGGGCTAGCCGGAACCATTATTAATGATACTTTATTGGCAGTAACCCTCTATGAGGCAGTTTCTAATTTCAGAACAATGAGTAAGCGTTCAGATTCTTTGGTTGTTCATCTGCAAAAGTCAATAACTGAAATAGATAAAGAAATCACTGAAGGAAAAGGAACAGTCCACTCGCTGCTTATGGACTCAACCAGCGCGAGGGCAATTGAGAAAAGCTTAATAAATATAGAAAAAGGAACAGAAGGATTTCAGCAGAACATGGAAGCACTAAAACACAATATTTTGTTTAAGGGATATTTCAGAAGACTGGAAAAAGAAAAAAAGAAAAAAGAAAAATAATAATGCGTAATCTGAACAGAGAAGAATGCCTGCAATTCCTTATGGAAAACACCTTTGGCTACGTGGGATGCAATGACGGCTATAATACTTACATCTACCCCGCAACTTACTATTTTGATGATAAAAATATTGTTTGCCAGTCGGCTCCGGATTCTAAAATTGACATAATGCGTCAAAATAGAAGAGTTTGCTTTCAGATAGGTTCAAACCATACACAGTTCAATCACAAAAATGTATTGATTCTAGGAGAATATTCGGAAATCAATGATCTGAATCAAAGATATAATTCAATAAGGTATTTTGTGCACAGAATGATACAACTGGATAGTTTTCAGGATCAGGATACAATAATGAAACAACACAAGATGATTAAGCCGGTAATTTACAGAATCATTATTGATGAAATAACAGGTACGCATCACTGATATATCATACAATGAAATAATTCTGGTCATTTTAACAGGAGCCATTGAATTATACTTTTACCAAGGTTTTTCATAGGATATTTGGATATAAGACAGGGTTGGATTTCTATCCGACCCTCTTTTTTTAATATCAATAAATCATATTCTGATATGATTCAAATCATTTTAAACAAAACAATCTGATTATACTTTTGCAAAGGTTTTTCATAGGATATTGGATATAAAGACGGGGTTGGATTTCTATCCGACCCTCTTTTTTTGATTATTCTTGAATCATATATCTGTCTGAATCTTATCATTTAAAACTAAGCTATCTGATTATACTTTTACAAAGGTTTTTCATAGGATATTGGATATAAAGACGGGGTTGGATTTCTATCCGACCCCATTTTTTTGTACCTTAGTCATATGTCTAAAATACTCACCATTACCCTTAATCCTGCAATTGATAAAAGTTCAAGCATTGAATCTTTGGTGCATGAAAAGAAGTTGAAATGTTCCTCACCTAAATTTGAACCGGGTGGTGGCGGAATCAATGTATCCAGGGCTATTAAAAAATTGGGAGGCGAATCGAAAGCCCTCTATCTGGCAGGAGGATATACCGGAAAGTTTTTTTCGGATATGCTGAACAAGGAAGGCATCGATGCTACACTTGTGGAAATAAAAAATCATACCAGAGAGAATCTCATCATATATGACCGATCAAGCGGCTTACAATACCGCTTCGGAATGCCCGGCCCATTTGTATATGAGGCAGAATGGCAAAAGCTGCTTTCCGAAATTGAATCGGTAAGCAATGTTGAATATATAGTAGCCAGTGGCAGTATTTCCGAAGGAATACCTGAAGATATTTTTGCCCGCATTGCACATATTGCCAAAAGAAAAAAAATTAAATGTATCGCAGATACTTCCGGAAATGCCCTGGCAATGGCAGTAAAGGAAAGCCTGTTTCTTATAAAACCCAATATTGGGGAATTGAGTTCCCTGGCCGAACAGGAAATCACTGTTGAAAATATTGCTTCCGTCGCCGATAATTTATCTATCAAAAACAACTGCGAAAATATTGTTGTTTCTATGGGGCCTGAAGGTGCATATCTAATTGGAAAAAATGAAAAGAAAAAATTTACTCCTCCTTCTGTTGAAAGAAAAAGTACCGTTGGTGCAGGCGACAGTATGGTTGCCGGAATTGTATTGAGTCTTTCTTTAGGGAAAAGCATTGCCGATGCAGTAAAATACGGCGTAGCATGCGGAACTGCTGCAACGATGAACCCGGGTACAGAATTATGCCATCTCGAAGATGTAGAATCTCTCTACACTAAAATCAGCTGATTACTTCTTTTCTGATTTGCATCACTTGCTAAAAATGATTTAGTCATTTTTATAAAATCCGTGTACCTATATCTTAGTGTAAATTAAAATCATTAAAAATATTTACATGGAAAAGAACACCAAAAACACATTAATTGCTTTGGGAACCGGCATTGCCGTAGGCAGTTTGCTGGGCATATTATTTGCTCCCAATAAAGGAAGTGATACCAGAAAAAAAATCACAGACGCAAAAGAAAAACTCAGCGACAGATGGAAAGAGCAGGTAGAAAAAAGCAGAGAAAATTTACTTTCCTTAAAGGAAGGACTGAAAGAAAGATTAGATGCCGTTACTGAAAAAGTGGATGAATATCTTTAGTAAGCTACAATAAAGATTCTATGTTAAATGCCTTCGAAAAAATTGAAGAAATATCTGTACATATCAAAAAGTATGTGGATAATCGCATAGAATACACAAAGCTGAATATTGCAGAAAAATCATCAATAGTTTTAAGCATTTTATTATCTGGACTATTATTAATTATTCTGTTTCTTTTGTTCATTATTTTTTCAGGAATATCACTTGCATTCTACCTGAGTGAAGTGACTGGTAAGATTTACTGGGGCTTTTTGATAGTCGGCGCAATGTATCTGGCCATTGGATTGATTGTGTGGCTATTCAAAAAGCCCTTACTTCAACTTCCGATTATGAACAGCATTTTGAATCAAATTTTCAATAAGCAGGACCATGAGGCGCATTAACTCTCTTGAACAATTAAGAATACAAAAAGAGAGATTGAATGGCGAAAAAACCGCCTTGATGCTGACCATTAAAAATGAATGGGAGGGAATCAAAAAAGGCAATAAGCCAATAAATATGGCAGGCCAGTTTATTTCAGGAATTATTACACAAAGCATATTCCAAAATGCCGGACAGGCCTATATGGCCGAAAAAGCTACTAATGTTGCCATTGATTTCATAAAAAAATCTTTCATCAATATCAGAAAATGGATGAGCAAAAAAAAGAAATGAGTTCAGCGATTAATTAACAGAAAAAAATAAAGCATGAGCATAGTAAAAGTATTAGAAGTAATGGCGAATTCCACAAAAAGTTGGGAGGATGCCGCACAAACAGCCGTGACACATGCATCAAAAACATTGCACAACATTCGCTCTGTCTGGGTTCAGGATCAAAGTGCTGTTGTGGTTGATAAAAAAATCACCGAATACAGAATAACCGTAAAAATGAGTTTTGAAATAGATCTGACTGAAAAATCTAAAAAATAATTTTATGTCTCTTGATTTTGAAAAATATGCTATCAAAGGCAATGAAATAGTTAACCGATTATCAGATGAATTGGATTTGCCAAGAGACAGTGCAGCAAGAATACTCAGATCTGTATTGCATGCATTAAGAAACCGAATTACTATCGAGGAATCGTTTCAGCTGATAGCACAATTGCCTATGGCATTAAAAGGAGTATATGTAGATGGGTGGCAGCCCGGAAAAGCATTTAAACGGATACATTATCTGGAAGATTTTATTGAAGAAGTAAAAAAAGAAGATGGCAGAACAGCCAATTATGATTTCGACAATGCCGAAAACTCAAAACATGCCATCAGAAATACATTTAAGACACTGAGTTATTATTTAAGTGAAGGCGAAATGGATGATATTTTATCAGTACTTCCAAAAGAATTGAAAGAATTTGTTGAATATTCCATCAGAGACAACAGAACAGTTTTATAGTACAATCATTATCTATGAAAATATTTTCGATTGCTCTTTTAATCATAGTGATATTTTTTACTGACTGCAGCTCCTCTATTATAACCAGCTCCTGGAAATCAGACAAGATCACTGCTTCTGAATTTAAAAAAATAATGGTATTGGCCATTGACGGTTCGCAAAATCACGAACTCCGAGCCGCTATGGAAAATCATCTGGCCGATGATCTCAGGGAAAGAGGATATACTGTTATATCTGCAATGAAAGAATACGGCCCAAAATATTTTGAAGGCATGAAAGAAGAAGGGGCGTTGTTGAAATTAAAAAACAGCGGGATTGATGCCGTAATTACCGTAGTAATGCTCAATAAAGAAAGAGAGCAACGATATGTACCCGGCAATATTTATTATTCACCTTACTTTATTCATCACGGAAGTTTCTGGGGTTATTATTCTACCATTTACAGCAGGATTTACGACCCGGGTTATTATACAGAACAAACGAATTATTTCTGGGAAAGCAATTTATATGATATGTCCAAAAACGCTCTGTTATATTCTGTACAGACCAAATCATTTGACCCCTCCTCCTCAGAAAGTCTAGGACATGAATATGGAAAATTAATTATTAAAGATATGTTTGAAAAAGGCCTGATAAAATAGAGCGCTTACTCTTTCTTTTTAATCCTGTTTTTAAACAACTTCTCAAATTTTTCAATTTTAGGCTGAATAACCATTTTGCAGTACGGCTGTGTTTTATTCAGTGCATAGTAATCCTGATGATAATCTTCCGCCTCATAAAAGGTATTGAGTGGCGATAGTTGAGTCACAACAGGCTTTTCATAAACCTGCTCTTTGTTTAGCTGATCAATAATTTCTCTTGCAAGATTATATTGCTGTTGATTTCGATAAAATATCACAGAACGATACTGTTCGCCCACGTCCATGCCCTGCATATTCAACGTAGTGGGATCATGTACGGTAAAAAACACTTTAAATATTTCATCTAATGAAGTCTTTTTTGAATCAAAGATGATTTGTATAACTTCAGCATGTCCCGTATTTTCATAAGAAACCTGTTTATAAGTTGGATTCGGAATTTTTCCTCCGGAATAACCCGACTCCACAGAAATCACCCCATCTAATTTTTCATAAACCGCCTCTACACACCAGAAACAGCCCCCTCCCAAAACAATCGTATCTGTTGTTAGGCGGCTATTGCTCAGCTCAGATGATTTTTCAAACGACAAAGATGCCGAATTAACACAATAGCGTTTACCCGTACTTGTTGGTCCATCACCAAAAACATGACCCAAATGCCCTCCGCACTTTGCGCACATGATTTCAATACGCAGCATTCCGAGAGAATAATCTTTTTCCGTAATAATTTTGCCTCCGGCAATTTCCCTGTCAAAACTTGGCCAGCCACAATGGGAGTCGAATTTCATTTCATCGGTAAACAACTCATTTCCGCAACCGGCACATTTGTAAATGCCTTTTTCTTTATTGTACAATAACTTTCCTGTGTAAGGTCTTTCAGTATCTTTCTTTCTTAAAACTGCATATTGCTCTTTGCTCAGCATTTCTTTCCATTCAGCATCTGATTTAGAAACAGAAAATGAGGGCTCCACTTGCGTTGATTTATTGGTTTTTTGTGCACAGGCATTCAAAATAAATACTACAGAAAAAGAGAATAATGATATAATAAAATGTTTCATCCGGTAAGTTTAGTTTAATTTAAACAATAAGCTTTATTTAAACACTTCTGATGCCTTATTTGTTGCTATTGGACAAATTAATTCTCAGGGAATAAATAGTTTTAAATAAATTGTCTAAATTAGTAGCGCTTGCTCCTGAATTCATTACAAAGGCCGGATACATACTAAAGCCAGTTTACCATCTTATTATTGAATTTTTAAAGATATTAATATGCATTTAACGCCCAGAGAACAGGAAAAATTAATGCTTTTTTTGGCAGGGGAACTGGCGGAAAAAAGAAGAAAAAGCGGATTGAAATTGAATTATCCGGAAGCCATCGCCCTCATCAGCTCGCATCTTCAGGAAGCTGCCCGTGCCGGGAAGTCTGTTGCCGAACTCATGCAATATGGAGCCACCATCCTCACAAGAGAAGATGTGATAGAAGGAGTACCGGAAATGATTCACGACATTCAAATTGAAGCTACTTTTCCCGACGGCACAAAATTGGTCACTGTTCACCATCCCATCAGATAAAAAATAAATTATGATACCCGGAGAATACATTTTGAAATCGGAAGACATTCATGCCAACAAAGGAAGAGCAACGGTTAAAATAACCTTAGTCAATACCGGCGATCGGCCTGTTCAAATCGGCTCTCATTATCATTTCTTTGAAGTCAACAAAGAGTTGAGTTTCGACAGAAGCGCTGCTTTTGGCATGAGACTGAACATCGCAGCCGGCACTGCTGTTCGATTTGAGCCCGGAGAAAGAAAACATGTGGAGCTCGTTGAATTTGGCGGCAATAAAATAATCTATGGCTTCAATGATTTAACCAATGGCAATATCAGCGAAGAAAATAAAAAAGCTGCTATCGAAAAAGCAATTTCAAAAAATTTCAAAAACGAGACATTATGAGTTTGTCTATCAACAGAATAAAGTATGCCAACATGTATGGTCCTACGGTTGGCGATAAGGTGAGACTGGGTGATACAGAATTATTCATTGAAATTGAAAAAGACTATACCGTTTATGGCGAGGAAGCAAAATTTGGAGGAGGCAAAACCATTCGTGATGGAATGGCGCAATCGGCAAGAGCCACAAGAGATGAAGGCGTTCTCGACTTTGTCATCACCAGTGTAATGATTATCGACCATTGGGGAATTGTGAAAGGAGATATAGGCATCAAAGACGGAAGAATTGTAGGCATCGGAAAGGCAGGCAATCCCGATACAATGGATGGCATAACGCCCAATATGATTATTGGCGCATCAACAGAAGTGCATGGCGGCGCAGGGCTGATAGCTACTGCTGGCGGCGTGGACACACACATACATTTTATTTGTCCCCAACAAATTGACCATGCATTGTATAGCGGTATCACCACCATGATTGGCGGAGGAACCGGTCCGGCAGATGGCACCAATGCCACTACAGTAACACCAGGCGCCTGGAATTTGCAGAAAATGCTGGAGGCCGCCGATGCGTTTCCGATGAATCTCGGCTTTTATGGCAAAGGTAACTGCGCTGCCTTAGTTCCACTGGAAGAGCAAATCGAAGCCGGTGCATTGGGATTAAAAATTCATGAAGACTGGGGAAGTACTCCTGCCGTAATAGATGCTTCATTGAAAATTGCAGACAAACATGATGTGCAAATAGCTATTCATACCGATACACTCAACGAAGCCGGGTTTCTTGAAAATACCATCAAAGCCATCGACGGCAGAGTGATTCATACTTTCCATACCGAAGGTGCCGGCGGAGGACATGCGCCCGATATCATCAAAGCGGCCATGTATAATAATGTATTGCCATCTTCCACCAATCCAACAAGACCTTATACCGTCAATACCATAGATGAACATCTGGATATGCTGATGGTTTGTCATCATCTGGACAAAAACGTTCCGGAAGATGTATCATTTGCCGACTCAAGAATAAGACCTGAAACCATTGCAGCTGAAGATATTTTACATGATATGGGCGTGTTTAGCATGATGAGCAGCGACTCACAGGCAATGGGCCGCGTGGGAGAAGTAATTACAAGAACCTGGCAGACCGCTCACAAGATGAAAGTTCAAAGAGGAGCATTGCCGGAAGATAAAGACAATGACAACGATAATTTCAGAGCTAAAAGGTATGTGGCTAAATATACCATCAATCCTGCAATCTCTCATGGAATGAGCGAACATATAGGTTCACTGGAAAGCGGAAAGCTGGCAGACATAGTTCTGTGGAAACCGGCAATGTTTGGCGCAAAACCAGAAATGATCATAAAAGGAGGAATGATAATCGGTGCAAAAATGGGAGACCCTAACGCTTCCATACCAACACCTCAACCAGTTATATACAGACATATGTTTGGCGCTTACGGCAAAGCATTGCACGGCACATCCATCAGTTTTGTATCAAAAATATCTTTGGAGAAAAACATTGTACAACAATATAATTTGCAGAAACAAATTATCCCGGTAAAAAACTGCAGAAATATTTCAAAGAAAAATATGATTCATAATGATAAGACTCCGCTGATTGAAGTAAATCCTGAAAATTATGAAGTCAAAGTAGATGGAGCGCACATTACATGCGAACCTTTATCCGTAGTCCCATTAGCTCAACGATATTTTTTATTCTAAATGCTCATTCAACAAAAAAAAGGCAATATTGAATCGATTGATATCTGTAATCGTAACATCGATTATCTGATGCTTGATTGGCATGATTGTCATAAAAGAATTTTTAGAAAAAAAACTGTCGGAGGTGTTGAAATACTTTTCAAATCACTCAACGAAGATCCTAATCTTACTGAAGGAGATATATTATTTGAAAATGATCAATCAATTATTGTCATATCGATAAATAAAGTCGAAGCGATTGTAATTACTCCAAAATCATCCTTCGAATTGGCTTCACTATGTTATGAAATAGGGAACAAACATCTGCCATTATTTTATGAAAATGATTCTGTGCTGGTTCCTTTCGAGATGCCACTGTTCAGGCAGTTAAGTGCTCAGGGATATGCCGTAATTAAAGAAGAAAGAAAATTGTTGCAACAGCTGAAAACAAGTGTTCAAGGGCATTCACATAAAGAAAGCACCAGTCTTTTCTCTAAAATTCTAAAAATGACCACCGATGAGTAGAGGAATACTGGATCTATTGCAACTCTGTGATTCGGCTTTGCCGATTGGAGGATTCTCGCATTCAGCCGGACTGGAAACTTATGTACAGAATGGAAAAGTAAAAGATGAGGGCACGGCAAGAGATTTTCTTCATGAAATGCTATCTAAAAATATTTATTATAACGATGCTGCATTTTTTTGTCGGGCTTATAACGCAGCGGAGAAAGATGATTTTGATGCAATAATGGCAACGGACAACTTATGTAATGCCACGAAACTTCCTGAGGAGATGAGAATGGCAAGCAACAAATTGTGTCTGCGGCTATTGAAAATATTTTGCCCTTTGTATGGCAATTCCATTGCGGAGGAGTATTTCTTTAAAATTCATGCCAAACAAGCATTCGGACATTACTCAATAGCATTTGCTTTGATGGCACACACAATGGGCATATCCAAAAAAGATGCATTGGCAGGATTCTATTACAATGCAGCAGCAGGGATAGTAACTAACTCAGTAAAACTCATTCCGCTTGGTCAACAATCAGGACAAAAAATTTTGTTTGAAATAAAACCATTGATCGCAAAACTGGTGGACGCATCTGAAAATGTTACTGATGAATTCATTGGTCTGTCCTCTAGCGGTTTTGACATTGCTTCTATGCAGCATGAAAGATTATATTCAAGATTATACATGTCGTAATACATTATGGAAAACAGAAATTACATTAAAATAGGTGTTGCAGGGCCTGTGGGTTCTGGAAAGACAGCACTTATAGAACGACTAACAAGGTTGATGCACAAAGAATATAGTCTGGGGGTAATCACCAACGACATATATACGCGTGAAGATGCAGAGTTCCTTACAAAGAACAGTCTCCTTCCTCCCGAAAGGATTATCGGAGTGGAGACAGGCGGTTGTCCGCATACGGCCATCCGTGAAGATGCCAGTATGAATCTGGAAGCCGTAGATGAAATGGCAAGCCGCTTTCCGGATGTAAAAATTATTTTTATTGAAAGTGGTGGCGATAACCTTTCTGCTACTTTCAGTCCGGACCTGGCAGATGTAAGCATCTTCATCATAGATGTAGCCGAAGGCGATAAAATTCCCCGAAAAGGTGGTCCGGGTATTACCAGAAGCGATTTGTTGATTATTAATAAAACCGATCTGGCACCTTATGTAAATGCCGATCTTTCTGTAATGGAAAGAGATGCACGTAAAATGAGAAATGGCAGTCCATTTATTTTTACCAATCTTTTCAAGCTGGAAGGAATAGATGAAGTTATCGGATGGATAAAAAAATATGCTTTGCTGGAAGACATCAACGAACCCGAATTACTGAGATGAATGGAAAATTAGACATACAGACTGCGCTCAGGAATAACAAAACTATTCTTAAAGGCAATTTTATGTCGCCGCCATTCAAATTAGCGGATATCACTGAAGACAAAAGCTCATCAATATTGGAATTGATGATCATGAGCTCTTCCCCCGGAACGCTGGACAAGGACAAGTTTAAAATAAATATTGAAGTTGACGAAAGCTGCCGTTTAATTCTTAAAACGCAGTCATACCAGCGACTATTTGATATGCAGGATAATGCCCGTCAGGAATTGAATGTAACGATAAAAGAAAACGCTTTTTTTTCTTTCATCCCCCACCCGACCGTTCCTCATAAAAATGCCGATTATACTTCAATCAATTACATTCATCTGAAAAAGAATAGTACACTTATTTGGGGAGAAATTCTTACCTGCGGAAGAAAACTCAACAATGAAGTGTTTCTATTTAAGAAAATTCATAGTATTTCAAATGTTTTCTGCGATGACAAACTTATCATCAGAGAAAACTTATTGATGCAACCCAAGGCTATTGATTTATCATCAATAGGACAACTTGAAGGATTTACCCACCAGGCGAGTCTGATTTTTTACAAGCAGAATATAAATCACGAGGAAATAAAAAATACTATTTATGATTTATTGAGTGATAAACCACACCTCAATTTCGGAGTGAGCATTGCCGGTGAAAATTCGATTATAACAAGAATACTCGGACATCACGCAGAAGAACTGTTCGATGCACTGAATGAAATCAATTCTTTTTTATCAGGTTATGTACTAAAAAATAAAAGCAAAGAAAGTGTCTGAGATTTATCCATTACTGATTTCAACCATTGGCATCGCCATCATTCATACCATTACAGGACCTGATCACTATCTTCCCTTCATTGCTTTATCTAGATCAAAAAATTGGAGTATCACAAAAACAATCGGCTGGACAATGATTTGCGGAATTGGTCATGTGCTGAGCTCTGTTTTATTAGGATTGGGCGGTGCTTCCATTGGATGGGGAATAGACAAACTGAGTTTCATTGAAAATCAGAGAGGAAATATTGCGGCATGGGGATTACTGATTTTTGGATGTATCTATTTTGTATGGGGTATGATTAACGCTTACAGAAATAAAATGCACAAACATTTTGAATCAGATGAAGAAGGGAATATGTTTGTTTACGAACATAAACATTCAGCTTTTACTTTACCATTGAAGAAACATAAAGTAACACCCTGGATTATTTTCATCATCTTCCTGCTTGGCCCCTGTGAGCCAATGATTCCATTGCTGTTTGCTCCTTCAGTCAACAATAATCTTGCCGGCTTAATTACACTAATAATTATTTATACATCATTCACTTTACTCGCTATGTTACTGATGGTGATGCTTGGATATTGGGGTGTTACTTTTACCAATACAAATAAACTGGAACGCTATATGCATGCCATTGCAGGCCTTACGCTTATGATATGCGGCGCAGGCATGCTTTGCTGGAACTGGTAGCAGATATACACATATTTTTAGTGTCGAATATTAATAATAAGATATGCCTACACTATTATCATTCAATTCATAAGCACTGTTTTCTGTGAAAGCAGCATTGATTAAAGACCTCAAGAACGATTTCTGTTAATAACTATCTCATTGCAATACGACAATAATCATGAATATTACATTTACAGATACATAAATTGTATCAGAAAGTGAGGCAAAAGGGTAGATTAACATCGTCACCAAAACTTCAAATATATATGCCTACACAAATTCTTCTTACAGGGGCTATCGATCCTCACAATTATGTAGCCTTCACCTTTTTTGTCGGAACAATGGCCATGATGGCAGCCTCGGTTTTTTTCTTCTTTGAACTGAATGCTACCAGTGCAACATGGAGAACATCTGTTCTGGTTTCCGGCTTGATCACTTTTATTGCCGCAGTACATTATTATTACATGCGCGGCTACAACCTGGAAACAGGTGATTCACCTACATTTTTCAGATATGTAGACTGGATGTTGACTGTTCCTTTGATGTGCGTTGAATTTTATCTGATTACCAAGAAATCAGGTGCGAAAATTGCCCTGCTTTGGAAATTGATTTTCGCTTCTGTCGTTATGCTTGTTACCGGATATATCGGCGAGGTGCTTGATTTAGATCACAGCTGGCAGTGGGGACTTGTTTCCGGCTTGGCTTATTTCTATATCGTTTACCTTATCTGGTTCGGTGATGTTGCTAAGCTTGCAAATGCCGGCAGTCCTGCAGTTGCCGCTGCCAACAAAACGCTTGCCTGGTTCGTACTGGTAGGTTGGGCGATCTATCCTCTGGGATATATTCTTGGAACTCCGGGTGGACTTTTCGGTGCTCAATTGGTAAGCGATGCCAATGCTGCGAAGCATTACATGGATATCGTTTACAACATCGGTGATGCCATCAATAAAATTGGATTTGGCTTAGTCATTTATACATTAAGCAGAAAAGAAAGCTAACCGTATTAGATATTTTGAACTGAACCGGACGTATTTTATGTCCGGTTTTTTTATTATTTGAATTACAAAATGCATTTAACTTTGGCAAGTAATAATTAACTGCCGTTAAATGCAACATAAACCTTCTTTATACTACATTATCTTTCTGACATTATTTGCTCTTATATTTTTCATGCCCTTTTTGGGAAATACACATTTGTTTGACTGGGATGAAATTAATTTCGCCGAAATAGCAAGAGAAATGGTGCTGTCGAAAAATTACATGCACCCGCAAATTAATTTTCAGTTATTTACAGAAAAGCCTCCGCTATTTTTCTGGCTGCAGGCTATATCAATGAACATTTTTGGAATTAATGAATATGCTTCACGCTTCCCCAATGCCATGCTGGGATTTATTGTATTGCCGGTTTTATTTCTTATCGGAAAAAGATTGAAAAACAATCTTTTCGGATTACTGTGGGCGATGGCATATGCCTGCACCATACTCCCTCATCTTTATTTTAAATCCGGTATTATAGACCCATGGTTTAATTTTTTCATTTTCATGTCGTTGTATGGATTGACTGAATCCTATCATAAAAAAATAAATCATCAATTCGGTTTTAAATGGATTTTACTTTCGGGAACTATGGCAGGATTGGCCATTCTGACTAAAGGCCCGGCGGCAATACTCATACTCGGATTAACAGGATGCTTCGTTTTATTGAGCAATAGATTTAAAAGTTTTCTGAGTGTACGGCAAATACTAACTTTTTCTTTGTTAACAGTGGCAACCGCCGGTCTATGGCTAGGTATTGATTACCTGCAAAATGGCAGTCAGTTTATCAAGGAGTTCACTATAAGACAATGGGAATTATTTACCACTAAAGATGCCGGCCATGGCGGATTTTTTCTTTATCATTTTGTTGTATTATTTTTTGGATGCTTTCCCATTTCTGCATTTTTCATACAGACTGTCATTAAAAAAGAGGGAGATAACACTCCTGCATTTCATCATTTTAAAAGATGGATGAAAGTATTCTTTTGGGTAGTCCTGATTTTATTCTCCATTGTGCAGACTAAAATTGTGCACTATTCCTCTTTATGTTATTATCCAATCAGTTTTTTTGCTGCAATAAGTCTTTTTAATTTAATTGAAAAAAAATGGATACTAAATGGAGTAACGAAATTCTTATTCGTACTCTCCGCGATTCCTTTCATTATTGCTCCTTTTCTGGTTGTATATCTGGGTAAAAATCTTTCTTTATTAAAACAGTTGGTATCTAAAGATAAATTTGCAACAGAGAATATTCAGGCTCAAATTGACTGGACCGGATTGGAAATATTGCCCGGCATTCTTCTGATTGGATGCATTATGTTGAGTTATGTCTATTTTAAAAAATCAAAAATTTCGCTTTCCATCGCACTGTTATTTTTGGGGAGTGTGTTGTTTATTCAGTCTACATTATATTTTCTTATTAATAAAATTGAAAGCATCAGCCAGAGAGCAAACATAGAATTCTGGCAACTTCACAGCAAAGAAGACTGTTATAAAACAACCTATCATTACAAATCCTATACACAATATTTTTATGGAGAAATAATGCCTCAAAAAAATAATAACTATACAGATGAGAACTGGCTCTTAAAAGGAAAAATAGATAAGCCGGTATATATTTCCTGCAGGGTAAACACTAAAGATGAATTTGAAAAAGAAATTACGGATGCTGAGTTCCTGTACAACAAAAATGGATTCTACTTTTACAGAAGAAATCCTTTACCTTAAATAGGCAGGATTCAATAACCCCCACTTTTTCATGCGATACTGCAAACTCACTTTAAGTACACCTAATCCGTATATGGAACTTCTCTTAAGGTTGATAGAAGAAGCATCCGGAAAGTATTTAGTGGGGCAGGTAATTTCACCAATTTCAAAACCTTTATTAAAAATCTGAGCAATCATTTGATTGTCGAAAATAAAATCATCAGAGTTGAGGTTATACGAAATACTTGTCAGCACTTCTTTTGAAAAAGCCCGGTATCCGGTATGGTATTCAGAAAGCTTCTCGTTCAATAAAATATTTTGAAATAATGTCAGTAAACGATTGGCAATGTATTTATACCAGGGCATCCCTCCTTTAAGGGCACCTTTGCTCAATATGCGCGAACCAAAAGCCACAGGATATACCTCGTTGGCTATGAGGTAAGACATACTATAAATCAGCTTTGGAGTATACTGATAGTCCGGATGCAGCATGATTACTATATCCGCATTCAATTCCAGTGCTTTGTCGTAACATGATTTCTGATTGCCTCCGTATCCTCTGTTTTTAGGATGAATGATGATATGCCTGATGCCTAGAGCTTCAGCTACTTCGACCGTATTGTCTTTACTGCTATCATCAACCAAAATAACCTCGTCAACAATATCAAAAGGTATCTCACCGTAAGTCTGCTGAATTGTTTTTGAAGCATTATATGCCGGCAGCACCACTACAAGCTTTTTCCCTAGTATCATATATCAATGTTTACAGTGGCAAATATCCGAATTTATGGGCAAATTGATTTGCCGTCAGATATATTATTGTACTTCAGGAAATAAAAAATAATTTCGCTTATAAAAAAGTAGTTTGTCAACCTCATTATACCTCATAACACCCCCTTTTACCCAACTGAATACCCCCTATCCGGCAACGGCCTATCTTAAGGGATTTCTCAATACCAAAGGTGTCAGTTCCTTTCAAAGTGATCTGGGCATTGAGGTGACATTAAAAATATTCAGCCTGGAGGGATTGCAGTCAATTTTTGAGCTTTGCCCGAAACACCATGAAGAAAAATGGCAATCAATATCGGATAATGCTAAAAGAATCATCACCCTTCGGGATCGCTATATACAAACAATTGATGCAACGATTTCATTTTTACAAGGGAAGCAACCCACACTCGCCTATTCCATTTCACAAAGAAATTTTTTACCTGAAGCCAATCGTTTTCAACAGCTCAATGATTTGCAATGGGCCTTCGGCAGCATGGGTATTCATGACAAGGCAAAGCATATTGCCACCATGTATCTGGAAGATATCAGCGATTTGATTAAAGAATGTATCGACCAGCATTTCGGATTCAGCAGGTATGCAGAAAAATTAGGAAGGAGTGCTAATAGTTTTGATGAATTATATGATGCGCTTCATCAACCACTAACTTTTGTAGATAAAATTCTTCTTGATATTCTAGATGAAAAAATAAAAAACATTCAACCGGAAATAGTTGCCGTATCGGTGCCATTCCCGGGGAATTTATTTGCCGCTTTCAGGTGTGCGCAGTTTATAAAAAAACATTACCCCGCTATCAAAATCACTATGGGCGGAGGTTTCCCCAATACAGAGCTCAGGAGCCTGAAAGATAAAAGAGTATTTGAATTTTTCGATTTCATTACACTGGATGATGGCGAAGCGCCGATAGAGAATTTAATTTCCTATATCAGTGGTAAAAAGAAGGCAGATGAATTAAAACGAACTTATTTGCTGCAAAATGATGAGATAAGTTATATCAACAACCCATCCTGCAGTGATTATAAGCAAGGACAGGTGGGCACTCCCGATTACAGCGATTTGTTGCTGGATAAATATATTCAGGCCATTGAAATCGTGAATCCGATGCATAGTTTATGGAGCAACGGCCGATGGAATAAACTAACGATGGCGCATGGGTGCTATTGGGGTAAATGTACTTTTTGTGATGTGAGTCTGGATTATATAAAACGCTATGAACCACTTACAGCAAGCATTTTATGCGACAGAATGGAAGAGATGATTGCCCAGACCGGAGAATCGGGTTTTCATTTTGTAGATGAAGCAGCTCCTCCCGCATTGATGCGTGCACTTGCACTGGAAATCATCAAAAGAAAACTCGTTGTAAGCTGGTGGACGAATATCCGTTTTGAAAAAAGTTTTACCAAAGAACTGTGTCAGTTGTTGAAGATGAGCGGATGCATTGGTGTTTCCGGCGGACTGGAAGTGGCGAGTGATCGCTTGCTCGCTTTAATCAACAAGGGTATCACGGTAGCTCAGGTAGCGCGGGTAAATAAAAATTTTACCGAAGCCGGTATTATGGTGCACGCTTATTTGATGTATGGCTTTCCTACTCAAACCGCACAGGAAACCATTGATAGTCTGGAAATGGTGAGACAGCTGTTTAAGGCAGGTGTATTGCAATCAGCTTTCTGGCACCAGTTCGCTATGACTGCTCATAGCCCGGTGGGATTGGCGCCGGAGAAATTCGGTGTAAAAAAAGCCAAGGATGTTGATATCAGTTTTGCCGACAATGATGTAGAACACATCGACCCTACGGGCACCGACCATGACAGCTTCAGTTTCGGTTTGAAAAAATCCTTGCTCAATTTTATGCACGGCGTTGGACTGGATGAACCATTACATAAATGGTTTGATACGAAGACACCTAAAACAACCATCGACCCAAATTACATTATCAATATTTTATCAGAAAATGAACTCGCGGAATATAAGTCTACGAGTAAAATAGTTTTTATCGGCAACCTCCCTTCAATAGAAATTATTACCAAATCTAAAAAAGGAAATCAGTGGCAACTGGCTTCGCTTACATTTGAAACTAACAATACCTCTATCAATATTAAGGTGGATGAAATGCAGGGAAAATGGCTACATGGACTGTTAGAAAAAATTTCCATCCAACAACAAAGCATATTTACCATGCAAGAAGTTAAAGATGACTACGCCGCCTCGGGCCTTGAAGATTTCGAATTGTTTTGGGACAATAAACCGGTGAATCAGCTATATAAAGCCGGTGTAACCATGTTATAAAAATGTTTGGTGTTTGGTTGCGCTTTGCGCGTTTGGAGTTTGGGGTTTCTCTAAACTTCTAAAACTTCTAAACTAGAAATTTATGACGTTGGACGTTAAACGATTCCTATTATTGAGGCGCTGTGAAAAAATTACAAATGCTATCTTTTTGAAATTTTATTTCCACTATTTCTTTGCCTGGAACATTTAAAGCGGTCGACTGATTTATCTCTAAGAAGGCTATGCTTCGTTTTTCGGGATTTCATTCTTTTTCGCCACATACGAAAACTGGATGGCAATGAATTTTTTCTCATGAATTCAATCACATCTTTTTCTTTTAAGCCAAATTGAAATTCAATCGCCTCAAATGGTGTACGATCTTCCCAGGCCATTTGAATTATTCTGTCTATGTCTTGTTCATTAAAGACAGTACTTACTTGTAAATCAATGGCAGGTGCTTGATTTATAATATCCGATGTGTCATTCGTATTTACTGAAGGATCAATGCTTTCGTCGTTCAATGATGTTGTAACCATAAATTTCTATAAGATTTGTCTTTATCGTAATCGTTTGCTTGTTTATCAACATTAAATACACTGCCATTTCTGGGACTATTTCCAACTCCTGCTATGTATGCCCAATTACCCCAATTACTGCAGACATCATAATCTATTAATTGCTGTTCAAAATAAGCAGCTCCATAGCGCCAATCCAATTTCAAATCGTGGCAAAAAAAACTGGCGACATTTTGTCGTCCTCTGTTACTCATAAAGCCTGTGAGCTTTAATTCAAGCATATTGGCATCTATGAAATCATTCCCGGTTTTTCCGTTTTTCCATTTTTCAAATAATGCATCGTTGTGTTGAGCGATAGTGGTTTGTTTGTTTTTGATGCCATTCAAATGAAAAAACTGAACAGGATATTTTTTAAACATGAATGAAAAAAAATCTCTCCATAATAATTCAAAGATCAACCAGTAGGTAGATTCATTTGCTGTAAATTGACTTTCGTATTTCTTAATCTCATGATAAATTAAACTTGGTGACAAGCATCCCATAGCCAGCCAGGCGGAGAACTTGGAGGAATAATCACTTCCAATCATTCCATTCCGGGATTGCTTGTAAGTTGCAATAGCATGAGTTCCTGTCAAATAATGATGTAATCTATTGATGCCTTCTGTCTCCCCTCCATTAAAACTAACAACAGCCCGCTCATCGTATTTTACTTGCTCTAAACCCAATTGTTCCAGTTCCGGAAGTTGTAGCATCTCAATTGGTGGAGATTTTATAAATGATGGAGCGGGAAACAATTCTCTTACGCTTGATTCACGTTCAATCTTCCTTCTGAAATCAGTAAATACATTAGGGATGTCATTTAACGAAAAAGGTAAATCGTCTTGATGATATAAAGTATCTGTGGAATAGGATTCAAAAAGACAGTCAATGTTTGCTAATGCATGCTCTACATTATTTTGAGTAATCAGCTCTTCATGAACAAATTCTTTTTTGGCAAAAACTTTATCTACTTTGTATTTAATGACCAATGCAGGTATTTCAATTTCAGGCTTACCTCTCACCACAATTAATCCGGAACCAATCGACCGAAGGCTTTTATCCAAATCTATCAATGACTCGAGTAAGAATTGCGCTCTGAAATTGCCGTTTTTTTTAAACCCATATTCGGATGTGGTGAAATGGACATCATCTATACAATATACAGGTATGATCTCATCGGATTGCTCCATTGCCCTGAACAATGTCTCATTATCATGCGATCTTATATCCGTTTTAAACCAAACAATCGCTCTCTTCATTTATAACTCATTGATATTTTTCAAATAATAATCAGCCTGTTCCAGTATTGATGCTCTTGCATCCGGACTCATTTTTCTCCAGACATTGTACATCATTCCTATGCGCGGATTATTGGCAAGTTTGTCTTCATGTTTGTTGTAAAAGTTCCAATATAAACTATTGAAAGGACAGGCCTTCTCTCCTGTCTTTTGAGCATGATTGTAATGACATCCCTCACAATAGCTGCTCATCTTGTGTATATAAGCGGCGGAACTTACATATGGCTTGGTGGCAACGATGCCTCCATCAGCAAACTGGCTCATCCCTCTCGTATTGGTGATCTCCACCCATTCAATTGCATCGATATAAATCCCCAGATACCACTGATCCACTTCATCAGGATGAATGCCTGCTAGTAACGCAAAATTGCCTGTAATCATTAATCGCTGTATATGATGCGCATATGCATAATCAAGCGATTGGCTGATGGCATTTTTAAGACAACTCATTTTTGTGTTACCCGTCCAAAACCAATCGGGCAATTTCGCTTTATAATTGAAAAAATTCAGCTTGTTGTATTCCGGCATCTTTAACCAATAAATACCACGCATGTATTCACGCCATCCGATAATTTGTCTGACAAATCCTTCTAACTGATGATAGGCAATTTCTTCAGGATTATTGAAATGCGCTTCAATAGCCTTGTTTACAACTTCCTTAGGAGAAAGTAATTTTATGTTAAGAGAAAAAGATAATCTGGAATGATACAATGACCATTCATTGGGAGCCATGGCATCTTGAAAAGTCCCAAACAATGGCAGACAATGCTCTACAAAGAAATCCAACAACTTCAATGATTGCAATCTGTTCACCGGCCATATGAAATCTTCACTATTGACCGTGCCAATAGTTTTAATTTTTGATTGAACAATTTCTTTTTCAATTTCCGATACATTATTAGAAAACAATAAAGGAGCAATGGGCTTATGTTTTTTAGGAAGCTTTTGGCGATTGGATTCGTCGAAATTCCATTTACCATTTAACGGCTTGTCCTCATCATCAACGAGTACGCTATTTTTTTTCCGCATGTAACGGTAGAACGTTTCCATTAAATAAGATTTCTTACCTGCAAACAGCTCATTTAATTCATTGCGGGAGGTATAGAAATGCTCTGTATCATAAACCGAAGATGGTATTTTCAGATTTTTTACAAACGACTTCAAATGCTTATCCAATCTGTATTCATCGGGAAGTTGATATTCGAATTTGGCAAAATTGTATTGCTCAATTAAAGATGCGCAGTTCTTATCAAAACGCTGTTGATTATTTTTATCATTCAGATGAATGTATAAAACCTGATGTTTCTGTTTTTGTAGTTCTTTTGCAAAATTTCGCATGGCTGCAAAAAAGCCGACGACTTTCTGAATGTGATGATTGGCGTAATCTGTTTCACTTCTGATTTCCATCAATACATAAGTAACGGATTTGTCAACAGTCTTAAACCAACTGTGATGTATATTCAATTGATCACCCAGTATGAGACGGAGTGTTTTATCTTTATTACTCATCATTTTTATTTTTTAGCCCTCTGCATTTCTCACTGCAATATTTTACTTCATTCCAGTTTTTCTCCCATTTCTTTCTCCAGGTAAAAGGCCTGTTGCATACCAAACAAATCTTGGAAGGGAGATTTTCCTTTTTTACGTTCTTCATATACGATGGTTATACGCTCATATCAGATGCAGATACATTTACATGCATCTCCAGTATTTTTTTCGCCTCTTTTTTAACTTCATTATTTTTTCTGAAACTCCACATGATATCACTTGCACTCTTTCTGGTTTCTTCTATATCTACAATCGGAGCAGGATAATCTTTGCCAATGATACAATTGTATAACTTTTGTTCAATCAACGTAAACTTATGTGGTTCGTGAATTAAGTCAGAAGGCACGTCTTTAAGTTCCGGAATCCATTTTTTAATAAACATTCCGTCTTTATCATATTTTTCTGAATTCTTTACCGGATTATAAATCCTGATGGTATTGATTCCGGTAGTACCACTCTGCATTTGCAATTGGGGATAATGTATACCCGGCTCATAATCCAAAAATTGCCTGGCTAAAAAATGTAATTCTCTCCAGTCTTGCCACAAATTATAAGCAAAAAAAGAAACGACCATGGCCCTCATCCTGAAATTAAGATAGCCGGTTGCCACTACACAACGCATACAGGCATCTACAATTGGTACGCCTGTTTGTCCGGTTTGCCATGCTTTAATGTATGACTCATTTCTGGGCTTGACCAGACTATTGTATGCACGGTTGATATTTTCAAATTCGTAACGGCATTCTGATTCAAATTTTTGAATAAAATGACAATGCCAGTGCAGACGGGAAATAAAATTTGAGAGCGCTCTTTTATTAACTGAGGTGCTGTAATGTTGTAAGGTAAACTGATAAACCATTCGCATGCTTATGTTGCCGTAAGCCAGATATGGTGAGAGGCGACTGCAGCTTTTTCTGCTCAATAAAGGACTACTGATATATTTACTGTAATCAACATGTCTTTCATTGATAAAGTTCTCCAGATATCTCCATGCCCAATATTCACCGCCTTGCTGGAAATTTGGATTTCGGGTGGTGATAGCAGTATCTAATTCATTCCCTTTAAGTTGATTGTAAAGACTTTCGTCCAATTTTACGAAACTTAATTCTTTTAGATCAGCAGTTTTCGGCTGAGTAGCCATATTTTCCTTCCAGCGTTTTTGCCAGTCTTTACGGGATTTTAATCCGCGTATTATGCCGTTTGTCTGACATTCCTTCCAATTAATATTGTTGTCCCGAAACCAGGCCTTCATCATTTTATCCCGGACATATGTAATCTGATTTCCTGTTTCTTCTGATGAAAATACTGTTTGTATAGAATAAGTATTTGCAAGCTTTTCAAAAACAGGTTTTACGTCGTCATGAAATGTGTACAGCTCAGCGTTGATGTCTTTTAACTTATTTTTCATTTCAGTTAAAGACTCATAAACAAATCGCCAATGTCTGACATCGCTGTCTTCATATCTCATTACAGATGGCTCAAAAAAAGAAAATAAGTAAAACAGGGAGATTTGATTGATTTGCCAGATAAAGAGGTTCATGATCAGTAAAACGCAAGTCGCGCTTGAACCAAACAATATTTACAGGCGGTTTTGGCATGCGATCTTACAATATTTCAGTTGGGAATTTATCAGTTTTGGCATAAGACAATCTTGCCAGCTTACCAGTAGAATGATAACTATCTAATCCCGAAATAGCAATGGTTTCTGCTGCCTCAATATCTATCGCTCCGTCAGTCATCAAAGAAGATTCGGGGAGTATAACTTCTACTATTTTTCCTATAACAAGAATAGTTCCGTTTATTTTCAGCTCATGCTTTTCTGCAAATTCCACTCCAAATTTGATGTGACTTTCTTTTACAAAAGGAGCTATAAACCCTTTAATAAACTCAGAAGTCAATTCAGTTGCTTCAAATTCAGATATATTTTTTGGATAACGAGCCGATGTTTGATGCGCTTGTTTAAATATGTTTTTATTGATATGATTGATGGTATAGAAGCCGGTCTCATAAATGTTTTCAAGTGTATGTCTTTCGGTTGTATCGGGTCGGTTGATAAACCCAACCAAAGCAGGATTTGATCCCAAATGAACGACAGAACTGAAAATAGAAAGATTGGTTTGTTGGTTTTTATCGATTGTTCCGATTAAAGAAGCGCTTTTGAAACCGGTAAGGGAATTCATCAATGCCGCTCTGTATCGGGATTCCATAGTTTCGAAATCACTTGAGGTTAAATGGATATGGTTCATTAAATGAGTTGAATTTGTAATAGGTTATAACAAATTGAAATGTGATTTGTTCTGATAAATAAAGGAAGTTAAAAAAGTATTCAATTTTAATCAGGGATTAAAATTTTTGACTAGAAAAAGGGGATATACTTGCTACTTCAAAAAAAAGGGCAAAAATTACTCCTATTTGAAGAACGAGGGTAAATTTTATAATTTTTTACCCTTGAAAAAATAGTTATAATTCGGATTGATGTAACCCCATTAATATAAGCATCCAAAGATCCACAATGGCAAATCATTTCCAACAGGATATTCCAAATCATCTTTAACAACCCACGCATTTTTTATTCCTACAATCTGTTTTTTTGATTTGTCCTTACCCCCTACTTCAAAAGTGTATTTATTGGCATACATTTTAAGAAAGAATTTAAATTCAATTATTTAATAACCAATTAGTTATGTTGCTTTCCGACACAGAACTTTAAAACCCTTACCAGTAAAGGTTTTCAGAGGCGAGTTGCAAATGGGGTACAAGGATGGAAAATTAGAAATGGTGGATGTAGAATTGCATTAACTCGCCTCTGAACTTTCTTTATTTAAAAAGATGAATATCTTCTCTAACTTTATCCTTAATTGAAATTTGAACCATTTTTAACAATTATACATTAATTAATGCGTCCTCATGAAGGAAATAATTATTTATAAAACAAAAGATAAACAAACACAGATTGAGGTCAATTTTGAAAATGACACGGTTTGGCTGACACAACAGCAAATGGCATTACTTTTTGGTCAAACTAAGCAAAACATCAGTTTACACGTTAATAACTGCTTCAAAGAGAAGGAGTTAAAGCCCTCTTCAGTTGTCAAGGAATCCTTGACAACTGCTTCAGATGGAAAAAGGTATAAAACAAAATATTATAACCTGGATGTTATCATTTCAGTAGGGTATCGGGTTAAATCAGTTCGGGGAACTCAATTTCGTCAGTGGGCTACACAACGATTAAAAGACTACCTCGTAGAAGGTGTTATAATAAATGAAAAACGCTTAACACAAAAGAACAAAGAAATTCAAATTTTGCATGATGGAATAAGAATTCTCAGCAGAGCGATTGAAGAAAAAGCCAATGCCGGAGAATTTGAGTGGCTTCAGCAATTTAGTCTTGGATTAAAATTGTTAGATGATTATGATCATGAAGCCTTGGATAAAATCGGAAAGCATAAAAGAAAAGCCAAATATCCTGCATTGAAAGAATACATGGAATTGGTTGAGCAAATGAAAATGGATTTCAATTCTGATGTATTCGGAAAAGAAAAAGACGAAGGATTTAAAAGTGCGGTCACATTAATTCAACAACAATTTGGCAAAAAGGATATTTACTTAAGTATCGAAGAAAAAGCATCGATGCTCCTTTATTTAATAGTCAAGAATCATGCTTTTGTGGATGGTAATAAAAGAATTGCTGCAGCCTGTTTCCTATTATTTTTAGAAAGAAATAATTTATTATATAGCGATCAAGGACAAACGATTATTAGCAACGAAGCATTAGCCAGTTTGACTTTATTTGTTGCTTCTAGTAAGGCAGAAGAAATGGGAACGGTCAAACAATTACTGGTGAGTATTTTAAATAGAAATATGCCTTAAAACTAAGGGAAATTCAAAGGCAAATTAGGCATAATTAATTGACAGTCAATTATTTACACTATTTTCCGATACAAAACTTCGAAAAAATATAATCCAACTTATCTTCACTGGTCACCTCTCCGGTAATTTCACCCAAATGAAATAATGCCGTGCGGATTTCTATTGCCAGTAAATCGCCGGGCAACTGATTGTCTAGTCCATGGCGGACAGATTCAATGGAGGTTTTTATTTGCATCAATGATTGTAAATGACGAGCATTTGTAATGATAGTCTGGTCGGTATCTACAGCCCCCTCCACCGCCGAGTCATATATCATCTTACGTAATGCATCTATCCCGCGATTAAGCATTGCCGTTATGTATACACAATTTTTATCTTTATCATCAACAGCATTCTCATTAATTAAATCGGATTTATTGGCAACAAGAATATATCTTATCCCCTCTTTTTCAAAAAGATCAACCTGTTCTTTTAATTCATCCTCCGTTTCGGCATTCACATCATATACATATAACACCAAATCCGCCGAACGCATTTTCTCCAAACTCTTCCCTATTCCTATGTTTTCAATTACATCACCCGCATGTTGACGAATACCTGCCGTATCAATTAACCTGAACAATACACCATTGATGTTTATCGTTTCTTCAATGGTATCTCTCGTTGTACCGGCAATCTCACTCACAATGGCCCTCTCCTCATTTAGCAAACAATTCAATAAAGTAGATTTACCTGCATTGGGCTTTCCAATAATGGCCACACTCACGCCGTGTTTTATAACATTGCCCAGTTTAAAGGATTCTATCAACAACTGCGTAACCGATTCTATCTGCTGTAATAATGAATAAAATTTTGTTCGGTCGGCAAACTCCACATCCTCCGTAGCAAAATCCAACTCAAGTTCTATAAGCGATGCAAACTGAATGAGCTGCTCGCGCATGTGCTTCAACTGATTTGAAAATCCACCTCTAATATTATGTAATGCAGTGCGCTGACCGGCAGAAGTATTCGCAGCAATCAAATCCGCTACCGACTCGGCCTGAGTTAAATCCAACTTGCCATTCAAAAAAGCGCGCTGCGTAAACTCTCCGGGCTTAGCCATACGCGCTCCGTATTTTATGCATGCATGCACAATTTGTTGCTGCACAAACGGACTGCCATGTCCGCTGATTTCAATAGTATCTTCTCCGGTATAACTTTTGGGACCTTTGAATAAAGACAATACTACCTCATCAATTACCTGTTCGCCATCTTTCAACCAACCAACATGAAGGGTATGCGAAGACTGATCTGCTAAATTTTTTGAAGGAAATAAATGCTGAACAACAGAAAATGCTTGCTTGCCTGTTACACGAACTACTCCAATGGCAGAGACTGCCGCAGCAGTGGCAGGAGCCACAATGGTATCATCCCATCCTGATAGCTTGTTGTTCATGCTGCAAAGATACTTGATATAAACAATGCTATCCCAATCCTATCTCCTCGTGTTGCGAAGGAATAATCACATCATGAAATCCTTTTCTCAATAGTCTTTGCTGAAAATCAACTTGTACCGGATATTCACCGTGAACCAAAAAAAGTTTTTTCACCAAACGTGGCTCCTGGCAGGCAAGGAACTGGCACAAATCATCATAATCACCATGGGCACTCATGCTGCGCATCTCTCCAATTTCCGCATTGACCTCATGCGGTTGCCCGAATATGTTTATGTGCTCTGGCTTCTTCATGAGTTTTCCTCCCAGTGAACGCGGCTCACAATATCCGGTAAACAAAATGGTATTGCGGCTGTTTTCAATGTTATTGCTAATGTGATGTTTTATTCTTCCGGCCTCCGCCATTCCACTGGCAGAAATAATGACACAAGGCGCCTTATAATAATTAAGCATTTTAGATTCCTCCACAGTCTTCACAAACTTCAGCCCTTTGAAACTAAAGGGATCACTGTCGCTCTGTAATACTTTCTGAATGCGGCTGTTAAAATATTTCGGATAGCTTTTTATTATCTGTGTAGCTTTTGTACTAAGCGGACTGTCAACAAAATATTCCAAAGGAGGCAATAGATTTTCCAGCTCCAGTTGATTCAATGCGTATAAAACTTCCTGCGTACGTCCAACGCTGAATGCGGGGATAATCAACTTTCCTTTTTTCTTCAAACAAGTATGCTCAATCCATTTGAGCATCATATCGGAAGTAGGATGGTGTTCATCATGCAGACTGTTACCATAGGTAGATTCCAGAATTATATAATCTGCCTGATCAAATGTTGCAGGTGATTTCAAAATAACATCTCTGTATCTGCCCACGTCGCCACTGAAAGTAATGCGCGTCGTGTTGCCATTTTCTTTTATCTTCAAATGCACCACTGCACTGCCAATGATATGCCCTGCATCAGTATAACAAAATTCAATCTCGTCATCAATCTTATGCCAGACATTATATTCTACTTTTACAAATTTCCCGGCGGCAATCAAGGCGTCATCTGTTGTATACAAGGGTTTCAATAAAGGCAAACCTAAAAGCGCCCTTCTTTTATTTTCATATTTCACATCATTTTCCTGAATGCCCGCAGAATCTTCCATAAGAATAGATGCCAGATCTTTGGTGGCAGGCGTTGCATAAATCACTCCCTTATAACCATCTTTAATTAGTTTTGGAATCAACCCCGAATGATCTATATGCGCATGAGATAGAATAAAGTAAGTGACATCGGCCGGATTAAACCCAAAATCATTGTTCAGATCATTGGTTTCTTTTCCCATCCCCTGAAACATACCGCAATCAAGAAGAATTTTTTTTCCGTTTTTTAGAGTGATGATGTGCTTGGAACCGGTAACGGTTCTTGCGGCGCCGTGGAAACTTATTTTCAATGTTGGTGGATTTAGTATGAGTTTAATGATTACAATTCTATTGAAAGATACCGTTTAATAGTTTAGCAGATTAGGGGTTTAGGATTTTAGTATGCATCTAAACTTCTAAACACCTAAACGTCTAAACTCAAGCATTCACTCCCATCCACGCCATCATTCCTATCCCCTGCTCAATAGCTCTTTCGTCTATATTGAATGTGGGGGTGTGCACGCTGCTGGTTATTCCTTTCTCTTTATTGCCTGCGCCGAGGCGATAAAAACATCCGGGTATTTTATGTGTATAGAACGCGAAGTCTTCCGCCCCCATGCGCAATTCTGTTTCAAACACATTGGATGCGCCCGCATATTCTTCAGCCAGCTTTCTTGCTTTTTCAGATAGTTCAACATCATTTAAAACAAAAGGATACCCAACATCTATTCTTGCATCTACCGTTGCACCCATGGATGCTACCAACGTTCTGGTATGATTAAGAATGAGATCGTGTGCTTTGAAACGCCATTCTTCATTCATGGCTCTCAAAGTACCCATGAGCTTAACTTCAGAAGGAATGACATTGGTTGTGTAACCGCCGTTGAATGCTGTGATGGATAAAACGGACGGATTAAACGGATCGTTGTTCCTGCTGATGATTTGCTGCAAACTGATGACCAGATGTGAGGCAATAAGAATAGGATCAACGGTATGATGGGGATAAGCAGCATGTCCACCTTTGGATTTAATAGAGATGTAAATTTCGTCCGCACTGGCCATCACCATGCCACCGCGAAAACTAAATGTGCCCACTTCCATTCCCGGATGCACATGCAATCCGAAAATTTTCTCAGGAGCAGGATTTTCCAGTACACCGGCTTTTATCATCAAGCTGGCACCACCGGGATTTTTTTCCTCGCCCGGCTGAAAAATTAATTTTATTGTTCCTTCCCAATCTGATTTAGTTTCATTTAATATTTTAGCAGCACCCAGCAGACAAGTAGTATGTACATCATGACCGCAGGCATGCATAACACCTGCGTTTTTTGATTTATAAGGAACTTCGTTTGCTTCAGTTATCGGAAGCGCATCAATATCAGCACGTAAAGCAACCACTCTTTTATCCGGATTCTTTCCCTTTATCAATCCTACCACACCGGTTTCGGCCGTTACCTGAAAAGGTATCTGCCACTCGGTTAGTTTTTGCTGAATAAACTTAGATGTCTCAAATTCAACAAAACTCAATTCAGGATTTGCATGTAAATGATTTCGGACAGCTATGAATTCTGCAGCATAATCAGAAGCGAGTTTTTTTATCGTTGATAACATAGCTTTTTCTTTACTGATGTGAATTTACTTATTGTCTGCGTACAAAAAAAGTTCCGTTGACCGGAATCATATCATATCCCCTATTCTTCTGCAGCATTTTTATCAGATTTCACCTCCACCATTTCCGGTAAAAGATAAACATTGCCCGTTACAATTTTGGAAGCTAGAATCTGATTTCTTGTTTTTTCCGCTTCACTTTTATCTGTGAAGTTGCCGAATTTTAATTTGATGTAGGGCGACATGAAAATCATATACACTTTCTCATCAGGATACTGCTGCAACAGAGAAGATCTTACCTGCATAGCGAGTGCGCGATCGGTAGTATTGAGCAGCATCAGACGATACCCTCTTTCTGACTTTACCCTGTTTGCCAATCCCTCGTTATAATCAGCCAATTTTTTTGAAAGCAAATCAACGCGACTGTCTTTAATCAACGTAGCGTTTCCGGAAATAACCGTATCCATTTTTACTTTCTGAGAAAATAATGCAGATGATATTAATACTGACAACAAAAACAAAAAGACTTTCCTGCAGTTCATTTTATTGATTTAATGCAATCCCGGATAAATTATTTACCGTGACATTGTTTGTATTTCTTCCCGCTGCCGCATGGACACGGATCGTTTCTCCCAATTCTCGGCTCTACCCTTACAGGCTCCTGTTTCACCGGTGTTGAAGGATCATAATAGTCATTTTCATTGGCCGCATAATCAGCACCGGCAGCATCTATCTCCGCTTTATTCACATTCATCTTGCTCATGTCTGTCTTCTGCGTTCTGCCTTCTCTGATACCTGCAGTATTGGTCTGCTCTATGGGTATGCCGGAGTGACACAAGAAACTGACGATATTTTTATTCACTTCATCATTCATCTGTTTGAAGGCATTGAATGCTTCAATTTTATAAATGACGAGCGGATCTTTTTGTTCATACCCTGCTGTCTGTACACTGTGACGCAAATCGTCCATATTGCGCAAATGTTCTTTCCAGGCATCATCAATCAAAGCCAACGTGACTCCCCTTTCCAACGCACTCATGAGTTCTCTTCCTTCTGTCTCGAAATATTTATCGAGATTGGCAATGGCCTGAATACCACGCTTGCCATCTGTGAAAGGAACAGATACATTTTCAATGTGAGCACCTTGCTCCTTACGGATATTTTTGATGATAGGCAGTGTCTGCTCCGTGATGTTTTTTCTTTTCTGATTGTAATGCTCAATGGCCTCGTTGTATAATTTATTGATTACTTCAGCGTCATCAGATTTATCCAGCTCTTCTTGGGCTATGGAAGTATCAATACCAAAATTCAAAATAGCGGACAGTTTGAAATCCTCATGATTACCGGTTTCTTTAGCTGCTATCGCCAATCCTTCTGCTACAGAGTAAAAAGCATTGTCAAGATCAAGTGCCAGTCTTTCTCCAAACAAAGCATGGTTTCTTCTGCCATAAACAACATGACGCTGTTTGTTCATCACATCATCATATTCGAGTAGGCGTTTCCGTATGCCGAAGTTGTTTTCCTCTACTTTCTTCTGAGCACGCTCGATACTTTTGGTAATCATGCTGTGCTGAATCACCTCTCCTTCTTTGTATCCCATTCTGTCCATCAGCCCTGCGATACGCTCACTTCCAAACATTCGCATGAGGTCATCTTCCAGTGATACATAAAAATTACTTGTTCCGGGATCTCCCTGTCTACCGGCCCTACCGCGCAACTGCCTGTCTACACGACGGCTCTCATGACGCTCCGTACCAATTATAGCCAAACCACCCGCCTCTTTCACCCCGGGACCAAGCTTGATATCCGTACCTCTACCCGCCATGTTTGTTGCAATGGTAACCGCTCCTGCCAGTCCGGCTTCAGCAACTACCTGCGCTTCTTTGGAGTGCTGTTTAGCATTCAGTACGTTATGAGGAATATTTTTTTGCTTCATCATCCTGCTCAGCAACTCACTCACCTCAACTGATGTAGTACCCACCAAACAAGGCCTTCCGGCCGCACGAAGTGCCTCCACCTCTTCAATCACCGCTTTGTATTTTTCGCGTTTTGTCTTGTATACTTTATCCTGCTCATCCTTACGGACAGCTTTTACATTGGTTGGAATACTTACCACATCTAATTTATAAATGCTCCACAACTCTGCTGCTTCAGTCTCCGCAGTACCCGTCATGCCAGCCAATTTGTGGTACATCCTGAAATAGTTTTGAAGCGTAACCGTTGCATAAGTCTGTGTGGATGCTTCAATCTTTACATTCTCCTTGGCTTCCAATGCCTGGTGCAGTCCGTCGGAATACCTTCTTCCTTCCATTATACGACCGGTTTGTTCATCAACAATTTTAACAGCGGCGTCCATCACTACATACTCAACATCTTTATCAAATAAGGTGTATGCTTTAAGTAATTGCTGAACGGTATGAATGCGTTCTGCTTTCAAAGAATATTCATTCAGCAGCTGCTCTTTTTTCTGCAGTTTTTCATCTGCATCAAGCGTTGATTTTTCAATAGCTCCCAGTTTGGTAGCAATATCTGGCAATACAAAGAATTCGGGATCTTCACCGCTTCTTGTAATCAGAGACAATCCGTTTTCGGTGAGCTCTACCTGATTATTTTTTTCATCGATAGAAAAATACAAACCCTCATCCACTTTTGGCATTTCCTTTTGCTGATCGGCGAGATAATAATTCTCACTCTTCTGCAATTTCACTCTCATACCCGATTCGCTGAGGAATTTGATGAGCGCTCCGTTTTTAGGCAACCCTCTGTGTGCACGCATCAGTGCCAGTCCGCCATCTTTAGGGTCATCATTGCCTTCGGCAATTTTTTTCTTTGCCTCAATCAAAAACTGATTCACAGCTTTTTTCTGCGCATCTACCAATTTTTCAATTCTTGGCTTCAAATCAAAAAACTGTTGTGTGTTATCACTGTGACCGACAGGGCCGCTAATGATCAAAGGCGTTCTTGCATCATCAATCAATACACTATCCACCTCATCCACCATGGCAAAATGGTGTTTGCGTTGTACCATTTCATCCGGACGATGCACCATGTTATCTCTCAGATAATCGAAGCCGAACTCATTGTTTGTTCCGTAAGTAATGTCTGCATTATATGCTTTGCGACGGGCATCGCTGTTGGGTTCATGCTTGTCTATACAATCTACACGAAGTCCAAGCCATTCAAAAATTGGTCCGTTCCACTCACTATCCCTGCGGGCCAGATAATCATTCACTGTTACAATATGTACGCCTTCGCCCGCCAATGCATTCAGATAGGCCGGCAGTGTACTTACCAGCGTCTTACCTTCACCGGTAGCCATCTCAGCAATTTTTCCGGAGTGCAATACAGCACCACCAATCAACTGAACATCATAATGCACCATGTTCCATTTTACAATATTGCCGGCGGCATTCCAGGAGTTCTTATAAATGGCGCGGTCACCTGAAATCGTTATGTGATCTTTTTTGGCTGCCAGTTCCTTGTCGAGTTCCGTTGCGGCAGATTCTACGTTTTCATTTTCCTTAAATCTGCGACCGGTTTCTTTTACCACGGCAAATGCTTCGGGTAAAATTTGCTCCAATATCTCTTCAATTTTCTTATCCCTTTGCTTCTTCATTTCATCCACCTCTCTGTATAATTCATCTCTGCCGGAAATGTCCTCTACCGGCAAATTTTCTGCCTGTTTGTTTTTCTCGGCAATTTCCTGATCTATTTGAGTAAGATGTGATTGGATACGGGCTCTGAACTCGTGCGTCTTGCCTCTCAGCTCATCATTGGAAATAGATTGATACTCGGCAAAAAAGCGACTCACTTTTTCAATGACTGGTGTAATTTTTTTTACGTCTTTCTCGCTCTTGCTGCCACCAAATAATTTTGATATTATGCCTAACATATATTCAGGTTGTATAAATAAGATTAATGCTTTAACTGTTCAATGTTGACAAATACAATGCTATATGCAAAAATTCGCCAAATTGACAGTGCGCAAAGGTAATGCAACTCGGGGGTTATTCAAATTTCAGACAAAACGTGGTTGTTTTTGGAAAATCCCCCTTGAATTTCAGTGCTTTTCTCCTACCTTCGCAGCCAAAATTTACCCTATGCGATATCATTGCTTAGGGACTTATTAAAATATTTTTTCTACTATGAGTGGTGCATTAAAAGAAGTAAGACTTCGGATAAAAAGTGTTCAAAGCACGCAACAAATCACCAAGGCCATGAAAATGGTTAGTGCCGCCAAACTCCGCCGTGCACAGGATGCGATTACACAAATGCGTCCTTACGCTATAAAACTGCAGGAAATGTTGAGCAATATTGTCAGCTCAAGTGAAGGAGAAGTCTCTATGAATTTGGCTGCAGAGAGACCGGTTGAAAAAGTCCTGATTATTGTGGTAACAAGCGACAGAGGTCTTTGTGGCGGATATAACAGCAATCTGATTAAACTAACAAAGCAGACCATCCGTGAGAAATATGCTGATCAAAACAGCAAAGGAAATGTTCAAGTACTGCCGATTGGTAAAAAAGGATATGAACATTTTACTAAAAACGGATTTAAGGTAGTGAGCGATTATTGGGATATATTTTCTGATTTGAAATTTGAACGTGTTCAGGCCGCTGCAAAATATGCGATGGATTTATTTTCCGCAAAGGAACTGGATGCTGTTGAAGTTATTTACAGCGAATTCAAAAATGCCGCCTCTCAGGTATATATTGCTGAACAGTTTTTGCCCGTTCAGAAAGTGCAGGCAACTGAAAACAAGAAAAAATCAGATTTCATCTTTGAGCCCGACAGATCTGTATTAATTGCAGAACTGATGCCAAAGATTTTGAATACTCAATTATATAAAGCAGTATTGGATGCCAATGCCAGTGAGCATGGCGCAAGAATGACGGCAATGGATAAAGCAAGTGATAACGCCAACGAACTGTTGAAATCATTGAAAATCAGTTACAACAGAGCGCGTCAGGCGGCTATCACTACAGAGTTGACAGAGATTGTGAGTGGGGCGGCAGCGCTTAAAGGTTAGAACCTGCCTCCGGCAGGTAGTTTGGGGTTTGGGGTTCGAGGTTGGGGGTTATTTTTACCGCGAACGCCAAACACTGCGAAGCAGTAACCCAAACGCCGCGAAGCGGCAACCAAACACCAAATAAAAAAGTAATGGAAATATCCGAAATCATACCACATATCGAGGCGCTCATTTTCGCAAGTGAGCGTGCATTAACTTCTGCAGAAATAAATGAGCTGGTGAATACCGCTTTGGGCTTCATTGAAGACCGGGCAACACTGGAGCAGGTGGAAGCTGCCATTGAAGGTATCAAAGAAAAATACAACACTGAATTTTATGCATTTGAGCTGAGACAAATCGGCGGCGGATGGCAATTCCTTACCAAGCCTGCCTATCATAAAACTGTAGCGCTTCTTAATGGTGATAGATTTATGAAGCGTCTTTCTGCCGCTTCCATGGAAACGCTTGCCATCATTGCCTATAAACAACCGATTACAAAAAGCGAAATTGAGTCTATCAGAGGAGTGAACTGCGATTATGCCGTTCAAAAATTACTGGAGAAAGATTTGATTATTATTTCAGGAAGAAATGAGGATGCGGTAGGTAAACCATTGCTCTATTCTACCTCCAAATCATTTATGGATTATTTTGGTATCAACAGCTCTGAGGAGCTTCCTAAAATCAATGAAGTGCTGATGGAAGAACTGGTGAAAGCTACAATTGTAAATCCGGAAGCAGATTCAGAAGTTGTTGACGCTGATGAAGCCGATTCGTCAACAAATGAAAATATTGAAATCACTGAACAGGCCGATTCTGAGGACAGCGCTGAAGATAAACAGATTGCTCCTGAAGAGTAAGCCTTGTGCATTTGAATAAACATATTTGAACGAGGCATTGCAAGGTGCCTCGTTTTTAATTTAACAATAAAAATCAAGCAAAGTGGATCAATTAACCAACCAACAACTGATTGAAATCGCCAATGAATTTGGAACACCTGTCTATGTGTATCATGCTGAAAAAATTTCAGCGCAATATCAAAAGCTTTCGAATGCATTTAGTGGAATTCAAAATAAAATTTTCTACGCATGCAAAGCGCTCACCAACATCAACATTCTCAAGCACCTGCTTTCATTAGGTGCTTGCCTGGATTGCGTGAGCATCAACGAAGTGAAAATTGGTCTGCTTGCAGGCTTCTCGCCAAAAAATATTCTCTTTACCCCAAACTGTGTAGATTTCAGCGAAATCACCGAAGCCAAAGAGCTCGGCGTAAACATCAACATAGACAATATTTCCATTCTGGAACAATTCGGCAATACTTACGGTAACAGCTACCCGCTTTGCATTCGCCTGAATCCTCACATCATGGCAGGAGGAAATGTAAAAATCTCTACCGGTCACATCGACAGTAAATTCGGTATTTCCATTCATCAACTGAGACATATAGAAAGAATTGTAAAAACAACCAATCTCAATATAGAAGGCATTCACATGCATACCGGCAGTGAAATCAAAGACATCAATGTGTTTTTGATGGGACTGGAGGTAATGTTTAATGTGGCTGAGCATTTTCCCAATTTAAAATACATCGACATGGGAAGTGGTTTTAAAGTACCCTATCAACCGGGAGATAAAGAAACTGACGTGGAATTATTGGGTAGCAAAGTGGCAGAAGCATTTTCTAAACTGGAAAAAGAAACGGGCAAAAAACTGGAAGTATGGTTTGAGCCCGGAAAATATCTGGTAAGTCAATCGGGATACTTTTTAGTAAAAGCCAATGTCATCAAGCAAACTCCGGCTACGGTTTTTGTGGGAGTAAACAGCGGGTTCAATCATTTGATACGCCCGATGATGTATGATGCTTATCACCAGATTGAAAATATCTCCAATGCCGGCGGCACTCCCAGAATCTACACTGTTGTGGGTAATATCTGTGAAACCGACACTTTTGCGTGGGACCGAACCATCAGCGAAGTGAGAGAAGGCGATATTCTGGTAATGTACAATGCAGGTGCTTACGGCTTTGAAATGTCTTCTAATTTCAACTCCAGACTCAAGCCGGCAGAGGTTTTGGTGAAAGATGGCCAATATACACTTATCAGAAAAAGAGACTCCCTGGAAGACATGCTCAAAAATCAAATTTATTAACTTCAGAGCGGAGGTCCTATATAGCGCCTGACTGAGAGAAAAATGGTTTAGATGGTTGAGAGATTTAGGAGTGTAGGGAGAATACACAAATATTTAACCTAAACCATCTAAACTTCTAAACAGCTAAACCTTATAGTGAGGAGCCTGTGTGAGGTAAAAGGCATTATTCACTCCTATTTCTTAAATTGCAACACTTTATGTGCGGCGGTATACAATTGCTGTGCTTTTTTTAACCAATCATTGCATAATGGCTAAAAACGTCAGAAAACAGGAAGCGCTGGAATACCATGCCAAGGGCAGACCGGGAAAAATAGAAGTAGTACCTACCAAAGAAACCAAAACACAGCGTGACCTGACGCTGGCATATTCTCCGGGAGTAGCAGAACCCTGTCTGGAGATAAAGAATAACCCCGATGATGCTTACAAATACACCTCCAAAGGAAATCTGGTGGGAGTAATCACCAACGGCTCGGCCGTTCTGGGATTGGGCAACATTGGTCCCCTGGCCGGAAAGCCTGTCATGGAAGGAAAAGGCGTTTTATTTAAAATATTTGCAGACATAGATGTCTTTGACATAGAAATCAATGAAAGCGATCCAGAAAAATTTGTTCAGATTGTAAAATCCCTTGAGCCCACTTTCGGTGGCATCAATTTAGAGGATATCAAAGCTCCTGAATGTTTTTACATTGAGCAGCAACTTAAAGAACAGTGCAACATTCCGGTGATGCATGATGACCAGCACGGCACAGCTATCATCTCCGCAGCCGCTCTACTGAATGCGCTTGAAATACAAAAGAAAAAAATTGATAAGGTTACATTTGTTGTCAATGGCGCAGGCGCCGCCGCGATGGCATGTATTCAGTTGTATGTTTCTCTTGGTGCCAAAATGAAAAATTTTATGCTGTTCGACCGGGATGGCATCATCTATAAAGGAAGGCCGGACACAGACGACATTAAAAAGCCTTTTGCCACCGATGAAAAATTTAAAGATTACACGCTCGCAAAAGCACTCAAAGACGCAGATGTATTTGTAGGACTCAGTGTAGGTAATGTGGTTACCCCGGAAATGGTAAAAAGCATGGCTAAAAATCCCATCGTTTTTGCCATGGCGAATCCTGACCCTGAAATTACCTACGATGCAGCTTCCGCGGTAAGAAAAGACATCATCATGGCCACGGGAAGGAGCGATTTTCCTAATCAGGTGAATAATGTACTGGGATTCCCATACATATTCCGTGGTGCACTCGATGTTAGGGCGAAGCAAATCAATGAAGCCATGAAACTGGCTGCAGTAAAAGCTTTAGCCGAATTGGCTAAAACACCGGTGCCGGATATTGTAAACCTTGCCTACAATGAAAAAACCATTTCTTTTGGTCCGAATTATATCATCCCCAAACCGGTAGATCCGAGATTGTTATCAGCCGTAGCTCCTGCCGTTGCAAAAGCTGCCATGGAAAGCGGTGTGGCGCGCATCAATATTACTGACTGGGACGCATACACGATAGAACTGAACAAGCGACTGGGCCTTGATAATCAACTGAGCAGAGCGCTGGGTAACAAAGCCAAAAGAGATCCGAAAAGAATTTTATTTGCCGATGCGGAAAATGCGAAAATCCTGAAAACGGCGCAAATGATACTCGAAGAAAAAATCGGGTACCCTATACTGTTAGGTGATGAAAATAAGATAAAGGCAATAGCAGAAGAAAACTCCATTGATATAGAGGAAATGCCCATCATCAATCCTAAAAATGATGATACCGAAGAAATACGTAAATCTTTCGGGGATATTTTCTTTGAAAAAAGAAAAAGAAAAGGAATCAATAAATACGAAGCGTATAAATTGATGAAGGAAAGAAACCATTTCGGTTGTATGATGGTGGAAACAGGAGAAGCAGACTGCATGATCAGCGGACTCAGCAGAAACTATCCCGATACGATTCGTCCGGCCATACAAATCATTGGCATTGAAGAAGGGGTGAAAAAAATTGCCGGCATGTACCTGCTCTTCACAAAAAAAGGGCCGCTCTTTTTGGCGGATACTACCGTCAACTTCAGTCCAACTGCCGAAGAACTGGCAGAGATTACAATGCTTGTGGCAAAAGAGGTAAAGCAATTCAACATCGTTCCCAAAATTGCCATGCTATCCTATTCCAATTTCGGCAGCAGCAATTCACCTGAAGCTATCCTGGTAAGAAAAGCAAGAGAAATCGTAAAACAAAAAAATCCTTCTCTGATTTGCGATGGAGAAATACAGGGAATGCTTGCCTTTAACAAAGAAGTGCTGAAAGAAAATTATCCATTTACCGAATTAATCAACGGAGAGGTCAATACACTGATTTTCCCCAATCTCTCTGCAGGAAATATTGCACATAATCTTTTACAAGAAATCGGTGGCGCAGACAGTATAGGCCCTATTGTACTTGGATTGAAAAAGCCGGTGCACGTTTTGCAATTAGGAAGTTCGATTCGTTCCATCTACAACATGGCGGTAATTGCCGTAGTGGATGCGCAGGCTAAAAACAAATCCAACACCCCCACTCAGGAAGCTATCAAAAAAAGCAGGTGGTGGAAAAGAAAACCGAAAACCAATAACTGACAAAAAACATAAATGAAGTTTTTAGCTCATTTTGGAAAATACATGCTGATGCTTAAAGGCATGCTGAGCAAACCTGAAAATCCTAAACTCTACTGGAAAGAGTTTATGCATCAGTGCTCTGAAATTGGCATTGGATCTCTGGGGATTGTCAGTATCATTTCTGTATTTATGGGGGCCGTGAGCACACTGCAAACGGCTTATCAAATCAGCAACCCGCTGATATCAAAAGTAATCATCGCTCAGATTGTAAGAGACACCGTCATACTTGAATTTTCTCCAACGCTGGTCTGTATCGTTCTCGCCGGTGTAGTAGGAAGCAAGATTGCCAGCGAGTTAGGGAATATGCGTGTGAGTGAACAGATAGACGCACTGGAGATCATGGGGATCAATTCTAAAACATATTTGATTTTACCTAAAATTCTTGCGGCGATCACCACCATCCCTTTGCTGGTTATTCTTTCAATGGTACTCGGTATTGTCGGAGGCAGACTAACCGGAACGCTTGCAGGTATTATTTCCGCTGAAACATTTGATTCCGGTCTGATGGAAAATTTTGTGCCCTACAACGTAACTTTTGCATTAATGAAGGCCTACACTTTCTCTTTCATCATAAGCTCTGTTCCTGCATATTATGGCTATCATGTAAAAGGAGGTTCTTTGGAAATAGGCAGAAATAGTACAACTTCAGTTGTAGTAAGCTGTATTACCATTTTATTGGCCGATTACGTTCTTGCAGCAATATTGTTGTAAGAAAAAAAATATTCACATGATTGAATTCAAAAACATAAAGAAAAGCTTTGGCGAAAAAATGGTACTCAATGGCGTTAGTCATGTGATGGAAAGCGGCAAAGCAAATTTGATTATTGGTACAAGCGGAAGCGGCAAAACGGTGTTGCAAAAATGTCTGGTAGGATTATTTGAGCCCGATGAAGGAGAAATTATTTACGACGGTGTAAGTTTTACTGAAATGAGTGAAGAAGACAGAAAACTCCTCAGGCAACAGATTGGGATGCTGTTTCAGGGCTCCGCACTTTTCGACAGTATGAATGTGGAAGAAAATATTCGTTTCCCATTGGATATGTTTACAAAAGACAATCTTACTGTCAAAACCAAAAGAGTAAACGAAGTATTGGAAAGAGTCAATCTTACCGGCAGCAATAAAAAATTCCCTTCAGAAATCAGCGGGGGTATGAAAAAAAGAGTCGGAATTGCGAGAGCGATTGTGCTAAATCCGAAATTTCTTTTCTGCGACGAGCCTAACTCGGGACTAGACCCTCAGACTTCTATGCTGATTGACAAACTTATCTACGATATCACCAGAGAGTTCAACATGACGACGATTATCAATACGCACGATATGAACAGCGTAATGGAAATCGGCGACAATATTCTCTACATGAAAGAGGGAAGAAAAGAATGGACCGGCTCCAGCAAAGACATCATCTTCTCCGACAACCAATCACTCAATCAATTCATCTTCGCCTCTGAGTTTTTGCAGGATGCCAAGCAAATGAGGATGATGGAAGCGAAACGATAACGCCTGCCGAAGGCAGACGGGTTTGGGGCAACTCCGTTGCGTTTGGTTGCGCTTTGCGCGTTTGGAGTTTGAGGTTTGTAGGATCCCCCCCTTTCTTATTTCTTATTTCTTATTTCTTATTTCTTATTTCTTATTTCTTATTTCTTATTTCTTATTTCTTATTTCTTATTCCTTATTCCTTATTCCTTATTTCTTATTCCTTATTCCTTATTCCTTATTTTTTGTTTCTTATTTCAGCCAAAAGCCGCTCGTGAAAACACGAGGCGGCAGCATCTCCACATCCCCAAATTTTCAAATTATCACATCGGCACATCTCCACATCAATTATCTCCCTATCTTTGCGAAAATTTCAATTACACACATGTCAGTTTTAGTTAATAAAAATTCAAAGATTATTGTACAGGGTTTTACCGGTACAGAAGGTACATTCCATGCCACTCAAATGATTGAGTACGGAACCAATGTTGTTGGTGGTGTTACCCCCGGAAAAGGTGGCAGCAAGCACCTCGACAGACCTGTATTTAATACTGTAGCCGATGCGGTAAAAGCTACCGGTGCAGATGTGAGCATCATCTTCGTGCCGCCGGCATTTGCAGCAGATGCCATCATGGAAGCAGCTGAAGCCGGAATCGGATTGGCTGTTTGTATTACGGAAGGAATTCCCGTGCAGGATATGGTAAAGGCGAAAAACTATTTACAAGGAAGCAAAACAAGATTAATCGGGCCGAATTGCCCCGGAGTGATTACCGCCGAAGAATGTAAAGTGGGCATCATGCCTGGCTTTATCTTCAAAAAAGGTCGCATTGGTATCGTTTCCAAATCAGGTACACTTACATACGAAGCTGCTGATCAGGTGGCTAAAGCCGGACTGGGTATCTCTACCGCCATCGGTATTGGTGGCGATCCCATCATTGGTACTACCACTAAAGAAGCAGTAGAATTGCTGATGAATGACCCCGAAACCGATGCCATCGTAATGATTGGTGAAATCGGTGGAGGAATGGAAGCCGAAGCTGCCAATTACATCAAATCTACCGGCAATAAAAAACCCGTTGTAGGCTTCATTGCAGGACAAACGGCTCCTCCCGGAAGACGTATGGGACACGCCGGAGCCATCGTTGGCGGTGCCGATGATACAGCTGCTGCAAAAATGAAAATCATGGGAGAATGTGGCATCCACGTGGTGGCTAGTCCCGCCGACATAGGTAAAACTATGCTGGAAGCTCTGAAAAAATAACTTTAATTGGAATCAGAAAAAGGCGTTAATCATTGGTTAACGCCTTTTTTATTGCTTAAAATTCAGGCGGGATAATTTAAATTACACAGTGTCCGCCGAAAAATCAGCAGCATACCAATAACTTTGAAAAATAGGGAAACAGTGATCAATTTTATTAAAAACAACATAGTATGAAGATTGGAACAATCAAATTATTCATAACCTCTCTGTTAATAATTCTATTACAAATGAATGCAAACGCCCAACGACCAAACAATTATTCTAAAGAATGGGCAAAAATTGAAGCCCTTGAAAAAAATGGGCTTTATGCAAGTTCCGATAAGCTGGTAAAGGAAATTTTAAAATCCACCATCTCCGAAAAGAATGATGTGCAGCTTTTAAAAGCATCCATGTACCACATGAATTATCAAAATCAGATAGAAGAAGAAAGCGAATTAAAAAATGTTCTCTATCTGGATACGCTGTTAGAAAAAATAAAAAATCCTGCACGCAGCATCGTACTGAGTATGAAAGCCGAATTGCTCTGGAATTATGTACAAAACAATCGATATGATTTATACGATCAGACAGCATTGCTATCAGAAAAAAGCAATGATTACAATACCTGGGGGCTTCAAACTTTACATGAAAACATTAGCGATTTATATCTCGCTTCAATTAAAGATGAAGAAATACTGCAAAAAACTTCCTTAGATGGCATGGAAGAAATCATACAAAAAGGAACAAATACCAGGCAACTTCGACCTACCCTTTTTGATTTGCTGGCTTTCAGGGCTTTTGAGTATTTCAAAGATGATGAAGCTAACATAACAAAACCTGCGTACAAATTTATCATCAACGATCCGGCTTATTTCGGAGGAGTTAATTCTTTTATCAATCTGAACATTCAATCGGCAGACAGCAGTTCAAATCACTTGCAGGCGCTGAAGATTTTGCAAAAGATATTAAAGTTCCATTCCGACGAAAATATAACCGCTCCTTTTATAGATGCAGACTTAGCCCGGCTGGAGTTCGTAAATGAATATGGCAGTTTCACTGAAAAAGAAAAATTATATGAACAGGCATTAATAGAGGCGGAAAAATCATACAAAAACAATCACGGCGCAGCTCAGTTCATGTACCTGCGGGCATTGTTGTATAATGAGCAGGGTGAAAAATACAAAGTAAACACCAATCCGGCCCCACAGTTTAAATTGAAGGTATCAAAAATTCTATGCGAAGAAATCATCTCCGGTTTTCCCAAATCGGAAGCTGCCGACAAAGCAAGCAATCTTCTTGCCGAAATCACAAAACCGAATATCAGCATTCAGAACGAACAGGTAAATATTCCCGGCAAACCTTTCAGGGCACTGGTTAAATATAAAAATGCCCCAACGATTCATTTCTTTATTCTGAAGATTAAAAATGAAGATGTGAAATACTTTAATGACTACAATAACAGTTGGGTGGAAAAGGTTTTACAACCACAGGCAAATAATCCAATCATTAAAAAATTTAAGATTGACATGCCGGATATGAAAGATCACCAGGAGCATTCCGTGGAAATGAAAATCGATGCTTTGCCTGTCGGCACTTATGCTCTGTTGGCTTCTCTGGAACCTACTTTGAATATTGATAAAAACCTCATTACAAAAAATATCATTTATGTAAGCAACATCAGTTATTTGGTCAACAATCAAAATGAGCTGTATGTGCTGAACAGAGAGACCGGCTTCCCTCTGGCTAAAGCTGCCGTTCAGTTATGGCAAAATTCATACAATAGCAATTACGGATACTATGAATTGATAAAAAAAGAAAATTACGTTTCTGATAATAACGGCCTGGTTAAACTGCAGAAAGATCAATCACACCAGACAAGACTGATTGAAATAAATTATCAGTCGGATCGATTATTTACAGAAGACAATTTATACAGCTATCCTGATTACAGTCAGCGAAACGATTCCACAGTAAGAACATTTCTTTTTACAGACAGATCTATTTACCGTCCCGGTCAGGCCGTTTTTTTCAAAGGAATCGTGGTAAAGCAGACGGAAGGACTTAAAAAATCAGTAATTGTTGAAAATTATAAAACCTCTTTGATTTTACTCGATGCGAACAGACAAAAAATTGCGGAGGTTCAAACTACCACCAACCAATACGGCTCCTATAACGGCAAATTCCAGCTTCCTGAAGGTTTGCTGAACGGCGTTTTCACTATCAGAGATTCCGTCAACGGATCTGAACAGACTATCAGCGTGGAGGAATATAAAAGACCGAAGTTTTATGCTGAAATAAAAAAACCGGAAGGTACCTATCGCGTAAATGATCTTATCAATGTAACCGGATTTGCAAAAGCTTATGCAGGAAATAATATCTCTGATGCGAAGGTAACATACAGGGTTACCCGAAAAGTACAATATCCAATCTGGTGGGGCTGGGGTGGATTTTATCGCATTCCTTACCCTATGAGTAACGAGCCCATGGAAATAACCAACGGCGAAACAAAAACCAATGATAAAGGTGAATTCAGTTTGAGTTTCAAGGCAATACCGGATGAACAGACGGACAAAAAAAATCAGCCAACATTTTATTATGAAGTGACTGCTGATGTTACGGATTTAAATGGCGAGACCAGAGCCACCTCAAACACTATTGCAGTTGCCTATCAAATGATACAACTCGACATTGAAAGTCCTGCGTTGATTTACAATGATAATATAAACACTATTAAAGTCAGAAGTACCAACTACAATGGTTTATTTGAAAAAACCAACACACGCATTGTTATTCAGCAATTAGATAAACCTAATAAGATTTTCAGAGAAAGATACTGGGATGCTCCCGATCTTTTTGTGATGAGCAAAGAAGAAAGTTATGCGGCTTTTCCAAATGATCCTTATGCGGATGAAGACAAAATAACTAAATGGCCTTTGGGCAAGACACTTGCTGACAGAAATGATTCCACTAGCAACGATGGAAAAATCAATCTCGGTCTCACAAAATTAAATCCGGGATGGTATAAGTTTTCTGTTTTTGCAAAAGACAAAAACGGCGAAGATGTATATGCTGAAAAATTCATTCAGGTAGTTACTAAGGACGCTAAAACATCCGACAAGCCGATTGAAATAATTGCTCAGCAAAAAAAAGCAGAACCGGGCCAGCAAATCAACTATCAGTTTGCCACCGGATTTGACAAAATCTGGCTGATTCAATCAGTCATCAGATCTGAAAAAAATACAAATACCAACTATCCAGTTATTGCAAACAAAAATTTTTACTCAAATAAACTTGACATCTCAGAACAGGACAGAGGCGGTATCAATGTATGTTACGCATTCATAAAAAACAACAGAACATATAATGGCAGTGAGAGTTTTGAAATCCCCTGGAGCAATAAAGAGTTGAGCATTCAATATGAAACATTCAGAGATAAGCTTTTACCGGGAAGCAGCGAAAAATGGAAAATAAAGATTAAAGGAGACAAAGCCGAAAAAATTGCTACGGAGACTTTAATCAGCATGTATGACACATCGCTTGATCAGTTTAAGCCCCACAGCTGGAGCAATCTGCAATCATTATGGCCCACGCTACTTGATTTAACTACCTGGTATAAATATACTTTTGGTGCTGCCCACTCTCATCTAAGCGATAAGATTCCAATGAATTTTATTGAAGAAAAAGAAAAGTTGTACGATGATTTGCTGCACAATGGCTGGAGCGAAAAGTATTTGATTTCACATGACTATATGATGAGCGAAGCAGCGCCGAATAAACTCATGATGGCCGGACGTCCTGCTAATAGAGAAATCATGGCAGACGGACTTGTCGCTGATTCTTCCGTTATAGATAAAAACAAATCACTAAAAGCAGATGCAGATACTTCACGTTCTAAATTGCAACAAAAAAAATCCGGTGACGGAAAAATGCAAATCAGGAAAAATTTCAACGAAACCGCATTTTTCTTTCCAACCTTAATGAATGATGAAGCCGGCAATATTGAATTTTCATTTACCATTCCCGAAGCACTCACCGAATGGAAAATGATGAGTCTCGCTCACACTAAGGAACTTTCAAGCGGCTACAGCGAAAAGAAGATTATCACCCAGAAAGAATTGATGATTCAACCCAATGTCCCACGCTTTCTACGCGGAGGAGATAAAGTAGAACTGCCTGCCAAACTGGTCAATTTGAGCGACAATGAATTAACCGGAAACATTCAGCTTGAATTGTTTGATGCTGCAACAAACAAATCTATCCAAAGTGGATTTGACAACCAACTTTCATCACAATCATTCACTCTTGCAGCCGGACATAGCAAAGCGGTATTCTTTCCAATAAGTATACCCGTTTCTTTCACTTCCATATTGGGATACCGTTTTAAGGCATCTACCATTGACATGAAATTCAGTGATGGAGAAGAGTCTGCCATACCTGTATTAAGCAACAGAATAATGGTCACTGAATCTGTTCCGCTTTACATGAATGCTGTATCAAACAAAACTTTTGCATTTGATAAACTGCTCAAAAGTGGTAAAAGTAAGACGTTGCAACATCAGTCTGTAACTGTAGAATATTCCTCCAATCCTGCTTGGTATGCCGTTCAGGCACTCCCCTACATGATGGAATATCCTTACGAATGTGCCGAACAGCAATTCAACAGATACTATTCAAATGCACTTGCCGCCTATATATGCGAACAAAACCCCTCCATAAAATCAGTATTTGAAAAATGGAAAACAACTGATACCTCTGCGCTCTTGAGCAATCTTCAAAAAAATGAAGAACTGAAATCTGCTTTATTGCAGGAAACGCCATGGGTTCTGGAAGCAACAGATGAAGCTACACAAAAGAAAAATATTGCACTGCTGTTTGATTTGCAAAAACTCAGCAGTCAAAAGGAAAATGTCGTAAAAAAACTTACCGAGTCGCAAAATAGTAGCGGAGGATTCAGCTGGTTCAAAGGAGGAAGCGACAATCGTTTCATCACTCAATACATTATAACGGGCATCGGCCATCTGCTAAAATTAAATGTACTCAATCAGCAGAACTATGGCGATTTGAAACCTATCGTTGACAAAGCAATCCCCTATCTGGACAAAGAACTGCAAAGAGAATACGATTATCTGTTGAAAAATAAGTCGAACCTCAAAAGCAACAACCTCTCATATAGTGCTATTCAATACCTCTACATGCGAAGCTTTTTCCCTGAAATGGGAACTGATAAAAAATATAAAAAAGCCGTCGCTTATTATCACAAACAGGCACAACAATACTGGCTTAGCTATAACAAATACATGCAGGGAATGATGGCGCTTTCCTTGCACCGAATGGGAGATAAAAAAACGCCTAAATCAATCATCAAATCCTTAAAAGAAACATCGCTCAGCAATGAGAGCGGAGAAATGTACTGGAAAGAATTCAACACCGGAGGTTACTACTGGCATCAGGCACCGATAGAAAGCCAGGCAATGATGATTGAAACTTTTTCTGATATTGATAAAGATGAAAAATTGATTGATGCAATGAAGACCTGGCTGCTCAGAAATAAACAAACTCAAAATTGGAAGACCACCAAAGCCACGGCTGAAGCATGTTATGCGTTGTTATTATCCGGCAGCAAATGGCTCAACACGAGCAATACAGTTTCAATTAAACTGGGAGACCAACAATTCAGTTCTGATGACAATTTGGAAGCCGGAACAGGATATTTCAAAAACAGGATTTCCGGAGATCAGGTGCTGAGAGAAATGGGGAATATCAGCGTAAGCATCAAGAGCGAAAATAAAAATCCTACTCCTTCCTGGGGCGCTGTCTACTGGCAGTACTGGGAAGAGATGGATAAAATTGAATCATCTGCAACCGGGAACAAACTGCCTATAGAATTGAACAAGAAACTATATATTGAAAAACTTTCCGACAGAGGAGCGGTTTTAGTGGAATTAAAAGATGGTGATAAACTGCAAGTTGGCGACAAAGTCAAAGTCCGTATCATTTTAAAAGCAGACCGCGATATGGAATACCTGCATATGAAAGATTTGAGGGCTGCATGTCTGGAGCCGGTAAATGTATTGAGTGAATACAAATGGCAGGGTGGACTCGGTTATTATGAATCAACTAAAGACGCATCAACCAATTTCTTTTTTGATTACATGAGAAAAGGTACTTACGTCTTCGAATACCCGCTGTTTGTAAATCAAAAAGGCACTTACAGCAATGGCATCACCACCATCTGCAACATGTACGCTCCTGAATTCAGCAGCCATAGTGAAGGATTAAAAATAATATCTGAATAAAATGAAACCGGAAGCCGTTTATAACATCCCCCTCCGATTCAGGCGAATGGAAAACCTCCATATCGTCTTCTGGCTGTTTAAAGATATCTCCTGGTGTATGATCTGGAAGCCACTCGGAATCATAATGATTATTCCCACACTGGTTATTGCCATTGTCATCGCCTGGCGCAATCGGCATCTCACCAGTGAGCTCTGCCATAACCTCGCCATTGCGTTTTGGATCAGCGCCAACAGCTACTGGATGGTCAGCGAATTCCTGGAATTTGACAAAATGATTGTCTGGGGCGACTTCACCTACAAACACCTGGCCATCATCCCGTTTACCATTGGTATCCTTCTGCTGGCTTATTATTATATCCTCTGGAAACCCAGACATGCAGACGAAATAGAAACCATGTAATTGGAGTTTTCAGGCGCGTCAGATTGACTTATATTTGCATTCCGAAAGACTATTTCAGTATTGTTTTGACCTCACCCCCAACCCCCTCTCCAATTGGAGAGGGGCAGAAAGTACAATTAATAATAAGGTTTTAACAAGAAAACTATATAGTTTAATTCGGGCGATTTTTACTTTTAACTTTTAACTTTTAACTTTTGACTTAACACTATGTTCAGAACTCATACCTGCGGAGAATTAAGATTATCAGATGTAAATAAAACCACAACCCTTGCCGGATGGGTGCAAACGGTAAGGAAATTTGGTAGCATCACTTTCGTTGACCTGAGAGACCGTTATGGCATCACCCAATTACTGTTTTCAGAATCCCTGAATGAAAAGTTGGAAGCCAATCCACTCGGCAGAGAATATGTATTGCAAGTAACAGGAAAAGTTAACGAAAGAAGCAATAAGAATACCAACATTCCCACAGGGGAAATAGAAATACTGGTATCTGACTTCAGCATTCTCAACAAATCTATCACTCCGCCTTTCACCATTCAGGATGATACCGATGGCGGAGATGATTTGAGAATGAAATACCGTTTTCTCGATTTGAGAAGAAATGCCGTGAAGAGAAACCTGGAACTCAGGTATGCCGTTGGAAGAAGCACCAGAAATTATTTACACGAAAATAATTTCATGGATATTGAAACGCCTTTCCTCATCAAATCAACTCCGGAAGGCGCAAGAGATTTCGTGGTCCCCAGCAGAATGAATCCGGGACAATTTTATGCACTGCCTCAGTCGCCTCAAACATTTAAGCAACTATTAATGGTAAGCGGATACGACCGTTACTATCAGATTGTAAAATGTTTCAGGGATGAAGACTTGCGTGCCGACAGACAGCCGGAGTTTACACAGATAGACTGCGAAATGTCTTTTGTAGAGCAGGAAGACATTTTGAATATGTTTGAGAGTCTCATCAAACGCATTTTTAAAGATGTAAAAAACATCGACTACACAGAGAACGTAGAAAGAATGACCTGGGAGGATGCAATGTGGCAGTACGGAAATGACAAGCCGGATATCCGATTTGACATGAAGCTATGCAATCTGAAATTTCCCGGACATACATTCCCTTCGAAGCCGGTGATTTCTGCATTGATAGACGGAGCAGACTTCAAAGTATTTGATGAGGCGGAAACCGTTATCGCCATTGCCGCTTCCGGATGCAGTGAATATACCCGAAAACAAATTGATGAACTAACGGAATGGGTTAAACGCCCTCAAATAGGCATGAAAGGTTTGGCCTATATCAAATACAATAATGACGGAACATTAAAAAGCAGTATAGATAAATTTTATCCGGAAGAAAAATTAAAGGCAATAGCCGAAGCTGTTAATGCCAAACCCGGTGATTTAATTTTTATTCTCGCCGGAGCGGAAGAACGCACCAGAAAAGCTACCAGCGAATTGCGTCTGCATCTAGGTCAGTTTCTTGGTTTGCGTAAAGCAGATGAATTTAAATTACTTTGGGTACTCGATTTTCCATTGTTTGAATATGCGGAAGATGATAACAGATGGGTTGCGCGTCACCATCCTTTCACTTCGCCCAAGCCTTCGGATATTGAAATCATGATTAATAATAACCCGGTGATTGACAACCCCGCAGAATACCTCAAACATCCCTACGCCAATATCAAAGCCAATGCTTACGATATGGTGCTCAACGGAAATGAAATCGGTGGCGGTAGTATTCGTATATTCCAAAAAGAGCTTCAGCAAAAAATGTTTGCCGCATTGGGCATGGATGAAGCAGAACAACAACATAAATTCGGATTCCTGCTGGGAGCATTTGAATACGGAGCGCCGCCACACGGCGGTCTGGCCTTCGGCTTCGACAGGCTCTGTGCCATACTTGGTGGCAGTGAGAGCATCAGAGACTTTATCGCATTCCCTAAAAACAACAGCGGCAGAGATGTGATGATAGACGCCCCTTCTACTATTGACGATAAACAATTTGATGAACTGCAGATTAAATTAGATTTAAAGCAGTAGAAAATTTGTAATTTCAATAATGACTTCTACGCCATTAGCAGAACGGCTTCGTCCGGCAACACTGGATGAATTAGTCGGGCAAGAACACCTGACCGGCAAGGGAAGCATTCTAAGAACTGCCATTGAAAAAGGGAAAATCCCCTCCATCATCTTATGGGGACCTCCGGGCGTGGGCAAAACTACCATTGCTTCCATCATTGCCAATACATTGTCGGTCCCATTTTACACACTCAATGCCATTGCATCAGGCGTGAAAGAAATCCGTGAAGTCATTGAAGATGCTAAAACAAAATCCGGCGCTATTCTTTTTATAGATGAGATTCATCGTTTCAATAAATCACAACAAGATGCTTTATTAGGTGCGGTGGAAAAAGGCATTATAACACTCATTGGTGCTACTACCGAAAACCCTTCCTTTGAAGTGAACAGCGCTTTGCTCAGTCGCGCGCAGGTATATGTATTGAAACCGCTTCAGCAAGAAGAACTGGAAGATGTATTACACAATGCATTGAAAAAAGATAGTTTTTTATCCGGTAAAAATATTCAACTCAAAGAAACAGAATCTCTGATACGTCTTTCCGGCGGTGATGCAAGAAAATTATTGAACCTGCTGGAGTTGGTCTGCGATAACATTGAAGACAATAGCATCATCACAGATGAACTCGTGATGCAGATTGCGCAGAAAAAAATTGCGCTCTATGATAAAAAAGGCGAGCAGCATTACGATATCATTTCTGCATTTATAAAAAGCATGAGAGGCAGCGATCCCAATGCGGCCGTATATTGGCTCGCAAGAATGATAGAAGGCGGCGAAGAGGTTTCTTTCATAGCAAGAAGAATGCTGATTTTTGCCAGTGAAGACATCGGTAATGCCAATCCCAATGCGCTGTTGCTCGCCAATAGTACTTTTCAGGCGGTGAATGTCATCGGCTATCCTGAAAGCAGAATTATTTTATCGCAGTGCGCTATTTACCTTGCTACCTCGGCTAAAAGCAATGCCTCTTATGCAGCCATCAACGATGCACAGGATATAGTAAGAAAAAAAGGCGACCTGCCCGTTCCACTTCATCTTAGAAATGCACCAACAAAAATGATGAAGCAAATGGATTACGGTAAAGACTATAAATATGCGCATCAATATGAAAATAATTTCATCCTGCAGGAATTTCTTCCCGAAGCTATAACGGGGACAAGAATCTATTCTCCGCAAAAAAATGCAAGAGAAGAAGAGCTTAGGAAATTTCTGAAAGAAAGATGGAAGGAACGATATGGGTATTAGGGTTGAAGAAGTTGAAGAAGTTGAAAAGGTTCAAGAGGTTCAAGAGGTTCAAGAGGTTAATTTCTGGTGACTTTCTTATTTCTTTCACCGCAGAGAACCAGAGTCAAAAGAGTTTTCGCAGAGGAAATCTTCTCCGCGTGACCTCTGCGCTCTTATTTCTCAGCGGTAAATTTAATTTTAAGAAGCTCAAGATGTTGATTCCTCTCGACTTTCTTATTCCTTATTTATTATTTTTTATTCCTTATTTTTTATCCGATTATGATCTGGACATTCAAACATTTCAAAGAACTCACTACTAGCGAGCTATATGATATTTTGACTTTAAGAAACAAAGTATTTGTAGTAGAGCAGAACTGCGTTTACAACGACACCGACGGGAAGGATAAAGAAAGCTGGCATTTGTCTGGTCACATTGACAATATGTTAGTCGCCTATGTAAGAATTTTACCTCCCGGTCTCAGTTATACCGAAGCCAGCATCGGCAGAGTAGTCACCGACCCTGCGTACAGGTCACATGGTCATGGTATTGAATTAATGAAAATGGCTATTGAAAAAACACTCTCTCATTTTAATGTCAAAAACATCCGTATAAGCGCTCAATGCTATTTGCTCAAATTTTACAGCGACTTGGGTTTTACTGCTGTCGGAGAGGAATATCTGGAAGACGACATTCCACATATTGAGATGCTCTTTGGAGAAGAAGGAGGTTTGAATCAACCATTAAACAATCAAACCCTCAGACCTTTAAACCCTTAAACCACCTTTTACCGCAGAGAACCAGAGTTAAAAGAGTTTTCGCAGAGGAAACCATCTCCGCGTGACCTCTGCGCTCTTATTTCTCAGCGGTTAAATAACCTTCAAACCCTCAGACCTTTAAACCCTTAAACCACCTTTTACCGCAGAGAACCAGAGTTAAAAGAGTTTTCGCAGAGGAAACCATCTCCGCGTCGCCTCTGCGCTCTTATTTCTCAGCGGTTAAATAACCATCAAACCCTCAGACCTTTAACCACCTTTTACCGCAGAGAACCAGAGTTAAAAGAGTTTTCGCAGAGGAAACCATCTCCGCGTCACCTCTGCGCTCTTATTTCTCAGCGGTTAAATAACCTTCAAACCCTCAGACCTTTAAACCCTTAAACCTCCGTTTTTCCAAAAGATTTCTTTTCTTTGCACCATGCAGCAATATCATCAATTACTCCAGCATATAATAGCCACAGGCGCGGATAAAAACGACCGCACCGGAACAGGTACGCGCAGTGTTTTCGGCTATCAAATGAGATTTGACCTCTCGGAGGGTTTCCCTTTGGTGACCACCAAAAAAACACATTTAAAAAGTATTATTTACGAGCTGCTTTGGTTTCTGAAAGGCGAGACCAATATCGCTTATCTGAAGGAAAATAATGTCTCGATCTGGGATGAATGGGCCGATGAGAACGGCAACCTGGGGCCCGTATACGGCAAACAATGGCGAAGCTGGCAAGGTGCCGACGGCATTGAGGTAGATCAGGTGAAAGATTTGATTCATCAGATAAAAACAAATCCCGATAGCCGCCGCATGATCATCAGCGCATGGAATGTGGCCGATTTACCCAAAATGAAACTGATGCCTTGCCATTGTCTGTTTCAGTTTTATGTGAGTCCCGGTAAAAACGGCGGCCGCGGCAAACTCAGTTGTCAACTCTACCAACGCAGTGCAGACGTATTCCTTGGTGTTCCTTTCAATATAGCTTCATACGCATTACTCACCATGATGATTGCGCAGGTCTGCGACCTCGACTATGGCGATTTCGTTCATTCATTCGGTGATGCACATTTATACAGCAATCATTTTGAACAGGCCCATCTGCAATTAAGTCGCACTCCTTTCCCATTACCTCAAATGAAAATCAATCTCGAGGTAAAAGATATTTTTGATTTCAAATTTGAAGATTTTGAACTGGTGAATTATCAGTGTCATCCGGGAATTAAGGCGCCGGTAGCGGTTTGAGAAATGTAAAATATTAAATGTAAAATATCCAATTTAAAAGGAGAATTAAGGAAAAGGAATAAATGTAAATTTTATTTCAGAGGATTTCACCTTTATTTCTCGTTGATTTACCCGTGATTTTCCTAATTATGCTTTTTATTTTCATGTAATGGAAATAAAAAGAACCAAATATGATCTTGAAGACAGGTTAGTCAAGTTTGCATGTGTTTGTTTAGAGATTTGCGATATTCTTCCCAATACCAAATCAGCAAATAATTTAGAGTATCAATTATCCAGAAGCGGAATTGCCCCTGCATTGCTATACGGAGAAGCTCAGGCTGCAGAAAGCAGAGCCGATTTTATACACAAGATGAAAATAGCACACAAGGAACTAAGGGAAACCCGAATAAACCTTAGAATAATAATGGAAAAGCCGGTGATATCAAATGAAAAGCTAAATAACTGTTTGAAAGAAGCAAATGAGTTAATTGCCATATTGTCAACAAGTATCTTGACTGCAAAAACAAATCAAAAAGTAGATAAGAATAAATAAAAGGATAGTAATCACGACTTCTACATTCGATATTTTACATTTAATATTTTACATTAATTATTCTACATTTGCCTTCATGCTTTCCATCCTCGTCGCTGCCGCATCTAACAACTCAATTGGTAAAAACAACCAACTGCTCTGGCATCTGCCCAATGATCTGAAATTTTTTAAAAATACCACCTGGGGCGGTGTGGTAATCATGGGCAGAAAGACTTTTGAATCGGTCAACAAGCCCTTGCCGGGAAGGTTAAATATTGTTATTACAAGACAAAAAAACTGGCAGGCGGAAAATGTAACAACAGCCGGCAGTCTTGATGAAGCTGTTGAAAAAGCAAAAAAACTGCATTACAAAGAAATATTCATTATCGGCGGTGGAGAAATATATAAAGAGGCTTTACCTAAAACCGACAAAATATATTTGACACGCGTAAACGCAGAAATAGAAGGAGATACTTTTTTTCCGGCTATAAATAATAAAGAATGGAAACTCACTTCTCAGAATGATTTCAAGATAGATGAAAAACATGCGTATGATTATTCTTTTGAGGTCTGGGAGAGAGTGGAGAAATAAGGAATAAGAAATAAATAATAAGAAATGTAAAATATTGAATACTGAATGTAAATGTTTTACCATTAAACCATTAAACCGTTAAACCTTTAAACCAACCCTGTATTCAACATTCACCATAGCATCTAAATACCTCCGCTACCTAGTCACCTCGTCTAACGGCAAGGGACACGGCGTACACTCACCTTTTGTGTTTGAGTTCATCGAAAAAGTACTGAACGACAAAAATCAATACGACTGCTATCATCCAATAGAAAGTATCAGAAAAAAATTACTGCAGAACAACAACAGTATTGAGGTAGAAGATTTTGGAGCCGGCTCTTCTGTCATAAAAACAAATCAGAGAAAAATCAGCGCCATAGCAGCATCTTCTCTCAAGCCGAAAAAATATGCGCAACTGCTTTATCGCATTGTCAAGTATTATCAGCCAAAACATATTATCGAATTAGGCACTTCTCTCGGTATCACTGCATCTTATTTGTCAAGTGCTTGTCCCAATGGAAAATTATCCAGTTTTGAAGGTTCGAAAGCAATTGCAGAAATCGCAAAAATGAATTTAGAAAACACAGGTAGTAAAAATTCAGAAGTATACACAGGTGAGTTCAACCAAACACTCCCCGATTATCTCAATCATAATTCACCCGTTGATTTTGCATTTATAGATGGCAATCACAGAAAAGAGCCTACCCTTACCTACTTCAAGTGGCTGCTTGAGCACAGCAACGATTACACGATAATGGTTTTTGACGATATTCATTGGAGCAAAGAAATGGAAGAGGCCTGGGAGGCAGTTAAACAAAATGCTATAGTTACACTTACTATTGATTTATTTTTCATCGGTATAGTTTTTTTCAGAAAAGAATTTAAAGTAAAACAACATTTCAGCATTCGTTATTAATTTTGCTTAACTTCGGATTAATTAATAATTGATATGATTATTGGCTTGTTAAAAGAACCGGCTCACGAAACGCGCGTGAGTCTTCTACCCGAACATGTTGTTGCGCTTAAAAAATTAAATGTACATGTGTTGGTGGAAAAAGATGCGGGACAAACCGCCTTTGCCAACGACGAAAAATATTCAGAAGCAGGCGCAGAAATCTCCAGCAGAAATTCAATTTTCGAAAAAGCCGATGTGCTGCTTTGCATAAATCCATTGGATGCAAACGAAACCAATTCCTGCAAGGGGAAAATATTGATTGGTTTCTATCAGGCATTATTTAATGCCAACTTAATTTCTCAATGGAATTCAAACAACTGCACAGTGTTCAGCATGGACATGCTTCCACGCACTACCCGTGCTCAGAGTATGGATGTGCTGAGTAGCCAGGCTAATATTGCCGGTTATAAAGCTGTTTTACTTGCAGCCAATCTCTTTCCGCGTTACTTCCCTATGTTTATGACGGCAGCGGGCAGTATAGCTCCGGCCAAACTGCTGATTCTCGGAGCGGGTGTAGCAGGATTGCAAGCCATCGCCACCGGAAAAAGATTAGGTGCCGTGGTAGAGGTGTTTGATACCCGACCCGCTGTTAAAGAAGAAGTGATGAGTCTGGGTGCCAAATTTATTGAAGTGGAAGGAGCAGCAGATGCCTCCAAAGCAGGAGGTTATGCCGTTGAACAGACAGAAGAATTTTTACAAAGACAAAAAGCAAAAATCGCAGAGAGTGTTGCCAAGTCAGACATCATCATCACCACAGCACAAATACCGGGCAAAAAAGCTCCGGTGCTGATTACAAAAGAGATGATTGCCCAAATGAAAAATGGCTCCATAATCATAGATCTTGCTGCAGCCACAGGTGGAAATACGGAATGTACGGTCAATGATCAGATAATAAACGTGGATGGCGTAACCATTGCAGGCAATTCCAAACTTCCCTGCTCTATGCCCAGTGATGCCAGTAAATTGTATGGAAAAAATATCTTGAACTTTTTACAACTGATTATTAATAAAGAAGGACAACTGAACCTGAATTTTGAAGATGATTTGGTTGCCGGCACTTGCGTTGCGCACGCCGGAAATATTACGAATGACAGAGTAAAACAATTGATCAATTGATTCATCCAACCATCAAACCTTTAAACCCTTAAACCTCATCCATGAATAACATACTACAATGGGTCAGCAATAATCAAGAAATTATTTACATCGTCATCCTAATGATTTTCGTAGGTATTGAAGTCATCGGAAGAGTACCAAGTGTTTTGCATACCCCGCTCATGAGCGGCGCCAATGCCATTCACGGCGTGGTAATCATCGGAGCCATCATCGTTATGGGAAAAGCGGAAGCAGATAACTATACAGCTCTTATACTTGGATTCCTGGCAGTCATACTCGGCATGCTCAATGTGGTGGGAGGATTTGTGGTGACAGACAGGATGCTGGAGATGTTCCGGAAGAAGAAGTAAGAAGTAAAAAGTCAAAAGTATAAAGTATAAAGTCAAAAAATGTACTTGAATCAATTCTTGACTTAACCCGAATATCAGAATGAATTTTAACTTTTGAATTTTAACTTTTTACTTTTGAATTGTAAACTTTGACTTTTAACTTTTAACTTTTGACTTTATACTCAATGACCCAACATATTCTAAACATCTCTTACCTCATCGCTTCGATCACATTTATCGTGGGACTGAAAATGTTGTCTAATCCGGCGAGTGCCCGTAAAGGTAATCTGCTGGCTGCAGCCGGAATGACGATTGCTATTCTTGCTACCATTTTTTTATATCAAAACAGCGAGACTGGCGAGCATTTGCATAATCATCTCTGGATATTTGGAGGACTGCTCATCGGCGGGATTGTTGGGACACTAGCGGCTAAAAAAGTAAAAATGACTGCCATGCCTGAAATGGTGAGTCTGTTCAACGGAATGGGAGGCGCCTGCGCGGCATTAATTTCATTGATTGAATACAATCATATCTCTCACATCATTTCGTATACTCCCAACAGTGATACACATTCATTTCAATCTACTATTTTAATTATTGCAATCGGCTTAATCATAGGTTCTGTTTCTTTCTCCGGAAGTATCATCGCATGGGGAAAATTGAATGGTAAGATCAAAGACTATAGTTTCTCAGGTCAGAATATTTTGAATCTTGTTATCCTTGCCGTAGCAATAGGTGCCGCCGGATATATTGTTGTGCATCCTCAACATCAACTCATATTCTATACCATCCTTTTATTGTCAATCATATACGGCATACTTTTCGTGCTACCCATCGGCGGTGCTGATATGCCCGTAGTGATTTCTTTGCTGAACTCATTCACCGGAGTAGCAGCGGCATGCGGCGGATTTTTGTATGGTAATAAAGTTATGCTGACCGGAGGTATTCTGGTGGGTGCAGCCGGAACACTTTTAACCATTCTGATGTGCAAGGCGATGAACCGCTCACTCAAAAATGTATTGATTGGCTCATTCGGAGGAGGAGCAACAACCGCTTCAGGCGGCGCCGCATCCGGACAGGGAAGTTATAAAGAAATCAGTCTGAGCGACACCGCCATGATCATGAGCTATGCCAATAAAGTGATGATTGTCCCCGGTTACGGGCTGGCAGTAGCGCAGGCACAACATACCTGTCACGAGCTGGAAAAAATTCTCACTGAAAAAGGAGTAGAAGTAAAATATGCCATTCATCCTGTTGCCGGAAGAATGCCCGGACATATGAATGTCCTGCTTGCTGAAGCAGATGTGAGTTATGATAAGTTGCTGGAAATGGAACAGGCCAATGATGAATTTGCCACAACAGATGTGGTATTGATTCTCGGAGCCAATGATGTGGTAAATCCTGCAGCCAAAACAGACCCTTCCTCTCCTATTTATGGCATGCCTATTCTTGATGTGGAGCTGTCAAAAAATGTGGTAGTCAACAAAAGAAGCATGAAGCCTGGTTATGCAGGTATAGAAAATGAACTGTTCTTCAAACCAAAAACTTCTATGTTGTTTGGAGATGCCAAGAAAGTTTTGCAGGATCTTTGTGCTGAAATAAAAAATATATAACGCTGCCTCAAGCAACATTTCGCAATCAAAATGTCAAAACTTCTTCCTTCAGATTTTTTATTGTCTGTTAAAGATGTAAAAGGTTTTAATGAAGACGAATTTTTACGGGTACATCAATCTCCGCATCTTGCCGTTTCAGTCAGACTGAATCCTAATAAAAATATCACGGCAGATAAAACATCTCTCAACATTGAAAGTCTTGTCCCATGGAGCAGTATGGGATATTATCTCAAGGAGAGACCTTCCTTCACACTTGATCCGCTTTTTCATGCAGGCGCCTACTATGTGCAGGAAGCCAGCAGTATGTTTTTGGAAGAAGTGATGAAGCAAACCTGTGAACTACATAAAGATATCAGGGCACTCGATCTCTGCGCCGCACCCGGCGGAAAATCCACATTAATTCAATCATTAATCAGCAAAAACAGTCTGCTGGTAGCGAATGAGGTCATCAAATCAAGAGTAAGCGTATTATCTGAAAACATTACCAAATGGGGCGCTGCAAATGTGGTTGTTACCAATAATGATCCCGCAGATTTCGGTCGGCTGAATGAGTTCTTTGATGTAATTGTAACAGATGCGCCCTGTAGCGGCAGCGGATTATTTCGCAAAGACCCTGCTGCAATTGATGAATGGAGCTTAGAAAATGTACAAATGTGCAGCAGAAGACAGGAAAGGATTTTGAATGATGTACTCCCCGCTCTGAAAAAAGACGGCATCCTGATTTATTCCACTTGTTCTTTTTCAATGGAAGAAAATGAAAATATGCTCGACAAGATTATGAAAGAGCATGAAATGGAAAGCATCCAAATTTCCTTAAATGAAAAATGGAATATTGTTGAGACCACTGCCGAAGAATCCGGAGCGTATGGCTATCGTTTCTTTCCCGACAAATTAAAAGGAGAAGGATTTTTTATTGCCGCATTCAGAAAAAAATATGAAGAAGAGAATAGCCCATCAAATAAAAGTGCAGCTAAACTTCAACCGGTCTCGAAATCAAATCTGCAAATCCTAAGTCATTGGATTAACCACAATCAGGACTATTCATATTTCAACCATAAGGAAACTATCATTGCAATTCCTTCCGGAATAATTGCTGATTTACCATTACTTCAATCAGCATTATACATAAGAAAAGCCGGAATCAAATTGGGTAACATCATAAGAGATGAGATTATTCCGGACCATGAGCTGGCCATGGGTTGCATCTTCAGTAATAATATTCCGACCATTGATGTCGAGAAGAATGTCGCCCTTCAATATTTAAGAAAAGAAGAAATACATCTCGAGTCCGAGAAAACAGGATGGCAGCTTATTTGCTTTAAAGGATTGCCATTGGGATGGGTTAAAATACTGCCCAAGAGAACGAATAATTATTACCCTAAAGAATGGAGGATTCTTAATAAGTAATAGGAATTAAAACCAACTATTTTTCTGATATTTGCTGAGATTTTAAATTGCTTTAATGTGACTTTTAGACTGATTTGAAATCACTCGATTTACAGCAAATAATATATCCAAATATGCAGATTCAAAAACTGATTTTTATTTTACTGCTTTGTCCTTTATTTTCTTACAGTCAAAAAAAACATACAGTCGGCGCGAAAGAAACATTGTTTTCCATCGGTCGTTTGTACAATGTTCATCCGAGAGAGCTGGCTGAATTCAACAATATACCATTTGAAACCGGCTTAACATTAGGTCAGGTTCTCAAAATTCCAACCGAAAAAAAAATGGCGCCACTTGCGCCTGTTACACCAACTCCTGTCGCAAACAATGAAAGTGCTATAAAAACTGAAGTAAAAAAAATCGATCCTCCTATTGTGCAAACTCCTGAGCCAAAGAAAGAAAGTAAAGGTTCAGTTCCCATTTATCATACAGTTCAAAAAAAGGAGACGCTTTATCAAATCAGTCGCCTTTATGACAAAGTGCCTGTAAGTGATCTGAAAAAATGGAATAATCTTACTGCGGATGGTGTAAACGAAGGAGCCCGACTCATTGTGGGTTATACCAACTCAGTTGCAAAAGAAGAAAAACCAAAAGAGATTATCAAAGCAGTTGAGGAGAAAAAAACTGAACCGGTTAAAGAAATTAAAAAATCAGAAGAAAAAATTGCTGAAAAGATTGTGGTTAAAAAAGAAGAAAAGCCTGCCGAAGTTGTAACCCGAGATGAAGTAAAAGCAGAAAAAAAAGAAGTCACAAAAGCGGAGCCAAAACCCTTGGAGGAAAAACCCGTTGAAATTGTAAAACAGAAAGAAGAAACAAAAAAAGCTGAAGTTGCTCAACCGGAAATCAAAACAGAAAAAGTTGCACTCAGCGGAAAAGATTTTAAAGGTGGTTACTTTAAGTCGGCCTTTGAAGGTCAAAAATCATCCGGCATAGAGGAATCCGGAACAGCAGCAACATTCAAAAGTACAAGTGGCTGGGACGACGGAAAATATTATTGCCTGTATAATACGGCACCTTCCGGAACAATCCTGAAAATTACCAACAAGAGCAACGGGAAGTTTGTGTACGCAAAAGTCCTGGATGTAATCCCCGATCTTAAACAAAATGCAGGCCTCCTCCTCCGAATCAGCAATGCCGCTGCCAGTGCGCTGGATGCAAAAGAAGAGAAATTTGAGATTGAACTGTCTGATAAGTAAGGAATTCCGGCAAATCCCTCCTTATTGAAATGCTGTATCTTTGCAGCTCAAATCATGAGTAAAAAAGGAAAAGTTTTAATGGCCATGAGCGGCGGTATAGACAGCACCGTGGCCGCTTTAATGCTTCATAAGGAAGGGTATGAAGTGGTGGGTATTACCATGAAAACCTGGGACTATGCCACCAGTGTGGGCAACAATAAAAAAGAAACCGGCTGCTGCAATCTCGACAGTTTTAATGATGCCAGAACAGCTGCCGTACAGCATGGATTTCCTCATTTTATTTTAGATATACGTGATGAATTCGGCGATTTTGTGATAGAAAATTTTGTGGAGGAATATATCGCCGGCAGAACACCTAATCCCTGTGTGATGTGTAATACACACATCAAATGGAGAGCACTGCTAAAAAGAGCAGATGCTCTGGGATGCGATTATATTGCTACCGGACATTACGCGCAGGTTCATCAGCATTCCAACGGAAGATATTTTATCCGAAAAGGAAAAGACGAAAATAAAGACCAGAGTTATGCGCTTTGGGGACTACAGCAGGATTTGCTTAAACGGACTTTGTTGCCATTGGGCTCCTATCACAAAACAGACATCAGGCAAATGGCGCATGATTTCGGCTATCCCGAACTCGCTAAAAAAAATGAGAGCTATGAGATTTGCTTCGTGCCAGATAATGACTACCGCGGTTTCCTAAAACGCCGAGTGGAAGGATTGGAAGAAAAAGTAAACGGCGGCAATTTCGTAGACCCTTCCGGAAAAATTTTGGGCAAACACAAAGGCTATCCTTTCTATACCGTCGGCCAACGCAAAGGTCTTGATATAGCATTGGGCACTCCTGCTTTTGTAACTGAAATTATTCCTGAAACCAATACGGTAGTGCTTGGCTCCGAAGATGATCTCAATAGAACAGAAATGAAAGTAAAAGGCATCAACTGGATAAAGTATGAGGGAATTTCGGAAGGCATGGAGGCATTGACAAAAATCAGGTATAAAGACAAAGGCGCACTGAGTCAGCTTTTTTCAGACGAAGATGGCATTAAGGTGAAATTTTACTCAGATGTGAAGGGAGTCGCACCCGGACAAAGCGCTGTATTTTATGAAGGGGATGATGTAATCGGAGGTGGAATCATACAGCGAAATACATAGAACAGCTATTTACATTGTGCGACTATTATATTAAATTGCATTCAACAGTTTTTAACATGCGACATATAAAATCATTATCCATAGCATTTGCTTTAATTGGCGCAATTATCATGTTCAATTCATGCAAAAAAACTACTGAAGACCTCAATCTGCTGAGCATTAACGACTACAACCCTCTTCAGGAAGGGAAGTATATCACTTACAAACTGGACTCACTTATCTATATCAATTTTGGAAAAAAAGATACTACTGTCAGTTATGAGGTGAAATATTTTATTGATGCTAAAATCAACGACAATCTTGGCAGACCGGCATACAGAATAATCCGATACATCAGAAAGTCAAGTGACAAACCCTGGATTCCGGAAGCCACTTTTATGGCCGTCAACACACAAAACAGTCTTGAGTTTATTGAAAATAATTTAAGATTCATCAAACTAAGTCTTCCGATAAAAGAATACCATAGCTGGAAAGGCAACTCCTTCATAGAAACTTACTCCTCCAACTCAACACTGAGATATCTGGATAACTGGGATTATACCTACTCATCTATTGGCATTCAGGAAAAAATCGGCGAATTCACACTTGACGATGTTGTTACGATAGATCAGCGCAACGAAACTATTGGCAACCCTTCAGATCCTGCAAGCTACAGTGAAATCAACATCGCAGAGGAAAAGTATGCAAAAGGTATCGGACTCGTTTATCGAAATTTCTTCCACAAAGAATACCAACCCGGACCTCCCGGCTATGTTGCAGATGGCTCTTACGGTGTCATCTACACGATGATTGACCACAACTGATTTTTCTTATGAACATCAGCATACGAAAAGTAATTGAAAGCGACTGCCCTCAGATGATGTCGCTGATCAAAGAACTGGCGCTCTATGAAAAAGCTCCGGAAGAAGTCACCGTAGATTTCAATCATTTTGTTGAAAGTGGATTCGGCGCTAACCCAGTATGGTGGGCGTATGTAGCCGAAGTTGAAAATGAAAATAATCAAAAAGTCATTGTTGGATTTGCACTCTATTATATTCGATACAGTACATGGAAGGGACAAAGAATGTATCTGGAAGACATCATCGTAACCGAAAAAATGAGAGGCAGAGGAATCGGTAAAATGCTTTTTGATCAATTGATTGAGGTCTGCAAAGAAAAAAAATACAAAGGCATCACCTGGCAAGTGCTTGACTGGAATGAGCCGGGAATCAATTTCTATAAAAAATATGAAGGCGTCAGCTTCGATGGCAGTTGGTTAAATGGGAGTCTGCTCACATAAATCATTTTCCGGTCAACATTTTTCAAAAAATTAAGATTTTTAAAAACCCAATTGCGGTAACTTTGCCGCATCAATTTATTTCCTATAAACTATTGTTATGGCTGAGAAAATTTTTATGGGCACTGACGGCAAATTGGTCGTTCCCAACAACCCCACTATTCCTTTCATTGAAGGCGATGGCATTGGACCCGATATCTGGAATGCAAGTGTTCGTGTATTTGAAGCAGCCGTGCAAAAAGCTTATGGCGGAACAAAAAAAATTGAGTGGCTGAAAGTACTGGCCGGTGAAGAAGCATTCAATAAAACAGGCGAATGGATGCCAGAATCCACCATGCAGGCTTTCAAAGAATATTTGCTGTCTATTAAAGGCCCACTCACTACTCCCGTTGGCGGTGGCATCAGAAGTCTGAATGTGGCACTCAGACAGGAACTTGATTTATACGTATGTTTGAGACCAATAAAATATTTCGAAGGCGTTCCTTCTCCTATGTGGCAACCTGAAAAAGTAAACATGGTCATCTTCCGGGAGAACACCGAAGATATTTATGCAGGTATAGAATACATGACAGGTACCGATGATGCAAAAAAATTGCTGGATTTTCTGGTAAACGAAATGGGTGTGAAAAAATTCAGATTCCCTTATTCCACTTCAATAGGTATAAAGCCGGTTAGTAAAGAAGGAAGCGAAAGACTGATTCGTTCAGCCATCAGATATGCTATTGAAAATAAACTTCCGTCTGTTACCATTGTACATAAAGGCAATATCATGAAATATACCGAAGGTGCCTTTAAAAACTGGGGATATGAACTGGCAGAAAGAGAATTTCCGGGTGAAGTTTATACCTGGCAGCAATGGGAAAAAACTAAAAAAGAAAGCGGTGAAAATGTTGCGAATGAAGAAATGAAATTAAGTTCCATCGGAGGAAAAGTAATCATCAAAGATGCTATAGCTGATAACTTTTTACAACAGGCATTGTTGGCTCCGCAGGATTATAGCGTCATTGCCACACTTAATCTGAATGGGGATTATATCAGCGATGCGTTGGCTGCTCAAGTAGGCGGCATTGGCATTGCTCCCGGCGCGAATATTAATTACACAACCGGACATGCTGTTTTTGAAGCCACACACGGCACCGCTCCGCGATTCGCGAACACCAACACAATGAACCCCTGTAGCGTAATTCTAAGCGGTGTTATGATGTTTGAATATATGGGCTGGCGCGATGCAGCCGAACTCATCACGAATGCAGTCGGCAGAACTATTCGCAACAAAACCGTTACGATTGATTTCTACAATCTGATGAAAGAAGGAACATTGTTAAAAACAAGTGAGTTTGCTGATGAAGTGATTAGGAATATGTAAAAATCAATCTGAAGATGTGGAGATTGGGAGATTTGAAGATTTGAAGATTTGAAGATTTGGAGATTTGAAGATTTGGAGATGTGGAGATTTGAATGTTAAATTTTCATATTTTCAAATCTTCTAATTATCAAATTGGCTACCAGCTCCCACTCGCTCCCCCGCCGCCAAAACTACCGCCACCGAAGCCGCCAAATCCTCCGCCTCCGGAAGATCCTCTGCCCCCTCCAAAACCGCCGCCCATCGGGAAAAATAAAGGGCCGGCTCCTCTTCTGCTCATAAAAGTACCCCCGCCACCTCCACCCGAACCAGCTGAAAGTAAGAATACAATGATGATAATAATTAAAAGAATTTTCCCTGCCGAAAAACCACGCGAACCCTTGTCTCTTGGTGTTTTGTACTCTCCCTTAACCGCTTTTATAATCGCATCAGTCCCCTCATCTATCCCGCGATAATAATCACTCCCCTTGAAATTAGGTACGATTACATTCCTGATAATATGACCCGCAGTTATATCCGGCAGCGCCCCCTCCAGTCCGTAACCCGGAGATATATTCAGCTTCCTGTCCTGAACTGCAATCAACAGAATAACACCGCTATTATTTTTTTTGTCACCAATTCCCCATGATCTGCCAATCTTCAAGGCAGCATCAGCAGGATCCATTCCATCCAGTGTAGGCACAATCACAACAGCAATCTGAGTAAAAGTGCTATCATCCAGTTTAACCAGTTTATTCTCCAGTGTCTGCTGCTGGTCAGGCGTCAATACACCCGCATAATCATTGACCAGCTTGGGAGGATTGGGCTTATTGCTAATGACACTCTCAATAGAAACTGTTTTGGACTGAGAAAATCCTGTTAGCGAAAAAGCAACAGTAAATAAAAATATGTAAAGGATTTTTTTCATTAAGGTAGGCGACTTAATCATTTTCCAAAGACGATTTCATCCGGTAATTCATTTTTATCTTCGTTGCCTTTATAAGGAAATTTTTCGGCCAGCGTTTGACCAATGGTTGTAACGCAGTGAGCAATGCCATCGGCAACATGATTCTGCCTGAATTCTAAAATCATATTGTTAACCGCAGCTTTCCAGAATGCATCGTCAAGCAAACGATGAATAGCTTCATCGGCATAAATGGCTATCTCGCGGCTTTTCACAGCAACGTAAATCAGTACGCCATTACGGTCTTTTGTCTCATCCATCCTGAGTTGAAAAAATATTTCTGCGGCACGATCAAGAGGATTCACATACGCATTTTTGCTTTCTACAAAAACACGTATCTCTCCACTGGTGGATTGCTCTGCACTTCGAATGGCAGAAACAATCTCATTATTTTCCGCAGGACTAAAGAAGGATTTCTTTTTGCGTAAGCTGAACATCCGTAATCTATTAAAAATTACCCCACTTTATTTGAGTGGGGCAATCCATGTTGTAATTATTTTATATCAAATTTGATTTCGGGCGCCTTTTCAGTTCCGGCATCCGCTTTGTAGAAAGTTTTTTCAGTGAAGCCAAATAATCGAGCAAAAATATTTCTGGGAAAAGTTTTTACTTTGAGATTAAAATTTTCAATCGCACTATTATAGTCTTGCCTTGCTACATTAATACGATTTTCAGTACCTTCTATCTGAGTCTGAAAATCTCTGAAAGCAGTGGTAGTCTTTAAATCCGGATAATTTTCCGCAACAGCCATCAGTCTGCTGAAAGAACCCTGCAGACTGGCCTGTGCTTTTTGATAGGCCTCTAAAGAAGCGGGGTCGTTGATGTCAACAGTGATGGAAGTAGCTTTAGCTCTTGCTTCCAACACTTCTTTCAAAGTTGATTTTTCAAAGTTGGCAGAACCCTCAATAGTCTTGATCACACTGCCATATAAGTCATTTCTTCGCTGATAGTTCGTTTCAACATTACTCCAAGATTTTTTTACAAACTGTTCGGAGGTAACCAACCCATTGTATGTATTACATCCTATAAAAGTATTGCATCCTAGAAATCCAAGTAAAAAAAATGCGATTAAAATAATAACGAGAGTTTTATTCATTTCTATAAATTTTAAATTTTACACAAAATTAAGTGGAAATATCAGTGAAAATATGTTAAGATTTTTTTTCGTTCCTCAGTTTATATGATATGGATCATATTTAATATCCCGCCTTGGCTCCGCCAATATTTTCAATAGGATGCCAGGTGGTTTTTACCTCTTGAAAGTCGTTGATAAAATAAGGAGATTCATTCTTTTCCTCTACCCAGTTTTTAGATTCATAAATGACAGTTCTTTTTACATTCAGTGAAGCTTTCTCCCGTATCAGTTTTTTATTTGCGGCATCATTTTCACCGTAAAAAATTGCATTGACGTCCATGTGATCGGCAAGGAAGGGTAACAATTCAGCAACTTTTCCGGTAAGAATATTGACCACTCCACCCGGAAGGTCAGAGCTGTTGAGTACTTCAGCAAAAGTCACGGCGCAAAGGGGTTTGTTTTCCGATGCAAGAATGACGCAGGAGTTTCCTCCCGCAATCACAGGCGCCATCACCGATACCAGTCCAATCAATGAAGTATTTTGAGGTGCTACTATTGTCACAACTCCCATCGGTTCGAGCGCAGAAAAATTAAAATGTGAAGAAGCCACAGGATTGACACTGCTGAAAATCTGCTGGTATTTATCACACCATCCACTGTAGTATATCAGTCTGTCAATGGAACGATTCACTTCAGTTTCGGCACTTGCTTTTGAGGATCCTTGTTTTACCAGTTCATCAATAAACTGGGCTTTCCTACCTTCCAGCATCTCTGCAATTCTGTATAATATCTGACCTCGATTGAAAGCAGCCCTGGCACTCCAACCTCCAAAAGCACTGCGGGCACTGCCCACCGCATCTCTGACATCTTTTCTGGAACTCAGACAAACATTCGCAAGTTGCTCACCCTTAGGGCTATACGCAATATATGTTCTTCCCGATTCTGTCCTGGGAAACTGACCGCCGATGTAGATTTTGTAAGTCTTTAGTACTTCAATTCGTTTTGACATATCTTTTTTATTGTGTTAAACAATTTGAATATTGTTGCAGAAGTTTCAGATTGAATATTGTTGTAGAAGTTTCAGACGTTTCAGAAGTTAGTGAACTAATTGAAACCCCAAACTCCAAACCCCAAACCATCAAACCTTTAAATAAGCCCCCAATCCATGCAATCCTCCCTCTCTTCCAAAACCACTTTCTTTATACCCTCCGAATGGAGAAACAGGATCAAACTTATTATATGTGTTGGCCCAAATTACCCCTGCTCTGAGTTTGGATGTCATATTGAAAATCTTTGAACCCTTGTCTGTCCAAACCCCGGCAGACAATCCGAAGGGAGTATTGTTAGCTTTTTCAATCACTTCATCTTCTGTTCTGAAGGTCTGAATAGCCAATACAGGTCCAAATATTTCTTCCTGTGCTATGCGATTGGATTGAGCTACATTAGTAAAAATTGTCGGGCGACAATAAAATCCTTTTTTCGGAATGGCGCATGAACTTTGAAACATCTCTGCACCTTCCTGCTGTCCTATTTTTAAATATTTATGGATGACTTCCAGTTGCTGCCTGGAATTAATCGCTCCAACATCTGTATTCTTATCCATAGGATTTCCAACTATCAGAGATTCCATTCTGTCTTTTAATTTTTGCAATACAATTTTATAGACAGACTCCTGCACAAATAATCTAGAACCTGCACAACATACATGTCCCTGATTAAAAAATATACCGTTGATAACGCCTTCAACCGCCTGATCTAGCGGCGCATCATCGAAAATGATGTTCGCAGCTTTACCGCCCAATTCCAACGTCACTTTTTTATCTGAACCTGCAACAGCTCTCTGTATAATTTTTCCTACATCAGTTGAACCGGTAAAAGCAATTTTATTTATATCAGGATGATTGACAATGGCGGCTCCTGTAGCACCGGCACCGGTGATAATGTTTACCACTCCGGGAGGAAGATCTGCCTCTTGAATAATCTCTGCAAGTTTCAACGCTGTAAGCGGAGTTGTCTCTGCGGGCTTCAAAACAACGGTGTTTCCGGTAGCCAATGCTGGTGCGATTTTCCAGGCCGCCATCAGCAAAGGAAAATTCCAGGGAATGATTTGTCCCGCTACACCTAATGGCTGAGGATTTTTATTGGGAAATGCATATTCCAGTTTATCAGCCCATCCTGCATAATAAAAAAAGTGATTGGCCGCAGTGGGTACATCAAAATCACGACTTTCTCTTATTGGCTTACCGCCATCCAGTGTTTCGATCACCGCCAGTTCCCTCGCTCGCTCCTGAATCATTCTGGCAATTCGATAAATATATTTAGCACGCTCTTTAGCAGATGTTTTTTTCCATACTTTCTCGTAAGCTGTTCTGGCGGCAGATACCGCTTTGTTTACATCCGCATTATTTGCTTCCGCAACCGAACTCAATTTTTCCTCCGTAGCCGGATTGATGGTATCAAAATATTTTTTTGATGAGGGCTTCTCAAACTTCCCGTTGATAAACAGATCATACCGATCTGCAATGTTCGCAATACTCTTACTTTCCGGAGCCGGCGCAAGGTTGCGGGAAGAATCGAATTTGAGTCTGAGATTGTTTTTTTTAACTCCAGCCATATGTTAGTTAGTTAGTTAAATAGGTTCAAAAGGTTCAATAAGTTCAAAAGGTTCAATAGGTTCAATAAGTTCAAAAGGTTGACAGATGAGTGTTATTTTTATCAGTTAAATTTCATGCCTTTTTTATCACTATTCTTCAAATAACTTATTAAGCTATATATCAGTCTGTTTACCTTAGAACATTGTATATAAATATTGTCAAATTCTGTTTTTGAAATGTAATTATCATCCAATGCTCTGTATGCCTGTGATCTTAGTTCTCCACAAGACCCTCGAGCTATAAATAAAAACTGTATAAACTCCTTATTGCCTCCCCGCTCAAAACCCTCGGCTATATTGTCCATTATAGATCCGGCTGATCTTTCAATTTGATTTATAAGCGAATAATTAGTGCCAAATTTTTTCAACCTAATCATTGCGCTTATAGTTTTATTTAATTCTCTTGCCTCTTGCCAAGATAATATATCCTCAAATCGCTTTATAGTTGCCATGTGTTTTTAGCAAACGTAAAATCAAAATTGAGGCAAATCAAAAAATTTGACTAAATAAATTTTAAACTAAATAAATTCAACTCTTGAACCTCTTGAACCTTTTGAACCTTTTGAACCTCTTGAACTTATTGAACTTATTGAACCTTTTGAACCTCTTGAACCTCTTGAACCTAATCAACCGAAAAATAATCCCCCGACTGATACACTCCGCTTCTTTGTTTCTCCAACTGCATTAAAATATCATTAGCCAGACTGCTCGCTCCGAAACGAAACCATTCGTTATTCATCCAATCCTCTCCCAAAACTTCATTCAGCATAACCAGATAATGCAGCGCCAGTTTTGCTTTGGATATGCCACCGGCTGGTTTCATAGCAATCTTCTTGCCTGTCTTGTAATAAAAATCTCTGATTGCCTCCAGCATCACCAGCGTTACTGGCATGGTAGCGGCAGGAGAAATTTTACCTGTAGACGTTTTGATAAAATCAGCGCCGGCATACATCGCAATATCACTTGCTTTTCTTACTTTATCATATGTACCCAACTCACCAGTTTCCAGAATGACTTTCAATCTTGCAGTGCCACATGCCTCTTTAATTGCGGCAATTTCATCAAAAACAAAATTGTATTCGCCCTGATGAAATTTCCCTCTGGAAATCACCATGTCAATTTCGTCAGCACCCTGGCTGATGGCATATTTGGTATCTCTTAATTTTACGTCGCGGGTAGATTGGCCACTGGGGAACGCTGTGGCCACAGAGGCGACTTTGATACCAGAATTACCCAATGCCTTTTTTGCAACAGCTACCATTGACGGATAGACGCAGACAGCGGCGACAGTAGGAAGTCCGGGATAAGCATCATGCAAATGAGCAGCCTTGTAACAAAGTTGTTTTATTTTTCCTTCGGTATCTTTTCCCTCCAAAGTAGTAAGGTCAATCATATTTAATGCCAGTTTCAGCCCGTTTAGCTTGGTCTCATTCTTAAGACTTCTTTTCGTAAAACGGGATGCGCGCTCCTCCACTCCAACCTGATCAATCCTTGCGGTTGAAGTGAAATCCGGTATAGTTAGTTTGGCAATCATCAGCGATTTAAGTTTTGACTGTCTGTTAAAGTTAAGCAATTAAATTCTCCAATGCTTTTTTGATCATTGTTTCAACTGCTGCATTGCTATCTTTTGAAAACTCCTGTATAACCCTGTTGGCGACGATGACATTTATACTCAGGCATTCATGTCCCAGTAAATTACCCAGTCCATAAATTGCCGAAGTCTCCATCTCAAAATTAGTAATGCCGTGATCTCCATAAGAGAAAGAGGTAAGTTTATTGATGAGTCCTTTGCTTTTCAGATTCAATCGCAATATTCTTCCCTGAGGACCATAAAAACCGGGGCATGTAACCGTAATGCCTTTATGAAAATCATTATTAAATTTACTGAGTAATGAGCGGCTTCCTTCAAAAATATATGGCATGGCAATGGATGTATCGAGGGATGTTTGATCAACAAATGCCTTGATCAAATTATTTGCATCAACACTTTTTTCATACTCATAAAAATTCAGCAAATTGTCCAATCCCAAACCATGAGAAGAAGCAACCAGACTGTCCACAGGAATATCTTTCTGTAATGCCCCCGAAGTACCGAATCGGATGATATTCAGTTTTTTGAAGGAGGATTTGATCTCTCTTGTTTCAAAGTCTATATTTGCCAGCGCATCTAACTCGTTCAGGACAATATCAATATTATCCGGCCCAATACCTGTTGACACTACGGAAATACGTTTGTTGCCGATTATACCCGTGTGAGTCACAAACTCTCTGTGTTGCAACTCAAATTCAATACGGTCGAAATATTGGCTTACTTTTTTTACCCTGCCCGGATCTCCTACCAGTATGATGGTATCTGCGATTTCATCCGGCCTTACATCAAGGTGATAAATAGCGCCGCGGTTGTTGATGATTAATTCCGACTCTGGAATTTTAGACATAAATATTTTTTTGGTTTATAAATATACGAAAAATGGTCCCGTATATAACAGAAATATCTTTGGATAAAAAAAGAGACTGCCCTTTCAGACAGTCTCTTACAAATACAATAATATCAATTTTTACCTTAGTACAGTCAAATCCGTTCTTGTAACAATTGTTTTTCCTGAGATTAGCTTAAACTCAATGACGGCATAATATGTACCATCCGGAACTGGCTTGCCATTGTAGCGACCATCCCAGAAATTTCTGTAATCTTTTGATTCATAGACCTTACTTCCATAACGGTTGAATACATTCACTTTTACGTTGCTTAGGCAATCATAAGATCCATACACTTTCCACAAATCATTGACCCCATCACCATTAGGGGTAAAGGCATTTTCTACTTTTATGCAATAAGAAACTACGGAAACGGTAACATCAGCAGATGCCTTGCAACCTGCAGCATTGGACGCTGTAAGCGTGTATGTGGTGGTGGCTGTTGGTGTTGCAACAGGATTTAATATGGTAGTTGAACTCAACGTTGTACCTTCCGGTGAAGAAGTCCACAAATAAGTATCTGCTCCAGATGCAGTGGCATTAAGTTGTGCAGACTGACCGGAAAGGATTGACTGATCAGCACCTGCATTAATCTGAACAGAAGACTCAGCAGTCACATTTACGCTGGCTGTTTTTGTACATCCATTTTTAGTTGATGACAATGTATATGTATTTACACCAACATTTGCAGGTGTAGCAACAGGGCTCAACAAAGAGGCATTGTCCAGTCCGCTACCAGACCATGAATAGGTATCTCCGTTTGAGTTTGATTCTAAAGTAACTGAAGCACCAATACAAATAGTGGTATCTTTTCTTGTTGAAACAGTTAGACCATCTTTGCTGATTACATTAATGGTATCCGCTCCGAAAACAAAATTACCTGGATTGTTGATTTGCTCATACTTTGATTTAACCACGTAAGTAGCATTTCCATTTGGACACACATTCGGGAATGATACTTCAAAAGTGCTGCTATTGATTCTGGTGGTATCTCCGGTAGCAACCAGATTGCCGGCTAAATCGTATAGCTCAACTGAACGGTAAAGGGTAGGACCTGCAGAAGGTACAAATCTCCAGCTTTCATTCATATTGATTGAACCCCAAGACGGATCGCTGGCTTTTCTGCCGGGTGGCAAAACAGCTTTGTCGCGATTGAAGTTTTGAAGACCGGTCATGGTTTTACCGTTGTTCCAATCCGGGCAACTTTCCAAGCTATTGATGATAACCTCTATAACCCCCGTTCCTTCGTATAACACAATCTGATGTGTATTCTCAATCAGGTTAGGGCAACTAGGATTAAAGAATGGATCAAAGAATAATGGTGCTTTGTAGTAAGTAACTACAAATTTTCTGTGAGGTGCTGTACCGATGACTTCGTATTTATTTCTTTTGTTGGGAGAATTGGATGTACTCAGATCTATATCCTGATAAGCGCTCATAATCAATGCGCGGTCATACAAAGTGCTTGGCATGTCCTCTTCTGTGCCATTTAATCCACTTAAACCAAAACCATCGTTCAATATTCCGTAATGAGATTCGGTATTAGCTTTGGTGGCATCAAATGATAAATATCCATTAGGACTTACGATGACTGAATTATAAGGCGAACCTGCGTCATCAAAGAATGGGAAACTGAATGGCAGATTGATGACACCTGAATAATCATCATCTATTTTTAAATCAACCGGAGTGCCGGGAGTATTTGGAATTGCTGAAACAGGATAGCACCTTCCGGCAGGTGCAATTGGATTGATTTCGTATGAAGATGTAGATGAACGAATATCGGGAATTTTTGCTTTAAGCGTTATGCAACTTGAAACACACTCAATGATGGTATCTTTCGCACAACTGAATGTGAAAGAATTTTTGGGTGCAGGTTCAAGAACAGTTATCGTTCCGGTTACAGTAATCGGCTCGCAATTCCCTTTTACTGTCAGGGTATATGTAAATGGAGATCCAACAGTTGTGGTTGGAGTTCCGGTAATTGAAAGAGAAGTAGCTCCGGGTACAGGGAACGCGAATGTAACACCATCAGGCAATCCTGTTACGTTTACTGTAACACCGGGAGCACCTGCAGCAGGGAAAAAGCCGTACTTAATTGGTTGTATGGGGCTATTGACTGTTACTGTCTGATTATCTGTTCCTGCACCTGACTCAAGTGAAGCAGATGCATTGTTGTTCTCAACCAATACAGTTAAGGTCGTGGGAGTTGCACATTGACCCGGCGTATTTGTTGGCGTAAATGTATAGACAATATTACCTGCCACTGCCGTAGATAATGAAGCAGGATTCCATGTCCCATTAATACCATTATTAGATGTTTCAGGCAAAATGGGTTGTGTTAAAATAGCATCCTTACAAAAAGGTCCTTCAGGATCAAAAGTTGGTGTAACGCTTGACGTGACTTCGATATTTATTGTCACAGGTGTTGAAGCGCAACCACCCGCCGGTGAAGGACTAAAAGTATAAGTGGTTGTTCCTGCAGTAGAAGTAGAGATGGTGGAGGGATTCCATGTTCCGTCCACTCCGTTGGTAGATTTCAAAGGCAATGCAGGCGCTGTACTGTTCAAACATAAAGGTCCGATTGGATCAAATGTAGGAGATGGTGCGGAAGCACAGGTTCCTCCATTACAGTTATTACCGCTGATAGAACGGTCGATATCCCTCTGCCAGGTTGCACCATCCGGAATTCTGCTGAAAGTTTTGCCTGTGGGTGAAGGAATAGTACCGGCAGTTATATTGGCTTGTCCGACATAAGTAATCTTTTGAGGTGTTGCTTCAAAAATTTGTTTAGCAGACAGTAAAGTAGTAATCCCACTGGTATTACATGTACCGACAGTTGCAGGGATACATGGGTTGTCATCCAAGTCATCATCAGTAGAGATTTTATTCCCCTGACCTGCAGCAACAGTCCAGTATATAGCATCTACCGGAGTACCGGCAGCATCGTATAAAGCAACCCATCCGTCTCCATTAGCCAAAACAAAGTTTCCGGTATTACAGTAACTATTCGTGTTTAAATCTGTTTTGAAATCGACTGCAAGAGGATCAGATGATGAGGAAGATGTCCCGATTACAAAATGTGATTTAGGTTGGATAACTGTACCCTGAGGAAAAACAATACTTCCTCCAGTTCTTAAGGTAGAACCGGGATTGGCATTGGGAGCAGCGGCAGTTCCAAGGATATAGCAAGATATATCAACAGGAGAACAACCCGCGTTATATAGTTCTACATATTCGGTACCGGTTGAAATCAAGCCCTGCGCCGTTGTTGGATAATGCAACACCTCATTTATTACCACCTGTGCCCTTGAAGAGAGCGAACAAATTAATAATGCAAGGGATAATATGACGATGTTTTTTTTATTCGTAATAGAAGCAAACATAAATTTCTATTTAGATGATGGATTTGATAAGTTTAATTTCGGTCGTAATAATGGGATTTATTTTTGATTATTTTTTAAATCAAACTGAATACCCACTTCATGAGCACCGGAACCGCCATTGAAAATGCCTATTGGCGCATTATAATAGTCATAAGAATATGACGCTCTGATATTATTAAGTATTTTGAATCCTGCTTGAAGACTCCATGATTGTTTTACTCTCCAGTTGATGCTCCACCATATTTTGTCCTGATAATCAAGTCTTGTACCAAAATCATATTCTGTAGGAGAATTTTCAATCACTCTCACCATAGCATTGGGTATTAAAAAAATGTCATCACCTGTTTGAATGCGGTAGCTTGCAGTCATGTTGTAATGGCGATAAAGTCTTCCTCTAGTGGCTATATTTGGAACATCCGCCAACTGAAGTTTAGATTGTATCAATTGACTAGCCGCGATACCTACACTAAGTTTATCATTGGTCCAGTAAACACCTGCTCCCGCATCAATGGCAAACTTATTGGCTGCACCGGCAAGGGCAGGGTCTGCACCCAGTGTGGATTGCAATTTAACCTTGTCCAAAGCATATTGAAGACCTCTTAATTCTAACCCAATACCTAAACGACTTTTATTATCACGAGAATTGACATGGTAAGAATACCCCAACTGAGCACCTGTACGACTGGTTGGACCTGTCTCATCTCTGTAGACATAAGAAGAAATGCCCGACTGTAAGCCTTTCAATTGGAAATCTCCGTAAACCATATAGGTTCTTGGGTTTCCGGGAAATGTAGTCCACATATTTCTGTAAGAAACTCCGATACTGCTTTTCTGAGCGATTCCCGCAGCAGCAGGATTATACATTGGATTGTGTTGCAAGTACTGGCTCATAAAATGCAATTGCTGAGCACCGGCAGTTCCAATAATCATAATCAAAGACAAGGAGAGTAATAATTTTCTCATATCAATCTGATGTTAAATAGTTTAATTTTAAGTTAAATCGGCACAATATTAGTGAAAAAAATGAGAGACTTTTTTAATTTTTAGAATTATTTTACGGCAAACACAATAAAAAAGGTAATTATTCGATAGGAAAAATTAACTGTGTTTAATTTTTTTCAATAAAACATAAGACAAAATCGTTATTCCGAAAAGTTTTAGGAGGAAAAATTTGATCTGATTCTTGCAAATAAATTAATTTCATCATTATCAACCTGATTGCTTTGAATCAATCGATGGCCGTTCAGAACTGGAGCAGCCACTCCCCGATTAATCCTGATAGATTGGTTGATAATCACTCTCGCTTCATCCCAACAATCTGCATCAATAAAAGACTGCAAGAGCTTACTGCCTCCTTCAATTATCAATGTTATAAGTTGCTCATGGTATAACAATTCCATCACCGATGGTATGAGTTCAGATTTGTTCTCAATGCTGAAATAATGAATGTTATTTATTTTCTCTTCTCTTATTTTATTGATGACAATAGTGGGCACACTGCCATCCAGCAATTTGCTTTCAGCGGGAAGACGGAGATCCCAGTCTATCGCTACCCTAACCGGATTATTCCCGGGCCATAGTCTGGTTGTAAGTGCCGGATTGTCGGACAAGGCTGTATTGGTCCCCACCATAATGGCCGATTCTTCGCTTCTCCATTTGTGCACAAGCCGGTCAGTCATTTCATTACTTATTTTCAATGGTTTTCCTCCTTCCAATCCAATATACCCATCTACGGTCTGTGCCCATTTTAAAATCACATATGGCCGACGTTCATTATGAAAGGTTAAAAATCTTCTGTTTAAATAAGCTGCTTCTTTTTTCAGCACATCTTCAATGACTTCCACCCCCGCATCTTTTAATCTTTGAATACCCGCACCATTTACTTTAGAAAACGAATCTCTGCAACCTGATACCACATGAGGTATCCTGTGTTGAAGTATCAATTCAGTACATGGTGGCGTTTTGCCATGATGATTGCATGGTTCCAGTGATACATAGAGTGTACTTTTTTCAATCAGACCGATATCTTCCGGCTTAACACTTTTGATGCAGTTCACTTCGGCATGAGCTTGCCCGTATTGCATATGATATCCTTCGCCAATGATTCGGTCTTCATAAACAAGCACAGCACCCACCATAGGATTAGGCGCTACGCTTCCCATCCCCATTTCGGCGAGTTGCAAACATCTTCTCATATACTGTTCATGCCTCATCATTGCTTAAAATTCCTTCCCACAAATTTACAGTTATGAACTGATTATGCTCGAAAAATAAACTATGTTTGCTTCAATGGTATTAAAGGATTTACACAGAAAGTATTTGAATGAACTGGGAGAAATTTACCCAAAGGGAGAATCGGAAAACATCACCCGCATCATTTTCGAAGAAATGGCGGATGTCAGTCGCTCTGATTTAATTAAATCCCCATCCCGCATCTTACCTGAGCGCACATTGAATTTACTTACAGAATGTCTTGAGCGATTGATGAAACATGAGCCCGTTCAGTACATCACGGGAAATACGTGGTTTTACAAAATGAAATTTAAAGTATCTCCGGCTGTTTTGATTCCTCGCCCTGAGACCGAAGAGCTGGTGCACGAAGCGATAGCTTTTCTTAAAGAAAAAAACAATCCAACCGTTCTTGACATTGGCACGGGCAGTGGCTGTATCCCCGTTGCTGTAAAAAAAAATGCACCACAAGCAATTGTAACGTCTATTGATGTAAGTGCTGATGCACTGAAAATTGCAAACGAAAACGCAAAATCAAACGAAGTCTCTGTTGATTTTAAACAGATCGATTTTTTACATGAAGAAAACTGGAATACACTTGCTCAATTTGACGCCATCATCAGTAACCCTCCATACATACCGCAGGCAGAACAAACAACTATGGATAAAAATGTAGTTGATTTCGAACCCAACATTGCATTGTTTGTAGAAGACCACAATCCTTTAATTTTTTATAAAAAAATTGCAGCATTTGCAAAATTGCATTTAAAAAAAGAAGGAAGGATATTTATGGAAACGCATGAGAACCTCGCTCATGAAGTGTGCGATTTTTTTCAGAGAGAAGGATATGATGCTGTGATAAAAAAAGATCTCTGCGAAAAGAACAGAATGGTAATCGCTAATCTGTCCCGGTAACCGTAGCAGAAGTAGTAGCGCCGAGCTTTCTGGCCACTTTCATCACTTTCACAATTTCTCCCCAGCTGGCAATAGAATCAGCATTAATTACAACGGCAGGTTTGATGCTGTCTCCTTCAATAATATATTTTCTGAGTGCAGATTCAAGAGAATCAGGTACTATTTTTTTCGAACCCACGTAAATGTTTTTATCCTTGTCAACACTTACCACCACACTTTGTTTTTGTTTGGTATCGCTTTTGGATTTGGGCACACTCATCTTAATCACATTGGGATTAGCCAACGTAGAAATCATCAAAAAAAACATCAGCAGTATGAATAGAATATCATTCAGTGGACCGGTATCCACTTCAGAATGATTATCTCTCCATTTAGTCTTTCTTAAACTCATGCTAATTAATTATTTAGTGGGTTCCTGTAAAATATCAATGAACTCACTGCTGGCAGCTTCCATTTTATTGCCAAGCCTGTTGATTTGTGTATCGAGATAACTATGACCGAGAAAAGCCAGCATACCTATGATTAAACCTGTTGCAGAAGTGATGAGCTTAATATACATAGCATCTGCTATCTGGCTGATAGAAGGGTTGCTGATGGTGGCAAATTCTTTCAATAGAATTACCAGACCGATTATGGTACCAACAAATCCAAATAAAGGCGCAATGCGTGAAATCACAGAAATGGTGCTTAGATTTTTTTCCAGTTTGTAAATCTCCAGCTTGCCTGCATTCTCCATACTTTTTTCTATAGAGTCGATTGGCTTCCCAATTCTCTGAATTCCTTTGTCGATGATTCTTGCTATGGGGTTGTCGGTATTTTTTGCCAGACTCCTTGCTGCGGTTACGTTGCCGTTCACAATATGATCACGAATGATATTCATGAAATTGTCGTCTGACTTAGAGGCCTTGCTGATTACCAGCCATCTTTCAATACAAAAGAAAACAACCAAGGCAAACAAAATAAACAAGGGAATCATAATTGGTCCGCCCTTGCTGAGCAGGCTCCAGACAGATTCAACTTTGGCGCCTTCAACAGGGCCTACAGCAGTAGTATCGATTTGCAAAAGAATATTGAACATAGTGTCAGGTTATTTCAAAAAATAAAAGTTACACAAATTTAAAGTAAAGATTAGTTTACTTGGCACACAAAAAAACGTTAATGTTGTTTGAATTTATTTCTCCATCTGTTGCATAGCCATAATCTGGCGCATCGTTTTCTCCATGCCTTCGCTGCTGCCATCTAAAAATATCACATTTCCTTTTCCATATTCCGCGAAGTTTTTAATGGCTTCTGTCCACATACTAAATAATATCACGTTGGTATCCAAATTCGCTTGTTTCATCTGCTCTGCCGCCTGACTCATGCCCTTTGCCACCTCCTCTCTGAAAAGAGCAACGCCTTGTCCACGGAGCTGAGCTGCTTCTCTTTCCGCCTCTGCCGCTATTTTGATAGAGTTTCCTTCTGCTTCTGCAGCTTTTGTCTTGGTGATTAATAATGCCTGTCCTTCATTTTCGGCAGCGGCTTTAAGGTTATTGCTTGCCACCACCTTACTCATGCTTTCCATAATGGCCTGATCAAAAGTGATGTCATTGATTTGTAGATCCTGCAAATGATAGCCCCATTCCTCCAAAGAAGCATCTACATGCTCTTTTACAAACTCTACAATATCTCTGCGCAAACCTAAAATTTCCGATTGTTTTTTTGTAGCCACAAACGCACGAATATTTCCTTCAATGGTTCTCACCAGCGCCTGCATCAAATCTTTGTCGCTGATGAATTTAAACGCAACTTTCTGAATGGTATCTTCCTGTTCGTTTTGTACAGAATACAAAAGCATAGATTTAAAATAAACATTCGCCTGATCAACAGTCACCGCCTGAAACTCCAGTTCCACCGAACGATTTTGAATGCTTATTCTTTTATAAATCTGCTCTATCAAAGGAATCTTGAAACGCAGCCCCGCTCTTCTGATACCGGCATATTTACCAAATCGGGTAATGACAGCAATAGTGCCTTGGTTTACGGTAAACAATCCGCCGAAAAATACGATGGAGACAGGAATCAGCCACCAGTATTGTGATAACATGCTCATAATTGATTGATTTTATTGTTGAGTTGAAAATTGTTGAAGATGGTTGAATGTTGTTGAATATTGTTGAAGATGGTTGAAGATGGTTGAAGATGGTTGAATATTGTTGAAACGGACTCCTTGATTAAAATTGGAATCTCTTCAACCTCTTGAACATTTTCAACCTATTGAACCAATTCTAAAGATTACATTTTCTCCTCCCAAATTCCACATAAATGTACGATAGTCTCGGTCGCCTTCACCATATCTTTCACACCTATCCATTCCAGCTTGCTGTGAATATTCTGCATGCCGGTAAAAATATTCGGGCAAGGCAATCCCATATAACTCAGTTTACTGCCGTCGGTACCACCACGGATGCTTTCTTTGTTCAATGCTAAACCGCTGCGTTCAATAGCCATAGCGGCATACTCCGCCACTTGAGGATGCAAGTCCAAAATTTCTTTCATGTTTCTGTACTGTTCAGAAGCTTCATATACCATAGTCGCACCATTGTATTTTGACACAACTGATTCAGCAAGTTTTTTTAATCTTTCATGATGCAGTTGTAACCCCTCACGGGTAAAGTCTCTTACAATGAATCTCACAGTAGCTTTTTCAGCGATGCCGTTTACTGCAACAGGATGAACAAAACCCTGCTTGCCTTCCGTTGTTTCCGGACTCCATTCATTTTTAGGAAGCTGATCTATAATTTCACCGGCAATTTTGATGGCATTCACCAGCATACCTATTGCATAACCGGGGTGTGCAATCACACCATGAATGGTGATTGAAGCGCCATCAGCACTGAATGTTTCATCTTCCAGACTTCCTGCTTCACCGCCATCCAACGTATAACCAAATTGAGCACCAACTTTTTGCATATCAATTTTTGCAGTGCCCTTGCCAACTTCTTCATCAGGAGTAAATACTATTTTAATGTCGCCGTGCTTCACTGATGGATTTTCAATCAGATATTTTGCCGCCTGCATTATCACAGCCACTCCGCTTTTATCATCAGCGCCGAGCAGCGTCTTACCGCTTGCAGTAATTATATCAGAACCAATTTGTGTTTTTAAATAGGGCGAGTCGCTCACACGCAATACCTGCGTGTTATCATCAGGTAAAACAATATCAGAGCCATCGTAATTCCTGTGAATGATTGGTCTGACATCCGTGCCACTGCAATCGGGCGCTGTATCTACATGCGAACAAAAACAGATAGCGGGAATAGTTTGCTTGGAGGAATTAGACGGGATAGTTGCATACACATAACCAAACTCATCTGTCTGCGCATCTTTTATTCCCATCTGCAGCAATTCCTGTTGAAGCAATCTGCTGAGGTCTTTCTGCTTTTCAGTAGTAGGATGAGATTCACTTTCAGGATCGCTTTGGGTATCAATCATTACATAACGTACAAAACGATTGATTAAATCCTCCTTGTCTATGTTGATCATTTCTTCAAAAACTTAGTTCATATTATACAATCTCCACCAGCTCAATATCAAAAATCAATTCTTTACCGGCGAGAAAATGATTGGCATCCAACACAATCACTTCTTCCTGCACCTCCACAACTACTACAGGAATAGGCTGTCCCGCTTGGTTGCTTAAAGTGAGTTGCATGCCTGCTTCAAGCTTCATATCAGCAGGGACATTTTCTTTAGGGAATTGGATGATGGCTTCTTCCGTTCTTTCTCCGTAGGCATCAGCCGCGGGTATGTTAATTGATTTTTTCTCACCTAAAGTCATGCCCGGCATAGCTGCATCAAATCCTTTAATCATCTGACCGGCACCAACTGTAAATTCCAATGGCTCTCTGCCTGCGGAAGAATCAAATTGTTCACCTGAAGTCAATTTTCCTGTGTAATGAACTTTTACCACATCGCCAGCTTTTACTTGTTGCATATTTTTTTATTTAATTGTGTTGAAATCTTCCGGGCAACTTACCCTTCAGTATTGTGTAGCATTCCGATACTTTTCTCTGAGTTTTGTGGGAAAAATGAACAAAATGGTTGACAATATGCAGCAAATTAAAAATAAATTTTTGAACCGCCCGAATTAAAAAACTTTGCTCAACTTTGACAGATGAAAATCCTTCGATTTCTGACTGTTGCCATCCTGATGTTGTACACCCTGCAATCCTGCGCGCAAAGCAAAAAACTGCAGGAAATGTCAGCCATTCAGACCGCTGCAGAACAGACCGAAGTGTATCTACCGCTGCTTCAGGGTAAAAAAGTGGGGATATTTGCCAATCAAACCAGCGTCATAAAAAATACCCATTTGGTAGATAGTCTCCTCCTCCGTGGCGTAATGATCAAAAAGATTTTCGGCCCCGAACACGGATTCCGCGGAAAAGCAGATGCAGGAGAACATGTAAACAATGATGTTGACAGTAAAACCGGCATACCTATTATCAGCTTGTACGGCAACCATAAAAAACCCACCGCTGATGATTTGAAAGATTTAGACATGATGGTTTTTGATATCCAGGATGTAGGTGTAAGATTTTACACATTTATTTCCTCGCTGGAATATTTTATAGAAGCTGCATTGGAAAACAATATTCCGCTGATTATCCTTGACCGACCTAATCCAAACGGATTTTATGTAGATGGCCCTGTATTGGATAAAAAATTTAAAAGTTTCGTCGGAATGCAACCCGTACCTGTCGTGTATGGATTAACGTTAGGAGAATATGCACTGATGCTTTGTGGTGAAAAATGGTTGTCAGATAAAGCCTACAAAAACTATCAGCCGGGAGAAAATTCATTGATAAAAATCATCCCCTGTAAAAATTACAGACATTCATCAAAATATATTCTTCCGGTCAACCCTTCTCCCAATCTGAAGCAGATGCAATCCATCTACCTCTACCCTTCCACTTGTTTTTTTGAAGGCACAATTTTGAGTGAAGGAAGAGGCACTGATTATCCATTTCAACTATTCGGACATCCTGATTTGCCTGACACCCTGTTTTCTTTTACGCCCAAACCCAATGAGGGCGCGAAGAGTAGTAAATGCTTCCATCAGAAATGTTACGGATGGAATCTTTCCGGCACAACAGAACAAGTATTACAATCATTAGATAATAAAATTCAATTGAAATATTTACTGGATGCATACAAGCTATTCCCGGGAAAAGACAGTTTCTTTCTGAAAAACAATTTCTTTCATAAATTGGCGGGGAATGATGTGCTGATGGAGCAAATAAAAAAGGGATGGAGTGAAGAACAAATCAGAAAAAGTTGGGAGCCGGAGTTGAGTAAGTATAAAGCGATTAGGAGGAAATATTTACTTTATATAGAATTGTAAGCGCACTGTTTGGAGTTTGGAGTTTGGGGTTTGGGGTTTGGGGTTTGGAGATTGGAGATTTCAAGATCTGAGACGATTATGTTGATTATAAAAAACTCTGCGAAACCTCTGCGTTCTTCATTCTCTGCGGTGAGGAAGTAATAGTTGAATTTAAAAAAATTAATGACATATTTAGTTGAACATTGTGCAATATGGTTGAATATTGTTGATAAGACCAACTTCAACTATCTTCAACAACATTCAACTACTTTAAACAATATCAAAAATGCATTATAAAAATCTCCGCATCATCTTCATGGGCACCCCCGAATTCGCGGTGGCGTCGCTGAGCAAGTTGTATGATGCGGGCTGCAATATTGTGGGAGTTATCACTGCTCCGGATAAGCCCGCGGGCAGAGGCATGCAACTACAGCAAAGTGCTGTAAAACAATATGCAACAGAAAAGGGAATAACTGTTTTACAACCGGAAAAATTAAAAGATCCTGTTTTTCTTGAAACCCTGCAATCTTTACAAGCAGATTTACAGATTGTCGTCGCTTTTCGTATGCTACCGGAACTGGTGTGGAATATGCCACCAATGGGCACACTGAATTTGCATGGCTCACTGCTGCCCAAATACAGAGGGGCAGCACCGATCAACTGGGCCATTATCAATGGAGAAAAAGAAACCGGAGTGACCACCTTCAAACTAAAACACGAAATTGATACCGGAGATATTTTACTCTCTGAAACCATTCCCATCGGGGATGACGAAAACGCCGGCTCACTTCATGACAGGATGAAGGAAATCGGAGCCGAGGTGTTACTGAAAACAGTGGAAGGCCTTGCAGAAGGAACCATTCAGGAAAAACCTCAGGAGGATATTCAGGCAACCCATGCACCAAAAATTTTCTCTTCTACATGTGAAATAGACTGGAACAAGGAAAGCCAACATATCTATAATCTCATCAGAGGACTCTCTCCTTACCCTGCCGCATACACGAACATTAATGAAAAAAAATTAAAAATTTTCTCAGGTAATGCTGAAATAAGGAATCACAATATCCAATCCGGCACATTGGAAACGGACCAAAAAACTTTTTTGCGCTTTGCAACATGCGATGGCTTCATTTACATCAAAGAGCTACAACTCGAAGGGAAAAAGCGGATGTCAACAGAAGAATTTTTGAGAGGTTTCAGGCCATAAGAAAATGTAAAATATTGAATAAGAAATATTATCTGCAGGTGATGTGCAGGCATTTCACGTTAAAAAAGTTTTTAAGTTTAAACTTTATTTATAACACATCTACATGAACCATATGTCGTGTCAAATAGCCTTTACCAAAATAATTAAAAGTTCGGATTTTTTTATCATTATGATTGTTGTGATTACTGATAAGATTTTCATAAAAAAGTTATTGTCGTGATTAAGTAATAAAAAAACTTGTAATTGGAAAAGGAAAATACTATGGATAGATTTCAATCCTAGTACCAACTTTAACAGATGCATAGAGTTCATCAATCTCTTCGTTTGTGACTGCTATACAACCAGCTGTCCAGTCATACCACCTCTGAAACTTTGCAATAAACCCAAACTTATTGGGCAAACCATGAATCTCAATCAACCCGCCTGGCTCTTTGTTATGCATATTCGCATTCAACTTATCTTCAGTTCCCGGATAAGATACAGAAAGATACTTATGATAATTGCTGATAGTGGACTTGCTATTTATTGAATAAATTCCTTCGGGTGTTTTTTGATCATCTTTAAATTGCTTCTTCCCTACCGGATTACCCCCAAGCGAGATAGTGTAATCTTTTATAAATATCCCATCGGAATAAGCAAGCATTTGTCTTTTAGACTTGTAAACAACCAGTGTATCAATTCTTGAATTTGCGGGTAGTTTTTTTTCAGGATAGAAATAATAAATACACAGACAAATAAAAACGAATATAGTTATCAAAAAAATTATCTTTTTATTCATAAAAGAGCATTTAAAAAATTAATAACAAAAACCTCATTGATTGACTATAAATAAAATCAACTTCTTTTTACTGTCGTCAATAAGTCGCTGCTATAAATTGACTCAGGTGAAATAACTGTTTCGTTTAAGGGTATGTTTTTGCGATATCTTTTTTTAATGATATCCTTAACTACCTTACTTGACAAATCAAAATCTCCCAATTTTTCTAGTTTACCAATTTCAATACCGGTTGCATTTTTATAAATTTTCCAAACCAGTTCCGAACAATATATTTGATCATCACTCCAATTAAAATAAATGTCATAGTTTTTCCCAAGATATTTTTGTCCTTCTTTTTTCAGTTTCTGAATAACACCTTCGGTGAGTATCTTCTCCGCATTTTTAATTCGTTTCACAACATAATGTCCATTTTTCCCGCGGGCAATCCAAATATCCAGTGGAGTAACTTTCACAGGCTGTACCGCTTCATATACATAATACTGACCTTTGTCTTTAAAAATAATACCGCAATGAGAGTATTGGGATTTTGTTGCTATTTGTATCGCCCTACTTTGACCGGATATTGAAGTCTGAAAAATGATATCCCCATTTTTCAACTGATTATTTTCAACAAGTTGCTTGACTTCCTTATTGATCTCTTCAGAAGTTTTGGATGGAGTGAAAAAATTATTTTTTAAATAACCCCCTCCCGAAATGATAAGCAACAAAATGAGTATCAGGAAGATTGTTTTTTTTATTGCTCCAATTGATAACAGCTTCTTCATGCACGTTAGTTTTATATTTGATTGCAAGATTGCAATACCAATTTAATATAAGAATAACCTAATGGCTGTAAGAAAATGTTAAGTATAGGCGATGCGAATTTTTTTATTGAAGCTTTAACAAAATAAAATTTGACAGGAGATTTATAAATAACAACCACGCTGAAAGCAATTGCCCAGTAGGAAAATATAAAATATTGAAAAAGGAATATTGAATGTAAAAGTTGGAAGAACAGCGGAAAATAATCTAAACCACTAAACACCTAAACGACTAACCCGGAAAATCATAGTTCAACTTTAAGATACTTTCCCGTAAAACTATCCTTCACTTTCGTAAGCCCCTCCGGCGTTCCTTCAAACAGCACCCTTCCTCCGCCATCGCCTCCCTCGGGACCAATATCGATAATCTGATCCGCAACTTTAATCATGTCAAGATTGTGCTCAATGACCAGAACGGTATTACCTCTGTCGACTAGTTTATGCAGCACATCCAGCAAAAGACTGATGTCCTGAAAGTGCAATCCTGTAGTGGGCTCATCAAGAATATAAAAAGTTTTTCCGGTATCTCTTTTAGACAACTCTGTTGACAGCTTTACCCGCTGCGCCTCACCACCGCTTAGCGTAACCGCACTCTGACCCAGCGTGATATATCCCAACCCAACTTCCTGCAGCACTTTTATTTTACGATAGATATAAGGTACGGCATTAAAAAATTCTACCGCTTCATCCACTGTCATGTTCAGTACATCACTGATTGACTTCCCTTTATATCTTATTTCCAGTGTTTCTCTGTTGTAGCGTTTCCCGTTGCATTTCTCACAATGCACCTGCACATCCGGCAAAAAATTCATTTCAATCACGCGCATACCTCCACCCTCACAAACATCACATCTTCCGCTTTTTACATTGAAAGAAAAACGTCCTGCATTGTATCCTCTTATCTTGGCTTCGGGTACGGATGCAAACAATGTTCTGATATCAGTAAAAAATCCGCAGTAAGTAGCAGGATTGCTCCTGGGCGTTCTGCCAATAGGGCTTTGGTCAATATCAATTACTTTGTCGATATGCTCCAAACCCTTTACAGAAGCATATTCCAGCGGATCGGTTTTGGATTGATAACAATACTGACTTAATATGGGATACAGCGTTTCATTAATCAACGTTGATTTTCCACTTCCGCTTACACCGGTAACGAGAATTAATTTTCCCAGAGGAAATGATGCGGTTACATTCTTCAGGTTATGCCCTTTTGCTCCTTTTAGTTCAATAGATTTTCCATTGCCCAATCTTCTCTCCTTAGGAACTGTTATTGATTTTTTTCCGTTAAGATATTGTGCAGTATCAGAATTTGATTTCAATACCTGAGCAGGTGTGCCCTGCGAAACAATTCTGCCGCCATGTATGCCGGCCTTTGGTCCAATATCCACCAGATAATCTGCCGCCAACATAATGTCTTTATCATGTTCCACCACCAATACCGTATTGCCTAAGTCTCTGAGGTTTTGCAAGGCAATAATCAACTTCTGATTGTCACGCTGATGAAGACCAATACTCGGCTCATCCAATATATAAGTAATCCCTTGTAATTTAGAACCAATCTGAGTTGCCAGTCTGATGCGCTGGTACTCTCCACCACTCAAACTTTTGGAAGGTCTGCTTAAAGTAAGATAAGTTAGTCCTACGTCCAGTAAAAAATTCAACCGCTCACGGATTTCTTTCAACACATCTTTGGCAATGGCATTTTGTTTGTCGCTCAATCTTTTCTCAATACCGGTAAACCATTTGTATAGTTTATCCAGATTCAAATCGCTCAACTCGGCAATATTTTTTTCATCTACCTTAAACCAAAGACTTTCTTTTTTCAAACGGGCACCATTACACGAAGTGCAAGGCTTCAGTGACATATACTTCTCCACCCATTCCCTCATTGCTTCCGTAATATTGGGAGAATTAAACCACCTGTTGATCATAGGTATCACCCCCTCATAGTCCGACTTGTAATAAGTGCCGGTGTCTTCTTCAACAATACCTGTTTCCTCTTCAGGATTGTAATCAGCAGAACCATACAACAACAAATTCATTGCTTTTTGAGGTAATGACTTAACGGGCTTATCCAGGCTGATGGCATTTTTCTTTGCGAGTTGCTGTACCTGTTTAAAAATATGCGCCTCCCGCTCTTCTCCCAAAGGTGCAATGCCACCTTCATTGATACTTAAAGAATCATCGGGAAGGACAGCATTCATATTTATATGATGAACCGTACCCAAACCTTTGCAGGCAGGACAGGCACCATAAGGAGAGTTGAAGGAAAAAGCATTGGGAGAAGGCTCTTCATAACTGATGCCGGTATCAACACACATCAATTGCTTGCTGTACTGAATAACTGAATTATCATCATTCAATAAAACAAAAATCAAATCTTTTCCCAACTGCAAAGATTTCTGCACACTCTGACTGAGCCGCAGTTTCATTTCATCCGTCACCTCCAGTCTGTCAACCACCACCTCAATATCATGAATCTTGTACCTGTCCACCTGCATTTTAGGAGCAAGATCTTTCAGCTCGCCATCTACCCTTACTTTCAGAAAACCTTTTTTACGAATGTCTTCAAACAGTTCTCTGTAGTGACCTTTTCTTCCTCTGACCAAAGGTGCGAGCAGGCTGATTTTTTTATTTTTATACTTTTTAAAAATTGACAACACAATTTCCTCCTCACTGAATTTCATCATCTTCTTACCTGTATTGTAACTGTAAGCCTCTCCGGCTCTGGCAAAAAGCAAACGAAGAAAATCGTAAATCTCTGTAATGGTACCGACGGTACTTCGGGGATTTTTATTGGTAGTTTTTTGCTCGATGGAGATTACCGGCGAGAGTCCGGTAATTTTATCTACATCGGGCCTTTCCATATCTCCCATAAACTGACGCGCATAGGCAGAAAAGCTTTCCATGTATCGGCGCTGTCCTTCATTGTATATGGTATCGAATGCAAGAGAAGACTTGCCGCTTCCGCTAACCCCGGTAAAAACCACCAGCTTGTTTTTAGGAATCTGAATGTCAATCTCCTTAAGATTGTGCTCTCTCGCTCCGATTACTTCAATGTAATCTGTTGAAGGCGGCAATAATTCAGACTTATTTTTTGAAGTAGACATTCTTTTTGCTTAATGCAAATATACAAACAAAGAAAGGGCGGTAATGTTGATGCTTTAATTCCCTTATCTAATTAAAACGATATTCCCTTTTTTATTAATCAAATTCCCTCCATTTATGCGATAGCTGGCAATCCACACCAATGATTCTATTTCGGATTTTTGATTTTTAAACATCCCATTCCACCTGGCCAATGGATTTTGAGTTTCAAATACTTTCTGTCCCCATCGGTTATAAATTACTAAGCTATACGTTCTTACACTTCTGATATTTCCTGCGGGCCCGAAATTATCATTGTTGCCATCTCCATTAGGCGAGAATGCCAGCGGGAAATAGATATCACTGCAATCAATAACTACTTCAATTTCATCTGTTCCTTTACAACCGGCACTATTAGTAACCTCAACCGAATACACACCTGTTTCATTAACACGAAAAGTTGAAATTGTGCTGTTATCCTGCCATTTGTAATTAACAAAAGATCCGGGATTCAGCAAGAGCGATTGTCCCGGACAAATAGAAGTGTCATTGCCCAGTTTGGGCATGGCTGCTATAATTTGATTACTGACAACAACATCATTCAAGCTTCCTTTACAACCGCGGGAGTCTTTTACCTGAAGTGAATAACTTCCGGCAGCCAGATTTTTTGCAAAAGCAGTTGATTCATTATTTGACCACAGATACGTGAATGCGCCTGTACCTCCGATAACAGTAGCATCAATGTTGCCATTTTTTGAATTACAGGTTTCGGGATTGATTTTTACATTAATACTTATCGGATCCGGCTCAACCAAAGTAACGGATGAAGAAATAGGACAACTATTTAAGGAAGTGACTGTCACGGTATAGGTACCTGCTCCTAAATTACTGAGAGATGAAGTTGATTGATTCGGATTCGTATTCCAACTGTAAATGTATGAACCATTGCCACCCGAGACATTTGTTGCAATAGAACCATTTTTATCTCCATTACATAAAACCTGATTGGTAATTATAGGATTGACATTGATAATGGTAATTTCTTTATCAATAGAAGATGTAGTTCCATCGGAGAAGATTGCAGTAAGACTTACAGTATAACTTCCCGGGCCTGAAAATACATGAGATGGATTAGATAAAGAAGAAATATTGTTGACAGTCGAAGCCGGATCGCCAAAATTCCAGGAGGATGATGTAATACATACAGATGAATTGTTGGAAAAACTTACTTTGTTGTTGGCCTGACAAATAAAACTAAAATCTGCACCCTTTGGCGGAGCTTCTCTGATAACAAAGTCATCTAAGGCAAAGCCATCGTAATCATTGCAAACGTTTCCAGCTCCAAAATAAAATCTGAAAATTACTTTTGACTTGCCTGCCAACATACCCATATTGTGTTTAGCTAAAGCCCAGTCGCCGCTGCCATTTATATTGGAACAACCACCTTGTATACTTCCCGACCAGCCTGTTTGGTTATTTAATTTTAAAATACTTGATTCGTTGTACCAATTCACTGCAAGACAATTGGCATTTGAATTGACCGTGCCTAAAATCGTCCAATTTGTTCCGCCGTCTAAAGAATACTGAAAATTGGCGCCGTCATATCTCTGTTCAGTTTCCCAGAAAATATTGAATTCTACTTCGGGATTGCTAAGTGAAGAAAAGTCAAAACATGGACTTTGAATATAGGAAATGCCGGATGCATAATTGCTCCCTGATAACCCGCCGGCAATCCAGCATTTCTTTCCACTCGCAGCAGCTGTTATGACTTGCTTCCCTGATAAACTACCCCATTGCCAGTGATCGGAAGAACTTCTTGTCCAGCTACCATCGGAGCTTTCGAAATCCTGCTTAAAGGGATAGCTAATAATTGGAGAGGCACATTGGCAGTATGACTTCTTGGTTACCCCAATCAGAAATGTCATTAACACAATTAAAATACTACTCGCTCTGATTAATTTCATTACACCTCCAATTGAGCCGACAAAATTACCTCAATTGGATTAAAGGCAAACAACGAAATATTATAACACTTAGGCAAAACGTTATTTTTAGCAGAATTTTTCAATAAATCACTAAATCACTTCAATTATATTAGCATATATGTATGATTTTTGATGAACTTTGCGAAAATTTAAAACAATGCAAATCGAAGTACTAAAATCTAAAATACACCGTGCAGTCATTACTGAGGCGAATTTAAATTATGTAGGCAGTCTAACTGTAGATGAAGACCTGATGGATGCTGCCAACATGATTGAGTATGAAAAAATACATGTGGTGAATGTGAACAACGGAGAAAGAATTGAAACCTACCTTATAAAAGGTCCAAGAGGAAGTGGGGTAATTTGTCTAAATGGCGCTGCTGCCAGAAAGGGGGAACCAGGCGATGTGATTATTGTAATTTCCTATGCCATCATGGAATTTGAAAAAGCCAAAACGTACCAGCCGATGGTAGTGTTTCCGAAAGAGGGTAATAGGTTGTAAGGATGTGTTTTTGGTTTGGGGTTTGGGGTTTGGGGTTTTAAACTCTAATCAACCATATTCAGCCATCTTCCTAAACTCTTAATCTACTAAACAGCCAAACTTAATTTCATTGGTGGCTTGGCATTTGATATTAGGGTTTTATAGAATTAAATTTGTTTGGCTCCAGTGTATCTTCGTCTAAAAAGTCTATTTTAGATTTACCTAAAATAAGCAATACTAATAACTTTATTTTTTGTACTAGAAAAAAGGAAATGCACGCGATAAATGAAATTCGGGACGTTATTAATTTGTCAAATTTAATATATGAGCATGCAAAAGAAAAATTCAAAGCCTCTTGATAAAATTCCAATAAGCAATCAACCATCTTTAAAACTTATACGGATTATTCTTGTCACCGCCGTATTATTGGTTTATGGAAACTCGCTTCACTTTTCCTTTACCCTTGATGATGACTTATTTTATTTAAAACACAAATCTGTACAACAAGGGATTGCCGGCATCGGTGAATTATTTTCTAAAGGCAGTCTCAATCAGTACGATGGAACCCTTGGGCCACAACCCTATCGTCCACTCACGCTCACCTTTTTCGCACTTCAAAAGACACTATTTGATAATTCCTCTATCGCAGCTCATTTTATGAGCCTCTTGTTATATACTTTGGTCATATTGTCATTACACAGAGTACTGACCCGGTTATTAACCGGTATTCATGCCTATGTTATAGCATTGATGACCTTACTGTTTATCGTACACCCCATACATACAGAGGTAGTGGCTAGTGTGAAAAGTTCAGACGAATTACTGGCGGCACTATTTGGACTTATGGCATGGGATGTGTTCTTGAATAACTCTAATGAAAGAAAGACAACTGTCTTCATTAGGGCGAGTTTCTATTTTTTTATGGCCTTGCTATCAAAGGAAAGCGCGATCGCATTTTTGGTTATCATTCCGTTGAGTATGCTTATGATACGTAAAGAAAAAACAAAAGCATCTTTGAGGATCTTCCTTTCCTTGTTAGTGCCTGTTGTTATTTTTCTGGGAATGCGCAAAGTAGCCAATCACGCATCGGGTATCCCTTCAACCGGTATTATAATAGACAATGTATTATATGGCGCTACATCATTTTCCGAATTAACCGCCACGAAGATGGAAATCCTTTTTTATTACCTGCGACTCATGTTTTGGCCGTGGCCTTTAACCTGCGATTATTCCTACAACCAGGTTCCTTTAGTTGGCTGGGATAATATATCTGCCATTGCAGGTGTAATTTCATACGCCACTTTGTTTGTATTATCCATGGTTTTCTTTAGAAAAAAAAGCTTGCTAAGTTTTTGCATCTTATTTTTTTTCATTGCTTCTGCACCTGTTAATAATCTTTTTTTTGTGAATGGCGCCACAATTGGTGAGCGTCTGCTATTTGTTCCCTCAATCGCCTTCTGCGTGATTATACCTTGGGCGCTTTCAGAATTATCACATTTGGATTTGAAAACATTTTCATCTAAGTCTAAAAATATTTTCTTTGGCTTACTGACTTTATTGATAATTATTTTCGGAGGCATGAGTTATTCGCGAAGCCAGGAATGGAAAGATAATTTTATACTCTTTGAAAAAGCTGTGGAGCGATCACCCAATAGTGCCCGATCTCATTACTACCTTGCCAGCTTATACCTGGAAAGTGGACGTTCTGCGGAAATTAAGTCGGAGTCAGATAAATTTCTAGCGGATGCAATTAGCCATTACAATAAAGCGCTTGATATTTATCCTAATTATAAACAGGCCTTATACAATAGTGGCATCTGTTATGCACTTGTCAGAGATACCGCTAATGCAATCGCACGATATAAGCGGACAATCGATGCTGACCCAAAGTACATTCCGGCCTTCAACAATTTGGGTGTAATGTATCAATCAAAAGGAAATACAGACAGCGCAAGATATTATTTTGAGAAAGTCTTAAAAATTTCACCTACGGAATCCATTGCCAAAACCAATTTGGGTGAACTTTATTTCTATATTGGTCTAAATCATCAAAATAAAGCTTCCGCTGATTCCGCCATTATATATTATCGCCGAAGCCTTGCCTACAATGATAATAACCTCTATACATATAACAACCTCGGTTTAATTTATATAGGGAAATCTCAACTTGATAGTGCCATACATTATCTGCATGATGGATATTCAAAAGACAATAAATCCGTTATGATACTTGAAAATATGGCTGTCGCGAACTTTTTGCAAAAGAACTATGTGGATGCTATATTATACGCTAAGAAAGCATTTGAATTACAACCTCGCTCGAAGAAAGCATTAGGCATTCTCAGAGAATCATATTCAGCTATGGGTAACCGCACCGATGCAGAAAGATATAGGCAATTATTAGAAGCAATTTAGAAGTTGTATTTTAATTCATGAGACAACACACGCTGTACCTTAAACCCTTAAACGCAAAATCGAGACATTACACTGCAAAAAAATAAAAAAGATTTATGAAAATCTCCAGTCGTAAAGGCAGGGATAATTGTGCGCAATACTTAATCAACAAAACACTAATTTTGATTTTATGGTCAAAATCTTTCTTTTTTTAGCTTTAACAGCTTCTACTTTTATTTATGGACAAAAGACTTTGAAAACTTTAGTAAAGGAAAATGAGAAATCGGTTTTCTTGGTTCAATGTTTTGATGATAAAAACCAAATTGTTTCCACTGGTTCAGGCTTTTTTGTTGAAAATTCAGGCATTGCATTCACTAATGTACACGTAATTAGAGACGCTTTCAAGGCAAGAATAAAAACTAATGATGGTAAGTTCTATGATGTTGAAAAAATAATTGACTATAATCCTGATCTTGATATTGCAAAAATCAAAGTCAAATCTGTTCCGGGCATTTTATTTCCTGCGGTAAAAATCGCAATACATAATGCCGAAAAAGGGGATGAGGTTTTTACTATTGGTAATCCAGATGGTTTGGAGAACACTGTGTCCTCTGGAATTATTTCATCAATACGTTTAATTACAAACTATGGAGAATGCTACCAGATTACTGCACCAATTTCACCTGGTAGCAGCGGGGGCGCATTATTTAATATGAATGGAGAAGTCATTGGGATGACCACGTTCGGGCAAATAGACCAAAGTCGACTTAACCAAAACCTAAACTTCGCAGTAAATATAAAAAATTCAAAATACCTAACAAACAACTTAAATCTTTCTACAGAACAGGCATATAAGGAAGTAGTTTATGAAGATTTTATTGCGGCTTACATGAGGGCAGATTTATCAGGTGATTTTTCCAGAGCAGTAGAAATTTGTACTCAACAAATAATAAAGTATCCAAATAACTGGTTAGCATATCATTTTAGGGCTGCATCATTTTTAGGTAACGAAAACTTTTCAGAAGCTGAAAAGGATTTAATAATTGCGATTCAACTTAATCCTTCGAATAAATTTAAAGATATGGATTACGTTGGATTAGGCAAGATTTATAGAAAGTCTGGAATGTATGAGCAATCAAGAGATGCTTATATTAAAGCCATTGAGATAAATAATAAAAATGCATCATGCTTTTGCAATATGGCTATATTGGCTCATGAATGGCTTGGCCCAGAAAATGAATTGGTCGAATATTCTTATTTAGAAGCACTAAAAATTGACCCGCTTTCCTGTACTTTCGGTTTAAAAAAAATAGGTGAAAAACTTTTGAATAACAAAGAGTTTGAAAAAGCAATACAGTTTTTTTCTTCCTCTATTGAATCTGAGTCTGAAGAATTATATTCACTAAATGAATTCTACAATAGGGGATTCTGCTATATGAAATTAAAGCAATATGAATTAGCGATAAACGATTTTAAATCATGCATAAGACTGAATAAAACAGATGTGGGTGCTTATATTGCTTTAGGTATTGTATATAATGAAATGGGAGATAATATTCAATCCTGTTTTAGCTTCAATAAAGCAAAAGAGATAAATGACTTTGTTCATAAAGATGGAGCTGCAGCAGAACAAATATCTAACTGGTTATCAAATTGCAAATAATACGTCTCTATTTTCATTAAAGAAATGCGCCGTTTTGGATGCTTTCTAACCCTTTAAACCAGCGTCAGCGACTTAACCCTTAAACGCAAAATCCATCAGTTTCGCTGATGGATTTTGTTTGTCGGGATGATTACCGGGAGTTCTAACTTTTTGGAGGATATTAATGCCATTTTATGCGATAAATAAAATTCAAAATCTTTATACCCATTTTTATATACCTTGTACAGACAAATTGATTATTTATGCCGGAAGAAAATACAATAAAAATATTTGAGCAAAAACAAGTTAGAAGTATCTGGGATCAAGAAAAAGAAAAATGGTTTTTCGCGATTGTGGATGTGATAACTATTTTGACCGAAAGTAATAATCCTCAGGTTTACTGGAGAGTTTTGAAAAAAAGAATGCTTTCTGAGGGTAATGAAACCGTTACAAATTGTAACGGTTTGAAAATGCAGGCTCCTGATGGTAAAATGCGGATGACTGATGTGGCAGACACTGAACAGCTTTTACGCCTGATTCAATCTATTCCTTCTCCCAAAGCCGAGCCATTCAAACAATGGTTGGCTAAAGTTGGGTATGACAGAATGCAGGAGATTTCTGATCCGGAACAAGGTCTTAACAGAGCCAGAGAAAATTGGCAAAAATTGGGGAGAAGTGAAAAGTGGATACAGCAACGTATGTCCGGACAAGAAACTCGTAATAAACTGACTGATTATTGGAAACAAAGTGGAGTTATCAAATCAGACGAATTTTCATTCCTGACAAATATTATTCATCAGGAGTGGACAGGTCTTAGTGTCAAGCAACATAAAAACCTAAAAAATCTTACATCACAAAATATACGAGATCATATGAGTGAAGCTGAGCTGATTTTTACTGCTTTGGCGGAGCTATCAACCAGGCAAATTGCTGAGGCTGAAAAAGCAAAAGGTCTTAATCAAAATGCAACAGCTGGGAAAAAAGGAGGGAAAATTGCAAAAGACGCAAGGATTGCACTTGAAGAAAAAACAGGGAAAAAAGTTGTTAATAGTGAGAATTTCTTACCTCCCTCAAAACCAAAGAAAAAATTAAACAAGAAAAAATAGAAATTTATCGGGCAATTACAATAATTTTCAAACCTAAAAGCCTTAAATCCCTTAAACGCAAAATCCATCAGCTTCGCTGATGGATTTTGTTTGTCGGGATGGCAAGATTCGAACTTGCGACCTCCTGGTCCCAAACCAGGCGCGATAACCGGGCTACGCTACATCCCGAACGGTATCTTTATTAGCCCTAAGGATTTTATTCCTTTTAATAACCAGCGGAGAGGGTGGGATTCGAACCCACGGTACAGTTTAACCCGTACGACGATTTAGCAAACCGTTCCTTTCGGCCACTCAGGCACCTCTCCTATTGTAACCTCCCCCATTTAAAATATATGGGGTTGCAAAAATACAATTGTAAAAGATATTACCCAAAAGAAAATACGCTGAGTGAAAAATATTCTTTAAAAAATTCAACACCTGAAAGTTTTGATAAGTTTGGAACCTGCCAAACCTTTGTAAAAGGGAGCTTACATCGCAGCGAGTTGTACCTTATGCTGTAACTCGAGTACACTTTCTTTGAAGAGCGTATCCGTATCCATTAAATCTTTAACCGTCTGGCAACTGTGTATAACTGTAGTATGGTCTCTGCCTCCAAAATGCTCACCAATGGTTTTGAGAGAATTTTTAGTAAATGATTTGGACAAGAACATCGTTATCTGCCGCGCCTGAACGATTTCGCGCTTTCTGGTTTTCTGCAACAACTTGTCGTAAGGCACATCAAAATAATCACATACCATTTTTTGTATGGTATCAATCGTAATCTCTTTGCTGGATGACTTCACAAAATTACGCAACACTTTTTTGGCCAGCTCCAGATCAATTTCTCTCTTATTTAAAGAAGATTGTGCCAGTAAAGAAATAAGTGCTCCTTCCAGTTCTCTGACATTGCTGTTAATGTTGTAAGCGATGTATTTCACCACCTCTTTAGGCATCTCCAACCCATCGTGCTTCATCTTCTTTTCCAGAATTTCAATCTTAGTCTCATAATCAGGTGCCTGCAAATCTGCACTCAATCCCCAGCGGAAACGGCTCAACAATCTCTCCTGAACACCTTCAAGGTCTTTAGGAGATTTATCGCTCGTTAAGATCAACTGTTTTCCGCTTTGATGTAAATGATTGAATATGGAGAAAAATGCATCCTGAGATTTTTCAGCTCTGTTGAAAAACTGAACATCATCGATGATCAACACATCTATCAATTGATAAAAATGAATAAAATCGTTGATGGCGTTATTTCGGCTATGATCTATAAATTGATTGATGAATTTTTCAGAACTGACATAAAGAACCACTTTATTGCTGTACAATCTTTTTACCTCATTGCCAATGGCCTGCGCTAAGTGAGTTTTCCCCAAGCCTACACCTCCGTAAATTACCAGAGGATTGAATGAAGTAGTACCGGGCTTTTCCGCAACTGTTTTACCAGCTCTTCTTGCTACTCTATTGCAGTCGCCCTCAATAAATGAATCAAATGTATAAGAACTGTTCAATTGAGGATCGATCTGCATTTTCTTCAGACCGGGAATAACAAACGGATTTTTTACGGGGTTATTTATTACCAAGGGAAAATCCATTTCATTGTTAGAATAAGATTTATATCCGTTCCCGGGAACATCGACTGTAACAGGTTTATTTTTACTGTTGCCACTGTCCACCATTATTCTGTATTCCAATCTAGCTTCTTTACCCAATTCACGCTTCAGCGTTTTTGCAAGCAGTGAAACATAATGCTCCTCCAGGTATTCATAAAAAAACTGGCTCGGCACCTGAATAGTAAGAATTTTATCTTTCAATTCAACCGGCCTGATGGGTTCAAACCATGTTTTAAAATGTTGCCACTCTACTATGTCCTTTATTATTTCGAGGCAGCTCAGCCAAACTTTTTCAAAAGATTTATCCATTACAACAAAATCAGTTTATGTCGAGTTAATAAAAGTAATTCAGTTACCAGAAAAAAAACAAAAGGTGATTTTTTTAGGACGGCGAATATCAAAAGAAAATGTTGAAAAAAAAATTTTTTTTATAACTATTTTTTACAGTTTAAACACCGAAGCGAAAACGCATTTCCTTTAAAAAAACTCCGAGGTTGAAAATAAGATTATTGAGTCAAAAAACCAAAGCAATTCTTTATTTTTTTCAGTAATTTTTTTTACATAAATAAATTTATTCCCTCATCCTGAATCACAAAATAAGGTTACTTTTGTTGTCCTAATATTTATTTTATGAGCTATGAATTAACAGGCAAACTAGTTGCCAAATTTGATATCGTACAAAGGACAGAATCCTTTAAAACCAGGGAGTTTGTGGTAGAAAAAACCGATGATATAAACGGCAAAACCATTACAAACTACGTCAAATTTCAATGCGTACAAGACAAAACCGCCATCGTTGATAGAGTCAATACAGGTGATGAAATAAAAGTATATTTCAATATCAAAGGCTCCAAATGGGAAAAAGAAGGCAGGGTAAATTATATCACCAATTTGGATGCCTGGAGAATAGAGCAAATTTTGGGAAATAAAGGCAAGTCGGGCACTGATAACGAATACCTGGAACCTTTAGATACGTTCACTTCATCTCCTTCTGATGCAGTGGATGATTTGCCGTTCTAATTATCCACAACCAACTGATTGTTTTTAGGGTAACTTCCTAACACATGCAACAAAAAATCACATTAAGGCTTCCTCCCTCGGAAGCCATGGATGACGAGCTTATAAAAAAGCAAATTTCTGCCCGCCTGGGCATAAAACTATCTACTGTTTCCGGCTACCACTTTTTGAAAAGATCCATTGATGCCAGAGGAAAAAGTATTTTCATCAATCTTTCTCTGAACTGCTTTATCAATGAACCTTTCACAAACAGAGCTTTTACTGATTTTGCATTCAGAAATGTTCAGCAGGCAAAAAAAAGAACCCTCATCATCGGAGCGGGCCCGGCCGGACTTTTTGCTGCAATAAAATTAGTTGAAGCGGGCATCAAACCAATTATACTTGAACGAGGCAAAGATGTAAAAAGCAGAAGAAGAGATTTGGCCGCGTTAAATAAACAAGGGGTCATCAATCCAGAAAGCAACTATTGCTTTGGTGAAGGCGGTGCCGGCACCTACAGCGACGGAAAGTTATACACACGTAGCAATAAAAGAGGCGACATTAACCGTATTCTGCAGTTATTCACAAAATTCGGCGCTCCTGAAAATATTTTATATGATGCACATCCGCATATAGGGACCAACAAACTGCCACAGATTATCTCTTCCATGAGGGAATTGATAATTGAGTGCGGCGGCGAGATTCACTTTGAAAAAAAAGTCACCGGTTTCAAGACAAATAACAATCAAATAGCTTCCGTCTCTACGTCCGACGGAAATAATTTTGAAGCTGATGCTTTCATATTAGCTACAGGTCATTCAGCCAGAGATATTTTTGAGTTATTGCATCGGCAAAATATACTCATCGAAGCCAAGCCTTTTGCGTTGGGGGTGAGAATTGAACACCCTCAATCGCTGATAGACAGCATTCAATATCACTGCGATATCAGAGAAGATGCGCTGCCCCCCGCTTCATACGGACTGGTAGACCAAATCAATGAAAGAGGAGTTTTTTCTTTCTGCATGTGTCCCGGCGGCATCATTGCGCCTGCCTCCACCAATCCGGAGGAGCTAGTCGTTAACGGATGGAGTCCGTCCAAAAGAAACAATCCTTTCGCCAACAGCGGCATGGTGGTACAGGTTTCAAAAGAAGATGTGTTACACACAATGCCCCATTTGAAAAAATCCCCCGACAACCCGCTGTTATTTATGTATTTCCAACAGATGGTAGAACAAAAAGCCTATCAGGCGGGCGGCGGAAAATTTGTAGCTCCGGCACAGCGCATGGCAGATTTTACCGATAAAAAATTTTCATCAACACTTCCTATAAACTCTTATTTACCGGGCTTAAACCCCTCCCCACTGGACGAAGTACTGCCCCCATTCATACACTCCGCACTGGCAGGAGGTTTCAAATCTTTCGGAAAAAAACTCAAAGGGTATTTTACCAATGAAGCCGTGGTAGTGGCAACAGAAAGCCGCACCTCCAGTCCGGTGAGAATACCCAGAAATACTGAAACATTTGAACATCCTCAACTGAGCAACCTTTATCCTTGTGGAGAAGGCGCCGGCTACGCCGGCGGCATCGTAAGTGCAGCAATGGACGGAGAAAATGTAGCCGCAGCCATTGCAACTAAGTTTTCGTCTTAAACAAATATTACCACTGATGTAATTTATTCACCCGTTCGGTTTTTTACCTTTATTTTTATAACCAATCAAATAAGGCAACTCTATGAAATAGCCATAATAAAATTTTCAACTCCAACCGGGAATGATTATCTAGGCTATTCCATGTGACAATATTGTAAATAAAAATAAGCACATGAACTTGTTAACCCTGCGTCATCTTAAAAAATATTTCGCCACTCAAAAAGCTGTAGACGATATCAGTTTTGATATTGAAGAAGGAAGCATCTTCGGACTGCTTGGCCCCAATGGTGCGGGAAAGACAACTTTATTGAGAATGATTACAGGAATTTTTTATCCCGACGAAGGAGAAATTATTTTCAATGGAAAAAAATTCGATCCACTTAATGATGCGGCCAATATCGGATATATGCCTGAAGAACGCGGGCTATATAAGAAAATGAAAATCGGTGAACTGGCACTCTACCTTGCCCGATTAAAGGGATTATCGAAAGATGATGCCATGGTTGCGATAAAAAAATGGTTTATCAAACTGGAAATGGAATCCTGGTGGAATAAAAAAGTGGAAGACCTCAGCAAGGGAATGGGACAAAAATTGCAATTCGTGACCACTGTTTTACACCATCCTAAATTGATTATACTCGATGAGCCCTTCAGCGGACTAGATCCGGTAAATGCCAATCTCATTAAAGATGAAATTTTCAATCTGGCGAAAAATGGCAGCACCATTATTTTCAGTACGCACCGTATGGAACAGGTGGAAGAAATATGCAACCATATTGTTCTGGTAAATAAGGGCAAAAAAATTCTTGACGGAACAGTAAAAGCTGTGAAGCAGGATTTTAAAGAAAATATTTATCGCATCGGCGCTGCATTCAACAGTAATATCAATTCATCGGATTTGTTTGATGTAGTGGCTCAAAAAGAAAATGAATTGCTGTTGAAATTGAAAGGAGATGTTTCACGCAACCAACTGCTGAATCATTTTATAGAAAAAAACATTGACATCCATTCATTCAATGAAGTACTTCCTTCTTTAAATGAGATTTTCATCAGACTGGTGGAAGATACTCCCGCTACCAGAAAATTTCAATCAGTTTAAAATTTAATTTACGAGACGATGAATAAAATATTTTTGATCATAAGCAGAGAGTACTTCAGCAGAGTAAAGAAAAAATCATTTTTGCTGACCACCATTGGTGTTCCTCTGGTGATTATGGGATTCTATGCAGCCATCATCGCTATTTCGATTGATGATGCGGATGAAAAACAAAAAATTGCCATTATTGATGAGGCCAATCTTTTTGAAGGAACAATTTCTTCCGATAACAAACTCACTACATTCTCTTTTATTAAAAACGAAACTGAAACTTCATTTATAAAAAAATACAAAAGCCAGGGATTCCAATCTTTTTTATACATCCAGACATTCGAACTCGACCAGCCCGAAAAATTTGTACTGCATTCAGAATCCAATGCAAGCCTGGCTACTATGACCTTAATTGAAAATATTATCAATAAAACATTGCGTGAAAAAAGATTATTGGCAAAGGGCATTAACCCGGCAGAATTTGATAAAATATCGGGAGAGGTTTCTGTAGAAAATAAACTTGATACAAAAGACGGTGCTAAAAAAAGCAATGCCGGCGTGGCATATGGCGTTTCATTTGCCTGCGGCATATTGATTTACATGATGATGATTATTTACGGAACACAAGTGATGCGTGGCGTGACGGAAGAAAAAACCAACCGCATTGCAGAAGTGGTTGTAAGTTCTGTAAAACCTTTTCAGCTTATGATGGGAAAAATCCTCGGAATTGGAGCAGTTGGACTTACCCAGTTTGCCATTTGGATTATTTTACTGTTCTCTATGCAGATGTTGCTTCCCATTCTCTTTCCCGATATGATTAATCAAATCAACAATGCATCTACGGAAGAATCAAAAGAGTCTGTAGCCATGATTGCCGCCACCATTGAAGGAATTGCGGCATTACCAATCGGGAAGATTGTCTCGGCCTTTATATTTTATTTCCTTGGCGGATATCTCACCTATGCATCGTTGTTTGCTGCCGTAGGAAGCGTAGTTAGCGAAGATCAGCAGGAAGCCCAACAAATGGTATTCCCCATCCTCATGCCAATTATTTTAGGATTTGTGATTATGACAAAAGCCATCAATGACCCCAACAGTTCATTGGCTGTTTTTGGCAGTATTTTTCCTCTAACATCACCCATTGTGATGATGGGAAGAATTACATACGATATTCCGGCATGGCAAATCATCGCATCAGCCCTGTCGCTCATCGCCTGTTTTCTTTTCTTCACATGGATTACCGGTAAAATTTACCGCATCGGCATTTTGATGTATGGAAAAAAACCAAGCTGGAAAGAAATTATGAAATGGAGTTTTTCTAAAGGTTGAAGAGGTTGAAGATGTCAATAGTAACTAACTTATTGAACGTATTGAACCTATTGAACCTTTTGAACGCACAGAGCCTTCCCCTCACTATCAAACGCCTTATTTTACATCAAAGATTCCATTCCGGATTGGACAGCCCTGCACTCCTCCCAAATCTCTTTCACAATTTCGGCAGCAGGCTGAATTTTTTTAAACATGGAACAAACCTGACCAATTTCGAGCTCGCCTTCTTCCAGGTCTCCTTCAAACATTCCTTTTTTTGCCCTGCCTCTGCCCAAAAGTTGTTTTAATTCATCAATAGATGCTCCTCTCATTTCAGCATCTTTCACCTCGTTATAAAATTTATTTTTTATGAGTCTTACCGGCGTTACCTGCTTTAGTGTCAGAGCCGTATCTCCTTCAGCCCGGTTGAGTATGGCGTTTTTGAAATTGATATGACTGGATGCTTCTTCACTGGCTACAAAGCGACTGCCGATTTGTACGCCGGATGCCCCCAGCGCAAAGGCCGCAAACATTTGTCTTCCGGTAGCAATGCCACCCGCAGCTATAACGGGAATGCTTACACTATTACAAACAGATGGTATCAGTACAAATGTAGTGGTCTCCTCCCTGCCATTGTGCCCGCCCGCTTCAAAGCCCTCGGCCACCACAGCATCACAACCCGCCTCCTGCGCCTTCATAGCGAATTTGCTGCTACTCACTACATGCACCACAGTAATGCCATGATCCTTTAATCGTGTAGTGTATGTTTTAGGATTACCGGCAGAAGTGAAAACAATAGGGACTTTCTCCTCTATGATGGTCTGAATATGCGATTCAATATCAGGATACAACATCGGTACATTCACCCCGAAAGGCTTGCCGGTTGCCTGCTTGCATTTCTGAATATGTTCTTTGAGAATGTGGGGGTACATGCTGCCACTGCCAATCAGCCCCAAACCACCGGCATTACTAACGGCACTGGCTAAACGCCAACCGCTCGCCCAAATCATGCCGCCTTGTATAATGGGAATATCAATATTGAATAGTTCGGTAATGTTCTTTTTCATTCGACAAATGTAATGAAGGAAGAACAAAAAATGGCGCTTTTATCCCTTACCGCCGCCACCCAGATCTATGGCTGTATTATCGCCAATGTTCAGATTTCTGCTAACCCCCTTCACCTCGGCATCGCTGCCAATCAGGGAACTGTTAAGCACTATCTCCAGTAAGTTTGAATATGATCCAATGATAGAATCCTTGATGATTCCATACTCGATGGTGGTATTTTCACCAATAGCCACATTGGGCCCGATCACCGAATTTTTGATAACACATCCCTCCCCGATAGAAACCGGCGGGATAATGATGGTATTGAGGAATGTATTGTTTTCAGGAACATTGCCCCCGAATTTTTTCAGTAAAATTGAATTGGATTCCAACAGAGTTTCTTTTTTTCCACAGTCAAACCAGTTGGACACTTTGAAGGCATAGAATTTCGCTCCCTGCTGAATCATGCACTCAAGAGCATCTGTCAGACTGAAGTCATCATAATCAACATTTGAGCTGATTAATTTTTGCAGACAGGAATAAAGGAATTGGGTTTCTTTTATTTTATAAATACCCACCAGCGCCATATTGCTTTTGGGAATAGATGGTTTTTCCACCACTCTGGAAATAAGTCCGTCTTCCTCAATTTCAGCTACACCAAAATCTCTGGGATCATCTACTTTTTTTACACCCAACATGGAATGGGGACTGTCAATAATTTCTTTAATGTCGTATTCGGCAATTGTGTCTCCTAATACAATAATCACATCATCCTCACCCACAATTTCTTTGGTCAGCTCAACAGCAAAGCCGGTTCCCAATCGGTCGTTTTGAGTTACAAAATGAGAATTCAGATCCGGATAATTTGTATTTACATAATCCTGGATTTTATCTCCAAGATAACCTATGATAAAAATGAATTCTGTAATTCCACCTTCTTTCAGCTGATCAACGATAACACTGAGAATGGTCTTTCCCGCAAGAGGTATCAACGCCTTGGGTTGGGTATAGGTATGAGGGCGAAGTTTGGTTCCGGCCCCTGCAACTGGTATGATAGCTTTCATCTGATATACTCCCTGAAGGAAGTAATTTGGTTTTAAATTACTGAAAAAAACGAAATGTAAAGTTAACGCCTTTTAGGCTCCGGAGCGCTAAAAAAGGGCTTTTTGTTGAATTAATGTGCATAAATACAAACAAGATTTTAAGAATAAAAAATGGGGCTTATCTTTGCGTACAAATTACACTTATGGAAAGAGATAATGTCGTTTTTGAACTGATTAATAAGGAGTTAGAAAGACAACGCAATGGAATTGAACTGATTGCGAGTGAGAATTTCACCAGTCTGCAGGTAATGCAGGCAATGGGAACTTCCCTGACCAATAAATATGCGGAAGGATATCCCGGAAGAAGGTATTACGGTGGATGTGAGGTGGTGGATGAGATTGAGCAGCTGGCGATCGATAGAATTAAAAAAGTTTTCAATTGCGAATACGCCAATGTGCAGCCCCACAGCGGAGCGCAGGCCAATGCCGCTTTGATGCTGGCAATATTACAGCCGGGAGACAAAATCCTTGGTCTGGATTTAAGCATGGGCGGTCACCTTACGCATGGCTCTCCGGTTAATTTTTCAGGTAAATATTATAAACCGTTTTTTTACGGAGTGAAAAAAGATAACGGCCTGATTGATTATGAAATGCTGGAAGAAACAGCCAGAAAGGAAAAGCCGGCACTGATTATTTGCGGTGCTTCGGCCTACAGCAGAGATATTGATTATGCAAGAATCAGAAAAGTGGCCGATGAAGTTGGTGCATTTGTATGGTGCGATATGGCACATACTGCAGGGCTCATTGCCAAAGGGTTGTTGAACTCTCCTTTTGATTACTGCCATTTTGTAACCAGCACCACTCACAAAACACTGCGCGGACCAAGAGGTGGCATCATCCTAATGAAAAAAGATTTTGAAAATCCATTCGGACTGAAAGATCCAAAAGGAAATACCAGAATGATGAGCAACCTGCTGGATATGGCGGTATTTCCCGGAACACAAGGCGGCCCACTCGAACATGTCATTGCTGCTAAAGCAATTGCCTTCGGTGAACTGCTTACAGATGAATTTGGAGATTACATGAAACAGGTACAGAAAAATGCCCAGGCAATGGCCAAAGTCTTTACAGAAAAAGGATACGCCATCATCAGTGGCGGCACCGATAATCATCTGATGCTGATAGATCTCAGAAATAAAAACATCAGCGGAAAAAAAGCACAGGAAACATTAGACAGAGCGCATATTACGCTTAATAAAAACTCTGTGCCTTTTGACGATAAAAGTCCTTTTGTAACTAGCGGAATCAGAGTGGGTGTGCCTGCTATCACCACACGTGGCATGAAAGAAGATGACATGAAAACTGTTGTGAATTTTATTGACCGCGTGTTAATGGATATCGATAATGAAGCAACGATAACTGCCGTCAAAGAAGAAGTGAAGACTTTCATGCAGCAATTTCCGCTTTATGCAGGGGTTTAAAATATCGAATGTAAAATGTAAAAGTTTCGCGCTCCAATAACCCTAAACAAGCGAAGCGACTAAACACCAAACCATAAACGTTTAATATGATACAACGTATTCAAACCATCTGGCTGTTGCTGATTGCTGCTTGTGCATTTGCAAGTTTAAAGCTCCCTTTCTATAGTGGAAATATAGAAGTGCTGACCGACAATATTGTCAAGCCTGAATACCATAAACTTACCGGCACTGAAACCATCCCGCTGATTATTTTTACTACATCTGTAGGCGTACTGTCACTCATCACCATCTTTCTTTACAACAACAGAAAACTCCAGATGCGTTTGTGTTTAACCGGTCTACTTATTGAACTTGCTGTTTTATTTCTTTACTACAGAGAATTCAATACTTATACTCAGGGTACTTTTTCACTGACCTCAGTCCTGCAAATTTTGATAGTCGTTCTTTTCTTATTTGCATTCAGAGGCATCTATAAAGACAATAAAATTGTTAAGGAGAGTGATCGATTGAGGTAAACAACTGATAACCCTTTTGAATTTATACATACAGCGAGGTATATCCTCGCTTTTTCTTTTTCATTTCTTCAGGAGTGCCGGCAAATACGAGATTGCCACCGCCGACTCCCGCTTCCGGACCCAGATCAATCACCCAGTCGCAACTTTTAATCACATCTGTATTGTGTTCAATGACTATAATGGAATGCCCCTGCTCAATCAACGCATTAAAAGAAGTAAGCAGTTTTTTTATATCATGAAAATGCAACCCCGTTGTTGGCTCATCAAAAATGAATAGCATACTGCCCTGTGATTTTCCTTTGCCTAAAAATGAAGCCAGCTTTATTCTTTGTGCTTCCCCGCCACTCAATGTATTGGAAGACTGTCCGAGTTTCACATATCCCAGACCCACATCACTCAACGGCTGAAGTCCTTTTGCAACAGATGCTCCGGATTTGGCATCTTCATTGAAAAAAGCAATAGCCTCATCAACACTCATTTGCAACAAGTCGTGGATGTTTTTTCCATTATAAACGACTTCCAGTACTTCTTCTTTAAACTTTTTTCCTTTACACACCTCACATTCCAGATGCACATCCGCGAGGAATTGCATTTCTACAATTTGCTCACCCTCTCCCTTGCAAGCATCACACCTGCCTCCATCAACATTAAAAGAAAAATGTTTGGGCATGAATCCTCTGGTCTTACTCAAAGGCTGACGTGCATACAAATCTCTGATATCGTCATACACTTTAATGTAAGTCACCGGATTACTTCTGCTCGATTTACCAATCGGATTCTGATCTACCAGTTCTATCTGTTTGATCCAGTCAATATCACCTTTTATGGCATGAAATAGTCCCGGCTTTTCGGAAGATTCTCCCTTGAGCTTTTTCAAAGCCGGATAGAGTATCTGTTTTACTAAAGTTGTTTTTCCGCTGCCACTTACCCCGCTGACTGCACACAGTACATTCAAAGGAAACTCAACCGTAATATTTTTCAGATTGTTTTGAACAGCGCCTTCAACAATGATTCTTCTTGTCCATTTTCTCGCAAAAGACGGAGGGGATATACTCAATTCACCGGAAAGATATTTTCCGGTCAGACTCTTTTTGTCTTTTTTAATTTCTGCATAGGAACCGGTTGCAATCACCTCTCCACCCAAATGGCTGGCCAAAGGACCCATGTCTATGATGTGATCCGATTCTTTCATCATCATCTCATCATGCTCTACTACCACAACAGTATTTCCCAGATCTCTCAATTCTTTTAATACAGCAATCAATCTCTCTGTATCTCTGCTATGCAATCCTATGGATGGCTCATCGAGTATATATAATGAGTTGGTAAGATTACTTCCCAGACTTCGGGTGAGTTGAATACGCTGGCTTTCTCCACCGCTGAGCGTATTGGCCAGGCGGTTAAGAGAAAGATAACCCAATCCTACATCAAGCAATGTTTTTAGTCTGTGATGTATTTCAAGCAACAATCTTTTTGCTACCTTCTCATCATAGGGACTGAGTTGAAGAGTGTCAAACCATTGTAATAATTCATCCGCAGGCCATTCGCATAACTCACCAATATGTTTGTTGTTAATTGTAACATACAAAGCTTCCTTGCGCAAACGATATCCGCCGCAGTCGGGACAAGCTGTTCTTCCCCGATATCTGCTCAGCAACACCCGATACTGTACTTTATATAAATTTTGCTCAACCTCTTTGAAGAAATCATTGATACCATAAGCATGTTTATTCCCGTTCCACAAATCATTCAACTGAGCCGTAGTTAAATCCATGATGGGTTTATGTACAGGAAAATCAAATTTGGCCGCCGCTTTGATGAAAGCTTTTTTCCAGGAGCTAAGTTTCTCGCCTTTCCAGGGAGCTACCGCATCTTCATAGAGACTTAATCCTTGATTCGGAATGATCAAATCTGGATCAATACCCAACACCTGAGAAAAACCCTCACAAGTAGGACATGCGCCGAATGGATTATTAAATGAAAATAAATTCGGAACCGGCTCTTCAAATTGCAAGCCGTCCAATTCAAATTTATTGCTGAAGGATAAAGTTTCATGCCCATTTACTTCCAGTTGCATCATTCCATCTCCTTCATAAAAAGCTGTAGAAACAGAATCCGCCATTCTGTGTTTATCATCGTCATCAAATTCTTTGACAACAATTCTGTCTATTAATACAAACGCTTCCTTGTTGGTTGCTTTCGCATCATTTTTTAAAATGGTATTGATTTTTTTGTCTTCCAATAAATCTTCAATTCTGAATATTTCTCCTTTTATATATAATCTAGAAAATCCTTTCTGCAATAAAATATTCAGCTCTTCCGTTATATTCCTGTTATGATGCGATTTGAATGGAACCAGCATCAATACTTTATCACCGGAATGTAGTGAAGCTATAGCACTTACTACATCTGCTACATCATCTTTTTTCACTTCTCTTCCGGTGATGGGAGAGATGGTTTTACCGATACGCGCGAAAAGCAGTCGCAGATAATCGTATATCTCAGTCATACTGCCAACAGTACTTCTTGGTGTACGGGTGATGACTTTTTGTTCTATTGCAATAGCAGGACAAAGTCCGTTGATATAATCAACCTGAGGCTTATTCATTCTTTGCATGAACTGCCTGGCATAGGCACTGAGACTTTCGGCGTAGCGTCTTTGCCCTTCGGCAAAAAGTGTATCAATGGTGAGAGAAGATTTGCCGGAGCCGGAAACGCCCGTTACTACTGTGAATTTATTTCGTGGTATCGTAACCGTTATGTTCTTAAGATTGTGTACGGACGCACCTACAATCTCAATGCCATCAACGTGCGATAGAGCTGTTTTCTTTTCGGTATTTTTCTGTTTTACACCCATATTGATTGGCAAAAATAGCCATAGAATGCGGTTAATACGTTAAAAATACTCTCTTCTGATAAAAATACTGCGTATTTCTACTTATGCTTTTCGAGCACTAGTACTCGATTTTCCGTTTTAACCAAAAAAATTATTAAAATTATTTGGACGCGGAAATTTTAACTATACCTTTACAGTACCAATATCCAATGTAAGTGAAAAGCCGACGATGCACTCTCAAAAGTCTTCTACGCAGTCTCTCCCAAGTTGGACAAATCCAAACAAAAGTCCTTAACCATTTAAACTGTAGAAGCCATGAATTCCTTAAAAAACCACACAGACCAAGAATTAGTTCAAATGTTCATGAACGGAAATTCAGACGCCCTTACTCCACTGGTAGAGCGTTACAAAAACAAAATTTACACATCTATTTACTTGCTGGTAAAAGACAAATATCTTGCTGAAGATATTTTTCAAGATGTTTTCATCCGCATCATCGACACTTTGAAAGGCGGTCGTTACTCAGATGAAGGAAAATTCCTTCCTTGGGCAATGCGCATCGCTCACAATATGTGTGTAGATCATTTCAGAAAAGTAAAACGCGGTCCAAGCATCAAAACAAGCGAAAACCACGACATATTTGAAGTATTGAATTTCTCTGAAGCCGGTACTGATGTAAAAATCATGGCCAACCAAAGCCAGGAAAAAATCAGAAAAATGATTGACCTGCTTCCTGAAGATCAAAGAGAAGTAATCATCCTGCGTAATTATGCAGACCTTAGCTTTAAAGAAATTGCTGAACTTACCAACTGCAGCATCAATACAGCTCTCGGAAGAATGCGTTATGGTTTAATCAACCTGCGTAAAATGATGACAGAAAAACAAATTGCTCTATAAGATAAAAACTACATTATAATCTCTTATTGAACCCGGCGAATTCTCTTTAGTATTAAAGAGAATTCGCTATTTTTTATCCCTGAATGTCTGAAGACCGCATTCAAGCCATTTGAGATATTCTTTTGCATTAGGTGTATATCCTACCGGATTGCTGAGTAATTGTTCATCAGTACTTATGATTACATAAAGTGGCTGTGCATTGCTGGAGAAATTTTCTGTTTCAAATGTAGCCCATAAATCTCCCACCTTTTCTATTTCCTTTTCTGTTTTTTCTTTGGTAGTGTAAGTAAATTGTTTCTCTGCAGGTAATTCTTTTTTATCATCTACATAAAGTGAGACAACAATAAAATTTTCTTTCATCAATTTATAAACCTCCGGATCAGTCCATACATTTTCCTCCATCCTTCTGCAATTCACACAGGCATACCCTGTAAAATCCAGGAGCAAAGGTTTGTTTTGGGCTCTTGCCATTTTCAAACCCTCCTCATAATCTTTGGTGCAATTAAGACTCAATATGCACTCATTTTTTTGCGTATACACGCTGTAGTATAAAGGAGGTGGAAATCCGCTGATCAATTTTAGATTGGCCCATGAAGTATTGGTTAATCCCGGAATAAGATAGATGGTAAAAACAAGTATCAATGTTGCCAGCATTTTCCTCGCTAATCCAATTTTAGCATTCGGCGTATCATGCGAAAATTTAATTTTTCCAAATAGATACAGAGACAATCCAAGCCCGATGATTATCCAAATACCTATAAAGATTTCTCTTTTTAAAAGGCCCCAGTGCTTTACCAAATCAGCATTGGATAAAAACTTGAATGCAAGCGCGAGCTCCAGAAATCCCAGTACAATTTTTACCGAATTCAGCCAGCCACCGGATTTAGGCAAAGAATTCAGCCAGTTGGGGAATAATGCAAATAAAGCAAAAGGCAATGCCAGTGCCAATCCAAATCCGGCCATACCGGATGTCAGCTGAACCGCACCTCCGTCTGATGAAAGAGAGCCTGCCAGTAAAGAGCCTAATATAGGACCGGTACAGGAGAAAGATACCAGAGCTAAAGTTAGCGCCATGAAAAAGATGCCCATCACATTCCCTACACCAGCTTTACTGTCGCTCCCTGTTGATAAAGATGCCGGAAGGTTTATTTCATATAATCCAAAAAAAGACAACGCGAAAAAGATGAATGTAACAAAGAAGAAAATATTCAGGTACACATTGGTAGAAATATTATTCAATATTTCAGGATTCATGGAATCCAGAAAATGAAAAGGAAGACTAAGCAGTATGTAAATCAAAAAGATAAAAAAGCCATACAGCATTGCGTTTGAAATGCCCGCCTTTCTGCTCGTTGCCTTTTTGGTAAAAAAAGATACGGTAAGCGGAATCATTGGAAAAACGCAGGGTGTAAAAATGGCCAGTAGCCCGCCGAAAAATCCTAAAAGAAAAAGGGATAGCAGTCCTTTAGATTTGGTATTAGTCTCTGCAGCATCTGAAATGCCACAGTCAGACAAAGGATGGTTGCTATCTATTGAAGGAATAAGAACTCTGACAGAAGATTTTTTTGTAGCAGAAGAGTCAAGCGCTACTGTAATCTTTTCTTCTTCCTGTAAGAAATTAGTTTCGTCAGCTACTTCATAGCTTAACAACAATTTGAAAGTGGAGATACGCTTCTCTCCTATATCAATAACCTGCGTGATTTCAATTTGATCAAATGCAGCTGATTTGTCTGTATTATCAAAAACCGGATCCTTAAAATGTTGAAAGGAAGATGTAATGTTAGATTTATCAGTCAATATTATGCCATCATTGGACGATAAGATTAAACCCGCCAATTGATCCGCTTCATTTTTTTCATAAAGATGCCAGCCACTTTTTATAGTACCCTTTAGCCGAATTTCATAAAGCCGGTCTGATTTTTTTGTATGACTAGTCTCCCATTTTACAATAAGACTGTCCTCAGCAAAAACATTTTGAGTGAAAAGAGTTGAAAGAAAAAATAAATAGAAAATTACTCTGTATAAATTCATAAAGAGATGAATTAACAAATTCCGGAATTGCAGAAATTTGCTCAAAGGTAGAATTTATTTTCCTGCAACTTTTATGGAAAATGGCACATCTTTCGGAGGGAGACATTTTTTGTCATTACAAACCATATAGGTCATGGTGCCCTTCACAACAGTAGATGCAGATGATTTCAGATTTATTTTCTGTACAAAATCAACTTTATTGCTGTAAAAACGAAGAGTAGATTTGAAATTGGGGTCGTAGGAGGTCTCAAGCTTTCCCACTTCTTTAACCGAACCATCCAATTTCACCAAAGGATTTTTAGAAAAGATGAATGAGGTGGGTTCAGGACCATTCCCCGCATTCTGAGCATATATATGCCACTTATCGGCTATGGTTGCGGTGATGTGGAGTTCGTATGACTTAGCGGATATTTTTTTTGCAGTATAAGTCCAGCTAACCGGATTTTCAATCTGTGCAGAAACTGATTGAACAAAAAATATAAAAGCTGTAAAGAATGAAAAGATAAATTTTTGCATAACTAAAAGCTTTTGATTCTAATTAAATACAGTATTAATTAAACCGTATGAGATACAAAAATATTACTAACCAGGGGTAACCGCTGTTAAAGTTTGTTAATAATAGGATATCAGGCAACTCCCAGTAAACTTTTGAAAACAGATATGCCGTCAGTATTTCCCAATGCTGAGCTACAAGCCCGCTCCGGATGGGGCATCATCCCAAATACATTCCTACCGGCATTGGTAATCCCTGCGATATTGTCCAATGCTCCGTTAGGATTACCCGAAGGCACCACCGAGCCCGATGCATCACAATATTGATAGATAATCTGATTGTTTTCGTGCAGTTGTTTCAAAGTAGCCTCATCAGCAAAATATCTTCCCTCTCCGTGGGCAACCGGTATTTTCAATACAGAGTTATTGTCTTTCGAAGGCTGCTTGATATATACATTTTTACAGATAAACTTGCGGTGATCATTTTTCAGCAATACACCGGGCAACAATCCGCTTTCACATAGAATCTGAAATCCGTTACAAACACCCAGTACCTTACCGCCGTCTTGTGCAAAGGAAATAACACGCTCCATCATCGGGCTGAATCTGGCGATGGCTCCGCATCTCAGATAATCACCATAACTAAACCCTCCGGGCAAAACAATACAATCTGATGTAGAAAACATGCTAATGTCTTTGTCCTTATGCCAGAGCGGAATTACTTCCTGCCCCAGATCATTTTGAAGCGCCTCTATCATGTCTCTGTCACAATTTGACCCCGGAAAAACTACAACACCAAATTTCATTATGCTGAATATTTTATTGTCTTTAGATAAATTCCGGCAAATTTAATAAAACAATCCTTATTTAGTGAGTTATATAAATATATCCCATCCAGAAAGCTAGTAAAACAAGCGCCCAGTGCGCCACCAGGGAAACCCATTTTTTTAAGGGAAATAGAAAAAATGCCGAAGCAAAGCAGGAAAAAGGGATTATCGAAAAGCGCCAGTTGCTTAACCCCTCCGGTCGATTCAGAAAAGGAACAACCAATGAAATAAGCATAAAAATATAAATAATAGCCCAGGTATTTCTGGATTGTACTAGCAACCGTCTCATATTGTCCTGCACCCAATAAATGCCCAACAAAACAACGATTACAATAATCGTCAATGCTGCATATTCCGAGCCTGTTTTAAAGAAAGAAGGCAAACCGGAATCAAATAACTTGCTGAAATCAGGTTGCTTCTTGTCAAGAAGAAAATTATAAGAAAAAAAGAAATAATAAGGCGTTATGATTCCGGCAAATGCTATGATCCATTCGGAAAATCTAAACGGCCTCGTAATGGTTATTCCCATCAAAACGAGAAAAATAAAGGCTATAGAAGGGAAATAGAAAAAAGTAGTTACCCCCATCAATAACCCGATATTGTACAAGCTCGTTTTAGGATGGGGATTGTTCTGAAGATAACAAAGTTTAGTCAATATCCAGATAAGGAATGTTGAAGCAATCAATGAGGCTGAAAGACCGTACCATTTTGTAAAAACAGCCGTAAACAATAAATAACACATCCCGGTAAGATAGCTCGGGCGCGTCTGGAGGCGTTGGTTATTTACCAGCATGTTCAGCATGAGTGCCTGAATGAAAATTAATATGAAAGAAACAATGCTGAATAAAAGCGGAAAGCTTTTGGCTGCAAAAGAAAGTGTGTTTATCATAAAAAGATAAAACACTACATCCGTTTCTGCTTTTATGGGAGCAATGGGGTGCAGGAACATCGGCAGATAGAGCACAAATCCGTATACAAAAAGCAGGAAGTTGTTATATGGAATATTGGCCTTAAATGTACCTACCATTATTTTTATAATTCAATTTTAGCAAACCCAATTTTTCCCAAATATACAAACGGAATAATCATTTGCGCAGAACCTATTTGTTTGGCAAGTCTGGGCATGAAATCATATCTACTCTCGGGACTCTTTAAAGTAGCATATCTTCTTATTTCGCCATCCGGAAATAACCCATGGTTACTGATCACCTGTCTTGTTCGCTCTCTTTCAATAAAAAAGAATTTGATTTCACCGGCCGAATTGAATGTGGAAAATGAAATAAAATTATCGTTGTCGACATCCATTTGCTTCTTTCTGATTAAGCTGTTCCACACCAGATTGAGGGAACTGTCTATATTGGCTACAACAATATCATTTGAATAATACCGCACGGTTTGATTCAGCCCGAAATTATTGAAAGGTCGGTAGCCATAATACATATAAGGATTGTACAGATAATAATCAGAAAAACCTCCCATCGGCATGTTGTTGAAAAAACCGCGATTCCACATATTGTTGTTTCCGATGGTTTCAGAATACGCATCTTCAGACAATATGATAAACCCGCCGTTTTTTTTCATTATTACGTTTTTGATGTTCAGGTTTTCATAATCAAATGAATACTGATAGGAAGTATTCGATTTACTTCTCAGAGAGTCAGAAAAAATATTATATGCCGTTTTGATTTGGGTAAAACTGTCGGTATCCAGCATCACGGTAAACAATCCGTCAAGTCGTTTCTTTCGATTCATGTAACAAAATGAATTCAGGACAAACTTTTTGTTGAGATTATCCGCTTTTATGAAAAGTCCTTCCGTAAATTTTTTCTCTAAAGCAACTCTTTGAGTTAAGAAACTATCTACCCCTGACCGATGAACAAAAAAATCAATAGTTGTTATGCCGGAACCTCTTTTGCTATTCGTCTCTTTTGCATAAACATAATTTCCTCGGTTATCAATTGCCAGATCACTGTATGTCTCCGACCTTGAATCATAAGGAAATACCTGCCGGGTGCTGTCTGTTAACTGTAAATTTTCATCAAATACCCTTGCTGCAACAGCTATCTCATCATTTTTAATATTCCTTTTATAAATCAGAATTCGTTTTTTGTCTTCACTGTATGTGGTGGTATAAATTTTATTATCAGCAAAAAAGCCCACATTGGTGGTATCCAACACTTTTGGTTCACCTATTTTAGCTCCTTCAACATTTATCTTAACTGCATTGCAATAAACGATATTCTTCACCTGAAACTGATAAACAAGAAAAAAATGACCGGGGTAATTAATAAAATCCATGTTAAATATCTTGTCCGGTAAAAAGTCCATCGGCACTGATTCAATCAACCTCATGGAGTCATCATACTTGGTAAGGAAATGTTCTCTTGAAATGTTTTTATAAATAAGTACATTGCCCTTGAACTTTCCGAGTATTTCAAATCTGATATTGCTGTTGTCGCTCCTGCTTATATCAGAAATTATAAAATTCTGGCCCTGTGAATTACTAAAACCAAAAACAAATAATATAAAAAAGAGATTTTTTATTTTTTTTATTCGGCAACTATTAAGAAGTGATATTACCTCAAGCATGACTTTAAAATATGGTATGGTAAAATTACAACAAAACGCAACTACCTTTATTGAAACAATCCGTTAAATAATTTGTTTGAATAAATGATTATGGAAACAGTATTGATTACAGGTGGGACCGGGCTTATTGGCAGGACTTTAACTAAAGCCCTTATAAATAAAGGCTATCGGGTAATTGTATTAACCAGAGATATTGCCAACAAAGGAAGCAACGACCGTTTATCATATGCCCACTGGGATGTAAAAAAACAGACAATAGATGTCAATGCCCTTCAGACAGCCGATTACATCATACATCTGGCCGGCGCAGGAGTAGTAGATAAAAAATGGACAGAAGCGTACAAGAAAGAAATCCTGGAAAGCCGCACCAATAGCAGTAAACTGATTATTAAATCACTTTCAGCCAACAGCAATAAAGTAAAAGCAATTATCAGTTCATCTGCCATCGGTTGGTACGGTCCGGATAAAACGGATACAACCGCATTCACGGAAAATGATCTTTCTTCACCCGATTTTTTGGGCGAAACATGCATGTTATGGGAACAAAGCGTGGAGGAAGCAGAAAAAATTGGTATCAGAGTTTGTAAACTGCGGACAGGAATCGTATTGGCCAACGATGGCGGCGCCATGAAAGAATTCAAAAGACCAGTCCTTTTTGGCATTGCTCCCATTCTGGGAAGCGGCAAGCAAATGGTGAGCTGGATCCACATAGATGATCTATGCCGTATGTTTGTTTATGCAATGGAGAACGATACTATGAAAGGCAGTTACAATGCCGTAGCGCCCAATCCTATCAGCAATAAAACACTGATGCTTACGCTAGCAAAAATCATGAGAGGGAGATTTTTCATCCCCATGCATGTACCATCATTTGTATTGAAAATAATGATGGGCAGCAGAAGCATTGAAGTGCTCAAGAGTACCACAGTAAGTTGTGATAAAATAAAAAAAGAAGGGTTTACTTTTCTTTATCCTTCCATAGAAGCTGCCATCAATCAGTTAATAAAGAGGCGATCATAAATCTCTTTTCACCACGCTTCTGATGGAAAGCCCTGAGGCAAGAATTATATAAAAAAACACCATAATCAAGGTCACACCAAAATACTCGGTCGGCATGGCATTTTTTGCTAATTCCTTGAATGGATTATTGGGGAAAGCGAGTAATCCATCCGACGCGCTCATAGGAAGATAATCGCCCATACTGCCAAGGTCAATGTTGTTTGCATTCTTAAGTTTAATACTCCATACATCCAGCAGTTGAGCAATGATATTTTCCGCACCCATATAAATAAAATAAACGCCGATTGCAAATCCTGTTCTTCTTATCATTACAGCCATCAACACCGCTATCAGATTGTACGACAGTGCCTTCAGAAAGAAATAACCCACGTTTGAAAATTTGGTCCATTCAAATGAAGTGCCTGAGCGGAAACCAAAAAATAATCCTGTGGCAATCACAAGTAGTACAGACAGTAAAGCCAACAGAAAAGCAAGTAAAATTTTAACGCCAATAAATTGAGCTCTACTCAGACCGTCAATAATATTCTGTCGGGAAGTTTTGTAAGTAAATTCATTTGTAACAAGAACGATAAGTAGTATCGCAGGTAAAATCAGCAGGTAACCCGAAATATAACTGACCGTCTGCCATACACCGGAAAATTTAAAGGGGTTGAATTCCTGAACCACAACCTGGGTGTCTTGATTGGTGGAAAGATTTGAAAAAACGGAATACACCATATAATTCGATGCCAGTATCCCCACACAGAAAAAACTCAGGATGATGATAAAAGCTTTATAACTTTTTATTTTTAGCCATTCAATTTTTAACAAATGCAACATGATTAGAATTTTTGATTTTAATTGGTGAGTTCCATGAATTTAGCTTCCAGACTAGTTTTCCTGAGTTGTAGTTGCGACAGCACCACTCCTCTTTCAAAACAATAACGATTGATTTCTTCCAGATTGGCTGTGCCATTGGGCAGATGGACTTTTACCGTATTGTCTGACAACAATACCATAGTGTTTCCGGGAAAATTAATTAAAATATTTTTCAACTTTTCATTATCAGAAGACGCCACTACCACAATATCATCATTCACCAAAATCTCATTCACATTTCCATGAGTAATCAGCGTTCCCTGTTTGAGAATGGCCACATGCGTACAAACTTTTTCCACCTCATCCAGTAAGTGACTGGCCATGATGATGGTTTTACCACTTGCTGCCAATTTGATAATTAACTCCCGGATTTCAGCTATTCCCACAGGATCTAAGCCGTTGGTAGGCTCATCAAAAATCAACACATCCGGATCACCTAGCAGAGCAGCTGCAATAGCAAGCCGCTGTTTCATACCAAGACTATAAGTGCTGAAAGCGTGGTCTTTTCTTTTGGTTAAATCCACTACATCCAATACCCTGTCTATATCATCCGCGCCCCGCCCTTTGATGGCTGCTGTGATTTTCAAATTCTTCACTGCGCTGAGATAATGGTAAAAATTAGGCGTCTCCAGTAGCGTACCAATTTTTTTTCGGTGAGATGCATCAGGTGCTTCTTCAAACAACTGAAAACTACCTCCTGATTGTTTTAGCACATCAGTAATAATTCCAAGTAAGGTAGTCTTGCCACTTCCGTTGGGTCCCAATATACCATAAACCGTATTTTGCGGGACTGAAAAGCTTACATTTTTTAATGCTTTTATGTAGCCGTAGTTTTTGGAAAGATCATTGACTTTGAGGATGTCCATTAAAAATTTGATTTATAATTTATATTCAAATTACGACATTAATATTCAATAAAAAAACAATTCATTCTTCTGCAATTAGTTCAACCGAATGTTCATTTACACAAAGTGTATGAATCATGCCGCATTTCAATGCCACATTAAATTTTTGATGTCCTACGGGGAAACCAAAACAAACCGGATAATTATATTCGGCGGTTTTTTCCAGCACAATCTGTTCGAGTGTTTTGCCAAACTCCTCTCCTTCATCATCTTTTTTAATGTTGAAGCCGCCAATGATTAATGCCTTCAGATGATTCAACTTTCCTGTTCTTTTCAAATTCCAAAACATACGGTCTATGCTGTAGAGATATTCATGCGTCTCTTCCAGAAAAAGTATTTTATTTTTTGTAGAAATATCGCTTGATGTACCGGAGAGGGATGTTATGATAGATAAATTGCCACCGATGAGCGTGCCGGTTGCCGTACCTTTTTTATTATCCATATTTGGAGCAAACTCGTACCGCAAAATTTTTCCGGAGAGGCACTCGTAAATCGACTCAATAGATTTTTTTTGTTCCGGTTCTGCCAGTGACCATTCAGCCGGAAAACTGTTGCACATCTTTGCGTGGAGGCTTGCTATACCGAAATGTTTATGAATATGACTGTGTAGAATAGTAACATCGCTAAATCCGATAATCCATTTCGGATGTTTTTTAAAATGAGTAAAATCCAGTTGGTCAATTATTCTGACAATACCATAACCGCCTCTTGCGCAGAGAATGGCTTTGACTGATGTATCATCCAGCATCTGTTGCAAATCATCTCTTCTTTCTTCGTCAGTCCCGCCAAAAGTAAAATCTCTCTTACCGATGTTACTGCCGACTTTTACCTTAAATCCCCACTCCCGGATTTTATTAACTGCTGACTGTATGTCATCCATACTGATATAGCCTGCCGGTGCAGTGATCCCGATAACATCTCCTGCTTGAAGATATGGCGGCCTTATACCGGATGCTGTCTCTTCCTGCACAAAGACATTATTGTCAAAAGCGGGTTGGCCAAACAATGGATGAATGGCGAGAGCAGAGAATATAGAACCTAAAAAGGATTTACGGTGCATAATTGATCTGTGATTGCAAAATACGAATTGTGGGCTAGAATTTGAAGATGTGCTGATGTGAAGATGTGCTGATGTGAAGATGTGCCAACCTGTTCAACCTATTGAACCCATTAAACCCTCCTAGAATATCTCTATTCTTTTGGAATGTATATTCGTTTGAATGAACTAATTTGCAAAAAAAACTATCCAGATACTATGCAATATTAAAGGCCTGGACAGACGATACCTTGGGAATTGCCGTCTACAATTATGGCGCCTTAACCAACTCAAACTCTGAAAACAGATATGCTAAAAACCGACATTAAATTATCCCGCTTTGTCCTGTTGTTGAGTGTTCTTAATTTTTTACTTTTCCACTATCCTTTTTTCAAGTATGTTTTCAAAAACATCAACTATAAAAGTTTCAATGGCGGGATGGCAATCGTCAGTCTGGTTGTTCTGATGCTGATTGCAAATGCATTTGTCTTTTACCTGCTTTTTTATTTATCAAAATATGTCGGTAAATTTCTAATAGCACTTATTTTTTCCTGAATGCAGTTGCCTTCTATTTTGTCAATACATACGGAGTGCTTATTGACGGAATCTTGATGGGAAATGTGCTCAACACAAATATTGAAGAGTCTTCAAGCTTTATTTCAACCAAATTAATTTTATACGTAATCATTTTAGGTATTTTACCCGCCGTATATATCATTAAAGCCAAACTCATTTATGAGCCGTTGAAAAGATTTTTAATCACATCGTTACTTACCTTGTTATTTATAACTACTGTAGCTTTTATCAATTCTTCCAATTGGCTTTGGATAGATAAAAATTCAAAGCAATTAGGTGCATTGGCTATGCCCTGGTGTTATTCAGTGAACACTTCGATTGTTTTAATTCGCCAGCAAAAAACCAATGAGAAAGAAATTTTATTGCCAAATGCTTCCATAAAAGACGACAAAAAATCAATAGTGGTGTTGGTAATCGGTGAATCGGCGAGAAAGCAGAACTTTTCTTTATATGGCTATTCCAAAAACACCAATCCTCTGCTCTCCCAAACATCAAATTTGTTTCATTTCGATGCCACGAGTTGCGCCACCTACACCACTGCCGGCTTAAAATGCATCTTATCACTTTCGGGTTCTGATGATTTATATGAAATATTGCCCAACTACCTGAATAGAAACGATGTAGAGGTAATCTGGCGAAATACCAACTGGGGCGAAACTCCTGTTCATGTAAAAAACTATCAAAACAAAGAATCTCTGAAGTCAAATTGCAAAGGAGAAAACTGCGATTACAACGAAATACTTTTGTCAGGTCTGAAGGAGTAAATATTAGCCAGCAAAAAAAACAAAATACTTGTCGTATTGCATACCAGTACCAGCCACGGACCTACTTACAGTAAAAAATATCCTCCTGCTTTTGAAATTTTTAAACCTGTTTGCAACAGCGTTGAGCTTGGAAACTGCATACAAACTGAACTGGTGAATGCCTATGACAATTCTATCATTTACACAGATTATATTTTACATAGTGTGATTGAGCAATTAAAACAACTCCAGGCGTACAACAGCACAATGATTTTTGTTTCTGATCATGGCGAGTCATTAGGTGAAAAAAATCTTTATATGCACGGCGTTCCGATGAGTTTTGCTCCTAAGGAACAATATGAGATTCCTTTCATAGTTTGGCTCTCCGACAGTACTGCCGCAACTAAACCCTTTAAAGCGCTAACTCAAAATCATGTATTTCATAGTGTTTTGTAGTTTTTATCTGTCGACAGTCCGATTTATGTTGAGGAGATGAATATTTATAAGTGATTGAAAATCAATGTTGCGTCGCGAGGAAGGGTTGAATATTGTTGAAAGGGTTGAAAATTACATACGATGATTGTGTTGCCAACGAACACTACGGAGACCCAAAAATTTTTCAAAACTCACCACAGGAATTGATAAATTTGTTTTAGTGAATGTATTTTATTGGTATAATGGAAAGCCTTATAACAAGACCTGTAATTACATAAAGAAGACAATATGACTAAATTAAGTTCTCTTACCGCTTTTTTTTTAATTAGTTTCAGTTGCATTACAGATGCTCAAACTATTACCATTGGCAAGCAAGTTTGGATGACCCATAATTTGAACGTGAGGACTTTTCGTAATGGCGACACCATACCTCAAGCCAAGACCGATGAAGAATGGGAAAAAGCCGACAAGAACAAGCAGCCTGCCTGGTGTTATAACGAAAATATTGCCACAAATGGAATAAAATATGGCAAACTGTATAATTGGTATGCCGTGAATGACCCAAGGGGTCTCGCTCCTATTGGATATCATATCCCAACGAATGATGAATGGACTATTTTAATCAATTATTTGGGAGGTGAAGACGAAGCAGGAAAAAAAATGAAAAGCACCAGTGGGTGGAAAGATAATGGCAACGGAACTAATGAAAGTGGCTTTTCAGGGCTTCCGGGTGGCTACCGCTACCCCAGCAGCGAAGGCTCGTTCGAATCCATTGGCAGCTGCGGTGGCTGGTGGAGTTCTACGGAGATGGAGAGGGATACTGTCTATGCCGAGTTCCGCATCGTGAGATACGACGGCGAAATTATCACGGACGCCTTCCTTAAGATATGTGGTTTTTCTGTGCGTTGTCTCAAGGATTAATTTTGTTTGATAATTTTATAATTTGCCTCATCACATATAACCAATAAAGCCATAAAAATTATAAAATGGAATAGCCATAACTAAATTTCAATACCAACAGGAATGATCTTTTAAGCTATACTATATTGACCATTAAAAAACAATAAAAAAGAATGTATGAAAAAATTATTTTTCTTCTTTTTGATCAGCTCCTTTTTGCATCATGGTGTACAGGCACAAGGGAGTAACCCTTGTGGAAAGTCTTGGTCTTCATGGAGGAGTGGATGGAATTTTTCCTACGGTGCGGTAGAGTACCGATTGGAATTTCCCAGTAAGAACTGTGGCTGTGGGTACAATTTTGTACAAATGAAGCATAACCTTCTTTATCGGGCATCCGTCAAGATTCGATTAGAGGGACTCGATTGTGATGGGAAAATGTATAGTGAGAGTTTTTCCAGTGAAATAGGGAGCGGGGAAGTGTCAAGTAAGACGGGCAACTATCACCACTTCAAATCATTGCCCAATGTGACCAGCGTTGAAATGGAATTTGAAAATGGAAATAAAAAGATTCGGGTTGTTGGCGATAACTCAGGCACCAAGACATACATAAACGGGATGTCTGAAGAGTCATATAACCAACAGCAACAACAAAAAGCTACAGCCAATGCATCAACAAATAACTCTAATTCAGGTAGAGGTAATTCCGGTGGAAATACAACCCAATCCGGAAGCAGTGGATCCAATGCAAGTTCCGGACCTTCGGGCACAGAGTCAGGACCCACCGGTTCATCAAACCAAACCCAAACATCAACTGCTACGAATAAACCAACGGCACCTGCTGTAGATCCTGCAGCTGCACAGCGTAATATCTATAAAAATACGGCCTTGGATGATCTGCAACGGTCACAACAGACGGGACAAAACTCCATCGTTCAACAAATGCATTTATCTAACGCCTCGCTCATGGCGCAGGCCAGTGGTGATGCGGCAACAATTCGTCAGGTGCAACAATTACAAGCCCAGGCCACAGCTCGCAATCAGCAGCAGCTGAAAGAGTCCATTAACGGTCTGGCTGAATCCACAGCCAATCTTGTATCGGTCATTCAAGCCAATAAACAAAAGAAAGAAGCAGCACGTCGACAAGCGTCGAGAGAGTACGAACAAATGGAAAGAAATGAAGAGAGGAAGCGAGCTGAGGTTGAGCAAAAGACCGCTCCGCAAAAAAAGCGCTCACTCCAGCTATTACAACAAGGGATGGAAGAGGCCTCTAATGCATATGGGGCAGCAAATACCCCTGCGGACAAGTTGTTAAATGCATTGAGCTGGCTTTGGAAATGGTACGAGTCAGAGAAGATACTGAATTCAAAACCGGAGGTGAAAGCAGATTATTACAATATTAACAATGTGACGGTTCTTTCAGAGGGTTATATTCAAGCGTCTGAACTGTCGCTGATGTCTGCAAGCAGAATAAATGATGTTTTGGGCTTAGACGATCTGAATGAAATCAAGGTTGTAACAACTACAGCTCCAAAATTATTGTATCCAATAGATTTGCCCTGGAAAGCAAAAAAAAATGATAGAAAAGAGACTGCTTTTGGAATGGTTAGCCGTAAAGATGTTTCGCCTGAAGAATACATCGACCGACGCTATATTTCCTTGACAACTATTGGAATTTATAGCTTTGATAATATGTATAAAGAGCTCACTGCGGGATCGAATAGATTTATTCAACGGGGTCTTTGGTGGATTTCTTACTTTATGGATGATTATGGTCGAGACTCCATCACTTGCGTTCGGGATGGGGAACATCAATATCGCTATTGGAAGGGAAAAAGTTATAAAAGTATTTACAGCGCCGGATTTACCCCTCAGAAAAAACTTGAAACTGCTTTGATTGAGGGTCGTTTTAAATTGGATTCAGCAATCTTCACTAAGCGTGCAGATGCCTTACCCCGTGCAATAACGATTTACCAAAAAACATTCGATTGGTATTTCAGCGGGCCCGTCCGCTGGCTCAAACTCGAGACACAACCGGCTAATTTGATTCGAGAGGCCATGTGGCGTTATGCTCTGGCAGTGGCTGCTGCACGAAATAATTTGTCTTCGTCTGATAAAGATGCTGAATTAAAGGAAGCCCATACCAGTACATTCATCAAACATTTTGAACAGTACTGCCAGCTGGATATTTCTCGTGTGACCCAGCCGATGAAGTTGAAGTTAAGGAATTAGGATTAGAAACAATTAGAAAACCACACAAACAAATGAATATAAATACTCATTTAGGATACAACCTTCTGGCTTCTGATAACACCACTTTTACGTCAGTCGGGCAATAACTGTTGGCAGTGCCGGGTTGAGCTTCACAATGATACGCTCTTGCGCTGCCAAAAAATAATTTTATTTACGAACCCCCATCACCGTGATGGCCGAGAACACTCTATAAAGCCATTTGCTAAATGGAGAAAGAAAATCAGTAAAAGCCTTACAAAGAAAAATATAGAACATCACTTGATTTTACTTTCTATACTTCAAACCTGTAAATATCAAGGGCTAAATTTCTTTGAATTTTTAAAATCAGGCAAAAAAAGCATTTATGACTATTCAGAAAATTAACCGATTCAACTTTTATAGAAAGATCATTCTCAATTTGTTTATTTGTCGCAAATATTTACTAAATTTGCGACAATATTAAACCGTAATAATGTCAAAAAGCATTGAAATACAGGTATTAGACAAGATAAAGCGAAGCCCAAGAGGAACGCTTTTCTTTGTGGACAGTTTTACCAAAATCGCCAACGCTAAATCAGCAAATAAGTCATTGGAGCGCTTAGTAAAATCGGGAGAGATAGAACGAATTGCACAAGGTATTTATGTTCGACCTGTAATTGATAATTACATTGGAAAAGTATTTCCGAGCATTGAGCAAATTGCGTTTGCCATTGCGAAAAGGGACAGAGCTACCGTAATACCTACAGGCAGTTATGCAATGTATAAATTGGGTTTGACAATGCAAGTTCCTTTGAATATTGTTTTTTATTCCGACACTTCGGCACGAAAAATCAAAATCGGGAAACAAGCCATTACATTTAAAAAAGCGAGCTCTAAAAACTTGGCGTTTGTTGGCGAAATCAGCACATTGGCAATTCAGGCATTGCGGTCAATCGGCAAAGACCAAGCAACAGCCGAAGAAATAAAACAGATAAAGAAGATTTTGAAAAATGAAAATCTAAAACATTTGCAGCACGATTTGCAATTAGCACCTGTTTGGATTCGAAAATTGATGACAGACAATGAATAAGTTCACACATTTACAAGAATGGTTTCAGCTACCCGATGAAACCAAAATCAGATTGTTTACCGAAACAAGCCGATAAATCGGCTTGCCTTCTTCATCAGCCGCAGAAAAAGATTGGTGGGTAGTACATACCTTATCCGTGATTTTCTCAATGGATTGTGCAAACGCCTTGATTTTCAAAGGTGGAACTTCGCTAAGCAAAGGCTGGAACGTTATACACCGATTTTCGGAAGATATTGATTTAGCCTTAGACAGAGAATTTCTTGGTTTTTCGGGCGAACTCACAAAAGGTGACATTAGAAAACTAAGAAGAAAATCGTTTCAATTTATTTCAGAAGTTTTTACCGAAGAATTGAAAAATAAATTTACGGAATTGGGTTTTAAGAATGTAACCGTAAAACCTCGTGAAGTAGAAAATCACGACCAAGACCCTTTAATTATTGAAATCTATTACAACAAACTTACGGAAACAGACACCTATCTGAAACCTGGTGTTTTAGTTGAGGTGGGTAGCCGTTCATTAAAAGAACCGTTTACGCAAAGAACTTTCGGAACATTTGTTTCTGAAATCTACAAAGACAATCCTTTTACGGATAAACCAATTACCATTACTGTTGTAAATCCCGAACGGACATTTTTAGAAAAGATATTTTTATTGCACGAAGAATTTCAAAAACCGTTTGGCAAAATACGAGTTGAACGTCTTAGCAGACACCTTTACGACATTGAAAAACTTTGCCAAACTGAATACGCAGAAATTGCATTGCAAGACAGGAAACTGTACAACACAATCATCAGACATCGTAGTAAATTCGCAGCTATTTCAGGTATTGATTATGCAAAACATAATCCTGAAAACATTAAATTTATTCCGCCCGACTCCATCATAAAAATGTGGGAAGCTGACTATGAAGAAATGAAAGGGAGTATGATTTACGGTACCCCATTAGATTTTGATCAACTTATAAACAGACTGACTGAATTGCAAATGCGAATAAATGCAATATAAAGCTAACCTTAACTGACGATGATACTGACGAAAGAAGAACGAAGGCATAACAGCACCTACAAGAAATTGGCGGTTCAGTGGTTAAATGAAGCTTTGTGCTTCGTATCAAGAGTTCAGTGGTGGCAGAAAGTTTTCGTTTCCGAAATCGCCAACTTCTTGTAGCTGCGAAACGTTAGCTGTAACAGCAAAAAACCGATTCCAAAAGAGAAACACGACTGAAAAAACATAAATTTGTAGCATATAGAAATAAACAATGGACAATCGTTTTACGGACATAATTCAGCTAATCAAACAATCTCGGACTAATGCTATAAAAGCCGTAAACGCTGAACTAATAAACCTCTATTGGAATATCGGAGAATATATTAGCAAGAAAATTGAACAATCAGAATGGGGCGACTCTATTGTAACAGAATTAGCCAATTTTATACAGAAACACGAACCAGAGATAAAAGGCTTCTCCGACAAAAATATTTGGAGAATGAAGGAGTTTTACGAGACCTACAAGGACTTCCCAAAACTCTCAACACTGGTGAGAGAAATTAGCTGGACAAACAATCTGCTGATTTTTTCAAGCTGTAAAACCATTGAAGAAATGGAATTCATTTGAACTTAAAGCAGACAAGTTTAAACCAGAGCATTTGGGACAGCTTAACTTTTACTTGGAAGCATTAGACAGGGACGTTAAAAAGCCAAATGAAAATCCAAGCATTGGAGTTCTTTTATGCAAGGACAAAGACAGTGAAGTTGTAGAATATGCCCTAAGCAGAAGCCTTTCCCCGACAATGGTTTCTGAATATAAAACGCAACTGCCTGACAAGAAAATTTTACAACAAAAACTACACGAACTGTTTGAAAATGAAGCGGACGAGAAATAGAGCCACTAATGCTAACAAGGGTTTGATGTCAAGCCGTGCTGCCTGTAGTAAATTTAAGTTCAGTTTTCCAATTGGGCTATTGTGCCGGGTTGACAATTTTCTGCTGAGAAATCCAGTATGAACTCCTAGCCAAAAACCTTTAGCCACAAGCTCATTTGAGCAATAAAATGAATCTTGATTTAAATATTATACTATGCCTTTTGAAGCTTTAATGACTGTTGATATTATTGAAACCCTCGAAAATTATATTCAAAAGATTCGACCCCCTGAAGAAATTAGACCAAAACTAGATTTGGGATATCAGATTGAAGGCCAAAGTATAATATTAGTTGAGATCAGGCCTGATTGGAAAGATAAAACTGTTTTCAAAGAGTATGGCTATGCAAAAGCCACGTTTATAAAACGCCAAGGTATTTGGAAAGTTTATTGGTTAAGTGGAAATTTAAAATGGATAACCTATGAGCCAAAACCCGAAGTCAAGAGTTTAAAAAAATTTTTGGATCTAGTAGAAGAAGATAAATATAGATGCTTTAAAGGTTAAAAATTTCTCCATCATATAACAAGGATTTTTCACCAGGCGGAAGATGATTGTTTAAAAAAAATAATAAACTGCACCAGACTTAAAATCGAATTTTAAAATCTTAAAAGATTGAATTTATATCTGACCGGTCTCCTCGCTCCTATTTAGAAAATACAATTATCCTATTCCCAATTAGCAATTCAACCTAATTTCTTGTAGAGCCTTTTATTATACTTAGAAGAACACTGACAACCGCAATAACAAGCAATATGTGAATAAGCCAGCCCGCATGATATCCTATAAATCCCACCGCCCAAATAATAACAAGCACCACTGCAATTAGATAGAGTATATTTCTCATGATACCTTTTTTTGTTTAAAATTTAAAATTCCATGAATAATCAAATTACAACTTATACAATATTAATAAATGACCTAATTCAATCAGTGTAGCGATTAATATCACTATTGCTAAATTTCAATTATAAAATACGTTAACAACTAACGCTGCATATCAAAAGTTATCGAAATTTGAGAAACACAAACTATCTTGAGCATATACCTCTACCAATCTTCTTCAGTTCTCGGCAGTCCTTTTATTAATTGACTTCCTTATTTCATAAAAAATTCGTTCCTTTATTATAAATCGTCCGTGACGAGGAGTTGCATTCAACAACCACTAACAGTACTTCTTTATTATGACCATCCGCGAATATAAAATTGAAGACAAGGAAAAATGCCTTGATATATTTAAAAGTAATTGTCCGAAGTTTTTTGACAATGAAGAGTTTGAATTATTTGAAAAATGGCTCGATCACCAGACAAGCGATACATCTATTTATCAAAGTCCTACCTACACAGATTCAGAAAGAGATGTTTATTATGTTATTGAAGTTTCTGAATTTGGGATAATCGGCTGCGGCGGATTCTATATTTTAAAAGATCAAAAAGAAGCCAGACTCGCCTGGGGTATGATTCATTCAGGTTTTCACAGACAAGGATTTGGAACGGCACTTTACAACTACCGAAAAGATATTATTAAAAAAGATTGGCCAAATCATTTTCTCACGCTCGGCACAAGTCAGCATACTTATTCTTTTTATGAAAAAATGGGACTGACTGTTGATGCAATTACACCAGCGGGCTACGGTCCGGATTTGGACAAATATGATATGAAGTAATAATAACAAATAGTAATCGATTAGGGAATAGTCCGATTTTTATTATATTTGAATAAACAGCCGTTATACTTTCTGCCAAAACGAGAAAGTTGGGGCAATTATATATGGCTGCAACTAAAAAGAAAATCAACTCTACGCGGGGAAGCCGAAAACCGCTTTTGACAGAGTAGGCGCATCAAAAACATAATAATGAGAAAGTATTTTTTATTACTTGTAGTTTTAAATACAATATTGTTAGGTTGTAGTAAAGATCAAATTTCAACTCCGGATACCTCCAATCAGGTTTTTACCAATTTTGACAATGCGATTCTTTCTAAAATGAATCTATACAATGCTCCAAGTATATCCATCGCAATAATAAAAAATGAAAAACTGGTCTATTTAAAGTCATATGGAAAATCTGATATAGAGGCAAATACCACAGCAAGCAATGATGATTTATACAGAATTGCCAGTGTTTCAAAACCTGTAACTGTTATTGCTATTTTAAAATTGGTTCAGGATGGCCTGGTAAGTTTAGACCAAAAAGTATTTGGATCAGGTGCAATTTTGGGCAATGATTTTGGGGCAGTCCCTCAAGGATCCAAAAAAGACCTGATTACAGTAAGGCATTTATTAGACCACAAGTCGGGCTGGACAAATGCGCCTGATGATCCCATGTTTAGATCAAATAATATAACTCAAACACAATTAATTACAGATCTATTAGCTAACAGAAATTTAAGCGCCAACCCCGGAAGTACCTATTATTATTCAAATTTCGGTTATTGTATATTAGGGAGAGTAATTGAAAAAATTACCGGTTTGACTTATGAAGAGTATGTAAAAAATAAAATCCTAACTCCATGTAATATTTACAACATGAAAATAGGAGGCAGCACTTTAGCAGAGAGATCCGTGAACGAAGTAAAATATTATCAAAGTGAATTTAGTCCTTACATCATGAATATTGCTCGTTTTGATTCTCATGGCGGATGGATTGCATCAAGCAAAGACCTGGCCAGACTTATGGTGAAAATTGACAGAAATACTATAAGGCCGGACATCATATCAGCCAACTTATTGAATCAATTTTATTTTGGCTATACCAATTGGGTTCATTTCGGATCAATACCCGGTACATCATCTATTTTACAGAGAATAGACAACAATCTTAGTTATGTAATGCTTACAAATACCAGGACGAATTACGATGCAAGTATAATTTTAAATGATTTAGATAATACTATTAAATCAGAAATCAGCTCCATAACCAAGTGGCCTACAACTGATTTGTTTGATTGATGATTTTTTTGTACCAAGAATTAACCAACTGACACAATAGGAAATAAGCTAATCAAAAAAGATTATCATCGTTTTTCGTATTTGGGCATTGGCTACGATTATGGTATTTTTGCTACCTGCCGGATTTTCCGGAAAAAGGACAAAATTTAGTCAGAATCAGCTAAGAAGGAAGAAAAATGACCAACCCAAAACGATATTTGATTACCTCGGCACTCCCCTATGCGAATGGACCTAAGCATATTGGCCACCTCGCGGGTGCTTACCTCCCTGCAGATGTGTATGCACGCTACCTGAGAGCTCAAAAAAAAGAGGTTGTGTACGTCTGCGGTAGTGATGAACATGGCGCCGCCATTACCATTCAGGCCATTAAAGAAAAAACTACCCCAAAAGAAATCGTAGATAAATACCACGCCCTTCTCGAAAGCAATATGCGGGATCTGGGCATTTCATTTGATATTTATCACCGCACCTCGGCCGAAATACACCACGAAACTGCACAGGAATTTTTCACTGCTCTGAATGATAAAGGATTACTGGAGGTTAAAGAATCAGAACAGTTGTATGATGAGGAAGCCAAAACATTCTTAGCCGACCGCTATATCATCGGTACCTGTCCCGTTTGCGGAAACGACAGCGCCTACGGCGATCAATGTGAAAAATGCGGCACCTCACTGAGTCCCGAGCAGCTCATTAATCCTAAAAGCACACTGAGCGGCAACCCTCCGGCAAAAAAGAAAACTACGCATTGGTATCTTCCGCTGAATAAGCATGAAGATTTCTTGCGGCAATGGATACTCGAAGAACATCAGTCAGACTGGAAGACGAATGTACTCGGACAATGCAAAAGCTGGTTAGACAGCGGGCTTCAGCCAAGAGCCGTTACCCGTGATCTGGACTGGGGCGTAAAAGTGCCAGTGGCAGGTGCCGACGGAAAAGTACTGTACGTTTGGTTTGATGCACCAATTGGATATATCAGCGCTACCAAACAATGGGCACTGGACAACAACAAAGACTGGAAACCTTATTGGGAAGATAAAGACACCAAACTGGTGCACTTTATCGGAAAAGATAACATTGTATTTCATTGCATCATTTTCCCTGTAATGCTCAAATTGCACGGCAATATCCTGCCCGACAATGTGCCCAGCAATGAGTTCATGAACCTTGAAGGAGATAAAATGAGCACCAGCAGAGGATGGAGCATTGAAATGGATGAGTATATCAACGATTTTGTGAAAAAGGAAAACGGCGGCGACATGATGGTGGATGCTTTGCGTTACTATCTTACCGCCATCGCTCCCGAAACAAAAGACAGCGAATTCACCTGGAAGGGTTTTCAAGATGCGCTGAATAGTGAACTCGTAGCTATCTTCGGAAATTTTGTCAACCGCACTTTTGTCCTGATGCATAAATTATGTAAGGGAAAAGTGCCGCCGATACATCTTGATATTACTGATGAGGCAGACAAAAAAATATTTGAAGACATTCGCGCTGCCAAAGAAACAGTAGAAAAAAATATTGAAGGATATAAATTCCGCGATGCATTGTTTGAGGTAATTGACCTGGCAAGAAAAGGTAACAAATACATGCAGGACAAAGAACCCTGGATTGTTGCCAAGCAGGTAGGAGAAGATGGACAACCCACACCGGAAGCTCAGAAAAAAATCGACAACGCATTGCATGTTTGTCTGCAACTTACGGCCAATCTTTCTATTTTGATAAACCCGTTCCTTCCATTTACAGCAAAAAAAATGTGCAGCATGATGAAGGTGGTAGACAAAATGCTGGAGTGGGAAAATGCAGGCAAAGATAAATTACTCAGTGTGGGCTACTCTCTTAGAGCACCAGAATTGTTATTCAGGAAAATGGAAGATGCTGAGGTAGAAGCACAAATTGAAAAATTAAAAACGAAAACAAAAAAATTGATGGATAACGCATCTAATCAACAGGGAAATAACAAAGGCGAAGAAACCAAAACGCTGAAACCAATCATACAGTTTGATGATTTTGCTAAAATAGATTTAAAGACAGGAACCATAGTTTCAGCAGAGAAAGTGGAGAAGGCAGATAAATTATTGAAACTGGAGGTTGACCTCGGCTTCGAGAAGCGGACTATTGTGAGTGGCATCGCTCTGCACTACGAGCCATCCGCCATCATCGGTCAAAAAGTAGTGGTAGTAACCAATCTGGCACCAAGAAAAATGAGGGGCATAGAAAGCAACGGTATGATTTTAATGGCCGAAGATGCCAATGGCAAACTCAAATTCATCAGCGCGGATGAGCTTACAACCAATGGCAGCAGCGTAAGTTAATCCGGCAGTAAACATGCAATATGCTTAAGAGAACGATTAAAAAAGTAGCGGTGCTAGGCAGCGGCGTCATGGGCAGCCGTATTGCCATGCATTTTGCCGGCACAGGCGTACCGGTTCTTTTACTCGATATTGCTTCCGAAGATGCAGCTCCATCGGAAAGAAATAAAATTGTCAACGAAGCAGTTGCAAGTGCGATCAAATCTTCCCCCTCTCCCGTTTTTCATAAAGATGTAATGCAGCACATCACTACCGGCAATTTCAGCGACAATATGCAGGATATAGCAGATGCCGACTGGATCATCGAAGTGGTAGTGGAAAGACTAGATATCAAGCAACAAATTTTTGAAGCCGTAGAAAAATTCCGCAAACCGGGCAGTCTGGTTAGCAGCAACACCTCAGGCATACCAATCAAGCTCATGGCCGAGGGACGTTCGGATGATTTTAAAAAACATTTTTGCGGTACACATTTTTTCAATCCGCCCAGGTACTTGCGTTTACTGGAAATTATTCCAACTCCCTATACCGATAAAGAAGTTATTAGCTTTCTGATGCACTATGGAGATGTTTTTCTGGGTAAAAGCACCGTGCTCTGTAAAGATACTCCCGCATTCATCGCCAACAGAATCGGTGTGTTCTCCATCATGAATATTCTTCATGCTAAAGAAAAATTACAGTTAAGCATAGAAGAAATTGATGCGCTTACCGGTCCAATTATCGGCAGACCAAAATCGGCCACCTTCCGAACAGCAGATGTAGTGGGACTGGATACGCTGATTAAGGTAGCCAAAGGTGTGCATGATTTTTGTCCACATGACGAAGCCAAAGAAACCTTCGCTATTCCTTCCTGGATAAATAGCATGGCTGAAAAAAAACTGCTCGGCGATAAGACAGGCAGCGGGTTTTATAAGAAAGTAAAAAATAGCGACGGCTCGAAAGAAATACTTGTGCTGGATTCGAACAAGATGGAATATGTGGCAGCATCCAAACCAAGATTCAGTCTGCTCGACAGCGCCAAAGCGATTGACAATATACCGGACAGACTAAAGTTGATGATGCAATCTGACGACAAGGCCGGAGCTTTCTACCGCAATTTTCATTACGGATTGTTCTCCTACATTTCCCATCGCATCCCCGAAATCAGCGATGATATCTATCAGATAGATGAAGCCATGAAGGCCGGATTCGGCTGGGAGATTGGGACTTTTGAAAGCTGGGATGCACTGGGTATTTCGAACACAGTAGATAAAATGAAAAAAGAAGGCTACAAAGTAGCTTCCTGGGTGGAGGAAATGCTTGCAAAAGGATATAATCATTTTTACAAAATTTCAAATGGTAAGCGTCTATGCTATGACGTTATCTCCAAAGAATATAAAAACATACATGGCAATGACGCATTTATTGTCATGAAAAATTTTGACAACCAAACCATCTGGAAAAACAGCGCCTGCAGGACTTACCATTTGGGAGACGATGTAATTGGTCTGGAGTGGTCTACTAAAATGAACAATATCGGAACTGAGGTATTGCAGGGTATTCAACAATCTATAGATATTGCAGAAAAAGGATACAAAGGACTGGTAATCGCCAACGAGGGTCCGCATTTTAGTTCGGGAGGAAATATCGGCATCATGTTTATGCTCGCTGCAGAACAGGAATTTGATGAAATGGATATGAGCATTCGTGTTTTTCAGAAATCTGTCATGCGCATACGGTATTCATCCATTCCGGTGGTGGTAGCTCCTCATGGCCTTGCAATTGGCGGAGGTTGTGAAATATTGTTGCACGCCGACAAGGTAATAGCCGCTGCGGAGTCATACATCGGATTGGTAGAAACGGGCATAGGAATGATCCCTGCCGGAGCGGGCACAAAAGAATCCGTTCTGAGAAATTCAGATGAAACGCATGTAGGAGAGCCGGAAAATATACTTTTACAGAAAAGATTTCTTAACATCGCCATGGCAAAAGTATCCACTTCCGCTCACGAAGCATATGATTTGGGTATTTTACGAAAAGGTACCGATGAAATATGCATGAATCTCAACCGAAGAATTGCCAGAGCCAAAAAATCTGTGATAGAACTTTTTGACAACGGATATGTGATGCCGGTGGAAAGAAAAAATATCAATGTGCAAGGAAGATCAGGATTAGGTTTGTTGTATACAGGCATCAATGCGATGCGAACGGCAAAATATGTCAGCGACCATGATGTGTTGATTGCCAAAAAACTGGCTTATGTGATGTGCGGAGGAGATCTGAGTCAGCCGACAAAGGTTTCAGAGCAATACCTGCTCGATCTGGAAAGAGAAACTTTTTTAAGCCTGGCTGCTGAAAGAAAAACCCAGGAAAGACTTCAGCATATGCTGAAAACAGGAAAGCCTTTGAGAAATTAATAACCAATCGTATTTAAATACATGATCACCATCCCCCCCTATCTTCGTCCGGGAAATTGCATAGGCATTACCTGTCCCGCCGGCTATATGCCTGCTGAGAAAGCAAACAAATGTATTGAGACATTACAAAGCTGGGGATTTGAAGTGATGGTAGGTAAAACGCTGGGCAGCGCATCAGACAATTATTTCAGCGGTACAGACGAAGAAAGAAGAGATGAGTTACAAGCCATGCTTGATGATAAAAATATTCATGCGATATTATTTGGACGCGGCGGTTATGGTATGGGGAGAATTATTGACCAACTGAATTTTAAAAAATTTATCAAAAATCCGAAATGGCTCATCGGTTTCAGCGATATTACCATCCTGCACAGTCACATTCACAGCAACTTCAACATTGCCACTATACATGGCCCGATGGCAGGAGCTTTCAACAATATCGAATCTGACGATACCTATGTAAATTATTTACATAAAATCATCTCTGGTAAAAAAATAAGTTATTCGGCAGATCATCACGCATTGAATAGAAAAGGCAGTGCAAAAGGGCAATTAGTTGGAGGGAATCTTGCCTTACTCGCAAATGCAACAGGAACAAAATCTGATGTAAATACTAAAAATAAAATCCTTTTTATTGAAGACGTCGGTGAGCTTTTATATAATGCAGACAGAATGCTTCACCAACTCAAAAGAAGCGGAAAATTCAGTAAAATCAAAGGTTTGATCATTGGAGGATTTACCGAAATGAAAGATACCGAAAGGCCTTTTGGCAAATCTATTGAAACAATAATAAGTGATTTGATTCAGGAGTTCAACTTCCCTGTCTGTTATAATTTCCCTGTAAGCCACGACTTGAAAAATGTGCCTTTGAAAATTGGTATTGAATATGAGCTTAAAGTAGGAAAATCAAAAACTATCCTTAAGGAATTATAAGAAAGTTATCAATACTCATCGTCTTTATCCCAAATACGATTCAGCTTCAATGTACTTACCGGTGCAACCACGAGCGGGAATTTCTCTACCGCAACATTGCTTTGCTCCAATCCGAAACTTCTCTCTTCGCTTACGCTCAATTCTTTAAGCGTAAAGTAAGTTTTCATGATAAGTTCTTCGGTAAATGGCAACTCATTATCCTGACTTAAGAATTTCTCCATTACAATAAACTGGAAGTCGCCGACCACATTGTTTTTTTGCTGACTTTCATATCTGCTGGTAACATTCACCTCTCTGTTGGCTACCAGATCTTCCACCACTTTTTTAAACATAAGATTTAATCGAGGCACTACACGAAAGCCCATTCTGAATTCTACTCTGATGATATCGTTGGGAATGATGTGTTTAACTGAATACTCACAGGTATATGGATCATCAAGCGTTTGCACATGCATAAACCAGTATATATCTGCCCTCTTGGGCTTACCGCTTAAAATACTGTAAATGATTTTATGCTCAATTTCTTTTGGATTGTTTGCACCGGTGAGATACACCAGGTGGGTAGCGTACTTAGGAACTGAATTATCATTACTCAATTCTTCCAGTTTGGGAATATAATCTTCCACTCTTACAAATTCCACATAACGGTTTTTGATTTTCTTAGCTCTATACCAGACATACATTACCAGAAATAATCCGCCGCCAATAATGAGTGTAATAAAACCTCCGTGAACAAATTTATCCATCAACGCAATCAGATAGGCAAACTCAACAGCGAGATATGAAATTAGGAAAATGTAAATGATAAAAGGTTTAACCCTGTGAAGCACCAGATAATTGGCAAACAAAATAGTGGTCATAATCATCGTAGTGATAATAGCCAGACCATAAGCGGCCTCCATTTTACCACTCTCACGGAAGTACAATACTACTCCCACGCAACCTGCATAAAGCAGATAGTTGATGCCGGGTATAAAAATTTGTCCCTTGGCTTCAGTGGGGAATTTAATTTTCATTTTAGGCCATAGCGTCAATCGAATGGCTTCACTGATCAGCGTAAAAGACCCTGAAACCAATGCCTGACTGGCGATAATGGCGGCAGAGGTTGCAATGATTACACCAGGAACAATGAACCAATGCGGCATTAAATCATAAAATGCATTGATGCCCAAAGAATTGATGGTTTCATTGTCTAGCAAACGACCTGAATGATTTTTCAATAAACTGGCGCCTTGTCCGAAATAGTTTATTACCAGACTGGCTTTTACAAATATCCAGGATACACGAATGTTTCCCCTTCCGCAGTGCCCCAAATCGCTGTAAAGCGCTTCGGCTCCTGTAGTACAAAGAAATATTGCGCCCAATAACCAAAATCCATTTTTATAGGTAACTAGGAAATGAATGGCGTGGTATGGATTCAACGCATGAAAAACTCTGAAGTTATCGGAAATATGAATTAATCCTAAAACAGCAAGCATTGCAAACCAGGTAGCCATGAAAGGCCCGAAGAGTTTTCCTATTGATGAAGTCCCAAATTGCTGGGCGAAGAAAAAAATACTGATGATCCCTATAACCAAATACACAACAGTATCCTGACTCATCCCTCTGAAATTCTCAAGTTCTTTCAACCCTTCTATGGAAGAGGTGATGGAGATGGGTGGCGTAATAATTCCATCTGCTAACAAAGCCGCTCCTCCGAGCATGGCAGGGAATACTAGCCATTTCTTTCTTCTGCGCACAAGCGCAAACAAAGAAAATATCCCTCCCTCTCCTTTATTGTCAGCGCGAAGCACCAGTATTACATACTTTAGAGTAGTCTGCAGTGTAATAGTCCAGAAGATAAGAGACAATGTGCCAATGATTAAATCTTCACTGATTACCCTGCCTTTGATAATGGAATTGAATACATATAATGGAGATGTACCGATATCACCGTAGATGATTCCGAAGGCAACCAACAGGCCTGCGGCGGTTACCTTGTTAAGATTTTGCTTTCCCACTGAGAAAATTTTTCATTGTGCTGAAGAAACACTTGGAATTTCGACATACAAATGTATAAGGAAATGGCCTATAATTAAACGAAACTTAAAAATATATTTGATAGTAAATGGGAATACAATTTAAATAATGAAAAACCCCTTCCGGAAGGAAGGGGCTTCATACAAACAATAATTACAAATACAAATGTAGAAACGATTCATATATTGAGTTAATCGGGCTTTTTTCCGTCTAAATAGTTATTGATAGAACTTATTTCAGCTTGATTTTTATCATTCGACTTCACGGTGTAATTGCTGTAAAAAGATTCCACGTCTGCAATCTGGTTGTGAATGTCCATATTACGACGGAGGTATGCCGGAACTGTTTCAAACTCACTATTCGGATCAGCTGCGGTGTTGAAAGATAAATTTCGCAATTTCGCAATCCTTTCCTTAGCCCGGCGCCTTAGCTCTTCTGTTTCGTCCTGCAAAGCAGGTTCCTCAACAGAGGTATTAATGTTTGGCTGAGTTTGCTGTACAACCGGTTCCTCCGTCGCATTCTGTGGATCTTTAACTACCAGTTGCATTTCAAATACAGACTCGTCATTCTGTGCTGATATCTGCAAAGGCAGCGATTCTTCTTTAGTATTGGATTCTTGGTTTTTTGGTAATTCCTCTACATAAATCTGTGCAGGTTTTACCAGGAAGCCCCCCGACGAAAGGGAGTTTCCATTGCTAGCATCTTCTGTTTGTTCTATTATTGCTTTAGGTTCATTGACTGTTTCAATATTAGCTATCACTTCAGGTTGCTTGGCCACGAGTTCATCAAATTCAATGATACAAGCCGGCATCTGGTCTAAAGAAGATGATATCTCAAAGAAAATAGGTGTTTCAGTATCTGATTTTTCTTCTACTGTCACCGGCTCCGGTGCCTGCTCTGCAACCGTTTCATTTACTTCAGTGATGGTTAAAATCAACGGCTCTTCTTCTTTAAGAACAAACTCAACCGGAGCAGATACAACCTCTTGTTGAACTGAGTTGTTATCTTCTTTTAATTCACTGTCAACATTAATTTGAGCTGTCGGTTCTGCATCTACAGTTTTTAGTTCCGTGGATGCTTCAGTCTTACTTACTACCGGAGTTACACCTGAAGGCAATTCTAACTGCACTACTATTTTATCTTCCTCATCTTTTGATTTTCTTTCAGTAGCAAGGAAAGGATCTTTCTCTTCAAATCCTGTAGCTATCAATGTAATTCCAATCTGTGTGCCCAATGTATTGTCGTAGCCCAAACCAAGGATAACGTCAGTATCTTCTCCTGCTTGTTTCAATAAAATATCCTGGATAATTTCCACCTCATCCATAGTAAACTCATTTTCTCCTTCTGCAGAATTAATGTTGATGAGTATCCATCTTGCCCCTCTGATATCGCTGTCATTCAACAGCGGTGAATTCATGGCATTTTCTATGGCTATCTGAGCCCTGTTCTCTCCTTCAGCAGTTGCGCTTCCGAGAATGGCCACACCACCATTTCTCATCACGGTACAAACATCTGCAAAGTCAACGTTAATCTGACCGGTACTATTGATAACATCAGTGATACATTTTGCAGCAGTGGCAAGTACATTGTCTGCTCTGCCAAATGCTTCTTTCATTTTCAGATTGCCATACTGGTGACGCAATTTGTCATTACTGATGACCAGCAATGTATCAACATGATTTTTTAATAGATTGATACCTTCCATTGCCTGAGCTACTCTTTTTTTACCTTCATAGGCAAACGGAGTAGTTACAATACCAACAGTCAGAATATCAAGTTCTTTACAGATTTTTGCAATGATGGGAGCACCGCCAGTTCCGGTACCACCGCCCATTCCGGCAGTGATAAAGGCCATTTTCGTGTTTACTTCCAGAATGCGTTTGATTTCTTCCAGACTTTCTTCAGTTGCCTGTCTGCCAATAGCAGGATTAGCTCCGGCACCCAAACCCTGAGTAAGATGCGGCCCCAGCTGAATTTTATTGGGGACCTTACTTTGGGCGATGGCCTGAGAATCCGTATTGCATATAATGAAATTGACACCTTCAATATTTTGCGAAAACATATGATTGACTGCATTGCTTCCGCCGCCACCGACACCAATTACCTTGATGATGGAGGATTGTTCTTTGGGCAAATCAAAATGAATCATTTTTATGAATTTGTGGGTTAGTAAGTATTGAATTTATTATTGTTGATTTTAATGGATTTTATACCTTAATAATTAATTTGTAATAATACAATGAATTCATCAATTGAACTTAACATCTTGTTCCTCTTCTGTGAATAAATCAATTATGTTCTTTTTAAAAGAATCCATAAGCTGCTTGATTGTCTTGATTCGACCCCCGATTTTCACTCCACCATCTCCATCAGGATGCCCTGTTTCATTTGAAGGGGTGCCGACAGGAACTTTACCGTCTTCAACCTCTACTTCTTCTTCCGTTTTTTCTTTTACTTTCACCAAAACAGTATCAGAATTATTCATTTTATTCTCATAGTCATTATACCCCTTCAAGATCAGGCCTATACAGGTACTATACATAGGCATGGAAAGTTCCTCTTTGTAATCGCCGGTAAGGTGTTCATTCGGATAGCCGATTCTTGCGTTCAAACCGGTTGAATATTCGGTCAGTTGCAACAAATGTTTCAATTGAGAACCTCCACCGGTAAGTATGATTCCTCCATTGAGCATTCTGCTGTCCAAGCCAACTTGCTTCAAATGATAGGAAATAAAATCAAGAATTTCGCTCATTCTCGCCTGGATAATATTAGCCAGATTTTTAACAGAAATCTGACGAGGAGCCATCCCTCTCAATCCAGGTATTGTAATGAAAACATTAGATTTTGCTTCATCGCTCAATGCACTTCCAAACTGAACTTTCATTGCCTCAGCATGCGTTTTTAAAACACCCAGACCTGCTTTGATGTCATTGGTGATGTTTTCACCTCCAAACGGAATAACTGCAGTGTATCTCAATACACCCTCATAAAATACTGCCAGATCGGTAGTACCACCACCAATATCCACAATGGCTACCCCTGCTTCAAGATCCTGATCGGTCATAACAGCCGCTGCAGATGCAAGCGGTTGCAATACCAGGTCTTTTGATTTCAATCCTGACTTCTCCACGCTTCTATTGATATTGCGTATGGCATTTTTATCTCCTGTAATGATATGGAAGTTAGCTCCAACTTTTACGCCCCTGCATCCAATAGGATTAGAAATGTTAGGGAAGTTGTCAATGGTAAAATGCTGAGGAATGACATCGATGATCTGGTCACTCATAGGAATATAAGTCCTGTACTGATCTTTCACCAAGCGCTCAATTTCATCATACCTGATTTCTTCATCATTGTCTCTTACAATATCTCCTCTTGTCTGCAAACTCTTTACGTGCTGACCGGCGATACCAACATACACCTCTTCAATTTTTAATGCAGGATTATCTTCATAACACTTGGCAAGAGCCATTTCAATGGCTTTAATGGTCTGGTCAATGTTCAACACCATCCCATGCTGAACACCATTGCTGTTAGCCCTTCCAAAGCCAAGAATTTCTAATTTGCCGTATTCGTTTTTACGACCGGCGATTGCTGCGATTTTTGTAGTGCCTATATCTAAGCCTACAATAATTGGATTTTCCTGATTCATAAATTGAGATTTGTATTTGTTTGTATGTTTTTGGTTTGTTAAATTTTATTTTTAATAGTCATTGTTTTTTACTTCCGGCTTAGATTTCTTTATCTCTTTTTTTTCGCCGGCCTTTTGTTTCACAACTGGTTTGCTTTTTTTATCCGCCACTTTTTCAGAACCATTTTGCTTTGGTTTGACCACTGGTTTATTCTTAAATTCTTTTGGCTTAACCGGTACTGCCGTATTTATTACTGATTTTTTTTCAGGTAAGGTATTATTTGCCGGAGGAATAAATTTAGACTGAGCGGTATCTTCATCTCTTTCCAGCGACTGCAGTATCATTGAAATATCTGTAGGGTTTTTATCGTTATCCTGCATAATATTTCTGCTGGAATCGGATGCACGTTTTGATGACGTTGCAGCGAGTACTTTTATATATTCGAGCGTACGCAAAGAATCAGCAATAACATCTTCTTTCCCCCTGATTTTAGCAATTACCTGACCCTTATACTGCAAATCAACCAGACTATATTTGCTTAACCCGCTTTGAGGAATTGCTTTTTTATAAAACAATTTGAGCTTATTGAATTTCAGCTGCATATCTCCCGCATCTCCAAACAATATAATCTGATCGCCGATTTTCGGTATCATTTCATATTGTCTTAAAGGATTTATTGATATCTGTTCTATCAATGACATTAAAAAAGTATCTTTTTGTATACTCAAACTAATTGACTTAATGTCATTTATCAAAGAACTGTCTGCTTTGGTCAATGCCGAAACCGACGCAGGAAAATCAGTAAACACAGGCACTCTCGCCACATGATTCTCACAAAGAGGCAAAATCATTTTTGTACTGTCTATATAAAAAGACTCACCTCCTTTTGTAAAAACTCTTGCTACGGGCTCTTTCTGATTTATGATAACCTGTAATTTTCCATTGTTATCAAAAAATATTTCAGCTTTGGAAATCCACATTATCTTTTTCAAATTCTTTTCAATAGCGAAAAGATTGAATTCCTTTGTAGGTTTACCGATAATAAGATTCCCGTTTGCTCTATTTATAATGGCAATTACATCCTGTTTGTCAATAAAAAAGTTATCCCCGCCTCCTGCCAGCTGAATATCAATGCCTGTGCAGGTTTTAGTGTCTCTTTTTTCTATTGCCGCAACAAGCAACACCACCGACAATATTCCAACAAGTACCCATATACTTGTAAAAAGTATTTTTTTCCAGTTAAAATCTTTCGTGCTTTTAAGCATTTTAAATCAATTAATTTCCTTTAAGTATTTTACTAAGCGGATTAATCATCGCATCTATATCTCCGGCCCCCGATGTAAGCAGCACCTCAATTTCATTATTACTGTTTTTTATTTTTATCAAATCCATCAGCTCCTCTTTTGAGCAAACCCTGGCTTTTTTAGTATCCATTTTAGATGCTATCAGATTGCTGCTCACTCCTTCTATGGGCTTTTCTCTTGCCGGATAAATTGGCAACAGAAAAACCTCATCAGCAAGATTCAATGCCTCTGCAAAACCATCCGCAAAATCCCTCGTTCTGCTATACAGATGAGGCTGAAAAACAATCGTGCATTTTTTTTCAGGGAATATATTTTTTGTTCCCTCAATTAATGCAGTCAATTCCTTCGGATGATGTGCATAGTCATCTATCATTATCAAAGAACCTGTATTCACTATATACTCAAATCGCCTCTTCACGCCTCTAAATGCCGCAACTGCATTTTTAATCTTTTCATCACTCACTCCTATCTGTTTTACAGCAGCAATGGCTGCTATCATATTCTCTATATTGTGCAACCCGCCCATATTCAGCTCGATATGGCTAATTGTATGGTCTTCTAGAACAGCATCAAAAAAATACACTCCATTTTTATTGACGATGTTCTTTGCATAGCAGTCTGACAATTCATTATTCAGACTGTACGTTTTTTTTCTTTCAGTCTTGAATTGACTGCTCAACCCGTATTTACTTATAAGCAATCCTCCCGGCTTCACTTTTGATGAAAATTCAACAAAAGCGTCATGAAAATTTTGCTCCGTTTCGTAAATATCCAGATGGTCGGGGTCCATTGCTGTAATTACAGCCACATCAGGACTTAATTTCAAAAAACTTCTGTCGTACTCATCGGCTTCAACAACTGAAATATTCTTCTCACTGCTCCAGAAATTGGTGCCATAGTTTGAAGAAATACCTCCCAGGAAAGCATTGCATCCTGTGTCACTGTGACGCAGTATATGCGCAATCATTGTACTGGTAGTCGTTTTACCATGGGTACCCGCAACACAAACATTAAAAGAACTACGGGTAATCAACCCCAACACTTCACTCCTCTTCAATACAGCATATCCATTCGCTAAAAGATATTTCAACTCATTGTGATCAGCAGAAATCGCAGGAGTGTACACCGCGAAATCCGCATTTTTATCAATCAGATCAACATCATCTTCAAAATGCACTTCTATTCCCTCCGATTGTAACTGCCTTGTTAAAACTGTTTCGGTTTTATCATAACCTGAAACTTTCACTCCTCTGCTTTTAAAATATCTTGCCAGTGCACTCATTCCAATGCCCCCAATGCCTAAAAAATAGACTGACAATCCATCAGTGGAATCTTTTGAAAGCTTTTCAATGAACTGTTCAATATTTTTGTTGTTCTCACTCATTCTATAGATTTCAGTATCTCTTCTGCTATTATTTTATCTGCATCAAAAACACCCAGCGTTTTTATATTTTTTGTCAGCTTTCCCTGAAGCAATTGATTTGATGACAATTCAATCAATGCCGGCACCAGTTTTTCGTTTGCCAGCTTATCCTCTACCATCAAAGCTGCTTCTTTCTGTACAAGGTTTTGAGCATTTGCTGTCTGATGATCTTCGGCAGCAAATGGATATGGAACAAATACCACCGGCTTTGCCACTATACTCAATTCAGCTACAGACATCGCTCCGCTTCGGCTTATCACATAATCAGCAGCAGCATAGCCATAATTCATGTCGGCAATAAAATCTGTTACATAAACATTTTTCATTCCCTCGCACCTGGCTTTTGCCTTATCCAGATAAAGCTTTCCCGTTTGCCAGATTAACTGCAATCCTTTATCAAGAATGAGACGCAGGTCTTTATCCACCGCTTCGTTGATACTTTTGGCGCCAAGGCTTCCTCCGATGCATAAGATTGTTTTGGCTGAAGTATTCAGACCAAAAAATTTCATGGCATCTTCTTTGCTAATAACATTATGAACAATACTGTTCCTTACCGGATTTCCTGTTACAACAATTTTTTGATTTGGAAAAAATTTCTCCATTCCGCCTGAAGCAGTAAAAATCTTTCTTGCTTTTTTTCCAAGAAGTATGTTCGATTTGCCTGCAAATGAATTAGACTCATGAATAAACGTTGAAATACCTTTTGACTGGGCATATCTCAACACCGGAAAACTAGAGTAACCACCCACACCAATAACAGCATCCGGCTTGAATTCATTCATAATTCTTGATACCTGAAAAAAACTTTTAATCAGCTTCACAGGCAATCCGATATTTTTTATCAAAGAACTTCTGTTAAAACCCGCTATAGTCAGTCCCTCTATCTTATATCCCGCCTGCGGCACTTTTTCCATTTCCATTTTTCCTTTTGCCCCAACAAAAAGAAAAATTGCATCAGGAGAAATTTTCTTCAGTGCATTTGCGATGGCAATTGCAGGAAAAATATGTCCACCGGTTCCCCCGCCGGCTATAATAAATCTTTTACCACTTATTTTATTTTCATCACGGCTCATCAACACATTTTATTTAAGCGCTTAATACTTCACTGTCGCTAATATTTTCTTTTTGCATCCCTTCCTGTTGTTCAACATTTCTCGATACACTTAAAATGATACCAATAGAGAGGCATGTAAATAAAAAACTGCTACCACCCATACTCACCAACGGAAGTGTAACGCCGGTATTGGGAAACAATCCTACATTCACACCCATATTCACTATTGCCTGCGTTGTAAGTGTGAAGCCCAGTGCCAAAGCAAGGAAAGCGCCAAAGGCATAGGGGCTCTTACGGCATATACGTATACACCGGAATAAAAACACCAAATAAATAAACAAAATGAAGGCGGCGCCAAACAACCCATACTCTTCAATAATGATTACATAAATAAAATCACTGTAACAGTGTGGGAGAAAATTCCTCTGAACACTATTACCCGGCCCCATACCAAAAATGCCGCCATTGGCAATAGCTATCTTGGCCTGATTGGTCTGATAAAGCTTTTCATTATCATCTTCTTTTTTACTGTATAAAAAAGTCTGTATTCTGCTGATCCAGGTTGGAATTCTTTTCACTGCCAGAAAAGCCGGAATTTTCTTTGACTCATGCTTCTCTTTATCATACGTCGATACAGCTACACTTACGAGCATTGCAATCGGTATCATAGCAAAGGCAACAAGTATAAGTATGTGCTTTATACTAACTCTTCCAATAAACATCAGCAAAATACTTGTCCCGCCAATTAAGAGTGCGGTAGACAGATTAGCCGGTGCTATCAAAGCGCAGATTGCCAGAACAGGCAATACAATGGGCAAAAATCCTTTTTTAAAATCCTTGATGACTTCCTGTTTTTTACTCAGCAAACGACTTAAATACATAAACAATGCCAGCTTTGCCAAATCAGAAGTCTGGAAAGTCATATTCAATACAGGCAGTTTAATCCATCTGCTTCCGGAATTCAATTCAACACCAAACATCAATGTAAAAAATAACAGCGGAAGGGAAATTAAGAACAGTACCAGTGCAACTTTTGAATATATGGTATAATTGATTCTGTGAGCAAAATAAATAATCACCAGACCAAGAACAATGAAAGCGAGTTGCTTAAACAAATAACTTTCATTACTCTTACTTAATCTATAAGCCAGAGATCCTGTGCTGCTGTATACCAACAACAAGCTGCCAAGTGTAAGTATAATCACAATAGCCCAAATTACTTTATCGCCTTTTGTTTTATTGACAATATTCTGACTTACATCACCAAAATTTTTGAATGGTGAACCCATTGCGCTTCCTCCTGCATCAACAGTGGCTGCGTCTCTTTTAAATATGGATGTAAAGTCAGGCATTGAAAAATATTTCTAGTTATAAATTTTTTACCGCTTGCTTAAACTGCTTTCCTCTGTCTTCATAATTCTTAAACAAATCAAAACTTGCACAGGCCGGACTGAGCAATACCACATCTCCTTTCTCAGAAAAGTGAAAAGAAGTATTTACGGCATCCGCCATAGTGTCTGTATTCACCATAATCGGAACGATATCTGTAAAAGCTTCATTTATCTTTGAATTATCTGTACCCAAACATATAATTGCCTTCACTTTATCTCTTACCAGATCTTTGAGCAATTCATAATCGTTGCCCTTATCTACTCCGCCCAGAATAAGAATTACAGGTTTCTTCATGCTCTCCAATGCAAACCATGTGCTGTTGATATTAGTAGCCTTGCTGTCATTAATAAATTCCACATTTTTAATATTTGCCACATGTTCCATCCTGTGCTCCAAACTTTCAAAAGATTGAAGCGCTTCTCTGATTTTATCCTTACGTATATCAATTGCCGTAGCAGCCAGACTAGCAGCCATACTGTTGTATTGATTGTGCTTTCCTTTGATAGCAAAATCTTCAATACTCATTCTCATTTCTTCATTTTTCCATTTAAGGTGCATTTGCGCATTAGTTAAATACGCACCTTGTGGCAATTCTCTACTCATAGTAATGGGAGCTTGGGTTGATTTAATGGGATATTTCGATATACTCTTTAGTGTTAATGGATCATCCAGGTTATAAATGAAAACATCACTCTGCTGCTGATTCTCTATGATTCTGAATTTACTGGATATATAGTTTTCTATTTTGTATTCGTACCTGTCTAAATGATCTTCAGTAATGTTTGTCAATACTGCCACATCCGGTCTGAAGCTAATGATGTCATCCAATTGGAAAGAACTTATTTCAACAACATAAATCGACTTAGGATTTTCCGCGACTTGCCTTGCAAATGAATATCCAATATTTCCTACCATAGCACAATTTGTTTGCGCATGCTTACATATATGATAAGTCAGTGCCGTGGTAGTGGTTTTACCGTTGCTGCCGGTAATTGCTATCACTTTACTGTCTCCTTTATATCTGTAGGCAAATTCAATTTCGCTTATGATAGAAATATTATGTTTTCTTATTTTCTGAACTATCGCTGATTTTTCAGGTATACCCGGACTTTTAATCACCTCTGTTGCATTCAGAATACTGCTCTCGGTATGCAACCCTTCTTCAAACAGAATGGACAGTTTCAGTAATTCGGATTTGTAATTTTCACTTATTGCTCCTGCATCGCTCACGAATACATCATACCCTTGCTTTTGAGCAAGAATAGCCGCGCCTACACCACTTTCTCCGGCACCTAATATGACTACTCGTTTATTCATGAAAACGCAATACTTTAAAAAATTACAACGTGGTCTTTAGGATTTTCGATAGGATTGGCTTTAAGAGAAGCAACAGCTCTCTTTCAGTCAGTGATAATGGATAAAAATGGTTCTTCAATGGTATTGATATTTACAGGACAACATACTTCTATAAATCATAAAAGAGTAACTGTTGATCTAACTGCAAACGCACTCAATACAGATTAAAAATGGTTCTTCAAAAGCATAGAATTTAATGGGTATTATAGTTTTTAATGAGGCAGTTAACCACCTTCATTAAAAGGGCTATCTAATTTTTAAAGTAACAATCGCCAGTGCCACACTCAAAATCGTAACAATCCAAAATCTGACGGCAATCTTACTTTCATGAAAACCTTTTTTCTGATAATGATGATGCAAAGGGCTCATCAGAAACACCCTTCTGCCCTCACCATATTTTTTCTTGGTGTACTTGAAATAACTCACCTGAATCACCACACTTAAATTTTCTATCAAAAACACCATACAGAAAATAGGAATCAATAATTCTTTTCTCACAATGATTGCCAGTGCCGCAATGATACCTCCCAGTGCCAAACTTCCGGTATCACCCATAAAAACCTGTGCCGGATAGGAATTGTACCATAAAAATCCAATACAGGCACCTACCAACGCCGCAATAAAAATTGACAACTCTCCCAGATTTGGTATGTACATGATGTTCAGGTATTCGGCAAACTTTATATTACCGCTTACGTAAGCAAAAATGCCCAGGCATATTCCGATGATTGCGCTCACTCCTGTTGCCAATCCATCCAATCCGTCTGTGATATTGGCGCCATTTGAAACTGCCGTTACAATAAAAATCACAATCAGGATATACACGATATAGCTGTAATCTTCCAGACTCTTAGGTAATAAACGGGCGTAATTAAATTCATGCCCTTTAACAAATGGAATGGTAGTAATCACATTCTTTGCATCTGTGAAAACTCTTTTCTTTCCGTCAACATTTACCGTATCATATTTAATCTTCTGCCCTTTTTCATTGTAAACATGAACATCCGCATTTCTGACAACCTCTCTCTTTACAACTACATTCTGATTAAAATAAAGTGTAGCTCCCACAATAATCCCCAACATCACTTGTCCAAAAATTTTGAACCTACCGGCTAAACCATCACTGTCTGATTTTTTATATTCTACTCCTTTTTGCTTGGCAATTCTTTTGGCTCTTATTTTTAAATAATCGTCTATAAAACCAATTGCACCCAGCCAAACTGTACATAACAACATTAATCTTATGTACACCTTATCTAAATTAGCCAGCAATAAAGTAGGAATAATGATGGCCAGTATGATAATAATCCCTCCCATGGTTGGCGTACCCTTCTTTTGCTGCTCTCCTGCCAATCCCAGATCTCTGACCGTTTCACCTAATTGCTTTCTTTGTAAAAGATTGATGATTTTTTTTCCGTAAATCAAAGTGATTGTCAAAGAAAAAATCAATGCAAGCATCACCCTGAAACTAATGAACTGAAAAAGACCAGATCCCGCAAAACGGTATCCTTCTTTTGTCAGCCATTGAAATAAATGATAGAGCATCTGATTTTCTTTTTATTTAAACAATCGTTTTATATAAGGTCGACTTTTATTTTTCCATTAATTCAAACATTTCCCTCAACACTTTTTTGTCATCAAAATCATGACGCACCCCTTTTATTTCCTGATATTTTTCATGCCCTTTCCCTGCAACTAGCACGATATCTTCTTTTTCCGAAAAACTTACCGCTGTTTTGATAGCTTCTCTTCTGTCGGCAATGGTGATGCATTTTTTTCTTGCTACCACATTCACGCCAGCTTCCATTTCTTTTAAAATATCCAAAGGATCTTCATTTCTCGGATTGTCTGATGTAAGTATCACTTTATCACTGTGCTGACAAGCCACCTCTGCCATTAGCGGTCTTTTAGCCGCATCCCTGTCTCCTCCGCAACCCACCACCGTGATGATTTTTTCTTCACCGTGCCGGACATTTTTTATAGTTGCGAGTACATTCAATAATGCATCAGGTGTGTGTGCATAATCTACAATTCCAACTACTTTTTTTCTACTGCTGAGCAAATAGTCAAACCGTCCTTCAGCTCCGGTAAGTCGGCTAAGCAAAGTGAGCATTTCATTTTTTTCTTCCCCCAGACAAATCGCTGCAGCATATACCGCAAGCAGATTGTACGCATTGAATTCTCCAATCAGTCTGAAATGAACATCCGTATCGTTAATGAGCATGTGCAGTCCGGATAAAGAATTGTCCAGGATTTTTCCTTTAAACTCTGAAAGTGATTTTAAACTGTAATAGACTTTTCTTGCTGCTGTATTTTGCAACATCACAACACCTCGCTTATCATCTGCATTACTGATAGCAACTGAATTTTTCGACAATCCGTCAAACCAGGATTTCTTTACTCTGATGTATTCCTCAAATGTTTTATGATAGTCGAGATGATCGTGGGTGATATTGCTGAATATAGCAACTGCAAATTCTATCCCTGCGATACGATGCTGGTGTATCGCATGACTGCTGCACTCCATAAAAACATAACTACAACCTTCATCAAGCATTTTTCTGAGCAAGCTGTTCAAACTAATTGCATCCGGCGTGGTATGTGTGGATGGAATAATCTCTTCCCCGATAAGATTCTGCACCGTGCTGACTAGACCACATTTATACCCTTTGGCAGAGAATAACTTCCATAAAAGCGTAGCAATAGTTGTTTTCCCGTTAGTGCCCGTGACACCTACCACTTTCATTTTTAATGAAGGCTCGCCATAAAAATAATGGCTCATTACGCCTGCTGCAAATGAACTGCTGTCTGTTTCCACATAAGTAACATGATCAACAAGATTATCGGGCAGTTGCTCACAAACAACAGCCAATGCACCATTCTCTATTGCTTTATCAATAAAATCATGCCCGTCTGATGTAGTGCCTTTTATTGCAATGAAACAAGTTCCGGGAGACACTTTCCTTGAATCTGTTTGCAGATTCTTCACTTCAATGTCTGTTTTTCCATAAACAGATCTCAAGCTCACTTTGTATAATAGATCCTTTAGCATTGATTGCTCTAATTGAGCATTAAAATTATTTTTTGTCCTTTTTGAAATGTTGTTCCAGCAGCGAGACTTTGATTTACCACTTTTCCTTTCCCTGCTACTACGGTCTTAAGCCCTTTATTTTCCAATAAATAAACTGCATCTTTTAATCCCATTCCTTTCACATCAGGCATGACCGGCTTTTCAGAAATCAGATTAGATGGATTATTTAGCAATGCTGTATTTTTCTTTACATCTGAAACCTTCCAGTATCCCGATTTATTGGAGTCGGTGTATGGAATATTCAGGTAATTAAAAATCGATTTGAAATCCTGTCCGGCGCCATAATATTTATGAGATGACGTATCAATTAGATTTTTATTTTTAGGCGGCATTGTCTTTGTAAGAAAACGATTGTAAATGCGATCGCTGATTTCTTTAAATACCGTTCCTGACACCACCGCACCATAATACTTTTTAGACTTGTTAGTATTTTGTATGACTACAGCGATTGAATACACAGGCTTTTCAGAAGGGAAAAATCCGATAAAAGAAGATTGATAAATTTTATTGCCTTTATTATACCCTGTGTTATTTTGAGCAGATACCGCCGTTCCTGTTTTACCGGAAATCGAATACGCGCTGTCAAACAATTCTCTGTGAGCGGTTCCGTGAATACTGTCCACCACTGCTCTCAGACATTCTCTGGCTTGAGCCAGTGTATTATCACTGCAAATTTTTTCAACCAACACTTCCGGTTCTATTTTTTTTACCTCTACTCCGTATTGTCTGATTGAATTTACCAGATAAGGGCGCATCATTTTACCATTATTGGCAACAGCACTATACAACATCAGCATGTGCAATGGCGTAACGAGTTCTTCATAACCATGCGCCATATAAGGAATGGTAGTCTTACCCCAGCTGGCATTTTTAGGTGTTTTAATAGTTGGCTTTCCGGAACTTGCCACAATATCAATACCTGTCATTTTATCCAGTCTAAATTTACTGATGTGGTCAACCCATTTTTGAGGCTGGTCATTATAATATTGATGGGCCAGTTTGGCAAATGCCACATTACTGCTACGGGTAAACGCATCCTTCACAGAGATAGTACCGGTTCCTTTATGAGAATCTCTGATAGTCAAGCCATAAAAAGACTTGGCACCTCCCTCACAATTGACAGTTGTATTAATATCTACGTATTTATCTTCTAGCAAACTCAAAAGGGTAACGAGTTTAAAAACAGAACCGGGTTCAGTTGCTTTTCCTATTCCATAATTCATATTTTCAGCATAGGTGCCGTCTTCCATTTGCCCCAGATTGGCAATCGCTTTTATTTTTCCTGTTGCTGTTTCCATCACAATAGCAGTACCATGCGCGGAATTGTTGTCCACCAGCATTTTCATTAATGCTTCCTCAGCAACATCCTGCATGTAGGTATCCAATGTGGTGATGACATCTTTGCCATTGACAGGATCAACCTCTGCACCTGCTACAGGTAAATAAGCACCCGCTGCATAACGCATCAGTCTTTGACCTGTAGTGCCTCTGAGGACACTGTCGTAAGATTTTTCCAATCCAACATTTTTTGTAGAGTCAGGTCGGGATATGCCAATTGTTCTGTTTGCCAATAACACATATGGGTTAATCCTTTTGTCTCTCACATCAAATATGAATCCGCTTTTGTTTCTACCCTGTCTGACAAGGGGAAAATCTCTCAGCAATTTGTAGTCTTCAAAAGATATTTTTCTCTTTAACAGATAATACCGCTCTTTATTTTGATAGGCAAGTTGTAATTCTGATTTGTAGGTAGCCGAATCTTTATCATTAAATAAACCAGCGAGAGAAAGACTCAGAGAATCAATATTGTCTTTAAATCTTTTGCCATCTTTTTCTCTCAATCCCTCTGCGCCAAAATCTATATAGATATCAAATACAGGTACTGATGTACTCAAAATATTTCCATCCTCGCTATAGATGCTTCCACGCTCTGCAACAATTGGCATATATTTAAGATGCAAACTGTCACCCATACCTTTCCAGAAACTACCCTGAATTTTTTGAATGTAGAATGCTTTTGCCAGCACCATAATGCCGATAATAATCATGCACAAAAAGCATAAATACACTCTCCACAATATGTCTTTCCTAATTTCCATAATATTGTTTTCTTCAGTTTATTCGGATGTTCCTGTTGAATCTATCCAAACAATGGGTGGCTCTTTCAGTTCTTTTAAGCCCAGAGGCTCCACTGCTTTCACCAATTCCGTTGCCTTACTTCTGAAAATAACTTCACTTTTCAGTGACTTGTATTCGTAATCCAATTCTTTTATATTTTTCTCACTGACATTAATCTTTCTGATTAATTTATCAGCCAGATGTCCGTTATATATGTACAGCACTGCTATCAATGAGAGAAATAAAAAAAATGGTATGTTCTTTACAATTGACTTGTAATTGAGATATTTCTTCCAATCAATCTTCAGGTTTGACTCAGAAATATTTTTTACTTTTTCATTACTCATCTTGTATCAAATTTTCTCCGCAACACGAAGTTTTGCACTTCTTGATCTTGGATTATTTTTTATTTCTCCTGCACTTGCCGTTACAGGCTTTTTATTGACCACTTCAAATGCCTGTTTCTTTTTACTTCCAAAAATGATATCAGCGGAATTGTTTCCTGAAACATCTTTTTTGAAAAAGTTTTTCACCACCCTGTCTTCCAGTGAATGAAAAGTGATAATGGCAATTCTTCCGCCCGACTTAAGCACTTCCAATGATTGCTGCAACATCTCTTCAAGTGCTCCTATCTCATCATTCACTTCAATCCGAAGGGCCTGAAATACCTGCGCCAGATATTTATTTGGATTTCCCTTCACTATCTGACTGATTGCCTGCTTAAACTGTCCGATAGTCTTAATGGCAGTGATGTTTCTTTGCTCAACTATTGTCCTGGCAAGCGTTTTAGCATTAGTCACTTCCCCGTACACTTCAAATATCTTTTGCAACTTCTGCTCAGCATAAGTTGCTATAACATCTGCAGCATTCAGCGTTTGTCTGTTATCCATCCGCATATCCAACGCTGCATCAAACCTTATGGAAAATCCTCTTTCGGGTTCATCAAACTGATGGCTTGAAACGCCCAGATCCGCCAAAATTCCATCCACCTCTAAGCATTTATTCAATCGCAAAAATTTCTGCAGATAACGAAAGTTTTGAGGAATAAAAATCAATCGCTCATCGTCAGGAACATTTCTTTTAGCTTCCGCATCCTGATCAAAGACAAACAATTTTCCATCTTTTCCGAGGCGCTTCAGAATTTCTCTGCTGTGACCTCCTCCTCCAAATGTGCAGTCAACATATGTTCCTGAAGGATTAATCTGCAATCCATCAACTGCCTCCTGCAACATAACCGGAATGTGATAAGAATTGGAAGCGTCTGCCGACAAATTTGAATTCACCATTTTATTGTCGCCTCCCATTACTTAACTATTCTGATTGTCTTCTTTTTTATTCATCACTTCATTTGCCAGAACACTAAAAGATTCGGGCGTCATATCGTCAAAGAACTGTTGGTATTTTAATTTATCCCAGATTTCAATTTTGTTGATGGCAGAAACCAATACAATGTCCTTTTCTATTGAAGCGTACTCCATTAGATTTTTTGGCAAAAGCAATCTGCCTGCATTGTCCATATCAATCTGAGTTGCCCCATTTAAGAAGTAACGTCTAAAGGCTCTGACCTTAGGATCAAAATCGTTGAGCTGATTGATTTCTTTAAAAATTGGCTTCCAGCTTTGAATGGGATACAGCGTAAGACATTTCTCAAAACCTCTGTTCAATACAAAAAGCGAATTGTCCGCCTCAGGCAGCTGCTTCTTAAAGCCCGAAGGCAAAAGAAAGCGACCTTTCGAGTCAATGGTTGATTCATATTCGCCTATGAAGCCAATCATACGGGGATTTTGAGGTTATTTTAAGTATTAGTAACACAAAATAACACTTTTTCCCACTTTGCAACACATTTTTATAAAAAGATATTTATCCACATTGCTTTTGCCCACTATTTACAGCGATTTTAGCAGATTTGTAGAGGGTTTCAGTGTGAATGAGATGTGGATTGATGTGAATTAATGTGGAAAACCTCGATTTCTCCTTCAGATTTTTATATATCAGACATTTTTTTACCATAAAATAATGTGGATCCCCTTCCGGATGTAAGAGAAAATTACTTAGAAAGAGGTAATGTAATTAAAAAAGAGGTTCCTTTCCCGAAGGAACTTTCGGCCTTTATAGTTCCCCCATGAGCTTCTACCATTGTTTTTACGTAACTCAAACCCAAACCAAAGCCCTTAACATCGTGAATATTGCCGGTGTGCGCCCTGTAGAATTTCTCAAAAATCTTACTTAATGTTTCTTTGGTCATACCAATTCCATTGTCCTCAATTTTAATTTTTATCTTATCGCCGCCGTTGATTGTGTGTACTTTAATCAGCAGGTTTTCTTTGGAGTATTTTAATGCATTGTCAAAAAGATTGTTAAGCAAATTGCTAAAATGAATTTCATCAGCCATTATCAAATCATTTTTTGCATCCAACAGCAATTCCACTTTTCCATTTTTCTCATTTAACAATAGCTCAATGTTATTTATCGATTCTTTTACCAAATCGTGTAACGATATTTTTTTCAGATTCAGCTTTATCTCATTTTTATCAAACAATGCAGCTTGCAGGATTGTTTCCACCTGCCTGTTCATTCTTATATTTTCTTCTTTTATAACACCTGTAAAATAATCATGCTTTTCCTTATCTTCCATAACCTTTTGATTCTTTAATGCATCAACAGCCAAAGAAATAGTAGCAAGAGGCGTCTTGAATTCATGGGTCATATTGTTAATGAAATCAGACTTTATTTCGCTGAGCTTTTTCTGTCTGAGTAACGCCCGAATGGTTATAAAAAATGCAGTGATGATAATAAGCGTAAACAATATACTTCCGGCAACAAACCAGAAAATTTCCCTTAAGATAATAGAAGACTGATTGGGTACAATGACAACTAAAAACTCCTCCTTCACTGGTTTGCGAAATCTACTGCCTTCCGGAACTTCAAGAGGCATTGCAATGCTTGTATTGTTTGCGGAATCTGAATAAACTCTGAAAAACTGCTCACTTTGCATCTGTTCGCCCACCAAACTGTTATCTGAAATGGCATATTCAAATGGTACGGCTTCCAAAAAATGTTTTTTCATCATTTTCTTCACCAAGCCTGTTACTTCATCTCTTGTATATCTTGCCAATACAGAAGGATTTAACGGATCAATTCCCAGCTTTTCATTGTTAAACAAATCCTCTGAACTATTATTTAAAGCCAGCGTACCGAATTTTTCATCCATCAGCTCTTCGGCTACACCTGTAACAGCAAGATAAATGTTCTCTCTCAGTTGCTTTTCTTTTGTTTCCTTGGCAGTAGTGAGCCATAAAATCTGAAAATAAATCAGTCCAAACAATGACAGCAAAATCAATATTGTTATGATCGGAAAGATTTTTTTCATCTTTACTTTTACTTTTTTTAAGCAAGCTTTAGAGAGCGCAAAGGTATTGCAATACTTACTCAGCGGAAGTTACAAAAAATAAATATGCAAAATATTAACAAAGCTGATTTTAAAAAAAATAATTGATGAGAGTTGGCATTAATGTTTAAGTCATAACTTTATTATCATGGAAGAATTAAAAGAAAATCATCTGCTTATTGCCGAGCCATTTTTAAAAGACGACAATTTTATTAGATCTGTCGTCTATCTCTGCAAACACTCTGATGAGGGCAGCTTCGGATTCGTACTAAATAAAATATTTGATCAAACACTGGATGAACTTTTTGACGGACTGGAAGGTCATCCGTTTCCGGTATATGTAGGAGGACCCGTTGAGCCTGATACCATTCATTTCTTACATCAATATCCTGATCTGATTAATGGCAGTTATGCACTCACAAATGAAATATACTGGGGAGGCGATTTTGAGGATGTAAAAAATTTGATAACAAACAATCAATTAGAATCAAATAAAATAAAGTTCTTTATCGGATACAGTGGCTGGGATAAATCTCAGCTAGAAAATGAACTGAATGAAAAAACATGGCTGATTGCCCATTCGAGTAAAAAAGTAATTTTTGATTTGCCGGCAGGCGACATTTGGAAAGAGAGCATAAAACTTCTCGGGGGCGATTATGAAATGATGGCTAACTTTCCCATTGATCCTCAATTGAATTAATTCTTATTCTCTAAATATTGCTAATTGCTATACAGAATTCTAAAAATTCCGGCCAGGATTGCATTGTTGATTTACTGTAAAAAATTACAAATCAACAAAAGGGAATTATTCCGCAACAACGGCCCCCTGCTCATTGCAGCCAATCACCCCAACTCTTTTCTTGATGCGGTATTGATAACAGCGCTGTTTGGTAAGCCCGTTTACTCACTGGCCAGAGGAGATGTATTCACGAATAAATTCATTCGCAGATTATTGCGGTCTTTAAATATTCTCCCGGTTTATCGTATCAGTGAGGGTGCTGAAAATTTAAATCACAACTACAGTACATTCGAACAGTGCAGAGAGATTTTTAAAAAAAATGGTATCGTGCTCATTTTTAGCGAAGGCCTTTGTCTGAATGAATGGAGATTACGTCCGTTGAAAAAAGGCACTGCCCGTCTGGCTTTCAGTAGCTGGGAAGAGGGAATTAATCTTACTGTTCTTCCTTTAGGCATTAACTATGACTCTTTTGATTCATTTGGAAAAAACATCAAAATCAATGTCGGAAAGAGTTTCAACTGGGATGATCTGGAAAGAAAAAAATCTAACGGCAACTCTATTGCTGAGTTCAACAATAAACTACGTGGAGAGTTGTTTCCATTAGTAGAGCATATAGATAAAGGAGATAAAGATAAAATAGAAGAAACCTTTAAAACACAAACTTCACCGGCAAAAAAATGGCTGCTTATTCTTCCTGCATTTTTTGGAAAATGGATTCATTATCCTTTTTACGCCCCCATTAAGAAACTGGTATGGAGTAAAGCAAAAAAATCAGTTCACTATGATTCAATACTTATAGGATTGTTGTTTCTTGTATACCCTATCCTGCTATTGACTATTTGCGGAACCGTATATTTTATGTTTGGGAACTGGTACTGGCTTTTACCAATGATCATTTTGCCCTTTATGGCTTGGGCATATATTCAGATAAAAAATTAGTGCAAAAATTAGAAGTGACTATTATTTCTCGACTGCACCTTCAACCAATACAGTAGTCTTATTGTTCAACACCTCCACAAATCCGCTTTGAATAGTGTAAGAGGCAGTATTATTTTTATCCTTTAAAATCTTCAGGCTACCCGATTTGAGCGCACTTACCAATGGAGCGTGTTTATCCAGCACTTCAAACAATCCGCTGATTCCCGGAAGCTGAACGCCATAAACTTCTCCGCTGAAAATTTTTTGCTCGGGTGTTAATATTTCTAAAGTCATTCTTGTGGTTTAATGGTTTATCGGTTTAATGGTTTAATGGTTTAACAAGTAATAGGAAATGGTTTGTAATAATGATTAAATCCCACCTTTCAACCCTTAAACTTTTAAACCCTTAAACGTTTTTATGCCTTCGCTGCCGCCATCAGTTTCTTACCTTTTTCAATAGCATCATCCAATGTACCAACCAGGTTGAAGGCAGCTTCAGGATATTCATCCACTTCACCGTCCATGATTGCATTGAAACCTCTGATAGTTTCTTCAATTGGCACCAACACTCCTTTCAAGCCGGTAAATTGTTCCGCCACAAAGAATGGCTGACTAAGGAAACGCTGTACTTTACGCGCTCTTGATACAACCAGTTTATCTTCATCACTCAATTCATCCAAACCAAGGATGGCAATGATATCTTGTAATTCTTTATAACGCTGAAGAATCAATTTAACTCTGTTCGCAGTATTGTAATGCTCTTCTCCAACAATTTGAGGAGTAAGAATTCTTGAGGTTGAATCCAATGGATCCACCGCAGGATAAATACCCAAATCGGCAATTTTACGACTCAATACCGTTGTGGCATCCAAGTGAGCAAAAGTTGTAGCCGGAGCCGGATCGGTCAAATCATCCGCAGGTACGTATACCGCCTGTACGGAAGTGATAGAACCGTTTTTGGTAGAGGTGATTCTTTCCTGCATCAATCCCATCTCAGTAGCAAGTGTAGGCTGATAACCCACCGCACTTGGCATACGACCCAACAAAGCTGATACTTCAGAACCTGCCTGAGTGAAACGGAAGATATTGTCTACAAAGAAAAGAATATCTTTTCCTTGTCCATCCCCTTCTCCATCACGATAATATTCAGCAAGTGTAAGACCACTCAATGCCACTCTGGCTCTCGCTCCGGGCGGCTCGTTCATCTGACCAAAAACGAAAGTTGCTTTAGAATCTTTCAAACCTTCCATATCCACAGCGCTCAAATCCCATCCGCCTTCTTCCATGCTGTGTTTAAATTTATCGCCGTAGTTCATAATGCCCGCCTCAATCATCTCTCTCATCAAATCATTTCCTTCACGCGTTCTTTCTCCCACTCCCGCAAATACAGATAAACCGCTGTATGCTTTAGCGATATTATTAATCAACTCCTGGATCAATACCGTTTTACCAACACCGGCACCACCAAACAATCCAATTTTACCCCCTTTTGCATACGGCTCAATCAGGTCAATTACTTTAATACCGGTATATAATATTTCAGAAGCTGTACTCAAATCTTCAAACAATGGCGGCTTGGAGTGAATAGGGCGACCGCCTTCTTTGCTCACTTGTGGCAAACCATCAATAGCATCTCCGGTTACATTAAACAGACGACCTTTAATACCCTCGCCAATCGGCATAGTTATTGGCTTTCCTGTATCCACTACAACAGTACCACGCACCAAACCCTCCGTTCCGTCCATCGCAATGGTACGAACACTGTCTTCTCCCAAATGCTGCTGAACTTCCAACACCAAAGTCTCTCCGCTGTCGCGTTTTAACTCCAATGCATTCAGGATTTCAGGCAGTTTGGAATCTTTGTCAAACTGTACGTCTACCACCGCTCCGATGATTGATTTTATTTTACCGGTATTCGCCATAAAATGTATTTAAAATATAAGTTGTTTATTTTGGGCGCAAAGGTAAGGATTGAAGGGTTAATTAAAAAATGAGCGAAGGTTTTTTTGAGAAAATGCCCTTGGATAAGGAGATAAATAATAAAAAAATACTTTTTATTAACGATTATCCCTGCTGTTGGCAATAAATACCCCAAAAAGTATCAAGATGAGGCTGCCGCACTGCATCAAACCGAATTTTTCACCCATAATCACTCCCCACATTATCGCCACAAACGGTATCCCATAAGTGACCATTGATGAGAATACCGCTCCGGCTCTCTTGATTAAAATATAAAAAAATATTGAAGCCAAAGCTGTTCCGGCAACGCCCAACAAACAGGAATACCCTATTGAAATCATTACTCCCTGCCGCATAAAATCAATCTGAGTGAACCCTGTCATCAGCAAGACCAAAGAAGCGGGAACGGAGCACATCAGCAACGCAGCAGAAACAATCTTCAATGGTGCAATACCTGTAAGATAGCGATGTACCAGATGTACATTAAACCCATAGCACAGAGTGGCCAGGATTATCAACAATATATAGGAAAGATTCGACTCTCCGGTAAAGTCCGACTGGCTCAGAAAAAGCAAAATGCTTCCTGTAAAAGCGAGCACAATGCCTATGATTTTTTTGCCGGAAGTTTTGCTTCCAAAAAAAACTGCCCCCGTGATTAATACAAAAACAGGAGTCAGTGAATTGAGCGTGCCTGCAAGCGCGCTTTCTACCTTCTGCTCTGCAATACAGTATAAATAGGCCGGCAGTAAACTGCCCAATACACCGGATAAAAAAACAAGGAAAATCTTATTCCGCGGAATTTGACGAAAAGAGGAAAGCGCCACCGGCGAAAGAAAAACCCCTGATACCACAATCCTGATGGAAGCCACCTGTGCAGCAGAAAGATTACGAAGCCCTTCTTTCATTAATATAAAACTGCTCCCCCAGATAAAAGAGATGAAAATGAAAATGAACCAGTTGATAAGTCTATTATTCAATTAAATATATTTGCGCAACAAAATTGGGGAATTTAAGATTAAACGATATTTTTATTTTCGCAAAACCAAATTTGTTCAATACTTAATTATTAAAATTTATCTGTTATGAGCTTTTTAAAAGAATTTAAATCCTTTGCCATGAAAGGCAATATTGTTGATTTAGCGGTAGCTGTAATTATCGGCGGCGCATTCGGTAATATAGTATCCTCACTTGTTGATGATATGATTACCCCTCTATTACTATCCCCTGCTTTGAAAGCTGCCAATGTTCATGAAATTGCAAGTCTAACCTGGGGAGAAGTTAAATACGGGAGCTTCCTTTCCAGTGTTATCAAATTTATTATGATTGCATTTGTGTTGTTTTCGCTAATTAAAATGATGAATTCCTTCAAGAAAAAAGAGGAAACAAAAGCTGCTGAAACTTCTTCAACCGATAAACTGCTGACAGAAATTCGTGATGCCCTGAAAAAATAATAACTCGGGGTTCGAAGCATAGTTTTATAACCAAATTCTAAATAAATATGTACAAAAAAGCTGTCTCATTTTTCATATTGCTGCTGTCATTACAATCAAAAGCACAGGATGCTACTATAAAAGCACTTAAAGCTGATGCAGAAAAAACAATTACCAAAGATGCTAAAGACACTGTAAATGTTCCTTGGAAAAAAGGCGGACTCTTTAACCTCAACATCAATCAGGGCTCTTTGAGCAACTGGGCGGCCGGTGGCGATAAATTCTCTTTTTCTCTGAATGCCTATATGAATCTGTTTGCTTTTTACAAACAGGATAGACATTCGTGGGATAATAGTCTGGATTTGGCATTTGGTATTGTGCAGACAACCAGTCTGGGTAGAAGAAAAGCAAGTGATCGGATAGACTTTACTTCCAAGTACGGATACTCAATGAATAAAAAACTCAACATCACCGGATTGGCAAACTTCAGATCTCAATTTGCGGATGGTTTTACTTACGAAAAAGATGCAACCGGAAATGAAAAAGCAACACTCATATCAAGAACACTTTGCCCCGCTTTTATTTTGGTTTCTCCCGGTTTGGACTATAAGCCGGCGGATTATCTTTCCATATTCATTTCTCCCATTACCAGCAGATGGGTGGTGGTTCCCGATCTTGCACTAGGCGATAAATTTGGTGTAGACGCAAAGGCTGGTAAAAGAGTGAGAAGTGAGCTGGGAGCTTTTATGTCTGCTAATTTCCGTAAAAAATTTACTGACAAACTGGAATACAAAAGCAAACTGGATTTATTTTCCAACTACAAGAGAGAACCTCAAAACATAGATATTTTCTGGACAAATGTGCTATCTGCCAAAATCACCAAATACATCAATTTTTCACTGAACGTGGATATGATTTACGATCATGATACCAAGAATGTTGACCCAACCAAAGGCCCCGCACCACAATGGTTGCAGTTGATGGGTATCGGCTTTGCCTATAATTTTAAATCCTACAAATAGTGGATAACTTTAGCTTGAAGCATTTTCAAACTAACTAACTTTGATATCTTTCATTACAATTAAAAAACATTGAGTACAAATCCATCATATCAAATAAAACTGGAACAGTTCGAAGGACCCTTTGATTTGTTGTTGTTTTTTATTGAAAGAGACGAGTTGGATATTTACAATATCCCTATCACTAAAATCACCAACGATTTTCTGGAGCATATTCATAATTCAGAAAAGCTCAACATAGAACTGAGCAGCGAATTCATTCTGTTTATCAGCACATTGATGCGCATCAAAGCAAAAATGTTGCTGCCTAGAAAAGAACTGGATGCCGATGGCAATGAGATTGATCCGAGGATGGAGCTGGTGGATAAGATACTTGAATATAAAAAGTTCAAAGAAGCATCTTTGAAAATGGCTGAAATGGAAGCGGTGAGAATGCTCATGCTGAAAAGAGGCAACGTACAAAAAGAGATAGCGCAGATCGGGGAAGAAGCAGGTGAAGGAACCGAAATTCAGGCAGTAACGCTTTTCAAATTAATGAAGGCCTTTGAAAAAGTGGTGCTTAGAATCCAACAAAAAAATAACCGTCCTGTTCATACTGTGGTGCAGTACAATTATACAATGGAAGGTTGTCGCGACTATATGATGGATATCTGTAGCAAAGAAAAAACACTTTCTTTTGAAAGAATTTTCGAAGTCTGCGAAAACAGAATACATGCCATCTTTCTTTTTCTGAATATGCTGGAACTGGTGCAACAGAAGTACCTTCAAATAATGATTGGCGAAGGCAAGAATAATTTTATTGTTGAATACAATGAAAACAGAGAAGAAGAACAATACAATCCATTAACGCCGGAGGACTTCAGCCATTTGAATTAAATCTAATTTACTTTCGCTGGATTTTAAATAATCCGGCAGAGCTCATTCTACCTGACATAACAATAAGTTTAGTAATACTCACTCATTTTTATAAGAGCGAAAATTACACCGGGAAGCACGAATGCGAAAGTGAGTAAAAGACATATCCACCAATTATCTCCTGTCCAGTCGTCAATCAATCCCATTGCCAGAAAGCCCCAGCCGAAAACAGAAAGAAGTATGTAGCCAATTTGGGGGATGTCACTTTCTCCTTTTTTCAGCTTATGCTTAAGCATTTTTTGAGTCAATCTTAGCTTCAATCTGTCTTTGAATTTCAAATGTTTGCCTGTTAATTTTTCATACTCTTTGGGACTCAGTTTTACAAAGTCTTCCATGGAAATATTCATATCCCTTGAAAAATCATCAACGACATGAGTGTTGTTTGAACTTCTGAGTTCCTGTCTGATAGGTGATGAAGACCTGGCTGTAAAAACAACACATATAGTAAAGAAAAATAGAAAAAGTAATTTGAAGCGCATTGAATAGGGTTTGATGAATGATGAACGAAATTAGCAAAAATAATTTTATCATTGAATATCGTCGGCACATTGTGTTCTGAGAAATGGCGATTATCAGTCAACATACAAAAAGTGGAACATCTTTCTTTACATCAGCAGGAAGATGATGGCTGTACAATAATCAAAAAAAATGTCGGAAAAATTCTGGAAACTGTTAAACGAATCGAAAATCAACATCGTCAAATTATCGAATCGCCGAATTGACAAATTGTCAAATTGCAATGTGGAACGTATTGGACTCGAACCAATGACCCTCACGTTGTCGACGTGATGCTCTAAACCAACTGAGCTAACATTCCATAAATAGGTGACAAAGATAAAAATTAATAGGACTGATTAGACAAGATACTTCAAATTCCCAACAAATGAAACCGTAATTTTGTACTTATAAATAAAACTAAGATGCAAAATAGATTATACAAGGCCGATGAGCGCGGCAGTGCAGATTACGGCTGGCTGAAACCCAACTACTATTTCAGTTTTTCCGGCTACCATAATCCCGAAAAAGTTCATTTCGGAGCATTGCGCGTATTAAACGACGATTTCATAGCTGGAGGAGGTGCATTCCCTCCGCATCCGCATGACAATATGGAAATTGTAACCATCCCCTTCACCGGCGCGCTGCAACACAGAGACAATACCGGCGGGCACGGCATCATCAAAGCCGGCGATATTCAAATCATGAGCGCAGGAACAGGCATCCAACACTCAGAAGCCAATGCATCCGCCACCGAACCGGTGACCTTATTTCAGATATGGCTTTTCCCAAAAGAAAGAAATATCAAACCGCGATATGACCAAAGAAATTTTGACATCTCAGAAAGAATCAATCAATGGCAAATAATCGTTTCTCCGAGAAAAGAAGACGATGCTCTTTGGATCAATCAGGATGCGCGATTCGCATTGTCAAATCTATCCGCAGGAAATACATTAGAGTATAAAAATGCGTTCGAAGGAAATGGTGTTTTTTTGGTAGTAATAAACGGAACTGTAGAAGTGGGAGGGACTGTTTTAAATAAAAGAGATGCCATCGGTATCAGCGAAACAAATCAATTTACCATCAAAGCGAGTATTGATGCAGAGTTGCTGGCGATTGAAGTGCCTATGATGGTTTAAGGGTTTAAGGGTTTTACGGTTTAAAGGTTGGATTCTACTTTCTTATTCCTTATTTATTATTTCTTATTTATTATTATTTTTTCACCGCAGAGCCGCAGAGTTCGCAGAGGTTACGCAGAGGACTAGCCCACTTTCTTATTTCTTATTTCTTATTTCTTATTTCTTATTTTATATTCTTATTTTTTATTCCTTATTTCTTATTCTTTATTTTATAAACACTCTCTGCGTAACCTCAGCGTTCTTATTTCTCTGCGGTGATGAATTGTCGACTTTTTTCCGCCATATTCATTTCCCGTAACGCAATCGCTATCGCATTCGCATCCAGCCCAATTTCATTATACAATTGCTTAGGCGTTCCATGCTCTACCAACCTGTCTGGAATGCCCATGATTTTTACATCGGCCTTGTAGCCATGTTCATTCATGAACTCCAGCACAGCAGAACCAAATCCGCCCACAACAGTACCATCTTCCACGGTTATCACTTTACTGTATTTGCTAAAAACTTCATGGAGCATTACTTCATCCAATGGCTTCGCAAAACGCATATCGTAGTGACCTGCATTGATACCTTCCGCTTTAACATCACGTATAGCTGTAGCTGCAAAATTGCCCGGATGTCCGAAAGAAAGTATGGCAATGTCTTTGCCGTCTTTCAATTTACGACCTGTTCCCACTTTAATTTCCTTCATAGGCGTTCTCCAGTCCACCATCACCCCCTCTCCTCTTGGATAACGTATCACAAAAGGCAGTTCATTTGAATCCAGTTGTGCAGTGTACATCAAATCTCTCAATTCTGCTTCATTCATCGGTGCACTCACAATCATGTTGGGTATGCATCTCATGTAGGCAATATCATAGCATCCGTGATGTGTTGGGCCGTCCTCTCCTACAAGTCCCGCTCTATCTAGACAAAATATCACCGGCAATTTTTGAATAGCCACATCATGCACCACCATATCATAAGCACGTTGCATGAAAGAAGAATAAATATTGCAGAACACTTTTAACCCTTGCGTAGCCATACCAGCACTCAGCGTAACGGCGTGTTGTTCACAAATCCCCACATCAAATGCGCGGTCGGGCATCTTTTCCATCATATATTTCAATGAACAACCACTGGGCATTGCTGGTGTGATGCCTATAATTTTTTTATTTTTCTCCGCCAACTCAATAATGGTATGTCCAAATACATCCTGATACTTCGGAGGCTGAGGTGCATCAAAAGTCTTTTTCAATATTTCACCGGTCACCTTATCAAACAAACCTGGCGCATGCCATTTGGTCTGATCTTTTTCTGCCAGCTCATATCCTTTACCCTTCACCGTTTTGATGTGCAATAATTTTGGTCCGGGAATATCTCTCAGATCCTTCAGCGTATCAATCAGCTTGCTAATATTATGTCCGTCAATTGGTCCGAAATAACGTAGTTGCAACGCTTCAAAAAGATTGCTGCTCTTGCTAACAATCCCTTTTAAACTTGCTTCCAGCTTACTCGCCATGTCTCTGCTGAAATTCTTTCCAACAGGTAATTTTCCCAATGCCTTCCATACATTATCGCGCAAATCATTGTAGGTATGAGAAGTAGTTATATCAGTCAGATATTCTTTTAGCGCACCTACGTTGGGGTCGATGCTCATGCAATTGTCATTCAGAATGATAAGCACGTTGCTTTTTTCTATTCCCGCATGGTTCATCGCTTCGAAAGCCATCCCGGCCGTCATAGCGCCGTCACCAATAACAGCTATGTGCTGCCTGTCATTTTCTCCTTTGTAGTGAGAAGCCATCGCCATACCCAATGCGGCAGATATGGAAGTTGATGAATGGCCTACTCCAAATGTATCATACTCACTTTCGCTTCTTTTCGGAAAACCGCTTAGACCGTTGTATTTTCTGTTGGTAGGAAAATTATCTCTTCTTCCGGTAAGAATTTTGTGCCCGTATGCCTGATGACCTACATCCCATACCAGCTGGTCGTAAGGTGTATTGAAAACATAATGCAAAGCCACAGATAATTCAACTACACCCAGACTGGCACCAAAATGACCACCGTAAACACTAACCACATCTATAATGTACTGCCTCAATTCATCACAAACCTGTTGCATCTGATTTTTATTCAGCTTCTTGAGGTCGGCAGGACTATTGATTTTTTCTAACAGCAATCCGGGTTTAATATCCATTGATGTAATAGTTTGGCTATAGTAAAATTAGCAAATATTAATGAGAGATAAATCAGATTACTATATTAACCATTTTACCTTTTACAAATATGATTTTTTTTGGAGATTTACCTTCCAGCCATTTTTGAATGACGGCATCTTCCAAAACAACCTTTTCCACTTCAGATTGTTCAGCCGAAAGAGAAATATTTATGTTGGTGCGCACCTTACCATTCACAGAAACAGGATATTCTTTATTGGTCTCCACAAGGTATTTATTTTCAAAAACCGGATAAGCTGCATCCAGCACTGAACCATGATTTCCGAGCTGACTCCACAATTCTTCCGCAATATGTGGGGCGTAGGGAGTTAATAAAATCAATAGTTTCTCTAAAACTTCTTTTTTACTGCATTTAAGCTCTCCCAGTTCATTTACACAAACCATGAAAGCGCTGACAGCGGTATTGAAAGAAAAGTTCTCCGTATCTGATTCAATTTTTTTAATGGTGCGATGCAATACTTTCAATTCGGCATCAGTTGCTTTTTCTTCATTCCATACTTTGCCTTTCAAATCATCATTAAACAAACGCCAAAGTTTTCTCAGAAAGCGATGCACCCCTTCAATGCCTTTTGTATCCCAGGGTTTACTTTGTTCTATCGGCCCCAAAAACATCTCATACATCCTGAAAGTGTCCGCTCCGTATTTCAATACCAAATCATCCGGATTAACCGTATTGTATTTCGACTTGGACATTTTTTCTACTTCGCTTCCGCAGATATATTTTTCATTTTCTACAATGAAGTCAACATTGGCAAAATCCGGTTTCCATTTTTTAAACGCTTCCATATTCAGCTCCATACCATCCACCAGGTTCACATCCACATGCAACTCGTCTGTCTCATGCTGGTCTTTCAAACCTGCCGAAACAAATGTATTGGTCCCTTTTACTCTGTACACAAAACGGCTGCTTCCCTGAATCATTCCCTGATTGACCAGCTTTTTGAATGGCTCATCAAACCCTATGAAACCCAGATCATACAATACTTTCGTCCACATACGGCTGTACAATAAATGCCCGACTGCATGTTCGGTGCCGCCTATATACACATCAACCTGTCCCCAGTAATCACTCGCTTTTCGATCACAAAATGTCTGATTATTTTTCGGATCCATGTATCTCAGAAAATACCAGGAAGACCCGGCATACCCCGGCATGGTGGACGTCTCCAGTTTTTCATTGCGCCAGGATTCAATATTGGCAAGAGGGCCCTCTCCTTCGGGACCCGGACCATATTTTTCTACATGTGGCAATTCTAAAGGCAGTTGAGACTCCTCCAGCGCAACGGCAATACCGTCCTCCCATTTGATTGGGAATGGCTCTCCCCAATAACGCTGACGACTAAAGCCGGCATCGCGCATTTTATAATTGATTTTTCTTTTACCCATACCGAGCGATTCCACTTTTTCAATGGCCACTTTTATAGCATCTTTCATCAGCAGGCCATTTAAAAAATCTGAATTTTCAAGAATGGCTTCCTTAGTTGGATTGGCTTCGTTGCCATTAAAATGGCTGCCGATAATATTGGTGATGGGAATATTGAAATGCTTTGCAAACAAGAAATCTCTCTGATCGCCGCAAGGAACGGCCATGATGGCCCCGGTGCCATAGCCCGCCAGTACATACTCTGCAATCCACACCGGAATTTTTTTGCCATTGAACGGATTCTCCGCGTAAGCTCCTGTAAAACAACCGGTGATCTGCTTTACCTCCGCCATCCGCTCACGGTCACTTCTGCTTTTCACATAAGTCAGATATTCGTCTATGCTTTTCCGTTGTTCATCAGTAGTGATTGACTGCACCAGTTCATGTTCAGGTGCCAGCACCAGAAAATCAACCCCAAAAATAGTGTCGGGACGGGTGGTGTAGACTTTGATGGAGTTAGCGCCACCCATCCGAAAATCCATCTCACAACCTTCACTTTTACCAATCCAATTGCGCTGCATTTCCTTCATCGAATCGCTGAATTCCACTTTATTTAGGCCTTCCAACAAGCGGTCGGCATAAGCAGTGATGCGCAGATACCACTGACGCATTTTCTTTTTTATCACCGGATGCCCCCCTCTCTCACTAACGCCATTCACCACTTCATCATTTGCCAACACGGTACCCAGCGCCTCGCACCAGTTTACTTCTCCAAAGGAAGAGTACGCCAGCCGGAAATTCATCAGAATATCTTCCTGCTGTTTTTTGGAAAAAGATGTCCACTCTTCGGCAGAAAAAGCCACTCCTGCGTATTGCTTAACACCGCCAGATCCTGAAGTCTCAAATATCTTTATTAAAGAATCAATTGATTCCGCTTTTTGAGCGGCAACATTGTACCAGCTTTTAAACAATTGAAGAAAAAGCCATTGCGTCCATTTATAATAATCCGGACTGCTGGTTCTTACTTCACGCTCCCAGTCATAACAAAAACCAATTTTATCAAGTTGCGCCTTGAAGGTTTTAATGTTTTTTTCGGTGGTATCCGCAGGATGCTGTCCGGTTTCAATGGCATATTGCTCAGCCGGCAGCCCAAAGCTGTCAAACCCCATAGGATGCAACACATTATACCCTTTCAGTCTTTTATAGCGACTGAAAATATCGCTGGCAATATATCCGAGAGGATGGCCTACATGCAGGCCTGCACCACTTGGATAGGGAAACATATCCAATACATAATAGGATAGTTTCGGGGAATCATTGCTTACCCGGTAAGCCTCGCTTTCGCTCCATTTTTTTTGCCATTTTTCCTCAATTGCTCTGTAATTATACTCCATCAATCAGCTTTTAAATAATTATTGTGTTTAGATGTATTTATCCTTTTGCCTCCATGCTGTTTAATTAAATAATTTAATTATTTAACAAAACAACAAGCAGACTCATAAACATATAAAAATAAATTTGGAAGATAAATAAACCTGCAGCATACAAAATTAAAGCAAACCACTTAAAATCTTGTACTTTTGTAGGGCTTGGAATATATTTACTTAACTCTTATTAATTGGTATGTCACAAACAGGCAAAGCTTCCGGTAAAAAAAGTAAACCTTCGTACAGTTATGCAATCATTGGGGTTGCATTGGTATTGTTTTTATTTGGAATAGTAGGGTGGTTTTTCCTTAATCTGAGAAAGACCGGAGATTATTTTAAAGAAAATATTCAGGTGCATACTTACCTCAACAGAGATGCTTCAAAAAAACAAGTAGACAGTCTGATAAAATACATCACAGCTTTACCGTATGCCAATAGAGTGGAATATGTTACAAAAGAAAAGGCCATTCAAAAATGGAATAATGATAACGATACCACCTGGAGCAAATTTTTAAAAAACAACCCGCTTCCCGAGAGCATTGATTTCTATGTGAAAGCCAATTATGTTGAGGAAGACAGTTTAAATATCCTCTCCACCACCCTACAGAGCCATTTCCCCGGGGTTATTTCTGAATTTCAATTCCCCACCGAGACGGTATCCAAAGTGAGCAATTATGTGAAGACTGCCGGCGTAATATTTTTGATTACAGCAATCATACTCACCATTCTGGTGATATTTTCTATTGACAACACCATCAGATTGGCCATGTACAGCAACCGCTTCCTCATAAAGACAATGCAAATGGTTGGTGCCACACGAGGATTTATTGCCCGGCCAATCAATCAAAGAGCTGTCATCAACGGTCTGATTTCTGCGCTGATTGCCATCTTCGTTATATGGGGAACTGTTTTGCTGATTGAAAGCTTCATCCCTGATTTTAAATTACTAAGAGACAATACCGGCTTGACTTTGCTTTTTTTGTTAATCATCATTTTAGGAATAGCCATCTCTCTCGTAAGTACTCACAGAGCTGTAATCAAATACCTTAAAATGAAACTGGATGATTTATATTAAGTAAGTATTATCTTAGTGTACCTCTCTCATAGAATTTTAATTATGGAAAAAAATAAAAAAACAACACCGGTCAAATCAAATTTATTTGGCAAAGAAAACTATCTCTGGATGCTGATTGGCGCAGTTGTTCTATCTCTGGGATTCTTTTTGATGGCCGGAGGAAAAAGCAATGATCCAAAAGTTTTTGATACCAAAGAAGTGTACAGCTTCACCCGGATAACAATCGCACCTGCTTTAATTGTGCTTGGTTTCATCATTGAAATCATTGCTATTATGAAGAAGAATAAAACCGACTGATGGATATCATTCAAAGTATTGTAGTGGCAATTGTGGAGGGCTTGACTGAGTTTATTCCAGTTTCTTCTACCGGACACATGATTATCACCGAAAAACTATTGCATATTCCGGATGATAATTTCACCAAACTATTCACCGTAGCCATTCAGTTGGGAGCTATTCTGGCTGTAGTGGTACTCTATAGGAAAAATTTTCTTGCATTCAGGAATATTCATTTCTATTTAAAACTGGTGGCCGGGGTGCTGCCCGCTTTAATTCTGGGATATCTTTTTTCTGAAAAAATTGACAACCTTCTTGAAAGCAGTACTACGGTTGCCATTACTTTACTTGCCGGCGGTATCGTCCTCTTGTTTATTGATAAAATGTTCAATCAAACATCGTTAGGTGATGAAAAAGAAACCACCTATTCCAACGCGCTTATTATTGGTTTCTGGCAATGCCTGGCCATGATTCCGGGGGTGAGCAGAAGTGCCGCATCAATTATCGGCGGAATGCAACAAAAATTAAGCAGAAGCGCTGCGGCAGAGTTTTCGTTTTTTCTGGCGGTTCCTACCATGCTCGCTGCAACAGCCTATTCATTGTTCGTAAAAAACTGGAACAGGGATGTATACGGAAATGAAATAGAATCAACCGTAATCAGAGGATATGACATCATTCTCGAAACAAGTCAAAACACAATATCTTTTATTGCAGGAAATATAGTGGCTTTTATTGTCGCAATGATTGCTATAAAATTTTTTATAGGGTTTTTGAAAAAACATGGCTTCAGAATTTGGGGTATTTACAGAATAGTGGTGGGTGCACTTCTGTTGGTCTTAATTTATACCGGATATCTTAAGCCATAGACCAACCTTGTCCCAAAAAAGTATTTTGGTTTGTCGCATTTAATCACATTGAAATTTGCTATTTTCAGCTTTCATTCAATTTTATGCAAACTGCCTCTAAGAAAATCATCAACGGATGGGCCATGTATGACTGGGCTAATTCCGTTTACAATCTGGTAATTACTTCTACTATTTTTCCGACTTATTTTGAAATCATCACAAAACAAAGAACTGACAGTAACGGAAACGCATACGTTACTTTTTTAGGAAGAGAATTTGTCAACACCTCTTTATACAATTATGCACTTGCTGCTGCGTTTCTTATTGTAGCGGTATTGTCACCCATTTTGTCATCCATTGCAGACCTAAGAGGTAACAAAAAAAAATTCATGCGATTTTTTTTAACGCTGGGAAGTATTGCCTGCAGTCTGCTTTTCTTTTTTAACGGCCCCGACCAACTCACACTTGGTATATTATGTATGACATTCGCCTGTATAGGATTCTGGAGCAGTCTTGTGTTCTATAATTCCTATTTGCCTGAAATTGCCGCGCCTGAAGATCGCGATCGGGTAAGTGCGAGGGGTTTTGCAATGGGATATATCGGAAGCATCATTCTGCAGGTTATCTGCTTTGTGTTTGTATTTGTACCCGGCCTCATTGGCGGAGATGAAAACTCAACCATTCAATTCAGGCTCTCTTTTTTACTGGTGGGTATTTGGTGGTGGGCTTTTGGTCAGTTTTCACTTGGCAGATTACCTCAGGGAACTCCTGTGAGAATGAATAACAATAACAATATCATCATCAATGGATATAAGGAATTAGGGGATGTTTGGAATCAATTGAAGTACCTGAGTGTCTTAAAAAGATTTCTGCTCGCTTTCTTCTTTTACAATATGGGTGTACAAACTGTTATGCTTGCTGCTACCTTGTATGGAAAAAGTGAATTACAAATTCCAACCACCAATCTGATTATTGCTATTTTGATTATACAAATCATCGCCATACCCGGAGCATTCGTCATTTCCAATCTTTCAAAAAGAATTGGCAATTTCAATGCACTAATCATTTGCGTGATTGTTTGGATAGGACTTTGCATTGGAGGATACCTGCTTCCCGCAAAAGGTATTTTCCCTTTTTATGCACTCGCATTGGTGGTAGGTTTTGTAATGGGTGGCATTCAAAGCTTGAGCAGAAGTACCTACAGCAAGCTGATGCCTGTGACGAAAGACACTACCTCTTTTTTCAGCTTTTTCGATGTTACTGAAAAAATTGCCATTGTAATCGGAATGTTCAGTTTCGGATATATAACTGAACTCACGGGCTCTCAGCGAAATTCAGTATTGGCATTGATGGTATTTTTTATTGTAGGTCTGATTTTATTATTCATGGCCAACAGCAGACAAAACAAACTCATCAGAGAAAGCAATTTGACTAACGATTGATTAATTTTTTAACGAATAAAGAATGAATATTTATACCATAAATACGGGCTTTTTCAAACTTGATGGTGGAGCGATGTTTGGCGTAGTGCCAAAAAGCATATGGAACAAACTGAATCCCGCCGACGAAAACAATATGTGCACCTGGGCAATGAGATGTCTGTTGATTGAAGTTGGCAATCGGTTAATCTTAATAGACAATGGTATTGGAGACAAACAAGATGAAAAGTTTTTCAGCCACTATTATCTTCACGGTGATGACACTTTAGATAAGTCTCTTGAAAAACATGGTTTTCACCGAAACGACATCACGGATGTTATTCTCACTCATTTACATTTTGACCATTGCGGAGGAAGTATAACCAGAGAAAACAATCTTCTAGTACCTGCTTTCAAAAATGCAGTTTACTGGAGCAATCAAAGGCACTGGAAATGGGCAACAGAACCGAATGAAAGAGAAAAAGCATCTTTTCTGAGAGAAAATATTCTTCCCATTCAAGAAAGCGGACAGCTTAAATTTATTGAGACAGGAGCAGATGATTTTCCAAAAAATATTATTATCAGACAGGCGTTTGGACATACAGATGCAATGATGTTGCCTCAAATTACTTATAAGGATAAAACTATTTTATTCATGGCAGACTTACTTCCATCGGCGGCACATATTCCGCTACCGTATGTAATGGGTTATGACATGTTCCCGTTGACTACTTTAAATGAAAAAAAATCTTTTCTTACTGAAGCTCTTCAAAACAACTATGTGCTGTTTTTTGAACACGACCCATTAATTGAAAGTGGCACACTGGTCATGACTGAAAAAGGAATAAGATTAGGAGAGAAGTTCAGATTAAATGAGCTATAAATGAAAGCAGCAATTATTATAAGCCTATTAGGGATGTTAATGGATATCTGAGGTTTCTATACCCCATCATGTCAACTTTTATTGATCCCACTATAATAGGACTCTCTACCCTCAATAATAAATGATTGGGGTCATCGCTTACCCAGGCCGTCATTTTTTCGCCCCCTTGAAAAATAGTTCCTTTAATCAGCAAGGGACTGAATTTGATGGCCCTGAATTTACCATATTTGGTTTTAATCTTTTCCTTACCCAGATACCTGATATAAAGATGGTACACCTCATCGTCAAGAAACATATCAAAAGGAATTTTATCACCCTTCTTGTATTTATCAAAATCAATGTTTCTGGCGTAATACACGGCACTTACCACATCCTGCATACAGTCGGTAATTTTAAAAACACCATTTGTACTCACTGCAGTATTGGCCGTCTGATTAAATGTTACATTGTTATAAATTTTAGTGCCTCCTTCCTCTACCTGGCGAATAAATTTATATGGAGTCAGCGTAGCAGTATCTATATAACTCTCATAACGATCCCTTACTTTAAAAAAATTATCAAAAAAAGAATACGTCTTTCCAACACCAACCGCATGATACACAGGCTTGCCATTATACCTTTCAAGTTTGGTAGTGAAAGTGGCTTCCCCTGCACCAATATAAGCTCCCATTGTATTGTAGAATACAGTCATCTGCACTGTCTCCCCTGATATAAATGCTTTGTTTCTGATGCCGCAATTATCCGCATTGCGCTTACTGAATCCGGTAAACAACAGGCATGCACTCAATATTGATATCTTCAATAAACTCATCTCGGTTTAATAATTTTTATTCCAAGAATAAATATACTACCCAAAATAGCCGGCACCACCAAATTAATACACCAAATAATAAAAGATGCCGCATGTATACCGATGACATTAGTGCTGAATAAACCAAGTATCAATACACCGGCAGTAGCCCTTATTGGCAGCTCAGTAAATCCTATAGTGGGTACCAATGCCATAAAATAATAAAAGACCGAAATCAACCAGATACTCAAGATAAATTCTATATTAACATTCATTACCCTGAGCAGTAAAGCATATTGCAATATAAAAATCAAATACCTTAAAAAAGAAAGGGAAAGAATAATTAACAATTGTTTTCGGCTAACCTTATCAATGTATTGAATATACCTTGCAATTTTTTTCCCAAATGTAAATTGAGATAACCATTTCAACGGCAGCCCGACATTGAAAAAAAACAATAACAATAATAATGAAGTCACAATGCCAACAATCAATAAGAGCTGAGTGGAGAAATAAGAAATTCCCTCAAATCTGGTAGCGATAGCCGATTGAGAATTTATAAAAACAATTCCCAAAGTTCCCATTATAATTGTAACCGACAATTGACTGACGCTTCCAAGTATTGTCAGAGAAATTGCCGGAATACGATTCCATTCGTCGAGATACATAACTCTTCCGCCATATTCTCCCACACGATTAGGTGTAAGCATAGTGATACTGCAACCGGATAGCACCGCTTTTATTGAAGTAAATAATGAAATTTTCTGAAGTGGCAATATCAAGCGTCTCCACTTAATTGATTCAATTCCCCAGTTTAAAAACATTAAAAAAAATGCAACCCAGAAAAAAATATTTTGCCAGCCGAACTTGATCTGAGTCCAGCGCTCGGGCAAATCTGGCTGTTTAATAATTTGCTTGTACAAACTATAAGACAAAACAATAAAGAGCAATGGCCCGAAGAAATAGTTGACTATTAATTTTATACTTTTGTTCAAGAGAGAAATTATAAGTAAAATTAAGTGTCACTTTGCAAAAAGCATCAAAAATCATTTTAGGAATAGATCCCGGAACCATAATCATGGGATTTGGCCTGATAAAAATCAACGGCTCATCGATGGAATTAGTAGAAATGGGTGTACTTAAACTGGCCACCAAAGACGATGCTTATGAAAGGCTTCAAAAAATTCATGATAAGGTAAGTACACTTATAAAAAAACACCACCCTGATAGTTTTGCTATTGAAGCCCCTTTTTTCGGAAAAAATGTTCAGAGTATGCTAAAACTTGGGCGAGCACAAGGTGTGGCTATCGCTGCAGCAATGCAAGCCGGACTAAGCGTTAATGAATACTCTCCAAAAAAAATAAAACAATCCATAACTGGCAATGGTAATGCCGGAAAAGAGCAAGTAATGAAAATGCTTCAGAAGATATTGTCATTTGATGAAGATCCAAAACATATGGATGCTTCAGATGCCCTGGCCGCAGCCGTTTGTCACCATTTTCAACATAAAAATGTAATGCCTGCAAATGCCGGAAAAGTCAGCGGATGGAAAGATTTTATTAGTAAAAATCCTCAGAAAATTAAGAAATAGCGCTTATCAAACGGATAGATTTTTCACAATCAAAACTTGCATGGATTCCATTTCTTCTTTGGTAACAGAAATTTTGGGACGGGTAAAGTTTAAATCATCCGCACTGTTGATGGGCAGTAAGTGCATATGAGCATGAGGAACCTCTAATCCAATCACACTGATTCCACATCTATTACAATCAAACGACTTCTCAATTGACTTTGCTATTGGTCTTGCAAAAGCCAGCATTTTTTCCAGATATTCATCAGGAAGATCAAATAAATTATCAACTTCCATTTTAGGCACTACCAAGACATGCCCTTTTACCAAAGGAAAAATATCTAAAAAAGCATAAAACAAATCATCTTGTGCAATCAAATAGGACGGAATTTCTCCCTTAATTATTTTAGTAAAGATTGACATAAGAGGTTATTTTGAAAAATCCATTCAGTTAAGTTAAACAGATATTTTTTCTACCTTGAATTTGAGTATACCTGCAGGTACGGTAACTTCTGCAACATCCCCTACAACTTTTCCTAAAAGTCCTTTCCCAATAGGAGAAGTCACGGAAATCTTTCCGTCTTTCAGACTGGCTTCTTTTTCTGATACAATCTGATAGGTTACTGTCTTTTTTGTACCAAGATTGGTAACAGTCACTTTGGTGAGAATACTCACTCTGCCTGTATCAATGGTGGTCTCATCCAGTATCCTTGCTGTGGCAATAACGCCTTCCAGATATTTTATTTTTGCTTCCAGCAAACCCTGCGCTTCTTTAGCCGCATCATATTCTGCATTCTCTTTGAGATCCCCTTTTTCTCTGGCTTCAGCAATTGCTTTACTTGCAGCAGGCCTTTCTACCGCCTTTAGATGATGTAACTCTTGTTGCATTTTTTCAAACGTCTCTTGTGTTACGTAATTAGTGTCTGCCATAATTCGTTTCTTTTACCATAAAAAAATACAACGCCCTGGATTAGCCAAAGCGTTGCTTGTATACAAATATACTAAAAATACACTTTTACTCACTTTATAAAATATCCAATTTCTCTAATAGTATCCTAGACATTTTATAGGATGCCTCGTGAGAATATCCCCCAATATGCGGCGTGACAATAACATTGTTTTGATTGGTCAAAAATTGAAGCATTTCTTTTTCCTTCTCATTGTAGGTTGATAATTCTTCATTCTCCAATACATCCAGTGCTGCACCTCTTATCAAATTGTTTTTTAAAGCATCAATCAATTCCCCAGTTTCTACAATTTTACCGCGAGAGGTATTTATTATAAAAGGGTGCCGTTTAAGTTTTTTGAAAAAGGCAGCATCAGCATAATATAGTGTTTCCTTGTTCAAAGGAAGATGAAAACTAATCACATCTGACAATGTACATACTTCATCAAGATTTGACTCTTTTACATAATTGCCGGAAAAGCCTGTCTTATATTTATCTACCGCCAGTACTTGTACATTGAAGGGTGCCAGTAACCCGGCAAACTCCGAACCGGTATTTCCATATCCGATAATACCCACAACTTTGCCGCTGAGCTCAGTGCCTCTGTTTTCATTTCGCAGCCACTTGCCTTCCTTCACCTCATCTGCGCTCTTTCTGATATGATGCATCAAACTTAACAGCATTCCTAGCGCTTGCTCCGCAACTGCTGTTCTGTTGCCTTCCGGGCTGCTTACGCATTTGATATTTCTGCTTTCTGCAAACTCCACATCAATGATTTCCATACCACTTCCCAAACGCCCTATCCATTGCAATTTTTTCGCCTTCTCTATGATATTTCTGTCTATTTCAATCCTTGTAGAAACAACCAGTCCGGTTGCCCATTCAATTTTATCATACAATTCAGCGTAAGAAATACCGGGAGCATAATCGAAATCAAGCCCTTTATCTTTCAAAGTGGTAAGCAAAAACGAATGTACCGGAGCAGTAATAATTATCATACTATAAAGCAGCAATCATGCTGATTTCAACGTTAACATTTTTAGGAAGTCCTTTAACGGCAACTGTTTCTCTTGCGGGATATTCACCATTAAAATATTGACCATACACGGTATTCACCTCAGCAAAATAGTCCATGCTACTCAAAAAAATAGTTGTTTTGATAACATTTGAAAAATCGGCGCCCGCTTCTTTTAAAATGGCAGACAGGTTCTTCATTACCTGATGAGTTTCATCTGAAATGCCGGATTGAATCAATTCATCTGTGCCCGCGACCAGAGGAATTTGCCCGGAGATAAACAATAAATCACCTGTTCTTACCGCCTGGTTGTAGGGTCCGATAGGTGCAGGCGCATCAGCACTATTGACGATTTTTTTAGACATCATTTATCCGTTTTTTTGCAAAATTAATTATATCTTTTCTCCGGCGGATTTTTTATTTAATTTTATCCGTTCAAATATTATTCTTTTCATAACAATTCTGATGAGCCTGATTCTGAGTATTGATACTTCAATTGAAAATGCCTTTGTTTGTATTTCTCAAAACGGAGTACTTATTGACTCCATTTCCAACAACATTCAAAAAGAACACGCCGGTTTTCTACATCGAGCTATAAAAGAACTCACCGAAAGATTAAAAATTGATTTAAAAAATTTGTCTGCCGTTGCAGTTACCGCAGGTCCCGGTTCCTACACGGGCATCAGAGTTGGGCTATCAACTGCAAAAGGAATTTGCTACGCACTAAATAAACCTTTAATCTGTATCAATACCCTTGAGTTGTTAGCAACTGAAGCCCATAATCACAGTGAAAAAAACCAATTAAACTTGGAATTGTTCTGTCCCATGATTGATGCCAGAAGAATGGAAGTCTTTACTGCTTTGTATGATGATAATCTCAATCAACTTGAACCTCCTTCCGCAAAAATTGTAGATGCAAATTATTTGTCAGAAAAATTGAATTCAAAAAAAATATGTTTTATTGGGAACGGATCAGATAAGTTAAAAAATATCATCAATAATCAAAATGCTTACTTTTTCCGGCCCAACACTTTGGAAATGACAATAACTGCGCTAGCTCAACAAAAATTTGATATCAGTAATTTTACTGACATTTCTCATTGTTTGCCAATATACGTGAAAGAACACCAAAGCTTTACGCTATAATTTCTAAAAAGAAGCAAATAAGTGTATTGTATTTAATCGAAAAATAATATTTTTTTGATTAAAAACTTCTGTATATTTGTAAAACCTATAAATATTAAAAAAATTAAAATTTATAACCTATGTCGGTTTCTAATCTAACAGAAGAGCAAAACATCGCATCTTTTAGTGATAATTCCGAGACACTCAAAGTGAATTATTACAATTTAAAAAAGGCTGCATTAGTTCTCAGATCAATGAACCACAAATTGCGTCAGCAAATTTTGGCTTTAATTGAATCTGAAAAGAAAATTACCGTAACTGAAATCTATGTTCGTATGCGTCTCGAACAATCTGTAGCTTCTCAACATCTTGCTATTTTGAGAAGAGCCGGCATTGTGTCCACTCAAAGAGACGGAAAGTTTATTTACTACACTATTAATTTTAAGAGAATAGCTCAGATTAACAAAATAATTCAAGAGCTAATCGACTAATAAAATTGAAATTTTAAAAGGAGGAGACTGTCAAAATTCGGCAGTCTCTTTTTTTAAACATATTTAATGGCCGGAGGAGTTGTGTCTATCCATCTGCTTGAATATTCATCAGAATATTCATATTTCCATCTGCGGTGACTCCATAAATAATTATCCGGTTGTTCTTTTATTGATTTTTCTAAAAAATCTCTATAGCTGACAGTGATTTCACCTTCCTTACATTGAGAGCCATTTTCACAATAAACCTCTGTCTCAAAAAAATAATGCCCTCGTTTGATTTTTTTCAGATTTACAAACACAACTGCCGTATTATTCTTTATTGCGGCCTTGTCGGGTCCAACAACAAAAGGGGTTGGGGTGCCAAAGAAATTAAGCCAATACGCCTTTGAACCTTCCAAAGGTTTCTGATCCGCTGCCAATCCAATGGAATATTGTGAAGAGAAAAGCTGGTGCATTTTCTGTTTGAATTCCTGGGTAGAAACCAATATAGTTCCGGATCTTGATCTCAATTGATAAACAATCCGATTAAATATGTCATTACTCAATTTCATATAAATACCAATAAAAGCAACAGGCATATTCATTGCAACAATCCAGTTACCATATTCCCAACCAAATTGATGGCCACAGTGAAACTGAATGTTTTTTCCTTTGTTTACAAGTGGTAAAATCCGCTCCAAATTTATGCTTGCTCTTTTTGAAAAAGAATGTTTTGATATACTGAGTAGTTTAATCATTTCTACCATTGAATCGGCCAGATTGATATAAAACTTAATGGCTATTCTTCTTTTCTCATCTTTACTTTTTTCAGGAAATGCTTTATCGAGATTTTGCATGACCACATGCTTTCTATATCCGATTACATAGTACATAATAAAGAAAATCAAGTCGCTGAGTAGGTATAAAATAAAATAGGGAAGGAGGGAAACAAGATACAATAAGGCATATAGAATATAGTACATGATATGTCAGGTAGATTTCGGTAAAATTAAAGTATGGTATTTTGAATGATATTCACTTTTCGAGGGAAGTCGGTATTGTAATGAAGTCCCCTGCTTTCTTTTCGCAATTCTGCACTCTTTACAATCAGATAAGCTACCGTAATCATATTTCTCAGCTCACATAATTGTGGCGATACTACCGTTTTCTGGTACAAAGCTTCCGTTTCTTCATGCAATAAATCCAGTCGACGATTGGCTCTTTTCAAACGTTCGTTGTTTCTTACAATGCCCACATAATCACTCATAAGCAGTTTCAATTCTTTCAGACTTTGTGTAATGAGAATCATTTCATTCGGAGCCGTTGTTCCCGCAGCATTCCAATCCGGAATATTTTCATTGAAAGTAATTTCTTCAATCAGTTTTACGGATGCAAGAAAACTTCTGTGCGAAAAAACCATCGCTTCAAGTAATGAATTGCTGGCCAGACGATTGGAACCATGCAATCCGGTGCTAGCACATTCTCCTGTTGCAAACAAATTCCTGATGGATGTCTTGCCCCATTCATCCGTCTTCACACCACCGCAACTGTAATGGGCAGCAGGAGCAACGGGTATCATATCTTTGGAAACATCTACACCAATACTCAGACATTTCTGATAAATATTGGGAAAATGCTCCCTGAACTTATTAAGATCCATGTGCCGGCAATCAAGATAGATAAACTCTGTTCCGTTTATCTTCATTTCATTATCTATGGCACGGGCAACAATATCTCTCGGAGCGAGGTCTTTTCTTTCATCATATCTAGCCATAAACGCTTCGCCCTGATGATTTCGGAGGATGGCACCATCTCCCCTAACCGCTTCCGTTACCAAAAAAGAATGACCTCTTACACCTGCTTCATACAATGCAGTCGGATGAAACTGGATGAATTCCATGTTTTCAATTCTTCCTTTAGCCCGATATACCATTGCTACACCATCACCCGTTGCAATGGAAGGATTGGTGGTGGTTCTGTACACCTGACCATTCCCTCCGGAAGCGAGTAAAGTGATCTTTGAAACAATCTTTTCAATTTTTCCGGTATTCAAATTCAACACATAAACGCCATAACATTCAATATCGGGAGTTGATTTGGTGACCAGATAGCCAAGATGATGTTGCGTAATAAGATCTAGTACAAAGCAATGATTAATGATGGAGATATTTTTAACCTTTTGAACGGCCTCCAGCAAAGCCCTCTCCATTTCCTTACCTGTAACATCCTTGTGATGCAATATTCTGCTTTCACTATGACCGCCCTCTTTCCCAAGTTTATAATCACCTCCGGAATCTTTATCGAAGCGAGCGCCCCATTGAATAATTTCATTGATGCGATCCACTCCTTCCTTAACCACTATCTCTACAATTTGCTCATCACACAATCCGTCTCCTGCAATTAATGTGTCTTTTATGTGTTTGGTGAAACTGTCCTGTGAAAAGTCCATTACACCGGCAATGCCTCCCTGAGCATATTTAGTGTTGGTTTCGTCGCTTTGCGTCTTGGTTAAAATGGTTATAGTTTTATCCGGACAGGCATTGGCTATCTTCAATGCGTAGGTAAGTCCTGCAATACCCGAACCAATAACAAGAAAATCTGTTTTCATAAATTATTAATCTCTTGCATTAAACCAAGGGTGTATCTACCCATGCGTCGTTGTCTTTCAGTAATGTAATCAACTCTTCTACGGCAACTTCGCTGTTTACATTTCTTTTAACTACCTCTTTCCCTTTATATAAAGTAATTTTTCCCGGACCGCTGCCAACATAACCAAAATCAGCATCTGCCATTTCACCGGGTCCATTAACAATACAACCCATAATGGCAATTTTTACTCCCTTCAGATGATTGGTCACCGCTCTGATTTTTGCAGTAGTTTCCTGTAAATCAAACAACGTGCGGCCGCAACTCGGACAGCTGATATATTCTGTTTTGGAAATTCTTGTGCGGGTAGCCTGTAAAATTCCGAATGCAACAGAATTTAATGTCTTTCTATAATCAGTATTTTTTTCAGGCGTAGATGCATAACTGAAACAAATACCATCTCCCATTCCATCAATCAGCAAAGCTCCTGCTTCTACTGCATAATGAATAAGACTTTCATCTGCATTCAACTGCGTGCTGTTAGAAAAAATAATTACAGGATTGCTGATTTGCAAATCCATTAATTCCGCAAATACTCTGCGAACCGACTGAACGGCATTTTTATTTTCAGAAGAAAGACAAATAACGGCTGTTTTATCTTTTGAAATTTCGGATAAAATTTCTTTCACGCTACTGAATGAATTGTCGACTGAAAAACTATCTATTCTGACAAAGTTTAAAACAGATGATTTTTTTATGCCCTCTTTTAAAAATTCTTTGTCGCTAAAGATTGGAAAACATTTCTCTTTGTCTGATGCATTGACCCATGATTCATAAGGGAGGATAATCCTTAATGTACCGGGTAAAGCAAATGATGGCTCATTGTCGCACAAAACATAATCAGCGGCTGCATCTGCTATATTCCATTTATCAGTTGATGCGTCATAATAGTATCCGATATACTCAAGACTTTTTTCGGATAAAACATTTTCTTTGCTGTAATCAGCTAATACTACAGGAACATGATTCGCTCCGATATTAGCTACCTCGTTCGTCAATCTTCTTCGGTAGCTGAACGGATCATAAGGCAATTGATTTAATGGAGGAAGCTGAAAAGTTTTTTCTGAAGCATTATGATATCTCCCTACTAAATCCTTGCAGACCGGAATTTCTAATTCAGGGTCTTCGGTCAGGGATACACGAACCGTATCACCGATCCCATCTTCAAGAAGCGTACCAATGCCTATTGCAGATTTTATTCTGCCGTCTTCCCCGTCTCCCGCCTCTGTAACGCCCAAATGCAATGGATAACATTCTCCAAATTCACCACTCATCTGACTGATTAACAAACGATACGCCTGCACCATTACCTGCGGATTGCTACTCTTCATACTCAATACAATGTTGTGAAAATCTTCACTTCTTGCAATTCGCAAAAACTCCATTGCACTCTCCACCATTCCGATGGCAGTATCGCCGTAACGACTCATGATGCGATCGCTCAAACTGCCGTGATTGGTTCCGATACGCATTGCAGTTCCGTGTTCTTTGCAGATTCTCACCAGCGGAATAAATCTTTCGCGTATTCTTTCAATTTCCTCCAGGTATTCAGCATCAGTATATTCAATCTGTTCAAACTTTTTCTTATCTACATAATTTCCCGGATTGATTCTGACCTTCTCAACAATCTTCGCCGCAATCTCGGCAGCATTGGGCGTGAAATGTATATCTGCTACAAGAGGAGTATCATACCCTCTTTTCCTTAATTCATTTTTAATATTCTGCAGATTTTCAGCTTCATTTTTTGATGGAGCGGTGATGCGAACAAGTTCGGCGCCGGCCTCAATGCAACGAATCGTCTGCTCAACAGTAGCCAGCGTATCCATTGTATCAGTAGTAGTCATCGTTTGCACTCTGATAGGATGATTGGCTCCTAAAAGGAGATTGCCAATTTTTACCTCTCTGGTTACAAGCCTTTTATATGATGTCAATGATTCACTGTACAATTGCATTGGTAATGTGCTTAAATATTTAATTGTGTCAAAATGAAAAACATGTTATTTTTTCCCTTCAAAAAAACCGTATTGTTTCAGGATGTCCCGGGTAATCTCCATTCCTTTTTTATTCATATCAATTTTAGAATCTGATGATTTGAGAAAAGTCACAAAAAAATAAACGTGCCTGTTCTCTTCTATCCATCCCGCTACCCAGCCTGTTGAATGATTTGATTCATCTAATCCCCAGCCTGTTTTATAACTTAATCTGTATGCAGTATTATCTTCCTGCAACATCATATTTCTAACCTGCTGCTGTACTGATTTTCGGAATGGCAATTGATCAAAATACAAACGCTTCATTAATCCCAATTGTTCATCCGGAGAAATCTTAAGCTTGTTGTTGAGCCAGAAACTGTCAACAGAGCCAGTTAGCAGTTTATTGCCATAGGAAATGCTATCTATCCACCTCTGCATGGTATCTTTTCCAATTCTTCTCGCTGCTTCCTGAAAAAAAGGTACACAGCTGACCTTGAATGCCTCTCCAATATTCATATCCTTGTTCCATTCAGGATATTGCCTGTTAACCCCGTCCCATTTTATTACCATTTTCTCGTCAGTAACAGCACCGGTTTGTAATGCAATAAGCGAATTCACTATTTTAAAAGTGGAAGCAGGAGAATACCTGGAAGTATCCAATTTTATATTGTACACCGTAATCTGTCCGTCATTGTTGTTCAGCATGGTAAAACATCCTTCAACATTTCTGGAAGAAAAATATTTTTCAAGACTATTGTCTACCTTGGCTTTGTTTACCGAACAGGATTGTATACCTATTAAAACAAAAAACACCACACAGGAAAAGAGGAATATATTTTTCATTATTTTTTGTTGTTGCTGATTAAATTAAGGCTCAATATAATCGGCGATTATTTTTTTGTTTGTAAATGTTTTGCTGTTGCATCAAGTGCTTCATAAAATTTCTCTCCAAATTTTCTTGTGATGGATTCTTTCAGAAACTGATAGACAGGTAATTTATGTTTTTTTCCAAGTGCACATGCCGCCTTGCAATGATCTTCTCTTGGTTCATAATTCATATACTCCGTAGTACCGTTTGAGCTTTTATCAATAGTGATCGGAAAAAGATGGCAACTGACAGGTTTTTTCCAACTGACTTTTCCATCAATATATGCCTGCTCTATTCCGCATTTTACAATACCTTGTTTATCCTTAATGCCGTATACGCAAATTTTACTGTTAATCGTTGGCGTTACCCATCCAAATTCCTTATCATAAACATATCTGCCCTGTCTGTTAATTTCACTGATGCTTTCCTGATTTAAATAAGGGATAACTACATCAAATACTTCATCAATTTTAGTGAGCTCATTTTTATCCAGTGGAGCGCCGGCATCTCCATCTACACAACAAGCGCCTTTGCACTTATCCAAATCGCATAGAAACTGCTCGCTAACCACCTGGTCGCTTATTAACACATTGTCTATAGCTATCATAAGGCAAAATTAAGGTATTGTAAAACGCTTATGAATTTAAAAAGAACAAATTGGATAATTTAACCCTGTTCTTTCCATCTGAAGGTATTAATGAGATGGTCGATGTCTTTTTGCAGAAAGTCCTGCACTGGCCTTAAAGAATCGGCATTGGGTGTTGCATTAAAATATAAAGCCCCCCTTATAAAATGTTTGGTGGTATCGCTCAAAAAAAATTGTTTGGCTGTTGCGGCATTTCCCCCAACTTTAAAAAAAATGCCGGATATATTATTTTTAGTTTGAATTAAACTATCATTAATTGAGGTGGCCTGTACCCCGTTTTTATTAGTAAGATTAAAAGCATCATTCACCATTCTGTCAAAATAGTTAATCCCTGTAGAATCTCTGTATGAGCCATCCGGTTGCTTAAGTTTGTATAATGCCTTGCCGCCTACAATTTTATAACTTAAAAAAATGCGGGCATTCATGGAAGGGAAGTCTATGTTAATCCAATAATTATTCTCCGGTGTACTGTCAAAATAAGTGCTGTCCTGAATAATATTGGCATAAACCGGGTATTCAAAAGAATAAGGAAAGTCGGGCCTGTTGAAAGCTGTATACTGATGAACAGGTAAATTAATTTTGAAGTAGCCTTTTTTCTTTGAGGTGTACTCTGAATTACAGGCGAGGAGAATAATAACTATTGAAAGAAATGAAATAGGCGCGGATATCAATTTGTTCATAATGAAATTTACTGTTGTTCTATGGAAGCATTCTTGCCAATAGTCACTTTTACTTTGTCAATTCTGTTTTTACTTATTTCCAAAGGAACAAAGGTAAATTGACCATTTGTAAAACTATCGTTAATCTGAGGAAATTCACCTGCAATCTCCAATACAAGGCCGGCCAGGGAGTCGCTCTCCCCTCTTACCGCATCAAAAGTATCAACAGGAATTTTCAGCACCTTACAGACATCGTTGATCATTATCTTACCCTCAAAAATATAATTGTTTTCATCCAGCTTTTTATTGATATTTTCCTCATCATCAAATTCATCTTTGATTTCGCCGATAATTTCTTCAATAATATCTTCTAGTGTTACGATACCCGATGTGCCGCCAAATTCATCCACAACAACCGCAAAATGTATGCGTTTCGTCCTGAACTCCTGAAGCAAATCTTCAATTGATTTCTGCTCATGAACAAAGTAGGCTGTTCTGATTAAAGAATGCCAGTCAAAATCAGCAGACTGATTTAGGTATGGCAATAAATCTTTGGTGTGAATGGTTCCTGCTATCTCATCCAGACTGTTTTTATATACAGGCAGTCTTGAATAATGAAGTTCTTCAATTTTAATAAGTACATCTTTGAAATTATCAGAAAAAGATATTCCGCTAACATCAAGTCTTGTGCGCATAATCTGCTTTACGGTAGTTTCACTGAACTTTCTGATTCCTTTTAGGATTTGTTTTTCCTCCATGCTTGCCTCATTATCCGACAAAAGATCTATCGCATAATCGAGCTGGCCATCATCCATACCTGCAGATTTTACGGTAGATGTATTTTTCTCTATTCTTTCGCTAAAGGCAACGAAACGTTTACTTATTCCATAAAAAATACTTTTCAGTATTTCAACAATCAAAGAAGAAGCCGCGGCAAACCAAACTTTATGATGTGTGGCCCATATTTTGGGTAATACTTCCGCAAATAAAACAATTACAAAAGTGACTGAAACAACCTTGATTAAAAAAACAGTCCAAACCGGCAAAGGATGGATCTGTTCATAAGGCTTTAGCCAGTCATTTATCAATAAATTAGACGTGAGGATGATTCCGACATTGACAAAAACATTTGTGATAGTGAGTGTTACAGATAAAATTTTCGGCTGTTCGAGCAGCGCCACAATCCTTCTGAAAGATGGATGTTTTCTTGTTTTTAAAATATTGATATCTTTTGAGGAAAGAGAGAAAAATGCCACTTCACTGCCTGACAGCAAAAAAGAAAGCAGTAATAGCAAAATAACAATGAACAAAAGAATAGTAGTAGCGCCCGGTGTGATAGCAAGTAAAACATTTAGTGGTTCGATGGAACCGGCAACCGAATGATAGTCCAAAGTAATTTATTTAATTAAACAATAGTTTACACGGATAATTATATCCGATAAACGAAACCTAAAATGGAAGCTTTTCATTTCCATTTTCATCTGTCGGAGGCTGAATATCAGGAGAATCAAATCCGCTCTCCATTCCATGAGCACCTTCCGATTTTTTATCCAGCATTATCAAATTATCTCCTACAACTTCTGTGGCAAATTTCTTATTCCCCTCTTTGTCTTCCCAGCTTCTTGTTTTTAATCGCCCTTCAATATAAACCAAACTGCCTTTATGCAAATACTTCTGAGCCAGTTCAGCCAATCCTCTCCATAAAACAATCGTATGCCAATCTGTTTGAGAAACCTGTTTACCGGTTCTGTCTTTAAATGTTTCTGTCGTAGCTAAAGAAAACTTAGCCACAGCAATATTGCCTTCCAAAAATTGCATCTCAGGATCTTTTCCAAGATTACCTATCAGCATTACCTTGTTAACACCTCTCATGGTAAATAGTTATTAGGTTTACAATTGAAACAATAAAACCATTCATAAATTTAAAGATAATAATAAAATTGAAAACATTTGAAAGCTATTTATTGCAGAATTTCTTTCTCTAAAAAAGAATTAATCAACTTCGGGAAAGACAGTGATTTCAATGATTTTCTGCTTACCGGTTCGTACCCCGGCAAATTGATGCTTTTTTTCAATTCAATGAGAGCAAAACATCCATAAATTGTTTGGTGGGTTAGTTGCTGCTTAAAATAATCCGATCCATGTGTGAGACGGAATTGCTTTCCAATAACACTGATAAATGGTTCGGATCTGACCAGTTCTTCAATGCTTATTTTTTCAGTTGTTTCCATCAGATAAAAGTCGTGTAAATTCTGCCAGATATCCCCTCCGGATCTCTTTCTTACATAAATTTTGTCCTTGTATGAAATGATAATGTAATTAAACCAGCGAGTCTTTTTATTAATTTTTTTTGCTTTTACAGGATACAATTCAACAGATTTCGTTTTGTAAGCAGTGCATTTCGTTGATAATAAACAATTTTTACAGGAAGCCAGCTGAGGTTTACATACGGTTGCCCCGAAATCCATAATTGCCTGATTATAAGCAGCAGAATTATTTTTATCCAACAGATCCTGGGCCAATTCGGTAAAGATTTTTTTTCCTTCATTCGAATCAATAGGAGTGCTAATTCCAAAAAAGCGAGATAAAATGCGCATTACATTGCCGTCCAGCACGGCATAAGGCTGGTTGTATGCGAAAGAGCTGATTGCGGCAGCGGTATAGGGACCTATTCCTTTGAGTTTTAATATATCATTGTAATCTTCAGGAAATTTGCCATTATAATTTTCGGAGATATATTTTGCTGTATAGATTAAATTTTTACACCGGCTGTAATATCCTAAGCCCTCCCATAATTTGAATACTTCTCTCTCATCAGCCGCTGCAAGCTTATTGATATATGGATATTTTTTTACAAATCTGTTATAATAACCGGTACCTTGTTCAACCCTGGTTTGTTGCAGAATGATTTCGCTTAGCCATATTTTATAAGGATCCTTTTCAAATTTCCAGGGCATACCCCTTCGGTTGGATTCCTTATTCCATTTGAGCAGGTTTTCGGTAAAAAATTTGGACTTATTGCGCTGTTTCACGAAGAAAAATTACACATTTATATGCAAACCTATTGATTATCATGATTTTAATTTGGTATTTTATATTTTTTTAATTAACTTACCATTGGTATTTTTTATTACATAATCAAACATGTAAACTTTTTTTAGATGAGAAAAGCAGATTTAATCAACAAAATCTCCGATAAAACGGGCATTCCAAAAGTTGATGTCTTGGTCACGCTTGAAACCATGTTCAGAGAAATAAAGACTTCGCTTGCTCACGGTGAAAACCTTTATATTCGTGGGTTTGGAAGCTTTATCATCAAAAAAAGAGCTGCCAAAATCGGAAGAAATATCAAGAAAAATGTTTCTGTTTCCATACCTGAACATTTTATCCCTGCATTCAAACCTGCAAAAGAATTTATCCAGGAAATAAAATCTTCCCCTGATGTCAAAGAAGCACCGGAAATAAATGAAGATAATGAGGATTAGTGTAACTTTGTCTCCCGTCTCGATTTCCGGCGGTTTAATCTGATTAAACAGTGAAAAAACAAGTCATTCTTGCCTCCTTTGGCGCACTATTGGTGCTGTTTTTATATGTTGGTTTGAGCACTACTTCTAATCAAAAGTCCGTCGTTAATACCACTCCCCAAAACCCCCAATCGATTGACATTCAATCTTTTATAAGTGAATCAAAAAAAGAACTGCCCACCACTCAACTGGATATTCTTAGTAAGCTTGAGAAAGATTTAAGCAGCCAGGATGCCAATGTTTTAACTGGTGTTGCAAACTTTTGGAGAGACAGTGCCCGGAAATTTTTACCTTATGCATATTACTTAAGTCAGGCAGCAAAGTTGGATAATTCAGAAAAAAGTCTCACCTTCGCAGCCCAATTGATTTTAAGCAACCTCAGAGTTGAACATGACGGAGCTAAAATTGAATGGTTAAGTACAGAAGCAATTAGTCTCTTTGAAAAAGCTATTATTCTAAATCCTGAGAATGATGATTTGAGGGTAGGTTTGGGAAGCTGTTATGTTTTTGGTAAAGGCAGAAACGGTGATCCTCAGCAAACCATGAAAGGAATCCAGGAGTTGTTGGCAGTAGTGAGAAAAGATTCCACCAACATGAAAGCGCAACTGGTTCTTGGAGCCGGCGGGTATATTTCCGGTCAATATGACAAGGCGATTTCGAGGCTAAACAAGGTAGTTGAGGCTCAACCCGGCAATCTTGAAGCCATTGCTTTTCTTGCAGATGCTTATGCAGCAAGCGGAAAAAACACGGAAGCAATTAAATGGTATCAAATCAGTAAGAGACTTGCCGATAATCCGGCATATACTAAGGAGGTGGATGAAAGGATTAAGCTTTTGGAAAATAAGAAATAGTAGAAAAAATTTTAAATAACATTATTAAACAAAAAGACTAGGTTATGCCTTGTGGTAAAAAAAGAAAACGTCATAAAATCGCTACTCATAAGCGTAAAAAACGTTTAAGAAAGAACCGCCATAAAAAGAAATAATCAGAGTAGGAATTAATACTTACTTCTGAATACTTCTTTGTTTCATCAATGGCAATATCAAAGGATCCATTTTTTTGGTATTTTTTTCTTTTCAATGATACAATTCGTGTATGCGTTTGCATTACACAACTTATGATATAATGAGTTGTGTAATGAATTATTCCTACCGTGGTGCATAAAGGTCTGAAAAACACATTCATTTGACCAAGGAATTAGTTATTAACAAGCATCCGCAAGGTGTAGACATCGCCTTACTGGAAGATAAAATACTTGTGGAGTTACACAGCGAAAAAGCTGATGCTAACTTTGCAGTTGGCGATATCTATCTCGGTAAGGTAAAAAAATTAATCCCCGGCCTGAACGCTGCTTTTGTGGATGTGGGATTTGAGAAAGATGCTTTCCTGCATTATACAGATTTAAGCCCTTACGCCAAATCTATACTGAAATTTACGCAGCAATCTATACACCAAAAACAGGGTAACATTCTTGATTTCTCAAAATTCAAAGTGGAGCCGGAAATAGTTAAGACCGGGAAAATCAATGATGTTCTTGGGGGCAAACCAAATATACTGGTACAAATCCTGAAAGAACCTATTGCCGCTAAAGGGCCCCGTCTTAGCTGCGAAATTTCTCTTCCCGGAAGATTCGTGGTGGTTACTCCATTTAATGATATTGTTGCAGTATCCCGTAAAATTCACTCTTCCGATGAAAGGAAACGTTTGCAAAAAATAATTGAGGCAGTGAAACCAAGAAATTTGGGAGTAATTGTGCGTACCGCTGCTGAAGGAAAAAGTACCGCAGAACTTCATGAAGATTTATTGAGCCTGGAAAAAACCTGGAAGACCATTCAGACAAATCTGTCAGGCGCCGTAGCTCCTAACAGAATACTGAGCGAACAGGGGAAAACCAACAGCATTTTGCGCGACTTACTGAATGCCGATTTTAACCGCATTGCAGTAAACGACAAACAAATATTCTCCGAAACAAAAACCTACATTCAGAGAATTGCTCCTGATAAAGCAGAAATTATATCACTTCATAATAACACCAATTCAATTTTTGACAGTTTTGGTATTACCAAACAGGTTAAAGGTTCATTTGGCAAGACAGTTAATCTGCCCAGCGGAGCTTATCTGATTATTGAGCATACAGAAGCTCTCCATGTAATTGATGTAAATAGCGGATATAAAAGTGTCAGCAATAACCAGGAACAAAATGCCCTTGAAACAAATCTGGAAGCTGCAGAAGAAATAGCGAGACAGCTAAGACTTCGGGATCTTGGCGGCATCATCGTTGTAGACTTCATCGATATGAAACTGATGGAGAACAAGAAAAAGCTGGCCGATGCGATGGAGCAGTTTATGCACAATGACAGAGCGAAACATGCCGTTCTCCCCATCTCCAAATTTGGATTGATGCAGATTACCCGTCAGCGCATGAGGCCTGAAATGAACATCAATACCAGCGAACTCTGCCCCAGTTGCCTGGGTTCAGGAAAAATATCTTCCACACTTATTCTTGAAGATGAAATTGAGAAAAACCTCAATTACCTGATTATGCAAAAACACAAAGGGCTTACCATTGAGGTACACCCTATTTTACATAGCTACCTTACCAGCGGATTGCCCTCACGCAGACTCAAATGGGCTTGGAAGTACAAGCAACGTATCAAAATCAAACCTAACAACAGTTTCCACATGACTGAATTTAAGTTTTTTGACGACAGCGAGGAGGAGATTAAGTTGTAATTGGAGCTAGTTGAAAATGGTTGAAGGTTGTTGAAGATGGTTGAAGAATTAAAAAAAGGGCTGATCAATCAACCCTTAAACCATTAAACTATTAACCCTTTATACGATTAATGCTGATGATTGTGCATTAATTGAGCGAACTCTTCAGGTGTCACTTTCTTTTCTTTGGATTTCACTCCTTTTTCTGCGAAAGAAAATAATTTTTCGGTAACTAACCTGCGGTAGGTAGAATCAATCTGCTTTTCATCTTTCATCATACGATCGATATAACTATCCAGCCAGCTAAGATCTTCTCCGATATTCATTTGTCCGAAATATCGCATCACTTCTTCTTTCATATAATTTCTCAGCTCTTCTTCAGACACTTCCAGTTTGTTGTCTTTAATGATACGATCGCTGATAAGTGTCCATTTCAATTGATTGCTGAAGGTAGGAAATTCACTCTCCGCCTGCTCTGCAGTCTTTGGAGTTTCGCCACTGGTCTGCAACCATTTCTTTAAAAAAGCTTCGGGAAATTCCATGCTTGTTTTATCCAGCAACAAATGATAAATCTGATCGTGAATCTGATTGCGGGATTGTGATTGCCAGTATTTCTCAATATCCTCTTTTATCGCAGCACGGAATTCGTCAGCATTACTGATATTTTTACCGGGATACACCTCATTGAAGAACTCCTCATCCAAATTTCTTTTTTCAATCAACCCGATTTTTACAATATCCAGTTTGAAATAGGCATCAGCAATAGCCGTATCATTTTTCTCATATCCTAAATCCTGTGCAATCATGTCCAGCTTATCGGCTTCGAATGCATTTCCCAGCTGAATATTGATGCTCTCTCCTACCTTTTTACCTTTTAATTCTTTCTGAACCGACTTGGTAAAGTATTTCAAAATCACCGAATTCTCCTTGCTCTTACCACCTTCAACAACAACGCCGCTTTTGTCTGTCTCCGTAAATAAAATGTTCAATACATTTTCGTCATTGTCTATCGTCTCAGGATCAGTCATCTTGCCCCCTTTTATCTGCATCCTGTTCACTTCTTCTTCTATCATGGCATCGGTAGCTTCCACTACATAAGCTGTAACCGCTTCTTTGGATAAGTCTGCCAATGTAAAATCAGGCTTGAGGCCGATTTCAAAACCAAAATCATAGTCAGCAGGACTGTTGATATCAATTTTAGTAAGATCGCTTTCTAACGGCAATGGCTGTCCGAAAATTTCAGGCTTCTCATCATTCAGATAAGTGTACAATTTTCTTTCAACTGTCTTCAATACCTCATCATTGAAAATTGAAGGCCCATACATTTTCTTTATCATACCGGCAGGCACCATCCCTTTTCTGAAGCCGGGAATATTGGCTGTTTTGCTGTATTCTTTCAGCTTTTTCTCAAAAGAAGGGAGATATTCTTCCTTCGTAACTTTAACGGTTAACTTATCTGTTAACAAACCGATGTTTTCTCTTGCTACAATAGACATGATAAAAATTTGAATCGCATTTAAAAAAATAAGTTGATAAGCCGGAAAGTTGCATCAACCTCTCAACTTATCAACTTTAATCGTGCGGATGATAGGGGTCGAACCTACATGCCTCGCGGCGCCAGATCCTAAGTCTGGTGCGTCTGCCAATTTCGCCACATCCGCCTGAAATTTGAAATATGTTCAAAGCTGACCTATATTTCAAACGGGTGGCAAATTTACTACATTTATTTATAAAAATCGCATAAAACGGTAAGTATCTGAACAGAATCAACCATAAATCCTTGTTTTTCAAAAGCATAAACTTTTTGAAGTAAATTCGTATATCAATATGAAAACGTCAGTAGAAATACCATCTTATAACCTGTCGGAAGAAGAAGAAAAAAAGGAAATCCTCAATCAATACCGTGGTCTGCTCAGAGCGTTGAAGGAAAAATTGAAACCCGGCGACAAGAATCTGCTGCGTACGGCATTTGAAATGTCCGTAGATGCTCATAAAACGATGCGGCGCAAAAGCGGTGAACCTTATATCCTGCATCCTATCGCCGTGGCTAAAATATGCGTGGAGGAAATTGGACTGGGTATCAGAAGTACTATCTGCGCACTGTTGCACGACACTGTAGAAGATACTGACATTACACTGGAAGATATTCAAAGAGAATTCGGTGCTGAAATTGCTAAAATTGTAGATGGACTCACCAAGATTTCAACGGTGATGGATGCCAATACCAGCCAGCAGGCAGAAAATTTTAAAAAGATTCTTTTAACGCTGACCGATGATCCAAGAGTGATTCTTATCAAACTGGCCGACCGCCTGCACAATATGCGGACGCTCGACAGTATGAAGAAAGAAAAACAGCTGAAAATATCTTCAGAGACCATATATGTTTATGCGCCCCTCGCTCACAGAATGGGATTGTATAACATCAAAACGGAGATGGAGGATCTCTCCATGAAATATATGGAGTCGGATACCTACCGGTATATCGCCAAAAAACTGCAGGAAACAAAAAAAGAAAGAACGCGCTACATCAATGATTTCATTAAACCACTGAAAGAAAAACTGCAAAAAACCGGACTGGACTTTGACATATTCGGAAGACCGAAAAGCATTCATTCGATTTGGTCTAAAATAAAAAAGAAAGGTGTTGCCTTTGAGGAAGTGTATGATCTATTTGCAATTAGAATCATTGTTAATTCAATAGTTGAAAAAGAGAAAGAAGATTGCTGGAAAGTATACAGCATTATCACCGACGAGTACAATCCTTCACCGGAGCGGCTTCGCGACTGGCTAAGCAATCCGAAAAGCAACGGATATGAAGCATTGCACACCACCGTTATGGGTCCCGAGGGGAAATGGGTTGAAGTACAGATTCGTACCAAGCGAATGAATGAGATTGCAGAAAAAGGTCTCGCGGCCCACTGGAAATACAAAGAAGACAAAGACGATGAAAGTCGTTTTGATAAATGGTTTGGTCAGATCCGAGAAGCATTGGCGAATAGCGAGACCAATTCGTTGGATTTTTTACAGGATTTCAAAACCTCCTTTTTAGCGGAAGAAATCTATGTCTATACTCCAAAAGGAGATGTAAAGATGCTGCCAATTGGATCTACAGCACTTGATTTCGCTTTTTCTGTTCATACTGCCGTGGGCTCAAAATGTATCGGCGCAAAAGTGAATCACAAACTGGTGCCGATTGGACACAAGTTGCGCAGCGGAGACCAGATTGAAATCATCACAAGCGCGAAACAAAAACCAAATGCCGAATGGCTTAATCAGGTTGTTACCAGTAAAGCAAAAGCAAAAATAAAAGACACCCTCAAGGAAGAAAAAAGGCAGATTGCCGAACTCGGCAAACAGATTCTTCAAAAAAGACTGGAAAGCATCAACGCACCCATGAGCCAGTCGAACATCGAAGAACTTTGCAGCTTCTATAAAATGTCGAGCGCACTTGATTTATACTACGAGATAGCGATTAAGAAAAATGACTTAAAAGAATTAAAAGATTTCACGGTACATATAGATAAGCTGGTTGCACCAAAAATTGCGAAACCCAACGAGATAAAAACTGAAATACAGGATTTCAAATCTTTGGATAAAAAAGATTCTGAATTGATCATTTTTGGTGAGAGCAGCGACAAAATCATGTACACGCTTGCCAACTGCTGCAAACCCATTCCGGGTGACAATGTATTTGGATTTGTTACATCCGGTGAAGGATTGAAAATTCACCGAACGAATTGTCCCAATGCTACCAGGCTACTTGCGAATTACGGACATCGTGTTGTGAAAACAAAATGGGCAAAAAATAAAGAGATTTCTTTCCTCACCGGCCTACGAATTATCGGCATTGATGATGTAGGTGTTATCAATAAAATTACCAATCTGATCAGCGGGGAATTGAAAGTGAATATTTCTGCCATGACCATCGAAGCGAAGGACGGAATTTTTGAAGGGAACATTAAAATATTTGTAAACGACAAAGAAGATCTGGATAATATAGTTAATCATCTATTGAATCTGGAAGGAATAGAAACTGTCACCAGATTCAATACGGAATAAAAAAAGCCATTTAAAAAATGGCTTTATAAAAAATATTTGACAATCATTATTTCAACACCTCTCTGCTGATAACTATTTTCTGGATTTCACTGGTACCTTCTCCTATCGTGCATAATTTACTGTCGCGATAAAATTTCTCCACAGGAAAATCTTTCGTGTAACCATATCCTCCAAAAATCTGCACCGCATCGGTACTGATTTCTACACAGATTTCACTGGCATAATATTTAGCCATAGCAGACTCCTTGGTCATAGGCAGTCCTTTCATTTTCAAATCGCATGCCTGATTGATCAGCAATTCAGCACATTCAATTTTGGTGGCCATATCTGCCAGTTTAAAGGCAATACCCTGAAAATTGGCAATGGGCTGATCAAACTGATGTCTCTCTTTTGCATATTTCACAGACGCTTCATAAGCACCCTTGGCAATTCCCAAACTCAAAGCTGCGATAGAAATTCTTCCACCGTCCAATATTTTCATCGCCTGCTTAAACCCTTCTCCGACTTCGCCGAGTCTGTTTTCATCAGAAATGATACAATTATCAAAAATCATTTCAACTGTTTCACTGGCACGCATCCCCAATTTATTTTCTTTTTTTCCTGCGGTAAAACCGGGCGTATTACGGTCAACTATAAACGCAGTTGAATTATTTTTTGCTCTCGGCTCACCGGTTCTGCAGATAACAACAGCCACATCACCCGATTTGCCATGCGTTATCCAGCTTTTAGCTCCATTGATGATCCAGTTATTACCGTCTTTTACTGCAGTGGTTTTCATATTGCCTGCATCACTTCCGGTATTGGGCTCAGTCAATCCCCAGGCACCTATAAATTCAGCAGTAGCCAGTTTGGGTAAATATTTATTTTTTTGAGCTTCGTTACCAAATGCCATAATGTGACCGGTACACAAAGAATTGTGAGCGGCAAGAGACAGCCCTATCGATCCGCAGACCTTGGCAATCTCCTGGATAATGGTGCTATATTCGTAATAACCCAATCCGGTGCCACCGTATTTTTCGGGCACCAATACTCCCATCATTCCCAGTTTACCCAATTCTTTGAAAATATGTATGGGAAATTCCTGAGATTCATCCCACTCCATTAAATGAGGTTTGATATACTGATTTGCAAAATCTTTGGCTGATTGTGCCACCTGAAGCGTAAGTTCACTTTGAGAAAATTCCATATAAGTCAATCGTTGAGCCCGCAAATTACGTAAATAATGAAAACGTATAACTTTTTTCAGAAGATAAACTGATAAAAATTAGCTTGTTATATGATCAAAATCAACTTTTTCATAATGAGATATAATTAATTATCTTATTATAGCTTTCATTGTCCATCAATATAATTTTTTTTAAATCCTCAGTATGTCCAAAATTTCCATGTTGATTACGATACTGAATGATGGCATTGGCCAGTTTGTATCTGATGTATGGATGAGCTTTTAATTCATCTAACTGAGCTTTGTTGATGTTGATTTTTTTTATGTTTTTATCAGATAGCATCAATTGTGGTTTGATTTTCTGAAAGACAGAATCAGGCAGACCAAATACTTCTCCGATTTGTAATATCGAATAGAAACCGCCCAGCCGTTCACGGTAATTGATAATTCTTCGAGCCAGCCCGAATCCAACTCCCTTTAACTGTTCTAAAGTTGCAGAATCAGATGTGTTGATGTCAATTGTTTTGAACTGATTTTTTTGTGAAGAATTGCTGTTATGATAATCTTTTGAAGTGGCAGTAACTTTCTCATTGATTACTACAAACGGAATGAGTTGCTCGGCCTGTTTTTCACTTATTCCCCAGATTTTTTTTATATCATCCGGCTTTCGAAATTTTCCTCCTTTGGAAGTATAATTCAATATGGTTTTAATTGTCTTCTCTTTTAATCCTATTTGTCGCCAACCTTCATCGGAAAGCGTGTTGGGGTCAAAAGGAAAAAGATGTAAAGAGGATGTATTTGTTCGATTTTCATCATTACCAATTTGATCATTACTGTAATGATTTCCCCTGTAATATTCGTGTTGTTTTTTTTCAGCAGCACTATCTGTTTGCAGATAAGCATCCAATAACTCATCTTTTGTTGGAAGTACCGGAGGATTCAATTTTTCATAAATTGAAGGAAGCCACAAAAGAAAAATAATGATGGCCATACAAATGACAATCCCATTTTTTTCCTTTCGGGAAAATTCAAGATAATTTGATGCCGGCTTTCTTTCCATAAAAGTTTGCGAATCATTAAAGGACAGCAAACTATAAAATGAAAAAGGAGAAGCAATGAGAAAATAAACAGAGATTAGGGAGAATTTAACTCCAGCATATCATATGCAAGATGAATACCTTGAGGAAGTTCGTTGCTAACATCTTTGTGCTTCCCTAATTGATGACTGATATGTGTAAAGTAAGCCCGGGGAATATTTAGCTGATGCACAAGATCAATGGCCTCCTGCAAGGTGAAATGCGAAAGATGCTTTTCTTTTCTGAGTGCATTCAAAACAATGGTTTCAGCACCGGTAATCTTTTTCTGTTCGGAGGCATCAATACTATTCGCATCTGTGATGTACACAAAACTGCCAAACCTGAATCCCAATACCGGCATTTTGTAGTGCCATACACGTATAGGCGTTACCGGTATATCGCCTACCAGAAATGTTTCTTCCCCGATATCATGAAATACCACCTCAGGCACTCCGGGATATTTTTTTTCAGAAAAGATATAATGAAATTCATTGCGAATGGCCATTTGAGTGGGTTCATTGGCATAAATTTTCATGGGTCTTTGATGAAGATAATTGAATGCCCTTATATCATCCAACCCGGCAACATGGTCTTTATGTGAATGAGTAAATAAAACAGCATCCAGTTTTTTTACTTCCGCCCTCAGCATCTGTGTTCTGAAATCGGGAGTGGTGTCCACGACCAAAGTGGTTGTATCACTTTCAACCAAAATACTGCTGCGTAATCTTTTATCCTTTTCATCACCTGAAGCACAAACTGCACAATCGCAGGCAATCATAGGAACGCCGCTGCTTGTTCCGGTACCCAAAAAAGTGATTTTTAATTCCGGATAAAACATGCTAATTACATAAGTAAATAAGGTGAAATCTTCTATTTGCTCACGGGAGTGGACATTAACTCATCGTATAATTTCTGACTTTCATGAGTAAGGTCATCGATATTGACGGTGAGTTGGGGCAATATGTCAATGAGTGTATTGATTCGACCTTCGGTCGGAAGAAATTTATTAAGAACAACCACTTTCTTCTCTCTTAAAATACAATACCCACTTTGAAAAGTTCCTCTTTCATAACGAATGATGTATCCTGCCTCCTCAATAACCTTTTCTACTTTGTCTAAAACGCTTTGGGTAAATTTCATCTTTTGTGATTCTTGTTCAATGCAACTTCAGATAAATTAACTGTAAACGAAAATATATTTTTCAACAAGCGTTAATAAATAAAGTACCCCATTTTATTCTTTCCGTTTATTTACTTGACATCCGAATTACCGGAATAATCATCTCTTCGAGACTAACACCTCCATGCTGAAAAGTATTTCGGAAATAGTTAACAAAATGATTATAGTTATTTGGATAACAAAGGAACAAATCACTTTTAGCAAAAATGTAAGAAGAATTTACATTTGGAACCGGCAAGCCGGCATCCTTTGGATTTTTAAACGCAAGTACATCTTTCGGCTCATAGTTCAGATTTCGACCATGCTTGTATCTTAGGTTTGCTGTAGTTTGCTTGTCTCCTATCACCTTAACGGCATTTTTTACCCTGGTGCTTCCATGGTCGGTAGCTACTATCAACTGAATATTTTTATCCGCTACCTTCTTCAGCGCCTGATGCAGCGGACTGTGTTCAAACCAGCTGGCAGTTATACTGCGGTAACTTGTTTCATCGCCGGCCAACTCTTTCAATACCTCCATTTCTGTTCTGGCATGGCTCAGCATATCAACAAAATTGTACACAATTACGTTAAAATCATTTTGCAAAAGATTGTGCATATTGTCAACCAGTTTCTGCCCGTCGTGATTGTTTGTAATCTTGGTATAGGAAACTTTCACATCTGCTTTCCCCATCCGCTTCAGATAGTCTCTCAAAAATTCTTCTTCATGCAGATTTTTTCCTCCTTCTTCATCGTCATTTTTCCATTGATTCGGAAATTGTTTTTCAATATCAACCGGTAAAGCTCCGGCAAAAATTGCATTTCGTGAATATTGGGTAGCCGTCGGTAAAATGGAGTAAAAAGAGTCTTCTTCCAGAATCCTGAAACTCTCGGAAAAAATAGGCTGAATGGTTTTCCACTGATCAAACCTCAGGTTGTCTATCAGTACAAAAAACAAAGGCGTTCCTTTTTCAAGATGAGGCAGCACTTTATATTTCAATAAAGTATGGCTCATAACGGGCGCCGGTTCGGATTTAGAATTAATCCAGGAAGAATAATTTTTTGAAATAAATTTAAAAAACTCTGAATTGGCCTCTTGTTTTTGAGCAGACAGTACATCCTGCATCTCTGTAACATTGCTTCGTTGTATTTCCAGCTCCCAATAAATCAGTTTCTTATAGATGTCCATCCATTCCGCATAGCCCGGATTACTGTTTAAGGCCGCAAAAAGAGAATTGAATTCCTGCTGATAAGCGGAGGTGGTTTTTTCGGCAACAAGTCGCTTGTTGTCTATTATCTTTTTCAGGCTGAGTAGAACCTGATTGGGATTCACCGGCTTTATCAAATAATCACTGATCTGGCTGCCAATAGCTTCATCCATCAGATTTTCAGCTTCATTTTTGGTGACCAGCACCACCGGTACATTATTTTTGATTGCCTTGATTTGCTGTAATGTCTGTAATCCGGATATGCCCGGCATGCTTTCATCAAGCAATACCAAATCAACAATATTATCTTTCACATATTCCACCGCATCAAATCCGTTGGTCTTGGTAGATACTTCATATCCTTTATTCTCCAAAAACATCACCTGAGAGGTAAGGCTTTCTATTTCATCATCTACCCATAGTATTTTGACTGGATTCATCTTTAATTAATTTAAATTTACCTTGCAGAAAAACTGTGTGAAAAATGCGCGCCCTCTGAAGCGTGTAAACTATTGCTTACAAATTTAATTTTTTAGTTGCAAGGTTTGTAGATTTGTAAGCATTTGTTTTACTTTTTAACACATCATTCCCAAATAGTTTCATTTTGACGAGATTTCATAAAATAATCAATGACCCGGTTTACGGTTTTATCACCATTGACGATGAGCTGATCAATAGAATCATTGCCCATCCTTTTTATCAGCGACTCAGGCGCATCAATCAGATGGCCATGGCACATCTGGTATATCCGGGTGCAGTACATTCCAGGCTGCATCACTCTTTGGGGGCATACCATCTTATGAGATCTGCGCTGCTGGAACTCACGGGTAAAGGAATTGATATCAGTCCTGAAGAACAACAGGCATCAAAAATTGCCATCTTGCTTCATGACATCGGCCATGGTCCATTCTCTCATGCATTGGAGCACACCCTCGCAGAAGGAATGCACCATGAAACCCTTTCTCTTATGCTGATGCATGAACTCAATGCTCAGTTTGACGGAAAATTAAAACTCGCACTGGACATTTTTACCAATCAATACCACAAGAAGTTTTTACACCAGCTAATCAGCGGACAGCTTGATGTAGACCGGATGGACTACCTAACCCGTGACAGTTTTTTCACCGGAGTAAGTGAAGGAGTAATTGCGTATGACCGAATTCTGAAAATGCTTACCGTTCAGAACGGCGAACTGATGGTTGAAGAGAAAGGCATCTATTCCATTGAGAAATTTCTCGTCTCCAGAAGATTGATGTACTGGCAGGTGTACCTGCATAAAACAGTTCTTTCAGCCGAACAAATGCTCAAAAGAATTATTAAGAGAGCCCGAATGATTGGAGCTGAATGTCACCAGCCGTTGAATGATTTTATCAATAATAAACATACAAAAATTTCACTGGAACAATTTTGCCGCATTGATGATGTGGATGTGATGATGGCAATAAAACACTGGTGCAATCATCCTGATAAAGTACTTTCATTTCTCTGCAAAGGAATTGTGGACAGGAATTTGCTCAAAATAAAATATTATTCAGAGCCGGTTAAAGCCGATTTATTGCAGGAAAAATTAAACGAAGCGGCCGGCAAAACATCAATGAGTAAAGAAGATTTGGAATGGCTGGTCTTTACCGGTGAGGCATCGAGCAGCACTTATAATTTCGAGAATGAGAAAATTCATGTTTTATTCAAGGACGGAACGGTAAAAGATATTTCCGAAGTGGACAACGCCCTAATTAATGAAAATTTAAAAGGCAAGGTTAAAAAATATTACTTTTGCCATCTAAGATAATCAAAGCATAGTGCCATGGAATTCAGCGCAGCTCAAATAGCACAACTTATTGGCGGAAAAGTGGAAGGCAATCCGGATGCTTTGGTGCGTTCTTTTGGAAAAATAGAAGAGGCTGTTAACGGCGAGCTGGCATTTCTTGCCAATCCTAAATATGAAGACTTTCTATACACAACAAAAGCTTCTGTAATTATTGTCAATGACAGCCAGCAATTAAAACAGCCTGTAGATGCTACTTTAATCAGAGCAGCTGATGCATACAGTGCATTTGCCATTCTGCTGGAGAAATACCAGCAATTACAATCCTTACAACTCACCGGAATACAGCAGCCCGTTTATATTCATGCCACTGCCAAAACCGGAGACAACGTATACATTGGCGCGTTTGCCTATCTGGGAGAAAATGTTGTTGTTGGCGATGGTGCAAAAATCTATCCCGGGGCATATATTGGCAACAATGTAGTGATTGGCGAAAATAGCGTTATTCATCCCGGGGTGAGGATTTATCATGGTTGTGCTGTAGGGAAGAATGTAGTCATACACGCGGGTACAGTTATCGGAGCCGATGGATTTGGCTTCGCACCTCAAAAAGACGGATCACTGAAAAAAGTGCCTCAGATAGGAAATGTAATCATTGAAGACAATGTAGAAATTGGAGCCAATTCTACCATTGACAGGGCTACTATCGGAAGTACCATTATTAAATCGGGTGCGAAACTCGACAATCTGCTGCAAATTGCCCATAATGTGGAAGTGGGCAACAATACGGTTATTGCTGCACAGGCAGGCATAAGCGGTAGTACAAAAATTGGCAACAATGTAATGATTGGAGGGCAAGCCGGAATTGTAGGTCACATACAAATTGCTGATGGAAGCAAAATAAATGCCCAAAGCGGCGTCAGCAAATCAATTAAAGTACCCAATACAGCCGTTACCGGCTCTCCTGCAAATGATTATACCGCATCCCTTCGAAGCCAGGCGCTGACCAAAAATCTTCCCAATCTTGAAAAAAGAATCAAGGAGCTGGAGAACATTATTAAATCACTCACAGCCTCAAACGACAAATAATCACCTCTCCTGGATTTCATTTACAATAAGTTACACATAATTCATTTTGTTATTTTTTACTAAAATATACTTATAGCTTTTTAGCGTATATTAAAATATCTTTGCAAAAATTGAAATTTCAACATGGACAATAATTTCAATCCGGACAAGCAGCATACTTTGTGCGGATCCGTTACAATATCCGGAACGGGATTGCATACGGGCGTTAATGTAAATATGACTCTAAAACCTGCCAACCCGGGATTTGGATTCCAGTTTCAGCGCGTTGACTTACCTGGAGCACCCACTATAAAAGCAGATTGCGATCTGGTCACCGATACTTCAAGAGGGACCACATTGGAACAAAACAATGCGAAGATCAGTACCGTTGAACACGTTTTGGCCGCGCTTATCGGTATGGGAGTAGACAATTGCCTGATTGAAGTTGACGGACCCGAAATACCTATTATTGATGGAAGCAGTAGGCCTTTTGTCGATATTATCGAAAAAACAGGTGTTCAGGAACAAGACGCTGCAAAGGCATGGTATACCATAGACACCAATATATCTTTCTATGATGAGAATAAAAGGGTAGAAATGACTGCTCTTCCTTCTACCAACTATGAAATCACAACTTTGATAGATTTTAACAGTCCGGTATTGGGCACTCAGCATGCCGGATTGAAGAAGATGTCAGATTTCAAAAATGAAATCTCTAGCTGCAGAACATTTTGTTTTCTGCACGAACTGGAAATGCTTTTAGATCATAACCTGATAAAAGGCGGCGACATCAACAATGCGATTGTGGTGGTAGATAAACCGCTGACTGAAGAAGCTATTGCGAGACTATCTAAAGCTTTCGGTAAGACAAAAGTGGAGGTCAAGACCGAAGGATATTTGAATAACCTTGAACTCAGATTTCCCAACGAGCCTGCCAGACATAAACTGCTTGATGTTGTTGGCGACCTGGCACTGATAGGTTATCCAATCAAGGCACATATCATTGCAAACAGACCCGGCCATAGCAGCAATGTTGAGTTTGCAAGAAAAATCAAACAATACATCAAGAAAAACAAGCACACAAAAGATGTTCCGGTATACAACCCGGCGCAGCCCCCTGTGTATTCTCTTCAGCAAATTGAAAAAACACTGCCTCACCGTTTCCCTTTTTTGTTGGTGGATAAAATCATTGAGCTTACTGATAAAAATATCGTTGGTATAAAAAATGTAACATTCAATGAGCATTATTTTCAGGGGCATTTTCCCGGAAACCCTGTAATGCCGGGTGTTTTGCAAATTGAAGCACTGGCGCAGACGGGGGGCATCCTTTGTATCAATTCAATGCCCGAAGGAAACTATGATACTTATTTTTTAAAAATTGACAACTGTAAATTCAAGCATAAAGTAGTACCCGGCGATACCATGGTTCTTAAGATGGAATTGATTGAACCCATCCGCAGAGGCATATGCGTAATGAAAGGAAGTGTGTACGTTGCCAATAAGCTCTGTACAGAAGGAGAGTTTACTGCTCAGCTGGTTAAAAGAACAGCATAATTAAACTGATACAATAAAAAAAACAGCATGATTCATCCTCATACATATATTCATCCAAACGCAAAGCTGGCGCCGAATGTAAAAATTGACCCCTTCAGTGTTATTCATCAAAATGTAGAAATTGGAAAAGGGACCTGGATTGGCAGTAATGTGACCATCATGGAAGGAGCCAGAATTGGAAACAATTGCAGAATATTCCCGGGAGCAGTTATTGCAGGTATACCACAGGATTTAAAATATGATGGGGAAAACACTACTGTAGAAATAGGCGACAATACTACCATACGTGAATTTGTAACAATCAACAGAGGAAGCAAGGACAGATGGATAACTAAAGTGGGCGACAACTGTCTCATTATGGCATATAGTCATATTGCACACGATTGCATCATTGGCAACAATTGCATTATGAGCAACAACACTCAAATGGCGGGGCATGTTTGTCTGGGAGACTGGTCAATTCTTGCCGGAATGTGTGCTGTTCACCAGTTCGTTAAAATCGGTCAGCATGCATTTGTCGCGGGCGGATCTCTTGTAAGCAAAGATGTACCTCCCTACATCAAAGCAGGCAGAACACCATTGAGTTATGCCGGTGTTAATTCTGTAGGACTGAAACGCAGAGGATTTTCATTGGATAAAATCAATCACATACTTGATATTTACCGAATCATCTACAATAAAAATATGAACACTAGCCAGGCACTGCATTTTATTGAAGAAGAACTAGCGGCAACGGATGAAAGAGACGAGATTGTAACTTTCATTCAGGAGAGTGGAAGAGGAATCATCAAACGATTCTCAAAAGGGAATATGGATGACGAATAAAACAATCATTTATTTTCTTTGAATCTGCATCCATGCAAATTGTGTTAAATAATGTTGGCAAGCGCTTCAACCGGGAATGGATCTTCCGGAATCTCACCTATACTTTTGATTCGAAAAAAAAATATGCTATAACCGGAAACAACGGTTCGGGAAAGTCCACTCTTCTCCAAATTATTGCGGGAGCCGTTATGCATTCGGAAGGAACCATTGAATATAAATCTGAAAAGCCCTCGCAAATCACCAACGACATTGTACATCAACACCTGTCAATCGCTGCTCCCTATCTTGAGTTGATTGAAGAAATGACAGCAAATGAGTTTTTACATTTTCATTATGAATTCAAGAAACTTACACATCCTTTCAAAGAAATATTATCCATTACCGGGCTGGAAAATGCTGCTGAAAAACAAATAAGGTATTACAGCAGCGGAATGAAACAGCGATTGAAACTGGCTCAGGCGTTTTTCAGCGAAACATCTGTCTTGTTGCTCGACGAACCTACTTCCAACCTTGATGAAAGTGGCATTCAGCTTTACAAAATGCTTATCAGAAATTATACCAAAGGAAGATTAATCATTGTAAGCAGCAATGATTCCGACGAATATGATTTTTGCGATGAAGTATTGCCTATCTCAAATTACAAATAAGCTATCGTTTGCTGGCTATTAACAAATTCAAGTCTGTATATTTCAAACCAAAGCGCTCACTCAGGTAAACATTGGTCAGACTTCCCTTGAAAAGATAAATACCGCTTCTTGTATTTATTTTATGCCAGATAATATTGTCAATCCCTCCGTCTTCCCCTGTTTCCAGCAACAATGGCATCAATACATTGCTGATTGCCTGTGATGCGGTGCGAGCAAATCCACTGGGTATATTAGGCACGCAATAATGTATCACATCGAATTTAGTAAAAACGGGCTTTTTATGTGTTGTGACCATACTTGTCTCAAAGCATCCCCCATGGTCAATACTAACGTCAACTATAACAGACCCGGGACGCATCTGCTCTACCATCTCCTCTGAAACAACAACGGGTGTTCTGCCTGCACCGCCACTCAATGCACCAATAGCCACATCACAGGTTTTTAGCTGTTTTCCTAAGATTTTGGGTTCTATAACGGAGGTCCATAAACGCACTCCGATATTGTTTTGCAAACGTTTCAGTCTGTAAATACTATTGTCAAATATCTTAACGCTTGCACCCATTGCAAGAGCAGTTCTGGCCGCATACTCCCCTACGATACCGGCGCCAATAATAATTACTTTAGTTGGCGGTATGCCGCTGATTCCGCCAACCAACACCCCCTTTCCATCGTTGGCATTGCTCAGATACTGACCGGCTATAAGCATTACTGCACTGCCAGCAATTTCACTCATGCTTCTGACGATGGGATTATGACCACTGTCATCTTTCAGATTCTCAAAACTTAGCGCGGTAACTTTTTTCTCCATCATTTTCTGCAGAATATCTTTCTTCATTACAGCCACATGTATGGGAGAAATGATGGTAGTATTGGGTTTTAACAACTCGCAATCCTCTTCACTCACAGGAGCGCTTTTTACAATAACATTACAATTAAAAATTTCCTTTTTATCATAAACGATTTTTGCGCCTGCCTCACTGTAATCCTTATCACTGTAATTGGCACCAAAGCCGGCATTTGTCTCTATACAAACCTCATGACCATTTGCTACCAATACTCCGATAGCCTCAGGAGTGAGTGCAATCCTATTCTCATTAAAAGATGTTTCTTTGGGAATACCGATAAACAGTGACTCTCCTTTAGGTTTGACATCCAGCTTTTCCTCAAGCGTCTGGTAGCTGAATGAAGTAGAAATAATCGGTTTAGATGCTGCCATGATTAGATTGAAATAAAAAAGATTAAAAATTAAGCAAATACAATTTACAAATTTATTCTCAGCTTTCTTGTATTCATTCCGGTTGAACTTAAAAAACAATGCACTGTTGATTCCGGAAGAATTCCCGGAGCTCTTTCCGGCCATTCAACGAAGCAAAAACTGTCTGAAAAAAGAGCATCCTCCACCCCGGCGTCAATCGCCTCTCGCTCAGTCTTGATTCTGTATAAATCCATATGATAGACCGATTCTCCTTGCATTGATTTGTATTCATTGATGATGGAAAAAGTAGGACTGCTTACATTGTCAGAAACCTTTAATGCATTGCAAAGTGCATGAATGAATGTAGTTTTTCCCGCACCCATATCTCCATGAAAAGCAAATAGTTTGGCGGAACCAACAGCATGCCAAAAATCAGCTGCTGCCTTATCTATATCATTCAAAGAAAAACTGATCGTCATACTGCAAAGATATTTTCATATTTAGTAAATAGTATACCCTTTTAAAAAGATAATTTTGTAACATGGATCAAGTCAACTGGAAAGTAGAAGGAATGACCTGCAGCAATTGTGCGCTAACCATCACAAAGTTTTTACAAAAAGAAGGATTAAGCGATGTGAAAGTAAATCCTATTGACGGGACTGTATGTTTTTCAGATCATCACCAAATCTCACTGGAAAAATTAAAAAATGGAATTGATGGCCTTGGATACCATGTGACTGATGGAGAGTCGCAAAAAACACAGAAGACGTTCAGACTTAACAATAATAAATCAAGATTTTTATTCACCCTTCCTTTCACACTAGTGTTGATGCTGCACATGCTACATGCATGGCTTAATTTACATTGGTTGATGAACCCTTATATACAGCTGGGGTTATGCTTGCCTGTATTCATAATAGGGATGCAATATTTTGGAAAAAGTGCCTTGAAAAGCATCGTCAATGGTATGCCGAATATGAATGTACTAGTGGCGACAGGCGCGCTCGCTGCGTTCATCTACAGCATGGTAGGAGCATTTTATTTTAATGATGCCAATTATTATTTCTTTGAAACAACAGCCACCATCATCACCCTCGTTTTTTTAGGCAACTATCTGGAAGATGCCTCTGTTAAATCTACCCAAAGAGCCCTCAAAACATTGGTGAAATCACAAAAGCTCATGGCCAACATGATTGCTTTTGATGATGAACACAAGGAACAAATTTTTCCTATTGAAAATACCCAGCTCAAAACAGGTGATTTGATCTTGATCAAAACAGGCGAACAAATTCCGATTGATTGTAAAATTTTATGGGGAGAAGGCTCCGTGAATGAAGCCATTATTACCGGAGAAAGTACTCCTGTATTAAAGTCAAAAAAAGACTTTCTCATCGGTGGAAGCATTCTGGACAGCGGTACGATTAAAGCGCAGGTGACTGCTACAGGAAATGAAACCGTTCTTTCCGGCATCATCCGTATGGTACAAACAGCGCAATCCGAGAAACCGCCCATGCAAAAAATGGCTGACAGGATCAGTGCGGTCTTTGTCCCAATTGTTGTTGGCCTGGCAATCATTACTTTTTTAATCAACTATAATTTCTTTGACATTTCATTTGGCGCATCATTAATGCGGGCGATTGCGGTACTGGTCATTTCATGCCCCTGTGCCATGGGCCTGGCAACTCCTGCAGCAATTGCAGTGGGACTGGGAAGAGCAGCAAGGAACGGTATTCTTTTCAGAAATGCGTCAAGTCTCGAATCGTTTAAATCCATTCGTCAAATAGTATTTGACAAAACCGGCACATTAACTACCGGGAAATTTTCTATCCATGAATTCCATACAGATATTGATGAAACACTTTTCAAAGAAATTGTTTTCTCGCTTGAAAAATATTCGAATCATCCAATAGCCAAATCAATCAGCATACATTGGAAAACGGACAACCTAATCAGATGGAGTAAAGTGGAAGAAATAAAAGGTTTGGGCGTAAGCGCAACAGATACAGAAGGAAATTTGTATGAGGCCGGTTCGCGACAATTACTTCATGATGACATGAAAGAAAACAACCATCATGTTTATGTTCTGAAAAATAAACAACTCATAGGATGGATAGATATCAAAGATGAAATAAGACCGGAAGCAAAAAAAGTTATTGAATGGCTGAATAAAAAAAATATTAAGACAATATTACTTACGGGAGACATAAAAAGCAAAGCAGATGAAGTGGCCAAAGAACTGGGTATTGAACATGTATATGCCGAACAGCGTCCGGAACAAAAAATGGAAATCATCAGCAGACTGAATGCTGTAACTCCAACAGCGATGGTAGGCGACGGAATTAATGACGCCCCCGCTCTGGCCAAAGCCTCCATAGGAATAGCCGTCAGCGATGCATCCCAACTGGCCTTACAGCATGCAGACATCATTTTAATGAATAACAGTCTGAAAAATTTACCCGAAGCACTTGGGTTGGGCAAGCACACCTTTACCACCATCAAACAAAATCTTTTCTGGGCATTTGCCTACAATGTTGTAGCTATTCCCATAGCAGCAGCAGGAATGCTTTCGCCCGGTTTGTCTGCACTGGCAATGGGCCTCAGCGATGTTGTACTCGCTATTAATTCGGTAAGGCTCTTTGTAAAAAAGGTTTTATAACTTCACCTCCCTGAAAAATTGAATACCGCGCAATCCATATTAAAGCAATACTGGGGTCATGATCAGTTTCGGCCGATGCAGCTTGATATCATTCATGCTGTTTTGGAAAAGAAAGATGTGTTGGCACTGTTGCCAACAGGAGGAGGAAAATCAATCTGCTTTCAGGTGCCCGCTATGATGATGGAGGGAATCTGCATAGTTATCAGTCCCTTGATTGCCCTGATGAAAGACCAGGTAGAAAATTTATCAAAAAAAGGAATTCCGGCGTTGTCTATTTACTCAGGTATGTCATTTACAGAAGTAAAAAAAACGCTTCAAAATGCTGCATTTGGAAACTATAAATTTCTTTACGTCTCCCCTGAAAGACTGGAAACAAATCTTTTTCTTGAGTTTTTGCCTTCTATCAAACCTTGTCTCATTGCCGTTGATGAATCACATTGCATTTCACAGTGGGGTTACGATTTCAGACCATCCTATCTTAGAATAGCGAATTTTAGAGAGGAATTGCCCGGTATTTCGGTGATAGCGCTTACCGCCTCTGCAACAAAAACTGTACAGGAAGATATATGTGAGAAACTCTTGTTTGATAAGAATCACCTGAAATTTCAGCAATCATTTTCCAGACCGAACCTCTCATACAGCGTGTTTGATCCGCCGGCAAAACAAACCAAATTGCTGGAAATACTTAAAAACACAACCGGATCTTCTGTGGTTTATTGCAAAAGCAGAAAACAAACACAGCAAATTGCTTCTTTTCTGACAATGCACGGAATCAATGCAGATTTTTACCATGCCGGATTAAACAACCAGGAAAGAGCTGATAAACAAGAAAGATGGATTAACAATACCATACAATCAATTGTATGCACCAATGCTTTCGGTATGGGCATTGATAAACCTGATGTAAGAACTGTGGTGCATTATCATATCCCCGAATGTTTGGAAAATTATTATCAGGAAGCAGGAAGAGCAGGACGGGACGGCAAAAGGGCTTACGCTGTGTTACTTTGTCATCAACAGGAGATTGATGAACTGCGTAAATTGAATCAATTGAGATTTCCTGAACCGCAAGAATTAAAAAATATTTACCTGTCCGTAATGAATCATCTTCAGGTTCCTGCGGGAATTGGTGAAGGACAACGCTTCGACTTTGACATTGCCCTCTTTAGCAAAGCATTCAAGTTAAATATTATTTCCGTTAACTATGCGCTACAAACCCTGGCACAGCAAGAATTTATTGAATACTCGGAAACATCTTTCAGGCCTTCTTCAGTAGTTTTTTCCTGTTCAAAAGAAGACCTCAGGATGATGGAAAGCCAGCATCCTTCTCTTGAATCACTCATCAAAGGACTTTTAAGAACATACGAAGGTATTTTTGATTACCCTTCTGCAATTCACGAATCGCTGCTGGCAAAATCACTCTCCACTCCTGTTGAAAAAATAAAACTGCAATTGCAACAGTTGCACAATTATAAAATCATCCAATATATACCACAGTCAGAAAAATCCACTTTAACGCTGCTAAAAAACAGGATGTATAAAGATGATTATTACATAGATGTAAAAGATTATTTGGAAAGAAAAAAACTGCATGCAGAAAGGATTGAATCCATGATACATTTCACGATAAATGAGGAGAATTGCAGAAGCGTATTAATTGGAAACTATTTTAATGATCATCAAATCAGTACCTGTGGCATTTGTGATAACTGCATCAACAAAAACAAAACAAAGCCAGATGAAAACACAATAAAAAATTTAACTCAGGCAATTTTAATGGAATTAAAACACAATACTCTGCGGTTGAAAGATTTGGAAAGCAAATTCAATAAATATGAAAAAAACCAAATCCTGGAAGTCCTGCATTTTCTTCAATCAGAAAATCTGATAACCGGCAATGCCAATGGGGAGTTTGAAATATTTAAGTAAATGAAAACTTAAACATCCTAAAAATAAAAAAGGGACCCAGATAGAAATCTAGTCCCGCTTTAAAATCCAATATCCTATGAAAAACCAAGGCAAAAGTAACGATGTTACTACTCACATCCAAGTATTTTAATAAGTATTTTACCTGATCAGATGGTTCATAGATAAAAAACGGTCACAATATATTGGCAATCAATATATTAACACATTTTATAAATTTACATACCCTGTAGTAATTATTCATTTCTTCAAATATAAGCGAGGAACTTAAGTTGGATTTTTACAATTCAGGCTTATTATAAATTTATCATCGATGGCACTTACCTTTAACAAAACATTAGACGAAGAAATATTTTTTAAGTAAATGAAATAATTAACTTCAACTTGTAACAAAACTATTGATTATGGAAACGGCAAAAACAAAAATTTTACTTTGCGAAGATGATACGAATCTTGGCCAGGTGTTAAAAAACTATCTTGAATTAAACGACTATGAAGTTATTCTTGAAAGAGACGGCCGTTTAGGATTGGCTGCATTCCAAAGAGAAAAAGTTGACCTCTGCCTCCTCGATGTGATGATGCCGAATATGGATGGTTTCAAAGTAGCTGAAGAGATAAGAGATATCAACCCGGATGTGCCTTTATTCTTTCTAAGTGCAAAGACAATGAAAGAAGATATTATTCAGGGATACAGATTAGGAGCGGACGATTATATTACCAAACCATTTGACAGCGAAGTATTGTTGCACAAAATCAAAGCGATTTTAAAACGCAATGAAGAAGTGCACCGTGAAGAAGCAAAAACTGAATATGATTTGGGTTCATACCACTTTAATCCGAGATTAAGAGAACTAAGCATATCCGGTAAGACTCAAACGCTTTCTCCTAAAGAAAATGAGTTGTTGAAAATGCTAGCGGAATATAAAAACGATTTGCTGCCAAGAGAAATTGCATTGAAGAAAATATGGGGCAGCGATACTTATTTTAATGGAAGAAGTATGGACGTTTATATAGCCAAACTCAGAAAATATCTTAGAGAAGACTCAAAACTTGAAATCGTCAATATCCATGGAAATGGCTTTAGACTGGTCATTACAGACTAACATCATTTAGTCTGCAAATAAATCCGGAAGAGTGCCGCCTTTGTGCGGCATTTTTCCTAAATGCCTGTACGCTTTTTCTGTAGCCTCTCTTCCGCGGGGTGTTCGCATGATAAATCCCTCCTGAATCAAAAACGGCTCATACACCTCTTCAAGCGTGCCGGGCTCCTCGCCTACTGCGGTTGCAATAGTGGTAATTCCAACGGGGCCTCCTTTAAACTTATCAATAACTGCAGAAAGAATTCTGTTGTCCATTTCATCCAGGCCATGCTGATCTACATTCAACGCTTTTAATGAATGCTTGGTAATATTCATATCTATAACACCATTGCCGAGTACCTGTGCAAAATCCCTTACTCTCCTCAATAAGCCATTGGCAATCCTTGGTGTGCCTCTGCTTCTTCGTGCAATTTCTTCTGCAGCGTCACTGGTGATTTTGGTATTTAGAATGCCTGAGCTTCTTAAAAGAATATTTTTCAATGTAAGTGCGTCATAATATTCTAAACGGGATTTTATGCCAAACCTGGAAAGTAAAGGGGCTGTGAGCAATCCGCTTCTGGTCGTTGCTCCAATTAATGTAAAAGGATTCAATGAAAGTTGAACACTTCTGGCATTGGGACCGCTGTCTATCATAATATCAATCCTGTAGTCTTCCATGGCGGCATATAGGTATTCCTCAACAACGGTGCTGAGGCGGTGGATTTCATCGATAAACAACACATCATTAGCTTCCAGATTAGTGAGCAATCCTGCCAGATCTCCCGGCTTCTCAATAACCGGACCTGAAGTCTCCTTTATATTAACCCCCATTTCATTGGCTACTATGCGGGACAAAGTAGTCTTGCCTAATCCGGGAGGTCCGTGAAATAAAATATGATCAAGCGCCTCACCTCTCAATTTGGCTGCCTTTATAAAAATGGTAATGTTTTCAATAATCTGAGACTGACCGCTGAATTCATTGATATACCCCGGCCGGATATTATTTTCAAACTCCTTGTCTGCTGACTGCAACCGGTCTTTTTCGCTGTTGAGATTAGGATTACTCATGATGGATATATCTTCTGTGTAAAGCTAATCAATTATCTCTTTGATTTTTACTGAATATCCGGAACCGAAGAAAATAATTTTCTGCCATCGACAATCCATTTAAACCATTGATAAAAAATGATTAATAAAAACATCATAATCTAAGTAGATTTACAAAATATGAGCGCTAAGAAAAAACTATACTGGTATTGTCAGATTATCGGCTGGCTATTATTTTTTTCCATCAATAGTTTTTATGCTATTACACTTGGGAGAGATTTCAATAAATTATACTGGCTTTCACTATCTCTGTTTGTTGTTGCTGCTATTGGCATTACTCACTTGATGCGATTTGTGATGCATAAGCTTGATATCAAAAAAATGCCTTTCAAAAAACAAATCTTCCGGTTGATCGGAATAACGCTGTTTTTTTCCCTAATAATCGGATTCGTTTCAGAGAGCATAGATTTGATAATTGACTATGTGCCTCAATCTATGGAAGAGTATAGTCCATTTGAACGCATGCTCTTGGGAAGCATAAACTCAATAGGAATCTTACTCATCTGGAACTGTCTTTACTACATCTATCATTTCATTGAAAAAAACAGAAGGCAAGAGCTTGATACCATTCGCCTGGAATCGTTGGTTAAATCACTGGAACTTAAAACAATTAAGTCACATATCAATCCGCATTTCATATTCAACTCTTTAAACAGCATCAGAGCATTGGTTGATGAAAATCCTCAAAGAGCCAGGAAAGCAATTACCGAACTGAGTAATATTTTAAGAAGCAGTATGCAGGCGGAGAAAGTGGAAACCGTTTCCTTTTCACAGGAATTGAATATAGTTAGAGACTATCTTGCATTAGAGCAAATGAGGTTTGAAGAAAGATTGCAGCTAGAATTTGATATTGATCCTTCAACACACGATTGTCCTATACCTCCAATGATGTTGCAAATGCTTGCAGAAAATGCCATCAAACATGGAATCAGTAAACAAATCAATGGAGGAATGGTGCGCATCAGTTCTAGGATAAACAATGACAAGCATGAAATTTCGGTGGAAAACACAGGCATACTGGATGAAAATCTGCTTCAACAAAACAATGGCTTCGGAATAAAAAGTACGCAAGACCAACTAAACATACTTTATCAGGGAAAAGCATCATTCGCTATTTGTAACGTTCCTGATAAAGGAATGGTTGAATGTAAAATACTCATGCCTATTTAATAAAGTTTAAATCAATCATAGAAACATGTACAGAGCAGTAATCATAGATGATGAGCGACTGGCAAGAACGGAACTAAAAAAACTTTTGCAGGAACATACAGAAATTGAAATCGTTGGCGAGGCTGCTAATGCAAAAGAAGCATTGCCACTGATAGAAGACCTTTGCCCCGACCTTATTTTTCTTGATATTCAGATGCCCGGCAAAACAGGATTCGATCTGCTTCTTGAGCTAGAAAGTGCCCCGCGTGTAATATTTATCACTGCCTATGATGAATTTGCACTGAAAGCATTTGAAGTAAATGCACTGGATTATCTGATGAAACCGATTGATCCTTCCAGGCTGTTGGATGCAATAAATAAACTAAAATTGAGTGATGAAAAAGAAGCAATTCAAATTTCATCAAACCACAGAAATATTTTAACTGAAAATGACCAGGTTTTTGTCAAGGACGGAGAAAAATGCTGGTTTGTAAAACTGGGAGAAATAAGACTTTTTGAAAGTGCCGGAAATTATACCAAAGTCTTCTTTGGAGACAATAAGCCATTGATTTTAAAATCTCTCAACTCCCTTGAAGAAAGACTGGATGAAAAATCTTTTTTCAGAGCAAATCGCAAACATATCATTAATCTAAGAATGATTGAAAAAGTTGAACCTTATTTCAACGGTGGTCTTTTACTGGATATCAAGGGTGGAGATAAAATTGAAGTAAGCAGAAGGCAATCTGTAAAATTTAAAGAAATGATGAGTCTCTGATAAAAAGGTTATCAGTTAAACATTGATTGCCGGTATACTGTGAATGGCTGAAGAAATTTCTCTGATTAATTTAGGATCTTTTTCTATTGCGTTTCCTACTACAATAACATCCGCACCGGCCTTGCAATTTTTATAAGCTTTTTCCGGCTCGGTAATTCCACCTCCAACTATCAGAGGAACGCTGATGCAGGAAGAAACTTTTTCAATCATGTTTTCTGAAATAGCTTTTCTTGCGCCGCTGCCGGCATCCATATAAATAAGTTTCATTCCCAACATCTCACCTGCCATAGCGGTACACATCGCAATTTCATTTTTATCTGAAGGGAGCGGACTTGCATTGCTGATATAAGAAACGGTGGTAGGAGCTCCTCCGTCAACCACCATATAGCCGGTTGAGATAATTTCCAGACCACTTTGTTTGACGACGGGTGCAGAAACAACGTGCTGACCAATCAGCAGCTCAGGATTTCTGCCGCTTATAAGAGAGAGATACAATAGTGCATCGGCATATTTACTGACTTGTGAAGGACTACCCGGAAAAATAAGCACGGGAATATCGCAGGTACTTTTAATGAGCTCGATGCATTCGTCGAGGTAACTGGAAATAACCAAACTTCCTCCTACGAAGAAATAATCTACAGATGCTTCTACAGACAATGCAATAGTATCTTTCAGACTATTATCATTCACCTTGTCGGGATCAATGAGCACAGCAAAAGACTTTTTTTGCTTCTGTTTGCTATTGGTTAATGAATGATATATATTATTCTTCATGCCTCCTGGAATCCTTTATGCAAAAATGTACAATTTTTTGCTGATTGCGAAATATTAAATCGGCTAAACAAGCATTACATAGGTTTTTTATGGATTTAGCGGTAAATTTGGTTTAAATGATAGATTTTACCAGGGAAATATCGTTCAAAACGGCCAGAAGCGGCGGAAAAGGTGGTCAAAATGTGAACAAGGTGGAGACCATGGTTGAAGGCTACTTGCAGGTGGAAGCATCGGGCTTACTAAGTCCGGAACAAAAAAAAAGAATTATCTCCCTATTGTCAAAAAAAATCAATGCAGATGGTTTTTTGATGGTTAAAAGCAGCGTAGCCAGAACCCAGCTTCAAAATAAGCAGGAAGTTGTAAAAAAAATTAATACCCTGATTCATAAATCCCTAATAATACCCAAAAAACGAAAAGCGACCAGTCCAACCAAAGCTTCCATAGAAAAAAGACTTACAGGAAAAAAAATAGCTTCAGAAAAAAAGCAGGGAAGAAAGAAAACCTCAGATGATTAAAAGATGATTTTTATAAATAAAATACATCCTCGCCTTTCGGGTGCCATTACAATACTTTTTATAATACTGATTGTATCTTCTGCTTACATCATTGACTCATCTACGCCTCAACCTGATCCCATTTCTTTGACTATTCCCAAAGGATGGCCGGCTCCTAAATCGAATATTTTTTCCAAAAACAAACTTACTGAACAGGGTTTTCAACTAGGCAAAAAATTGTTCTACGATTCAAGATTAAGTAAAGACGGAGAAATCAGTTGCGCCAGTTGCCATCAGCAATTTGCATCGTTTTCTCATTACGACCATAACTTCAGTCACGGTATCAACAATACTTTGACACAAAGAAATGCGCCGGCCTTGATTAATTTGATCTGGATGAATGAACTGCATTGGGATGGAGGAATCAATCATCTTGAAGTGCAACCTTTGTCTCCTATTACGGCATCCAATGAAATGGGCAATAGTTTGGATACCGTTTTAGATAGATTGAAAAAAGACAGTGTTTATGTCAGAATGTTTCGAGAGGCATTCGGTGACGGCAATATCAACAGCCAGAGAATGCTGAAAGCAATTGCACAATTCACAGGGAGTCTGATATCATCCAACAGTAAATATGATCAAGTTAAAAACGGGAAAGCTGCATTCACCCCATACGAAGCAAGAGGATATGAAATTTTTAAAAAAAACTGCTCGTCCTGTCATGCAGAACCATTGTTTACCGACAACAGTTTCCGAAACAACGGTCTTACAATCAGCAAACAAAAGGACATAGGCCGAATGTATGTTACCAATAAAATACAGGACTCGCTCAAATTCAAAGTTCCTACTTTGCGTAATACGCAATTGAGTTTCCCTTATATGCACGACGGCAGACTATATACTTTATACGATGTTGTGGAACACTATCGAACAGGAATTGATACGAGTATGCCGTCATTAGACAAAAAACTCAAAAAGAGCATCATTATATCAGAAATGGAGAAAGCCGAGTTGGTATATTTTCTTTATACGCTTACGGACAGCAGTTTCATAAAAAATCCCCGGTTTGCGCCGGGGATGGAGTCTAGAGTAAAGTCTAAATCACATTGATTTTTGAATCCGCATTGTGAACTATGGTCTTCTTTTTTCTTTCAATTTATCCAAAATTTTTTTCTGAGCTTCCACATCATTTTTTTGAGAAATCTGATTTTGGTTATTTGTATCAATTTGTTCCTCTATTTTCTTTTTTTTCTTATCTAAATCTTTACCATCTTCAACAAGAATAGTCAGTTTTTTTTCACTTTTTACAACAACCTCTTGCTGACCCTTGATTTGTTCTTCAATGTCATAATAGTATGCGGTATTGCGAAACTCATCCAGAAACTTTTTCGCATCGTTAAAAATATTATCGCTTGATTCAGTAATAAACTGATCCAGATTTCTGGATAAAGCGAGAGAAAGCGTTGTAGCGTCTTTTTCGTTTTTACTTTTTCTTTCGGTTAAAAAATAATAATCCAACGCTTTATCACCCATTTCCTGAATCTTTACTTCTTTAAAAACCAAAAAATCTTTATTCTCTTTTCCTTTGTATCCTCTTTTCTGAAATTCATCCACAATGGCATTGTAAACAGTATTTTCAGAAAATGGAAGATCGATAGCAACTGCATCTCTTTTTGTTTTTAGATATTCAACAGATGCATTTCTAGCTTGTGCAAAAACACACGAGCTCACAAAACAAAAAACCATTAAGGACATAATTTTTTTCATAAAAAGAATTTAGAAGATTAAAACGAGGTTAGTGAAACATTGATGGAGATTATTAAAAATAGAATAAAGATATGTAAAGGAATAAAATGGTAAATAAATTTCAAAGAAAAATTAAAATTATAAAAGTAAATTACGTTCAAATTGTTATTAGTTGAGCGGAATAAAAAAACTTGCAGGTCAGACACTTTGGTACGGGTTGCCCACCATTGTCAGCCGCTTTCTGGGATATCTCATGAATATGGCACTGCCTTTTTTTATTGCCATGCCTGAAAAAACTGCCGATTTGGTTCAGGTATACACCCTGATTCCTTTTCTGAATGTACTATATGCTTATGGTATGGAGACCGCCTATTTCAGATTCTCTCAGACACATGACAGACAGGATTTGTACAGCACACTCTCTATCTCACTTCTAATTAGTACGGTTTTTTTTAGCTGCTTGCTTTGGATTTCGGGAGGATTTATTGCAGATGTTGCTGACCTGAACCAGCATCCGGAATATGTTTACTGGATGATTGGAATAATTTCAATTGACAACCTCAGCACTTTGCCCTTTGCGAGACTCCGTCAGGAAAACAGACCTAAAAAATATGCTTTTGCCAGACTAGCAGGAATAGCAGCCAACTTAGGCATCGTCATTTTATTCATTGGAGTCATTCCATCAATTTTAAAAACCAACCCTACTAGTTTTTTTGGAAAATTATACAATGAAGAAATTGGGATTGGTTATTATCTTATGGGAAATCTTTTCGGGAGCATCATTACCCTTCTAATTTTATCAGGTGAGTTAAAGAAAATTCAGTTTCGCATTAATGTAAAATTATGGAAGCAAGTTCTTGCATATAGCGCTCCTTTAATTATAGTTGGATTGGGAGGAATGGTAAATGATGTGCTGAGTCGCTTAATTTACAGGCATGTAGTCAATCTGCCTCAGCAACAAGCGAATCACGAGTTGGGGATTTTTGCAAATATTTTCAGAATTGCCTTACTGATTACCATAATGATTCAAGCTTTCAGAATGGCGGCGGAGCCCTTCTTCTTTAATCAAAGTAAAAATGAAAATGCGCAACGTACCTATGCAAGAGTGATGAAGTTTTTTGTGATTGCTTGCTGTTTTCTATTTCTTTTCATCGGACTCTTCCTCGATATTTTCAAATGGATATTCACCAGTTTTGCCAATCCCAGATGGGCCGAAGGAATTGAAATAGTTCCCTTACTTGCGCTTGGAAATATTTTTTTGGGTATTTATTATAATCTCAGCGTTTGGTATAAGCTCACCGATAAGAATAATTATGGAGCCATCATAACCATCATTGGTGCCATCATCACCATAGTGCTCAATATTTTGCTTATACCAAGATTTCACTACGCCGGTGCGGCCACTGCCACTTTTTGCTGTTACTTCTTTATGATGGTAATGAGCTATCAATTAGGAAAGAAATATTATCCTGTGCCTTACGCAGTAAAAAAACTCAGCGCCTACCTGATTTTAGTGATACTCATCTACCTGACTCATTTACTCATCGTGAAGATTATGCCAAACTCACTTTGGTTCTCGATTACAACAGGAGCTGTTTTACTTCTCCTCTTCACAAGATTTGTCGGAAAAATTGAGCGCAAAGAATTTGCATCAATGCCTTTTATAGGAAAACTTTATAGAAAGAAATAGAATTCGTATTTTTTGTTAGCCCACCATTTAAATGGTGGGCTAGGTTTTAAATGGTGGGCTATGAATTACATATTTCTCCTGTACTGCCCACCAACGCTGTAAAGGGCATTGGTAATTTGTCCGAGTGAGCAGAATTTTACAGTTTCCATCAATTCTTCAAACAAGTTGCCATTGTTTATTGCAACCTCTTGAAGCCTTTTCAGCATTTCATCAGCTTTGTCTGCATGTCTTTTTTGGAATGCCTGCAAGGTGTCTATCTGGAATTCTTTTTCCTCTGTTGTAGAACGTATCACTTCGGTAGGCAATACTGTTGGGGATCCTTTTTTGCTGAGGAAAGTATTTACTCCGACGATAGGATATTCACCTGTATGTTTCAGTGTTTCGTAATACAGACTTTCTTCCTGAATCTTATTGCGCTGGTACATTCTTTCCATTGCCCCCAGCACACCACCGCGTTCAGTGATGCGGTTGAACTCAGTCATAACAGCATCTTCCACCAGATCCGTTAGCTCTTCAATGAGGAAAGATCCCTGGTTGGGATTTTCATTTTTGGCTGTACCCAATTCCCGATTGATGATCAGCTGAATAGCCATAGCACGACGAACACTTTCTTCTGTTGGTGTAGTAATCGCTTCATCGTAGGCGTTAGTATGCAGGGAATTGCAGTTATCGTAAATCGCGTATAGTGCCTGTAATGTAGTGCGGATGTCATTGAAATCAATTTCCTGCGCATGTAAACTTCTTCCGCTGGTTTGGATATGATACTTCAGTTTCTGACTACGGCTATTTCCTTTGTATTTATTTTTTATTGCTTTGGCCCAAATTCTTCTGGCCACTCTTCCGATTACGCTGTATTCGGGATCCATGCCATTACTGAAGAAGAAAGATAAATTAGGAGCGAAATCATCAATCTTCATTCCTCTGCTGAGGTAATATTCAACATAAGTAAATCCATTGGCCAGTGTAAATGCCAGCTGAGTAATCGGATTTGCTCCTGCCTCTGCAATGTGATAACCGCTGATACTTACACTGTAAAAATTCTGTACGTTTTGTTCAATGAAATATTGCTGCACATCTCCCATCAGTTTCAAAGCAAACTCTGTAGAGAAGATACAGGTATTTTGCGCCTGATCTTCTTTAAGAATATCTGCCTGCACTGTTCCCCTTACTGTGGATAATGCAGTAGCTTTTATCTGCTCGTACACATCAGGTGGCAATACGTCTTTTCCAGTCAAACCAAGCAATCTCAATCCAAGTCCGTCGTTACCTGGAGGCAGTGCGCCAAGCAGCGTACCTTTTTGAGGAATCACTTCCTTGCCGTTGGTACCCATATATTTTGGAAGATTACTGAGATTGTATTTCGATTCAATGATGCTGTTTACTTCTTCTTTCAGATTGTTCTCAATGATATATTTTTCACACTGCTGATCGATGGCTGCATTCATGAAAAAAGCAAGTATGATGGGAGCCGGACCATTGATGGTCATACTCACGGATGTTTTGGGATCGCACAAATCAAAACCGCTGTACAATTTTTTGGCATCATCTACGGTTGCAATACTTACCCCGCTGTTACCTACTTTCCCATAGATATCCGGACGATGGGCAGGATCCTCGCCATAAAGCGTAACGCTGTCAAAGGCCGTACTCAAACGTTTGGCCGGCTGACCAACGCTTACATAGTGAAACCTTCTGTTGGTGCGCTCCGGTCCGCCTTCTCCGGCAAACATCCTGGTAGGATCTTCTCCTTCACGCTTCAAAGGGAATACGCCGGCTGTATAAGGAAATTCACCCGGAACATTCTCCTGTAACTGCCACTTCAAAATATCGCCCCAGTCGCTGTATTTGGGCAGCAAAACTTTTGGCAACAAGGTGCCGGAAAGGCTTTTATATGTGAGGGGCTGTTTGATTATTTTATCTCTGACCTTAAATTCATAAAACTCCTTACTATAACGTTCACGCACAGACGACCAATCCTGAATCAATTTTTTATTAAGGGGATTAAGCTTTTCCTCAACCGACTGGCTGATTTTGGATAACTCGCTCACGATACTCTCCGAATCACCAACCGCATTGATTGTCCCGTTGATCTGATAAAGCTGACTAGCTATTTTCGCCTGATCATTGGTCCAGTCGTTGTATTCCTTAACCGTATCAGCTATTTCGGCGAGATAACGAACCCTTGCAGGTGGTATAATGGTTGACTGACTTCCTGTTGCTTTGTCAGTTTGCTTTTGTTCTTTGCCGTCAAACCTTACTCCGGTTTTTTCGGCTACTTTTTCCATCAGCCTGTCAAACAGCAGATTCACTCCGGCATCATTGAATTGAGCGGCTATTGATCCTACAATTGGAAGTTCCTCGTCTTTGGCATCCCAGAGACCATGGTTTCTTTTGTATTGCTTACGCACATCATGCAATGCATCCAGTGCACCTGCCTTATCAAATTTATTAACACAAACCACATCAGCATAATCCAACATGTTGATTTTTTCCAACTGAGAAGGGGCGCCATATTCGGGCGTCATGACGTACATGCTGATATTGCAATAATCCAGAATAGAGGCGTCGCTTTGTCCAACGCCGGCACTTTCCAGAATCACAAAATCATACCCGGCATCTTTGCAGATATCAATAGCTTCCTGCACATATTTACTCAGGGCCTTGTCACTTTCTCTGGTAGCCAGACTACGCATATATGCTCTGGGAGATGAAATGGAATTCATACGAATTCTGTCACCCAATAAAGCCCCTCCGGTTTTTTTCTTGGAAGGATCTACAGATATCACTGCAATGGTTTTATCTGTGTAGGTATTTAGAAATCTGCGTACAATCTCATCCGTTACCGAAGATTTACCTGCTCCGCCGGTTCCGGTTATTCCCAAAACAGGAGCATTTTTATTTTCTTTTGAGATGCTTTCATTGTTGGCAATTCCATTTTCAGCATTGGTGATTTTACGTGCGATTGTTCTTGTATCTATCGCCTCTCCCAGTGTCATTGGGTTTTTGTAAACGCCATTGCCATTCAAACTAAAATCACATTGTCTGATTACATCTTCAATCATTCCTTCCAGCCCCATATTCCTTCCATCATCGGGTGAATATATCCGGGTGATGCCATACTGATGTAACTCTTCAATTTCAGAAGGAAGGATTGTACCACCTCCGCCACCAAAAATTTTTATATGCCCGCATCCGTTTTCTTCAAGTAAGTCCTTCATGTACTTAAAAAACTCCACATGCCCGCCCTGATAACTAGTGATAGCAATCCCCTGCACATCTTCTTCAATCGCACATTCAACAATCTCAGCAACACTGCGGTTGTGCCCCAAATGAATAATTTCCGCGCCTTTACTTTGCAGAATCCGGCGCATAATATTAATGGCAGCATCGTGCCCATCAAACAATGAAGCAGCCGTTACAATTCTAACCTTTTGTTGGGGAGAATAACTCATAGTTTTCTGTTTTAAATAAAACAATAGTCAAAGCAATCTGTTCGCAACCTGATTTTCGGATGCAAATTTACATATAATAAGCTTTAAATCACCCTATTAGGACTTCATTTTGAAGGTCAGGGCGGCATATTCCTCTATACTTAATGCCTCCGCCCTTTTATTGAATATCTCATCCTGCAGCATTTCCGGAGAAAATTGAGCTTTCAGGGCATTACGAAGTGTTTTTCTTCGCTGATTGAAAGCTGTTTTTACCAATACCCAGTAAGATCGGTCGGATTTTACATTTAATGGAGTGATTCTTCTTGTAAAACGAACCACACCGCTCATAACTTTCGGTGGGGGATTAAAACATTCGGGGCCCACATCAAATAAATATTCAACATCATAGTAAGCCTGTATCAGCGCACTAAGCACACCATATACTTTAGAACCCGGAGCCGAGGCGGCTCTTTCGGCAACCTCTTTTTGAAACATGCCGATAATTACAGGCACTTCATCCTTCCACTCTAAAATTTTAAAAAGTATCTGCGTGGAGATGTTATAAGGAAAGTTTCCGATGATGGTAAATGGACCTGTGAAAGGCTTTTCAATATCGAGAAAACTCGCTAAAATAATTTTGTCTTTTATAAGAGGATACCTCGCAGATAAATAATCAACTTTTTCTTTATCAAGTTCTACGGCCCTGAAATCAATTTCCGGGATACTTAAAAGATCTTTAGTCAGCGCCCCTGCTCCGGGACCAACTTCAAGCAATTGCTGAAATGAATGCCGGTGTAAGGCAGCAATTATCTTATCAATCACAGACTGATCTTTCAAAAAATGCTGACCCAGAGACTTCTTTAATGTATACATTGGTACAAAAATACTGTTTATTGTCCGACAGATGACTGCCGGCCTGTATCAGCAAATAAAATCGTACTTTTACCGTCCAAAGAATGAATACATGAGTGGATCTACTGAACATAAACCTGTCATCGGCTTTAGCTGCGGAGATATAAATGGCATTGGCATTGAGTTGATTATTAAAGTCTTGAGTGACAATCGTATACTGGACATTTGCACTCCGGTAATTTTTGCCAATAACAAACTGATTAATTTTTACAAAAAATCACTTCCGGATTTAAATATTAATTTTTCTTCCATCAAGGATGCAACTAAAATCAATACCAAGCAGGTAAACTTGTTTAACTGTTGGGAGGAAGACGTTGTCGTTACACCCGGTGTAATGAATGATGATGGCGGAAAATATGCTATTTTGAGTCTAACTACTGCTGCTGAAGCATTGAAAGCAGGTAAAATAGACGGACTGGTTACGTTGCCAATTCACAAAAAAAATATTCAGTCAGGTCAATTTAATTATACCGGTCACACTCCCTATTTGAAAAAATTATTCGGCGGATCGGATGTTGCTATGTTGATGATTGCAGAAAACATGCGTGTTGGATTGCTCACCGAACATTTGCCTGTAAAAGAAGTTGCTCAATTTATTACCCGCGAAAGCATCATCAGTAAGCTACAGGTAATCAATCAGTCGCTTAAAAGAGATTTCGGGATCACCAAACCTAAAATAGCTGTACTGGGTTTGAACCCTCATGCCGGTGATGAAGGTTTGATTGGCAAAGAGGAAATTGATGTGATTAAACCAAGCATAAAAGAAGCGAAGCAAAAAGATATTTTTTGTTTTGGCCCCTATAGTGCTGACGCATTTTTTGCAAGAGGGCAACACGAAAAATTTGATGCAGTATTGGCTATATATCACGACCAGGGCTTGATTCCATTCAAATCACTTTCTCTCGGTGAAGGAGTTAATTATACAGCCGGACTTAAAGGAGTGAGAACTTCCCCTGATCATGGAACAGCTTTTGATATTGCAGGAAAAGGAATAGCGGACGAAACCTCCACCAGACAAGCTCTCTTTAGTTGTATCGATATCATTAATAACAGAAAAGAGTATGAAAACCAGCGGAGCAATCCTTTGAGAAAAATGAGTTCTGCCGTTGTTGCCAATGCGGTTGATGAAAAAATTACCGAGGATTGATTTATTTGAATATAGATTCTGCGACTCCTTGATTGATTTTATATTGAGAGAATAACAGCTCCGCTACTCCTTTGTTGCTTTTTATGGTTTTGGCTTTATTGTCGCTACTCGTTTCAAAATCAAAAGTTATTCCCTTAGGTAGTTTGTAATCTTTTGTATTGAAAGAAAATACCACCTTATCGGGCAAGCCATATTCAGAATATTTCCCATAACTCAACAACAACTCGTATGTGCCACTTTCCTTGGTGGTAGTCTTTGACTTCAGCAGTAAATTATTTACAGGATCTATATAGATGGTAGACAATACTACGTCGCTGTTATCGTCATTGGGTAGAAGCTTTGCCACTCTTACTAGAGTATTGCCTATCTTGTCTGTGCCGGCGTCAATGATACTGAAGTCTTCAGAAAGCAGATTGTTGATATTAAAGCTCACCGCGCCTTTGGGAATGAAAGAAACGCCTTTGGTGCTTTTGAGTTTCAGTTTATTGGGTTTCTTAAAATAAACATTTACATCTGCTAACGGAACTTTGAGAAAGGCCACATTGGTTTTCATTTTGCCGCTGGCCTCATAATCATTCACCTTTTCTATTTTTTGTCTGACTTTTGTAATCAGCCCTTTGATATCCTGCGCGAGCATACTCTTTGAAAAGAGTAATAAACATGATAGAAAAAATGTTCTTAACATAATGACGATTTATTTACGATAAAATATCTTTCTTTCTGAAAACAGCAATGGTGATGCCGAGTAACAAAAAAATATGTGCAATTAAAATAAACAGACTGTTTCTGATAGCGGGCCAGTTTTCAATGCTTCCCGGTATGGGCTGCCCCTCCGTATTGGTGCCAATATAGAAAAAGCCTTTCCATCCAACAAGATAGGAAGTAAACAACCATGGTTTTACATTTTTATCAATCACCGGCACATTTAGGTTGGAAACAATCGTAAAAATAATTACGATACAAACTGTGGTAATGATTGGTCCAATAGAATTTTCAGCAAAAACCGAAAGCAACAGTGCCAATGCGGCAATCACTGTCAATGCTATGGCTGCATATCCAAAAGCGGCAAAATAACGCCAGATAACATCATCTTTTAAGATTTGTAAAATCTGAGATTCTTCTCCTTTTACCCTGAAAATGAGCATATCATCCATTCCAAAAATGAGTATACTCAGAAAAAGTGCCATAACGGCCATCCATACCAGAAGCAAAATTGTATAAATGAATGAGGCGATAAACTTTGACAAAATAATCTGGCTTCTGCTGATGGGCTTGGTGAGCATCAACCTGAGTGTCCCCATATTTGCTTCTCCCGAAATGGCATCGCCGGCTATAAGTGCCACCAAAATTGGAATTTGCACCAATAAAGTATTGAGAATGATGTAGCACATAAAATATCCGTTGATGGCATTCTCTTTATTGAGTTCGAAATTATCCTGCACATTTTGCAGCATTAAATCCATGTAGCTCTTTCCATCTGCTTTGAACGCCAGTTGAAAAATCAATACAATGGCAGTAATAGCCGCAAAAGAAAGATAAGTCCTTGGTCTTTTTGATATTTTAAAAAGTTCAATTTGCAACAGGCTCCACATGATTTTCGGGATTAGTGAGTGAAAGAAAATACGCTTCAAGAGAATGCCTCGGCTGAAGTGCATGAATGCCGATATTGGATTCAGTAAGATGCTTAACCAAAAGTGGGATATCGGATTTGCTAATTTGTAGCTCTATTCTATCGGCTTTACGCACCAATGATCCTGTCCAGTTAGTGTTTTGAAGCGTAACAAAAGCTAAATCATTGTCAGTGGTGTCTATTTGTAATGAAGTTTTCGAAGGGTCCAGTAATTCACGAACACTTCCTTCTACAATTTTTTTGCCTTTATCTATCACAATCATTCGATTGGCAATTAATTCAATTTCACTGAGCAAATGAGAAGACACCATCACCGTTTTATTCATTTCATAGCTCAATGAAAGAATCAATTTTCGCATATCCGCTATTCCCTGCGGATCGAGACCATTGGTAGGTTCATCCAAAATAATGAGAGAGGGATTGTGAATCAGTGCTACGGCAATGCCAAGTCTTTGTTTCATTCCCTGACTGAAAGTATTGACTTTACTGTTATATCTATCTGCAAGTCCAACTCTGTCAAGCTCTTCCATGATTTTTTTTCTGTCTGCTTTCATATTACTAATCTTGGCAAAAATCGAAAGATTATCATATGCCGATAGATATTTGTATAAATCAGGTCTCTCTATAATGGCTCCGATATTCTGCAGAATTTCATTCCTGTGTGTATTCAAATCATTTCCAAATATGTATATCTCACCGGAAGTGGGCTGAATGAGTGATAACAACATTCTGATGGTGGTAGATTTGCCGGCGCCATTCTGACCGAGGAAACCATAAACATCACCCTGGTTAACATGAAAAGAAAGTTCATTAACCGCAGTGTGCTGCTTGTAATGCTTGGTAAGATTTTTTACCTCAAGAATGGTTTGCATATAATAACATAACATCGGCAATTGACTAAAGTTTGAAAATATTATTCGGTTTCGCCGACGAAGGGCTCACATTTATATAAAATTTATTTATACTACTTCCGCACGATTATTACACACTGCTCAATAAATGAATAAATGAACTCAAACACAAAGCTTTTTGAATGAATGAATTGGGGTTTTATTATAAATAAATTACATTGATTAGATGCTCCAAATATTTCATATTATAAATTATTATGCTCTAATTATGACTAATGAATGATAAAGAAAATCCAGGAAGCAATAAGATATATGATGAAATATTTTTAATTATGCGCTTGTTTTGATTTATTAAATCTCAGATTAATTTTTTGCCTGTTTCAGTGCAGAAAAATGTAGTTGTTAATAGCTAGAATGAGGCAAATTATAATCTTAATTAATTTTATACCAATTATTTATACATAATAACATTTAACGTATTGTATTTTTTTATTCTGAAAAAACTTATTCACACAGCGAAAATTATATTTTTTTTTGTGGTGGCAATTTGTAATTTAGCATCAGAATTTAATGGGTTAGTAAGTAAAAAGGGCCGACAGAAATGTCGGCTCTTTTACTTTTTAAAAACTACCATCTTTGAATTTTTGATTCATCATTTTTTTATTCCTCAGGTTTTTCTCACTGAAAAAAATTTACCTGACAATTAAATTCTGATAATTTTTTTTCAAAAACCCTTCTGATTTTTTTCATCTGAAAAATTGACTTTACATTTACCGAATGAGTAAAACGAAGTCTTCATTTTTTTGTCAGGGTTGCGGATATGAAAGTGCGAAGTGGTTAGGTAAATGTCCTACATGTAATCAGTGGAACACTTTCGTGGAGGAAGTCGTTGTGAAAGGAAATGACAAATCAACTAAAGACGACTGGAAAGATTATTCCGGTACCGGAAAAATAAAAACCGTATCCATCAATGAGGTCAGCAGTGCTGAAGAAAAAAGAATAGCAACGACGGACGCTGAATTGAATCGTGTATTGGGAGGAGGCATTGTAACAGGAAGCATTATTCTTGTTGCAGGAGAACCAGGTATTGGTAAATCTACTTTGTTTTTACAAAACGGGCTCTCCCTAAAAGACATAACCACATTATATATCAGCGGTGAAGAAAGTGAGCAGCAAATAAAAATGCGTGCAGACAGGATTGGGGTTGCAAACGAACGGTTTTATTTACTTACCGAAACAGACACGCAAACCATCTTCAAAGAAATTAAAAAATTAAAGCCGCAGTTGGTTATTGTAGATTCCATTCAAACCATTCAATCTCCGTTTGTTGAATCTTCTCCCGGCAGTGTAAGCCAAATCAGAGAGTGTGCTGCCGAAATGCAGCGCTTTGCCAAAGAAACAAATACACCGGTCATTCTGATTGGACATATCAATAAAGACGGCAACATTGCCGGACCAAAAATACTGGAGCACATGGTGGATACCGTTCTCCAGTTTGAGGGCGATCGTCACTATGCTTATAGAATACTCAGGACATTAAAGAACAGATTTGGCTCAACATCCGAACTTGGTATTTATGAAATGACCGGCAACGGAATGAGAGCGGTCAGCAATCCAAGTGAAATATTAATCACACAGAAGGAGGATCAGCTGAGTGGCATTGCTATTGCCGCTACCGTAGAAGGCATGCGACCTCTTTTACTGGAAACACAGGCACTGGTTACACAAAGTGTATATGGAACTCCTCAAAGAACTGTCAGCGGATTTGATCTTCGGAGATTGCAACTGCTGCTGGCTGTCCTGGAAAAAAGAGGCGGATTTCATTTCGGAGTGAAAGATGTTTTTGTAAATATTGCCGGCGGTATTAAAGTAGAAGACCCTTCCATAGATCTCTCTATTGTTACAGCACTGCTCAGCAGTTATGAAGATGTGCCCGTTCCCCAGCATATATGCTTTGCCGGCGAAGTAGGATTGAGCGGAGAAATCAGAGCGGTCAACAGAATAGAACAGCGTATTGCCGAAGCGGAAAAACTGGGTTTTGAAAAAATTATTCTGAGTAAATACAATTCAAAGGCGCTGACCAAATTAAAATTCGGCATTGAAGTAGTGTCTCTTGGGAAAGTAGAAGAACTTTACCAGTATTTATTTTAAATAAACCATCCCTACTCTATGATTTCAATTACATCTTTAACGAAAGATGTTATACATCTTTTATACCCCCACCAATGCAACGGATGCGAAAGTGACCTTCTTTCAGAAAGTCAATTGCTTTGTATTTATTGCCTGAATGACCTTCCTCATACCAACTTTGCCAATTTTGAAAACAACAACATTGAAAAAATTTTTACAGGAAGAATAAATATACACGCTGCGCACAGTGAATTTTATTTTGCCAAAGGCCGTCTGATTCAACAACTGATTCATCAGCTTAAATACAACGGCAATCATAAAATTGGTCATTATCTTGGTTCTTTAATGGGAAAAACTTTGATGGAGAGCGGACGATTTCATCATATTGATGCCATTGTACCTTTGCCCATGCATAAAAAGAAAGAATTTAAGAGAGGATACAATCAGGCTAAAATTATTGCGGATGGTGTTGCCGAGGTTTTGGGAATTCCTGTTTTGAACAATGTGGTCATTAAAAGCAAGGCCACGGATACACAGACGAGAAAACAACGACTGGATAGATGGGAGAACGTGGAAGAGGCCTTTTTAGTTGTAAAAAAAGAAATGCTTGAAGGAAAAAATATATTATTGACAGATGATGTAGTAACTACGGGAGCGACGCTGGAGGCCTGTGGTAATGCCATACTCAAAATTAAAAATACCACCGTCAGTATTGCCTCGCTGGCAATAGCCGGAAGTTGATAGTTTAAATAAATATCTGTAGTTCAACCTACCCGAAAAAATAATTACTTTTGAATCATGATGAGATTTATTTCAGGCCTGATTTTTATTGTGATTGTCCTAATCTTTCTTCTACCTTCCTGCAGAAAAGATGCATTCATCACAGATGTAAATGCCAGGATAAATGTCAGTGCAGATACCGTTCGGTTTGATACTGTATTTACCACTACCGGATCTGTAACCCAGTCCCTAAAGATTATCAATTCAAATAGTGGAAAACTCCTACTATCCTCCATTAAACTGATGGGAGGAAGCAATTCTGCTTATAAGCTTAATATCAATGGTGTTCCTAAAAACGAACTGACAAATATTGAGCTGGCTGCAGAAGACAGCATGTATGTATTTGTATCTGTAACAATCAATCCAAATGCAAACAATCTTCCCTTCATTGTAAAAGACAGCATTGAGATTCTTTTTAATGGCAACAAGAAATATATCCAGCTGGAAGCTTACGGTCAAAATGCTCACTTCCTCAGGAATCATACTATTTCTGAAAATACAATCTGGCCAAACGATCTGCCTTATGTAGTCATTGGAAGTTTTTTTATTGATACTGCTATCTCGCTTACGATTGACCCGGGATGTAAAATTTATTTACATGCCGATGCGCCGATTATTGTGGATGGCAGTCTGATTGTAAATGGCAATAAAAATAATGAAGTGATCTTTAGAGGAGACCGGTTGGATGAATACTACAGAGATCTACCCGCCGGCTGGCCGGGAATATATTTCAGAAATAAAAGCACAGATAACGTAATGCGTTTTGCCATTATCACGAATGCATACCAGGCACTGGCTGTGCAAAATCCCGCAGAAAACAACAAGACCAAACTTACACTTCATCAATGTATCATTGACAATGCATTTGAAAATGGCATCCTCTCCATCAACAGCAGTCTTGAAGCAGATAATACCCTCATCAGCAACTGCGGAAACAATATCAGTATTCAGGCAGGAGGAAAATACAGTTTTACTAATTGCACCGCAGCCTCCTATTCCAACTCTTTTATGTTGCACAAGACACCGGTTTTGCAGGCCAACAATTTTTTTATAGAAAATGGTTCAATTTCTTCTTCTGATCTTGATGCAAATTTTACAAATTGTATTTTCTGGGGAGATGGCGGCATTGTAGATGATGAAACTGTATTTGAAAAAAAGGGCACCGGTATATTCAATGTAACACTCAATCATTGTCTCATCAAAGTTAAAACCGAACCTCCTACTGTTACATTAAATGAAGTATTAAAAAATCAAGACCCTTTATTTGACAATATTGATGTCGGAAAAAAACTGTACGATTTCAGAACAACAAAAAATTTATCTGCGCCGGGAATTGATAATGGTATTAACACCGATTTCTCAAAAGACCTTGATGACAACCCGCGCATTTCAGGAACGGCTACCGATTTGGGTTGCTATGAAAAACAATAATTGAGCACTTCTTATACTTTGCATTAAACAATTAAGGAGTTATTAATGTTTATAAAGAAAAAAATATGCTGAAATTCATTTCGATTGCTGCCATCCTCCTCTCTTGTGTCAGACCGGGAGAAAACACCGTAAACACCACTCAAAATAACGCCATGAGCAATTCTCAACAAGACACTCCTACATCCATACACACATTCAAAGTAGAGGCCATAGATGGTGGAACGATAAATTTCGCTGACTTTAAAGGAAAAAAAATTTTAATTGTCAACACAGCATCACAATGCGGATACACACCGCAATACAAAGAACTGGAAGCATTATATAATAAGTATAAAGAAAAGCTTGTATTGGTTGGTTTTCCGGCTAATAACTTTGGGCAACAGGAACCCGGCTCCAACACAGAGATCAAATCTTTTTGCCAAAAAAACTATGGTGTCAGTTTTCCGCTGGCAGCCAAAATCTCTGTGAAAGGAAATGATATGGCTCCTATTTATCGCTGGCTCACACAAAAACAACTCAACGGAATGCTGGATGCTGAAATCAAATGGAACTTCAATAAGTTTCTTTTAGATGAAGATGGTCATATCATTGCCAAATTCGACAGCGGCACAAACCCTTTGAGTGAAGACATCACCGGCAAATTATAACTTGTCCTTTGTTTACATATATTTTAACCGCTGAGCCGCTGAGAGCGCAGAGATTTCGCAGAGGAACAAATATTCGCGGTGAAAAGCCCCTCCCCTTGTTGGTGTTATCACCAACAAGTATCTACCTGTATATTTAATTAATATCCTCATCTGCCGGATTAGGGCTTTTTTATTTTACTTTGCATTGTGCAATTAAACAACATCATCGGGCAGCAACACGTTAAAGAACAATTAGTCAGCATGGTTCAGCAAAACAGGCTGGGGCATGCTTTGTTGTTTTTGGGAAAAGAAGGAAGCGGTGCTTTGCCGATGGCATTGGCATTTGCACAATATCTGGTTTGTGAAAATGCCAATGAAAACAACGACTCCTGCGGAACCTGCTCATCTTGCGTAAAAGCCGGAAAACTGATTCATCCTGATATACATTATTCTTATCCGGTAATTACAAGCAAAGAATTCGATAAGCCCATCAGTACAAATTTCATTGTGAAGTGGCGTGAGTTTATTGAAAAGCAGCCTTACGGAAACTTATACGACTGGCTGCAATTCATTGAAGCAGAAAACAAACAGGGAAATATTTCAAGGAACGAGTGCGACGAGATCTCCAAAAAGATGAGTCTGAAAAGTTTTGAGTCCCGCTACAAGATGCTGATTATGTGGATGCCTGAAATGCTGGGCGATCAAGGAAATAAGCTGCTCAAACTAATAGAGGAGCCGCCTGCAGATACGCTGTTTATTCTTGTTGCGGAAAATGACAAACTCATCCTGCCTACCATTCTTTCCAGAACACAATTAATTAAATTCGCTCCGCTCAATAAAAAAGATATTGCCGTTGCACTTGAAAAAAATGAAGGGCTGACTGCTCAAAAGGCGGAGGTGGTTGCTGCCGTAAGTGATGGCAACTACAGAGAGGCGCTGTTACAAATTCAACACAGTGAAGACGACTGGGAATCGATGCTGAGAAGTTGGATGAATGCCATTCTTAAAGGCGGCCCTGTGGCACAGGTTCAGTGGATAGATGAGATGAGTAAATTGGGCAGGGAAAAACAAAAACAATTCCTCAAATATTTTATTCATCTGATAGAAAATGCTATAAAAATATCTGTGGTGGGCGTATCAGACAATGCAGAGAACACCGAAAAACAACAAGCATTGAATGATTTTGCCCTCAGGTTAAATAAACTCTGCGGGATTGAACAATTGGAGGCGATTGTGAAAGAAATTGACCTTTCCTCCTATCATATTGAAAGAAATGCAAATGCAAAGATTCTTTTTCACGCCCTGACCATCAAGATATACCACATTATTAGCAACAAATCTGTAATTTTGATAAATTGAGGAAATTGAATGGTGATGGATACATGAAATGCTTCGGATGATTTTTTAATAAATCCCGGAGCCATTGTTTAAATGACTTAAACTGAATTTCAATATGGGTTGTGGAAGTTGTGGTACCGGCAAAGACGGAGCGCCCGGTGGATGTCAAAGCCATGGCCATTGTGCCAGTGGCGGTTGCAACAGAATGAATGTGCATGATTGGCTGGCCAATCTGCCTTTCAGCGATCCTGAGAGCAATTGCCGTATTGTAGAAATCACTTTCAATAACGGAAGTCGCAAAGATTATTTCAAAAATACCACTGTACATTATTTTGAAAAAGGTGAAATGGTTGCTTTAGAAGGTACCGGAGGCAATGATGTGGGCATGGTTAACCTCACCGGAGAGCTTGTAAGACTTCAACTGAAGAAAAACAATCTGGATGAGAAGGGGGGTGAATTCAAAAAAATTCTTCGCAAAGCAACAGAACAGGATCTTGCCAAAATGAAAGAAAGCAAGGCTCGCGAAGCAGGTATGCTCATCAGAAGCAGAGCTATTGCGCGTCAGCTGAAACTTGAATTGAAAATGGCAGAGGTGGAATTGCAGGCTGATGGCAGAAAAGCAACATTTTTTTACATAGCGGACGACAGAGTTGACTTCAGAGAGCTGATCAAATTATATGCGTCAGAATTTAAAGTAAAGGTGGAGATGCGTCAGATAGGCGCGCGTCAGGAGGCAGGAAAAGTTGGTGGCATTGGTAGTTGCGGAAGGGAATTATGTTGCAGCACCTGGCTAACCGACTTTAAAAGTGTAAATACCAATGCGGCGCGTTATCAGAATCTCAGTATCAACCAAACCAAACTCAGCGGACAGTGTGGCAGACTGAAATGTTGTCTCAATTATGAACTGGATACCTATCTGGATGCCTTGCAATTTTTCCCGAATGATGCAGATGTGCTGGAAGTGGCGAAAGGAAGAGCTTTTTTGGTAAAAAAAGACATCTTCCGCAATCTGATGTGGTATACATTATCCGACAGCAACAAACAATATCCTTTGACCATAGAAATGGTCAAAAAAATAAAAGCCCAAAACAAACAAGGCATCAGACCTGAAGAGCTGGAGACTGCAGAAGTAGTAACAGGAAAACCTAAAGAAGTGGAACCTGAATATGCTGATATCGTTGGCCAGATAAGCCTCAGAAGTCTGGAAAGAACCACACGCAAGCGCAGAGAAAAGGAACGCGGCAGACAACAGCAGCAGCGTCCTGCAAGACCTGGTGAGGCACCCAGAGCTCAATCGGGCGCAAGAAAAGAAGGGCAGGACAACAGACCTCCCAACAGAGGAGGACAAGGCCGTGGTCCACAAAGAAATCAACCAAGAGGTCCGCAGAGACCACCGAATAAATAATTTTACTTTAAAAGCTGCAGCATCAGCCGATTTTAAAAAGATTTTACCGTGTCAATTTTAGTCAGCCATCTCTCTAAAAATTATGGGCTCCAAAAAGCGGTGAATGATATCAGTTTTTCTGTACAAAAAGGAGAAATCGTAGGATTCCTGGGGCCTAATGGCGCTGGAAAATCTACAACAATGAAAATGATTACCGGTTATCTTCAGGCAGATGGAGGTAATATTGAAGTCTGCGGAATAGCTGTCAATGAAAAAAATACAGACACAAAAAGTAAAATCGGATATCTCCCGGAAGCCAACCCTTTGTACATGGATATGTATATAAGAGAGTACCTTCATTTTATTGCCAACATACATAAAATATCTTCTAAAAATCAGAGAGTCAATGAAGTGATTGAACTTGTTGGTTTAAGCCCTGAGTCGCATAAAAAAATCGGACAGCTGAGTAAAGGATACAAACAGCGTGTTGGTCTGGCAGCGGCGCTGGTGCACGATCCTGAAGTATTGATTCTGGATGAACCCACCTCCGGACTTGACCCTAATCAGATTATTGAAATCAGAGAGGTCATCAAAAAACTGGGAGAGAAAAAAACTGTATTATTTTCTTCTCATATCATGCAGGAAGTGGAAGCGCTTTGCGAGAGAGTGATTATCATCAACAAGGGTAACATAGTTGCCGATGATCGTTTGCAACACTTGAAAAAATCCGGCAACCGAACCGATGTGATAATGGTTAGTTTTGATCAGCCCGTTGACGAAAATTTATTCAAAGGATTTTCGGATCTACTGTCTACAGAGCGTCAAAAAAATTCTTCCTATAAATTTCAAACGAATAATGCAGAGGCATTAAAAAAACAAATACTTCAGTTGAGTCTGGAGAAAAATCTGAATATCGTTTCCATACAGACTACATCAGAGAATCTGGAAGATATCTTCAAAACATTGACAACCTGATTCGGGTTTGTTGCCATCAACAAAGATTTGTAAATTGCGTCAGAAAAATATTATCCATTAACCAAAAAATCAACATGAGTTACATTGCATCCATTCACGCCCGCCAAATTTTAGACAGTAGAGGAAATCCCACCATTGAAGTAGATATTTTAACTGAGAATGAGCACCTGGGACGTGCTGCAGTTCCGAGCGGAGCCAGTACAGGTATTCATGAAGCAGTAGAATTAAGAGACAATGACAAAAAATTATACGGCGGTAAGGGAGTGTTGAAAGCCGTTAAGAACGTAAATACCATTTTAGCAGATAAATTACTGGGTTGGGACATTGCCGATCAGACAGGCATTGACAATTTAATGATTAAGCTGGACGGAACGGAAAACAAATCAAAGCTGGGCGCAAATGCAATGCTGGCTGTGAGTCTGGCTGTTGCCAAGGCTGCGGCTTTGGAAGCCAATTTGCCTTTGTATCGTTATATTGGAGGCACCAATGCGAATGTGTTGCCCATTCCGATGATGAACATATTGAATGGCGGTGCGCATGCTGACAACAAGATTGACTTTCAGGAATTCATGGTAATGCCGATTGGAGCGAAGAGCTTCAGTGAAGGATTAAGATGGGGTGTTGAGATTTTCCACGCGTTGAAAACTGTATTGAAGAAAAAAGGGTACAGCACCAATGTGGGTGATGAAGGTGGTTTTGCCCCTAACATTCAAAGCAATGAAGAGGCCATTGAAACAGTACTTACGGCTATTCAGGCGGCGGGATATAAAACCGGCAGCCAGGTTGCAATAGCGATGGATGCTGCCAATAGTGAATTGTGGAATGCAAAAGAGAAAAAATATATTTTCCATAAAAGTGACGGTAAAAAAATGACCAGCGAGCAACTAGTGAAATACTGGGAAAGCTGGGTAAAACAATACCCTATCATATCTATTGAGGACGGTATGGCTGAAGATGACTGGAAGGGCTGGAAAATGCTGACTGATACTATCGGAAAAAAATGTCAGCTGGTGGGTGATGATTTATTCGTTACCAATGTAAAAAGACTGGAAAAAGGGATTGCATCTAGTACCGCCAATGCTTTGCTGGTAAAAGTGAATCAGATTGGAACACTTACTGAGACCATAAATGCAGTAAGCATGGCTCAGCACAACGGATACAACACTATTATGAGTCACAGAAGCGGTGAGACTGAAGATAGCACTATTGCTGATTTGGCTGTTGCTTTAAATTGCGGTCAAATCAAAACCGGTTCAGCATCCAGAAGTGATCGTATGGCTAAGTACAATCAGCTCATCAGAATTGAAGAAATATTGGGCAATGGTGGCATTTACCCTACCGGAAAAATAAAATTTGGGAAGTAAGCGAAACAATTTTAACTTGATTAAAATTTTCACCTCGTGAGTAAATTTGCAGGTTTATACCAAATAATAAAAAACCGCTATTTCATAGTGTCAGCTGCTTTTATTATTTGGATGTCTTTCTTTGATCCTAAGGATTGGGGAGTCATTTTGGAAAGAAAGGCAAAGTTAAGAGAGCTGGAAAAAAGTGAACAAACGCTTACGAAGCAGATTGTGGAAACTAAAAATGAATTGTCCCTGCTAAAAACGAGCGCATTAACTATTGAGCGCTATGCCAGGGAGAAACATCTGATGAAAAAAGATAATGAAGAGATATTTGTTGTAAAAAACCAATAGATAATTATTTTTTATTTTACACAATATTTCCATTTTCAGTGCGTTATAGAGTCGGATTTGGATAAAATTATTTACAACTAAACACTCGCGAAAATCATTATGCATACCTTCACTTCAGAAGAGCTTCTGGAATTTTTATTCCAGGAAACTTCAGCAGAAAAAACCGAACAAATTGTTCAAGCACTGGAAGAAGACTGGAATTTAAAGGAAGAATACAGGCAAATTAGTGAGGCAAAAGAAGAATTATCATCAGTCAGTTTTTCACCATCACAAAAAACAATTGACAACATTCTAAACTACGCCAGACTTTCAACTGCCGGATAATCCGCTTAATTTTATTCTGAATAAACTAATTTTACCCGTTTCATCATAATGAAACGGTTTTTTTATGACCAAAAAAGAACGATACGGGCAATTTATTTCATATTTCCAGGAAAATATGCCTGATGCGGAAACAGAATTATTATACGATAACCCTTATCAGTTGTTGGTTGCGGTGATATTGTCTGCTCAGTGTACTGATAAAAGGGTGAATATGACCACGCCGGCTATTTTTGACAAATTCCCCGATGCGCTTTCTTTAAGCAAAGCAGATTTTGATGAAATTTTTCCTTTGATTAAAAGCATTTCCTACCCAAATAACAAGGCAAAACACCTCATAGGAATGGCAAAAATGCTTGTGGATGACTTTGCTGGCATAGTCCCTATGAAAGTTGAAGAATTAATCAAACTTCCGGGAGTTGGAAGGAAAACCGCCAATGTAATAACATCGGTAATAGACAACCAACCCAACATGGCAGTGGATACACATGTTTTCAGAGTAAGCGCCAGAATCGGTCTGACAACCAACGCAAAAACACCCTATGCATCTGAAAAACAATTAATTAAACACATACCAAAAGATTTAATATATAAGGCGCATCACTGGCTGATACTTCACGGAAGGTATGTTTGTCTGGCCCGAGCACCTAAATGTGGAATTTGTAATTTGAAGGAAATATGTAAATTTTACGCAAAGAATGAAACTAAGTTAAAAAAATTGTAAAAAAAACGTTTATTTTGTATTAGCTTCAGCAGTTGAGTTCTCGCAACTTTGGAGAAAAAAATAGAAACAATTTTGATTTAGAGAAAGAGTAAAAAGAAAAGAGATGAAAAAAATATTTTTATTCACGTTTTTGGTTACAGCGATGTTGATCAATACTTCCTTTGGTCAAAGCTATTTTTATTCTAACAGTTATTTTTATAGACCTTTCACTTATGAATTAGGTGCCAATATAGGCGCAATCAATTGCTTGACTGATCTCGGAGGCAATGAGGGAATTGGGAAGCGCTTTGTAAAAGATCTTAATAACAACAAAACCCGATTTGCTTATGGCTTATATTTCACTGCAATGTATAAAAATGCTGTGGGTATTCGTTTGGAAGGTTTGATGGGAAACATCGAAGCAAATGACGCGGTATTGGAAGATGTTCCTGTAAGCGATATTGCCAAAGCGAGATACAACAGAAATTTAAATTTCAGAAGTAAAATAAACGAGCTGTCTTTAACGGCTGAAATTCATCCTTTATATGTATTGATTGACTGGGCTGAAAGAGAAAGAGCGGCGCCCAGAATTTCACCTTATTTCCTTGGAGGCATCGGTTATTATTCATTTAATCCACAAGCAATACTAAACTTTAAATACATTGATTTGCAACCACTCAGAACGGAAGGACAAGGATTTAAAGAGTACCCTGATAGAAAAGTATACAAATTAAAGCAATTCAATTACCCTCTTGGCTTTGGAGTTAAATATGAGTTGACACAAAATATTAATCTTCGTGCGGAGTATGTATATCGAATATTAAATACCGACTACCTGGATGATCTAAGTACAACCTATGTTGATCCAAGATATTTTCAAACCAATGGATTTACCGGTGAAAGGCTTACCAATGCTATATTACTGAATGACAGGCAAATCAACCCAGTAACAGGTCCCGGTGGTAAACGCGGTAGCCCTGCAGAAAATGATGCCTATTTCACTTTTAATCTAAAAATTGGAATCATATTGGCAAGTGAGAGGATGAGAGAATAATAAACTTTTTCTGAAATAAAAAAAAACGCTTCTTTTATGAAGCGTTTTTTTATGCAATTACATAAAGTAAGGTTAGTTTATTTACCGGCAATCATCTCCATTACTTTTTCAATTACTTCACCTTTGGTAATGGGAATACCCATAATTTTATTCAGCGGTTTTGCATCTACCAAATAAACATCGCGGATGATTTTAATGAGCTGTCCGTTATTAATTTCAGGAATCAACACCTGATCAAAGTTCTTTATGATGTCTCCCAGATTTTCAGGGAATGGACGGATATAACGTAAATGAGTATGCGAAACTTCAAGACCTTGCTGTTGTAATTCCAGGCATGCACTTTTGATAGCTCCGTAGGTGCTGCCCCACCCGATTACCAACACCTTCCCTTTTTCAGGACCGCTGTCCAATTTTTGTTTGGGCACATATTGAGCAATCTTATCAATTTTTTCCTGTCTGATTTTAACCATCAATTGATGGTTTTCAGGATCGTAGCTGATATTCCCAGTTATATTTTGTTTTTCTAGTCCACCTATACGATGCTCAAGACCAGGCGTTCCGGGAACTACCCAAGGTCTTACTAGTTTTTCATCACGCAAATATGGCTGGAACTTTTCTTCATTTTCGCCTAATTCTTTTTTAAACTTCACTTCAATAGCCGGCAAATCTTCTGATTTGGGGAATCTCCATGGCTCTGCACCATTGGCGATATATCCATCGCTCAATAAGATTACCGGAGTCATATGCTGTATAGCAATTCTTACTGCTTCGAATGCCACCTCAAAACAATCGCTTGGTGTGGCAGATGCAATTACGGGCATGGGGCACTCGCCGTTTCTTCCGTAATACGCCTGCAGTAAATCACTTTGTTCGGTTTTGGTGGGCAACCCTGTACTGGGTCCTCCTCTTTGAATATCGCAGATAACCAAAGGGATTTCAAGCATTACTGCCAGTCCCATTGCCTCTGCTTTCAGCGCCATACCGGGGCCGGAGGTAGTTGTTACGCCAATTGAGCCGCCATAACTGGCACCAATAGTTGCAGTTATTGCGGCAATCTCATCTTCGGCCTGAAATGTTTTTACTCCAAAAGATTTATATCTGCTCAAGTCATGCAGAATATCTGATGCAGGAGTAATAGGATAGCTACCCAAAAAGATAGGCAATCCGCTTTTTTGTGAAGCTGCAATGAGTCCGTAGGAAAGTGCCTGATTGCCCATAATAGAGCGGTAGGTGCCGGACCTCATTTTTGCTTTTGAAACTGTATATCTGGAGGTGAATGTCTCAGTAGTATCCGCATAATTATATCCAGCCTGCAATACTTTTATATTACTTTCCAGGATATCAGGCTTTTTGCCAAATTTATCTCTGAGAAAATCTATCGTATTGGCCATGTCGCGGTTGTACATCCAATATAAAAAGCCCAGCACAAACATGTTTTTTGCACGGTCTTTTTCCTTGGTGCCCATCGTAAAATCCTTCAACGCCTCACGAGTCATTTTTGTCACATCCATGCGAATCACTTCGTAGTTATCCAGACTATTGTCTTCCAGCGGATTTACGCCATCCGGATAGTTGGCCAGACGAAGATTTTTTGAATCAAATCCATCCACATTGACGATGATCTTGCCTCCTTTTTTGAGGGCTTTTACATTTACTTTCAGTGCAGCTGCATTCATAGCAACAAGCACATCACACTCATCACCGGGAGTGAAGATAAGATCGCTGCTGAACCTGAGCTGATAACCGCTCACACCGGGAAGCGTGCCAATCGGGGCTCTGATTTCGGCAGGAAAATCAGGGAATGTGGCCAAATCAATGCCCAAAAGTGCTGTATTATTTGTAAACTGACTTCCGGTCAATTGCATACCATCTCCGCTGTCTCCCGCAAATTTGATAACGACCTCCTGAAGTATCTCTTGTGTATCCGCCATTTTTTTTTGATTAGGGTTTCCTAATGAACTGCAAAATTACTAAATATTGAGTATAGATATTCAAGAAAAAAACACCTATCCGGTTTAAGTTTTGCAATGAATGAATTAGGTTTGTGTAAACTATTTAGATGCAAGACCTTACAGATTTTTTATGGCCGGTAAAAGCCGATGAACTGAATGATGATATTGGCTACACCGATGGACAACTAGCAAAACACATCACTAAACACGTTAAGGAAATTCCTGATATAGAAAATGCGGATATTGTAATTGTGGGTATCGGAGAATCAAGAGGAGGAGGTATTTTTAATGAAACTGCTCATGCGCCCTCGGCAATAAGGAAGCAATTGTACAGGATGCATTACTGGCATACGGATATTACAATAGCTGATTTGGGAGATGTAAAAACCGGGCAAAATATTGCTGACAGCTACGCCGCACTCAAAACCGTTTTAGCCGAAATACTGGGGATGGGAAAAACCGCTGTGATACTGGGCGGCTCTCACGATATTACATTGGCTCAATATGGTGCTTATAAAGATTTAAAAAAAGTAGTAGATGCCGTTACGGTAGATGCACTGATTGATTTACGTGGAGACAGCTCCATACGGAGCGAGAGTTTTTTACTGGATATGCTCACCGTAGAACCAAACATGATCAAGCACTATAACCATATTGGTTTCCAAAGTTATTTTGTGCATCCCCGTTTGCTGGAGACAATGGATAAATTAAGATTTGATTGTTTTCGGGTGGGTACGGTTAAAGAGGACATTGAAGAAATGGAGCCGTTCATCAGAAGCTCTCATTTTATGAGTTTTGATATTTCAGCCATCAAAAACAGCGATGCTCCTTCTGTCAAAATCAGTCCGAATGGCCTCAGCGGGGAAGAAGCGTGTGTGCTTACCCGTTATGCCGGCATGAGCGGACAGCTGAACAGTTTGGGTATTTACGGTTATAATCCGGATGAAGATGTGCATGAACTGACCGCCAAACAGATTGCACAGATGATATGGTATTTTATTGATGGGAAAAGCAAATCGAAACAAGAGGCAGACTTCAATAATGCAAATGACTTCAACCAGTATCATACTTTCTTTGCCGATACCGATACCATATTTTTACAAAGCAGAAAGACTAACAGATGGTGGATGCAAATGCCCGATAAAAAATATGTGGCATGCAGTTACAAAGATTTTCTCTGTGCAGGAAATGGTGATATCCCCGAGAGATGGCTTAGAATTCGGGAAAGAGAATAATTGAGTAACTCTATCTCCAATAAAAAATTTAAAAAATGACACCCAATAAAATCTTCACCTTAGTACTTGTCATTTTTATTGTTCTCTTATCATTTAAACCGAACGCTCAGATAATAGATGTTTCTGCTGCTGCCAAAGAATTAATAGCCGACACGGCTTTAACAGGAAGCCATATTGGCATATGTATTTATGATCCCACATTAAATGAATATTCCTATAAGTACAACTCGGATAAATATTTTATTCCTGCAAGCAACACCAAATTATTTACCACATACGTCAGCCTGAAATTTCTTGGCGACAGTCTGGATGGAATCAGATACAGAGAAACAAAAGACAGTATCTATATAGCTCCTACAGGCGATCCTACCCTCCTGGTTGACGATTTCAACAACCAGCGAGTATATAATTTTTTAAAAAATACAAAAAAGCATTTGTTGTTTGAAGATATTGAAAGTAAAATGGAGAGATTGGGTTTAGGCTGGGCCTGGGATGATTACAATGAAGATTACATGGCGGAAAGAAATACATTTCCTTTGTATGGAAATGTGTTTTCAATAGAATGCAAGTCTGCCGGCAAAAAGAGAAAAAACAATGAGTTGAAAATGGATCCGACCATAAAAAATATAAATATACATTTTGCCAAAGCCGTCAAGGAAGAGGAAACAATCATTAAAAGAGGATTGGCCAGTAATGATCTCGAGATTATTTTTAATGACAAAGGTGGTGATGTCAAACAAAAAATTCCATTTTGCACCAATGGGGTTGAGACTGCCATAGAACTTCTGAAAGAAAAAATACCTAATCTGTCATTTTCCTATAAAAAATTAATGGCAGAAGAAATCGCTTCATATAAATCATTAAAATCGCAACCTACAGATTCAGTTCTAAGAAAAATGATGCATGAAAGCGACAATTTTTTTGCAGAACAATTATTGCTGATGTCAAGCAGCCGAAAACTGGGGTATATGTCTGACCAGATATTCATAGACTCTATTCTGTCGCATGAATTGAAAGACCTTCCTCAAAAACCAAAATGGGTGGATGGAAGCGGACTCAGCAGATATAATTTATTTACACCCGAATCATTTGTGTTTCTGCTGAATAAAATGAAAAATGAATTTGGACTGGAAAGATTAAAAAACATATTACCCACAGGGGGGACAGGGACGCTGAAAAAATATTTTCAGTCTGACAGCAGTTATATTTTTGCCAAGACCGGCACCTTATCCAACCACTCATCTCTTTGCGGATATCTGATTACAAAAAAAGGAAAGCTGCTGATTTTTTCATTGATAGCAAACAACTATTTTTCAAAAGCCTCCTCTGTAAGGAAATCATTTGAAAAATTTCTCAAAGACCTGAGAAATGAAAACTGATTTTTAGCTACTAGGATTATCTACCGAACAGCTTATCCAGCTCCTCTTTATGGAAAGAAGTGTAAACAGGTTTACCTCCGGGTGTCGCATTGGAGATTTCGCAGTTGAATATATCTGAAATCAATGCACTCATTTCTTTATGAGAAAGTGCAGTGCCCGGCTTGACGGCATGCTGCAGTGCAAGTGATCGAAATAGTTTTTCTCTTTTATTGAATTTTAAATCACTGCTGAAATGCTTAAACTGCTCCAGCATATTTTCAATAGAAAGCTTTTCATTTCCTTCAACAATATCTGCAGGTGTACCCTGTATGATAAAAGTATTTTTACCGAAAGATTCCAGCTGATACCCTAGATCTTTTAAATCCGGCAACAATTCTTCCAGCAATATTGCATCGGTGGGGCTCATCTCTATTGTAGATGGAAAAAGGCTTTGTTGTGTTGATATCGGCTTCCCTGCAACTGCATGTGAGTATTTTTCATACAATACACGCTCATGGGCATTTTGCTGGTGGACCAAAATAAAGCCATTGCTGTTTTGAACCAATATGTATGTATTATGCAACTGTGTAAGATGCAGCTGCTGTGCATATTCGTTTGATGCAGCAATATTTAATTCAGCCGGCTTTTCGGTCGTTTTTTCAATGGAAATGTCTTTATCAACAGGAGGATAAAAATCTTTCCAATGTTTTAATTCGCTTTTGCTTTCTATAAAATGAGCCTGATTTTTTTTCGTAAAGGTCTGGTACAATCCGGAAGATATTGCAGCTGATTCGGTTGATGGAGTGGAAGGTTTACTTACTGCATCCAGGCGTTCAATAGACGCATCCAGTTCAAAATCCAGTGTAGGCGTGATGCTGAATTGTGCCAATGAATGCTTAACCGCTGATTGTACAAAAGCATAAACAATCTTCTCATCTTCAAATTTTATCTCCTGTTTGGTAGGATGTACATTTATATCTAGCTGCGCCGGATCAAGATCAATGAACAAGGCATACATGGGATAGCTGTCCTTTGGAATAAGTTCATCAAATGCATTCATAATTGCATGATTCAGATAGGCACTTTTGATAAATCGGTTGTTGACAAAAAGATACTGATCTCCTCTGGTTTTTTTAGCGGTTTCAGGTTTGCCCACAAAACCCATGATATTGAGATAATCGGTTTCTTCGTGAACGCTTACCAGTTTTGCATTATAAGAATTACCGAGAATCTGAACGATGCGCTGCTTCAGGGTGCCTTTAGACAAATGAAAAACTTCCTGTCCGTTGGACTGCATTGAAAAAAACAAATCGGGAAATGCCATGGCCACTCTGATGAATTCATCTACAATATGCTTCAGCTCGGAGGTATTGCTTTTTAAAAAATTTCTTCTTGCAGGCACATTGAAAAAAAGATTTTTCATGGCAATGCTGGTGCCGTTGTTGCAGGCAACCGGCTCCTGAAATTTAACTGCACTGTTTTCTATTTCGATGTAAGTGCCTGCCTGATCTTCGGCGCGTTTGGTTTTGAGCTCCACTTGTGCTACGGCAGCGATGCTGGCGAGCGCCTCTCCCCTGAAACCCATTGTTTTTATGCGAAATAAATCATCGATATTTTTTATTTTGGAGGTGGCATGGCGTTCAAAACACATACGTGCGTCCAATTCACTCATCCCTTTTCCGTTGTCGATAACCTGAATAAGTGATTTGCCGGCATCATTGACCAAAAGCCTGATTTCATCGGCGCCGGAATCAACCGCATTTTCCAAAAGCTCCTTGACCGCACTTGCAGGGCGCTGAATGACCTCACCTGCCGCTATCTGGTTCGCAATGTTATCGGGTAATAATTGAATAATATCTGCCAAAATACAGTAATTTGTAGCGCAAAAATAACTATTCCTCCCCACTATTAACAGGTGCTTTTATGCGTTTGATATTATTTGTTTTTTGTGCGTTGTTTACGCTCAATTCCTTCAGTCAGAATTTTTACAGTCCGCAGGCAGAAAAATGGGCAGACAGTGTACTTAAAACACTGACGCAAGAGGAAAAAATCGGACAATTGATTATAGCCCGTCTTTCCAGTATGGATGTTAAGACAAAAAAAATCACCTATTTATTTGATCAGGTGGCAGACTATGTTAAAAAATACAACTTAGGGGGTGTATGTATTTTTCAGGGAAGTCCGGTAATGCAAGCCGGCTATATCAATCAATTAAAAAAGATGGCTAAAACGCCCATATTATTTTCTATTGACGGAGAATGGGGTGTGGGAATGAGAATTACAGACAGCGTATTGCCATTACCCAGACAAATGATGCTTGGAGCAATCAGAGACAGCTCCATACTTTATCAATATGGAAAAATAGTGGCTGAGCAATGCAGACGAATGGGCATTCAGCACAATTACGCTCCGGTAATGGATGTAAACAACAACCCTAACAATCCGGTCATCAACGACAGGAGTTTTGGAGAGGATAAGCAGAAAGTAGCTTCTTATGGTATTCAGTATATGAAAGGCATGCAGGACAATGGTGTCCTGGCTTGTGCCAAACATTTTCCGGGGCATGGGGATGTTGCAGTTGATTCTCATTATGATCTTCCTGTTATAAATAAAACCATCAGCGAACTGGATTCAACTGAATTATATCCGTTCAGAAGAATTTTTAAAGAAGGCGTTGGAAGTGTAATGATTGGTCATCTTTTTATACCTGCTATTGACAACAGAGAGAACAGACCTACATCATTATCGAAAAGAAATATTGAAGGGCTGTTGAGAAATGAACTGCAATATAAAGGTCTGGCTGTTACCGATGGAATGGAAATGCAGGGCGTAAGAAAGTTTTTTCCCAGCGGAGAGGCATCTGTAGAAGCTCTGATAGCAGGCAATGACATGCTTTGCCTGCCCGACAGCATTCCATTTGCCATCAAAAAAATAAAACGTGCAATTAAAAAGAAAAAAATATCAAAACATGATATTGACCTGCATTGCAAAAAAGTATTGATGGCAAAATATGCCTACGTAGTCAACAGCAATGACACCATAAACACCTATAACCTTACGAACGATCTGAACAAAGATGTGTTACCCTTAAGAAGACTCGTTGCGGAAAATGCCATCACGCTTGTTGCGAAAGAAGACAGAGAGTTTTTCCCTTTGGCAACTGAAGGCAATTCTAAAATAGCATACATAGGTGTTGGATTAAAAAAAGAGAATGCATTTTCGAGAAGGATAAAAAAAGATTACAAAGCAGATGACTATTATTTAGATTTTTCGAAAAAGAATAAAGACAGTTTGGATTTATTGCTTGACACTTTAGTAAAAAATTATGATAAAGTGGTAATTGGTATTCATCAGATTAATCGAACACCTGCAAACAATTTTGGCATCAGCAAAGAGGCGGTTGAATTTGTAAATTCGCTGCAACAAAAAGCAAAAACAATCAGCTTGTTGTTTGGCAATGCCTATGCCGCAAAAAACTGGTGTTATGCTAAAAACATGGTGGTGGCCTATGAGGATGACAGCACCGTGCATCATACTGCAATAGATATGCTGCAGGGAAAGATTCCATATAAGGGAGTGCTTCCGGTAACGGTTTGCGAGAATCTGCCTTACGGATACGGATTGACCGCTGCGAACAATGAATTGATGGTAGCAGATCCATTGAGTGAAAACATTGATCCCGGTAAACTACAAGCAATTGATTCAATTGTTGAAGACGGCATTACAAAAAAAGCCATGCCCGGATGCGTTGTATTGGTAGCAAAAAACAATAAAATAATTTATGAAAAGGGATTTGGCGGATATACTTACGAAAATAATCAGCCGGTAACCCCTTCATCTGTTTATGATCTTGCTTCTCTCACCAAAATACTTTCTACAACAATTGCTGTGATGAAATTGTACGAAGAAGGAAAAATTGATTTAAAAAAAAAGATTGGCTCATACCTACCTTTAGTTTCAGGTACCGAAAAACAAGATATCACGGTTGAACAACTGCTGTTGCATGAAGGGGGGCTGATAGAATACATACCATTTTACAAGGAAACACTTGATAATACAGGCAATCCGCTAAAAAATTACTACCGCCCGTACAACGAAAACTGCTTCAGCACCCTTGTGACAAACAACTTATGGTTGCACAACGACATAACAGATACATTTTACAACAGAATACTCAATAGTCCTCTGTCAAAAAGCGGGAAGTATGTATACAGTGATATAGATTTTATTTTTCTAGGAAAAATTGTTGAGCATATAAGCGGAATGGCACTCGATGAGTATGTAAGTAAACACTTTTACTTGCCGATGGGTATTGAAGCAATTGACTACCTTCCTTTGAAGAGAGTAAGTTACCACAGAATTGTACCATCAACTAAAGAAACCGGCTTTCGCAATCAGATTCTAAGAGGTTATGTACATGACCAGGGAGCTGCCATCATGGGAGGCGTTGCGGGACATGCCGGACTTTTCAGCGATGCCCATGGAGTAGCCGCTATAATGCAAATGTTATTGAACGAAGGAATGTGGAACGGAAAAAAATATCTGAATAAGGAGACGATTAAAATGTTTACTGCTTATCAAAGTAAAACCAGTCGCAGAGGATTTGGTTTTGACAAACCTGAAAAAGACAATGCTATCAGAAATGAGCCTTATCCGTCGAAATATGCATCTGAAGCCACATTTGGACATACGGGATTTACGGGAACTTGTACCTGGGCGGATCCGGAACAAAATCTTATTTTTATTTTTTTAAGCAACAGAATTTATCCGGAAGAAAATAAAGTTTTCAGAAGCCTAAATATCCGATTAAAGATTTTTGATACTATATACAATAGTATTGGAAAAGGATTGTAGACATAAATCCTTAACTTAACATACTGCAAACCAAAGTAAAACTATTACAATGGCCTATTCATATCAGTTAGAAACCGATGAAGCCTATCGGAAGGCTTATCAAAAAAGCATTGAAACCCCTGAATTATTCTGGGCCGATATTGCTGAAAATTTTCGGTGGCGCAAAAAATGGGATGAAGTACTTCGCTGGAATTTCAAAGAACCAAAAGTAGAATGGTTTCGTGGAGCGAAACTGAACATCACCGAAAACTGTCTCGACAGATGGGTGGAAACCCAACCCGATATTCCTGCCATTGTCTGGGAGCCCAACGACCCAGATGAAGCAAGCAGAATACTTACCTATAAAGAACTGTATGAAAAAGTCTGTCAGTTTGCGCATGTATTAAAAAACAATGGTGCCAAGCGCGGAGACCGCATTTGCATTTATATGCCGATGGTTCCTGAGCTGGCGATTGCCGTGCTGGCCTGTGCAAGAATTGGAGCCATACATTCGGTAGTATTTGGCGGTTTTTCTGCGCAGAGCATTGCCGACAGAATTCAGGATGCGCAATGTAATATTGTGGTCACGGCCGACGGAGCGTACAGAGGCAATAAATCCATTCCCTTAAAATCAATCATAGATGATGCATTATGCAATTGTCCTTCGGTTAAAAAAGTGATTGTACTAACGCGTACAAGCATTCCCGTTAGTATGATGAAAGAAAGGGACTGCTGGTGGGAAGATGAAATAAAAAAAGTGGAAGAAAAGGGATTGAAAAATTTTGAACCGGAGATAATGGAGGCAGAAGATATGCTGTTCATCCTCTACACCTCAGGCAGTACGGGCAAACCTAAAGGAGTAGTTCATACCTGTGCAGGTTATATGGTATGGACGAACTATACTTTTGTGAATGTGTTTCAATACCAGCCGGGCGATGTGCATTTCTGTACTGCAGATATTGGTTGGGTAACCGGTCACAGTTACATTGTATACGGCCCATTGAGTGCCGGGGCTACCAGTCTGATGTTTGAAGGCATCCCCACCTGGCCCGATGCCGGCAGATTCTGGGAAATTGTGGAAAAGCATAAAGTAAACATCTTATATACTGCCCCTACGGCCATCCGCAGTCTGATGGGATTCGGATTAGACTCTATCAAAGGAAAAAATCTCGATTCACTGAAGGTACTGGGAACCGTTGGAGAGCCCATCAATGAAGAGGCCTGGCATTGGTATGATGAAAATATTGGCAAGAGAAAATGTCCCATTGTAGATACCTGGTGGCAAACAGAAACCGGAGGCACCTTAATTTCAAATCTTGCAGGAGTGACTAAGGCGAAACCATCTTTTGCCACGTTACCCTTACCGGGAGTACAGCCGGTACTCGTTGATGAAAAAGGAAATGTGATTGAAGGAAATGGCGTGAGTGGTAACCTTTGCATGCGCTTTCCCTGGCCGGGAATGTTGCGCACAACCTACGGCGATCATGAAAGATGCAGAACGACTTATTTCTCCACTTATGAAAACTTATATTTTACGGGAGACGGATGTCTGCGTGATGAGGAAGGTAATTACCGCATAACAGGACGCGTAGACGATGTGTTGAATGTGAGCGGACACCGAATTGGAACGGCTGAATTGGAGAATGCCATCAACATGCATACCGGAGTGGTGGAAAGTGCCATTGTAGGCTACCCGCACGATATAAAAGGACAGGGCATTTATGCTTTTGTTATATTCAACGGCATACATACCGATGAAAACCATACCCGTCAGGATATCAACCAGACTGTCACCAAAATCATCGGAGCCATTGCCAAGCCGGATAAAATACAATTCGTGAGCGGACTGCCTAAAACCAGAAGCGGAAAGATTATGCGTCGCATTTTAAGAAAAATTGCCGAAGGCGAACTGCAAAATCTCGGAGACACCACTACCCTGCTAGATCCTATGATTGTGGAAGAAATTATCGCCAACAGATTGTAATTTCGCGGTTAGAAAATAAGAATATGACAGATCCGAAAAAGATTTCCATCGCGGAATACAATTACCATTTACCTGATGAGAAAATTGCACTTTTCCCTTTAGAAAAAAGAGACGCCTCCAAAATACTTATCTATAAAAACGGAATCATTCAGGAAAGTGTTTTTGGTAACATTCATGAATATATCCCGGAAAAAAGTCTGCTGGTATTCAACAACACCAAAGTCATCAATGCCCGCCTGAGATTTCCAAAAAGTACCGGTTCTATCATAGAAATATTTTGTCTGGAGCCCTACGGAGAAATAAATGAATACAGCACTGCCATGAACAGAGAAGGCAAGGCGGAATGGAAATGCTTTATTGGAGGTGCTTCCAAATGGAAGGAAGAGTATCTTGAAAAGAAGTTCAGCATCAATAATCAATCCATCACATTGCAGGCACGAATAGCCGAAAAGCTTTCCGATGCTTATATCGTAAGCTTCAGCTGGGAACCGGCAAACATCAGCTTTGCCGAGATACTTGAAACTGCAGGGGATGTTCCTCTCCCGCCCTATATCAAAAGAGAGGCGGAAAAGGAGGACAATGCCCGATACCAGACGATTTATGCAAAAGAAGAAGGCTCCGTGGCGGCACCCACAGCAGGATTGCATTTTACAGATGAGGTGTTTGGGAAAATGACAGCAAAGAATATAGACAAGGAATACATTACACTGCATGTCGGAGCCGGGACTTTCAAGCCGGTAAAAGCGGAATTGATGCAAGACCATGAAATGCATACTGAATGGATTGATGTAAGCGTTGATTCTATAAAAAATATTTCAGCCAACTTATCAATGATTATTGCAGTTGGGACAACTTCCTTACGAACCATTGAAACATTATATTGGCTGGGCGTAAAAGCACATCTGCAACCCGATACAGAAAAACTGGAACTCGGCCAATGGGATGTGTATGAAGAAAAGCTGGCCGCTGCGGCGTTAACTCCTTTACAATCTTTGAATGCACTGACTGAATGGTTGATAAAAAATAAAAAACAAAGATTGTTTACGCAAACACAATTATTGATTACTCCGGGGTATACTTTTAAAATTGCAAAAGGTCTCATCACAAATTTCCACCAGCCTCAATCCACTTTGTTGCTGCTGATTGCTGCTGCTATGGGCGAGAAATGGAAAGAGGCATATGACTATGCCTTGAAAAATGATTTTCGTTTCTTGAGTTATGGAGATGCCAACCTGATTTTTATGGCTGAATAGTAACCTTGGTACCCACTTCAATATAACTGTAAAGATCCTTCATCTCTGTATACTTAACGGATACACAACCATCTGTCCAGTTGTAAAAATTATCAATTGTCCATTCCTCTTCAGGTCTGGTGGCATGAATGGCAATACCATTGCCAATTTTAGCTTTTTTAGGAATCAGCCCTTTTGCCTTACGCTCATTGAACAGCTGAACATTGTCTTCGGTAGGATAATCCAGCAGCAACTCAGGTCCCCACTTAGAATGAATTTTTTTGAGAATGATTTTATAACTTCCGTTGGGTGTTTTTTTATCTCCTTCACGCATCTTATCTCCTAAATCTTTACTTCCAAAAACAACCGGATAAGTTGCATACCAGCCCTCTTCATCGTACACTTTCAATTCAAAATCGCTTTTGTCTACAATAATATAATATTGATGAGCAGATTTATTTTTTGAAGAGCTGGTTTTACTTCCGGAATGCGGATAAAAAGAAGTCAGCATCAATACTATGCCAGCTAAAAAAAGTCTATGGATATATTTAAAAAGAATCATTGGGATATATTTTAAAAAATTATCTCTGACGGCCTACCAAGATAATATATGGCGCAATCAATTTACCTAAAATACAAATAGATTTATTCAGTATGACATTGATTATTTTTTTTAACCCATTTTTATGAATATCATAAAAACCATTAAAGACAATAAGCCTGTAGTTGTTTGTATTGTACATTTTTTCATACTCTTCTAAGCGAAGAATCCTTTCCGTCCAGCTGCCCGTAATTGGATTGCAGGTATTGGTAGGATGATTGATTTTATTAGGAAAATTTCCGGTAGAGAGATAAAAATTGACGGCGACTATAATATCATGTCGATTCATTCCTCGCGTATATTGAGCCAACTTATCGGCATTTAATTCATTTATTTGCGGTGCTGTTTCTGTGATAATTTTTTTTCTTATCTCAAAAAAAGACTCGTGAGATTCGCTGCCAAAAAGAACAAAATCTTCCGGATCTCCGCCGATTAGTTCATCTTTCCGATGTAATTTTTTTAATTGATTTACTTTAAAAATATTTTTAGGATTGCTCGCAGTAGTAAAAACAGAAACCATTTTGGGATTTATTTCACTTAAAGAAGACATAAAACTATTCAAATCATAAATGTGCTCTATAACATCGGTTCCAACAATTGCATTAATGGGAAAACCATTTGCCATTTCAATATCCCCTGCGATAAAGCCATCTATTTGAATACCTAGTATATTTGATAAGTTCTTTGCTGCTTCTATGAATTCAGTACTGATATCGTTTATATAAACCTTTCCTATTCCGCAATATTTTGCAAAAATACCTAGCAGTCCATTTCCTGCTCCGTAATCCAACAAACAAATCTGCTCTTTTTTATAATCAGAATGACTAACCATCTTTTCCAAAACATCAGCATAAATGGAGAGATAATAGTTACTATGCTCAGTTAAATGCTGAAGATACCTAAGGCAATAGGCGTGGGAAGATACGGCGGACAACTCCTTGCTATTTAATAAGGATTTAAAAGATAAAATATGACTTTTGAATGAATGCTTTTTTGCCATATCATTGGGAGAGGCGCAAATTAACCATTTTATGAACAAATGATACCCTAATAATTCTCAGAATGAAAACAATCATAAAATTTTTTTACTCCGCCTATGTCACTAGATTTGTTGTTTATTAAAATAATAAAAAATGAATCAGAAATTTGTTTCCAGAATCGCAAATGAATTAAACGAAATCAGTGAAGCGGGACTATTTAAATCGGAGCGCATCATCGGCAGTGAGCAGGGAGCGGAAATCATTGTAAACGGTAAGACTGTATTGAATTTTTGTGCCAACAATTATCTCGGGCTATCCTCTCATCCAAAAGTGCTGGAGGCGGCAAAAAAATACATTGATTACAGAGGATTTGGTATGAGCAGCGTGCGATTTATCTGCGGTACGCAGGACATTCACAAGGAACTGGAAAAAGCGATTGCAGAGTTTTTGGGAACAGAAGATACCATTCTCTATGCGGCTGCATTTGATGCGAATGGTGGAGTTTTTGAGCCATTGTTCAATGAACAGGATGCCATCATCAGCGATGCATTGAACCATGCATCTATCATTGATGGGGTGAGGTTGTGCAAAGCCCAACGCTACCGTTATGAACACAACAATATGGAGGATCTGGAAACCAAACTGAAAGAGTCGGCGCATTTGCGTAGTCGCATTATTGTCACTGATGGTTCATTCAGCATGGATGGTACCATTGCGCAGTTAGATAAAATTTGTAATCTGGCAGATAAATATGATGCCATTGTGATGATTGATGAATGTCATTCATCCGGTTTTTTGGGTAAGACCGGACGTGGGACACATGAATATAGAAATGTGATGGGAAGAATAGATATTATTACCGGAACGCTGGGCAAAGCGCTGGGTGGCGCAAGTGGCGGATTTACATCAGGAAAAAAAGAAATCATTGAGATGCTGCGTCAGAGAAGCAGACCTTATCTTTTCAGTAATACACTTGCTCCGAGCATTGTGGGCGCATCTATTGCCGTATTGAAAATGTTGAGTGAAACCACTGATTTGAGAGACAAGCTCGAATACAATACCAGATACTTCAGAGAAAAAATGACCACGGCGGGATTTGACATCAAGCCGGGAGATCATCCTATTGTTCCTATTATGTTATATGATGCAGTACTTGCACAAACATTTGCTGCCAAATTACTGGAAGAAGGCATCTATGTAATTGGCTTCTTCTTCCCTGTAGTGGCCAAAGGTCAGGCACGCATAAGGGTACAGTTAAGTGCAGCCCATGAGCAAAGACATTTGGACAAAGCCATAGAGGCATTTATTAAAATTGGCAAGGAGTTAGGGGTTTTGAAGTAAGAACTGATGAATATTTAATATAGGATATTCAATGTTTTATTTAGACCTTTAAACAAAAGTTAAAAGTCATAGTCAAAGACGAAATCTAACTGAATGAAAAAGGCTAAAATAATATCCATCCTGCTTGTCACTGTCTTATTTTTCCAGTACTGCAGTAAAAGCGACCAATCAATTACTCCCACCTATGAAGCCGTAAAGGCCGCGTTCGGTAATAAGATAGATCTAAATAACCTGTCGAATTATGCCAATCAGTCGAAACCCACATATATTACCAAAGAAAATACAGGATCAAATGCCATTACTAATGCAAAAGCCACCCTGGGAAGAGTGCTTTTTTACGATAAAAATTTAAGCATTGATAACACCGTCTCCTGTGGCAGTTGCCATAAACAGGAATTTGCTTTTGGTGACATTGAATCGCCCAGCAAGGGAGTAAGTGGCGGCTTACCCGGCAGACATTCCATGCGATTGGTGAACGCGAGATTTGCCATTGAAAATAAATTCTTTTGGGATGAGCGTGCGAGCAGTCTGGAACAACAAACCACCATGCCAATACAGGACCATGCGGAAATGGGCTTTAGCGGAAAAGATGGCAGACCAAATATGTCTGAGCTAATAAAAAAAATGGAAGGTATTGGTTACTATAAAGAGTTGTTTCAATTTGTATATGGAAACTCATCCATTTCTGAATCTAAAATGCAGGAATGTCTGGCTCAGTTTGTAAGAAGCATACAATCATTCGATTCGAAATATGATGCGGGCAGATCAGCAGTTGCGAATGACAATCAACCTTTCCCCAACTTCACGGCACAGGAAAATCAGGGTAAAAATTTATTTATTGCTCCTCCGAATTTTGACGCCTCCGGTGTAAGAATAGGCGGAGGAATTGGATGCAATGGTTGCCACAATGCTCCTGAATTTGATATTAATCCCAACAGCGGCAACAATGGCATTATTGGCGTGCTGAACGGAGCGGGTATTGATATCAACAACATCCGTGCGCCCTCATTAAGAGATTTGGCCGGACCGAGTGGCAATCCGAATACACCGATGATGCATACCGGCGGCATAACTACTTTAAAATCCGTTATCGGACATTATGGAAAAATCAATCTTGCACCCGGGAATACAAGGTTAGATCCAAAACTAAGACCCAATGGTTTTGGACAACAGTTGAATCTGAATCAAACTGAAGTAGATGCGGTGGTGGCATTTATGAAAACGCTCACCGGCGTGAATGTTTATACGGATGGGAAATGGAGTAGTCCGTTTTAGGATTGGGAGTTGAGCGTGACAATAATTAAAGAATGGAAACGAATAAAAACTTACCTTCAAAAATTCCTGAAGCAAAGAAATCTCTGCTCATTAAAGAATTAAAGAGAGGAGAACAATCAGGATTTGTGAAAAATTTTGACAAAAAGCAGACTTTAAATGATCTGCATAAAAAATATCTTGAAAAACAATGAGATATAAAATCAGCTAGGAACTTGGAAAGATTGTCAGTCCGTTTGACAAATTGAATATTAACCATAAAAAAGAGAAAAAATAACCCGAAACAAAAATCACAACCAACCTCGCCTATACAATTAATACTAGGCGGATAGGCGAAATAAAAGTGAAGGGAGTTGCGGGGATATGCGAGTTATAAGCAATGGTAGCAGACCCCACAAACTAAAAGACATCAAGATCCAAATAGACATTTAAGAATGGACATTTTATTCAAAACCTTTTTAGACCATTTTTCTACTAATCAAAAATTAAGCGAAAAAACAATAGCAGAAATATGTAATCATTTGTCAGTTTTAAATTTGGACAAAAAGCACGTACTTATTAAAGAAAACCAACGACACGACTTTGCTTATTTTGTAGTTAAAGGTGCTGTGAGAAGTTACTATCTGAAAGACGGTGTAGAAGTGAACACTTGGTTTGCTTTGGAGAATGATATGGTTGGTTCATTGCATAACTTTAAAGACTATCCTTCGAGAGAAACTATTGAGTTAATTGAAAATAGTACGCTGATTTCAATCAATCTAAAACAAGTAAAGCCTTTAATGTTTTCAAATATTCAAATTGCTAATTTTATCA
>CANGYR010000002.1 GCA_947458275.1 Chitinophagaceae bacterium
ATGAGGTTGTATCTCCGCGTTAACATACTTTAAAGTTGTTTTGAAAGAAGTGTACTCTCATTCTTTTTCACCTATTTTATTCAAATATTGGTCGTAAATTTAAAATCTCAAAGAACTATTTTTTAGTTAAAAGCAAACATAGGAGAAAGAAGGACGCTGAGTTAACGCAGAGGAAAGCATCTCTGCGAAACCTCTTTTTACTCTGGTTCTCTGCGGTAAAAAATAATTTACATTCAATTTTTAAAAATCATTCTTCAACCATTATACCAGCGAAGCGTTAGTACTTCAACGGATTCCTCCTCGATGCAAAAATGTATTGTTTTATATTCATCCAGAACGCCACGAAGAAATAAACAATCACCGGCGAGCCCATGGTGAGAAAGGAGATGTAAATGAAATATTTTCTGATAATAGAGGTGGCAATACCCATGCGCTCCCCTATGGCACTACAAACGCCAAACACATGCCACTCCACAAAATGCCTGATTTTATTCATCGATACTAAAATAATGTATTTTTTGGTAAAAACCTTAAGTGAATTTGATTAATTTTGCGGCAAAAGAAAAACGTTCAAAACGTTCAAAACGTTCAAAACGTTCAAAACGTTCAAAACGTTCAAAACGTTCAAAACGTTCAAAACTCTTGAACCTCTTGAACCTCTTGAACCTCTTGAACCTCTTAAACCCCTTAAACCCCTTAAACCTCTTAAACCTAATAAAAAATGGCTTTCGATTTTGAAATGATTAAAAAAGTATACGCCAATTTCCCTGAGCGTATAGAAGCTGCAAGAAAAGTGCTAGCAAGACCATTAACGCTGACAGAAAAAATTCTTTATGCACATCTTTGGCAGGGCAATGCCACTGAGGTTCAGGAAAGAGGAAAATCATATGTTGACTTTGCGCCCGATCGTGTAGCGATGCAGGATGCCACCGCACAGATGGCACTGTTGCAGTTTATGCAATCAGGAAGATCCGCTGTAGCCGTTCCAAGTACTGTTCACTGCGATCATTTAATTGAAGCTAAGGTTGACAGCAAAACAGATTTAGACCGTGCCGTTCATGAAAGCAGTGAAGTATATGATTTTTTAGCGTCGGTTTCCAATAAGTATGGCATTGGGTTCTGGAAACCGGGAGCAGGAATTATCCACCAGGTGGTTTTGGAAAATTATGCCTTCCCTGGTGGGATGATGATTGGTACTGACAGTCACACCGTTAATGCCGGTGGTCTGGGTATGATTGCCATTGGAGTCGGCGGTGCGGATGCCTGCGATGTGATGGCCGGATTGCCATGGGAATTGAAAATGCCAAAACTAATTGGAGTTAAACTAACAGGAAAATTAAACGGCTGGGCTGCCCCTAAAGATGTGATTTTGAAAGTTGCAGGAATCCTTACGGTTAAAGGCGGTACCGGAGCTGTGGTAGAATATTTTGGGGAAGGTGCGGTAAGTATGAGTTGCACAGGTAAAGGCACCATCTGTAATATGGGTGCTGAAATAGGTGCTACTACTTCTACTTTCGGGTATGATGAAAGCATGAGTCGTTATCTGAAAGCGACCGGACGTGAAGAAATCGCTACTTTGGCAGATGGCATCAAAGAACATCTTACGGGAGATGCTGAAGTATATGCAAATCCTGAGAAATATTTTGATCAGGTAATTGAAATCAATCTGAGCGAACTGGAGCCGCACTTGAATGGTCCGTTCACGCCAGATTTGGCAACACCCATTTCTAAAATGAAAGAAGCCGCTGCCGCCAACAACTGGCCTACGAAAATTGAAGTAGGTTTGATTGGTAGTTGCACCAACTCTTCCTATGAAGATATCAGTAGAGCGGTAAGCTTAGCTAAACAAGTTTCAGAAAAGGGATTGAAATTAAATGCTGAATTTACCATTACTCCTGGTTCTGAATTGGTACGTTATACTATTGAAAGAGATGGCTATTTAGGTGTGTTTGATAAAATCGGCGCTACAGTATTTGCAAATGCCTGCGGACCTTGCATAGGCATGTGGGCAAGAGTAGGTGCGGAAAAAGCTGAGAAAAATACAATCGTGCATAGCTTCAACAGAAATTTCGCTAAGCGCGCAGATGGCAATCCGAATACGTATGCATTTGTAGGTTCGCCTGAATTGGTTACCGCATTGGCAATTGCCGGCGATTTGAATTTTAATCCATTAACGGATACTTTAACTAATGACAAAGGTGAACAAGTAAAGTTGGATCCTCCATCAGGTGATGAGTTGCCTGTAAAAGGATTTGCTGCTGAAGATGCGGGCTACCAGGCTCCGGCAGAAGACGGAAGCGGCGTTCAGGTAAAAGTATCACCGGATAGCAAGCGCCTTCAAATACTCGAACCATTTGCTGCATGGGAAGGATCGGATTTGAAAGGATTGAAATTACTGATCAAAGCAAAAGGAAAATGTACCACTGATCATATCTCCATGGCTGGTCCATGGTTGAAGTTCAGAGGACACCTGGACAACATCAGCAACAACATGCTGATTGGCGCAGTGAACTACTTCAACGAAAAAACCGACAATATTAAAAATCAACTGACCGGTGAATACGGTCCGGTTCCTGCCACACAAAGAGCATACAAAGCGGCAGGGATAGGCAGTATTGTAGTGGGAGATGAAAACTACGGAGAGGGTTCATCCCGTGAGCACGCTGCTATGGAACCGCGTCACCTGGGGGTAAGAGCTGTATTGGTTAAATCATTTGCGCGCATACACGAAACCAATCTGAAAAAGCAAGGTATGCTGGCACTGACTTTTGATAACAAAGCCGACTACGATAAATTCAAAGAAGATGATACCATCGATATCATTGGACTGACAACATTTGCGCCCAATCAAAAATTACAATTGGTATTACATCACGCCGACGGCACTAAAGACGAAATCAGTGTCAATCATTCATACAATGAACAACAAATTGAATGGTTTAAAGAAGGAGCTGCGCTGAATATAATTAGAAGAGAGTTCGCGAAGAAATAGTTAGCGCGGAGCGGGTTTTGGTTTGGAGTTTGGAGTTTCTCTGCGTAAACTCTGCGTTCTTATTTCTCTGCGGTGAAAATATAAATTGCGCTTTTATGCTTATAGTTTGGGGTTAAACCATTAAACCAGCGTCAGCGATTTAAACCAGCCGCAGGCGACTTAAACCTTACTCCGCTTCAAACCAAACCCTCTTCCCATCATCCCAATCTCCATTGTAGTTGATGGTTAATTCCTCACCTTTTAGAATTTCTCTGACTGTCTGTATGAAGATGTGTTTCTTTTTAAAATCCATCACGTACTCGCAGTTGCTGGTATAGCTGTGGTTATACATGGGTATAAATCCCAGAGCCATGCAGCATTGATTTTTCTTTTCTCCCCATTCAAAAATATAATCGTGTAAAAGGGTTTTGTCGAGATATGTTCTGTCTTTTTTTGACATCACAATTACCGGCGAAACCTCAATGATGGTGTCTGCAGGTATTTTCTCAGAAGTGAATACGCCCCTGCCCTTGCCTTTGATAGATTTTATATGAAGTGAAGGATGCAACATGCTATTTCTTTTGGTAAAATTATTAAAGTAACTTGCAGTGCCCAAAATAATAAGTTTTCCCATATAACTGAAGGCAATAAATTGGAATGGCACTTGAACTGGATGACATATCGTTGCAGCAAAAGTTTGAAGAAGTCATCGCTTCCGAAGACAAACTGGCTATTCAGGAGTTTCTGAACAACCAGAACATCAGTGATGTGGCCAATCTGATTTATGACAATCCCGACTACGAATCTCAGATCATATCACATCTTTCCATTCACAGGGCGGCGGGCGTTTTTAAAATACTTGATCCTGGTGAGCAAAAAAGAATCATCAAGAATCTTCCGGCTTTTACATCTGCAGAACTATTGAATGAACTGCCTGCGGATGACAGGGTTGCCTTTCTGGAAGCATTGCCCAATAGTACGGTAAGGGATTTAATCAAGACATTGGACCCTGATGAAAGAAAGATTACGCTTGAATTACTTGGATATCCGGAGAATAGTGTGGGAAGGCTGATGAATCCCGATTATGTGTATGTATATGAATACAACACTGTAAAAGAAGTTATTGAAACAATCAGAAGATTCGGATCCAACAGCGAAACCATTGATGTAATCTATGTTATCAACTACAAAGGAGAATTACTCGATGATATAAGAATCAGAGATATCATACTTGCTGCACCTGAAGTAAAAGTAAGTGAACTAATGGACGATCGTTTTATTGCTTTGAAAGCCACTGATGACCAGGAGATTGCCAATGAAGTCTTTAAAATGAATAATCGTGTAGCCCTTCCCGTTACCGATGAACAAAATATTCTATTAGGTATCATAACCATCGATGACGTTCTCTGGGTTGCCAATGAGGAATTCAGTGAGGACATTCAGAAAATTGGTGGTACCGAGGCATTGGAAGAACCCTATTTGGATATCAGCATCGCTAAACTTTTAAAAAAGCGGGTGGGATGGTTGATATTGTTATTGTTGGGTGAAATGCTCACCGCCTCCGCCATGCAATACTTTCAAAATGAGATTGAAGCAGCAACAGTTTTGGCCCTATTCATACCATTGATTATGAGTAGCGGAGGGAACAGCGGATCGCAGGCTTCTACGCTAATCATTCAGGCAATGGCCCTGGGTGAACTGACCATTGCCGACTGGTGGAAGGTAATGAGAAGAGAGATTATTACAGGATTTCTATTGGGGGCTGTTTTGGGATGCATCGGTTTAATTAGAATTGTGCTATGGCAAAAACTACAGATTTTTGATTACGGGCAATATTGGGATTTACTTTCTTATACTATTTTCTTTTCACTCATGGGCATCGTTTTATGGGGAAGTCTGATGGGTTCTATGCTACCAATCATTCTCAAACGCCTCAAACTGGATCCTGCCGCATCCTCTGCTCCCTTCGTTGCCACATTGGTAGACGTCACCGGTATTGTTCTTTACTTTTCCATGGCATACCTTTTCTTGCATGGTAAACTGCTTTAACTCATACATACAAATGCCGGATAAAAGGCAAAAAATCCCAAAAATGATTAAATTGCAGGTCTAACAAAAGGTTTTTTTCATAACTAATTGACTATCAATTATTTTTAATTGTGGCGGTTTAATACAGTTGAAAACTCTCCTTTTATACCAAAACAAACTAAAACAGATAATACATGTGCGGAATTGTAGGATATACGGGCCCAAGACAAGCATACCCTGTGATTTTGAAAGGATTGAAGCGACTTGAATACAGAGGATATGACAGCAGCGGTGTAGCTTTATTGAAAGATGGTAGTATCAGTGTCTATAAGAAGAAAGGAAAAGTAGCCGATCTGGAGGAATCCATGATAGGCAAAAACATTGATGCTCAAATTGGCATTGGCCACACCCGTTGGGCTACACATGGTGAGCCTAGCGACCGAAACGCACATCCGCATTCTTCCTCAAGCGGAAAACTGGCCATGATTCATAATGGCATTATTGAAAACTATGCTCAAATAAAACAGGAACTTCAAAAAAAAGGATACAAATTCTTGAGTGATACCGATACTGAAGTGCTATTGAATTTTATCGAAGATATATACCTAAACAACGATGACTGCAGTCTCGAAGAAGCTTTGCGTATTGCACTGAAAAGAGTAAGTGGCGCATATTGTATTTTGTTGATTGAACAGGACAATCCTGATACCATCATTGCTGCTCGTAAAGGAAGTCCGTTAGTAATAGGCATTGGCAAAGGCGAGCATTTTCTGGCAAGCGACGCCTCTCCTATCATTGAATACACCAAAGAGGTTGTGTACGTGAATGACTACGAACTGGCTATTGTAAAACCGGATGAACTCATTCTGAAAAATCTTGGCAACGAAAAAATTACTCCATACATCACCAAACTTGACATGGAACTAGCTGCCATTGAAAAAGGCGGCTATGAACATTTCATGCTTAAAGAAATATTTGAGCAACCCAGCACCATATTTGATTGCTTACGGGGAAGATTAGACGCAAAAGAGGGATTGATAAAAATGAGTGGCGTTGACAACAATATTGAACAACTGATAAACGCCAATCGTATTATTATCCTCGCTTGCGGCACCAGCTGGCACGCGGGTCTGGTGGCTGAATATATCATCGAAGAAATATGCCGTATACCTGTTGAAGTGGAATACGCCTCCGAATTCAGATACAGAAACCCGATTGTAAATAAGGGGGATGTGATTATTGCTATTTCACAAAGTGGTGAAACAGCAGACACATTAGTAGCACTGGAAAAAGCCAAAGAAAACGGCGCCTTCATTTTCGGAGTGGTGAATGCAGTTGGCTCATCCATTGCAAGAATATCTGATGCAGGTGCTTACACACATGCAGGTCCGGAAATCGGCGTGGCTTCTACCAAAGCATTTACAGGACAGTTGGCTGTCCTGATGATGATCGCGTTATCTATAGCCAAGCATAAAAAAACCATTACTGATGACCGTTATAGCGCTCTGGTTCTGGAACTCGATCAGGTGCCAGAAAAAGTTCAGGCCATTCTCAAAAATGCTGATGAATTGAAAGCTGTTGCAGAAAAATATAAAAACGCATCTGACTTTTTATTTCTCGGAAGAGGATACAATTTCCCCATCGCTCTAGAAGGTGCATTAAAATTAAAAGAAATCTCATACATACATGCCGAAGGCTATCCTGCTGCCGAAATGAAGCATGGCCCTATCGCACTAGTAGATGAAAAGCTTCCTGTAGTATTTATTGCAACAAAAGACCTCTATCATGAAAAGATTGTCAGCAATATGCAGGAGATTAAAGCAAGGAAAGGAAAGATTATTTCAATTATAACAGAAGGAGATACTGCCACTGCAGAACTCAGTAATGATTATTTTGCAATCCCTCCTGCAGATGAATTGATTGCCCCTATACTAACTGTAGTTCCATTACAATTACTCTCCTATTATGTGGGCACTTTAAAAGGTATTGATGTAGACAAACCGAGAAACCTAGCAAAAAGTGTAACGGTGGAGTAAGGATATAATTCTTCTTTGGATCAATTAATTTGATTATCTTACTTGTAGATTAACTTATCCAACAACATCAAAATCATCTGTGCTGCTTAGGCTATGAATATCATCAAAAAACATCCGGTTCATAAAATAGGATATGACTTTATTGAACCAAAATATATCCCCAAGGGAAAAGATGAATATTATCTGCGCAATGAACAAAGCAGAGCCGTCCGTTCTTTCGAGCATCTGACGAATGATCAGATAGATGTGCTTATCAAAAACAACAATACTTCTGACAACTGGAGCAATATTCTCGTTGCCGATGGATTTAATCCTTCTCTTGTAAAAAATTGTGAATTTTTCGGACTGATACGAATTGGAAAACTGAATGCGGAGTACCATGAATACCATGATTTGCGCATGCCCGTTGGTATCTACAACAGCAAAATCATCAGTTGCGATATAGGTGATGATGTTTGTATAGACAATGTCGGATACATGAGTCATTATATCATCGAGAAAGATGTAATGCTGGTCAATATCAATGAACTGATTTGTTCCAACAAAGCCAAATTCGGAAACGGGATATTGAAAGACGGAGAAGAAGATGAAAAACTTCGTATTAAAATTGAAGTAAGCAATGAGAACGGCGGAAGAAGCATAGTACCTTACAATGGCATGCTTGCAGGAGATGCGTTTATGTGGAGTAAATACAGGGATGACAAAACGCTTCTCAAAAAATTTGAAGAGCTGACCGAAAAGAAATTCGATAAACGCAGAGGATACTATGGAAAAATTTGCACCCGTACTGTAATCAAAAGTTGTCAGAGCATTAAAGACACCTGGATAGGAACAGATGCTTATATTAAAGGAGCCAACAAACTCAAAAATATCACCATTAACAGTGATGCTGAAAGAAACTCTCAGATTGGAGAAGGTTGTGAACTGGTAAACGGTATTGTCGGTTTTGGATGCCGAATTTTTTATGGTGTGAAAGCTGTCAGATTCATCACGGCTTCTCATTCTCAGTTGAAATATGGTGCGCGTCTGATTAATTCTTATCTGGGCAACAACTCAACGATCTCTTGTTGCGAGGTATTAAATACTATGATTTTCCCGGCCCATGAGCAGCACCACAACAACTCTTTTCTTTGTGCTGCATTGGTGATGGGACAAAGCAACATAGCTGCCGGAGCAACTATTGGCAGTAATCACAACAGCCGGAGTGCAGATGGTGAAATTGTTGCGGGCAGAGGATTCTGGCCCGGTCTATGTGTAAGTTTAAAACACAATTCCAAATTTGCCTCTTTTACTATTCTCGCAAAAGGTGACTACCCTTCCGAACTCAATATCCGCTTCCCTTTTTGTCTGGTCAGCAATGATGTATCCAAAGATCGTCTGTTGATTATCCCTGCATACTGGTTTATGTACAATATGTATGCACTGGCAAGAAATGCACAGAAATATAATGACCGTGATCTGCGAACAAAAAAAACGCAGCTGATTGAATATGATTATCTGGCTCCCGACACCATCAATGAAATTTTTGATGCACTTGCAATACTTGAGAAGTTAACTGTAAACGAGAAAGGAGAAGCAGTTGTAAATAACTGGGAGAATTCAAAAAGACCTACGGTAATTGCCAAAATCCCTCAATCGGTAAAAGTATTTAGAGAAATGATTAAGCTGTATGCCTGCAACAAGCTTATAGATCATATTAATGATAACAACTACAAGGATTTTGACTCATTCAAACAGTCGTTAAAATACCGCAGCCGCAGAAGTAAATGGATCAATATTGGAGGACAGCTGATGCAGGAAGAAGTTGTTGAGCAATTGAAGTCCGGAATAAAATCCAACAAAATAAAAAGCTGGGAAGAAGTGCATAATTTCTACCAGGACCAGGGTGTTGCTTACAAGAAAAATGTTTTGCAACATGCTTACAGCGGATTACTCGAACTGCTGAAAGTTAAACCAAAAGATTTTACGCCTGCATTCTTCAAGACACTTTTAAAAGAAATGATTGCTACAAAAGAATGGATGACGGAAGGCATCCATGCAGCAAGGGAAAAAGACTATACTAGTCCATACCGTAAAATGATTTATGAAAACAATAAAGAAATGACAGAAGTGCTTGGCAAACTGGAAGACAATAGTTTTATCAACAAAGAAAAAGCCGCATTTGAACAGCTGAAAAAAGATACTGAGAAGCTAATCAGAAAATTGAAGCTGAAATAAGTTCTTATACTCCCTGAAAAAAACCAAATGCCAGTTCATACCCCTTTAAGCCAAGACCACTAATAATTCCTTTCGCTTTGGGTGATACAAAAGAAGTTTTTCTAAATTCTTCTCTGGCATATACATTGGAAATATGCACTTCTATCACAGGAGCAGAAATGGCAGCCACGGCATCTCCTATTGCTACAGACGTATGGGTATATCCACCCGGATTAAAAATGATACCATCATAATCGAAGCCGACGCGGTGCAGCTCATTGATGATTTCTCCTTCAACATTGCTCTGAAAATAGCTGATCTCATCCTGAGTATATTTTCCCTTAAGATAGGAAAGGTAATCTTCGAAAGATTCAGTACCGTAAACTGATGGCTCTCTTTTACCGAGAAGATTTAGGTTGGGACCGTTGATAATGGCTATTCGCATTGAAAATAATTATTTAATTAATTGTTTTGTATCATTGAAATGAAATCATCAAACAAATATCTGCTGTCGTGGGGACCGGGTGTTGCTTCCGGGTGGTATTGAACAGAAAATGCTTTTTTCCCTTTTACCCGAATTCCTTCTATGCTCTCATCATTGAGATTAACGTGGGTTATTTCAACTTGATTGCTTTTTCTCACTGCGTCCGGATCAATTCCGAAGCCATGATTCTGTGTAGTAATTTCTGATTTGCCTGTCACCAGATTTTTGACTGGATGATTGAGGCCTCTATGACCGTGATGCATTTTGAAAGTAGGAATGTCATTCGCTAATGCCAGCAATTGGTGTCCCAAACAAATACCAAACAAAGGCATATCACTTGCCAAAATTTGTTTTACTGTCTGAACGGCATATGTCATCGGAGCTGGATCGCCGGGACCATTGCTGATAAAATATCCTTTGGGATTGAATTGTTTTAATTCTTCAAAACTAGTTTTGGCATTAAATACTTTCACATATGCTCCTCTCTCAACGAGGCAATTAAGGATGTTTTTTTTCACGCCGAAATCAAGTACAGCTATACGTAAATCACTCGCTTCATTACCAAGCGTATATGGCGCGCTGGTACTTACGGTTGAAGCCAATTCCAGTCCGTCCATGGAAGGCACTTCCTTCAACTGTTTTTTCAGACTCTCAATATCCAAATCGGCAGATGAAATAATACAATTCATGGCGCCTTTGGTTCTGATATGTGCAACCAAAGCTCTTGTGTCCACTTCATTGATGGCAACAATATTGTTTTTTATAAAATATTCCTGCAGAGATCCTTCTGCCAAAAAACGGCTGAATGGTTCTTCCAGATTGCGACCTATGACTGATTTAACCTTTACGCCCTCACTCTCCACATCTCCCGGTTTTACACCGTAGTTGCCAATGTGGGCGTTGTTCATTATCAGTACCTGGCCATAATAACTGGGATCAGTAAATACCTCCTGGTATCCGGTCATGCCGGTATTGAAACATATTTCTCCGGTGGCTGTTCCTTTTGTACCAAAAGCCTTACCATATAAAACTGTCCCGTCTTCCAGGATTAAAATTGCCTTATCTTTTACGTTTGTAAGAGTAGACATAGTGTTGATTATTCTTTAGAAGATTTTGAATAAAATGGTTGCAATTATTTTACAAAGAAAAACAAAGCCATCTGATTTTAAAAAAAATATCAAAAAAAAGCCCCGAATTTTCGGGGCAGTTATATCAAAAAAACGATTAAGCTTCAGTTTTTTCTTCAGTAGTTGTATCTGCTTCGGGGGTTTCTACCACCTCAGTAGCTTCAGCTGATTCAGCGCCTGCTTTTTTCTTAGCACCTGAACGACGAGTTTTCTTAGCCGGCTCAGCTGCAGAAGCAGTTCCTTTGCCATAGATTTCGTTGAAATCTACCAATTCAATCATTGCCAATTCAGCGTTATCCCCGATACGTGCGCCTAATTTGATAATGCGTGTATAACCACCAGGACGTCCTGCTACTTTTGGAGCAACAACTGTAAACAATTCTTTTACAGCTTGTTTATCGTGAAGATAGCTGAATACAATCCTGTGATTGTGCATAATCTGCTCTTTATTATCGCCAGCCTTAGATTTGGTGATCAATGGCTCAATATAAGTACGCAGTGCTTTAGCTTTAGCTAAAGTGGTAGTAATTCTTTTGTGAACAATCAATTGACTACCCAAATTTTTCAAAAGAGCTTTTCTATGAGAAGCTGTTCTGCTTAAATTGTTGTTTTTGTTTCCGTGACGCATGACTTTGTGTTTTAACCTTGTACCGTGTCAGGAATTACAAGGTGGTTTGATAATTTAAATTTAAATCTTAGAGCTCATCATCCAATTTCAACTTGCTCAGGTCCATTCCGAAGCTTAATCCTCTTTCGTGGAGTACCAGATCAATTTCGCTCAATGATTTTTGTCCGAAGTTTCTGAACTTCATCAAGTCTTCTTGTTCGTACTGAACGAGTTCGCTTAATGAGTTGATTTTCGCAGCTTTCAAGCAATTGAATGCACGTACTGAAAGATCCAAATCTTCCAATGGCGTTTTCAACATTTTGCGTAATTGCAAAGTTTGCTCGTCAACCAAATCTTCTTTCTTATCTTCTTTAGTATCGAAAGTGATGTTTTCGTCGGTAATGATCATCAGATGCTGAATCAAAATACGGCTGGCTTGTTTTACAGCCTCTTCAGGATGAATAGTACCGTCTGTTACAACGTCCATGATTAATTTTTCAAAATCGGTACGTTGTTCAACCCTTGTATTTTCTATCAGATACTTCACATTTTTGATGGGAGTGTAAATAGAGTCTACAGGAATGTAACCGAAATGAGAACTTTTTTCTTTATGCTCTTCTGCAGGCACATAACCACGACCTTTACCGATGGTGATTTCGATATCCAGTTTAGCACTGCTATCTAATGTACAAATCAACAATTCAGGATTCATCACCTCAAATGCAGGAGAAGCCTCACCTATCATACCGGCAGTTAATTCAGTTTTATTTTTTATAGAAAGTGTTACTTTCTCAGAGTTAACGTCGTGTTCAACCTTTGATTTGAAACGAACTTGTTTCAGATTAAGGATGATTTCGGTAACATCTTCAGTTACACCTTTGATAGTAGCAAATTCATGATCTGCACCAGAGATGTTTACGCCGATAATGGCGTATCCTTCCAGTGAGTTGAGCAACACCCTGCGTAAAGCGTTACCTATAGTTACACCATATCCTGGCTCCAATGGACGAAATTCGAATTGTGCTTCAAAATCTGTTGCTTTCTGAAGAACGATTTTGTCTGGTTTAACAAAATTAAAAATGGCCATTTGTATTTTGTTTTAAAATTTTAAAAAGATTATTTACTGTATAATTCCACAATCAATTGCTCCTTGATATTTTCAGGAACGCTTTCTCTTTCGGGATAAGTGATGAAAGTACCTTTCAGATCACCTTCGTTCCAATCCAGCCAGCTGAATTTTGGATTCTTCCCGCGGATGTTTCCGGTAATGGTGGTATTCGCTGCACTCTTATTTTTCAATCCGATGCTATCACCGGGTTTGCAACTGAATGAAGGAACGTTAACCACTTCACCGTTTACAGTAATGTGTTTATGGCTCACCATTTGGCGTGCTGCTTGACGACTTGGAGCAATTCCCAGTCTGTAAATAGTATTATCAAGACGTGCTTCCAGCAATTTGATTAAGTTTTCGCCGGTAACACCTTTTTTTCTTGCAGCTTCTTCAAAAGTCTTACGGAATTGTTTCTCCAATACACCGTAAGTATATTTTGCTTTTTGTTTTTCTTTGAGCTGAACACCATATTCGCTCAATGTTTTACGTTTCTTAGTTCCGCCGTGCTGTCCGGGAGGATTGCTGTTTTTTGTCAACCATTTTCCGTTGCCGGTAACTAATTCACCGAATCTGCGAGAGATTTTTGTTTTGGGGCCTGTATAACGTGCCATAATTGTAAATTGACCTTTTAGTGTCGATGCATCATCGTAAAGGTCTTTTAAAATAGATGATACACCCGTTAAATAATATTGTTTGGGGTTTGGAGTTTGGGGTTTAGAGTTAACCCAACTCCAAAACTATACTCTTCTTTTCTTTGGAGGGCGGCAGCCGTTGTGCGGAAGAGGAGTAACGTCTTTAATCAACGAAACTTCCAGGCCGCTTTGTGACAGAGAACGGATAGCACCTTCACGACCGCTTCCGGGGCCTTTAACAAACACATCTACTCTTTTCAAACCTGCATCAATAGCGGTTTTAGCTGCATCCGCAGCGGCCATTTGCGCTGCATAAGGAGTATTTTTCTTACTTCCTTTGAAACCCATTTTACCGGCAGATGACCAGGAGATAACCTGACCTTGCTTGTTGGTTAAACTGATGATGATGTTGTTGAAACTTGCCACGATGTGTGCATCGCCATAGCTGTCAACTTTTACTACTCTTTTTTTTGCCGCTGCTTTTGCGCTTTGGCCTTTTTGTTGTGCCTTTGCCATAGTTTTTTTTAGGTAATCTTTAAAAATTAGTCCCGAATTTTTCGGGATTGAATCAACCCTCCTGCTGACTTAAGAAGCTATCCGGCGCTGATTCAGATTGTATTTATATAAGTCTATATAAACAACGAAACCGGCCTGTGAAAGACCGGTGTCGATTATATTATTTTTTAGCGACTTTCTTCTTACCTGCAACCGTTTTACGTTTACCTTTTCTGGTACGGCTGTTGGTACGGGTACGCTGACCACGCAAAGGCAATCCTTTACGATGGCGAAGACCACGGTAGCAGGCGATATCAAGCAAACGCTTGATGTTCAGCTGCGTTTCACTGCGCAATGCACCTTCTGTCTTGAATTCAGTGTTGATGACATTACGAATGGCAGTTTGCTCATCATCATTCCACTGATTTACTTTTTTATTCAAATCAATTCCTGATTTTGTCAGAATATATCTGGCAGTTGAGCGACCAATTCCATAGATATAGGTTAATCCTATTTCTCCTCTTTTGTTTTTTGGTAAATCTATACCGGCAATACGAGCCATATTTGATAATCTTGTTTTTGTTTAATTAAAAAAAGTCAGAAAAATAATTATCCTTGCTTTTGCTTAAAGCGAGGATTTTTTTTGTTGATCACATACAAACGACCTTTTCTTCTAACGATTTTACAGTCGGTACTGCGTTTTTTTATTGAAGCTCTTACCTTCATTGTTTTGTTTTTTAATCTTTTATAAATTGCTGATCAAACAGCCTTCATTTATTTATACCTAAAAATGATTCTTCCTCTTGTTAAGTCGTACGGACTCATCTCTACACCCACTTTATCGCCTGGCAAAATACGGATGTAGTGCATCCTCATTTTTCCGGAAATAGTGGCCAAAATTTCATGGCCATTTTCAAGCTTAACCTTAAACATAGCATTGCTTAATGCCTCGATAATGGTTCCGTCTTGTTTAATTAGTGCCTGTTTAGCCATAAATTTGGGAGCGCGAAGATAGGAATAAAATTTAATTATTTGCAAATTTTTACGGACATTTAACCCCTAAAACATCATTTTTTATGAAAAAATTACTTTTCGCTTGCTTTTCACTGCTTATTTTGGGCACTTCCTGTAAAAAATCGGGCGCTGGCTCCGGTTCCGGCGGAACGGCTTTTATGACACTAACCTCCGGGTCAACCTGGAATTACAAAGAAACTAACCTTAATAATAGTACCTCTGCAGATTATACCCTTTCAGCCACCAGCAAGGATTCTCTGGTCAATGGCAGATCTTATCGTGTATTTACTTTCAACAGAAATGGCGCCAACAGTTCGGATTATTATAATATTTCTGGTGGGACATATTATCAATACACTACCCTGTCGCCTGTCCTCCCCCGTTTTGAATTTCGTTATCTGGTAGACAATGCGCCCAACTGGAGCGATCCGCTACAACAAACAATCGGAAATGATGTTCTCAGTCAAATTCCTAATATTCCTTCCGGCACTGAAGCAAGCATAACTGCAAGCATAAAAAATACTAACGATGCAAGTGTGACAACGCTTGCAGTGAATAACATCAATTACACCGGTGTAAAAAAAATTGTCACAAAAATAGAATCAATTAAAGCGATTATTGAATTTAATAACATACCCGTCCCAAATACCATTCAGGCAACAGAAAATGAGATTATAAGTTATTATGCTCCTAAAGTGGGACTGATAAAAAGAGAAACTAAACTTAAAATAGCTATTCAACTAAACATTCCTGGTCAAACAATCCCGCCTGTTGATGTTTCAAATATAAACAGCAAGATTGAGCTCATGTCTTCTAAGATTTTATAATACTTTCTGCATAAAAAAAGAGCGAACTACATTCGCTCTTTTTTTATGTCTGTAAAAGGCCAATTAAAGTATGGTCACTTCTGTTCTTCTGTTAGCAGCCCTTCCTTCAGCCGTTTTATTATTTTCAATGGGCTTGGTACTTCCATATCCTTTTGTTAGAATTCTGGATTCATCAACTCCTTTACTCACCAAGTACTCCTTCACCGCAATGGCTCTGTCTGATGATAATTTTAAATTACTTGCCGCACTGCCAACATTATCGGTATGACCTCCTATCTCAATTCTATCATCATCTTTCCTTTTCATGTAAGCCACCAGTTCATCCAACACTTTAAAGGATGTTTCCTGCAACGTGGCCTTACCATTATCAAAAGTACAGTCTTCCAACACAAAACTTTTTGATGGCATAAACTGATATGCAACTACAAAAGGATTTTTGTAATATTTATTTCCTTCCAAAGCAGGAATGACTAAAGAGTCGATGGAGGTTGAGTCTTTAAAACCAAGAATAAAAATATCATACACATCGCCGGCAGGGAGACGGGTGGAGAATTTTCCCGCATCATTGGTGAGTCCCTGATATTCTCTCTCGTTACGGCGGCTTCTGAAAACCATTATCTCATTTGACAATGGAATATCTTTAAAGTCAGTTACTGTTACATCTATAGGCGCATCTTTGGGTATAGAAGCATTTTGCGCCGGAGTGTTCTGCGCAAACGCAAAACCGACAATAAGAATAGATAAAGAGAGGGTTAGTATTTGTTTCATAAAATGTTTAAGAGGTTTAAGGAGTTTAAGAGGATTAAGAGGTCTCCGCTGTTGGTGTTATCACCAACAGCAAAAGGCGTTATACCCATATTTTCTTGTTGGTGATAACACCAACAAGGGTGAAATATTTTACATTTTTAATTTTAAATTTTAAATTTTTTCCCCGCTGTTGGTGTTATCACCAACAGCAAAAGGCGTTGTAGTCCATATTCTCTTGTTGGTGATAACACCAACAAGGGTGAATTTACTTTTTACTTTTTACTTTTTACTTTTTACTTTTTTTTCTAAATTCTTCGCTGCATTCTTTCCACCATATCATTTTTCCAGCTGTTGAAATCACCTTTAATGATATGCTGCCTGGCTTCTTTCACCAGCCAAAGATAAAAAGAAAGATTGTGTACACTTGCAATGGTAAATCCTAAAAATTCCTGCGACTTCATCAGATGCCTCAAATATGCCTTTGAATAGTAGGCGCTCATTTCGCATCCTATCGTTTCATCAATGGGCGAAAAATCTTTTTCCCACTTTTTATTATCAATATTGATAACACCATTGGCGGTGAACAACATCGCGTTTCTTCCATTGCGTGTTGGCATTACACAGTCGAACATATCCACCCCCATGCCAATGGCTTCGAGAATATTCCATGGTGTGCCTACGCCCATCAGATAGCGCGGCTTTTTTTCGGGAAGATGCTCGCAGCAAAGCGCACAGATTTCATACATTTTTTCAGTGGGCTCCCCTACACTCAACCCTCCTATTGCATTGCCCACAGCATTTTTGCTGCTGATATACTCGCATGACAATTTTCTCAAATCATGATGCACTCCTCCCTGGACAATGGGAAATAAATTTTGCGTGTATCCATACTTGTCAGCCGTTTCATTGAATCGCTTAAAACACCTGTCGAGCCAGCGATGCGTCAGCTCCAAAGATTTTTTTGCATAGCTATGATCACTGGCACCTGGCGGACATTCGTCGAAGGCCATGATGATATCTCCGCCAATGGTTCGCTGGGTATCCATCACATTTTCCGGTGTAAACAAATGTTTGCTGCCATCGATATGAGACTGAAAAACGACCCCCTCCTCTGTAATCTTTCTGCTCTTGGCCAGCGAAAACACCTGAAAGCCTCCACTGTCTGTCAATATTGGCCTGTCCCAACCATTGAATTTGTGCAATCCTCCGGCACCTTCCAAGATTTCCAAACCCGGTCTTAAATAAAGATGATATGTATTGCCCAAAATGATCTGGGCTCCTACATGATCCTTTAATTGCTGCTGTGTAACGGCCTTCACTGTTCCGGCAGTCCCAACAGGCATAAAGATGGGAGTAAGAATCTCTCCGTGATCAGTAGTTATTTTGCCGGCCCTTGCCTTGCTATTATTATCTGTATGTTGGAGATCGAATTGTAATGCCGGCATAGTAAATCAGAATATATCTGCAAATATAAATTTTAAAAATGCTTTTAAAATAAAAGCTTTAACCAAACGATAGATTATTTTTGCAGGAATGAACATACCTGAAATTTTTGCCAACTGGAAATTGATGATTTTTATTTCGTTTTGCGCCGTAGCATTAATTCAAGTCTTTTATTTTATCTTTTTTTTCTGCCGACTGGCATTCTATTCAACAACACCAAGAAAAAGTTCTCAGACACACCCTGTAAGTGTAATCATCTGCGCCAGAGATGAGGCGGCAAACCTTGCACAGTATCTTCAAGGAGTATTGATACAGGACTTCCCTACCTCACATGAAGTGCTTGTTGTAAATGACAACTCATTTGACGACAGCAAATATGTATTGGAAGAATTAAAAAAAACATACAAGCAATTACATCCCATTGAGCTGATACAGGAAGCTAAGCTTATCCCCGGAAAAAAATTCCCATTGTCAGTAGGTATCAAGACAGCTAAACATGAAATTGTTTTGCTCACCGATGCCGACTGCGTGCCGGCTTCAGACAAATGGATACAAAGTATGCAAAGCAGTTATCTAGATAATACTGAAATTGTTTTGGGATACGGTTCATTTTACAAGAAAAAAAATCTACTCAATAAAATTATCAGATGGGAAGGATATCACGCTGCCTTACAATATTTCAGCTATGCTTTGGCAGGAATACCATACATGGGCGTTGGCAGAAATCTAAGTTATAAAAAATCTGTTTTTTTCAGACATAAAGGATTCTCCTCGCACAACAACGTTCCTGGAGGTGATGATGATTTATTTATCAATATGGCTGCAAATAATAAAAATACAAGGATAAATATCGATCCGGAAAGTTTTACCATCAGCAAAACGCCGGCAACATGGAAACAATGGCTTTGGCAAAAAAATAGGCATTACACTACAGGCAAATTTTATAAACCCTTACATAAATTTTTGCTTGGACTCTACTCTTTTTCTCATTTTTTATTCTATCCTTTGCTGATAACGAGCTGCATCTTTTTCAACTGGCAAATAGCGCTTTCGATTTTTGGATTCAGAATGCTCATACAAAGTATTGTTTACTACAGAACCATGCATAAGCTTGATGAGAAAGATCTTTGGCCGATGTTTTTATTCTTCGATTTGTGGATGTTTTTCTACTACCTGATTTTTGCACCGGCTCTGATAAGAAAACCCAGACCTACCTGGAAATAGACATGTTATTAAAGTTCTAAAAATCCCCATTGCTCTCTTAGCTGAGCAAGTTCGTTGCCGGTAACCTGCGGTTGATTGTAATGCCCGGCAATATTTTTCTGACGATAGGCCTCATAAAGAGATACGGCACAAGCCACTGATATATTGAGCGACTTTATGATTCCCACCTGAGGGATAATAAAATTACCGTCTGCCAGAGCTATCAGTTCTTCACTTACACCACTGTGTTCATTTCCGAAGACCAACGCTACTTCTTCTGTTAAATTCATATCATGGAGATCTACCGCATCCGAGCTAAGATGTGTGGTATATATTTTTTTATACCTTTTTCTCAAAGCGTCGAAACAGGATTGAACATCCGTAAACTGATGAATGGTAAGCCACTTGGATGCACTGGAACTGCTTTTAGCGCCCCATTTTTTATGCCTGGGTATTACCGTATTCAAAATATAAATTTCCTGAATACCTACGGCATCGCAGGTGCGCATCACTGCAGAAATATTATGCGGATCAGCTACATTTTCCAGCACTACAGTCAGATTCAACTGGCGCTTATTTAATACATTGGTCAATCTTTCAGAACGCTCCGGTGTCATATAATTAAATTAAAGAGGCGGAAAGATAAAAATAATTTCAGCGAGAAAAAATCATTTGTTACATTTAAGTACTAAAAATTCATAAACATGCTAAAGCCTTTCCTGTTCATCAGTCTCACTGTACTTTTTTTATCCTGCAAAAACAATGGATCTTCAGAGAACAATAAACCTGATTTTCTTGCTGCGAATATTGATTCCACAGTCAATCCCGGTGATGACTTTTTTTTATTTGCAAACGGTAGCTGGATAAAAAACAATCCCATTCCGAATGAGCAATCCAGCTGGGGAATTGGCAATCTTGTTATTGAAGAAAACTTAAAAAGACTTCGTACCATCAGTGAAGATGCTGCCAAAAAAAATACAGCCAATGGAACTAATGATCAAAAAATTGGAGATTTCTGGACTGTAGCCATGGATACGGTGAAGCTGGAAAAAGAAGGCCTGCAACCCATTCAGCCTTTGCTTGACAAAATAAATGCAATAGCTGATGTGAAATCATTGATTACTACAGTGGCTGATTTTAAAAAAATCGGTTCCTCTACTCTGTTTGGCGAAGCAGTTAGTCAGGATCCCAAAAACAGCGAGACAATGGCTTTCATGTTGTGGCAGGGAGGAATTGGTCTGCCTGAAAGAGAATATTATTTTAAAAATGACAGTACCACCAATGAGATCAGAGCTAAATATATCAGTTATATCACCAAAATACTGACCATGTCGGGCGAGACAGCCACCAACGCAGCTGATGCAGCAAAAAATATTCTGGCATTGGAGACGAAACTTGCCGCTGCATCAAGAAAAATTGAAGACCTTAGAGATCCTTATAAGAATTACAATAAAATGAAGATTACAGACCTGAACAACCTTTCAGATAAAATAGACTGGAATCTTTATCTCACGAAATTAGAAGTAAAAAATATCGACTCGGTGATTGTAGGCCAACCCGAATTTTTTAAAGCCCTAAATACGCAACTAACGGCTACGCCTATCAGTGTTTGGAAAAGCTATGTGAAATTCAATCTACTCAGCGATTTGTCGGGTGTATTGCCGGATGCATACGGACAGGAAGCTTTTGATTTCAATAAATTATTCAGTGGCGCGAAAGTCAGAAAGCCCAGATGGAAACGTGTCATTCAGATGGAAGAACAGGCAATGGGCGAAATGCTTGGTCAGTTGTATGTAAAAGAATTTTTCAATGAGAAAGCCAAGAAAAGATATACTGACATGGTTGAAGCGATAAGAGGCGCATTGAAAGACAGAATAGGCCGACTGACCTGGATGAGTGACAGCACAAAAACAAAAGCGTATGCCAAACTCGCTGCCATCAAAAGCAAAGTAGGTTATCCTGATAAGTGGAAAGATTTTTCTTCTATGGAAATAGGAAAAGAAAGTCTGGCTAAAAATTACATGAACGCCAATCTCTGGTGGCATCAATATGAATTCAACAAATTGGGCAAACCTGTAGACAGAGATGAATGGGAAATGACGCCACAGACCTACAATGCATATTACAATCCCAGCAACAATGAAATTGTTCTGCCTGCAGGCATTTTCACTGTCCCCGGATACAGAGATGAAGAGCTGGATGATGCTTTAGTATATGGCTATGCGGGCGCCAGCACCATTGGCCATGAAATCACGCACGGTTTCGACGACGAAGGAAGACAATTTGATGAGAAAGGCAACCTGAAAAGTTGGTGGACGGCTGCCGACGAGGAGGCATTTAAAAAACGTGCAGATGTGATGGTCAAACAATTTGATGCATACGAACCTGTGAAAGGATATCATATCAATGGGAAAGCCACACTGGGAGAAAACATTGCTGATCTGGGAGGCATACTTCTTGGATTAGAGGCGTTCAAAAAAACGACCCAATACAAAGAAGGAAAAAGCATTGCCAATTTGAATCCTATGCAGCGATATTTTCTTGGATATTCTTTAGGATGGCTGGGACACACCCGAATAGAAAATCAAAAAAACAGATTACTGACGGATGTGCATTCACCTGAAAAATATAGAGTCAACGGGCCTTTTGCAGATGTGGATGAGTTTTACACTACCTTCAACATCAAACCCGGAGTAGCCATGTACAGAGCGGACAGTACGAGAGTGAGAATTTGGTAGATTATTTTTTCACCACCAATGGCATTCCTCTTGATGCTTCGTTGAATACGCCGTTGTCATACACCAGATTTCCGTTCACGAATGTGTGCGTAATCATGCTGTGAAACGTAGTGCCTTCCAGAGGCGACCAGCCGCACTTGGTTAGATTATTGCTCTTATCAACTGTGTACTGTTGGTTTAAATCAACTATGGTGAGGTCTGCATAATATCCCTCACGGACATATCCCCTATTCTCTATGCTGTACAATTTTGCAGGATTATGAGCCATTTTTTCGACAATCTTTTCCAATGAAATGAGTCCCTGATAATAAAACTCCAGCATGATATTGAGCGAGTGCTGAATGATAGGTGCGCCGGACATAGATTTGAAATAGGACTTTTGTTTTTCCTCCAGCGTGTGAGGCGCATGATCCGTAGTGACGATATCAATTCGATCATCAATCAATGCCTTCAGCAAACCGGTTTTATCTTTTTCTGTTTTGATGGCAGGGTTCCATTTGATCAATGTCCCCAATCTGCCATAGTCTTTATCGGAAAACCAAAGATGATGAACCGACACCTCCGTAGTGATCTTTTTTTCTTCAAGCGGAGTGTCATTTCTGAATAGGTGCGTCTCGGCTTCTGTAGTAAGATGCAAAATATGTAAACGGGCATTGTGTTTGTTGGCCAATTCTATGGCTCTTTTGGTTGCTTCGAAACAAGCCTGTTCGCTCCGTATCAGCGGATGGCATTCCACCGGCACCTCCTCTCCGTATTTATCTCTGTAGATTTTTTCATTCTCTTCGATGATCTGTTCTTTTTCAGAATGAATAGCGATGATTGATTTGCAGTTGGCAAAAAGTTTCTCCAGCGTTTCCGGATTATCGGCAAGCAGATTCCCTTTGCCGCTGAAATAAAGGCCATCATCGGATACTGCCAAAAGACCGGAAGTATCCAGCTTGATAATCTCATCTATATTACCACCATTGACTCCGAGAAAGAAACCAAAATTAGCCAAGGATTTTTCAGCGGCCAGTTTGTACTTTTCATTAAGTATGTCCATATTCAACACATTGGGCAATGTGTTGGGCATATCGATGAATGAGGTGACACCGCCGGCTACGGCAGCCTTACTTTCTGAATACAAATCAGCCTTGTGCGTCAATCCCGGCTCACGAAAATGCACCTGCCCGTCGATGATACCGGGGAATAAGTACTTTCCAGTTCCGTCAATGATACCGGCATTTTCATGATGAATATCATTTCCAATTTTTTGAATGATGCCTTCATGGATGTAGATGTCGCTTACAGCAATTTTACCTTCGTTTACGATGCTGATGTTTTTTATTATGTAGTTGTTGTTCATTTTTTAGGTTTAATAGATTGAACAAGTTCAAGAGGTTAAAAAGGTTCAATAGTTCAATATCTCCACATTTTCAAATCTCCTCATTTCCACATCTCCAAATTTAACTAAATCCTCTGATTGCTTGTTGGTGATAACACCAACAAGGGTGAACTTTCTTATTCCTTATTTTTAATTCCTTATTTATCATTTCAACAGAACTCCCAACCCCGGCTTATCATTAAAAATAATCTTCCCGTAATCATACCCCACTCCTTCTGCAATATCTTCGCTGAGTAATAAAGGCCCATCCATATCCAGATAATCTGTCAGTGGTGCCAGATGAGCAATAGCGGCACTGCCAATAGAACTTTCATTCATACAACCTATCATGACTTTCATATTCATCTCTCGGGCTTTTTGGATCATTCTTCTTGCGGGAGTGATGCCGCTGCATTTGGTGAGTTTGATATTTATTCCGTGAAAAAATCCGGCGCATTTCTCTACATCATTGTCTTTGACACAGGACTCATCGGCAAATAAAGGCAACGGTGATTTTTCAAATAAGATTTTCATCCCCTCCCAATCATCTTTTGCGAGTGGCTGTTCCACCAATTCCACCCCCAACTCTTTAAGCAAGGGTATTTTTTGAAGGGCAATGTCCAAAGTCCAGGCAGCATTGGCATCTACCCTAAAAATAGCATCGGTATGTTTTCTTAATTCGGCTACTGTCTCAATGTCATTATCAAAACCCACTTTGATTTTATAAATCGGCCAAGGCTTTTCTTTCATTTTTTGAATCATGATATCCGGCTCATCGATGCCTATGGTATAGTCAGTGAGCGGAGTCTTGTTGATATCCAGATTCCAGTATTGATATAAAGGCTGTCTTTTTATTTTACCAAAAATATCCCATCCCGCCATGTCCAATGCGCAAACCAAAAATGAATTTTCTGGAAATAAATGATGGAGATAATGCCAGTATCTTTCCGGGTCGGAAAAAGCAAACTTCTCAACGAAAGTTTTTTTTCTTTCGAGATCTTCGGCCATCTTCTCAACAGGAATATTATAATAACTGATGGCCGGTGCCTCCCCATATCCCTTGATACCAAAATGATCAAGTTCGACTATAAATGTAGGCTGATGGGTTTTTGTTCCTTTGGAAATAGTGAAAGGATGTTTGAACGGGAGGTGGTGTATTTTGTAAGAGACTTTCAACTCGTCAATTTTAAAGGTTGAAGATAGTTGAAAATAGTTGAACTAAAACTTCTCACCGCAGAGAAATAAGAACGCTGAGTTTACGCAGAGATAGATTACTTGTTGATGATAACACCAACAAGAGTGAGGGGTTTAAAGGTTAAACGGTTTAAAGGTTTAATGGTTAAACCTTAAACCAGCTTCAGCGATTTAAACCAGCTTCAGCGATTTAAACCTTCTTCAGCGATTTAAACCTTCTTCCAGCACATCTTCACATCTTCAAATTTCCACATCTTCAAATCGTCGAATTGTCAAATCATCAAATTGTCAAATTTACCTCCCCGTCGCCAACACCATTCCATGTATCGCATTATTGAAATTTTCCTGTGAGAGTAAAAACTCCAGTGTCAGATGCATCCTGTAATTCCAGTAGTGATTGGGATCGGCAGGGATATTGATTCTTTCATCCGAAGGTTTCTCTCTTCTGGTAACAGGATCAATCGACATGAGGTCTTGCAACAAAAATACACTCCACATTGCAGGTGATTGCATGTGTTGGAGAATGATGTCTCTGGCAATCCAGGGTTCGCAATAATAAGGAGCGGCACCATAGTGACCCAGCAAATGATTGTAAAAACTCTGTGTAACTTTTCTGTCTTCTTCCCACCACTGACGAATGGTACTCATATCATGCGTAGAAGGTGTTACGACAGATAAATAAGGAGCGTTGGCAGGATGCGAGAATTCTTCTGTTGCTTTTTTAGGCATCCGTTGTACTTGCAAAGCAAGCATCTCTCTTGATTTCAACACCCCTTCCACCATTTCTGGTACCATGCCCAGATCCTCCGCACAGATAAGCATATCGGAACTATTTTTCAACGCATCGAGTTTTGTCAATGCTACATTGTACCAAAGCTCATTCTGATTTTCAAAGAAATAGCGACGATACAACTCATCTATGATTGGCTTTTCATTGTTGTTCAAATAGCGATAGGAAGAAGTATCATTTATACTGATTCTGAAATGATAATGATCTTGTTTTTTATCATCTCTGAATAATATCACATTACCCAGCAGATCAAACAAACGCTGCTGAACGTCTGTATTGTATTTATGCTTTTTGAAATAATCGGCAATAGCTCTTTGTGTTCTGAATTGTTCTTTGAATCTGTTGCCGTCAAAAATATGTTCTCTTACCCAGGCAGTATGTTCGCCAAAAGTTTCGTTGATAATTGCATCATTGATATATGGTTCACACAATCTGAAGTCATTGAAATGAATGCCGGCTCTGCGGAAATCGTCGGCATGCAAAGGATGTGCCGGGACAAACACACCGAATATCCCTTCAATGGCATGTAAAGGAATACTCCAGATTCTGAAGAAGCCCAATACATGATCAATACGAATGGCATCGAAATAGTTACTCATGTGCTCCATGCGCTGACGCCACCATCCGTAATTGTTCTTCTGCATGGCCTCCCAATTGTATGTAGGGAAACTCCAGTTTTGGCCTTTAGAGGTAAACGCATCCGGCGGTGCACCTGCCTGCATGTCCATATGAAACAATGTTGGATTTACCCAGGTGTCCACACTTAATCTTCCTACGCCAATAGGCAAATCGCCTTTTATGATGATGCCGTTCTTATGCGCATAATCCACCGCATCTCTTAATTGAAGATGAAGGTGATATTGTGTATAGTAGTGAATCGCAATTTTGTCATAATGTCCGGAATCGGGACTAACCAATTGCTGGATTTTTTCTTCATCGTAAACCGCATAATCTTTCCACTGACTGAAATCGGCCGTTTTATATTTATCTCTCAAATAACAGAAAGCTGCATAAGGAACCAGCCATGTTCTGTTGAGCGCAAAGAAATCAAAATAGCCAAAATCATCTTTGAAAGAATACTTTTCCTTTTCATACAATTCAGAAATGGCGTTGTATTTAATTTTCACCACACTGTCATAATCCATGGTAGGAAGGTCGTTGATCTTTTTTACCTCCTCCAGCAAATCTTCCGGAAATTCAAGATTAGCAGCGCGGGCCATTTTCTTTACGTTCAGAAAAACAGGATGGAGCGCGAAAGCAGATATAGCGGAATAGGGATAAGAATCATTTCGGTCATACGTTACCGTTGTATCGTTGATGGGTAACAGTTGAATCATTTTAATTCCCGTGGCAATAGACCAGTCTGTCAGCAAATTGACATCTGTGAAATCGCCAATTCCCCAGCTGTTTTCCGACTTGAGTGCGGACAGTTGCACATTCACTCCGGCGCCCTTCCAGGTATGGCCGTAAAAGTTCACAAACTGATGAAGGATGTTTACCCTACCCTTTTCATTTGCCTGATTCAGCACTCTGTTGCTGCCATCTTCAATATGTCTGATTTGTTTGTTTACCGTATCGTAAATAGCGAATTTATATTCAATAGGGAATGACTCTTTGGAAAGGTTGAGTTTAGCAGTCCAGCAATTATTTTTTCTTTTGAATAATACAGGATTTTCCTTATCCCAGTCATTCAGTTTTTTTCCTGATCCAATAAGGCAAAGAATATGATCTTGCGGCAAATGAGAAGAGTTTACCTCAAAAATGTGAGTCGGACTTTTGGTAGTTGACTCTTTCCCTTTTGCGGAGTGTTCTTCAAAAACTTTTGTGAATGCCCGGGTAGCGAAAACGGAACTGTAAAAAGCAATATCCTGCCAGTCGTCGTAAATGAAAACCGATTTTGACGTAATTTTTTTGAGATTCAGAGAACGGTTGCTCCACAATTCAGATTTAATAATTGAATTGTTTTCCAACAGGTGATATTGATAATAAAAATGACCTTCCTGCTGATCTGCTGAAGGCTCAAATATTCCGTACCAATATTCATCATTCAGGTATTGAAGTGCAATCTCCTGTGCATTGTCTGCATTGTTTTCTGCATTTTTTAAATGGATGGCCAGAGACTGCCCGTATGGTGTTTTGTATCTGATGTAAAAGTGAACCGTCATTCAAAAAAAATTTAGGTCGGCAATATACTCAATTATGTATAATTTACACAATAACCCCAATTGGATTTGATTGAATTTTAAAAAAATATTCGCCTTTTTACAAACTGCACTATATTTGCGAAAACTTTTATCAATGGAAACGACAAAAAAATCTAGAGGTCTTTACTGGGTACTTTTCTTTCTTTCTATAGCTGCTTTTTTCTGGGTATATTCTATTGGGGGAGGCTATTGCTCAATGGTACTTCCTTTTAATGTGACCTTCTTTGCTATGGCGATGGATTTGATGTAAAGCACTTCGTGCAGTGGAAAGTATAAAGTATAAAGTATAAAGTAGAAAGTATAAAGTTATAGAGACCTGATGAGGCCTGTAATGATTTTTGAAATTTCCTCAGTCTGAATAAATAGTTTCTCGAAATCTTTTTCGGAAATTTTATTCAGCTCCTTAGCTAAAATAAGCATAGAACGAACCTCGCCACAAGAACCCTTGGCTATATATAGAAAATAGGCAAACTCCTTATTCCCTTTTCTTTCAAACCCCTCAGCGATATTATTCATTACAGAAACAGATGCTCGTTGTATCTGATCCTTAAAGCCAAAATCTTTACTGTTTTCAAATAGACTATAAATTTGAACTGTAATACCTTTTGCTTTCTGCCAGGCAATAATATCCTCAAATCTTTCTATACGCATACTTTGAACTTTATACTTTATACTTTCTACTTTATTTGAACAAAAACGCCCTCCAACTTAGTTGAGAGGGCGTTCGTGATTTTATTACTTACTATTTAACTTCTTCAAACTCGGCATCGGTAACATTTTCCGATCCCTGGGCCTGTGAACCACCTGCTGCTTCAGCACCTGCTCCCGGTTGAGCACCTGCTTCCTGAGTGGCTTTATACATCTCCTCACTGGCAGCTGTCCATGCTGTATTTAGCTCATTCACTGCCGCATCGATTTGTCCGAGATCCTGAGATTTATGGGCTTCTTTCAGTTTGGCCAGTGCCGCTTCAATGATCGCTTTTTTATCAGCCGAAATTTTCTCACCGTACTCTTTCAGTTGCTTATCACTTTGGAAAATCAGACTGTCCGCCTCATTGATTTTGTCCACTTTCTCTTTCTCCGCTTTATCTGCCGCTTCATTGGCTTTAGCTTCGTTCTTCATTTTTTCAATCTCTTCTTTGCTCAAACCACTGCCGGCTTCGATGCGGATTTTCTGCTCTTTACCAGTTCCTTTATCTTTAGCACTAACGTGCAGTATACCATTAGCATCTATGTCGAAAGTAACTTCTACCTGAGGTACTCCTCTTGGTGCAGGTGGAATTCCGTCGAGGTTGAACATACCCAGACTCTTGTTTTGATTGGACATTGGCCTTTCGCCCTGTAATACATGGATTTGAACTCCGGGCTGGTTGTCGCTGGCTGTACTGAATACTTCTGATTTTCTTGTAGGAATAGTAGTGTTGCTTTCAATCAATCTTGTCATCACTCCTCCCATGGTTTCGATACCCAGACTAAGTGGAGTAACGTCCAACAAGAGAACGTCTTTTACATCTCCTGACAACACGGCACCCTGAATACCGGCACCGATGGCTACCACTTCATCAGGGTTCACGCCTTTATTGGGTTTTTTACCGAAAAATTTCTCTACAATTTCCTGCACTTTTGGAATACGGCTGCTACCTCCCACCAGAATCACCTCGTCAATTTGAGAAGTGCTGATACCGGCATCTTTCAATGCTGCTTCGCAGGGTTTCAGACAGCGCTCAAAAAGATTGTCTGCAAGTGCTTCAAATTTAGCGCGGGTAAGTTTTTTCACTAAGTGCTTGGGCACACCGTCAACTGCAGTGATATAAGGAAGATTAATTTCTGTCTCAGATGAAGAAGACAACTCTACTTTCGCTTTTTCAGAAGCCTCTTTCAAACGCTGTAAAGCCATTGGATCTTTGCGAAGATCGATGGCTTCGTCTGACTTGAACTCATCTGCCAACCAGTCCATGATTATTTTATCAAAATCATCCCCACCGAGATGCGTATCTCCGTTGGTAGATTTCACTTCAAACACACCGTCACCCAGCTCCAGAACGGACACATCGAAGGTACCACCACCCAAATCGAATACCACGATTTTCTGGTCTTTTCCTTTTTTATCCAGACCGTATGCCAGAGCGGCAGCGGTAGGTTCGTTTACAATACGGCGTACATTCAGACCTGCAATTTCGCCGGCCTCTTTGGTAGCCTGACGCTGTGCGTCGTTGAAGTAAGCGGGCACCGTGATTACTGCTTCGCTGACTTCCTGACCGAGATAGTCTTCTGCCGTTTTTTTCATTTTCTGCAATACCATTGCGCTGATTTCCTGAGGAGTATATAATCTTCCATCAATATCAATTCTAACGGTATTGTTATCGCCTTTAACCACTTTATAGCTCCAGTGAGAGCTTTCTTCTGTGACCTCATCGAATCTGCGGCCCATAAAGCGTTTAACACTGGAAATGGTATTTTGCGGGTTAGTGATTGCCTGACGTTTTGCAGGATCGCCCACCTTACGTTCTCCATTTTTTAAAAAAGCAACTACCGAAGGGGTTGTACGTCTTCCTTCGTCATTTGCAATAACCACGGGCTCATTCCCTTCCATTACGGAAACGCAGCTATTGGTTGTTCCTAAGTCAATGCCTATAATTTTTCCCATCTTTTTTGGTTTTAAAGATTAATTTCCATTAGATAGTCAATCATTATGCCACAGCCCGAGAGGGTGAAAAAATGGCAGAAAACTGCTGAATTAGGGGAAAATATGACAATTTGTGGATTTGGAGATGAGGAGATGAGGAGATTTGGAGATGGAGTATGGATTTAAGGGTTTAAAACGCTGCGCTGGTTTAACGGTTTAACGGTTGTATTTTTAATTGTCAATTCGTCAAATCGTCGAATTGTCAAATCTCCACATCTCCAAATCTCCAAATTTTCACATCTTCTCATTGCCCTAAACTCCTAATCCTCTAAACTCCTAAACTGAGAATAATAGTATCCAAGCAACAATATCAACAACCCTACATTAGTGACCGAGGTTACGAGCATCGTGTGGAGCATGAAGGCCATTATAATAAAAACAACAATCCAGGAGTATGGGAACTGCCAGCGACGCATGATAATGGACAACAGCAGAACTTGTAAGGACGCAATCCCCCAACCCATTATTTTTTCTCCGTATCCCTGAAATCCTTGCCAGCTGCGGAATACGTTGAGTGCTTTCACACCGTACAGCAATATCCAGAGATACAAGTCTTTCTCTACTTTTTTAAAGAGATCTTTAACCATACGATGAAGATTACGAGCAAGCTCACATGCGTGATGAGATTAACTGCGATTTTTAAGTACTTGAAATACTGCGAATAGTCGTTTCCGTTAGTAATAGCCAGCAGTCCTACTCTGGCCACATTGCAGCAATACAACAACAACAGCGCCAGCGGAATATACCATAGTTTCTTCAGCACCGGTCCGGGAAAAGCCAGCAGCAGACTGAGCAGTAGGAGCAGATTAGGAAATCCGTTGCAATCCGGAATGATCAGTACGCGCCCCACTCCATTGGTAGAGATGGTATAACCAACTGCATGCGTGGCGTTTGTCATGCTCGCGTTTATATTAAAAATCGATAAAAAAGATACCACATGACGGGAATACATTGTCGTGAACGGATCCACATGTCCGGGACCCTGTTGCGCATAAGGCGCCAGGTAAAAATGCTGGTACAAATAATCCACGCCGAAGTAAGTCACGGTGACGATGAGGAGGAATCGTACTATTGGCCAGGTATCATTTTTCGAAGAGATCATTGAACATGTTTGGGGTTTGGTTGCGCTTCGCGCGTTTGGGGTTAACGTTTAACGTTAAAATAACTTTGGACGTTGAACCTTGAACGATTACTATCTTCACATCGTCGAATTGCCGAATTATCAAATTATCAAAAATTTATTTCAATACCTGTTTTTTTAATTTCATAGGCGAAGGGATTATTGGTATTAAAATCTTTTGTATTGATGGGATGAGGCTCTATTCTGAGATCTACTTTCCTCCTAAGCTTCATTAACTGAGTTTGTACAGAAAAAAAATCGGACATATTATCCAGAACTACTGCAATATCAATGTCACTTTCTTCTTTTTGCACTCCCTTGGAAAATGATCCGAAAAGATATACTTCCTTGACACCAAAATCTTGCGGTATCAACAGTACATAATTTTTTATTTTCTCTATAATTGATTGATCAACCATTGTTTTAAAATTTCAATTTTTCCAACCCACATCATTGTAAATTCAGATGTGCAAAGCTTAAAAAAATCATTTTTATAATTATCATAACGAGCATTGATATTGAAAGCAGAAATGCTATCCAACCAATCTGCATATTCATCACTTAATTCAACTCCTGATTTTACAGAAAGCCTCAACAGATCGTGAGTAAAAAAAGCATGCTTTTTATTTTTCTTTACATAATGTGCTTTCAATAATTTTTCCAAAACCAGATGTCCCATGAACAACGCCCAACTATTATCCCTCGTTTTTAAGAGATTTTGCATAGTTGAGTGGTTCTGCTCAGCAGATTCTATCCAATATTGAACCACCTTTTCGACATTTTCAATACCGTCATCCATAAGGTAAATATAATCAATATTGCAATTTAAAAAATACCCCACATTCTTATTGCTTATTTGGCATTGCCGCTGTGAGGCGTTTGGAGTCGACCGCGCTTCGCGGGTTTGGTTGCGCAGAGCGAGGAACGTTCAACGTTTAAAGTTCAACGTGAAAATAACTTTGGACGTTGAACCTTGAACGATTACTATCTTCACATCGTCACATTTAAAAAAACGTCCAAAATTCGAAGCGTAAACTTGAATCTTGGACGTTGAATATGCTGAAGTGGTTGAAAAGGTTGAAGAGGTTCAAGAGGTTGAAAAACTACAAACCAAAAACCACAAACTACAAACTAGAATTTTCCTTCCTCTTCTTATACTGCCTCAATTTCTTCGCTCCATATCCCGCGCCAACTGCTAGCACAATGGATAATCCGCCATCTACAGGCACTTCTGGAGGGCCCTCAAGACCTGTACCACTTGGTCCTCCTCCTAGTGGTCTTGGTAATACCAGCTGAGCATTAGACACAAGAGATATGAACATGAACAGAAAGACCATGGTCATATTTAGGAATAAATATTTCATAGATTTGAATAAGCTCGATTGCATAAATGTTGTTTATTCTTTTTACTGAATAACTACTTTTTCTGTTTGCTTAACCTCATTGTTTGAATACACTGTCAAAATATATTCTCCACCACTGAGACGTTTCTTGCCTTTCAACTCCAGCGAGTAGGAAGATGTTCCTTCAGCATGTTGTAACACATTGCTATATACTCTTTGTCCTGATAACGTAGTCAATACTACTTGGTATCTGCCGGACTGCTGGTCTTGCAAAAGTAAATTAATTTTTCCATTTGCAATAACATTAGGATAAATGCGTATCTGAGCATCTCTCAGCCACTGCACTTTGGCAATATTGCTGAATGAAACTTTACCATTTGCCTCCATATTGCGGATGCGGTAGTAGTTCCAGCCGATCAACGGTTGATTATCCATAATGGTGTAGGCCTGTGCTCCGGTAGCATTAACCACAGCAACACTGTTTACTTTGCTGAAAGCCATGCCGTCGGCACTTCTCTCCACTTCAAAGCTATTGATGCCTTCCACCTCAGATGCCTCCCACTTCACTTCTACGGCAGCATCTTTCTTCTCGGCATTAAGTTTGGTGAAGCGCACAGGAGCCTGCTGTTGGGTTGGGATATCTTTGAACACAATCACAAACCTGTCGGAGCTTCTACCCTGAGCAGCATTGCTTACAGAGAAGGTATAATCTGTGTATCCACCGGTCATATCAATCGGAGTAGATTTATTGGTTACACGGTCTATCAATGCTGCAGAACCATATTTGGCATCCCAGTTGGTTGTATTGATTCTCATCTTGTAACTGCGGACGCCCAGGTTCCAGAAGGACAGATGCACTGTATCTTTTTCTGTAGGCAGCGGACGACTCTCAATACTCAGGTAACGGTCGTTGCGAACAATGCTCAGGTTCTCATTAAATGAATTGAACTTGGTAGCATCATAAGATTCATCAGCAGCTTGTTTATAATTGTTGTTCAATCTCACTGCAACCCCATCAATAATACTGTTGCTGCTTGCCTCCTGGAGGTTGACATAAATCTTAGCTATTGAACCTTTTATGACCATCGGCGCATAAGGTCTCAATGCGTACCCGTTTGACCCTATCTTATCATTTTCTTCAATCACAATTTGCTGAGGAGTTCCATAGCTACCACTCTTCTCAACAAAAAATGCCTGTCCTGATTGTACTTTGAGATAATCAGATACGTCACCGTCACCACCTGTCATGGTATAGTTTCCATTGTTATCATCATCGCTTAATGCGCGGAATCCGCCAAAAGCAGTTTGAGTACTCAATGTAGCATCCCATATCCAGAAGTTACGGAGAATTTTACCGCTATTAGCCGAATTGTTGTAAACAGCATTCAAATCTATCGGTGACGCATAAGGGTTACCTACTACCTCATATTGCTGGGTAATTGTGATATTCTGTGAACCAATTTTCAATGCGCCGGTTGGTTTAAGAGTGGTAATGGTTGAGCCAAACCAGGTTTTGGTGCGGTCGCCTCTTACAAAGAGCATGTACCCTTGTTTGCCTGGAGCAGCCAAAATGTTGGGTGTATTGGATACTGAATTCCAGTGATTATTTACCGAATCATAGAATCTAATAGATGAGAATGCTTGATTGCTCAATCCGCTGAACCAGTCAAATCCAGCAGTTTTTGCTGCCGCGCTACTGCTAAATCCGTGACCGGTAATCAAGGTACCTGATCCTGCAGACTCACCCAACGGAGCATTTTCATTAGCCCCAACTCCTGCCCATGCATTGCGTATAGTCGTTCCCGTTACCGGTATTGTCAACAATCGCCATGCGCGTTTGCCACTACCAATGTAGCGTTCTACGGTTACGTTGGAGGCACCAGATAATAAATTACCATTAGTACCTCCTATCGCCCCGATTGCAGCAGTTCCGGCGGCGGTTGATTTCAATACGACAGAATTGCCGCCAAAATTAGTTGTACCGGAGATGGCGAGTGTTTTGCCCGCAGACACTTCTAGCGTTCCCGCACCTGATAGTGTAAGTGTACCGGGAGTTGTTACGGCGAAATCCACATCCATAGTGGCAGCATGTGTAATTGAAATCTTGTTGGTAGATACCGGCTCCTGAGGGGCGGGACGCCATCCATTACCATTGTTGTATTGCCAGTTTGTACCTGAAGTGAAATTAACAGCACCATTCGTTCTGAAATCGGCAAACTGAATGCTCTGCCATTTAGCATATAACGTAGCATTTGATGCACTACTCATGGTATAACTTGCCTCATTTGCATACACTACAGGACCAGTTATGCTGGTAGCCCATCCAGTGAAGACATAACCAATGATGGTATATTCGTTAGCAGTTAAATTAGCTGAGGAATTAAATGGTATTGACTGATCAGACATTGTCCCTTCGAGTGTACCTAGACTTCCTGCATTTCCGTCGAAAGTGATGGTGTAAGTGATCGGTGTCCATTGTGCATACAATGTTTGGTCAGCTGTGATTGTTACTTCACTTTCTGATGTAATCTCTGTACCTGCGCTACTTGCCGTAAACCATCCGTTGAATGTATAACCGGTACGTGTAGGGGTTGGCAAATCACCATAAGTTGAAGCGTACGTAACGGTTTTCGTAGCCGGTGTTACTGAACCGCCAGTGTAGTTAGCGCTAAACGTAACAGTAAAGGATGCCCAATTTCCAATCTGGAAAGCTCCATATCCGGTTTCACCGGTAATCACATTGGTAGTACTTGTATTTGTTCCTTTTGTAGTGTTATTCCATTCACTGCTATTAAATCTTCTTGTAACGCTATTCACAACGCTGGTAAAGCCTGCATCAGCTGATGCATTTGTAAAGTCGAATGTACCGGTATAAGCTCCGCCGGTCATCGTTGTTGGTGTTAATGTCCATGTGCGATTAATACTCTTGTTGGGATCAATAATTGAACTTGAAATACTAGGATGATCCCCTTGCGAGGTAGATGCAGTAAGTGTACCACCCACTGTGAGATTGGTCGTGTAAGCTACAGTAACAGGTGCATAAGCATTGGCATCTCCAATTTCAAATTTACGGGATGGATTGCCGGTAGTAGGAATGCTGCTGAATGCTAAATTACCATTTACATAAGCTGAAGTGGATGCTCCTGAAACAGAAGATTCACTCACTGTAATTGTATTTGCATTTGTTCTAAGAATACCATTCAACGTAAGATCTGAAACCGTTCTGGAATCATGAAGGATTACACCGGAAGATCCAATTGTTACGCCGGAAGGACCACTGGAAGAAGGCCACTCTGCACTGGTACTTGTTTGTTGGCTGGCACCGTTGTAGACCAACTTACCCGATTGACCGTAAACAATAGTACCTGTGCCGGTTATAGTCCCGGAAGTATAGATGAATGCACTGTTGATTGTTAGCGTTACATTTGCATCCACCGTTAGGGTACCACTTGTAAGGGTAAGACTATCTAAAGTTTGGTTGGAACTGATTTTAAGTGTACCTCCATTGATTATAGCATCGTTTGTAGAAGGAATGGTAGCCCCACCCGTTCTGTTTAATGTGAGTGTTCCCCCTGTTACAGTTGTAAGGCCAGTATAGGTATTATTGCCTCCCAGAACTAAAGTACCTGCTCCTCTTTTGGTTAAAATACCATCTGTTGTATTGTTAGCAATAATTCCATTATAAGTTAATGTACCGGAAGTATTAACACTTATAGCAGTTCCGACAGTTTTTCCCAATTGAATACCCCTATTGGAATTTAATGTATAGTTTGTACCGCTGGATGTAGCCAGTGTTCCACCATCAATGACAATATAGCTTGACTGAACAGAGCCGGGGGCTGCACCAAAAGCGGCATCAGTATTTCCACGAAGTTCGGCAGCTTTTATACTTATCCTGTTACCTGATGTGGCCAAAGTGTTACTTCCAGTTAGTTCCAAGTAACCGGAGCCTGAACCCATTACAGATATCGGACCTGCTGCAGAAGTAATGTTGCTAGATATTATAACATTACCTATGCCGTCTATTTGAATAATATTATCGGTAGAATTAGCAAAAGCCATTCTCATGGTACCTGCGCCATTTTGAAATGTATGGCTTCCTGAAGATTGATTATTTATAACAACATTAGCAGTGCTATTTAGAATCACCCCAAATAGACTCAATATTCCCGATTGAGAAGTTGAACTATTCCCAATTAATCTATTACTGGTTGCATTGGTTGTATATAAAACACATCCAAGATAATGATTACCATTTTGTGTATTCATATTAATATTGCTGGTTAGCTGAGTATTGTTATTAAATCTAGCAATTTCAAATTCATAACCAGAGCCTGTAAAATATTCTCCGGGGTACGTATTTAAATCCCAGTTAGAGTTTGTTAGCCATGCGCTGGAAGTACCAGTCCAGGTATAGGTCTTATAATTACTAATAGTCTGCAAACTGCCGTTACCCATTGTTCCTGTCCTATTGGTTGCAGGAGAACTCGTAAATGAATAATCACTTGTAGAAGATGTAAGAGTAATGTTTCTACCCACCGTTGACGAAACTCTGTAATCAACAGTTATGTAGAGATAGTAAGTGGTACCGACTGTCAAGCCCTCGTTGATGTTGCTTGTAAAAGCAAGTGATTCCCCACTACCAGTTGAAGATGACAAACTGTTTCCTATCTGAGTGGCAGTACCGGTAGAGAAGGTACTGTTGGTACTTATCCAAAGCTTGAAACCATTGGCAGCAATGTCCGAAGAATTGTATGAGCCATCGCTGGATATACTTGAAACTGTAACGCCTGTAAACGTAGTATTATTACCGGTCACATCCAAGTTTGCCTGGTAAATCACATTATTAGAGCTGCCAATGAAAGCATTCGCTGATGTGGATGAAGTAGTAAGACTGAAGGCCACACTAGGTGCACCTGGTGTATAATTTAATAAAAGATTGTTACCTGAAACTGAAATATTGAAGATGCCGCTGCCAATGCTGTTGGTTATACCGGTAGTACTGATGGTATAGCTTGCATTATTAGTGATACCTGATGAAGTAGTGGCAATGGTCCAGGATGCAGCTGTAGCATAAGAGAAATTAGAGATGGTTCCTGATAATGTAATGTTTACGGTACCACCGGTTGTCAATGAACCGGTAATGGCAAGCAAATCATTAATGGTGCCTGCACTACCGCTTACATTGCCGATATTAATTACATAGGTGCTACCGCTATTCCAAGTCTGGCTGCCGGTATTCAGCGTACCAATAGTACTGCTAGTGTTAGGACTTATGGTCCCGGAATTACTCACAGTACCGGCTGCGGTACCCATACCGATTAAACTGGCGCCACTGGAAATTGTAACGGCAGAGGAAGAGGAAAGAGTGCCCGTTAGATTAAGTGTCCCGGCACTGACGCTTGTTGTGCCTGTATATGTATTAGTATTAGCTAAAACTAATGATCCGGCGCCTGTTTTAGTTAAACTTCCCGCAGCGCCATTATCTGCAATTACACCATTGATTGTAAAGGTTCTTGAAGAAGCTACATCTATGGTTCCACCTGAAGTACCCAAACCTAATCCAAGGTTGGCTGACGTTGAGAATGAATTTGTGATAATTGCCAAAGTACCACCGTTTAAAATCACATTGGTAGTCGGACTTGCAGGAATAGCACCAAGATTGGCAGCTGCGCTGATTGTTAATGTGCCTTGAGTCACCGTAGTACCGCCGGAGTAAGTGTTTGTATTACTTAATGTAAGTCCGCCCGGGCCATTCTTTGTGAAGAAACCGGCACCACCATTATCTGCAATGATACCTGCAACAGTAAGAGTAGTTCCTGATGCGGTATTAAAGACACCTCCATTTGATGTAATACCTACACCCCTGTTTGCTGCAATGCTAAATGATGTTGCACTTTGAAGTACTCCTCCATCAAGCACTAAATTGTTAACAGTGGCAGATGCAGGTGAACTTCCCAAGTCTGTATTTTTATTGACTTGAAGTATACCTTCACTAATTGTAGTCCCCCCCGACCATGTATGGTTGGTAGCATTTGTCGAAGGAAAAATAAGGGATCCAGCCCCGATCTTATTCAACCTTCCGCTTCCGCTACCGCTGACTGTTGAAGCTGATGCAAAGGTGTAAGTTTGACTGCTGTTGATATCAATCGTACTGGCACTATTTCCAATTACAAAATTTCTTGAGCTCGAAATTCCTGAAAGTACTTTAAAGGTTCCGGCATTGATAGTTAGCGCTCCTGTACTAGCACCTAACCTGTTAGCACCATCTATACTGAGCGTTCCGGCATTAATGGTAGTACCTCCTGAGTAAGAATTTGAACCATTGGAAAGCAATAATGTCCCGGTTCCCGTTTTAGTTAAAGAAGCTGTTCCTGAAATGATACCACTGAGGGTAAGATCCGCGCCGGTTATAGGAGAAACAGTAATATTATTTGAACCTAACCCTATATCTCCACTCATTGTTATGGCACTTGAACCGGTTGTCGCTAATGTATAACCTGAAGACTGCACTGTAGTGCTGCTGGGTGCTACAGAAGCAGATAACGTTACGGTGCCACCTGTGCCGGCAAGGTAAGCCGGATTTGCATCAGCCCATGTTGCCTGACTACCGTTATTGTCTATACGCCAATTGTTCGTACCACTCCAGTTGCCACTTCCTCCCAAAGCGGGATTCTGCGTATTGTCTCCTCCGTTCCAGTAATAACCTGCTCCTAAAGTAGTAACGGAGGTTGTTTTGGCACCTGTGGTAAAGTAGTTATATGTTTCTGGATTGGTGCCATCCCAGGTATAAGGGATAATAGTGAGATTGTACGTTGTTAGGGCAGCAAGTCCGGTGGCTGTTAAACCAGAAACCGAAGGTGCTGTGGGGGCATTGGCCTCCGTTACAGCTATTTGTGTTCCAACACTGATGGCAGAAGCCGGGGCCTGACCATTAGGGCTTGCCACCAAAGCAGGAGTTCCCGTGCCGTATAATAATAAATAACCCGACTTAGTAGCACCCGATGAAGGATAAGTTGCGCTACCTGTTAAGGAAACACTGATGGAAGTGGTTCCAAGTGCAGTGGCCGACAAAGTAGTTGGCTGCGCTGTTGCAGGTGCAGAAAGTGTGCGGAAACTGATATCTGATCCATAAGATGTTCCACCCGCATTGGTTGCATAAGCTCTCACAAAATATTGTGTTTGCGCGCTAAGCGAACTTGCCGTCTGATTAAAGGACCCCGTAGCTGTAGCACCGCTTGAAGTTAGCGTGGTAGGCGAAGCCGAAGTGCCTATTGCCAAACCGCGAGCTGTTAATGTAGCACCTCCCCCGGCAGTAACACTGTTATTACTAATTACTGCTGAAGTACTGGTAATCGTTCCCGAAGTTCCTGTTGTTACTGAAGCAAGCGTTGTGGCATTGGCCGACGAACCGGAAGAATATAAATTATTGCCATCATAGGAGAATGCTCTGTAGTAATATATTTGATTGGATGTTAGACTGGTATGATTGCTTAATCCACTGGCAGCACCAAGATATACGATGTTGCCTCCCGAACCTGTAAGAATATCACCAACGCTACCCGGTGCTGATCCTGCAGTTGGTGCAGTAAATGTACCCGTTCCATTGGTAACCACTACGATGTTATCTGTATTTGAATTGGCGGTACTTGCTAAATTTATTTGTGCACTGCTATTGGTAGTAGCCGTAAAGGATGTAGGATTAGCGGGAACTACAGTAAATTCTGTGCTGGTGCCATCGGCAAGTGTAATACTTCCGCTTGTTTGGGTAGCAGTAAGTGTTATACCTGTACCTGTACTACTCAAAATTAATCCGGTAAGCGTTACGCTATTGCTTCCGGAAGCAATTGTTCCGGAAGTGGTACCGCTTAATGTTCCTCCTCCAGTATTGCTAAGAGAAAATTGAGTAGCGTCGGTTACATTGCGGGCATTACCATTATCATCCAACGATTTTACGGTAACTGAAAATCCTGTTCCTACAGTTGCTGAAGAAGGAACCGTAGTAAACGAAAGTTTGGTAGGTGAGCTTGCGCCTGTGGTAGTACCTGAACCCTCTGCGGCGGCTGAATAGTTGTATGCTTTGTCTACCGTGTACACTTTGTACCAATAATCAGTACCGGTAGAAAGACTGTTGTCGGTAAATGACGTTGAAGTTCCGATATACACAACCGTACCGGTTAAACTACCCGTACCATTGGTAATAGTATTGCCTGTGGTATAAATACCCTGTTGATTAGGGGCATTGTCGGCAGCGGGTGATGAAGTGTAACGAACCACTACATAGCCGCCTCCATCAATATCACTTGACGCTCCCCAACTAACATTCAAAGATGTGTTGGTTGCGGAGCCAACGGTTACCGCTCCGGGAGCACCGGGAAGAGTAATATCAGCAGAACTTCCCGCATAAACTACTACATCGTCTATGTCAATAGCATTACTTCCCATACTGGCATTACTTCTAAACTGAATCATACCATAGCGTGAATTTGTTGCGCTTATTCCGGTAGGTGAAGTTCCTGCATTTGAAGTTAGTAGTACTGTTCTTTTAGTCCATGCTCCACTTGTAGTAGATAGTGTACCGGTAGTTTCTAAGGTAGACCAGTTTGTTGTTCCATCAATAGATATAGCAGTACCAAAGCTATTGACCCCAGCAGTTCTGTAATAATACTGAATTATGTAATTTGTACTGGCTTGGAAGCCGCCAGAGCTAGCAGCACTAACTGTAGGAGATTGAATCCTTCTTGTTCCTGAACTTGTACTAGAATATGAGATGTAGAATGGACCAGAACGACCACCAGTAGAAGAAATTGAAGATGTTGCAGAAGAACTATTATTTAATGACCAAGTTGAATATTGTGTGGCCTGTGCGTACGAAGATGTAACGCTACCTAAAGATTGTGCTTCAAATCCACCTACTATTTCCGGAAACGCTCCCAATCCTGTTAATGGTGCAGGTATCGCAAAACCCGGTGTTGATGTTGCACTGGCTAAGCCGGTAGAAGCAAATGTTATAGTGGCAGAAGCAACTGCGGCTGAACTGGTGGCTGTTAGGTTTGTAAAGGTAGCTACACCCAAGGATGCACTTACTGAAGTGGTACCACCCAATGTCCAGGTAGCTTCCGCTGCAGATGCCGTAATACTTGCTGAGCTACCGGTAATAGTGTTACCATACTGATCCTGCACTGTAACAACCGGCTGCGTAGCTAACGCATTGCCATTTCTTGTAGGTGCAATAGGTTGAGTTGTAACAGCCAATTTATTGGCGGCAGCAGCATTAATCGTAGCACCTTGATTAGCAGAAGTGATTGTAGAAGGAGAAGTACTAGCTAACGTTATTGTTGGCGTACCTGATTTAGTATCTGTATAAGTAAACGTTGTACTACTGCTTCCATTAGAAATGGTTAAAGAAACCGGATTAAAGGTTACCGCACCTGTTGAATTGCTTGACAAATTAATAGTTCTGTTTGCATCTGTTGAGTTTGCGTTACCAAATGCATCCTGTCTTTGAACCGTGATTGAGGAGGATGCCACACCGGCAGTGGTGGTTACAGCAGAAGAGGTGATGGCCAATTTGGTAGATGCACCTGCACTAACCGTAACGCTTAACCGATCAGTTAATGTTGATGATATCGTTCCGTCTGTTACAGCAATAGTGGCTGATTCAGCATTATATAAAATCATGGACCCTGAGCCAACACCATTTGTAAATGTTATGCTGGTAGAAGAACCGAATGCTATGGCTGCTGATGAAGCGTTTGTAACCGTTGGAGCGGTTACCGGTGATGCAGAGCTGGTGGCTCCGCTAAAAGTAAGTGATTTACTTCCGGTATAACCGGTTGCAGTATTTCCGTTAGCATCCTGTGCTGTTATGGTAATTGTTTGTGCTGAACCGGCAGTTTGCGTTCCGGTTCCGGTAACAATTAACTTGGTAGCAGTGCCTGCTGTATAAGTTATAGTGGAGGTGACCTGACTGGCCGTACCTGCCTTAACAGTTGTACCACCTAAGGTTGCACCAAATACACCACTGCCAGTAGCAGTGGGTGAAGTTACAGTAGCAGTGTAGGTGCCATTAGCATTATCAGTAACGCTACCTATTGTACCGCTACCGCTGGATCTGGTAATAGCCACTGTAGCACCGCCGGCTGACAGGTTGTTACCATATTGATCTTTGGCAGTTACGGTTAAGGTTTGAATGCTTGAACCATTGGCTGTAATGCTTGCTGAGGTGGGAGTAAGTGTGGATTGATTTGCATTGGCTGCGCCAACTGCAATTGCCTGAGTTAAAGTAGAAGTTGCGGTGTAGCCGTCTGAGTTAATTATTATAGATTTATTACCCGGCGTTTGCAACAAAGCATCATTGGCTGGATTAAAGCGAATTAATCCTGAAATTGTTTTATCGTAAGCCGTAGCCGACAGCGTGCTGCCGCCGACTGTGATGCTGCTGATATTAGTTCTCCATGTAGCATCGTCGGTTCCTAGTGACACATCAAAGGTTCCATCAACTGTTGCGCCTGTTGCTGCAGTGAGTGTGGGTGGAGTAGCATTGCCGCTGGAATTTATAGTAAAGGACTGTGTACCGGAAGCCGATGCCGCACCGGATGTAGTTACTCCAACATTTACAGATCCGGAACTCGCAATGTCACTAGCGCTTATAGATGCTGTTAATTGAGTTGAGCTTACAAATGTAGTTGTACGATTACTTCCTCCCCATGTTACGGTTGAAAGTCCGCTTACGAAATTGGTACCGTTTACGGTTAAGGTAAAACCTACTCCTCCTGCTGTGGCGCTTGTTGGAGATATGCTTGTTGTGGTTGGGGTAGATTGAGATGCAATTGTACGTGAAACCGACGCCATTGAGCCGGTATTTAAAGGTGCTGATGTTGTGAATGCAGCAGAACCAATACTAACCCCAACACTTGCTGCTGTGGCTCCTGAAGCGATATCTCCTACAATTAAATAATTTCTGGCTGACGTAAAACCTGTTTCACCGGAAATAGTAATGCTCATTGTAGTACCAAAGCTGACAGCGGATGCTGAAACAGCGGCATCAGTGCCGCCAGTTGTATTAATTAGCCCATCACCATTAAAATCTCTGAAAATACGAACATTCGAAACATCAGAAGAAGTGGCAGTAGCACCAGTAACGGTTAGTGCAGTAAAATTAGCTCCTTGAGTAGGTGGGGTAACGGTAAAACCCGCCAAAGGAACATTAGTAGCTGCTTTCAAAACATTGCCGGATAATTGTGTGCCATAGGCTGCTAAAGTCGAAGTTGTGGCTGCGGCGAGATTTGACCATGCGGTTGCGGATGGAGAAGCATATGCGACTCTTATAGCATCAATATTATAAGCCGGAGTTGTTGAAGCTGTTGCTCTGGTGAAAAAACCAAATGCATTTGTAAAGTTAGATGCGTTAGCTACTCCGCTAGTAATAGATGCTTCTACACCTGAGCTTGTTGAAGGCTCTGAAGATAGTGAGGGATTAACCCATAAGTATACAGGATCTGAATTAGTTACTCCAGTATAAGAATATCTAACCACAATCAAATAAGTTGTCCCTGCATTTAAAGTAGTAGTACCATATGTTCCTGTACCACCAGCTTTTGAGATCCCTAAATTATAAGTTGAAGATGAAACATATTTTATAAAAAGTCTAGCGAAATAAGATGTAGCATTATTATTCAATCCCGCAATATAATCTACTACTCCGGTCCCAATTCCAGTTGGAACATTTAATAAAAAAGAGTAGTAGAAAGTATTTGAAGAGCTTGAAACACTGGTTGATCCAGGACCTCCAACACCAGCAGTTCCACTTGGGACATTCACATAATTACCACCTCCTCCATTGTAGCCAGAATATGTTAAGGACAAAGAATTTGCTACTTTAAACCCAGACACTGCACCTGAAAATTGAGTCCAACTCAATCCTCCTGAACCAGAAGCTGTATTAACCGCAGTACCGCTAGTTGCTGCTGTAGCGTCTTGATTAAATACTAACTGCCCCCACCCCACGTTACTTATCATTAGAAGAAGAATCAACATCAGTGATGAGAGATGAGTGATGAGTGATGAGTGTTTCACTTTTAACTTTTCACTTTTTACTTCAGCACACACGAGTGATGAGTGATGAGTGTTAAGTGATGAATCGTTGATGTAGATGTTTGTCATACAATCTTTTTTTTGTTGTTGCAAAATTCATCAGCAGATGAATGATGAAATATTTTTTATTAATTCTTAAAAAACAAAAATTAATTTTTTAATCTGCACGATTAAATTTTTGTGCAGAAAAAAAATCACAAATTGATTTGTCGCAAATGCGTTTTATAATTTCTACAAAACGTTTGTTTGCACGTAATGGTTTTATGGAAGCGGATCGGTTAGTTTTTGGAGAGGATATATGGCACTAGCGTTAACAAAAATATAACTAATTTAGCTAAGAAAATCCGATTTCTCACATGATTTCTCAACATTAATCCACAAATCTAATATATTTTTTATTTTCAAGTGTTTGCGCTTGTAAAATGGTGGGTTTCAGGGATTTTGGTTTTTGGGGAATGTGTTGGGGAGGGAGGAAAGTTAATGAAAAATTAATATAGGGGCGCGGAGCGGCGTTGAACGGTTTAAGTCGCTGACGCTGGTTTAAGTCACTGCGTTGGTTTAAGTCGCTGCGCTGGTTTAAGTCGCTGCGCTGGTTTAAGTCGCTGCGCTGGTTTAAATCGCTGCGCTGGTATAAATCGCTGCGCTGGTATAAGGGTTTAACGGTTGTAACCACATTTTCAAATTTCCAAATTTCCACATCTTCAAATTTTCACATCGTCAATTGGCCCACATTACCAAAAAGGATCCACCGATTTTTGAAAAGAAAATTCTTTTCTGTAAACCTGGAATACATCATCTATAAATTAGTCAAAATGATTCTTTTTGTCTCAAATTTTTCCCAACTTAAAAAACACGATGGAATTAACCAAAGAGCTCATAACTGATTTTATTAAAAAAAATCAAATTGAGTTATCCCCTACGCAATCAAAAATGAGTCTGCCAATCATCAACAGAATATTTAAAAAAATGTCTGCGGGATTAAAATTCTCCGGAATAAAAATTGAGAGGAATTGTATCTGTGACGGACACCACCGATACATCGCATCTCTATTTTCTAACTTTCCAATCGAAAGACTTCCGGGAATCATCTCACCTTCTGTTGCCACAATTGACTGGGAATCAGTTGAATTCGAATATGAAGATTGGGATACTCCGGCAAAAATTAAATTATTAAATGAACAAGATGCTGTGTTTAATAAAATATCCATTGAGAAAATTATAGACTTGCTTAAATAAATTCTACCTTTACTTTATGTTATTTTTTCTTGACATAGACGGCGTGATGGTGCCTGCCAAAGGCTGGAAAACTCCGGAATTTCTGAGTGATGGATTTCCGGCATTCAGCATTAAAGCCGTACGTGCCCTTCAGAACTTGATTGTTGATAACGACACCGTAATACTTACAACTTCTCATAAATCAAGATTCAGCATTGATCAATGGAAAAATATTTTCAAGAACAGGGGCATTGTAATCAAAAAAATAAAACTGCTTCCAGACAATTCCAATCATGCCAGCAGAAAAGATGAAATTATCAATTGGCTGAATGCAAACAAGCCCAATGAAGAATTCATTATTATTGATGATGATCAATCTTTGAATGAGTTGCCTGAATTGTTAAAGGATCATTTGATACAAACGAGTTCTCTCATAGGCCTCACTGAAGATCATACCGAAATTATAAAAGCTATCTCACTAAACAGGAATTAAAAAGTTTTGCTGGTTGAAGGGTTTAAATCACTGCGTTGGTTTAAACCACTGCGTTGGTATAATTCGCTGCGCTGGTTTTATTCGCTGCGCTGGTATAAGGGTTTAACGGTTGTAACTACATTTTCAAATTTTCACATTTCCAAATTTTCAAATCTTCAAATTGCCGAATTGTCAAATCGTCAAATTGGCACATCAGCAAACTGGAACCTCGACAGAAAAAAAGCGACTCATGTCCGTTATTTTCCCCTTGTTAATTTGATGTCGAAAATGATTTTTGCTGGATAAAATATCAAAAAATAATCGCAATAAAGTTTCTATATAACGAAACATTATTTAACTTCGTAAATGTCTTGTGAATGATTACGTTTTTTGAAGTCATCTTTTCAGAAGAAGCATTTGAATTTTTAAAGGGCTTGGGGAAAAAGGAGCAAAATAAAATTCTATTTAATATTCGGAAAGCACAGGTAGAAAAAGACACCGCTTTATTCAAAAAATTAACTGATGATATATGGGAATTCAGAACATTATATAACGGTATTCAATACAGATTATTGGCTTTTTGGGACAAAACATCTTCTATGAAAACACTGGTAATTTGCGCACACGGATTCATAAAAAAAAGCAACAAAGTGCCGGATAGAGAAATCTTGAAGGCGATGGAATTAAAAAAATATTACTTCAGCATTAAAGAAAAGAAATGAAGACATATACTTTAACTCAAGTTCAGGATAAACTGATAGGTAAAAAAGGCACTCCAGAAAGGGAGCTATTTGAATATAAGTTGCAATTAGAAATTATTGGAAAAGCCATCAGAGATACAAGAAAAAAAAGGAATCTTACACAGGAGGAACTCGGAAAACTAATTGGCGTTCAGAAAGCCCAAATATCCAGAATTGAAAGTAATATCAGCAATGTAACTATTGATACCCTGGTAAGAGTATTTGCTGCACTCAAAACAAAAGTAAAGCTTCAGATCAGTATTTGAGAGATTAGGGACGCGGAGCGCCGTTAACGGTTTAAGACACTGCGTTGGTTTAAATCGCTGCGCTGGTATAAGGGTTTAACGGTTGTAACCACATTTCCAAATTTTCACATTTCCACATCTTCAAATTTTCACATCTCCACATCTCCAAATTTCCACATCGTCGAATTGTCGAATTGTCTAATTATTCTTAATCCTAAAAGTAAAATACTTCTGCGTAACATAACTCACCGCAATGATGATGATGGTACAAACAAGCTGGCTGATGTATGGTTCTATCTTGAGCATGTCAACAAAAAGTTTGAGCAGTAGATAGTTAAGCCCTAAATTAAAAAAGAAAGAAAGTAAATACCTGATAAACTGTACCCTACCTCTGAGGTATGATTCGGTGAAGACAATATAACGGTTAAGCATAAAGCCCACCATGAAAGTTGTAGTGCCGGACACAAACAAAGCCGCCATGTGCGGTTTAAAAACCAAAGGACCTACTGAAATATTTTCATTAGCAAATACGAAATAGCATAAAAAATTATAGAGCAGCAATCCCAGCACAGTATTAGCACTGCCACAGGCGGCATATCTGTAGGTGACTACAGGCATGAACTTCCTGAAAGGAGGATAAAAGAAATCCAGTGTGGCAGTGATGATGTTTTTCAACTTATAACATTTTATTCTCCGTACAATTCCTTACGTTGCTCTTTCACTCTGGCATCCTGCAGGTATTCATCATAAGACATCAATTTATCAATCATTCCGTTGGGCGTAATTTCAATGATACGGTTAGCTACCGTTTGCATAAACTGGTGATCATGTGTTGTCAGTAATACAATACCCGGAAATGCAATCATGCTGTCGTTGAATGAAATGATACTTTCCAGATCAAGGTGGTTGGTGGGCTCATCCAAAATCAACACATTGGGGTTTTGCAACATCATCTTGCTCAGCATACATCTTACCTTCTCCCCCCCGCTCAGCACATTCGTTTTCTTCAAAATTTCATCCCCGCTGAAAAGCATCTTCCCCAAAAATCCTCTTAAGAAATCTTCATCCACATCTTTCACCGTTGGTGGCACATACTGACGCAACCAATCCATTAGATTAAAATTGCTTCCCTCAAAAAATTCTTTATTGTCATTCGGCAAGTAGGCAGTCGTGATGGTTGTACCCCATTCATAACTTCCGCCGTCTGCTTTTGTTTTTCCGTTGATCACCTCAAAGAAAGTTGTCAGCGCCAAAGGATCGCGGCTCAAAAATGCAATCTTCTGATTTTTCTGAATATCGAAATTGATTTTGCTGAACAACGACTTACCATCAATGCTTTTGGACAATCCCTCCACTTTCAGAATTTCATTGCCCACTTCTCTCTCTTGCTTGAATATGATGCCGGGATATTTTCTGTTGGATGGCTGAATTTCTTCTATGACCAGTTTCTCCAAAGCTTTCTTACGACTGGTAGCCTGTTTACTTTTAGAGGCATTGGCACTGAATCGTGCGATGAAGTCGAGCAAATCTTTGCGCTTCTCCTCCATCTTTTTATTCTTATCCGACATCTGACGCGCAGCCAGCTGAGAGCTCTCGTACCAAAAGGTGTAATTACCTGTATATACTTTTATCTTGCTTCTGTCCACATCCGCCACATGGGTACAAACTGTGTCAAGAAAGTGACGATCGTGACTTACCACCAAAACGATGTTTTCATAATCAGCCAGGAAGTTTTCCAGCCAGCTAATGGTTTCCACATCCAGGTTATTCGTAGGCTCATCCAATAAAAGAATATCCGGATTGCCAAACAAGGCCTGAGCAAGCAATACCCTTACTTTTAAATTGGCACTGATGTCTTTCATCAGTAAAGAGTGTAAATCATCTTTAACTCCCAGCTCACTCAGCAAAGTTGCCGCATCACTCTCCGCGGTGTAGCCACCCATCTCTCCAAATTCAATTTCCAATTCTCCCGCCTTAATGCCGTCGGCCTCAGAGAAATCTTCTTTTGCATATATCGCATCGCGCTCATGCATGATGGTCCACATTTTACTATGCCCCATCAACACTGTATTAATAACCGTTTGTTCATCAAAGGCAAATTGATTTTGATTTAAAACAGCCATACGCTCACCCGGCGTAATATCTATGGTTCCTTTGTTGGCCTCTATCTCGCCACTGATGATTTTTAAAAAGGTTGATTTCCCGGCCCCATTGGCGCCGATAATACCATAGCAATTTCCTTTGGTGAAATTGATATTCACCTCATCAAACAGTACCCTTTTGCCATAGGCCAGGGTTATATTATTTACACTAATCATAATTATTAAAAGTCCGCAAAGATAATGGTTAAAGCGTTAATTGTTATTTTTGCAAAATGAGTATTGTTAAACATTTACAAGAAGCCGTTGTTGATACACTATCCAAACTGTATAACAACACATTTACAGAAAAGGATTTTCAAATAAATCAGACCAAAACGGAATTTGAAGGCGATTATACGGTGGTATTGTTTTCCCTGGTGAAATCACTCAAACAATCTCCCGACAGCATAGGCAACGAGCTGGGAGAAGGGCTCATTAAAAACCATCCCCATCTTTTTACTTCATTCAATATCATCAAAGGTTTTTTGAATGTAACCATCTCAGATGTTTACTGGATAAGTTTGCTGAAAAGAAATTATCATGATATCTGTTTTGGCAAACAAGCCATGAACGGCAAGAAAGTGATGGTGGAATATTCTTCTCCCAATACCAATAAGCCATTGCATTTGGGCCATTTAAGAAATAATTTTTTGGGATGGAGTGTGGCTGAAATTCTGAAAGCGAATGGATATGAAGTCATCAAAAGTTGCATAGTAAATGACCGAGGCATACATATCTGTAAAAGTATGATTGCCTGGCAGCTCTTCGCCAACGGAGCTACGCCGGTTTCCACCAACACCAAGGGCGATCATTTTGTGGGTGAATACTATGTAAAATTCAATGATGAATACAAGAAGCAAATAAAAGAATTGATGGATCAAGGGGCTTCAGAAGCCGATGCTGAGAAGAATGCGCCTATCATGTTGCAAACCCAGCAAATGCTGCAGGACTGGGAAGCAGGAAAGCCGGAAGTAATACAACTCTGGAAAGAAATGAACGGCTGGGTGTACGCAGGATTTGATGTGACGTATAAATCAATCGGAAGTGATTTTGACAAAACCTACTATGAAAGCAATACTTATTTGCTGGGAAAAGATATTGTGCAAGCAGGGCTGGATAAAAATGTTTTTTATAAAAAAGAAGACGGCAGTGTTTGGATAGACCTTACAGCCGATGGACTGGATGAAAAATTGGTGTTGAGAAAAGACGGAACATCTGTTTACATCACGCAGGATATTGGTTTGGCCCAACAAAAATATGATCAGTACAAAATAGACCAAAGCATTTATGTGATTGGTGATGAACAGAACTATCACATGAAAGTGTTGAAGCTGATTGCGCAGAAACTGGGATTGCCCTATGCCGATCATATTTACCACCTCAGTTATGGCATGGTGGAACTGCCTACCGGAAAAATGAAAAGCAGAGAAGGAACGGTGGTGGATGCCGATGATCTGGTGAAGGAAATGATTGACACGGCAAGGCATCATACAGAAGCGTTGGGTAAGGTAAAAGATTTTGATGCAGATGAACTGGATGCTCTTTATCGTACCATCGGTTTGGGTGCCATGAAATTTTATCTGCTGCGGGTGGATCCGAAAAAGAAAATGATTTTCAATCCGGAGGACTCAATAGATTTCCATGGATTTACAGGGCCCTTTGTTCAATATACTTATGCAAGGATTAAGAGCATTTTAAGAAAACAATCTTTAAACAACCAAGAAGCGGTGAGTGATGCTTTATTGCCTTTGGAAAAAGAGCTGATGGTGGTACTGGAACAATTCCCGTCTGCCATTGAGAGCGCCGCTGCCGAATTGAACCCTTCTGCCATTGCGAATTATGTTTTTTTACTGGCAAAAACATTCAATTCTCTTTATACCGAACATTCTATCGCCAACGCGGAAACTGCTGAAAAAAGGGCATTGAGACTGCAATTGTCGTCCATGACCGCCAATGTACTGGAAAGCGGCATGCAGTTGCTGGGCATTAACGTACCCGAAAGGATGTAGCCCTTAAACAAAAGCAAATTAAAATTGTATTTATTGCAGTTGTGTGGGAAGGCGTTTTCCCCAATTTACTTACAGAATCTATTAATAAATAATGATTAAGAAGATAGATTCATTTTTAATGTGTAAATTTGACACAACAAAAAACAGCAGGTTTTAATTCAAATACTACTATGTCGAAAAAAGTACACAAAATCGGAGTCTTAACTAGCGGCGGTGACAGTCCGGGTATGAATGCTGCCATCAGAGCGGTGGTAAGAACCGGCAATTATCACAAGCTGGAAATGTACGGCATCATGCGCGGCTACAGCGGTATGGTGGAGGATGATATTTTCAGAATGGAAAACCGCAGTGTGGCCAATATCATTCAGAGAGGCGGGACTATTCTTAAGACCGCCCGTTGCATGGAATTTTTCACCCCCGAAGGAAGAAAAAAAGCATACGATAATCTGACAAAAAGAGGCATTGACGGATTGGTAATCATTGGCGGCGACGGTAGTTTCCGTGGGGCACAGACGTTCAGCAATGAATATGATATTCCCTGCATAGGACTTCCGGGTACTATTGATAAAGATATTGCAGGTACAGATTTTACCATAGGATTTGATACGGCGGTGAATACTGCGGTTGAAGCAATAGATAAAGTAAGAGATACAGCTGATGCACACGATCGTTTATTCGTGATAGAGGTGATGGGAAGAGATGCCGGCTACATTGCTTTGCACAGCGGTATTGCTACAGGGGCAGAGAACATTCTCATCCCTGAAAGAAAAACCAATATTGAAGATGTAATCAAATCTTTGGAAGAAAGAGAGAAACGTAAAAAACTGGTGAATCTGATCATCGTTGCAGAGGGAGATGAATTTGGAGGAGCAAATGAGCTAACCAATGTAATTAAAGACAGACTTCCTAAAATGGAGGTGAGGGTATGTATCCTCGGCCACATTCAACGTGGTGGCTCGCCTACCTGTATGGACAGAGTCATTGCCAGCAGAATGGGCTATCATGCCGTTGAGTGCCTGATGGAAGGCAGACACAATGTTTTTGTGGGCATCCTGAACAACAAAATGAATTATACTCCCCTGAACGAAGCCGTAAAGAAAAAACAACGTATCAATGAAGAGTGGATGAATATCGTTAAGATACTTGCCACATAACATGAACGCATAAACGAAAAATTAACAAAATCAATTAATCAACAACCGAATCATTTACCGGAAATAAAGGTTGCATAAAAGAACAAAATGAGCAAAAAAATTGAAAAGTACCTGCACCAGGAGATGGATAATCAGGCGGGTATTGCGCACTCTCAAAAAAGAACAAAGATTGTTGCTACCGTTGGTCCTGCCTGCAGCACTTACGACAAATTATTATCTCTTGTAAAAGCCGGGGTGAATGTATTCAGACTGAATTTCTCTCACGGCGCTCATGATGACAAAAAAGCAATCATTGAAGCCATTCGCAAAATCAATAAAACAGAACCTTACAACATAGCCATTCTGGGAGACCTTCAGGGACCTAAACTCAGAGTAGGAGAAATAGAACATGGAAGCATAGATTTGAAACCCGGAAATGATATCATTTTCACTACAGAAAAAATCGTGGGTACTAAAGAGAAAGTATATGTCTCCTACCCCAACCTCACCACCGATGTGAAAGTAAATGAGCGTATCTTTCTGGATGACGGGAAGATGGAAGTCAAGGTAAAAGAAATACTGAATAACAAGGATGTATTGGTAACGGTGGTGCTTGGAGGAATCTTACTCCCTAAAAAAGGCGTGAATCTGCCCGACAGTGATTTGAGTATGCCATCACTGACAGAAAAAGACATTGCCGATCTGGAGTTTATCATAGAGCAGAACCTCGACTGGGTGGCGCTGTCTTTTGTGCGTAAGGCCATTGATATCATCGAACTTAAAAAAAGAATCAAAGAAAAGAACAGCAAAATAAAAGTCATTGCCAAAATTGAAATGCCGGAAGCATTGAAAAACCTTCGCGACATCATCATTGAGAGCGATGGCGTAATGATTGCCAGAGGCGACCTGGGTGTTGAAATACCCATTGAACAAGTGCCTGTTATGCAGAAAGAAATCATCCGCAAGTGTATGCACCGCGCGAAGCCGGTTATTGTAGCCACACAGATGATGGAGAGCATGATAGACCGTACCAAGCCCAACAGAAGTGAAGTGAGTGATGTGGCCAATGCCGTTCTGGAAGGGGCAGATGCCGTAATGTTGAGCGGAGAAACAGCCATGGGGAATTTCCCTACATTAGTGGTGGAAACCATGAGTAAAATCATTACCGAAGTGGAAGCAAGTGTATATGATTATGACCGTGATGACATACTGGCTCCTCAACCCCACTCTCCCTCTTTTATGAGTGATGCCATTTGTTACAGCGCCTGTAAACTTGCCAGTGATGCCCATGCCAATGCTATTATTGGTATGACTCAAAGCGGCTATACTGCGTTTATGCTTAGCAGTTACAGACCAAAAAGTCCATTATATATTTTCAGCAAGGAAAGAACGTTGATTAGCCAGCTTAGCTTAAGCTGGGGCGTGAGGGCATTCTACTATGGTGAAGAAGAAAGTCTGGATGATATCATTTTTGATCAAATAAATATTCTTAAAGAAAGAGGATACATCAAAAAAGATGATGTCGTGGTAAATACAGGAAGTACGCCGGTGGATAAGCATTTGCCGACGAATATTATTAAGATCACCAAGGTTGAATAACATCGTTTGGTAGTTTAGTGGATTAGAAGTTTAGAGAAGTATATACCTAAACCCCTAATCCCCTAAACGTCTAAACTAATTATTGACTTGCCTAATGGCTTGCACAAAAGTCAAAACAAGTGCCATGTCCTTGATGCCGGGTGTTTTTTCAAAATGCCGGTTCAGTTCCACTCCGAAATAGTCCGGATGTCTGAAATTATTTAAGAATCTTGCATCCGAAGGTCTGGTGGTATTCCCTCCCAAAAAGAATGGTTTCTGAATTTGTATTTGCTCTAAAATATTCCAGCGTGAAAAGTCTGAGTTAGAAGCCCCTTTTTGATTTGTGCTGAAATCAAAAGAATAATAGTCACATACTTCATCGTATTGTGCCAGTGTATCTGTAAAATTTTCGGACGTATAATTGTCTAAAAAAATATTTTTGATGATGGGAGCATCTTCAGAAAGTTGGCGGCAAAAATCAGGCGTTTCTGAACCATTTAACTGCACCAGATCAAGACGGTAACTTTCAATGGTTTCGATAATCTCGTCAATCGTTGAATTAACAAAAACGCCTACTTTTTTTATATCAAAATCTATCGCTTTTATTTGATCAGCGTGAATGTTTTTACCGGCATATTGCGGGGATGTCTTATCAAAAACCAATCCAACAAAATCAATATCCAGTCTGTCCAGCTCCAACAGCTGCTGCATGGTACCAACGCCGGATACTTTGATGTTCATTTTCTGAATTTTTATAAAGAAAAGTTCCGCTGTTTTCGAATTTTCTCAATTGTAATTTATTGAAAATTCTAATACCCTTTTGTTTTTATATTTTTCGTTTAAAAATATTTAATAATAGTTTAGTAATTTCATTTAATCTTCAATGAAAAAAGTATTTATCAGTCCGGTATTATTCTCAATTTTATTTTCACTCGTGCCGGTTCTGTCAATGGCGCAAAAGATTGACAGTATATACATCAATCTCTATACAGATAGTCTCAAAAAAGGCAGCTACAATTATATCAATGTAGACGGTCTTCTTCAAAATGGGAAGTACATTCCCTTAGATACGAGTCATATCATATTCAGCAGTTCGGCAGGTGTCTTTTCCGGAAACAGTCTGGTGCTTCCTTTTGATTTTACTGAGGAAAAAGTTGATATCAGGGTCGTGCTAAAAAACACGACGATACAAAAAGATTTCACCATGTACGTGAAAAGAAAAGAAGAAGCCCCTCTCCCTACACTGGAAGAAATTTATGCTCCTCCGGCAAGAAAGAAAAGAAAAAATCAGTAGCGCTCTTTAGTGAATGAATTTATGCAAATTTCTTCGCGTCTTCCAGAAACTTAGCCAAACCTATGTCAGTAAGCGGATGTTTCAATAATCCCAGAATTGAATCTAAAGGACAAGTACACACATCTGCGCCGGCTTCAGCACATTTGATAATGTGATTTGGATTACGGATAGACGCAGCAAGGATTTCAGTCTCATAGCCCTGCACGCTGAAAATATGGCTTAACTGCTGGATCAACTCCATCCCATCCCAGCCACTGTCATCAATTCTTCCGATAAATGGAGATACATAAGTGGCCCCGGCTTTTGCAGCGAGAATTGCCTGACCGGCAGAGAATACCAGCGTACAGTTGGTGCGGATGTTATTTTCAGTAAACCATTTGATTGCTTTGATACCATCTTTTATCATCGGCACCTTTACAACAATATTTTTATGAATAGTCACCAGTTTTTTACCTTCTGCTATAATACCATCGAAATCGGTTGAAATAACTTCAGCACTAATATCTCCGTCAACCATTTCACAAATGGTTTTATAGTGCTGCATCACAGCTTCCGTGCCTTTGATTCCTTCCTTTGCCATAAGAGACGGATTGGTGGTCACGCCGTCTAAAATTCCTAAATCATGGGCTTCTCTAATCTGTGCAAGGTTTGCTGTGTCTATAAAAAATTTCATTCCGATGAGGTTTTAAATATGATACGCTAAATTAGAGTAAAAAGTATAAAGTGAAAAGTATAAAGTGAAAAGTGAAAAGTAAATTAAAAATTTTTAATTTTTAATTAAAAATGGCAAGTTACTTACATCGCACCGCTCAACCGTCTACCCTTGCTACCTTCCGGTCCTGGGGGAGTTCAACAGGAGCTGGTCGTATAAGACTTGCCGGTGCAAAGATAAGGAATAAAGAATACAGTTTAAAATGAAAAACCGGGCCGGTCTGTTCTTGAATTGATGGTGCTGCATCCTATCAACCGGTCGTTTCTGTCGGTAAAGGATTTATAATATACCAAAACGGTATAACTGTTCTCAGTCTCCCAGTAATTACCTTCCAGCGGAAACTGCTGTTCCGGATTTTTTTGATCTACAGAAACATAGGTGTAATTATAATATCCCTGCTTGAGAAAAGCTCTGCATTCATGCAAGCCGGTTGATGGGTTGAATTTTAATTTCCAGTCATCAGTCAACTGATACCCGGTAAATTGTCCGGCCAGATAAACGTCTTTGTAATTATACTCAATGCTGTTTTCTGTATCAAATTTAAAATGTACCGTAGCATAGTCACCCTGCCATAGTGGATTGATGCTTTCATAGGTAACAATATTATACATTCCATTATAATCGGGAAAATAAACATACCGCTGTCCGGAGCGATTGACATCAGTCTTTAAAAAAATATCCGTTGTTTTATTATTACTCGACGAACTGTCTGCTCTGTCGCTCAAAAGTCTGAAACTTCTCAAATCTAGCCAGCGCCATTCCTTACCTCCCGGAAAAACTCCAACATTTTCGGTATTGTATTCCAAAACACTTCCTCTTACAAAAGTGGGAAGGATGTCTTTTTTGGCATTGTCCCATCTGTTATTTTGCAACACAACTACTTTAATTTGTTGCGCCGCGCTGAAACTATTGATATCTTTTATGTTGGCGGAGAACCTTACACGCTGGTGCGTATTGAACAGTTGAGGAGTAAAAGGCTGCACTACCGCCGCATTGATGATTGCTTTAGGCTCAACCACCATCATTTGTTTGGTAAAGACCGTCTTTGATGTATCTCCGTCCAAAAAAACTTTGAGGAGATAGTTGCCGGACTGAGTGGGGATCGCATTCTGATCAGGTAAAAATGCCTGGTAATGTGTGTAACGCGTGAAAGCGATGCTTGAAAATCTGTAGGTGTTGATGCGGTTTTGAGTAAATCCTTTAATATAGTCAAACACGTTTAGGTTGGATGGTCTCCAGTTGTAATCACACAACACAAATGTGTAATAGTAGTTTTTTACGTTCCCTTCCAAATCGTCGAATTCCAATTGCAATTTACGATTGCTGTTAAGCACATATACAGGTAAACCCTGCTGGTTGCCAGATTCAAATAACTGTGCTGTTTTGATGAAAGGGACATATACTCTTTCAACATGCTGAGCATTTAAATAATTAAATGAAAAAATCAGAAAAAAAATAATTGATTTTCTGATTAGTTTTCTTAGAAATCCAAAATTGATGCTAATGACAGACAAACGGCAGAATTTTTGAAATTGAAGAAACGAAAGTTAACAACTTAAGTTAAATAAATAAGTTAAATAATTTACTTTTGAAAGGTAGGAAAATTTTATCTATTGAACTTATCATTATTTATAGCTAAAAGATTAAGTCTGCAAAGCAGAAAAACCTTTTCCCGGTTTATCATCCGACTGGCCATAGGCTCTACCGCATTGAGCGTAATGATAATGATTGTTGCTCTTAGTTTCGTAAATGGCTTTCAGCAGGTAATCAGCAATAAAGTATTCAGTTTCTGGGGACATATTCGTGTTCAGCAAAACATTAATAATAATGTAAGCATTGCAGAGGAGATGCCAATTTACACCGACAAGGGCGTTGAAGATTATCTTTTCAAAATACCTGAAGCCGTATCAGTAGAAAGATATGCAAGCAAATCTGCCCTGTTGAAATATGAGACATCCATTGAAAGCGTACTTTTAAAAGGAATCGACAGCAGTTTCAATTTCGGCAGATTAGAACCATTTCTTCAAAATGGGAAATGGGCATCATTCAAAGACAGTGGTTACAGCAAGGAAATAAACATCAGTGCCCATACTGCAAAACAACTGCAGATTAAAACCGGCGACAGTCTACTGGTATTTTTCTTCAGAGCAGATGGCAGCAAAGCTACACGCAGACTTACTATAGCCGGTATTTACAAAACCGGCATTGAAGAGTATGATAAAAATTTTGCTTTGTGCGATATCAATCTAATAAGAAGACTCAATAACTGGGGAGGGAATCAAATCGGAGGTTACGAAATTTTTCTGAAGGATTATATGATGACGGACAGCATCAACACCAGGATTTATAACCGTTTGCCGCAAACCTGGTACAGCAAAAGCATCAAAGAAATTTATCCTAATATTTTCGACTGGCTTAACCTGCAAGGGCAGATAAAAAATATACTTCTTGCCATCATGCTCGTTATTGCCGTTGTTAATTTAATCACCTGTCTGATTATTCTGGTACTGGAAAGAACAAGAATGACAGGCATTCTAAAGGCAGTGGGCACGGACAACTGGACCATACAAAAAATATTTTTGTACAACACAGCGCTGATAGCTTCTGCAGGAATTTTAATAGGGACCATTGCCGGACTGGCCATTTGTTTTATCCAACAAAAAACCGGATTTATAAAATTGGATGAAGAAGCTTACTATATGAGCACAGCCAGTGTAAAAATAATCTGGTGGCAGGTAGTTGCAATAGATATCGTTACGCTGATTGTTTGTTTTGCCACTTTGATTATTCCTACCATGCTAATCAAAAAAGTCTCCCCTGTAAAGGCAATACAATTCAAATAAACATTTTACTGAGTAAGTGCATGCAGCAGAATGCCTGTTGCCACAGCTGCATTAAGAGATTCGGCATGACCAATACGAGGTATGGTTACCTGTTTATCAGACATTTCCAAGATTTCAGGTCGAATACCATTGGATTCATTACCGATGATTAAAATCATTGGTGAGCTGTTTTTCACTTTATCAGGATGAATTCCATCTAGCGTTGCTGCAATGACAGGAACCATGTTATTGGCATTCAGCCATTCCGGGAGATTGACATACAAAATATTTACTCTTGCCAGACTGGCCATGGTGCTTTGTACCACTTTGTTGTTGTACATATCCACTGTATCTTCGGAACAAACAATATTCTTTATGCCAAACCAATCCGCCGTTCTGATGATCGTCCCGAAATTACCGGGGTCTTTTATATTGTCAAGCACTAAAGTAATCCCTTCATTAACCTCAATTTTATCAATCGGCTTTCTTATTGAAAAAATTGCCACAACCTGATTGGGAGTAGTATAAAATGCAATCTTTTCCAGTTCAAACTGCTCAACCTGCTCTAAGTTATTGCCAGCAATATTGAGGATGGTTTCACTCTGTGAATTGACCCATTCCTCAAGTGCAAAAATCCTTTTACATTCAAATACACCTGAGCGTAAGAGTTCATTGACTACCTTTGGCCCTTCGGCCATAAAAACCTGATATTCATCTCTGAATTTTTTGTGCTGTAAACTTTGAATATATTTGATGTTTGATTTGCTTAACATGTTGTAATGGCTATGGCTTTTTTTATTACTAAAGATACAAAGTTGCTTTTTCGGAAGGGAATTATTTTTCTCGTCATCCTTCTCTCCTCCTGCGGAAAACAATTTGTATTGAATCCACCCAAAGATCAGTTTTATCTTTATAAAAATAAGATTGATGTAAAGCAAAGTAAATTTACAAAAATTGAAAAACCATTCATTTTACAAAGACTTTTTACTCAGATAGATGAAAATGCCAAGGTAAAAGTAAAAAAGAGTCTTGTCTTTTTTAAAACAATCAATCACCCTTCTGTTTACGATAGTTCTCTGACAAATTCATCTGCAAAAAATATGCGCAGCTCAATGTATCATTTGGGCTACTATAATGCAATCGTAGATACCAAAACAGATACATCGGGCAGAAAGATAACGGTGAAATATATAGTCAAATCGAACACCCCTACATTGATTGACACATTGAATTACCGTTTCAGAAAAACTGACTTACAATTACTCGGAGAAAAATTCAAGACGGAAACTCTTCTGAAAAATAACACTCCAATAACCAAGACAAATGTCATTACTGAAATCAACAGACTTGTAGACAGTTTCAGGAACAACGGATATTATAAAATTACTGCTGCTGAATTTAAAGCGAAAGGAGACACCTCCATTGAAGCGCTTACTTCAGTGTCTAATGACCCATTTGAACAACTGATCTTACTGACAAAAGCTCAAGAGAACAGAGCGCATCCAAAAATAAGAATGACGATTGCATTGAATCCGCCTGCTGACTCAACAAAACTTAATCAATATCACATCGGAAAAATTGTAATCATTCCCGACTCCCGACAAGGAGATGACTATCTGGATACTTCAGGTATGATTCAAACTTCTACCAATCATTTTGAATTAAGATACCATAAAAAGCTATTCAATTCGGGCGTATTTGATAAAGTAATCAGTATAAGGAGTGGCGATTTGTATAATCAAAATGAGTATTATAAAACTCTTTACAATATTTCAAAAGCAGGAACCTGGCAAACTTCCAATATCTATTTTCATGAATCAAAAAATAACAATGGGGTGCTGGATATGTTTATTGTAATGATCCCCGTAAGAAAATACGGTTTTGAATCTGCGATTGAGTTGAGTTATTCTGCAGCCAGTAACACCAGTAATATCGTTGCAGGTAATCTTTTTGGCTTGTCGGGAAATTTATCTTTTACTAACAGAAATGTTGCCAGGGAAGCCATCCGTATGACTCACAACATTCGTGCAGGTTTGGAATTAAACAACAACACCGGTAAGGCCAATAACAGACTCATTAACTCTAATGAATTGAGCTACAGCAATAATACTTTTTTTCCGGGATTACTTTTATCTGCCGTTCCAAATATTTTTCACAAGAACAAATCCAATACCGGTGAGACTTTCATCTCCAGTACGCTTTCATTCAATCAGAGAATCAATCTTTTTAATTTAAGATCATTTAATGCAAGCTTTGGTTGGACCGGTATCAATAAAAAGAACTGGAAATGGACATTTTCTCCTTTTAGTACCGGCTTTAGCAATCTTTTCAATCAAACAGACAGTTTCAGAAATATCCTAAAAGAAAATCCATTTCTCCGATCTTCTTATAATACAGCCTTTGTAGCCGGAATGGGCGTTGTAGTATCTAAAACCTTCAACGGATTAAATCATCCCAACAGTCTTTCTAAAGAACTGAGCACCAGATTCAGTTTGGAAGAATCCGGACTTACCTGGGGATTGTTGCCTGTCTTCACCAATTATAAAAGAAGATTCATAAAGGCAGATGCAGACATAAGGTATAATATCGCTTTTGATAAAAGCGCCCTTGCTTTCAGAGGTCTGGTAGGAGTTGGTATTCCCCTTTTGGGTATTGATACCAACAGAACGTTGCCATTTTTCAAACAATATTTTGGCGGTGGAAGTAACAGTATGAGAGCATGGCCTGTAAGAGGAATTGGCCCCGGAGGACGTGGGCTTGTTCCGTTTTCATCCACCAGAACCATCTTCAATGATCGTACTGGAGATATTCAACTCGAGTTGAATGCTGAATACAGATATGACATTGCGCAAATCATCCCGAACACATTAAAACTGAAGGGAGCAATTTTTGCTGACATCGGCAACGTATGGAATTATAAAAATACCAAAACAGACGGCACAGCAGACACTACGCAATTCTCTTTGAAAAACTTTTACAGTCAGCTAGGCGTTGCTGCAGGAACGGGGCTCAGACTGGATTTTAACTACTTTGTAGTGCGACTTGATTTCGGATTCCGTTTCAAACGACCTGAGTTGTATTATATAAACGACGGATGGAAAGCACCCGACATCCGCTTTAATGATGTTTTCAAAAAACTATTTGCAAGAGGCGATAATGACGAATACCGAAAATGGAGATATGAAAATTTTAACTTTACTATCGGTATAGGATATGCGTTCTGATTTGCGCTAATATTGTTGAGTACCAAACATCAGATTTTCCAGAAATCTTCCATTCCAACAGCATGACTGACTTCAAAATCGCCTATGCGTGTTCTGCGAAGACTTGAGAGATAGGCGCCGCAACCAATAATTTTACCAAAATCATTGGCAATACTTCGTATATACGTTCCCGTTGAACATACAATTTTAAAATTCACAACAGGCAATTCAACAGATGTAATTTCAAATGATTGAATAAAAATTTTCCGTGCTTCCAGTTCCACCTCTTCTCCCCTTCTGGCCAGCTCATACAATGGAGTCCCTTTCTTTTTTATAGCCGAATAAATGGGCGGAAACTGTTCTATATGACCGGTAAGTTGTTTTACCGCGGAGTCTATTTGTTCAATGGTTACCCCTGAGTAATCTTTGTGATTTTCAGGATTGCTTTCCAAATCATAGGTAGGCGTAACGGCTCCCAACACGAAGGAACCTCTATATTCTTTTTCCTGAGCCATGTACTCATTGATCTTCTTCGTATACTTTCCGGTACAAACTATGAGCAACCCACTTGCGAGCGGATCCAATGTGCCGGCATGCCCAACTTTTTTAATTCTTATGGTACCGCGAATTTTTCTTACCACATCAAAAGATGTCCAGTGTAATGGCTTATCAATTAACAATACCCTGCCTGCTTCAAAGCCGGCACGCTGTTCTTCGGTCAATACAACGGGAGGTTGTTTCTGTTGCAACTCCTCCCCGTTTCCCATAGTTTGCGCAAGATGCTTTTGACGGTATGATCCCTTATTACCCAATATTGAATGAGAAAAAATTTAATGAAATAATTAATACGCTCTGGCAAACAAAACCCGCTCCTTACTTGGCTTTCCAGTAAGAATGCAACTGCCATTTTCCTGTTTGTTATTCAGAGGAATACACCTTATCGTAGCTTTTGTCATTTCTTTAATCTTCTCCTCCGTTTCAGGTGTCCCGTCCCAATGAGCAGATATAAAGCCGGCTTTAGTGTCGAGCAATGACACAAACTCATCCCATGTATTTGCTTCACGGATGTTTTCATTTCTGAAAGCCAACGCTCTGTTGAAAATATTTTGTTGTATTTCTTCCAGCAGATTGCTGACATACTGAGCAAGCCCGTCAATAGAAACAGTATTTTTTTCTTTGGTGTCTCTGCGCGCAAGTTCAACTACATTGTTCTCCAAATCTCTTAAACCCAGCGCTATTCTCACAGGAACACCTTTCAATTCATACTCTGCAAATTTCCATCCAGGTCTTGCATTGTCACTGTTGTCATATTTAACTGAAATACCCAGCGACTTCAATTCTTTTATTATGCCGTTTACTTTTTCGTCTATCACCGGCTTGCTTTCCTCTCCTTTATAAATTGGAACAATCACTACCTGTAAAGGCGCAATGCGGGGAGGAAGTATCAATCCCTGGTCATCACTGTGCGCCATAATGAGCGCACCAATTAATCTGGTAGAAACGCCCCAGCTGGTAGCCCACACATATTCCTGTTTGTTTTCTTTGGTAAGGTATTGCACATCAAATGCCTTTGCAAAATTCTGACCGAGAAAATGTGAAGTACCTGCCTGCAATGCTTTACCATCCTGCATCAGCGCTTCAATGCAGTAAGTATCCTCCGCTCCGGCAAAACGCTCATTGGGCGTTTTTACACCCTTAACTACCGGAACAGCCATATAATGCTCTACAAATTCCGCATAAACATCCAGCATCTTTTTAGTTTCATCAATCGCTTCTTCTTTGGTGGCATGAGCCGTATGCCCTTCCTGCCACAAAAATTCGGCCGTACGCAAAAACAATCTGGTACGCATTTCCCAGCGAACCACATTGGCCCACTGGTTGACAAGAATAGGTAAATCACGGTAAGACTGAATCCATCCTTTGTATGTATTCCAAATAATTGCTTCGCTGGTAGGTCTGATTACAAGCTCTTCTTCCAATTTCGCATCCGGATCTACCATGAGTTTCCCAGGATTGGCAGGATCATTCTTTAAACGATAATGTGTAACAATCGCACATTCTTTGGCAAAACCTTCGGCATTTTTTTCTTCCGCCTCAAACAAACTTTTGGGAACAAACAAAGGGAAATAAGCATTGACATGTCCGGTCTCCTTGAACATTTTATCCAACTGATCCCGCATATTTTCCCATAACGCATAGCCATAGGGCTTAATTACCATGCAGCCTCTTACCGCTGAATAATCAGCCAGTTCTCCTTTGATAACTAAATCATTATACCATTGAGAATAATCCGCTTCTCTTGTAGTCAATTCTTTACCCATGTCTTGTATATTTTGTTGCTACATGTTTAACCATGTATTTTTTATTCCAAACCGCAAAATTAACAACTTCCACCCTATTAAATTAAACTTCTTCCTCTATGCCATTAAACGCTTTACATATTCAATCACCGCTTCTGCATCCGGAGTCATCCAATGATATAACGCATCTTTTCTAAACCAAGTCAGTTGTCTTTTGGCATAATGCCGTGAGTTTTGCTTTATAAGAGAGATAGCTTCTTCCAAAGAGATGTTGCCGTCAAAATATTCAAATATTTCCCGATAGCCCACCGTCTGCAAGGCATTCAAATGTCTGAAATCTTTCAAGCCGTATGCCTCTTCCACCAAACCCATATTTATCATTTGATCTACCCGAAGATTGATGCGATCGTATAATTCATTGCGGGGAAGGTCGAGTGCTATTTTTATGATATTGAAATCTCTGTTCTTTTTTTCTCCCTTCTGAAAAGTAAGTATGGAGTTTCCTGTACCTACAGCCACTTCCAGCGCCCGCATCATTCTTTGAGGATTTTGCATATTGCCTGTACGGCTGTACAACTTATCATTTTCATGAATCAAATCTCTGAGCCATTCCAATCCGTTTTTTTCATACCCCTCCACAACAAATGCTCTTACGGAAGCGGGTACTTCCGGAATATCATCCATCCCTTCACAAAATGATTTTATGTACAAGCCGGTACCACCCACCATCACAGCCACATCATTTTCTTTAAAAATTTCATTTACTGCATGCAATGCATAATGCTCAAAGTCAACGGCAGAGAGATTATCTGATATAGAATGTGAATCAATAAAAAAATGATGCACCTGTTTCAATTCATCCAATGAAGGTTTGGCTACACCTATGTTCAGCTCTTTATAACACTGACGGCTATCCGCAGAAATGATGGTAGTATTAAAATACGCTGCCAGCTTGACACCAACTGCAGTTTTTCCTACGGCTGTTGGACCGGCAATAATAATGCAGGTTTTTGTTTTCAATTGTTTTTGAGTTTGTGAAGAACTCTAAACTTTATATGATTAAAAAAAATTAAAAAGCATCGGGAGCGTCATCTGCCACACTATCATCGGCGTCAGATACATCCATATCGTCTTCATCGCCCTCTTCACCATAACCATCTCTCAACGCATCAGGCTGTAAATCATATTTCTCCTCCATCTCTGCAAGGCGGCTGTCGATGATACCTTTTGTTCCGTATTGAGAGGGAGCCAATCCTTCTTTTCTGATGCATGCGGGGTATTCTATTTTTTTATCTTCCTCTTTTTCCACACCGATAAGCTCCACCATAAATGTCCAGTTCTTTGCAAAATCGTATTGAAATATGAACTTCTGATTGGGATCGGCAATCTGACTGCCGATACTTGCTTCGCTCATCATGAGAGGCTCTGCTTTATATGCTTTGGCATATTTCTCTTTGGTGATTTCTCTTCCACGCTGCCATGCATCGTTGCTTTTGTAGAAAGTTGCATCGTGCTTGTTATCAAATTCATAACTATTTAATATAGAGTCGTGCAGTTCCAAAAAAGTTTGCTGATGTTTGATTACGATATTGCGGTAGATGCCTTCATCTTCTTCCCAGTAGATTCTGAATTTGAGTATTGCCATACTCAAAAATAGGGAAATAATCTGTGAAGCCAAATTTGTATCGAAATACCTAAGTAGCTAATATACAGGTAATTATGGAAAATAAAATTTGGACGGCTCGAATAAATCGGCTAATTCATGTGTTTATATTGTTTTTAATTTTTGTCACATGTTATAGCCTTTATTATCATTCCCGGTTGGTATTGAAAATTTTATTACGGCAATTTCATGAAATTAAGCATACCTTTACGCTTTAATAAAAATTTAATACAATTTAAAAATGGACAAAAATCACGGAACCGTAAAGTTTTTCAATACTGAAAAAGGATTCGGTTTTATTAAACACGACGACTCAGACAAAGAAACTTTTGTACATGTCAGCGGTTTAATCAATCAAATTAAAGAAGGAGATAAAGTTGAGTTTGAACTTCAAAACGGAAAAAAAGGTTTGAATGCTGTTAATGTAACAGTTGTAGGATAAAACATCATCGTCTTTAACAAAAAGGCTATCCAATTGGATAGCCTTTTTTTATTGATTTTATCTCCCCAGCCCCTCCGAAGGAGTTTTTTTTTACATTCCCACGGTTAAAACCGTGGGCAATTCAAATTAACCGTGGGCAATTCAATTTAACCGTGGGCTATTTTAATTTGTTTGTTGGTGATAACACCAACAACGGACTAAATAAAGAACGTCGAATGTATAATTAACCGAGCTCCAAACCCCAAACTACAAACTATAAACTACAAACGTCGCGAAGCGACTTATTTATACAGTATCTCATAATACTCTCTCGCCATTCTGTTACTGTCGAATTGAACACGAACATCGTTCATGCCATTCATAACAATCTGACGCCATTTCTGAGGATTATCGTAATAAGTTGGCAATATCTGATTTTCGAGAATATCAAACATGTTATCCATGTCATATTGATCCTGCTCATGGGCGGAAAGCTTGTCATAATCTGTCAGAGGAACAACGAAGCCGTTGTTACCATGATCGACAAACTCTCTGATCCAGCCGTCATTTGTACTGAAGTTCACAGAGCCGCTCATCGCAGCTGTCATACCACTGGTACCACTTGCCTCTCTTGGAATTCTTGGATTGTTCATCCATACATCAGAAACTTGTTTGAGACTCTTACTCAGCGATAATTCATACCCTATACATACAGCAACATTCTTCATCTGCTTGCTGAGATTAATCAGAAAATTAAAATCACTGATAGCAGGATAATCCAATGGATAAGGCTTACCGGCCCAGATAATCTGAATTGGATACTTGGTATTGTTCACCAATGCCGCAAATCTGTCCTGATCTCTTGTAATCAAATCCGCTCTTTTGTATCCGGCAAATCTTCTTGCCCATACCATCGTCAGCACACCGGGATTGAAAAGTTTACCGGTTTGATCAGCAACGATTTCCATTGCTCTCTTCTTCAGATATCTCTTTCTTTCGATGAACTCTTCTGTTTTATTTTCATCCATGAAGTCATACAACTTCTTATCAGCCCAGTAATTCCAGTTTTGTGCATTGGTGATGGAAGTGATTTCGCAGATATTGTCATATTTCTCCCACATATCTCTACTAACCTCACCATGAAGTTTACTAACACCATTAGCCAGTTTAGCATATCTTAATGCTGCCAGTGAGTGATTGAACATTTCATCATGCTGACCTGTAGCCTCTCTTACCTCATCCATAGACATTCCGCAGAAATAACCCATATTTTCACAGAGATGCATTTCATGTTTTTCATTTCCGGCTTCTTCCGGAGTATGCGTGGTAAATACCAGTCTGTTTTTAACCGCTTCTTTACTTCCCAGTTTTTTCTGAAGATAAAAAGCAGCGCTGATACCATGTGCCTCGTTCAGATGATAGAACTCGGGATTGTAACTCAACTCGTCTATCAATTTAGCTCCGCCAATTCCTAATAGAATAAACTGAGCCACTTTGGTAGCCACGTTGGCATCATACAAACGATGACAAATAGTTTGAGATACATAATCATTCTCCGGAATATCTGTACTCAACAAAAACAGTGGTGCCGTTTTAAATGTCTCAGGATTCAAATAATATGCTTTCACCCAAACCGGATGTCCGTGTATTTCTATTTGAAATTTGATATTGGTATCTTCCAGAAAACTGTATAATTTTTCATTCCACTGAACCTGTAAGGTTTGGTCCTGATTGCGAGACTGGTCATAATAACCATACTTCCACAGGATACCGATTCCGATAAGATTTTGTTTTAACTCGTAGGCGCTTCTCAGGTGCGAGCCGCTCAAGTATCCCAATCCACCACTATAAATTTTCAAAGGCTGATGTACTGCAAATTCCATTGAGAAATATGCTACTTTTTTTTGATAAGCCGGATCTACGGCATAAGGAACCTGAAACTGTCTGAAATTCATTTTTTTGGTTTTAAGTGATGCAATATAAAACGATTTTTTTGTTTATCGTGTAATTAATACATATTAAATTGGTTATCCATAATTTTTCCACATTTGACAAACAAATAACAGACCCGTATTGTTAACTTTGTTTTTTCCACATTATGAAGTTTAACAGGAATACTCCAAATTCTCATTCGCTTGAAGAAGTACATGAAAGCATAGATACCACGACTAAACGAAGTGGATGGAGAAAAGTTTTTCCTTTTTTGGGTCCGGCCTATCTCGTTAGTGTCGGATATATGGATCCGGGCAACTGGGCCACAGATTTAGCAGGAGGAAGCAAATACGGTTATAGCTTAATATGGGTTTTACTGGCAAGCAATTTGATGGCGCTGCTGCTGCAGAGTTTGAGTGCAAGACTAGGAATTGTAAGAGGAAGAGATCTGGCACAGGCTAATAAAGAAACATATCCACGATTCATCAATTTTGTACTTTGGATACTCGCTGAAATTGCCATCGCTGCTACCGATCTGGCTGAAGTGCTTGGAATGGCAATCGGCATTCAATTACTCACCGGTCTGCCGCTAATTTATGGAGTTGCCATCACAGTTCTGGATACTTTTCTATTGCTTTATTTACAGCGTTTAGGCATGAGAGTTATAGAGCTCTTTATTATAGGTTTAATAGCTATTATCGGTTTTTGCTTTTGTGTAAACATAATCCTTGCCAGTCCGGAAATCAGCGAAATCATAAAAGGCTTTATCCCTTCCTTGCCTGATGCCGACACATTATATAAAAACAAAGGCATTCAAAATGCCTTGCCGGAACAGACCGCATTATTCATCGCCATTGGTATTATCGGCGCTACCGTAATGCCACATAATCTTTATTTGCACTCCGCATTGGTTCAGACAAGAAAAATAAATAAAACTCCCGAAGGGATTAAGCAAGCATTAAAATGGAGTTTTTTTGACAGCGCAGTAGCACTTAATATAGCTTTTCTTATTAATGCGGCTATACTGATACTTGCTGCAACAGTTTTTTTTAAAACCGGAAGAACAGATGTAGGCGAAATCAAACAAGCACATGAATTGCTCTCACCCATGCTCGGTTCCTCGGTTGCATCCACGCTTTTTGCAATTGCACTTATTGCATCAGGACAAAGCTCTACCATTACAGGAACACTATCCGGACAAATTGTAATGGAAGGATACCTCAACCTGCGTATCCACCCGGTCTTGCGCAGATTGATTACCCGATTGCTGGCCATCATTCCTGCTGTCATTTTCATATTGATTACCGGAGAAGAAAAAATAGATTCCCTCTTGATTTTTAGTCAGGTAATTCTTAGTATGCAACTTGGATTTGCGATTATTCCATTGATTCATTTTGTGAGTGATAAAAAAACAATGGGACAGTTTACCATCAAGCCCTTCGTTCAGTTTCTGGCCTGGCTGTTTGCTTCACTGCTGGTTTGGTTAAATGGAAAAATGTTGTTCGAAGAAGCTGTGAACTATTTTAATACATCAGATAATTTCTTTGTCAAAGGCCTTATAATCGTTACTGCCACTGGATTCATTTCATTGTTGGTTTATTCGGTTGTGTATCCGCTGAGGAAGGTTGAAGAGGTTGAAGAAGGTTTAAGAGGTTGAAGAGCTGCCCCTTGTTGGTGTTATCACCAACAAGACTAATATACTCCCCACTTAATTTGCTGTTGCTGATAACACCAACACCGGTGGATCTCTGCGTTAACTCAGCGTCCTCATTTCTTTGCGGTTAAGAATTTTTCACTAGCCGATAATTCACCCTCCCCACAATCAAATCAATATCCTGTTTCTTCATGCATTTAAAATGTCCGAGAGGACAAGTCTTGGTGCCGAATTTACTGCAGGGCTGACACCATAAATTCAAAGAAAAATTTTCATGAAGTTGTCTTTTTTGCGCAGAGCCGTAATAGGGTTCTACATCCAGCTTGGGTGAAGTGCCTCCCCAGATGGCAATGACCGGTTTTTGAAAAGCGCAGGCAATATATTGCAAACCGGTATCGTGTGAAACTACCAACTTTGATTTTCTAATCAAATCAGCCGATTCATTCAAGTTGAATTTCCCGCATGAATTGTAAATCTTTACTGAGTCAACAGATGCGATATCGTCGCCATCCTCTTTACATTCCGGACCACCAAGTAATATAATGGGATGATTGATCTTTTCGCACAACTCTTTCAATTTATTAACGGGTAGTTTTTTAGTATAATAATTTGCGCCAATCACCACCGCAATAAATCCGGCTGAATGCGATGCCGGTATGTCCTGCTGAGGCACCACATCTTTATCGGGAATAAAATAATCAAGTCCCAGACCATCATCTTTCACTCCTAAAGCACTCACCGTATCCAGACTTCTTTGAGTAATATGCCTCTCGGGCATCAGGTTAAGTTTGAGTTTGGTAAGTAAAAACTTCTGAACGTTTAATTTATCAATTGTATAAGTTTTTTTTCCTAATGACCTTTTTATTTTATTGCTTCTTATGTTGTTGTGCAGATCTATTACATAATCGTAATTTTCATCAGATAGGATTTTAATCAATTCATTCAGATTATCATCGTAATAAAAAAATCGGTCTATATAGGGGTTGTTTTCCGTTACGATTTTAAAAGACTTTTTGGTAACGAAATGAAGCTCCGCATCCGGAAGCTGTTTTTTAATACAACGAAATACCGGTGAGGCAAGTACAATATCCCCAATGGAAGAAAATCGTATGACAAGAATCTTCATAATTTATACAACAGATTAAGGTAGTAATTCCTCGCCTTCGATATAATTCAAATCTTTATGGAAAGTTTCCTCGGTATAGTATGCTGCTATGAGTGTAATAACCATCACCACGACAGCTGTAACGATACCACTCCTAATCAAATCCCATCCCATTGATTTTTGAAATAAATCTAAAAACATCAGATTGATTAAAGGTAAAGAGCCTCTCACCATATTGGGAATGGTTGTGGCTGCCGTTGCACGCAGATTTGTACCAAACTGCTCCGCTCCCATCGTAACAAAAATAGCCCAAAATCCGGTACTGAAGCCAAGCCATGCACAGATGATATACATACTGTTATCTGATGAGTTCAAAGGAGAATAAAATAAAATAAGCCCAATGATGGTAAAGGCATAAAATAAATACAATGCTTTTTTTCTGCTTTTAAAATACTGACTGACCAATCCTATAAGAATATCTCCAATGGCGATAGCTGCATAAGCAAACATGATGGCACGACCACTTTGCACCTTTGTTTCACCAAAAAATTCTTTAGCAAACCGATTACTCAGATTCACCAGAATTCCAATCACATACCAGGTGGGCAACCCGATAAGTATAGCCAGCATATATTTCCTAAAGCGTGCGGCATTATTGAAAAACATAAAAAAGTTCCCGCGCGCCACATTTTTTTGTTTTATATGTTGAAACATACCGCTCTCGGCAACGCTTACACGAAGCAATAATAATCCTATTCCTAATCCTCCGCCAATCTTGTAACACAAACGCCAGTCTTCATTGGTAAACTGAAAAGTATAATAGGCAAATACCGCCCCAAATAAACCTATCCCGGCAACGAGGGAGGTGCCGACACCTCTTTTAGCTTTAGGCAGCAACTCACTTACCAGTGTGATACCGGCCCCCAGTTCACCTGCAAGACCAATACCCGCGACAAACCTTGCGTAGGCATACTGATCAACCGTTTGAATATAGCCTGTAACAAAATTGGCTACAGAATAAAGCAATATGGAACCAAACAATACAGAGAGACGGCCTTTCTTATCTCCAATCACCCCCCATAGAATACCACCAATCAACAAACCTACCATTTGCCAGTTAATAATCTTGGTGCTTGCAGCAATAGCGACCTGTGTGTTGCTCAAATCTACGCCCACTCCGGCCAAACTGGGCTCTCTTACTATTGTAAATAACAGCAAGTCATAAATATCTACAAAATATCCAAGCGCAGCAACCAATACAGCGAGATTGAAGACGGAAGAACTGGAGCCGGACTGTTTCATCAGAGAGAATTTTGATTAACTTTTTTTCTTGCTGAAAAACATTTTAATAATTACCGGCGCAGTTGTAATGACCACGATTCCAATCACTATAACTTCAAGATGTTGTTTCAAATCAAAGCCAAAAGAATTCAGAATAAATTTTTGCAGATAGTGCCCAGCGAACAACATGGAGAAAACCCAAGCAAAACTTCCGACGATATTATAGAAAGTAAATTTCTTTTTATCCATCTGTACAATACCAGCCACAATAGGAGCAAAAGTTCTTACAATTGGCAGGAACCTTGCCATGACGATAGCACCACCACCATGTTTATCATAAAAATCTTTTGCCTGATACAAATATTTCTTCTTGAAAAAGAAAGTGTCTTTCCTTTCAAATAAAAACGGTCCGCTTTTTCTCCCAAACCAATAGCCAACATAGTTACCAATAATACCGGCAGTAGAAATCAGTAAACCCAGCAATACCAGATTCAAGAATGCACTGCCCGAATCAAACTGCAGTCCTTGCTGAATGAGCTCATCGCTGTAAATCCCTGTTACAAAAAGCAACGAATCTCCCGGCAGAAAAAAACCGGCAAACAAACCCGTCTCGGCAAACACAACGAAAATAATAAACCACAAGCCGCCATTGTTAATATACCATTGAGGCTGTAAGAGATTTGTCCAGACGAAATCGAGTAATGTCATTATGAAGAACGTTTAAGGGTTTAAAGGTTTAAGGGTTAAATAGTCCCTAATACTTTCTTATTTCTTATTTCTTATTTCTTATTTCTTATTTCTTATTTCTTATTTCTTATTTCTTATTTCTTTACCGCAGAGGTAATTCACTCTGCGTATCCTCTGCGCTCTTCTTTCTTTGCGGTGAATTCGAGTCAATGGCTCATCCTGAATAAAATCAAAACCCTTAAACCGTTAAACCCTTAAACGTTTCATCCGTTTAACTCCCCCTCCCACTTACTCACCGCTGCCGTAGCCAGTGCATTTCCCAATACATTGGTCATGCTTCTTCCCATATCGCAAAATGTATCTATGGCTAACACCAGTCCAATGCCTTCCGGTGGAATACCAAACATGCTTCCTGTTGCCAGCACCACCACCAGTGATGCTCTGGGCACACCGGCAATTCCTTTGCTTGTCAACATAAACACCAGCAACATCGCAATTTGAGTTCCAATATTATCCGTAATGGAGGTTATATTATATGCCTGCGCAATGAACATACTCGCAAAGGTCATATACATCATACTTCCATCCAGATTAAAAGAATAACCCAATGGCAAAGTAAAAGAAACAATTTTATTGTTACAGCCAAAACGTTCCATCTCTTCCACCAGCTTGGGAAATACCGCTTCGCTGCTGGCAGTATTGAATGCAATGGCCATTGGACTTGACAATCGGCGCAACAAGACAGGCAATCTTTTCTTCAAAATCAAATATCCTACAAGCAAAAGAATCATCCACAAAACGGCTAGGCCCACATAAAAAGAACCTATATAATATGCATAGGTTTTCAATATACCCAATCCTTTAATGGCAATCACTCCAGCCATAGCACCGAATACTCCTACAGGAGCAAGCGCCATTACATAGGTCACCATTTTTAACACCACATGCGTGAGTGCATCCAGCGCATTGATAATCGGTTCTCCTTTTTTACCAATGGCCGTTAATGCCACACCAAAGAAAATAGAGAACACCACCAATTGAAGTATTTCATTATTGGCCATTGCTTCTATAACACTTCTTGGCACCACATGCTCTACAAATTTATCTATGGAAAACTCTTTGGTCTTTCCCATCAAATCCTTAGCACCCTCCAGATCAGCGTTGGCAATATTTACACCAACACCGGGTTTGGTAATAGAAACCAAAATAAGACCTAGTGTAAGACTCAATAAAGAAGCGGAAATGAACCAGGCCATTGCTTTACCTCCTACTCTTCCCACTGTTTTGAGATCGCCGAGTTTGGCGATGCCCACCACAAGCGTTGCAAAAACCAATGGGGCAATGATCATTTGCACCATTCTTAAAAAAACAGTCGCCAGTAATTTTATTTTCGGAGAAAAGGATTTAATGAATTCGGGAGATGCATTTACATTGACAAGATAGCCAACAAAAATACCCAGCACCATGGCAATAACAATATACAGGGTAAGTCGGTTTGACTTAGGCTGATGGTCTTGTGCTTGCATACGTTTCTTTGACGTTGCAATATAATGCTTAATAGCGAATGATGATGAAGATATGCCGGGTGGTTGATAATTATTATTTTATTCTTTAATTGAGTATTGGGTTAAATGAATAATTACTTAATTTCAGCCATAATTTTCATTCAACAAATACTATAAAATGGGACTATTTACAAAAAAACCGATGGAACTTTTGATGGCGGAAGCCGGAGATTCAGAAAAAGGTCTGAAGAGAACGCTTAGTGCGGGTGCGCTGGTTGCTTTGGGTATCGGAGCCATCATCGGAGCAGGATTGTTTGTCAGAACAGCAGCCGCAGCGGCTCAGAATGCCGGACCTTCTGTAACCATCGGATTTATCATTGCTGCCATTGGTTGCGCATTAGCAGGATTATGTTATGCTGAATTATCATCCTCTATCCCCATCTCCGGAAGCGCATACACGTACACGTATGCAACCATGGGAGAATTGCTTGCCTGGGTAATTGGATGGGATTTGGTGCTGGAATATGCTGTGGGTGCTGCTACGGTAGGTATTGCCTGGAGTGAATATTTGAATAATTTATTGGTACAGGTTTTACACATGAAACCTATTGCATACGAATGGTGTCACTCGCCTTTTGAAAAATCTGTGGCCGATGCTGCCGGAGTAGTTCATACCGGGATTATCAATTTACCTGCATTGAGTATTGTAACACTATTGAGTCTGTTACTGATTAAAGGAACGCAGGAATCTGCTTTTGTAAACGGACTGATTGTTATTACCAAAGTATCTATTGTTGTGTTGATTATAGTATTCGGCTGGGGCTTTATTCAGGAGAGTAACCATACACCCTACATACCTGCTCCATCCGTGTATACCGACAGTCAGGGCATCAATCACAGCTACGGAGGAATTTTGGGCGTACTTGGCGCGGCGGGGGTGGTATTCTTCGCATTTATAGGGTTTGATGCGGTGAGTACAGCTGCACAAGAGACAAAAAATCCTAAAAAGGCGATGCCTATTGGCATTCTGGGTTCACTGGCTGTTTGTACTGTGTTGTATATATTATTTGCACATGTACTTACCGGAATTGCGCCAGTTGATTTTTTCAGAAATGATGGAAAAGAAGCTTCTGTTGTAGCAGCCATCAATACATTTATGCCCGGCTACCAATGGCTGGGCAAACTGGTTACGGTTGCTATCCTTGCCGGCTTCTCATCTGTTATATTGGTAATGTTGCTTGGACAAAGCCGCGTGTTTTATTCTATGAGTAAAGATGGACTATTGCCCAAAGCTTTCAGCGATGTACATCCAAAATACAAAACCCCCTATAAAGCCAATTTGATTATTTTGATATTAGTGGGTGCATTTGCTGCATTTGTTCCGGGAGATGTTGTGGGCGACATGACCAGTATCGGAACACTGTTTGCATTTATTCTTGTGTGCGCTGCAGTAATTATTTTAAGAAAAACAGATCCCGATTTACCACGCCAGTTTAAAACTCCATTAGTTCCGCTGGTTCCAATTTTAGGCATCATTGTTTGTGCTGCGATGATTTACGGATTAGGCTGGACGAACTGGGCACGTTTGATAGGATGGCTGGCGATAGGATTTATCATTTATTTCGGATATAGCAAGAAGCGGAGTCATTTGAAGTAATTGATTTGGTTGAAGAAGGTTGAAGGGGTTGAAGAGCTGCTTCATAAACTTTTTCCTGTAATTCCATTTTATCAGGATTAGAGAAATGAGTGGCGGGGATATTGGAGTTAGCAATCATGGCCTGTTGAAATTTCCATTTATAAAATCTGAAAATCCTATATTTGTCTCATGACTTTGGAAAATTCGAAAATCGAGTCAATTAAAGCTTATTTTAGAACTAGACCAGTTTTAAAGGCTTATTTATTTGGTTCTTATGTTCGAGGACAAGCGGATATTAATAGTGATATTGATATATTAGTAGACTTAGATTATTCTGAAAGAATTGGCCTTCAGTTTGTCCAGATGAAATTAGACCTGGAAAAACTTCTGAATTCGAAAGTAGATCTAGTTTCATCTGCGGGCTTATCAAAATATATCAAACCATACATTGATAATGAAAAGCAGATGATTTATGCGAGGTAAACTTGGCGATAAGGCAAGGTTAATGCATATTTCAGATTCAATTATAGAAATCGAAAATTACATTTCTAAAGTTGACTTTGAATCATTCATGAATAATTCAATGATGCGATTTGCTTGTATCAAGCAAATGGAAATAATTGGAGAAGCAAGCAATCACATATCTCAAGAAATCAAAGAGAAGTTCTCAACAATATAATGGTCACAAATCATAGGCATGAGAAATGTTTTTGTTCATGAATATTTTGGAATGGATACAAGTTTAGTTTGGGAAATTATAAAAAACGATCTGCCAGAACTTAAATCAAAGATTACATTAATTTTAGAATCAATTAGTTAGGCCACTATACGCAACCGTTAGGCAAGCTCAATTTGACTTTGTTTCCCGTTGTTTTGGTCCGGCAATTGGAATAAATGAAGATCCTGTTACCGGATCAGCCCATTGCTATCTGGCACCATACTGGGCGGATAAACTAAAGAAAACTAAATTGATTGGTTTTCAGGCTTCAGAAAGAACAGGAATCATAGAGTGCGAACTGATAGAAAACGGAAGGTTGTTAATGACAGGAGAAAGTGTAATAATGTGCGAAATAAAACAAAAATGGGGATAACAGCGCCTTCCAAAAAACAGCGTTTCATTGCTTCGTAAGACTGTTTATTTAAAAAGAGAAGATATTAAATTTCAAGTAAAAGGGAGGCAAAAAGCTCCAGACAATTTTAACTTTTGCAGGCGTTGAGAGGACAAGATTATAACAATAAAAATTATTTATTCTAACTTTTATAAAATAAAATCTACGCTATGAGGCAACACAAGAAATATAATCCCAATAAAATTGGTTTTAAAATCGCTTTTATATTTTTCTTTTTATGCATTATTTCATTTGAGCTCTTTGCTCAATCACAAAACAATAGCTTTACCAATAAAGCTGTTGATGGAGGCATAGGACTTGGTTCAATCTTAGCCGTCGTTGCATCATGGTCGAGAAATAAATCAATTTTGTTTGGAATTCTCCATGGACTATTGGGATGGATTTATGTGATATATTTCGTATTCACCAGAGAAGATTGATTTGAATAATTGAATAAGATCCCCTGCCTTCGCTTCATTTTATCAAATAGGCTTATAGAAATAATTTAAAAAATCCATCAATAAAAATGCTAATTGATGGAAAAATTGCCAAAGCAAGGCTAATGCCAAAAATTTTCATTTTTTGTTTTTTTCATATTTCTTGTTAATTTTATCAAACTAAAGTTTGCATAAAACTTAAACACCCCCCCCTGAAATATCTCCTTTTTATCCTCTGATTAACCGATATTTATTCATCTAAAAAAAATTAAATCATGAGGACTTTTTTACTTTTTATCTCAGCATTTTTTATTGCAGGGGAACTTCAATCGCAAACTTGTGCCAGTGCGTACGACACAAATTTCAACAACGATTACACCGCTACACATTATTTTCCGGGCCCAATGGCCATTCCTTTTAATACCGATATCACCGGACGAATTGATACAGGAAACGACAGGGATTATTACAAGTTTACGGTAACTAACGGCGGAACCATTACGCTTACCCTCACTAAACTGCCAGCTAATTATAATCTAAGTTTAGTCAACAGTAATGGTACTACACTCGTTAGATCAACCCGTACCGGAACATCCAACGAAACCATCAACTTTACAGCCACCTCCAACACAGTCTACTACGCTTTTGTATACCCCGCCAGTACAAAGACATTCAACGCCGGGGCTTGCTACACTTTACGCGTTGCAACAGGTACCGCATCCAGACCTGCTCCTGTTTTTTCAGAAGACATGGATGTATATCCCAACCCTGCCGTCAATCAGACAAATCTGGTTATTCCTGAAGTAAAGGGTGTTATGCAAGTCAGAGTCATCAACAGTTTGGGCACTGTAGTACTCAGACAAAATACTGCTCAAAAAATCACTCCGCTACAACTCTCCGGATTACGCCCCGGAATGTATGTTGTTGATGTATTCAGCAGCGACGGGAAAACAATCTACCGTAAAAAACTAATGAAGAATCAATAGTTTTTACTTAAAATCATAAAAGCAAAGAGGCAGTATCTGTAATGATTACTGCCTCTTTTTTTTTGCTACTTTAACTCTATGTCTTTATATACCTTTCTTTTGTCAATCTCAGGTATTGTTTTGATTGATATTTTTTTCGTATTATTGAAAGGTGATTCTATTGGAAAACTGCTAAGTTTAAATACAATAGCCTTCTGAGGAATACCCACTATAACCGGCTACACAGGTTCTGTAAAAATAAAGTCTTATGACGTCATTAACTGAAAATATCAACCAAATCGTAAGTCTGACAACTGAAGAAAAAGCAACTATTGAAAACGCTTTTACTTATGTTGAAATAGGCAAAGGCGAACTTTGGATTAAACAAGGTAAGATATGCGATCAGGTGGCATTTGTAGTGTCCGGAAAACTTCGCAGTTTTTATTTTGATGATACCGGCAATGAAGTAACGTGCTATTTTGTAACGCCTGATAATTTCATTTCTTCTTTCACCAGTTTTTTAACAAACACACCTGCACATGAAAATATATCGGCACTGGAAGATACCCAACTCAGAGTGATTTATAAAAAAGACCTGGAAGACCTGTCTGTCTCAGTTCCGAAAATGCATATTTTCAGACGAGTCATTGCAGAGAATCTTTTTATCACCATGGAAAAAAGAATTGCTATGCTGCAATCACAATCTGCCCATTTGAGGTATGAAAATATGCTGAAAGAAAACCCGGATATATTACTCAGTGTACCACTTCAATACACTGCCTCATTTCTGGGCATAACCCCTCAACATCTCAGCAGATTGAGAAAAGAATTACAAAAGTGATTTCTTAATATTTGTTCGCGGTGGCGCTGTATTCAATTTGTTAACTTGCAATATGATTAAAAAAAGTACCTTACAATTGCTGCGCTTCCCGTTCTCTTTTTTTCTGTTACCGGTATATTTATTTGCCCTTACACAACTTGAACACATAAATTCCACCAGAGCTATAATTGTATTTATGATTCTGCACCTGTTGGTATACCCTGCCAGCAATGGTTACAACAGCTATATGGATCGGGATGAAACCCCTATTGGAGGATTACAGCATCCACTCCAACCCACCCGACAGTTGTTTTACATTACCCTGCTGATGGATTTGGTAGCCATTGCTGTTTCTCTGTTTATCAGTCTGTATTTTTTATTCGGCGTGATGCTCTATATCCTGGCCTCAAGGGCCTACAGCTATCGGGGTATCCGATTAAAAAAATATCCGGTGGCAGGATTCCTTACTGTGCTGGTTTTCCAGGGTGCCTGCACTTTTGGGCTGGTATATCATGGAAGCAGTGAATCACTAAATATCAATTTTCCTGTAAGTGGTATGCTGGCCTCATCATTTCTTATTGGAGGTTTTTACCCGCTCACTCAAATCTATCAGCATCAGGCCGATAAAGCGGATGGTGTAAATACGCTGAGTTTCTTATTAGGATACAAAGGCACTTTTATTTTTTGTGCAGCTGTGTATAGTCTGGCGATGCTTTTTCTAGGTTATACTTTCTTATCCTCCATGATGTCTTTACAATTTTTTGTATTAATCATCTTTTTTCTGCCCATACTTATTTATTTTGTGTGGTGGGCATCAAGAGTGTGGAAGGATGTGGAGGCCGCTGATTTCAAACATACCATGCGCATGAATGTATTGGCAAGCACTTGTACCAATCTCGGTTTTTTGACTGTTTTAATAATGAATCATTTTGAGTAAAATCATTGCACTTGGAACTGCTGTTCCAAAACACAAACACAACCAGGCAGACATCCTGCAGTTTATGCAGCAGGTATATGCAATGGATGCTGTAGAAAACCGAAAACTGAAGTTCCTCTATAATATGAGTGGTATCGCTTCACGCTATTCCCCTATACCTGATTACAGTCATCAGATGCCGGAATGGAAATTTTATCCAAATAATGAAGCATTATACCCATTCCCATCTTTGGAACTCCGCATGCAATGGTATCAGCAACATGCAGCACCGCTTTCGGTAGAGGCAATTCGCAATTGTGCAGAGGGCATCATTCATACAAATCAAATCACACATCTCATTACAGTAAGTTGCACAGGTATGAGTGCTCCGGGGTTAGACTTACAAGTGATGGATTTGTTGGATTTACCAAAGCAGACCTACCGTACCTCGCTCAACTTTATGGGCTGTTATGCCGCCATTCACGCTTTGAAACTGGCTGATGCTATTTGCAAAACAGATACGGCGGCACGAGTAATGATTGTGTGTACTGAACTCTGCACCCTGCATTTTCAAAAGGAACCTACACCCGATAATATTGCTTCAACTCTTTTATTTGGAGATGGAAGTGCAGCCGTTTTGGTAACACATGATTCTTTTCCTCTCAAAGGCCTGCACCTTAAGGGATTTTACAGCGAAGTGGTTCCAAAAGGAAAGCAGGATATGGCCTGGGAACTTTCCTCCACCGGTTTTCTCATGACACTCAGCGGATATATTCCTGATTTAATTGAAGAAGATTTTAATCAACTCGTACAGCGTGCATTGCAACAAGCCGATATTAACAAAGAAGCCATCAATCAGTGGTGCATTCATCCCGGCGGTAAAAGAATTGTGGAGACCATTCAAAAAAGCCTGGGATTGAAGCCGGATGATTTGAGGGCCAGCTATAAAGTATTGCAAGAGTTCGGAAATATGTCATCTCCTACTCTCATGTTTGTTTTGAAAGAACTAATGCATCAGCAGCAAGAAGGAGCTGTTTTTGCCGCTGCATTCGGACCCGGTTTAACCATGGAAACTTTTACAGCAATATATGAGTAAGTTCTCTCATCGTTCTGCAGAAAAAGAATTATTGGATGGGGAAAATATTCCCTTTGAAGACATTTGCCGGAATATGAAAGAACTGGATTTCATTAACACCTGGCTTGGTGGTCATCGGATTACCCTGGCAGGAATCAGCTCTATAATTCACTCAACCATTACACCAACAACCCCTTTGCATATTTGTGAAATAGGTTGTGGGGGTGGAGATAATTTGCGGGCGATCAAAAAATATCTGGATAAAAAAGGAATCGCGGCTGTTTATACCGGTATTGATCTGAATCCAAATTGTATCGCGTATGCTGAAAGTCGTAAGGAAAATACAGGCATTAAATTTACATGCTCTGATTATAATAACGCAGTGTTTACATCAAAGCCGGATGTTATTTTTTCTTCTTTGTTTTGTCATCACTTTTCAGATGCGGATCTTTTAGAACAATGGCAATGGATGAAGGACAATGCAACGATTGGTTTTTTTGTAAATGATTTGCACCGGCATCCGATAGCGTATTATTCCATACGATGGCTCACGCGTTTGTTTTCAAAATCATATCTTGTAAAAAATGATGCACCTTTGAGTGTGCTACGAGGATTTCATAAAACCGAATTAATCTCCCTGCAACAGTCTGTAATGCCCGGAAACATTACTTTACAATGGAAGTGGGCTTTTCGCTGGCTATTTATATACAAACATGAACCAAACATCATTTGATATAGTCATATTGGGCGGCGGGCTTGCTGGTCTGTCATTGTCTATTCAGGCAGCACGTGCCGGTTATCAAACCGTTCTGCTTGAAAAAGAACAATACCCTTTTCACCGGGTATGCGGAGAATACATCAGTCTTGAAAGCTGGGATTTTTTGGAAGAACTGGGACTTCCTCTTTCCTCTATGCAATTGCCCATTATAAAGCGACTCCAAGTAACGGCACCCAACGGAAAATTATTTCAAACAAAACTGCCACTTGGCGGCTTCGGTATTAGTAGGTATAAACTGGATAAAGAGCTGGCTCAATTGGCAAGAGCTGCAGGTGTCGTATTGCTCGAAAATCATAAAGTAACCAATGTGGAATTTAGAGGTGATCTGTTTCACATTCAGGCCGAAGGAAAAATCATCACCGGGAAAATTGCGGTCGGATCCTTTGGTAAACGGAGCAATCTGGACATCAAATGGAATCGATCTTTTGTCAAGAATAAACCCACTAAACTCAATAATTACATCGGCGTAAAATACCACATTGACACCAATCATCCGGAGGATCTGATTGCACTGCACAATTTTGAAAACGGATATTGCGGCATTTCCAAAATAGAAGATAACCGGTATTGTCTTTGTTACTTAACCACTGCGGCGAATCTGAGCAAATACAACAATAGCATTGAGGAAATGGAAAAAGAAGTTTTATTCCGGAATCCTCATCTTAAAGAAATTTTTGTCAACGCCCATTTTTTATACAGCGGCCCTGTGACAATTTCACAAATCAGTTTTCAGCAAAAAACACAGGTAGAACAACATGTACTATTGCTGGGCGATGCTGCAGGCATGATCACTCCGCTTTGTGGCAATGGTATGAGCATGGCCCTGCACAGCAGTAAAATAGCATTCAACTGTATGCATAGCTTTTTAGAACAACATATCAGTCGCGATCAAATGGAAAAAAAGTATCAACAGGTTTGGCAGCAAGAATTTGCATTGCGATTACGAACCGGCAGGATGATTCAGCGATTTTTTGGAAAACCTGCTATCACCAATCTTTTCGTAGAAGCTTTTCGAATTTTTCCGTCATTGGCAACTCCACTCATTCGGCTCACGCATGGGAAAGCTTTTTAAGTAAATCAATCTTTTATGGACAGGAATACTAAGGCAAAAGTAATTTCTTAACATTTGTTAAGTATGTTATCACTGTTAACCATCAAATTTGTTGCATCGTTCAAAAAATGCATAAATAATGAAAAAATCAATTCTAATTTTCGTAATTGTTAGCTTGCTGAGTCCGTCTATTTACGCTCAGACCCAACAAAAAGACAGTAAATATGGTATTGAAACAGATATACTCTGGCCGTTTTTCCCGGGACTAACAAGAACTCAGATGACCATCAAACTTTGGCAGAAAGGGGATTTACGCGGAGATCTTTTAGCCGGTGTAAATGTACTTTTCCCACAAAATCGTGAAACAGAAGGACGCTTTGCTGACTATAGTATCGTTACCGGTTATAGACAATACTTATGGAAAGGCCTTCATGTGGAATATTCACAAACAACCGGATTGGGGGTTTTACAAAACCATGTTACAACCCCAAAAACCTATAACAGCTTTGATTGGGCAGCAACAGGTTACATTGGATACAAATTTGAGTTTTTACAAAAAAAGCTTTATTTGATACCTCAATTCGGCGTTGAAAGAGTTCTTTATAAGTCAAACCCCTGGCCCATCTATGAAGACAACACACTGACCAAAGAAGTTGGTGAGACACCGTTCATACTGGGATCGCTTAGATTTGGATATAATTTCTAATGTCTTCTATTGTGAATTTAAAAAATTTATTCTGATTCTGCTTTAAAATTAATCTTCAGTATTTTTATGATATTCAGTGCTGTTGGTGAACTTACCCTTAATAAAACTGTTATTCACTGCATGAATCTCATACAAATGCCGGTTTACTTACTTTACCTGCCTGTTGAATTGTTGCTTTGTCTTACAACATTTTACCTTTGGAAGAAGCAAGCAAAAAATTAGCTCAATGCGTTTAAAAAAAATCAGTTTCTCAATTATATTAACTGTATTCGCAAACTTTGTTAATGCCCAAAATACAACAATATTAAAAGGCAAAGTAATTGACAAAGGCTCAAAAACGGCTCTGACTGGAGCAAGTGTTTCTATCCCTGAAAAAAAATCCGGTGCCATTACGAACAAATTGGGCGAATTTGAAATCAGTGTGAGCGAAAATACAACCAGATTTAGAGTAGCTCACATTGGGTATAGAGATACTACTCTAATCATTTCAAATAACAATTCATATTATACAATTGCACTTGTACCTGCTTACAAATCACTTGATGAGGTGCAGATTGTATCCGGCAAAGATGGACCGAAAGAAAAAGTAAACAATGTACAAATGGGGGTTGACAGAATATTGATGGCAGAAGCAAAATTACTGCCGGCTATTTTGGGCGAAGTAGATATATTAAAGGTGCTACAATTAAAACCCGGTGTAAAATCAGGCGGCGAAGGTACAGCAGGATTTTTTGTAAGAGGAGGCAGCAACGATCAAAATCTGATTTTAGTTGAACATGCACCAGTATATAATCCAAGTCATTTATTTGGCTTTTTCAGTGTTTTTAATTCGGATGCTATCAGCAATGTGACATTATATAAGTCGGGATTCCCCTCTCAGTATGGCGGAAGATTATCCTCAGTTTTAGATGTAGAAATGCGAAAAGGACAAGCTGATTCATTGGAAATACAAGGCGGCATTGGGCTACTTGCCTCTCGCTTAACTATAAACTTACCAATAAAAAAAAGAAAGTTGTCATTACTCGTTTCGGGAAGAAGAACCTATGCTGATTTGATTACAAATTCTATAAATCAGCTCAATAAAAACACTAAAGACTATACGCCTATACCGGCATATTATTTTTATGATTTCAATTGCGCGTTGGATTATAAAATTAATGATAAAAATAAACTGTCGCTCAATGGATATTTTGGAAATGATTTATTCAGGTTCAAAGGCGATAATTTTGGTGCTAATCTATTGTGGGGTAATCGATCTGCCTCACTGGAATGGACTCATTATTTCAATGATCGCATGAATGTTTCAACAGCTTATTTCACTTCGGGTTATCTGTATCGCATTAATACAACTTTTTCTGAATTAAGCTCAAGTATAGGATCCAGAATATGGGATCAAGGCCTGGTTAATAACTGGAATTATAATATTAATGAAAAGCATGCGCTCAAATTCGGAGCAAGTGCGATCTATCATCGCTTTACTGTTGGCGAGTATGGAATATCTGCCGAGTTTACTGATATAAAAGGTGGTCAAAAAATTGAAGCCGGTGAATTTGGCGCTTACCTGTCTCATTCATGGAAAATAAATAAATGGGCTGAGCTTTTATCAGGAATCAGAAATTCAACATTTAATAATAAAACAAAAACGTTCAATAATCTTGAACCAAGACTGGCATTGAAAACAAGCATCAATACCAATACTACCATAAAAGCAAGTTATGCAAGGATGTATCAGTATTTACATTTGGTTAGTAGTAGCGCAGCCTCTCTGCCAACTGATGTCTGGTACCCTAGCGAGGAAGGCATTCGCCCACAGAGATCGGATCAAATTTCGCTGGGATTACATCAATCATTTGGACAAAATAAATTTTTTGCATCTATTGAAGGGTATTACAAGTGGATTGATAATGCAATTGATTTCAGAGACGGGGCACAATTATTTGCAAACCCCAACCTCAGTAAAGAATTTGTTTTTGGTAAGGGATGGGCATATGGCTTAGAAACTTATGTTGAGAAAAAGAAAGGAAAAACAACAGGATGGATAGGATACACACTATCATGGTCATGGCGTCAATTCGATAAAATCAATTTCGGCATTCCCTTTCATCCAAGATTTGACAGAAGACATGATATTTCTATAGTGATCATGCACAAATTGTCTAAGCGTTTAAGCTTGAGTGGCACATGGGTATTTAGTACCGGAAATTTCGCAACAATAGCAGGCGGGAGATTTGGATTTCAGGATTTTTTACCAAACCAAATTGACGCAATACCGGATTATGTAAGAAGAAATGATTTTCAAATGCCACCAACTCATCGCATGGACTTGGGATTGGTAAGGAAACTTAAAACAAAAAAGGGCGAATCTGACATAACAATTAGTTTGTATAATGCATACAGTCGCCGTAATCCATTCTTCGTTTTTTATGAAGGAACAGAAAACGATGCGGGAGAAACTGTTGGCTTCAAGCCAACGCTGGTGTCATTATTCCCAATACTTCCTGCAATCACTTACAATTTTAAATTTTAAAATGCATTAAATTAAAATTATAACTCAGTATAAGAAACAAGCAAAAATGAAATTTTATCTCTACATTATATTCACAATCTCTTTATTCATTACAGGGTGCAGAAAAGAGGTCAAACTTAATTTACCTGAATATGAGCCAAAAATGGTACTTGAGTTTTACCTTGAAAATAACAAACCTTTAAAATGTCTACTGCAAGAAAGTATAAATTTTACCGATACAGCCAGATTTAAACTTATTGATAATGCGCTGATTGTCTTGAGTTACAACGGAGTAAAAGACACATTGGTTAATACATTCTTTTTTGACTCAAAGTTTGAAAAAATATACAATTATCATAACCCAAAAATAATGCAATTAGAACCCAATGTGGATTATGAAGTATATGTGAAAGATAATAGAGGGAGAGAATTAAGAGGGAAGACAAGGCTTAATAACATTGTTCCTATTGACTCTTTGGTATATAACTTTAATTCAAGTAATAAAGCAGCAGCTGGATTGATATTTAACGATGATGGAAATACAAATAATTTTTACAGAATTGTAGCTTTTAAGGACGCGCCTATAGTTAAGGAAGATTCCGTTTGGGATATAACCTTTAATGATATTCTCTTCAATGGAGAACAATTCAGTTTTTATACCGGTTATGCGTTCAATCCCGGCGATACAATCACCGGCAGGCTTTATCATCTAACCGATGAACATAATAATTTTACTGAATCAGTTGGCAATGCTCAATCCTCAAATGGCAATCCTTTCGGACAGCCTGCAAACATAATTACCAATCTTACCGGTGGTATTGGAATTTTTACTACCGTAATTTATGCCGAGAAAAAAATTATTGTACGGTAATATATTTCCGTGCTTTTACAAAAGACTACTAATAAAAGCTTCAATATAAACCTTACAAATACCTATCGCTTCTCCACCTTAAAGGCCATATTTCTACCATGCCCTTGCATAATAGCTAAGTTGATCCATGACAATGCCAATTTTTCCAGCAGTTCTACTTTATCGGACTTCCCAAAATCAAGGCATGAAGCAAATCCCGCATCCAGAGCCAATTGCAAAGCAACTACTTTTGCTTTTTCACTATCCCCTGACATAAACATATTAATCGCTTCACCAGTAACTGTTGAGTCACTCTTTTTTTGCCTGTATAAAATCGTAAGTTTGTATCATGGTCAACTTGGAGCAAATCACCGAATTCAAAACCTCTCCCGAACTGGTAGAAAAACTTTATGAGAACAGCATTTCCAAAAGTTATCCCGCCGGCAGTGTAATCGTGAATGAACACGCTCACATTCGTGCTATTCCAATAGTTGTTAAAGGTATGCTGAAAGTTATCAGAACTGAAGAGGACGGCCGAGAGATTCTTCTCTATTATATCAAAGCCGGCGAAAGTTGCATTATGTCTTTTTTAGGAGGCTTACACAACGAAACAAGTAAAGTAAAGGCCGAGGTGGAGGAAGATGCTGAAATTCTGTTTTTACCCGTAGAAAAAGTTTCTCTGTTTATTAAAGAATACCCAGAATGGCTCGACTACATTTTCCGTCTTTATCATAAACGCTTTGAAGAGTTACTGGATATTTTAAATGCCATCGCTTTCAAAAAAGTAGATGAGCGACTATTGTCATTACTCAATAAAAAAGTTTCCATTACGGGCAGTAAAAGTATACAGATTACTCATGAACAACTGGCCAATGAATTGGGCACTGCCAGGGTTGTAGTGTCGAGGTTGTTAAAACAACTTGAAGAAAACGGCATGGTTAAACTCGGAAGAAATAAAATTATTCTTGTGTAACTAAAGTCACCATAAATGTTTTTGAAATAACTGACTTTCGTAGTCAAATTTCAAAGACCAATGGAAATAGCAGGATATGTAGCATCAATCTTAATTGGAATATCCCTGGGACTCATCGGTGGCGGCGGAAGCATTCTGACCGTTCCTGTTTTAGCTTATCTTTTTCACATAGACCCCATTCAGGCCACTTCTTATTCTCTTTTTATTGTTGGTGTCACCAGCATGGTAGGTTCTGTTTCTTATTTCAAAAAAGGCCTGGTGAATACAAAGACTGCTGTTGTATTTGGCATCCCCTCCATTTTGGCCGTATTTCTTACTAGAGCTTATCTTATTCCGTCAATACCCGACAATATAATCAGTATTGAAAAACTTACCATCACTAAAAGTGTTTTATTGATGTTGATTTTTGCCATACTTATGATTTTTGCTTCATACAGTATGATAAAAAAAGAAAAAATCAGACCAGAAACAACACCACAAAAGCAAAAATTCAATTACCCATTAATATTTATTGAGGGTACAATTGTTGGTACTTTGACCGGATTGGTTGGAGCAGGTGGCGGCTTTCTGATTATTCCAGCATTGGTTCTTCTGAGTAAATTACCTATGAAAGAAGCTATCGGAACTTCTCTCGTGATTATTGCCGCAAAGTCGCTGATTGGTTTCTGGGGTGAAAGAGGCGAATCATCTGTAAACTGGCCATTTCTGTTCTTGGTTTCCGCTTTTGCCATCATCGGAATATTCATCGGCATTGCACTTTCAAAAAAAATTAACGGAGAAAAACTAAAACCAGCATTTGGATGGTTTGTCCTCGTCATGGGAATTTATATCATAGTTAAAGAAACTTTACTGAAATAATTTTAGTTGTGTAACTAAAGTAACTGTTCAGCGAATTAAAAGTTGGGAACTTTATCATTCATAAAAAATAAAAAATGCAAATTGAACAAATTTATACCGGATGTTTGGCTCAGGGGGCTTATTACATTACATCAAACGGCGAGGCTGCTATCATTGACCCTTTGCGTGAAACACAACCTTATATAGACAGATTGCAAAAAGACAATGTTTCTCTGAAATATATTTTTGAAACACATTTTCATGCAGATTTCGTAAGCGGGCACCTGGATTTAGCCAAAAAGACCGGCGCACCAATCATTTATGGCCCGAATGCGACTTGCGAGTTTGAGTGCGTTTCTGCTAAAGACAATCAGATATTTGAATTGGGCAAAATAAAGATTAAGGTATTACATACACCCGGACATACCATGGAAAGCACTTGTTTTCTGCTGATTGATGAGAACGGCAAAGATACTGCCCTATTCAGCGGAGATACTCTTTTTTTAGGTGATGTGGGCAGACCGGATCTTGCTCAGAAAGCCGCTGATATGAGCCAGGAAGATCTGGCAGGACTTTTATATGAAAGTCTTTACAATAAAATTATGCCTTTGGCAGATGACATTATTGTATATCCTGCACATGGTGCGGGATCTGCCTGCGGTAAAAATATGATGAAGGAAACAGTAGACACTTTAGGCAATCAGAAAAAAATTAACTACGCACTCAATCAACCTGATAAACAATCATTCATAAAAGCGGTAACGGAGGGACTTCTCCCACCCCCTGCTTATTTTGGCATGAATGTCGCGATGAACAAAAAAGGCTACAGCAGTTTTGATGAGGTATTGCATCAAGGAATGATAGCATTGCCTGCTGAAGCATTCGAAACAGCCGCTGAATCAACAGACACATTAATCATTGATGGCAGAAACGATAAAGAATTTGCCAGATCATTCATACCTCAATCTGTAAATATCGGACTAAGCGGAGATTTTGCACCATGGATTGGCACATTGATTGCAGATGTCAAACAACCCATTCTTCTAGTGGTTGAAGAAGGAAAAGAAAAGGAAGCTGTTACGCGTTTGAGCCGGGTTGGATTTGATAATGTGATAGGATACTTGGAAGGCGGATTCGCATCATGGTTGAAAGCAGGAAAAGAAACAGACTCTATAAATCGGATTACTGCCGAACAGTTTTCTTTGAAAATAAAGGAAAACGAAAGCAAAATAATAGATGTAAGAAAAGAGAGTGAATATGCTGCTGAACATGTGGAAAATGCTTACAGCAAACCCCTGGCCTATATCAATGAATGGATCAGAGACATCAATCCAAAAGAACACTTTTATCTTCATTGTGCGGGAGGATACAGAAGTATGATCGCTGCCAGCATTTTACAAGCAAGAGGATACAGAAATTTTTCAGAGATAGAAGGTGGATACAATGCCATTTCAAAAACCGATATCCCCAAAACCGATTTCGTATGTCAAAGCAAAATTTTAAACCAATTTTAATCATTACAATAACTATAGCCATGTTTGGAATACTCAAAAATCTTTTCGCACAAACAGACAACAAACAACTAAGTGAAGCCATAAAAAATGGTGCATATCTGGTGGACGTTCGAACCCCGGGTGAATTTTCCGGCGGCTCCGCCACAGGAGCTGTCAATATTCCGCTCGATAAAATACAAAGTCAGATAGGACAATTAAAAGACAAAAAAAATATTGTAGTTTTTTGCAGAAGTGGCAACCGAAGCAGTCAGGCAAAATCAATTCTTGAACAGAACGGTTTTAGAAATATAATCAACGGCGGTACATGGCAGAATGTAAATAATATTATCAATGAATAAACCTAATAACGATATCCAGTGCTGTGTAACTCACTGCGAAAGACCACTTGATCAGTCTTACTGGAATACACAATGGGAAACAAACTCTACCGGCTGGGATATTGGCTATGCATCCCCTGCTATAACAAAATTTATGGAGGGATATGCGAATAAAAAAGCTAAAATACTCATCCCCGGTTGCGGTAATGCATATGAAGCCGAATTTTTATTATCAAAAGGGTTCTCCGACATCACTCTCATAGATATTGCTCCAAAAGCGGTAGAGTTGTTGAAAGAAAAATTTACCGGCAAGGAACAAATAAAGGTTCTCTGTGAAGATTTTTTTCAACATCAGGGAAAATATGATATCATCATTGAACAGACTTTTTTCTGTGCCATACCTCCCATAAGAAGAAATGAATATGTTAAACAAGCCGCATCATTACTCAATGACGGCGGAAGAATTATTGGTCTTCTTTTTGACCGAACTTTTGAACAACAAGGACCTCCTTTCGGCGGATGCCCTTGTGAATACAAACCGATTTTCAACCAGAATTTTGTAATACACAAAATGGAAAAATGCCATAACAGTATACCACAAAGGGCAGACACTGAATTGTTCATCCATCTGATAAAAAAATAAAAATGAAAATTTTTCTAAAAAACAAACGAGCTACATTAATAGGCATCCTGGCTGGTGGATTGTCAGGCTTCCTTTACTGGAAATTCATAGGGTGCAGCTCGGGACGTTATATGATTCAATCAAATCCTTACATCAGCACATTTTACGGCGCCTTGATGGGCGGACTTTTATTCTCTTCATTTCAACAAAAAGCTAAAAAATCAACATGACATTTCAAGAAATGATTAATCAAGATAAACCCGTACTGGTTGATTTTTTTGCCACCTGGTGCGGGCCCTGCAAAATGATGACTCCCATCCTGGAAGATCTTAAAAAAAGAATCGGAGACAATGCCAGTGTCATCAAAATTGATGTAGATAAAAACCCTCAGGCCGCTGCTGCCTTTCAAGTGCAAAGCGTTCCTACGCTGATATTATTCAAAAAAGGAAAGGTTCTCTGGAAACAGTCGGGCGTTGTTCCGGCGAAAGAACTTGAAAATATAATTAATCACAACAACTAAATTTTATGTTAGAATTTATCAAACAGCCATGGCCATGGTATGTTGCCGGTCCGCTGATCGGCTTAACGGTTCCCACTTTGTTGATCCTGGGAAATAAAACATTCGGAATTAGTTCATCATTGAGACATATCTGTGCGGCTTGTATGCCTGCCAATATTCCATTCTTTAAATATGATTGGAAAAAAGAAATATGGAACCTGTTTTTTGTTTTGGGAATATTTTTCGGAGGAATCATTGCCGGCAATTTCTTGGGCAACCCTGACCCAATTGAAGTCAATCCAAAATTAGCTGTTGAGCTATCAGGGTATGGCATCAACAACTACAATCATTTAATTCCGCAAGAAATTGTCAATTGGAAGTCACTGTTTACACTAAAGGGATTACTGATCATGGTGGTCGGTGGTTTTTTTGTTGGTTTCGGCACCCGCTATGCCGGGGGTTGTACCAGCGGTCATTCAATCATGGGCTTGTCTAATTTGCAGTGGACTTCGCTTATTGCCACTATTTTCTTCATGATAGGAGGCATCATTATGGCAAACTGGATTCTTCCCTTGATTCTATCATTATAATTCAACCTTAATCATAATAAAACATGCATCAAGAAGCAAACAACAAAATGGCTCAGGATATGCGATCCGTAGACGCAATCTGTGTAAACGAAAGTCAACTTCAGCACAAATGGCATCACCAGTTAAAATATCTTGTCACCGGTATTCTATTTGGAATCATATTCGTGAAAGCTGAAATCATCAGCTGGTTTCGCATACAGGAAATGTTCAGGTTTCAGTCTTTTCATATGTTTGGAATAATTGGAAGTGCGGTGGTCGTAGGAATGATTTCTGTGTGGTTGATTAAAAAATTCAACATCAAAACCATCTACGGAGAGAAAATCATCATTCAACCTAAACCATTCAATAAAGGACAAATCATAGGCGGCTTTATTTTTGGTTTGGGCTGGGCATTAACAGGAGCTTGTCCGGGACCGCTTTTTGCTCAAATTGGAACAGGTGCGACAGTCGTAATAATTACATTTTTGAGCGCGATTGCAGGCACATGGGTTTATGGATTATTAAGAGATAAACTCCCTCACTAATACATCATGTATTTATTGAACAAGCCTATAATCATGATTGTGCTTGTAATCACATCCATTGATATCAAAGCACAAATACACTACAATGCCTGGTTCAGAGGAACTGTAAGTTATCCTTTGTCCGAAAAAATAAAAGTAGAAACTGAATTCCAGCATAGAAGACAAAATGGCTATGAAAACAAATTCATGTTTGATAAAAGTTTGATGTACACATTCCGTACGTGGTTGCAATATCAACACAATGAAAACGTAAAGGTATCTATCTCCCCTTTCGCCTATTTTTCCAACTATAAAATCATTCATCAGAAAGTTGACGAAAAAGCAGCTCCAAACCATGAAATTCGATTTTCAGGTGCGATAGAGATGCAACAAAGAATTTTCCGACAACTTTATCTAGTTGACAGAACGGCGATGGAATACCGACTTTTTGAAAAGACATCAAATATTGTACGTTTCAGAAACCGAATCGGACTGGACTATGCGTTGAATAAAAAAATGCGGTTTGGCATTTATGAGGAGCTCTTTTTTAACATGAGAGGAAGCTCTGCTGGTCATTTTTTTGATCATGAAAGAATAGGAAGTCACTTTGAATATAAAATAACCCCAACATTAAAAATAGGTATTAGCTACATACACATCTCCCGATTGCCCATAACAAGTGAAGAGAAATTATATGAGAATAACCTGTTGATACAAGCAGTCTGCCTTTTAAGGTATAGAAAATGACATTGCTTATTAGTTGTTCCCTTAAGTACCCACATCATTTATTTTCCTCTTGCTATTAAGCATTTTTTAATTTTATTTTTTTGCAACATTGTTGCATTTGAAAAATATGCCCTATTTTTGCAACCAAGTTGCATAAAAGGCTAAATTGATGATACCGAAAACATTTGAAGATTGGAAATATTGCATAGAGAAAGACTGCAAGATTGAATTGACGAAAAAATTTGTCATTGAGCGTTTGGAAATATACAGGGATTTAAAAAATCAGGAAAGTCAAAAGTTTATTGCTCTTTATGGACATAATCACTATAAAAACGTCATCGATTGGCTTCAACAATTTGTTAATGAATGATTAATTACAGAAAATACAATATTGCAGATTTAATAGGAATAATGAATTCCGGTTTTTGCCTGATTCATTGTCTTGCTTCGCCTTTGCTAATTACAATTGGTGCTGGCATTATATCAAATAAATGGTTTGATATTGTTTTTTTATTTATTTCATTAATAGCAATAATAAATGCATCGAGAAATACAGAAAATAAAAAAATTACAACTTCTTTGTGGCTGGCTTTTTCGGGGTTTTTTATATCCATATTACTTGAAGAAAGATATAATTGGATGCAATATTCAGGATATCTTTTCTCCGCACTTTTGGTTGTAATTCACACAATAAATATAAAAAATTTCCATAAATGTAAATATGATAACATTAATAAATAACAGATTAGTAAAAATATTTGTTTTTTTTTATTTATCCGCATTAAGTCCTTCATGCAGTCACACGCAATTTCAAAAAAAGAAAAAAGAAAATAGCAAAGAGGAATACTGGAAAAAAGAAAAAAGTATTAATTTTTTGATACTCGGAGATTGGGGAAGAAATGGCGAATTTCATCAAAAAGATGTGGCAAATGCTATGGCACTAAATGGAATAAAAGATAAATCTAATTTTATCATTAGTACTGGTGATAATTTTTATCCTGATGGAGTTATTTCCGTAGATGACCCCCAATGGTCTAAATCATTTGAAGATATATACTCCGGTGCAAGTTTGAATATTCCATGGTTTACTGTTTTTGGAAATCATGATTATCGCGGTAGCATTGAAGCCCAGTTGGATTATAGCAAAAAAAGTCGCAGATGGAGAACAACAGAGAGATACTATAGCTTTGAAAAAACAATACCCAATTCAAACGAAAAAGTGATTTTTATTTTCTTGGATACCAACCCATTTGACGAAACATTAAATAAAAAATATCATAGCGATTTATCAAAACAAGATACTGCTGCTCAGCTAAAATGGCTTGAAAACACCCTGACATCATCTAATGCAAAATGGAAAATTATTATTGGCCATCATCCGCTTTTCACAACTGGAGTAAGGCGTGATAAATTACTTAACATTAGAAATACATTTTTACCTTTTTTCAATAAACATGAAATAGATATCTATTTTGCCGGACATGAACATGACTTACAATACCAAAAACCAGAAGGCAAAACTCACTATTTCATTAGCGGTGCAGGTAGTGAAATAAGACCTGTAAGCAAAGACTTATTACAAACGAAATTTGCAATGTCTACAAATGGATTCATCAGTGCTTGTATCACAAAAGATTTTATTTCGATAACATTTATAAATCATAAAGGAAAACAATTGTATCAAACTTCAATCATAAAATAAAATGACAACTTCAACTGAAAAAAAATTACCGGTAACGCTGTTAAGCGGATTTCTTGGATCAGGCAAAACTACCCTACTCAATCACATTCTTCATAACAAAGAAGGATTAAAAGTCGCGGTCATAGTAAATGATATGAGCGAGGTCAATGTGGATGCCAATCTTGTAAAAAATCAGCATACACTTTCACGAACGGAGGAAAAACTCGTTGAAATGAGTAATGGTTGTATTTGTTGTACCCTTAGAGAGGATTTGATGATTGAGGTTGAAAAACTTGCCAGGGAAAATCGGTTTGATTATCTTCTGATTGAGAATACAGGGATTGGTGAGCCGGTTCCGGTTGCTCAAACATTCAGTTTTACAGACGAAGAAAAGGGAATCGATTTGTCAAAATTCAGCTACATCGACACATTGGTGACTGTAGTAGATTGTTTTAATTTCTTTAAAGATTTCGGCTCTAATGAACTTCTTACAGAAAGAAAAATATCCAATATGGAAGGGGATGACCGTACAATTGTTAATCTGCTTACTGACCAGATTGAATTTGCCAATGTAATTATTTTGAATAAGACTGATTTGATTGATAAAAAATCTTTAGGATTGTTGAAAGCTGCGATACAAAAGTTGAATCCGGGAGCCAAAATAATCAGTTCCACATTCAGCAAAGTTGATCCAAAAGAAATAATCAACACTAAAATGTTTGATTTTGAAGAAGCACAACAATCTGCAGGTTGGCAGAAAGAACTGGATGGAGGAGCTCATACTCCTGAGACAGAAGAATATGGAATTTCATCTTTTGTATTCAGGAATCAGAAACCATTTCACCCTGAAAGATTTTGGAAATATATGAATGAGGATTATCCAATTGAAATCATAAGAGCAAAAGGTTTATTTTGGCTGGCATCCAGACCAGATGATGCAATCAATTTCAGTCAGGCAGGCGGATCTTCAAGATTAGAAAGAGCCGGAGTATGGTGGGTCAGCATGCCATATTCAGAACGCATAAAATATCAATCTTTTGCAGACAACAAAGAGTATATTGAAAACAAGTGGAGTAAAAAATGGGGAGATAGAATGAATGAGATTGTCTTCATTGGTCAGGATATGAACATAGAAAAAATCATCTTAGATCTTGAACATTGTTTGCTTACAGAAAACGAAGTATTATCATTTGAAAATAAAATCAGATTTGAAGACCCTTTTCCCGTGAATATTTAATCATTCCATTGGTTCAATCAACATAAAAAATCCCGACCATTAAAGGCCGGGATTCAATAAAATAAAAATGTCATAGAATACTAAAATGGTAAGTCATCCGACTCGCCGGCCAGAGATTCTGTTTTGACTGCGGGAGCAGCCGTCGCTCCGGAATAAGAGACATTCCCCTGATTTGACCCATTGCTGTCGTTACCGGCACTGTTGCCCAACAACTGAACTGTCTGCACTCGCATTCTTAAAGTAGCCGCAGGCTGACCTTCTTTATTGGTATAAGGATCCGCCTCAGGGGTTCCTTCTGCATAGACTGTTCTTCCTTTTGTAAGGTATTGTGCCACGGCGGTTTTATCCGTCCAATATGCACACTCCACCCAGGTCGTCCGCTCCTTCTGATTACCCTGACTGTCCTTGTAACGCTCCGAATGCGCCACACTGAAATTAATCACATTTTTTCCGTTGACTTCTTTCACGATGCAATCCTTTCCCAGGTTGCCGATGATCTGTAACTTAATCATAGTTGTTTGTTTTTTATGGTTTATCGATGTATCTGTTTTTAATTTGGAGATGTGGAGATGTGAAGATTTGGAGATTAGGAGATTAGAAAATTTGAAGATTTTGGAATAATACGGATACTAATAACTCATTCAAATTGTCTCATTTTCTAATTTTCATATCTTCACATTTTCTCATCTTCTAATTTAACTTCTTCTTCAACGTACTCACCTGCGTTTGCAAATTACTCACCAAATTAGCAAGTGAATTCACATCCCATCTCTGCTGACTGGCTACTTTACCAATCACCACCTGCGCATGCCAAAGTTCCAAAATATCTTCCGTATTGATTTGATAGGGTTGGTATGCAGGATTGTCGCTTTCCAATGTGATTTTATTTTTACTGCGATTATTTTTTACAATGCGCTTATACACGATTCCTTCACTTTTACTTACAACTATATAAGCCTGATTATTTTTTGCATCATCAATTGAGTCTACCTTCTCTCCAACTATAATACTTCCGCTGGGTGTAGGCAACATACTGTCGCCAATAATTTCAAATGCACGGTAATTACCTCCCGTCAGCATAGGCAGCGTAAATGTATTCAATTCATCAATGAACTCACTGTCGGCATATCCGGTCATGTAACCTGCCGCCGCCTTAATCGGAACAAAATGAATGACATTCCTGTCTGCCGAACCAATCTTCATCATTCTTCTTTTTTGAAGATAACCGCCCGTCTCGGGAGTGACAGAAAGATCTTTTAATAAAATTTCATCCAAACTGAGTTTGAAAATGTCTGCAACGATTTCCAGCACGTCCAGTCGCGGATCTGCACGCTCCTCTTCGTAAGCACCAATCAAAGAACGTTTGACGTTAAGTTTTGTAGCAAATTCTTCCTGTGTCCAACCGCGCAATTTACGCAGGTATTTGAGGTTTAATCCGGCTCTTGACATAGTTAAACTAATTTGATTAGTACAAATATACTAAAGTTTTTAGTTTTTCCAAATTTATTTTTAAACCGCGAAGCGGCGTTTCGTGTTTGGTTGGTGCTACGCACCGTTTGGAGTTTGGGGTTTAGTTCACATCTTCAAATCTCCAAATTTCCACATCTTCAAATCTCCACATCTTCTAATCTCCTTAACATTAAACCTTTAAACCGTTAGACTATAATAACTATTTTTGCAAAAAAATTCTATGCAAGCAATAAACATCGTTCACAACATTATCAGATGGGCCGTTTTGATTTTCGGGATCTGGACAGTCATCAATGCTATAACAGGAATCAAGAACAAAAGAACATACTCCGCCAATGACAACAAAAGCAATTTGCTGTTTATGGTTTTCTGCGACATACAATTACTTATGGGGTTGCTTTTATTTTTTTACAACGGATGGTTCGACAAAATGAAAGCAGGTATGGGTGCTGTAATGAAAAACGGATATGACCGCTTCTTCATCATTGAGCATGCCTTATTGATGATCATCGCCTGGGTGCTGGTTCATGTGGGAAGAGTTGCAGTGAAAAAAGCCGCCCCTGAACAACAACATAAAAAAATGCTGCTTTTCTTCGGACTTGCACTGTTTATAATCCTCATTTCCATACCCTGGCCGTTCAGAACTGAAGTAGCCAGACCACTGTTTCGCTGGACCAACTAAATAATCAACTGATGGCAAACAAGAACGAGCCGGTAATTCTGATTACCAATGACGACGATATAACATCGCCGGGTATACGCAATCTGGTAGAAGCCGTAAAAAATATGGGAAAAGTGGTAGTGGTAGCACCCGACAAACCACAGAGCGGCATGGGACACGCCATTACAATTGGCTCCCCCCTGCGCATGAATAAGATGAATTTATTTGGCAACGATGTTGAAGCATGGCAAACGACAGGCACACCGGTTGACTGTGTCAAACTGGCCGTAGATAAAATCCTGCACCGCAAACCGGATATCTGCCTCAGCGGCATCAATCACGGCGCCAACCATTCCATCAACGTCATCTACAGTGGTACTATGTCGGCTGCCATGGAAGCAGCCATTGAAGGCATTCCCAGTATAGGATTTTCTCTGCTGGATTACAGATACGAAGCAGATTTTGAACCATCCAGACAAATTGTACAAAAAATAGTACCTCAGATTTTACAACAAAAAAATCTCGACAAACATCTTTTACTGAATGTAAATATTCCCTCTGTTCCAATGAAGGAAATCAAAGGCATAAAAGTCTGCAAACAGGCCTACGCTAAATATGATGAGGAATTTGATGAGCGCATTGACCCACAAAAGAAAAAATATTACTGGCTTACCGGCGAATTTAAAAACTTCGACAAAAGCAAGGATACTGATGTATGGGCACTACAGCGCAATTACGTAAGTGTGGTACCGGTTCAGTTTGATCTGACCAATTACACCCTCAAACAGAAATTAGAAAAAAAGAACTTATTCAAATGATAATTTTCAAAGACAACCTGAAGCTTGGACTGGTATTGGGATTGATTGCACCTCTTGGAGGATTGCTGCTCTTCAAATGGTACAAGTTTGGCATATTCACGTTCAAAGAATTCTTTCAGTTTATTTTCCTTGAGCCCGGATTTAAGACATTATCAGCCGGACTGAGTATTTCTCTTCTGCTCAATGCATTGTTGTTTACCCTTTACATCAATTCGCGTAAAGACAATACAGCAAAAGGTATTTTCATTACCACTGCCGTTTACGGATTGATCATTTTACTGATTAAAACATTTGCTTAGAAAGAAGTTTAAATCAAATTAGCGAAGCCTTAACATCATTGCACAGATTGCAACGATAATTTTGCAACAGAAAGATTACATTTCGTAATTTCTTAAACAGTTAGTTTTGGTAAACGAAACCCCCATTCCTGGGGGTTTCTCTTTATAGCTGAGGAATTTTTTCTTACAGATTTGCACCCTGAAATAAGCCGTTCACAAAATCAGTCTTATCAAATACCAGTAAATCCTGCGCCTTTTCGCCCACACCAATAAATTTTACGGGTATCTTAAATTGATCTGCGATGGCAAGCACCACCCCGCCTTTTGCCGTACCATCCAACTTGGTAATCGCTAACGCCGTTACCTCCGTTGCAGCCGTAAAATGCTTTGCCTGCTCTAAGGCATTTTGGCCGGTACTTCCATCCAGCACCAATAACACTTCATGAGGTGCATCCGGAATTACCTTCTGAATGACCCTTTTAATCTTAGACAACTCATCCATCAAGTGGGCTTTATTGTGCAACCTTCCGGCTGTATCTATCAAAATGACATCTGAGTTTCTGGCAACACCACTCACCACGGTATCATAAGCAACCGAAGCCGGGTCGCTGCCCATCTCCTTTTTTACAATGGGCACTCCCGTCCGCTCACTCCATATAGTCAACTGATCCACCGCAGCGGCACGAAATGTATCTGCCGCTCCCAGCAAAACGGACTTTCCAGCTAGAGAAAAATTATGCGCCAGCTTGCCAATGGTAGTCGTTTTTCCCACACCATTAACCCCCACCACCAAGATCACATGGGGCTTCTTTCCTGCCGGCAATTCATAATTTATATAGCTGCTGTCTTGAGGCGCGGCGACTAAAATTGATTGAATTTCTTGTTTAATTAAATTATTTAACTCGCTCGTATTCAGGTATTTATCTACAGATACCCTCTTTTCTAATTGATCAATAATCTTCACCGTTGTAGCCACACCCACATCTGAGCTTATCAAAGCATTTTCCACCTCATCCAGCACCTCTTCGTCAATCTTGCTCTTTCCGGCAACCGCCTTCGCCAGCTTCCCAAAGAAACCTTCGCGTGTCTTTTGCAAGCCCTGGTCTAAAGATTCTTCTTGCTGTTTTTTACCAAATAACTTATCAAACAAACCCATTGGATTAATTTTAATGCCTAAAAATACAAATCAAATACTAAGTTGGTATCTGCTAAAACAAATAAAGCCATCCTGATGAAAGAACGGCTTTATAAATTAGTTAATAATAATCTTATTGACCTAGATAGTCTTTAATTTTATCCTTGTGCACCATAGCTTCTTTAAAAGTATATGCACCTGTTTTGGGACTACGTAAAGTCCTAATTACCTTGGTCCAGTTTTTCGCTTCCGCTGCCGCTTTTTGATCCTTAGTCTTGATCGCGGTTTTAGCTGCTTTTGCCATTTTAAGTTAATTTATTAGTTTAAATAAAGTGCACAAATCGCACATTATCAATTGTTTGTTTAATTATTTTATTTCTTTATGAACCGTAACCTTTTTCAAGATTGAGTTGTATTTTTTCAACTCCAGACGCTCGGGAGTGTTCTTTTTGTTCTTGGTGGAAATGTAGCGGCTTGTACCTGGCTGACCACTGGTTTTGTGCTCTGTACACTCCAATATCACCTGAACCCTGTTTCCTTTCTTTGCCATTGTATACTAATTTAAAAGCTGATTAAATTTTTTGACCTTCAGCACGAAGTTCTTTTACCACAGAATAAAGACCATTTTTATTAATGGTTCTGATTGCCTCAGAAGACAATTTAATGGTCACCCATTTATCTTCTTCAGCAAGGAAATAACGCTTGGTTTGCAAATTGGGCAAAAACCTGCGCTTTGTTTTGATGTTGGAGTGAGAAACCTTATTCCCTGTGATAGGCTTCTTTCCTGTAACCTGACATACTCTAGCCATTGTTCCTGAATTTTGGACGGCAAAGGTAGGGAGAAATATTTAAAATTTGAAGTTTATAATTAAAAAAGTTTCGGAATTTATCCCTCTTAAAATCTTTAAAAACAAAATAACAGTTTGTTCACCCCTCCTATTTCATCTTTTAAAATCAAACATAAGTATATTTGCCCTCCTATAATTTAAAATATTATGAACTTTAAACGTATCAACAATATTACCGGCTGGCTGGTTTGCATAATCGCCTGTTCTGTCTATGTATTAACCATGGAGGCCACCGGGAGTCTCTGGGATTGCGGCGAATTTGCATCAAGTGCCTATAAACTTCAGATTCCCCACCCGCCCGGTGCCCCGCTTTTCGTATTAATCGGACGTCTTTTCATGGCTCCATTCGGTCCTCAACAGGCTGCTCTTGGCATCAATTTAATGAGTGCCATGGCAAGCGGTTTTACCATATTATTCCTTTTCTGGACCATCACCCACTTCGCCCGTAAAATTGTTCAGAAAGAAGAGAAAGAATTGTCCGGCATCAATATAGCCGCCATTATGCTGGCAGGAGCTATTGGCGCGCTGGCTTATACTTTTTCGGATTCATTCTGGTATAGCGCTGTAGAAGGAGAAGTTTATGCACTTTCTTCATTCTTTACCGCAATCGTATTCTGGGCCATGCTGAAATGGGAACATGCCGTCAGCGAAGAACAAGAGCAAGGCATCAAAGGCAATTTTACCAAAGCCGACAGATGGATCATCCTCATTTTTTATCTGATGGGCCTTTCCATCGGCGTTCACTTACTGAACTTACTTACGATTCCGGCAATTGTGATTGTTTATTACTTTAAAAGATACAAAGCCACCCAATGGGGTACTTTCTTCGCTTTCATCATCGGATGTTTGGTTACAGGCCTTGTTCAAAAAGCAGTCATTCAATGGAGCATCAAAGGAGCAGGAAAAATGGACGTTATGTTTGTGAATGATTTCGGCCTGCCTTTCCTCTCAGGATTCGCGTTTTTCTTTGCGCTGCTTGCTGTGCTGATTTTCTTTGGATTGAGACTAGCAAATAAGAACAACTGGAACTTCCTGAAACTCGGACTCTGGTGCTTTACCTTCATGCTCCTTGGCTACTCAGCTTATTTTACAACACTCATCAGAAGCAAAGCCAATCCATCAGTAGATATGTTCAACGTTGACAACCCCGTGAGTCTGGTTGGATATGTAAGCCGTGAACAATATGGCGACTGGCCCATCCTATACGGACAAGATTTTACTGCTGAAATTCAGGATTACAACACTTCTCCGATTTATATTAAATCGGGTGATAAATATGAAGAAAACGGGAAGAAAGTTGAATATGTTTATGCCCCGGAAGATAAACATTTATTCCCACGCATGTGGGATCAGAGCAATGATCAGGGACATGCAGATTATTACGCACAATGGGCTGGTATTGGAAAAGACAGCGAAGGCAAATGGGAAAGAGCTCCTACCATGTCTGAAAACATTGGCTTCTTCTTCGATTACCAACTCGGCTGGATGTACTGGCGCTATTTCATGTGGAACTTCGCCGGTAAACAAAATGATATCCAGGGGGTCAACATTGGCAATGTTCGTGACGGCAATTGGAAAACCGGAATCAGTTTTTATGATAATGCCAGATTAGGCAATCAAAATGCTTTACCCGAAAGTATCAAACATAATAAGGCCAACAACAAACTTTACATGCTGCCTTTTATTCTGGGTTTGATAGGACTTTTCTATCAGTTTAAAAAAGATAAAAAAGATACACTCATTACCGGATTACTTTTCTTCTTCACCGGTATTGCAATTTGTATTTACCTCAACCAGGCAGGCAACCAGCCACGTGAGCGTGATTATGCATACGTAGGATCTTTTTATGCATTCGCTATTTGGATTGGACTGGGTATGTTGTATGTAAAAGACATTATATTCTCTTTCTCAAAAAATATCAAACTCTCCACGATAGCTGCAGGAACTTTATGTGCATTGGCCGTTCCGGTATTGATGGCCTGTGAAGAATGGGATGATCACGACCGCAGTAAAAAAACTTTGGCGAGAGACCTGGCCAAAAATTATTTGGAGAGTTGTGCACCGAATGCCATTCTGATTACTTTCGGCGATAATGATACTTATCCTCTTTGGTATGCACAGGAAGTAGAAGGAATAAGAAAGGATATCAGAGTAATCAACAGCAGTCTGTTAGGTACAGATTGGTACATCAACCAATTGCGCTACAAAGTAAACGAAAGCGATCCGATTGATGTTATCTGGTCAGCCAAGCAGATTGAAGGATCGAACAGAGATGTGCTTCGCTTTAATCCAAATGCCATCGCTGATAAGAGTCAGTATATGGATTTATATACCATGATGAAAGAATATGCAGGTTCAGATGATCCGGCTAAAGGAGCCATAATCAATGAAGGAGAAGTAATCAATACATTCCCCTCTCAGAAAGTTTCAATACCTGTAGATTTAAATCTTGTAAAACAAAACGGAACAGCAACCGCTACGGACAATGTTTTGCCTGAATTAAAACTGGACATCACCAAAAACTACTTGTATAAAAACGATGCAGCGATTCTGAATATCATTGCAGCAAACAAATGGAAGCGTCCTATTTATTTCACCTCCCCTTATGATGAATTGGGATTTGAAAAAAATCTGAGACAAGAGGGACTTACCTACCGTTTGGTGCCTGTTGAAAATCCTCAGGTAAATAAAGAATGGGTATCTGATAAAATGCTGAACAAATTTGCATTTGGTAATGTGGAAAACAAATCTGTGTTTTTCGACGAAGAAAACCGCAGACATATCAACAGCATTCGTCTGGCCTATGCACAGGTTGCTAGAAGTCTTGCTGAAGCGGGAAATAAAGAAGAAGCGAAAAAACTACTTGCTAAATGCGACAAGGTATTGTCTGATGAAAATTATCCCTACGGAATGGTAGGCCGTTATCAGCAACACAACCAGATATCTATGCAGTTTCTCGTAGCTGCTTATCTTGCTGATGACAAACAACTCGCTGAGAAAGTTGAAAAAAGTATCAAAAAAGACATGGAACAACAATCAGCCTACTATAACTCTCTTTCGGACAATAAACGTGATGCCATGACATATGAAGAAGAAAGAAATGAAGGCCTGCTAAGAAATTTAATGGGGATGTCACAACAATTTAAAAATATGCCCGTGAAACCGGACGTTCCAAAAGAAGCTGAAAAGGCTTCCACCGATACTGCAAAGCCATAAAGAACATTGACTTGAGTCATTATAAATCCCATGCTCAGTCATGGGATTTATTTTTATAATGCCATCCGGCTTAAACAAAGGCTCATCGGAATTGTTAATCAAATTGACTACATTTATTCCCCGAAATGTAAGTCTTACAAAAATATATGCGCAGTTTTCATTTTTCAAAATACCAACCCGACGAACAAGCCAAATCAGATTTTGAAAAATTGCTTGATCTCTTTACCCAGCTTCTCACCTATACAAGTGGAGATTTCAATGAAGCGATGCAATGGCTGAATGAATTGGATAAGGAATACAAACTTACCAGTGACGATTATGGAATAGGTGATTTTTTGGATGACCTTAAAGAAAAGGGATACATCAAAGAGGATAATGAATCCGGCGAAATCAATATTACCCCTAAGACCGAACAACACATCCGAAAAAAAAGTCTGGATGAAATTTTCGGCAAATTAAAAAAATCCAAGCAAGGGAATCATCGTACTTCCAAGTTCGGTTTGGGTGATGAAACCAATCCTGAAACAAGACCATTTCAATTTGGTGATTCAGTGGAGCAAATTGACTTTACCTCCTCCATTCGCAATGCACAAATTCAACACGGCATAGACCATTTCAATATGCGGGAAGACGATCTTGAGATAAGAGAGACTGATTTTAAAGCACAAACTTCCACAGTATTGATGATTGATATCTCCCACTCTATGATTTTGTATGGAGAAGACAGAATTACTCCTGCAAAAAAAGTGGCGATGGCATTAAGCGAACTGATCAAAACAAGATATCCAAAAGACACGCTGGATATAATTGTATTCGGCAACGACGCCTGGAGCATTGAAATAAAAGACCTACCCTATTTACAGGTTGGCCCATATCATACCAATACTGTCGCCGGACTTGAACTTGCCATGGAAATTTTACGCAAGCGACGCAATCCGAATAAACAGATTTTTATGATTACCGACGGGAAACCCACCTGTTTAAAAATTGGCAACAAGTACTATAAAAACAGTTTTGGTGTTGACAGAAAGATTCTGAACCGATGTATGAATCTTGCCGCTCAATGCAAAAAACTTAAAATACCCATCACCACATTTATGATTGCCGCAGATCCTTATTTGCAGAAGTTTGTACAGGAATTTACCGAGACGAACAACGGCAAGGCATTCTTTGCTTCTTTGGATAAACTCGGGTCATTTATTTTTAAAGATTTTGAGAGCGGGAGGAGTAAGGGTCTAAGGGTTTGATGGTTTGGGATGCGCTGCGCGCGTTTGGGGTTTGGGGTTTAACGTTCGTAGCCGCCTTGTGTTTTCATAAGCGGCGATTTTGTGATTTAGTTTTTTTCACTTTCTACTTTTAACTTTTAACTTTTTACTTTTACAATATGACCAACATCAAAACACTAGGTGAGCTGAAAAAAAACGGATGGGTTTCCAAATCTGTAAAAGAAGAAATCAGAGATAATCTGATTAAAAAATTACAATCAGATGAAAATCCATTTCCGGGAATTCTTGGTTACGAGGATACGGTAATCCCTGATACAGAAAGAGCGTTACTCAGCAAGCACAACATATTATTTCTCGGTTTACGCGGACAAGCCAAAACCCGCATGGCCCGGCAGATGACCGAATTGCTGGATGAGTACATTCCGGTGGTAGCTGGCAGTGAAATCAATGACGACCCTTTCAATCCTATTTCAAATTACGCCATATCATTGATTAAAGAAAAAGGCGACAACACGCCGATAGACTGGCTCCACAGAAGCCAACGCTACGGAGAGAAACTGGCTACGCCCGATGTGAGCGTTGCTGATTTGATTGGAGACATTGACCCTATAAAAGCCGCCAATCTGAAACTAAGTTTTGCCGACGAACGCGTACTGCATTATGGCATCATCCCCCGAAGCAACAGATCAATTTTTGTCATCAATGAGTTGCCTGATTTGCAGGCAAGAATTCAAGTCTCCTTATTCAATATTCTGGAAGAAGGCGATCTTCAGATTCGCGGGTTCAAACTAAGACTGCCATTGGATATCCTTTTTGTATTTACTGCTAATCCTGAAGACTATACAAACCGCGGAAGCATTGTAACTCCGCTAAAAGACCGCATACAGAGTCAGATACTTACCCACTATCCAAAATCGTTAGAAACATCACTGGCTATTACCGCTCAGGAAGCTAATGCCATTAAAGAACAGCAGGAAAGAGTAAACATCAGTGACTTAATAAAAAGACTCATTGAACAGGTTTCTTTTGAAGCAAGAACAAGCGAATTCGTGGATAAAAAAAGCGGTGTAAGTGCAAGACTGACCATCTCTGCCTATGAAAATGCAGTAAGTGCCGCCGAAAGAAGAGCCATCATCAATAACGAAAAAAGTACGCAGGTATGGATCAGTGATCTTATAGGAATCATCCCTTCTGTAACAGGCAAAATAGAACTTGTTTATGAAGGTGAACAGGAAGGTCCCTTACAAGTAGCTTACAACCTTTTAGAAAAATCTATCCGGAGTGTTTTTGTGCAATACTTTCCCAACCCGGATTTATTGAAAAAAAGAAAAAATAAAGAACAACCGGAAGACAACCCATACAAAAGCATCATCAGCTGGTTTGATAAAGAAAATCAATTGAATATTTTCACCGAAACAAAAGATGCAGATAAAATTCAGTTGTTATATAAAGTTGACGGACTGTTTGCACTTGTAAAGAAATACTTCAAAACTGCCGATGAAAAAGAGAACGGTCTTTTGATGGAGTTCGTATTACACGGACTGGCAAGCTACTCCCTCATCAGTAAAAAAATCCTTGAAAGACAAATAGAGTTTAAGGATCTGATGGGAAGTATGTTAAACCTCGGCAGCGAACATATCACCGAAGACGATTTGTAAAGATTCAGATGACTGATTATTTTTTAGTAAACCTCATCAGTACAGTTTTGTTACCCGACAACTCAAGTGTTTTGTCATCAGGCGTACTGTATGAATCAATCTCCTGCAACATTTTCAGGAAGGTGGGCTCTCCTGAACCTTCGAAAAACATTTTTGTTGTAGCCCCTGGAGCAAAACTTATTGCGCTACTTTTTACTTTTCACTTTTTTCCTTTTATATCACATTCACCTCTCTCTCCAAATGAATCCCGTATTTTATTTTCACGGAATTCATAATATCTTCACTAAGTGTATAAATCTCCTCTCCTGTTGCATTGCCGTAATTAACCAACACCAGCGCTTGTTTTTCATGACAGCCTGCATCTCGCGACCTGTACCCTTTCAAGCCGCATTGTTCAATCAACCATCCGGCAGCCACCTTTACATTCCCATTCTCTAATTCATAACCGACCATTCCGGGAAATTCTTTTTTCAATTGACTGAACTGCTCAACTGGTATTTCAGGATTTTTAAAAAAACTGCCTGCGTTCCCAATTACAGCAGGATCGGGCAATTTACTTCTGCGGATATTGATAACTGCATTCGCAATTGCAGCTATAGACAATTCTTTAAGCCCCATAATATTGAGCTCCTGTTCTATTGCCCCATAAGAAATATTGAAATCGGGTTTCTTTTTTAATCTGTATGTAACTGATGTAATGATAAACTGATTCCTGTATTTATTTTTGAAAACACTTTCTCTGTATCCGAATGAACACTCTCCGCCGGAAAACACAACTGGCTGCCGGTCTTTAAGATGATAGGCTTCGAGAGAATGAAACACATCTTTTATTTCCACTCCGTAGGCGCCTATATTTTGCATGGGAGAAGCTCCTACATTTCCGGGTATCAATGCAAGATTCTCCACTCCGGCATACTGATTATTGATGCAATGCATTACAAACTGATGCCAGTTTTCGCCGGCACCTACCTTGATGTAATAATGTTCTTCATCTTCATGTACTTTCTCAATTCCTTTGATATTATTTTTTATAACAAAAGCATCTACATTTTTTGTAAAAAGAATATTGCTGCCGCCGCCAAGAATAAAGGAAGCCAAATTATGTTCTGTACAATATTTCACAACCTCTGTCATTGATTCAACAGAATCAACGACAGAAAAAAATCTGGCTGAAACATCCATCCCGAATGTATTCAATTTCCTGAGTGATATATTTTGTTCAATCTGCAATGAAATGATTTTAATATGGATCTACGTTTGCAATGATAAGAATAGATTTGAATTTTTTGTTGCTCCAGAAAAGATTTATGTGATTGTGAATCACTTTTTTACTGCGAAATCCATTTTCCTTGGGTAGTTTCAGCATAATTTCCATTAAGTATTGATTCCTCATTCTTCCTATGACAGGCGCCGCAGGTCCGGTGACATAATTTTTAAAATCTTGTTTGAGTAATTCAGCCAGATATTCCGCTCCGGCCATCACAGTTTCTTTGTCCTTGTGCTTTAATGTCAGCATAATTATTCTGCTGTATGGAGGATAGAAAAATTCCTTCCTTCCCGGAAGTTCAAAATTGAAAAATTGTTTATAATCGTGTTGTTGCACAAGTTTAATAACCGGATGCTGAACATTCAATGCCTGAATCATTACTTTTCCCTGAGCGCCCTTTCTTCCTGCCCTGCCGCTTACCTGTTCCATTAACTGAAAAGCCCTTTCATTCACTCTGAAGTCGGCAAAACTCAGCAACCCGTCGGCATCAAGAATACCAACCAAACTTACCTTTTCGAAATCCAGTCCCTTCACCACCATTTGGGTGCCTACCAAAATATCGAGTCGATGTTGTTCAAACTGCTGTATCAACGTATCATGAGCCGTCTTCCCTCTTACACTATCCACATCCATACGGGCTATTCTGTATTTGGTAAAATCTTCTTCCAGCTGCTCCTCGATTTTTTCTGTGCCGAAATTTTTTTCCAGCCAGTTAGTACTGCCACATGCGGAACATTCAACAATTTTAGGATAATTGCTGCCGCAATAATGACAATGCAATTTATTGGTATACTTGTGCAGGGTAAGAGAAACATCGCAATGATTGCACTGAGGAATATGACCACAGGTTCCGCAGATCAAATAAGGATTATACCCTCTTCTGTTTTGAAAAAGGATTACCTGTCTGTCATTTTCAACTGCATGCTGAATGGCGGCTTTTAATTGCGGACTGATCATTACTTTGCCCTTCTGAGCCACCTGAGCAGAATTGATAATTTCAATGGCAGGAAGTTCAATCCCCCCATATCTTTCATTCAGTTCAACCAGCGCATATTTATTTTGAACGGCGTTGAAATAACTTTCCAGTGAAGGTGTGGCGCTCCCCAGCAAAACTTTTGCTCCAAACAAAGAAGCATAGTAGATGGCGGTATCCCGGGCATTGTATCTCGGCGCTGGATCCTGCTGTTTATAGGAGGCATCATGCTCTTCATCAACTATGATCAATCCCAAATTATTAAAAGGAAGAAAAACAGCACTGCGTGCGCCTAAAACAATAGCCGATTCACCGGATTTGATTTTATTCCATATTTCAATTCTCTCCTGGTCATTGAATTTGGAATGATACACAATAACATGGCCGCCAAAATGCCTTTGCAATCTTCGTATAATCTGTGTAGTTAGCGCTATCTCCGGAAGTAGAAACAATGCCTGTTGCCCCTGATGGATGATTTCTTCAATCATTCTGATATAGACCTGTGTCTTCCCGCTTCCTGTTACTCCATGCAGCAAACAAACATTTTTTTCTTTGAAATGATGTTGCAATTCGCTTAATGATTGCTGCTGCGCTGCATTGAGCGTAAAATCTATATTGATTGATTTGGATAGTGATTTTATTCGGTCTACTTTTTTCTTCTCCGCTATAAGAATATTCTTCTCGCAAAGGGATTTTAATTGGGCAGCGGAAGCATCGGCTTTTTTTAGCAACGATGACTGAGAAACTTCCCCTTCTGTTTTATTAAGATGAAGAAATGCAAGTAAAAGTTGTAACTGTTTGGGCGCTCCTTTCCATTCATTCAGCAAACTACTCAGAGACAATTCATTTTCATAATCAGGATGCAATGAAATGAATGTATCTTTTTTGGGTGTGTACTTCTCATTCAGCTTCTCCCATATCAGACACACATGCTTCTCTATCAGTCTCTTTATGACCGGATAAACATGAGTAGCATCAAGCAATTGCTGAACTTCTGTAAGTTGTAATTGTTTTTTAATGAGCAATGCTTCCGCTACAATAAACTCTTCATCATCAAGATTCGAAAAATCATCCCCAACTTCATCATTGTATACAATGATTGTTTCGCTGCTAAGTTTAAAATTTACCGGCAATGCGGCATTCATCACCTCCCCTTCAGTACACATATAATAACTGCTGATCCACTCCCAAAGCTTCAGTTGATTCTGAAATAAAATCGGGGCATCATCCAGTATGTTTAATAAAGGTTTGGTATTATACTCAGGACGAACGGTTGTGACAGATTTGATGATACCCGCATATTTTTTATTTTTCCCGAATACCACTTCAGCCCTGCATCCTGTTTTAGCTCTTTCAAGTAAATTATCCGGAACCGAATAAGTATATATTTTAGGAATCGCCAGTGGAAGAATTATTTCTGCCCAGTGCCCAGATTCATTTTCCGCAAATAAGGAATGATTTTCGGATAACATTAATGCAATTTACAGTTTAATCCAGCTCGCATTGTGATTGATGAGCGCTTTCTCCATGATGGTATAAACTTTTTGTTTGAGCTCACCAATCTGCTCCATGCTGTAAGCCGAAGCGTCAACATTTTCAAGAAATACCGCCCTGGATTTTCCGGGTGTAAAAGAAAAAATACTGTCATAATGCAAGCGGTCAAATGCATCCAGAAAAATTACCGGTCTTACGGGCGTTCCTGTTTCAATGGCCAGTCGGAATGCGCCGTCATAAAAATCTTTCAGTGGTTTATCGGACATATTGAAAGTTCCTTCCGGAGCGAGTGCAATGGAAATATTATCCTTTATAACTGCACGAAGTCGATCAACGCTTTTGGCTCTGTCTTCCGCATCCGAGCGTTTAACGGTAATGGCCGCACTCTTATATATCTGACCAAAAATCGGAATGGTACCTATTTCAGCTTTACCAAGTACCCTTACAGGTTGGTGACGAAAAGATTTAAGAAGTATCGGGATGTCGAGGTAGGAAATATGGTTAAAAACAAAAATAACCGGCTTTTTAGAGTCGTATGGCGCCTGATATATATTATTGTGCCACATTCCCCACATAAACATGCCGATGTCTGACCACAGTGTAGCTATTTTATAGATGATATTTCCTCTTAACTTTTCGGGAAAAACAAAAGATAAAAAGATAAATGGAGCCAAGACAAACATCAGAACCAGAAAAACCGAGATACAATAGATGCTATAAATAATCTGTAAAATCTTTTTTAAAACGTTCATATTATCACGAATTTATAGAGAAAAACAATGCCGAATGTCAGTTTCTGGAGAGGGTACGAATTTCCTTAAAGATTTGATACTTAATTTAATGTGAACTTAAAAATAGATAAATATTGCATTTATTACAAATGTGTACAGATCGGCTTTCATGGAAATGCAGCATTATAATAGTAATTTTTCAATATCTGCTTTAAAATTTGAACATTTATCCCTACCTTTGCCGTCCTAAAAAAAGGGAATTTTATGTTAGCAGTAGTAAAAATCGCAGGTCAGCAATTTAAAGTAAAAGCCGGTGACAGTTTATATGTTCCGCATATAGAAGGTAAAACAGGAGATTCAATTGAATTTTCCGATGTATTGTTTACCGATAATGGTTCTTCAGTAACCAGCGGATCAAATGTAAAGACTGTTGTAAAAGCTGAAATTGTAAATGACCTGGTAAAAGGTGATAAAGTAATTGCCTTTAAAATGAAAAGAAGAAAAGGTTTCCGTAAAAAAATTGGACACCGTACACAGTATACTCAAATTAAAGTAACTGCAATTTCTTAATTCATTTTTCAGAAAATTTTTAAAGATTAAATTTTAAACAATGGCACATAAGAAAGGTGAAGGTTCAGTAAAAAACGGACGTGATTCACAATCTAAAAGATTAGGTGTAAAAATATTTGGTGGTCAGCCTGCTATTGCAGGAAATATTATTCTTCGCCAACGTGGCACAGTATATCATCCGGGTAAAAATGTTGGTGTTGGAAGAGACTTCACCATCTTCGCATTGACTGACGGAGTGGTAGAATTCAGAAAATCTAAAGGCGATAAAACGATTGTTTCCATAAATGCCGTAGAAGCCACTTCTTAAATTTTTTAAAATTTTTTTTGGTAATTTGAAAATAGTATTTATTTTTAAGTATTATTTACTAACCAATTAAATCTAAAAAAATGGCTACAAAGAAAAAAGCTGCTAAAAAAGCTGCTCCAAAAAAAGCTGCTGCTAAGAAAGCTGCTCCTAAAAAAGCTGCTAAGAAAGCTGCTCCAAAAAAAGCTGCTCCTAAGAAAGCTGCTGCTAAGAAAGCTGCTCCTAAAAAAGCTGCTGCTAAGAAAGCTGCTCCTAAAAAGAAGTAAGCTTTGCTTTTTAAAAGAGCAAAAAATAATAGTCCCGGATTCCTCCGGGACTTTTTTATGCCCGCCAAACCCTCTACAGCAAAGGATTTCACCTAATCATACCCCTCTGCAATTTTCAAATCAAATTTTATTTCGCCCACAAAAAAAATGAAGATGAATGATTACATTTGATAAATGGAAAATTCACAAATAGCAGATACCTTTTCTCTGCTTTCCAAGTTAATGGACATACACGGAGAAAATAGTTTTAAATCAAAATCATATTCGTCAGCTGCATTTTCAATTGATAAATTATCACTTCCACTCAAAGATTTACCGATTGAAAAAATTGCCTCGATAAAAGGAATCGGAACCTCATCCGCCCAAAAAATCATAGAATTGCTCCAAAATGGAAAAATTTTTTTTCTGGAAGAATTGATCGAAAAAACACCCCCCGGAGTAATTGAAATGTTATCCATAAAAGGTATTGGTCCAAAAAAAATTCATACCATCTGGAAAGAAATGGAGATTGAAACAATCGGTGAATTGTTATATGCATGTAAAGAAAATCGATTAAAATTATACAAAGGTTTCGGCGAGAAAACACAACAGAATGTAATTGAGAGTATAGAATTTTATTTAAAAAATCAAGGAAGTCACCTCTATGCTCAAATTGAATCGATAGCAGACGAAATCAAAGCAATCATTCAGGAAATATTTAAAGGAAAAAGAATTGAAGCAACAGGAAAATTTATTCGTCAGTTTGAAACAATAGATGAACTAGAGTACATTATTGAAATCTCAATGGAAGAACTGGAAGAAAAAATCAGCTCTGTTGATTTTTTTTCATTAAAGACAAAAGATAATGATGCAGTTTTGTATGCTACGCAGGCAGGAATAGATATTAAAATCTATCCTTCATCTGCCAGTCAATTCATCCGCCAATCGATTATGTTATCCTCCTCAGCGGATTTTCAAACTGCATTATTCAAAGAGTTTTCTTCCGATTTAGATAGATATTCAAGTGAAAAGGATTTTTTTGAGAAAAATCAGATTGCCTATATCCCACCCTTTTTGCGTGAAACTCCTGAAATTATAGCAATTGCAAAAAAGAATGTGCTCCCTGAGATTATACAAAAAAATGATATAAAAGGAGTTATACATTGCCATAGTAACTGGAGTGACGGAAGCAATACCATAGAAGAGATGGCTCAAGCCGCCATTGAACGTGGCATGGAATACCTGGTTTTAAGTGATCACAGTAAATCTGCCTTCTATGCACAGGGTCTCTATGAGGAGAAAATTAAGGCACAACATCAGCTCATTGATGAACTAAATGAAAAGCTCGTCCCTTTTAAAATTTTCAAAAGCATTGAGTCAGATATTTTAAATGATGGGAGTCTTGATTATTCAGATGCAGTACTTTCCACATTTGACCTGGTAATTGCATCTGTACACAGCAATCTTAAAATGAGCCAGGAAAAGGCCATGGCACGACTCTTAAGAGCCATTGAAAATCCATACACCTCTATCCTGGGACACATGACCGGCAGGCTGCTGCTGAGCAGACCGGGGTATCCGCTCGATTTTGAAAAGATTATCGAAGCCTGTGCTGAAAACAATGTAGTGATTGAATTGAATGCTCATCCAAACAGGCTGGATATTGACTGGCGACAGATTCCCAATGTGCTTAAAAAAAATGTACTTATTTCCATTAATCCGGACGCCCATCAAACCGAAGGAATTGATGTATTAAAATACGGGGTGCTGACAGCTCAAAAAGCTATGGTAACGAAGAACTATAACCTCAGCAGTTTCAGTTTGAAGGAATTTGAAAACTTCATAGAGCATCAAAAAAATACAAAGCTCAGGTAGTTGCCTGTTTCTCTAAGATTTCTGACTTTTTATTTGATTCCATAATTCGTCCAATTCAATGAGTGACATATTATGTAAATCAAGTCCTTTTTTTGCAGCAGCTTCTTCCATAGCCATAAAGCGACTGATGAATTTTTTATTGGTTTTTTCCAAGGCATTCTCTGCATCAATTTTTAAAAATCTTGAATAGTTTACCAAAGAAAAAAGCAAATCTCCAAATTCCTCTTCTATATTTTGTTGATCATCGTTCTTAATGGCATCAAGCAACTCATTTTCCTCTTCTTTGACTTTTTCCCAAACCTGACCTGCATTCTCCCACTCAAACCCTACCTGCTTAGCTTTTTCCTGCAAACGCATGGCTTTGACTACTGAGGGAAGAGATAATGGAACTCCTGACAACACCGACTTCTTCCCTTCCTTAAGTTTTAGTTTTTCCCAGTTTTGTTTGACCTCTTCATCATTTTCAACTTTAACATCGCCGTAGATATGAGGATGTCTCGAAATCAACTTTTCGCATACTCCGGATATAACTTCATCCAGCGAAAATTGATTATTTTCTTTTCCGATTTTGGCATAAAAAACTATGTGCAATAACAAATCACCCAGCTCTTCCTTAATGGATTTCCAGTCATGCTCAGTAATGGCATCAGCAAGCTCATATGTCTCTTCTATGGTCAGCTGCCTCAAAGTATCTATCGTTTGTTTTTTATCCCAGGGACATTTCTCCCTCAACTCGTCCATGATATTGACCAGTCTTAAAAATTGAGTTTCAGCTTGATTCATTCTTGATAAATAAGTGTGTTATATTTGTTTAAAAATAGCAAATAAATTTTCATTAGTAAAATAGCTTTTAAAAAAGACAAATTACTTTGATAAAAAATGAATTATGGGAAAAATAAGCGCGTTCATTCTACTATTTCTTTCTGGTTTTTTTACAGTAAAAAGTCAATACTATTATAAAGATCTCATCACCGTAAAGCAAACAGCCGTCGATATGGCCGCCCATAAGGAGGCATCTGTAAGAAAAGTAAAAGTCAAATCTATTGAGCCGGACGGAGAGTTGAATAAAGATTTCTTTTGTGAAAAAAGAATTTCTAAAGATTATAAGACATCCTCTCTCTTCACCAGGTCTAATAACACCGGTAAATCGCTGATGGAATCTTATTTCAATAACACCGGGCAGTTGGTAAAAACTTACGACAGTTCAGCTATTGTAGTGAGTAATTCAGCTTATTTTTATAACGACCAGGGGCAGCTTATAAAAACTGTCTATACCTCCAAATCAAGCGATGATGATTTTATCAATCTGATTGTAGAAGAACACATTTATGAGTACAATGAAAAGAATCAGCCCTCTAAAATGACACGTGTCAAAAATTCAAAAGACACCATTCTTATACTTTTTTCGACTGATGAACAAAATAATGTTGCCTTAGAGAAAGATACAAGAGATGGCTCCAAATATTACTATTACTATGATGCAAACAACAGACTGACAGATGTGGTGCATGCCAGTCAATTTAAAGAGAAGATGATTGCCGACTATATTTTCGAGTACAACTCATCCAATCAAATCATCAAAATGATTACCACTGAAGAAGGTGAAAATGAATATTTGGTATGGAAGTACACCTATGACGGGAAATTGAAAACGAATGAAAAAATATTCTCAAGAGGTAAAAAACTGGTTGGACAGATTGAATACGAGTATATTAAATGATATTTAATCTCTATTTTTTCTCCAGCACCTCTACCTTCACCTTTGCGATTCCTGTACTGATAATATTTATCTTCTTAGCTGCAGCCTTTGACAAATCAACAATTCGCTTCATTTTTGGGTGAAGTCGATCATTTACCCTAACTATTACAGACTGACCATTTTTTAAATTGGTCACTTTAATTCTTGTGCCAAGCGGTAATTTATTACAGGCCGCAGTGAATTTATTCTGATCAAAAATTTCACCGTTGGCGGTCTTTCTCCCATTAAATTTATCGCCGTAATAACTTGCAATGCCATGAAACACATTTTCCTTCTTTGCAACTGCAGAGTCTTGGCTTCCTTCATCTGTTTGAGCTGAAGCCACCAAAGAGGGAATCAGTAAGCATAAGAAAATTAATAACCTGAAATATGTTTGCAAAAAAAAAGATTTATTGATTGTTATAAAATGGTGTTATGATTAAAAAAAAGTTCTTTCATTTTATTATCATCGTTATAAATATCATCGTGAAAAATTATTTTACCACCCGCCCCTTCACAGGTATAATAGGAAATAAACAACGGAATCTGATTTCTTATTTTTACTTCTTTTCTTTTTTTATAAGACAACCAGTTGCTTATTGAATCACAATTATAGCTCATTGAATTTGTTATACCGAAACTCACGCTGTCGTTACGGGCTATATAAAAAGCCAATTTTTGCCATTCCTGCACCCTGACACAACCATGACTGAGTGCCCTGTTGCTGTTATTAAACAAATATCGCTGGTTTGTATCATGCAGATAAACATCATGCGGATTTTGAAAATTAAATTTCATAACCCCAAGGGCATTCTGATCTCCGCTAGGTTGTTGAACTGCGAAAGGAACCCCTTTGGTATATTTTTCCCAGTTAATTGTGGAAGGATCTACAGCTTCTCCTTTGCCATTTAAAAGCTTGAACCCTTTTCTTGCAAGATAGCCACTATTTCTTTTTAGCCCGGGCAATATTTCTTTGGATATGATGCTGGTTGGGACCGTCCATGTTGGATAGATGATGATATCTGATATCTTGCTGTTCAGTGTAGGAGTCGGTGTTGAAGGTTTGCCGCAAATAATTTTGGATTCTAGGTGAACCGAGTCATTTTCAACAACTTTTAGTTTAAAAGCCGGCAGGTTTACACTAATGTAAGTATGCGGTATTTTATTGTCTAAGAGCTTGTACCTGTCGAGAGTAATACAAATCCTGATAAACTTTTCAATATCCGTTGAATTCAAAGATCTCACCAGCGATGTTCCTGCAATACCATCAGGATAAAGATTGTGTCTTTTCTGATAAGTCAAAATGATATTATGCAATTTTACTGAATCAATGGATTCAACATCTGTAACGCCGGCATATCCTCCTTCTATCAGTCTTATTTTAAGGTTTTTTATAAAAAGCAGTGAATCTTTGATATCTCCTTTTTTATATGGATAATTTAAATGAGTATAATTTTTTTTATCCATACTTTCAATAAAACCGGCGATGCCATTTTTTAATTCCGTATATTCTTTATTGTCGGGCTGAACGGAGGCAAATATGTCGTTCAGGCGCTTTCCTTTAAGAAGACTATCGAGATTTGCACTAAAAAAATTAATGTATTTAGTTGTATCATGTTTCCAGGAGAGACTATCCGACTGAAGTCTCCCTTGTTTCAAATCACAAAGAATGTGCATGAATGCATCAGTAAGAAGAATATCTGCCTTCGCCCATAATTTATTGTCTCTTATATTTATTGAATCTTCTCTAATGTCATTTAACAAAGATTGAATTTTAGTGTAATGGTAATCATATTTAATCAATCCGTCCGATGAAGCGAAATCAAAGTATTTGATAAAATCTTTCGCATGCGGCCTTAATTCACCCTTATCACTCCAAACCGGAAGATACTCATTATTGTAGTAGTAATCTTCCACCGGATCGGTAAAATCAAGGACCAGACTATCACCGATTTTTCCATTGCTTACAGTTGCATCTGAAAGAAATGTTTGAATATGCCGGCTTGTTTCTGAATTAAAAGAAACTATTTCATCTTCTTCGGAAGAACCTGTGATGGAATTGCAGGAAATACCGAAATATATCAGTAATAATGAGATAAGAAATAAGTATAGCCGCTGAAATAACATATATATTTGGATATAACTAAGCAATGTCTAACTAAATATATAAAAAAAATACCAATAAATAAAAAATATGCTATAAATGAGGCTTGTAATTTAATAATGTTACAAATGGATTTATGGTAATTTGCGTTTGAATTGGAAATTTATGCGATACTACATCATCTCAGGAGAAGCAAGCGGAGACCTGCACGGCAGTAATCTTATAAAAAAATTAGTTCAACTTGATGTTGATGCCGATGTAAGATGCTGGGGAGGAAATCTTATGGAGGCTGCAGGTGCTAATGTAGTAAAACACTACAGAGATCTGGCATTTATGGGATTCATTGAGGTAATCAGTAATCTGCCAACGATAATAAAAAACCTAGCCTATTGTAAAAAAGATATCGTGGAGTATAATCCGGATGTATTGATTCTGATTGACTACCCCGGATTCAATTTAAGAATAGCTAAATGGGCAAAGAAAAAAGGACTGAAGGTCATCTATTATATTTCTCCTCAAGTATGGGCCTGGAAAGAAAAACGGGTCAACATCATTAAGAAATATGTCGACAAAATGCTTGTTATTCTCCCATTTGAAAAAGATTTTTATGAAAAGTGGAATTATAAAGCCGACTATGTTGGCCATCCTCTGGTAGAAGTCGTAAAATCTTTTCTGGAGGAGAAAGAACAAAAAGGAAATGTTTTTTCGGCCGATAAAAAAATCATAGCACTTCTTCCCGGCAGCAGAAAGCAGGAAATTTTAAAAAAACTTCCAATTATGCTGGAAGTAACAAAGAAATTTACTGAGTATCAGTTTGTAGTTGCAAAAGCACCGGGACTGGATGAGGCTTTCTACCGTCAAATGCTTGAACCATACGGCAATGTAACATCCGGAGTGAATCAAACCTATGAATTACTTTCGGAAGCATACGCTGCAATTGTAACAAGCGGAACAGCTACTTTGGAAACTGCTCTTTTCAGTGTACCACAGATTATTTGTTATAAAGGGAATAATATCTCATATCAAATTGCAAAAAGACTGATTAGTATAAAATTTATAGGACTGGTAAACTTGATTATGGATAAACCGGTGGTGAAAGAACTGATTCAACATGAACTCACCGTTGAAAATCTTTCGAGCGAATTAAAACTTATCGTGCATGATGAAAATTACAGAAAAAAAATTCAGCAAGATTATGATGAGTTAAATACTTTGCTGAGCAAAGGCGGAGACGCATCAATGAATGCCGCGAATATCATCATTGATTTCCTGCGACAACAATAATCATGTAATTAGCAGTTTCAAAATAATAATAATAATTGCCACAATAAAAAGCATGATAGATATTCTATTGATACCATGCATATATTTCATCCACTGAGTTGACTGGGCATTAGGATCTTTTTTTCTCAGATATAGATATTCGGCAAACTGCTTTAATATTCCCATTGATAAATAATTTAATTATTAAAACAACTATTTCTTTTCAAAAAGCCACCATTTGGATTTTCTTTCTGCCTCATGCTTTAAGCCGAATTTTCCTATTGCGTTTTTTCTGATATGCTCCACAGCTTCCTGAACAGAATCGGTGAATAAGCAAAGATCAAGATCTTCAGGTGAAATGGTTCCTTTATGCTTCATGTACTCAATATGATCTATTAGCTCCTTATGAAAAGCTTTATCAAAAACAATTATAGGAAACTCACTCAGCATCTTTGTCTGAATAAGTGTAAGTGCTTCAAAATATTCATCCAATGTACCAAAGCCACCAGGCATCACTACAAATGCATAGGAATACTTGACAAGTAATACTTTCCTGACAAAAAAGTATTTAATATTCACAAACTTATCGAGGTATTCATTTTCACTTTGTTCAAATGGCAGAACAATATTGCACCCTACACTTCTTCCTCCGGCATCTTTGGCTCCCCTGTTGGCAGCCTCCATAATTCCGGGTCCACCGCCTGTCATAATTGTAAATCCCAGCCTGGCAATTTCAGCTGAAAGCTCCTCTGTTTTTTTGTAGTACTCATGATCTTCTTTAAATCTTGCTGAACCGAATACGGTAACACATGGTCCTACAAAGTGTAAAGCACGAAACCCCTTTATAAACTCGAAGAATACCTTAAAGGCAAACTTGAACTCTCTCCACCTGTTTTGAGGGCCTGCTAAAAATTTAATGTCAGACTTTGTCATTTGAAAATTTAATTTGAAATTGAGTTAGACAATCATCATTTTATATTACCCCAAAATAAACCATTTCCTTGAAGTATCCAATTAATGCGAATCTTAAAAAGATAATTCAACAATCAACCTGTAATTTTGTTCAGTTATTCTTTTGCTTTTTAATTGTTGGAATTTTTTCTATAATGAAAAATTACGCCCAGACTCCTCATTCCAATTACGGCACAATCAAAAGGCACGAAAAATTCGCATCAGCATTTATACCTGCTCGTACTATTGATGTTTGGCTGCCGTCTGGCTACTCCGAGAAAAAAAAATATTCCGTTATTTATATGCATGATGGAGAAATGCTTTTCGACAGCAGTATTACCTGGAATAAACAATCATGGCATGCAGACAGAACCTTGTTTGAACTGAAAAAAAAAGGCAACATAAAGGATTGTATTATTGTAGGCATCTGGAATGGTGGTAAAAACAGGCATGCCGAATTTTGTCCCCAACAACCTTTTGAAAGTTTGCCTGCTGCATACATAGATTCGCTGATTGTTAATGCTAAAAGAGTCAGCGGAAATGAAGTCTTTTCAAAAGCCGTTTATTCAGATAATTATTTAAAATTTATCGTTGTTGAGTTGAAGCCATTCATAGACAAAACATATAGTACGTTAAAATCTCCGGCAAATACATTTGTTGCAGGATCCAGCATGGGTGGATTGATTTCCATTTATGCTATCTGTGAGTATCCGAATGTATTTGGAGGTGCGGCCTGCCTTTCTACTCACTGGCCGGTATTATTCAGCAATGACAACAACCCTTTTCCGAAACTGATAAACGATTATCTTATTGATAAACTTCCCAAACCTGGAAAACATAAAATATACTTTGATTATGGAGATCAAACCCTTGATTCATTATATAAAATACACCAGGTTCAAATAGATCAAACTATGAGAAAGAAAGGGTTTACTAAAAAAACATGGATAACAAAAGAATTTACCGGTGCCGATCATTCTGAGAAAAGCTGGAGCAGAAGATTGTCTATCCCCTTTGGCTTTTTACTCTCCAATTAACGAATAACCGTACTTTTTGATATCTGCTTATCTAAAATTCTTACACATTCATCAATATAAATATCGGTACTGCGGATTTTAATCCATTGTTTGTTTTTTTCAATTTTATCCTCAGAAGAATTGATATTAGTTATATCAGCACCGAGGTTCTTTATTTCAAGCGGGGCTGAGAGTTTACTTAAATCCTCAATTTGTTTGAATGCATCCTTTAGCTGCTTTTGTTCCTGTTTGTACTTAACAATATTCAGGGAGTATTCTTTATTATTGTATTTTTCCAACCATTGAACCTGAGATTTAAGCTTACTGAATTTCTCATTATTAACTAAATCATTCTTGATGGAATTTACCAAATCTGATTGAACGGGTGAATCCTGCCAAAACTTGTAATCTGCCTGCGGAATCTCATCCCAGGGGAGTGCATTGGGATTGTCTTTTTCTTTGAATTTGAGATAATCAAATCTATCAGCCAGAACGATATCGGGAGTGACACCTTTAAGTTGGGTAGCCCCTCCGCTGATTCTGTAAAATTTTTGCAAGGTTAGTTTAATTGAACCTAAATCTTCATTCTTTTTTGATGACAGCGAAATAATTTCACTTTCGGGACTGAGCGGTATATTTCTTTGTACCGTTCCTTTACCATAAGTTGATGAACTTCCGATAACCAACCCTCTTTTGTAATCCTGTATGGCAGCAGCAAATATTTCGGAGGCAGATGCACTTGTCCCATCTACCATCACTGCAAATGGTCCACCGTATTTTACTGTTTCATCTTTGTCTTTCAAAACGTTCGGTTTTTCATCCCGCGCCTTCACCTGGCAAATCGGTCCTGATGGAATAAACAATCCAGCCATCTGAACAACATCATATAATGACCCTCCGCCATTGCCTCTTAAATCAAGTATAATGCCATCTACTTTTTCCGCTTTGAGCTTTTCAACTTCTTTAGCCACATCAGCAGCACAACGTGCCCCATTGGGTCTTTCAAAATCGGCATAAAATTCAGGAAGATAGATGTAACCGATTTTATGTTGTCCGTTTATAATAGCAGATTTAGCAAAAGTATCTTCCAGTTTAATATCATCTCTAAGCAATACAACCACTTTGATTGTCCCGTCAACTCTTCTTATTGTCAGTCTCACTTCCGAACCCTTCTCCGAACCCCGGATTAACCTGACTGCCTCAGGAACAGCATATCCGGTAACGTCCACCGGCTCCTGTATGCCCTGAGCCACTTTAATAATCTCATCATTTTCTTTCAATTCGCCGCTTTTCCACGCGGGGCCTCCACTAACCAAACTGGCAATTTTAATTTTTCCGTCATCTTCCTTCAGCTGCGCACCAATTCCAAAAAAGCGACCGCTCATGGATTCATTGAATGATCTTAAATCTACAGGAGGAAAATAATTTGTGTGAGGATCCATCAGTGATGTGATCGAGTTGATGAACGTACTGAAATTTTCGTCGGCAGTTTCCTTATTCTGTTTTGTTTTAAAATAGCGCTCCATTTGCCTTTTAATCTGATCCCTCGCTTCTCTTTCGAGTGTACTGTCAGCTTTTAAAACAAAATCTTTTTTATCCTTGTTTTTCTCCCTCTCCTCCTGCAAATCAACAAACTTACTTAATACAGCATATTTCATTTTCTTTCTCCATAAATCCTGTCTATCTGATTCCGTTTTGGGGAATGTAGTTTTTTCAGGATCCATTTGCAAGAATTCATCTTTCGTGAAGTCAAATGGCTTGTTAAAAAATCTGGAATAAATCTGCGAAGCTTCAGAAAGTCTTTTTAAATACAAATCATTTATTGCGTAAAAAGAAACCAGATCTTTCCCATGTATCTCATCGTCAATGCTCTGTTCGTATTTTTTCAGCCCATCCAAATCAGTTTGCAATAAAATAGACTTGTCGTTATCAAGTTCTTCCGTAAACTTTTTAAATACCGATTTGCTGAAATTATCGTCAATCTTCTTTGGACTGTAATGCCCTTCTTCCAACAATACCCCTACATTTCTGAGTATTCTTGCATGCCTTGCCTTTGGATTGTCATCATTTTCATTGCTACCCAGACTTTTAAATGTAAAAAAAAGACTGGCGCCGGTTAAAACAACTATGACAGGAATAAACTTTTTACTCATAACGAAATCTGCAATTTTTTGCATATTGTAAATATAAAGGAAAATAAGCCTTTTTAGCGGGATAATACGTTGGCAATGAGTATAAACTTTTGTTAAACAAGGCTCAAAGCAGCAATGAAGACAGCATAAATAAAAAATCTCCCTAAAGGGAGATTTCGTTTGGGTGGATGATGGGGCTCGAACCCACGACCCCCAGAATCACAATCTGGTGCTCTAACCAGCTGAGCTACAACCACCATTTTTTGTTATCGGACTGCAAAAATAAATAAAATATGTTCTAGTACAAAATTACATTTTTGCAATAACTGTATTATTCACTTATTTTACTGAAAATATTCATTTAGATGAGTACCGGAAAATACCTTCTTATACTGCTTACGACCACTTTAAGCGCATGGCTGATAGGGAAAATGACCATTAAATCGATTTTTCATCCTGCCAAAGCCATCAAAACGCCGGCTGGAAAAATCCAGGGAGCCCTGCCTTATTTTCAGGAAAATCATGCTGAACAGGCAGGTGTGTATGCAAAAGACTTTCTGGTGCCTGATGATGTCATAGAAAGAAAATTATCGGAAAAAGCTATTCTTGATAAACTAAAACCATCTATAGAAAATCATGTGGACCAGTTCCTGAACGAGAAACTAAGTTCAGTTTTTCCGTTGCTTTATAAATTTATGGGCGAAAAAACACTGGCGCAGTTTAAGTCGGCATTCCTGACTGAAATAGACAATATTTTACCTGTTTTAATTTCGCAGTTTGCGGTCCAACTGAAAAAAAATATTCCTGTTGAGCAGCTGGTGCAGGAAAAAATTGAACTTATTGAGCTGGAAAAATTGGAGGCAATTTTTTATGAGAAAGCATCCAGGCAAATATTACTTTATGAACTGACTTGCGCACTGATAGGCCTGCTAACCGGACTACTGATTGTTCTGATTGTCAGATGGTAAATGTGTTTACTTCAACTCAAAGCCGTCATTGATTATAGCACCTTTCTTGATTACCACAATACCGCTTTTGATCGCAAATAATGAATGATCCATATCTTCAAGATGTGAACCTCCTGTAATCGTAACGTTGTTGCCTATACGACAATCTTTATCCGTTATGACATTGGTTAGGTTACAATAATCCCCTATGCCCACCTTAGGTATTCCCCTTTCCTGATTGTGTGCAATCTCTTCGATAGTTTCATAAAAATCGTTCCCCATTACATAACAACTAACAATGTTGCTGCCTTTACCGATCCTGCTTCTGATACCAATGACTGAATTGGAAATCTTTTCAGCGTGAATGATAGACCCCTCGGCAATGATAGTATGATCAATGGTAGTACCGCTGATTTTTGCAGGAGGCAACATTCTTGCACGACTGAATACCATTTTGTTATTATCAAAGAGATTGAATGGCGGAATATCCATCGTTAATGCCAGATTTGCTTCAAAAAAAGAATGAATATTACCGATGTCTGTCCAATAGCCATCATATTGATAACTGATCACCTTGTAATTGCTGATAGCATCCGGAATGATTTCTTTGCCAAAATCAGTCGCATTTTTCTTCTCTTCATCTAATAACCCAAACAACACTTTTCTGTTGAAAATATAAATACCCATTGAAGCCAGATAATTTCTGCCTTGCGCAGTCATTTCAGCGCCTGTATTACTAACCCATTGTGGCAATAAATCTTTTGAAGGTTTTTCAATAAAAGAGGTAATGAAATTTTCTTCATTCGCTTTAAGAATGCCGAATTCAGTCGCTTCACTTTCCCCTACAGGTATAGTGGCAATAGAGATATCTGCTCCCACTTTTTGATGATGATCTATCATCTCACCAAAATCCATTTGATACAACTGATCTCCACTCAAAATCAATACATAATCAAACTCATTGTTTTTTATATGTTTCAATGATTGCCTTACTGCATCTGCGGTCCCCTGAAACCAACCCGGACTGTCGGGAGTTTGTTCTGCAGCCAGAATATCCACGAATCCGCTGCTGAAGCCACTGAACTGATACGTGTTTTTAATATGTTTGTTTAATGATGCAGAATTGTATTGTGTCAGCACAAACATCCTGTTGATGTTACTATTTATGCAATTGGAAATCGGAATATCTACCAGGCGATATTTCCCGGCGATAGGTACAGCAGGCTTGCTTCTGGAAGCTGTAAGCGGATATAATCGCGTTCCGGCACCACCACCCAAAATCACTGACACTACTTGTTTACTGATCATAAAAATCTATTTATAAATTGAGTTGTAAAGATCGATATATACCTGAGCACTTTTCTCCCAGCTGTTATTGATTTTCATCATGTGCAACCTTAATTTGGATAAGGTATTGCTATGATTATATAAATAAACCGCTCTTTTTATGGAACTTACAATATCCTGAATATTTGCATTATTAAAACAAATTCCATAACCATTGTCATCTCCAATATCAATTACCGTATCTGCCAAACCACCTGTTCTTCTTACAACAGGCATCGTTCCGTAGCGCAAAGCATACAACTGATTCAAACCGCAAGGCTCTACCCTGCTGGGCATTAACAGAAAATCTGCTCCTGCATACATTTGATGGCTTAACTTCTCATTATATTGAATCTGGGAATGATAGTATCCAAACCATGTTTTATGAATCTGTTCGAGGCTGTGCTCAACAACGGGATCGCCATTGCCTAATACAATAAAATTAAACTTTTCTTCACTCTGCTCAAATGCAGCATTAATGGCTTCCGGCAATAAATCTGCCGCTTTTTCCGCCACTAACCGTCCAATAAATATAAATAACGGCAATTGAACATCAAGCCCGAATTCATCGCATAATTTTTTCTTATTACGAGCTTTCCCGTGATCTGCATCTTTTGTGCTAAAATTATCGAGAATAAAACTGTCTTTCTCGGGATCCCACACACTATAATCTATCCCGTTTAAAATTCCGCTGCATTTGCCCTTTTCATATTCAAACAATTTTTCCAGCCCGTTTGCGGCGTTCATCAACTCTTTCATATACCCTTCACTGACCGTATTTACTTTATCTGCACATCTTACAGCCGAAGCCAGTGGATTGATTTGGCCATTCCAGTCGAGCATACCCCATTTCCAAACATCCCAATCCGGAATATAGCCTGACTTTTCCCAGTCCATCCAGCCCTGATACTGGGCATTGTGTATGGTAAGAACCGTTCTGATATTTGAAAGATTCTTGTAAGCATAACTATGCCTGAACATAAACGGAATAAGGCCTGCATGATAATCATGAACATTTATAACATCGGGCCGGTGATTCCATTTGACCATCCATTCTGCTACGGCAATCTGAAAAGCAAGATATCTTTCACCGTCGTCGTCATACCCATATACTTTCTCTCTGTCAAGCCAGCCATAAATATCTACGCAATACAAATCAAAACCAAGCTGATTGCGTTTCTCTTTAATGATGGTAAAATTCAACGGTATGTTACCCATAATAAAAGCACCTTTATGCACCACCTCCCATTCATTTGCATGCAAGAATGATGTACGATGCATGGGCATTACCACTTTAGCGATATGTCCGAGTTTGTTTTGGTACTTAGGCAAAGACCCCACTACATCCGCCAATCCGCCCACTTTGGCCATTGGATAACACTCCGCACTCACATGCAAAATCTCCATAAAGAAAAATTTATGATGAATATAGGAAGGATTGTTATAATAAAAAATTTAGTCTTACAACAAATCAGTATGACACCTCATTAAAACATCATGTCAATATTTTTGCAATCATTTATCTTTATTGCTGAATGAGCACACAATACGCCACTGATTTTATTAAAAAAACTGCCATCCGACTGGGCTTTGACTTTTGTGGAATCGCCAAAGCGGGGTATTTAGACGAGGACGCCCGAAGGTTGGAGGCATGGCTGAACAAGGGTATGCATGGCTCTATGCAATACATGGGAAACCATTTTGATTTACGTGTAGATCCCGTCAAACTGGTTCCCGGCGCAAAGTCTGTCATAACATTCTTGTTCAATTATTTTCCAAAAGAAAAACAAGCGCACCCAACTCCAAAAATTTCGAAATACGCATGGGGGAAGGACTATCATACAGTCATAAAAAATAAACTGCATGAACTCATGGAAGAAATTCGAAGAAATATTGGAGAAGTAAACGGACGTGGATTTGTAGACAGTGCTCCTGTACTGGAAAGAAGTTGGGCGCAAAAAGCGGGATTGGGTTGGATAGGAAAAAACGGCAACCTCATCAACAAACAGCAGGGTTCATTTTTATTCATTGCCACACTCATAATAGACCTTGAGTTGAGCTACGATTCTCCGAGTGTAAAAGATTATTGTGGCACGTGCACCAAATGCATAGACGAATGTCCTACGGAAGCAATACTTCCTAACAAAGTAATTGACGGCAGTAAATGCATTTCATATTTTACCATTGAACTGAAAGATGCGTTAATTGACGAAAAGATGCAAGGTAAATTTGACAACTGGCTTTTTGGTTGTGATGCCTGCCAGGATGTATGCCCCTGGAATAGATTTTCAAAGCCCACGAGGGAGGAGGGATTCAATCCATTAAATGAAATATTGCATTTTAATGAAAAAGACTGGGAAGAACTGACCGAAGAAAAATTTAAACTAATCTTTAAAGATTCTCCATTGAAAAGATCCTCTTTCAATGGCATCAAGCGAAATCTCAACTTCATCAAAAATTCTGCTAGTGAATAAGCAACTTGAAAAATTATATAACATCGGAAAAAAAGAAAGTCGGATTATCATTGGGCTGATGAGCGGCACTTCACTTGACGGACTTGATATTGCTTTATGCAAAATACACGGTGCCGGAAAAAACACACGAGTTGAATTACTTAGATTTGAGACAATATCATACGAGGATACGTATAAAAATGAAGTAAGAGAAGTTTACTCCAAACCATTGATATCTTCAGAAAAAATTTGTTTATTGAATGAATGGATTGGAATGTATCATGCGGGACTGATTAATGCGTGTTTGAAAAAATGGAATTTAAAAAATGAAGATATTGATTTGATTGCCAGTCATGGCCAAACAATCTATCACGCTCCAAAAAGTCTGCATAAACATGAAACCTTCGGCAATGGCACGTTGCAGATTGGAGATGGCGACCATATCGCCTGTCATACCGGAATTATTACTTTATCTGATTTCAGACAAAAACACATTGCAGCGGGAGGCGAAGGAGCGCCTTTGGCAGCTTATGGCGATTATCTTCTTTTTGCCAATAACCCTAAAAGCCTTGTATTACTTAATATCGGAGGAATAGCCAATTTAACTTTTATTCCGGCAAATAAAGAATTTGAGCATGTTAAAACTACGGACATCGGTCCCGGTAATATTCTAATGGATATATGGATCAGAAAACATTTCCCCGGTTTGAATTATGATAAAGATGCCGACATTGCCAGGAGCGGAATGGTTAATAAACAACTACTGAAAATATTGCATCAGCATCCCTTTATAAAAATTAAATTTCCAAAAACTACGGGGCCTGAAATATTCAACGAATCATTTATCAGAGAAGCTTTAGGATTTTGTGACGACAAGGATATTCCTGCAGAAGATGTGACTGCAACACTGAATCAATTTACCGCTGATTTAATAACAGCATCGATTGATTACTATATTTCGTCTATGCAAGACTGTGAAATACTGATCAGCGGAGGAGGCATACACAATAAATTATTGATGGATAAAATAAAAAAACACTTCACCCATTTGCCGGTCTCCACCACTTTAAACAAAGAGATCTCTCCTGATGCAAAAGAAGCTATAATATTTGCATTACTAGCAAACGAGTCTGTAAGCGGTAACAGAGATACATTCGGAAAAGGCGGCGCAAAAATGCCGGCGACAGGGATGGGTAAAATATCTTTCCCGTATTGAGTTTATTCCCACTTAAAAACCTTCACTGCCATTGCATAGGCCAGTATGCCCCACAATAATAAAATACCAATTTCACCTTTTACCTGCCAAAGTGATTGACCTTCAAAGGCAACACTTCTCAATGCTGTATTCAAATGAGTTAATGGCAATGCGCGGGATATAGGCTGTAACCAGCCGGGGAAATTATCTATAGAAAAGAAAGTGCCTCCCAATAAGAATTGAGGGAGCGTAATCAGATTAGCAAGAGGCGGAATAGTACTGTCATTTTTGGCAATACCACTAACTATAAAACCGAAGCCCATAAAAACTACCAACCCAATAAAGCTCAATAACATCATACTAAAAAAAGTCTCAATGCCTTTCACCAAAGTGAATCCAAAGAAAAAATATCCGACCGTAATAATAACAACAGCCGTTATGAGTTGGAAAAGAACCCTGCTGATGCCTTCTCCCAAAATAATAAATGTCCGATTTATAGGAGTAGCAAAAAATCTTTTCAGCACTAAAGTATTTCTGAGATTAAAAAACATAAATGCAACGCCAAATACACCTGCACTGAGGAGAGAAAACCCTAATTGTCCTGGTAACACAAAATCAATTGTTTTATATTCTCTTACTTGTGCAATATCCCGTTGAGGATTGAATGAAAATGTGGCAACTGCAGGGCGATCGGGATATTTCTGATTACTTAAAATATTGATTTTCTCCTCAATCAATGATTTTACCTGAGGCCATTTGTCGTTCGAAGAAGATGTGCTTTTAAAATAGATTACATAAGGACTTCCATTGGCTATCTGAGACTTTTGAATGTTGATAATTCCCGCTACCCTACCCTTTTGAAGATCTGCATTCAATTCTTTTGTTGAGGCATATTTTTCAATGATGACTCCGGGTGTCTGAATGATTGCGCGATATAATTCATTGGCCGTATCCGATTGGTTGTCTATAACCACTCTAAAACTTTGCCTTGCCCCACCGTCTCCAATAAACCCAAAAACAAGGATGAATATGAATGGGAATATGAAACTGAAAATCATGGCAGACGGGCTGCGTGTAATTGCACGAAGGCTTGCTTTGGTAATGGCCCACATCGCAGTAATCTGACTGTACTTCATTATAAGATGTAAAATATGCGTAAAACTATGAGAAAAAAATTAAAAATAATTGGAAAGGATATTCATCTGTACTATTTTCAATGAATTATATTTTATTGACAATGTCTTTACCAAAAAGAAAAACGTATTTATTATTAGGGAGCAATATAGGTAAGAGCGAAAAAAACCTTGAAAAAGCAAAAAAATATATTGAAAAAAGTATAGGGAAAATTATCAGATCATCCTCAGTATACACTAGTCAGGCATGGGGCAAAAAAGATCAGCCGGATTTTTTAAACCAGGTATTGATTGTAAACAATCACCTTACTCCTTCCGAAACCATTCAAACCATACTATCTATTGAAGAAAAAATGGGGCGGGTCAGAAAACAAAAAAATGAACCCCGTATTATAGATATAGATATTCTTTTTTATGATAAGGAAATAATCAATACTGCCAATCTTACTGTTCCCCATCCGTTGATTCAGGAGAGAAACTTTGTACTCAGGCCGTTAAATGAACTTTCTCCTAAATTTATACACCCGATATTAAAAAAAAGCGTGCATACATTATTGAATTCATGCAAAGATCCTTTGGCAGTGGAAAAAAAATAACCCAGCTAAGCATCTTTAGATTTATTTTGCAGCGGCAATGAAGTATAATTTTGTTACTATAGAAGGAAATATTGGCGCAGGAAAAACTACCCTTGCCAATTTGCTGAGCAAGCATTACAATGCACGGTTGATACTGGAAGAATTTGCCGAAAATCCTTTCCTGTCAAAGTTTTATGAAAAACCTGACCAATACGCCTTTCCTGTAGAATTATTCTTTATGGCCGAGAGGTATAAGCAACTAAAAGAGCTGCTACACTCCAAAGATTTGTTTCATTCAGTTACCGTTTCCGATTACCTTTTCAATAAATGTTTATTATTTGCCAAAGTAAATCTGCCCAAAGAGGAATTTAAACTGTATCAAAAGCTTTTTGATATCATCAACCCGCAGATTATGCAACCCGATATCCTGATTTACCTGCACAGTCCAATTAACAAACTGCAACAAAATATCAAAATCCGTAATCGTGAATATGAACAAAATATTCCTGATAACTACCTTTTAACCCTGCAGGAAACTTACACTCAATATATCAAACAGCAAAACATAAAAACACTTTTTGTGGATGTTTCTCAGGCAGATTTTATCAAAAATGAAAAGCATTTAAAAATTATCACCGATACCCTTGACCAGGAGTATGAACAGGGGCAACACTATATCACGCTAAGCTGACAGATTATACACACTAAATGATTTTCCGTTGGATGAAAACGCTTTAAATACCAGCCCTTATGCGCCGCTGAAGATAACAGAATTCAGAAATTTTGTTACCGGAAGATTTCTATTCATTATGGCGCTTCGTATGACCGGCACCGTTATTAGCTGGTGGATTTATGAATTAACAAACAGCCCCTTCGCCTTGGGCCTTGTAGGACTTTCAGAAGTTATCACCGCCGTGTCACTCGCTCTGTATGCCGGACATTACATCGACAAAAATGAAAAAAGAAATATCCTGCTTACATGTCTTTTATTTTACATGGGCTGCATGGTTGCATTCATTTTCTTATCCTCGGGCATCAGCCCCATAAAAGCCCCCTGGCATATTGCAATGCTCATCTTTACTGTCATCGCAATTACGGGTGCTATCCGCGCGTTCTCCGGACCAACCTTTCATGCCATCATCGCACAGATAGTACCTAAAGCAATGCTGCCACGCGCAGCGGCTATCAACTCTTCATCCTGGCTGATTGGTTCCGTACTTGGACATGCTTTAGCCGGATTTCTCATTGCGACAATTGACGTGCATCTCAGCTTTTACGTAATTCTCGCCTTTGCTCTGACCGGCTTTTTACTGCTGACTACTCTGAAACCCAAAAAAGTATTTGCAACAACCCATCAAAATACCTGGCAGAGTGTTAAAGAAGGCGTCTCCTATGTTTTTAAAACCAAAGAAATTCTGAGTACTTTATCGCTTGATTTGTTTGCTGTATTATTTGGCGGAGCCATTGCAATGGTGCCTGTCTTTGCAAAAGATATTTTACATGTAGGCGCCGTTGGTTTCGGATGGCTGAATGCAGCTACTGATATCGGCTCCATTATAACCGTTACCGCACTCACATTATTTCCTTTAAAAAGAAATCAGGGCATGTGGATGCTTTTAAGTGTTGCCGGATTCGGAGCGTGTATCATTCTTTTTGCTGTTTCAAAAGTTTTCTGGCTGTCGTTTGCCGCACTGGTAATCAGCGGATGCATGGACGGCGTAAGCGTTATTGTGAGATCAACGATCATTCAACTGAATACTCCAGATGAATTAAGAGGCCGTGTAATGTCTGTCAACAGTATGTTTATCAATTCATCCAATGAACTGGGACAGTTTGAAAGCGGCATCGCAGCAAAACTAATGGGCGTAGTCCCCTCTGTGATTTTCGGCGGCTGCATGACCATCGGTGTGGTAATATTCAATTGGATAAAAGTACCTTCGTTGAAGAAGATGGAGTATTGAAGCGCTGCGCGCGTTTGTGGTTTGGGGTTTGGGGTTGGCGCATCAGCTCATCTCCACATTTACAAATCTTCAAATTTTCACATCTTCATCAACTTCTCCAAAGTAAAATATACAATCGGACAAAATTCAGAGTTTTTAATAGTAAGACTCTGGCGTTTGAGTAAAACATCTTCATCTGTATAAGGAAATCTGGAGCAATCTGATGGACGCACATCATAAATGCTGCAATTATTGGTTGATCCTAAAAACGGACAAGGTTTTGAGTTCAAAACATAATCGCCTTCTTCATCAAGATGCAGATATTTTTCAATAAAAACTCCTTCTCTAAGATTCAGGTGACGGGAAATTCTTTTTATATCCGGCGTCTTAAATCTTGGTGAATAGTTTTTACAGCAGGCAGCACAATCCAGACAATTTATTTTTTCAAATGCAGCTTCATGAATATCAGGCAAAGCTTTGAGCAATTTTTTCTTATCCGCCTTTTCAAGAAACTGCTTGTACAATTTTTTCCTTTCAGCAGATTTTTTTTGCCAGTTTTTCAGCAGTTCATCACTCATTATTGGTAGGTTTTGTTTAATTATACCAGAGTTTTCCACATCACAAATCTAACAAAGATATCAATGGTAAATGTTGTTGTGTTGTTGTAATTTTGCCGCGAATAATTACAGGATTCTCAGGGTATTTTTCTTTTTAATTAATTGCTATAATCTTTACTATGAATTTGTTTGAGAAACAAAACAACGAGTTTGCAAACAGGCACATCGGGCCTGACGAAAAAGAGATTGCTTCAATGCTCAAAACAATAGGTATCTCCTCTGTTGATGAGCTGATTGAAAAAACGATTCCTTCTGCTATCAGATTGAGCAAACCAATAGAAACTTCATCTCCTGTAAGTGAGTTTGAATATCTATCTGAATTAAAAAAGATTGCATCCAAAAATTTAGTTTACAAATCTTACATCGGAAAAGGTTACTACAATACCATCACACCAAGTGTGATCTTGAGAAATATTTTTGAAAATCCGGGATGGTATACCCAATATACTCCTTATCAGGCGGAAATTGCACAAGGTAGATTGGAAAGCCTTTTAAATTACCAGACGATGGTGAGTGATCTTACAGGATTGCCAATAGCGAATGCAAGTTTACTCGACGAAGGAACTGCTGCCGCAGAGGCCATGGCCATGTTGTTCAATCACAAAAACAAAGACCACGACCATATCAGCGCTCCAAAGTTTTTTGTAGATGAAAATATTTTCGAGCAAACTAAAGATATACTCATCACCCGGGCCAAACCAATTAAAATTGAACTGGTATTTGGTGATTATAAAACCGCTGTCCTGGATGAACAGTATTTTGGTGCCATCATACAATATCCGAATAGCAATGGATTAATAGAAGATTACAGAGACTTTATCAGCAGAGCGCATCTGGTAAATGCACAGGTCATTATGGCAACTGATCTGCTGGCCTTAAGTTTACTAACCCCTCCCGGGGAATTAGGTGCAGACGTGGCCGTTGGAAATGCCCAGCGCTTCGGTGTACCTATTGGTTTTGGCGGACCTCATGCTGCTTTCTTTGCCACAAAGGATGAATTCAAAAGAAATATTCCCGGCCGAATCATTGGCGTTAGTATTGATGCGAGTGGCAACCGCTGTCTTCGTATGGCGCTGCAAACAAGAGAACAGCACATCAGAAGAGAGAAAGCAACCAGCAATATATGCACAGCTCAGGCATTGCTTGCCAATATGGCAGCGATGTATGCTGTTTACCACGGAGCGGAGGGAATCATCAATATTGCCAAAAGAGTGAGTGTGCTTGCCAGAATCCTAAGTAATGAACTTGAAAAAATTGGCTTCAAAAATGTAAACGATACTTTCTTTGACACCCTGCAGATTCACACCGAAAATTCGGATAAATTAAAAGCACTGGCAGATTCTCACAAAATCAATTTTGGTTATTCCGGCAATCTTGTAAATATTTCATTAGACGAAACAACTACCAAAAATGATTTGAAAGCCATCATTGATTTATTTGCGTCTATTCGTAACAGTAATGCTTCTGAAGTTGACTTTGAAAAAGACAATATACTCAACAATATTCCCACAGCGCTGACCAGAACCTCCACCTTTCTCACTCATCCTGTATTCAACAGTCACAGAAGTGAGACTCAGATGATGCGATACATCAAAAGCCTGGAGAACAAAGATCTTAGTTTAAATACGTCAATGATATCTTTGGGGAGTTGCACCATGAAACTAAATGCCGCTTCCGAGCTGATTCCTGTAAGCTGGCCTGAATTCGGCAGCATTCATCCATTTGCACCGGCCAATCAATGGCAAGGTTACCAACAAATCATCAGCGAACTTGAATCCTGGCTGAGCAGTATTACTGGATTTTCTGCCACATCATTACAACCCAACAGTGGTGCGCAGGGAGAATATGCGGGATTGCTTACCATAAGAGCGTATCACGAATCAAGAAAAGAAACACATAGAAATATCATCCTCATACCCATTTCTGCTCATGGCACCAACCCGGCCTCTGCAGTGATGGCTGGATTCAAAGTGATAGTAACCAAATGCGATGAAGCAGGAAATATAGATATTGAAGATTTGAAAGCTCATGCAGAAAAAAACAAAGAGCACCTTGCAGGTCTAATGATTACTTACCCAAGTACGCATGGTGTATTTGAGGAAAGTGTTAAAGAAATTTGTTCAATCATTCATGATAACGGAGGATTGGTTTATATGGACGGAGCCAACATGAACGCGCAAGTGGGGCTGACCAGTCCTGGAAATATAGGTGCAGATGTATGTCATCTTAACTTACACAAAACTTTTGCCATCCCTCATGGCGGCGGCGGCCCCGGCATGGGACCAATTTGTGTAAATGAAAAACTGGCTCCTTTTCTTCCCGGGCACGTTTCATTAAAAAACAGTGAGAATGCCATCAATGCTGTCAGTGCAGCGCCCTACGGAAGTGCAAGCATTCTGCTCATCAGTTATGCATACATTAAAATGCTTGGTGCAGCCGGAATGAAAAAAAGTACTGAGATAGCCATTCTCAATGCCAACTATATGAAAGCAAGACTGAAAGACGCTTACAAAATATTGTATACAGGCAAAAACGGTACTTGCGCTCATGAGTTTATTGTTGATTTAAGGCCATTTAAACAAAGTGTGAGCATCGAAGCGGAGGATGTGGCAAAGCGTTTGATGGATTATAATTTTCATGCTCCAACGCTTAGTTTCCCTGTTCCAGGTACCATCATGATTGAACCAACCGAAAGTGAAGATAAAGGCGAACTGGACAGATTTTGCGACGCCATGCTTTCCATCAGGGAAGAAATAAGATTAATTGAAGAAGGTAAAATAGATAAAACTGACAACCCGCTAAAAAATGCACCTCATACGCAGGAGGTGGTTGTGGCTGACGAATGGAAACATCCTTACAGCAGAAGCGTTGCGGCTTATCCTCTTCCCTATGTTAAGAGTAATAAATTCTGGCCTTCTATCAGCAGGGTAAACAATACTTATGGCGATCGAAATCTGGTTTGCACCTGCGAACCGGTCAGCGCCTATGCCTAATGTAAAATAATTGTAACGACTTTTTTTCGCTGTGTTTTAAATTATTGTTATTTTCAACGCCTAAAAAACTACTTATGGCGGGAATAACACACCACACAACTGTACCTGAAACGGGAAATAAAAATATTCCTACCAATTATGGTGCATTAGGAACACTCGCTACCGTATTTTTTTTCTGGGGATTTATTGCTGCCGGCAATAGCATCTTCATTCCCTTTTGTAAGCATTTTTTCAAACTAGATCAGTTTCAAAGTCAGTTGATTGATTTCGCTTTTTACACCGCTTATTATATCGGAGCTTTGCTACTATTTGCTTATGGCTCATTCGGGGGGAAAGATTTAGTAGGAAAATGGGGATATAAAAGGAGTATCATTTATGGCCTGTTGTTTTCCGCTATCGGCGCTGCGGCAATGATTATAGCCGTACAGGCAAATACATTTTCCGGTATGTTATTAGGATTATTTATTGTTGCCTTGGGATTTTCGCTGCAACAAACTGCTGCACAACCCTTCGCTATTTCGCTGGGCGACCCCGCTACCGGCACCAGCAGAGTTAATCTCGGAGGAGGCATTAATTCTTTCGGCACCACAATTGGTCCCATTGTAGTAGCCATTGCGCTATTCGGGTCTACGGCCGCTGTTACAGATGAACAAATCGCTTCTTTGAGTCTGAGCAAGGTAATCATTCTGTATTCCGCTGTTGGCGGCCTGTTTCTCGCAGCGGCTGCTTTATTTTTCTTCTCAAAAAAAGTACCATCCGGTATCATGATTGAAGAGACTGAAAATGCAAACAAAGCTTTATATGCTTTGCTCATCATGACAGGACTTTTGATTATCATGTTTGTACCCGTTTTCAGAAGTTATAAAACCGATTTATCCAATGCAACTGAAGAAGTTATTCATGCTATGAACGCCTACAGAATGCAATGGCTGCTTGGTGCTTTGGCTGTTGTTATAGTTGTGTTGCTCTTCTCCGGAATGAGCGCCTCCAAAAAATCTGACGGCTGGGGTGCAATGAAATATCCGCAGCTGGTTTTAGGTATGCTTGCCATATTCGTTTATGTAGGTGTGGAAGTTTCTATTGGAAGTAATCTCAGCGAATTATTGAAACAGCCTGAGTTTGGTAACATTTCTTCTTCTGAAGCTGCTCCCTATATTTCCATGTATTGGGGAAGTTTGATGATTGGAAGATGGGCAGGTGCCATCAGCGCATTTTCATTATCAAGAAATACTAAAATTTTATTACAGTTTATTGTTCCATTGATTGCATTTGGTGTGATTATTGGAGTGAACACCGTTGCTCAATACAACATGAAGCCATTGTATTATTACATTGTTTGCGTATTGGTTCAAATTATGGCGTTTTATATTAGCAATGACAAGCCGGCCAGAACCCTCATGATATTTGGATTTCTGGGTATGTTAGCTATGATTATCGGCATTCAGACGTCAGGCACTATTGCTACGTATGCATTTTTAAGTGGAGGATTGTGTTGCTCTATCATGTGGCCATGTATTTTTAGTTTATCTATCGCAGGGCTTGGCAAACATACTACTCAAGGTGCTGCATTTTTGATTATGATGATTTTGGGTGGAGGTATTATACCTCCCATTCAGGGGAAACTGTCAGATGTTATCACCATTCATCAATCTTACTGGGTGGCAGTATTGTGCTTTGGCTATCTTACTTTTTTTGCAATAGCTGTAAAGAGAATTTTAAAAAGACAGGGCATAGATTTCGAGAGATCTAAATAACAACTCAATAATTTGTTTATCAATTTTTACTTTTAAATTTTAAATTTATAATTTTTAATTCATGAACGATAAATACAGAATAGGAATAGATGTTGGTGGCACAACCACCAAATTTGGAATTGTTGACTACAATGGGGTTATTCTTGAACAAGGAAGAATTCCCAGTAACGACAGAGACTTTGTTGAAGATTTTATTGATGATCTGTACATCAAACTTCTTCCAATGATAGAGCGAATTGGCGGATTTGAAAAACTAATCGGAATTGGAATGGGTGCACCCAACGGGAATATTTATTCCGGCACTATAGAATATGCGCCCAACCTCAGATGGAAAGGGATTATTCCGATAGCTGAATTGATGACTAAAAAATTTGGACTTCCTACCCAACTCACCAATGATGCGAATGCCGCCGCTATGGGTGAGATGATGTACGGATGTACAAAAAACATGAAACATTTTATTACCATTACTTTGGGAACAGGAGTAGGAAGTGGTATTGTTATAGATGGAAAAATTGTAGTGGGACATGATGGCTTTGCCGGTGAGCTAGGTCATACCGTTATTCGTCCTGGAGGAAGAATACATAAAGGCACCGGACTGAAAGGCACGCTGGAATCTTATGCATCGGCAACAGGAGTAAGGGAAACAGCCATCGAATTATTGACAGGATATCCTGAAAGAGAAAGTCTGCTGAGGAATTATCGTATCAATGACATCACCAGCGAAACCGTTTTTCAATGCGCCATGCAAGGAGATGTGATTGCTAATGAAATATTTGAATTCACCGGCCAGATACTGGGAGAGTCTTTGGCAAATTTTGTAATGTTTTCTTCACCTGAAGCGATTGTATTGTTTGGTGGACTGACCAAAGCAGGAAACCTGTTGATGAATCCAACAAGACACCATATGGAAGCAAACTTATTGCCGATATTTAAAAATAAAGTAAAACTTATCTTCAGCGAGTTGAACGAATCTGATGCAGCGATACTTGGAGCAAGTGCGTTAATTTAATAAAGCATCATGTAAGAAAGAAGAAATGTTTCTATTGGAATTTCTCTAAAAATTCCAGTCTTCTTCTGCTTGCTACATCCAGTTCTGTACCATCCTCCATAGTTACAGTGCCTCCCCTTCCCTTCGAATATTTTGTTATTTTATTAAGATTAATGAGATGAGAATTGTGTATGCGGAAAAATTTCTTTTTGGGAAGTAACAGTTCGTATTCTTTTATGTTTTTTGAGGCTATTATTTTTTCAGGTTTTGTGGTAAAAATATAAGTATAGGTACCATTTGCTTCGCAGCGAATTATATCATCAATATCAATAAACACATAGCCGTCACCGGTAGGTATCGCAATTTTTGTATGTATAAGTCCTGAGTTCTTTACATTTTCAAAAAGCAATTCAAACTGATATTTTGATTTCTTTTCAAGTATTGAACGGGATACTCTTGATATTGCAGATTTTAATTCATTGATGTCCAATGGCTTCAGTAAATAATGAATGGCTCCATATTTGAATGCAGTCAATGTATGCTTATCATCTTCCGAAATAAAAATTATTTCAAAATTAAGAGGAGTTAAGCGGTCAAGAAATTCAAATGCATTTTTTTCAGAAACAGATACATTTGAAATAATCAAATCAGGTGAAGATTCATCAATCAACTTGAAAGCGGCCTGGTGATCAATTGCTTTTCCTATTAATTCAATCTGTGGGCAATTTTCCTTTAGTAGCTCTTTGAGTTTATCTAAATTTGCATGACTATCCTCTACGATAATAGTTTTAAGCATTAAATACAAGTTATAGGGTTAGAATTACGGACTATACAATTTAATGAAAATAAATAATACAAATCCACTATTTAATTTAATTTAAATGTTAATCAATATAAATTTTACTCTTTCAACTAAACTTCAGAACTGCATGAGCAGTTATTATCAATAGATTGAGCATTCTTACATATTTAATATTATTTAAATCCATAAGCTACATAGTGCAACTAACTACATATATTCTAAAATTGTATGCGTAAATTAACTAACGTGCATTTTGAATTAATAAATGTGCTAAAAATTCTATTTTAGGATTTTTATTTAATATGAATATTGCAAAAAAGCATATCAATCAATTAAGCCTGGTTCTTCTGCATCAGCTGATTGAGTTGTTTCATTGTGAGATATTTAGCATTATTTTGCTTGTCAAAATGTAGTCCTGATGATCATGATGAAGAAAAAGTATAAACAACACGAAAAATGGTGAAATTTTTAAAATATGCGCTTTTTAAACTTTTAGGAAGGGATAAATATTTAAGACTATTGCATACAGTTTTTTTTATTTTGTATGATACCAATTTACTTAAGCGAAATAAAAATTATCAATTCAATTACTTTTTAAAAAAAATAATCAAAGAAGGAGATTATGTCGTTGACATTGGAGCTAATCTAGGTTATTTTTCAAAAATATTTTCTCGTTTAGTTGGAGACAGTGGAAAAGTAATTTGCATTGAACCCGTAAAACCTTTCTTTGACGTATTGAATTGGAGTTTAAAAAACAAACAAAATTGTATTCTGTATAATTATGCATTGGGCACTGAAAATAAAAAAATTGAATTGGTGTTGCCTAAAACAGAAGGAGTCTTCAGAACAGGTTTATCTCACATCCCTTCAGATGAATCAGAAAAGCAAAACAGTTATATTTTTGAGACGGAGATGACAACCGGCAGCAGTCTTTTAAAGGATTTACCCAGACTGGATTATATCAAATGCGATATTGAAGGGTACGAATTAATAGTACTTACAGAGCTTTCAGATGTAATAAAAAAATACCTTCCAGTATTACAAATCGAAACCTGGGATAACAATAAAAATGATGTAATCACACTGATGACTTCATTGAATTATACACCCTATACGCTTTTCAAAAATAAATTACACTCTTATCAATTAAATCAAGCTGCTCCGGGCGATTTTCTATTCCTGCACCAAAAGCATCTTAAGCTTTATGAATATTTTATTTCAAATTAAACAACATTTTTTCTAAAAAATATACCATGAGCTCAATACAAATAAAAAAAATAGTTCCACATATCTTAGCCGTTTTAATTTTCCTGACTGTATCTGTCATATTCTGTAAACCCGGTCTTGAGCAAGGTATAGTGCTCAAACAAGGCGACGTTACCAGCTGGCAAGGGATGAGTCATCAGGCTATGGAATACAAAGAACAACATGGGCACTTACCTCTGTGGATTACAAATATGTTCTGTGGAATGCCTGCCTACCAGATTGCGATGGAAGGAGCATGGAGTCCATTGTCAATTTTCGACAAAGCCATTCAGCTTTGGCTTCCTCAGCCGTTTAATTTCTTTTTTCTTGCTTGTATATGCTTCTATTTCTTATGTATATGCCTGAGGATTCGTCCCTATGCCGCTATAATGGGAGCACTGGCATTCGCTTATTGCAGCTACTCCCCCATTATAGTTACGGCAGGTCACATTTCAAAAATGCTTGCATTAGGATATGCTCCTGCTGTGATTGGTGCTGCTATTTTAGTTTTTGATAAAAAATATCTCACAGGTTTTGCTTTATTGGCGCTTTTCACATCGTTACACATTGCACAGGGTCACCAACAAATCAGCTACTACCTTTTTCTGATTTTAATTGCAGTGAGTATTTCCTATATAGTGGGATTCATCAGAAAGAAAAAATATACACACCTTTTTAAAACATCCGGATTACTCGTTGCTGCCGGAATTATCGCCATCAGCGTTAACTCGCTGGCTTTCTTTACAGCATATGATTTCAGTAAATATTCCAAACGAGGTGGACAACTGGTAATGGATGAAAAAAGCGGAAGTAAAGATGCTGTGAAAGACGGCAAAACCAAGGGGCTTTCTAAAGATTATGCATTCATGTGGAGCTATGGCAAAGCAGAAACCTGGAGCTTGATGTTTCCGGGTGTCATGGGCTATGGCTTCCATCAGGCGGAGAGAGAAGGCAATGTATATATATTCCCGCAAATTAGCGAGAACGGACCACTGATGAAATATGTGAATGAAAATCTGCCTCAGTTCCCTGCCGAGCAAATCGCCGGTCAAATGAATGGTGCGCTGTATTGGGGCAACCAGCCTTTTACCAACGGACCTGTTTATCTCGGCGCAATCGTATGTTTCCTTTTTCTTTTTGGGATGTTTTATCTGGATAACAAACATAAATGGTGGATATTGGCAACAAGCGTATTGGCGATATTACTTTCCTGGGGTGAAAATTTTCCGTCCTTCAACTACTTTATGTTTGACCATTTCCCCTTCTACAATAAATTCAGGGTACCAACAATGATTCTGGTAATTCCTCAAATTTTATTTCCGCTTGCAGCCTCATTAACTATTGATAAGTTGATGCAAAATGAAGACAATGATGTATGGAATAAATTCAAACCGGCAGTCTTGGCCACGCTGAGTGCTTTCGCATTAATTCTTTTATTTTATTTCACGAGTGATTTCAGCAAAGAGAACAAAGCAAGAACACAGGCATTTAACAGCATTTATAAAGAAGGCGGCAATGATGCAGAACAAAAATTGCAACAGCTTAATGAACAATACAAACCAGAACTGGATAATCAGATTTATGAAGGTATGATTGGTAATTTCAGCAGAGACCCCAATATTGATGCTGCAAAAACGTCCAGAGAATTTGTCTCAGCATTGAAAAAGGAAAGAGCCTCGTTTTTACTATCGGATATCTTCCGCTCTTTCATACTTATACTTCTTGCAGGAGCTATAATTGTATTGTATTTGAAAAATAAAATCAATGCAACAATATTGGCTGTAGGACTTACTGTATTATCAACCGGTGAGTTATTAAATTTTGGAGCCAAATATCTCAATGATAAAAGCTTTGAAAACAAGGAAGCTCAACAAGCGGAAGCGTTTCCCATCACAACAGCTGATAAAATGATTATGGAAGATAAAGATCCGAATTTCAGGGTGTTTAATACAAACAGTATGGAGGAGTCAAAAACTTCTTATTATCATAAATCCATAGGCGGTTACCACCCTGCCAAACTGGGCATTTATGACGACCTGATTGCCTATCAATTCAAGGATAAAATCAATATGTCGGTAATCAATATGCTGAATGCAAAATATTTTATTCAGCAGCAAGGGAACGATAAAGCTGCACAACTTAACCCCGACGCATTGGGTAATGTTTGGTTTGTAAAAGGCATTCAGTATGTAAAAGGTCCGGCCAATGAAATGCGCGCCATTACCAATTTTAACTCCAAAGACACAGCAGTTGTAGATGAAACTTACAAATCTTTAATTGGCAATGTTACAATAGCTGACAGCTCCGAAAGCATCAAAATGAGCAGCTTTGACAATGATGCCATCAGTTATACCTCAGATACAAAAAACAATCATATCGCTGTATTCAGTGAAGTTTTTTATAAAGACTGGAAAGCCTACATTGACGGCAAGCCTGCTGATTATTTCAAAGCAAATTATGTATTAAGAGCCATGCTTATTCCTTCGGGGAAACATACAATAGAATTTAAATTTGAGCCGTCATCATTCAAAATAGGATACAAACTGAGCAACATTTCATCTTGGTTGCTGATGTTGATTTTAATAGCAAGTATCATACCAGCGGTAATGAAATCAAAGAAAAAGACTTCATAAAAGAGTCGTAATTCATAACCCTACAAATTATTTAGCATTAAAAGGGAAGATCTGAAAATATGCGCCATCGTTTCTTACAATATCTATCCTGCCAAAATGGGTGGACAGAAAGGCATTGCGCTTTTTTACTCATTTTTTTCGAAAGAACTTCCCGTTTCTATTGTTACAACAAAAAATAACGGAACCCCTGAAAATTTATCCGCTGAATTTTTACCTGTTTTAAGCATGAATAAATTCAGGTATATCAACCCGCTACTGCTTTTAAGAATCGGCAGAATAATTAGAGAAAGAAATGTGACGCACCTTATTTTAGAACAACCATTTTATGGCTGGCTGGGCATTTTGGCTAAATGGTTATTCAAAATAAAACTGATTATTCATTCACACAACATTGAGGGATTGCGATTTAAGAGTACAGGGAAATGGTGGTGGGGGATTTTATTGAATTATGAGAAAATAACACATAGGTTTGCTGATATAAATTTTTTCATTTCGGATGAAGACAGACAATATGCTATTCAGCATTTTAAACTGAATCCTTCAAAATGCAATACCATCACTTATGGTTTTGAAAGACAACAAAAGCCTGAATCGGCTGAAAAAACAGAAGCAAAAATATTTCTGCAAAAAAAATATGGTATAGCTCCTTCCAAAAAGATTTTATTGTTCAACGGAACACTTGACTACAAACCTAATCTTGATGCCGTTGATACCATACTCAATCATATCAACCCTCTCCTGCTGAGTGAAAAAAAATTTGATTACACCATTATTATTTGCGGGAAAAATCTACCGGCAACATACAATGAATTAAAACAGTATCAGTCTCAAAATATCATCTATGCCGGCTTTGTGGATGATATAGATATTTATTTCAAAGGAGCAGATTTATTTATCAATCCTGTTATCGACGGAGGAGGGATAAAAACGAAATTGGTTGAAGCACTGGGTTTCAATATACCATGCATCAGTACAGTCAATGGCGCTATTGGAGTGCCATTAACTATCACAAATAATCAACTTAAGATTATAGAAAATCAAAACTGGCAAGCATTCGCCAATGCTATCCTTCACTGGCACCCAGAAGGCGAAATGGGCGCCGATTTCTTCGAACATTTTTACTGGGGAAATATTGCGAGGAAGGCCGCCAAGCTATTAATTGATTAATTAAAGGACCTTGTATAATCTGCGCTTGTTGGTAACGATGGACGGCAAGAATGCCACTAATGAAATTATATTTTTAGTATACCCCGCCCACTGCCCGAAATTAAATCTCGATTTGGATGACTGAAATATTTTTGAAAGAATAATGCCAAAGAAGAAGATAAGAATATTTGAAATGTAGAATAACAAGTGAAAAAAATACCAGCCCAGTCCAAACTGTTTTCTTATTCTCAAAAAATTACTCAACATAATCTGCAGACCCTTTCTATCGAATAAATTGAAGTATCCTTTACCCGAAGAAGCAAACGCCTCATTAGCAGTCTCCCCCTGCAAGTGCAATACTTTGTATTGACCATAAATACAAAGCTTGCCATATTTTTTTAATCTGCCGCACCATTCGGCCTCTTCCGCATAAAGAAAGAAATCCTCATCCATTAAACCGGCCTTTTCAATTGCTGATTTTTTAACCATAAGAAAGGCGCCATTTATCCAATCTACTTCCTCCAGTGAGGATGCTTCAGGAAGATTGGTTTTTTTAATATTGATGCCTTCAGCAATTTTCTTAAGAAAATTCCCGAGGATTGGCAAAGGCAATAGATTATTCAACGCCCCTTTCATTACATAATTACCAGAAATCTGTGGTGTGCCATCTTCATTCAATAACTGGACTCCACAAGCTACAAAATCGGAAGAAACAAAAGACTGCAGTGATTTATTAATCGCATCATCTATAACGATTGTATCTGAATTTAGTAAAAGCACCACCTCTGCTTTTGCTATTCTTATTCCGGCGTTATTCGCTCTTGCAAAACCCGAATTATATCCCATTTGTACAAATCTGACCTGAGGATATTTTTGTATCAATAATTCTTCGGTATCGTCCTGTGAGAAATTATCAACTACGATTATTTCCAGGTTGGAAATGTCAAAAAGGAGAATTGATTCAATACAATTGAGCAAGAGATGCGGAGATTTAAAATTAACCAGTACTATACTCAATTCCATAGAAATTCAAAACTAAAGTCAATAAAAAATTAATTTATTCAAATAAACGAAATCTGACGTAGGAAATTAACATGAGCAATTTGGAAAAAATTCCAATGTTAAGCATTTTAAGAGAAAATCTAAACTGAAATTCCATTAGCTTTATTAATTGCTGAGGAAGCTTGTTTTCCAAACTTACTTCTGTAACTTCTTTCTTACTCCTTATTTTTAGATTTCTGAATAATCGCCAGTAATAATCGTAAACTATAATATTGCTTAAAGTTTTTGCACCTAACTTATTAAGCATGTAAATATTTTCCGGAATTTCTACCTTGATGTTTCTAAAAACCTGTTTGGTAATTTGCTCTTCGTTATTTCCAACATTTACTAATATTTTAGGTATGCAGTAAAATTTATGATTTTTAAGAAATCTTATGTAAAATTCAAAATCCACGACCCATTTCAAATTCGTATCATACCACTCATGTGAGTTGTTTCTTATTAAAACATTACTGGGGTTACCTACATAATTTTTCCTGAATAGATACAGTGGACTTTTAGATAAAAAAAAAGCATTCAGCTTACTCAATCTGTTGGTCTTTTTTAAATGACCATTTTCATAATCTGCATAATAAGAAAAAATAAAATCAATTTTTGGTTCAGTAACGAGAGCTATAGAATAGTCCTTTAAACTTTCAGATGAAGCAAACCAATCGTCATCATGCATTAATTTTATCCAAAGGCCTGAAGCTTTCTCGATTGCCGTATTCCAATTTAAGGGAGAACCTTTTGCCGGGATGTTTTTAAAATACAGTAATTTAAATTTTTCATTGTATTCTTTACACAATATTTCAACTTCATCTCCGGGACTATCATCAGAAACAATCACTTCAAAATCACGAAAAGACTGCTTATCGATTGAGTCGAGTAAATTTCTCAAATAGCCGGCATTTTTATATGCAGGTATGCAAATTGAAAAAAAAGACGACATCTTTTATTATTAACTTTAAACAATGATTTACTCAAAAATAATCATTAGTACCCTAAATAAGTTAAATAATAACGATTGTTTAAAAGTAATAATTAAATCAAAAGCTGTGAACTAATAAGTTGTATGCAACTTATTATCAGAAGAGTATTCAGCCGATAAAATTATAGCGAACTATCGAATCAATCCTATATTTTTTGCTAATGGATAAGCGATAAACGACACTACACTACGAAAGTTTTTTATACAGTTCAAATGCCCAACTTGTTTTAGCCACTTTAATCGATTTTTAAGACTTATATTTTGCTTCATTAAAAATGAAAGCCAAGTTCTAATAATTTTCTGTTCGTAATAATAAATCTGCTCGGCATTTATGGTTTTAATAAATAAAGGGGAGTTGGATTTGACAAGAGGTGCTGCTTCCCAGATGAAAGATTGCTCAATCCATCTATCCCCAAAATCACCCCCTTCGGTAAAATGAATTAAATCCAATTCAAGTGTAACAGCAACATTAGATATAATTGCCGCCCGAAATGAGTAATCTAAATCATAAAAATGAAACCCCTTAATTAAAGACTCATTAAATCGAACTTTTTCCCAAATATTTTTTTTTGTTGCTATAAATACACCATCAATTACTACCACATGCTCTAACAAATTGCCTTTGACAGGATTAAGAAAAATTTTCTGGTGCTTGCCTATTCGGTCGACATGTGTCACATTACAACAATCAACTTCGGATATACCAGTATACCAGCCTGAATGTGCCTTACTTTTATATTTAGCACCGGCAATACCAATCACACCCAGATCATCGTTTTCATGAAATAATTTCAGCACTAACTTTCCCCAATTTGATGTTTGAAAAGCAACATCTTCATGCACAAAAACCAATACATCAAATTGAGATTTAGCCGCCCCCTCATTATATACTTCAGTTATACTCCTTGAATTTTTACTATTGTCTATAAAATTAATTTCACAAGGAACTCCAATTTTATCAGCAATATTCAATTCCAATTTTCGGGCTAATTCAGGATTAACAGAACATACGATGATGGAAATCATGACAGTAGCTTAATTTTGAATAATCTAACAAATAAACTAGATTGCAAAAATAAACTAATAAGACTATACCAATGGGAAAGTTTTTTACGAATATAATTAGAGGAATCGTGATGCGATTTCAAAAAAAAATAAATCCCTATTATAAAAAGGCAGGATTAAGCTGGTTTAAAATAAAATATCTTAAGCATCTGCCATACAACCATCGCGGAGTATATAATTTAAACGGCACAAAAATTCATTTCACAAATGGACCGGAACTCCTTCATAGTTTAGAAGAAATTTTTGTATCAGACATCTATAACATTCAATTTGATAAACCCAACCCTTATATTATTGACTGTGGAGCAAACATAGGCTTAGCAACTATTTATCTAAAAAAAAGGTATCCTGATGCCAAGATTATTGCCTTTGAGCCTGATATCAATAATTTCGACTTACTTAAAAAAAATACGAGTCAGCAAAACTGGAAAGATATTGAGTTACGTATGGAAGCAATTTGGAAAGAAGACACCACACTCAATTTCATAGTCGAAGGAACTATGGGAAGCAAAATAGCATCCAATCCTAATTCTGATGTGGAATATGTTCAAGTAAAAGCATGCCGACTTCGAAACTTTCTAAATCGTAATGTTGACTTTGTTAAACTCGATATAGAGGGTGCAGAATATGAAGTGTTAAAAGATTGCGCCGACCTTCTGAATCAAGTCGATTACCTTTTTATTGAATTCCACGGTCATTTTAGTAAGATGTTTGAGCTAAATTCAATTTTTGAAATTGTTTCAAAAGCGGGTTTTTCATATTACATCAAAGAGGCGACCTCAGTATTTGAAACCCCATTTAACCGAAAAGAAACGAGCATTCAGTATGACTTACAGTTAAACATATTTTGTTTCAAATACCCAAATTAATACAGCCAATAAAACCCAAATGTCCCAAATCAGAAAAAACAGCCTAAAAGCCACCATATGGATATATATCGGCTTTTTTATTGGGGCAATCAACACATACTTTCTTACTCATAAAAACTGGTTCTCAACCGATCAAAACGGTCTAACAAGGACACTGATTGAAACAGGACATTTATTTTGTGCTTTTTCTACCCTGGGCGTAACCTCCTATCTGTTCAAATTCTTTCCTTATTACGAGGATAATCTCGACTCCAAAAAAAATGATTTACTGGGCATTGCTTTACTAGTAGCCCTTGGAGGATTTTTACTGACATGCTCCGGTGCTTTTCTTTTAGAGCCACTGATCGTTAGAAAATTCAGTGCCAATTCAATGCTGTTTGTTGAGTATTTCTACTGGTCAATACCAATGGCCTTCTTAATTCTTCTTTACAATATTCTGGAAAGTTACTCTTACGGCTTCGGCAAAGGTGTACTTACCAGTCTGCTGAAAGAAACCATTTTAAGACTCTATACTTTTTGCATCATTATACTAAAAGTATTTGGATACATTAATTTCAAAACTTTCATTACCCTTTTCTCATTTCAATACGCCATCATTATTCTAATTCTTGGCATTCACCTCTACCAAAAAGACCAACTGTGGCTAAGCTTCAACATCAGCAGGGTAACTAAAAAATTCCGTAAGAAAATATTCGCCATTATGGCACTGACTTTTGTTGTGGTGATTGTAGGAGTACTCAGACAAAGCATCGATGGACTGGTTTTAGCTGCCAAACAAAATCTTGGTAAAGTGGGGATTTTTGGCCTTGCCACTTACATGGTTTCCATTCTGCAAGCACCTTTCAGAAGCATGATTGCCGTTACTATACCTATTCTGTCAAGAGCATGGAAAAATAAAGACCACAACGAAATTAATAGAATTTATAAACGTTCTTCGATCAACCTGCTCAGCTTTTCTTTATTGATATTCTTTTGCATCTGGCTGAACTTTACAGACGGAATCAATTTTTTAGGAATCAATCCCGACTATCTGGAAGGGAAATGGGTGTTCTTTCTGTTGGGCATGGTTACCATCATTGAAATGGGAACAGGAGTAAACGCACAAATAATCGGAACCTCCGTATTCTGGAGATTTGAATTATGGACAAGTTTACTGTTAACTTCTTTAATAATCCCATTGAGTTATTTTCTGACAGTCAAATATGGCATCTTAGGTCCTGCGATTGCCAATTTGATTTCTTTCAGCATATACAACACCGTTAGAGTACTTTTTTTATGGAACAAGTTCCATGTTCACCCTTTTTCCATTAAGACATTTGAAGTAATTACAATTGCACTGCTGGCATATGGCAGCAGTTATTTTATTTTCTTTAATCAATCCGGCATATTGGCTATAACAGGAAGAATCTTTTTGTTTCTGGCTATCTATACAACAGGAATTTATCAACGCAAAGTAACGCCGGACTTGATTCCGGTTATTAACCAGCTGAAGAAAAGATTGCGTTTAAGTAAATAAGTTGTATTCTTTCACTCTGTTCAGAAAAAAAGTTATTGACTCCCTTTTTCTCTCATCTAATTCATAATTGATATTCTGAGTGAAATATTGATGCAGATTGTATTCAGGAAAAAATATTTCAGAGGAAATCTTTTCTATATTTTTAATGCCTTCCTGATTGGCACGATTGAATAACTCAATAAATCCTTTATCAATTTTTTTATTAGCAGCCCATACAGCAAATACGAATGGCTTACCGGTCAATTCTTTCCAGGCCATACCAAGATCATAGATATACTTTGACATCTTCCTTTGTTTCAGCGCTCTGTCTCCTATGACCAATCCTGCTGTGGTATCAGTTATTTTAGATTCATATCCCTCAGAAGCATTTATCAATTCGGGAGATATTTTCCAGTAATCTCTGAGGAGAATTTTGAGGAGTGCAACAGAAGTACGGCTTTGATAATCGAGCAGGACAGTTTTAATTTTTTCCAAAGGAACGTCACTAAACAAACACACGCTGGCAACTTCTCCTTCTGTTGAAATACAATAATCTGAAATTATGTGATATTCGTTTAAACTCAGCAGCGCTTCAACAGGCAAAAGAGCTACATCCGCTTTATTCTCAATGAGTCTGGTAGCCACTTCCGAAGGATAAAAGAAATCCAGTTCAATCAAATCTTTTAAATCCCCCGATTCAAAAGTATATGTCAATGGCTTAGCGTTCAGGTAACTAACCGCCGCTATTTTCGTTTTCACAATCAATTCTTCTGTTTTCATTCAATGTGCAAAAATAATCAATTTAACCTTGAGATTAACGCAACAGTTTATTCAACAAACGTATAAAGCAATTAATAAAAACTAATTTGTTGTACTTTTGTGACATGAATATTTCTCCACTTTTAGCCATCTCTCCGATAGACGGTCGTTATCACAACGCTACCAAAGAATTGTCCGATTATTTTTCCGAATACGCACTGATTAAGTACCGGCTTAAAGTAGAAATTTTCTACTTTATCTTTTTATCTGAGAAAAAGTTTTTTTCCTTATCCAAAAAACAAAAGGAATCCCTAGTTGCCATATCGAATGGCTTTTCTGTTGAAGATGCTGATCAAATCAAAGAGACGGAGAAAATTACCAATCATGATGTCAAGGCAGTGGAATATTTTCTGAAAGAAAAACTGGAATTGTTAGGTGCCGGACATCTTAAAGAATGGGTTCATTTCGGACTTACATCTCAGGATGTGAACAATACGGCTGTACCGATGCTCTGGAAAGATGCCTTGGAAATGGAGCTGCTTCCTGCGATACTTAATTTGCAGCAACATATACATCAACTGGCAGTAAGTTGGGAGAAAATACCCATGTTGGCCAGAACACATGGACAACCTGCCTCTCCTACCCGTTTGGGTAAAGAATTATTGGTTTTTGTAGAAAGACTTGAAAATCAAATACAGTTATTTAGCTACATCCCGTTTACCGGGAAATTTGGGGGCGCTACAGGGAATTTCAACGCTCATCATATTGCATTTCCAAAATACAACTGGATAAAATTTGCCAATGAATTCCTGGAAGACAGACTGGGTTTACAAAGACAGCAATATACCACACAAATTGAGCACTATGATATCCTTGCGGCTCATTTTGATGCGATAAAGAGAATCAATACCATCTTCTTAGATCTTTCAAGAGATATCTGGAGTTATGTGAGTATGGATTACTTCAAACAAAAAACGAAAAAAGGTGAAGTGGGCAGCAGTGCCATGCCTCACAAAGTGAACCCTATAGATTTTGAAAATGCAGAAGGAAATCTGGGAATTGCCAATGCCCTGCTGGAGCATCTTTCGGCTAAACTCCCCATCTCAAGATTACAAAGAGATTTGACTGATAGCACTGTATTAAGAAATATCGGAGTGCCGGCGGCGCATACTATCATTGCCCTAAAATCCATAGAGAAAGGATTAAACAAGCTTATTTTGAATGAGGCTAAACTAAAAGAAGACTTAGATAACAATTGGGCAGTGGTAGCCGAAGCTATTCAGACTATCCTTCGCAGAGAAAACTATCCCGCTCCTTATGAAGCACTGAAAGAACTCACCAGAGGAGCTGTTATCGATAAAAAAGCCATCCATCAGTTTATCAGCAAATTAAAAGTCTCCGCAGCTGTAAAAAATGAACTGAAGAAAATTACGCCGTATAATTATACTGGGATGTAAGTTTAAGAGGTTGAAAAAGTTGAAGAGGTTGAAGAAGTTGAAGAGGTTCAATATGTTCAATTCTCCCTTGTTGGTGTTATCACCAACAAGAAATCCTGAAGCAATATTTTTTCTCCCTTGTTGGTGTTATCACCAACAAGGAATCTTGAAGCAATATTTTCTGCATAGCAATTACTTAGTGGTATCTAGAGCTGTTAGAGAAAACAGCAACAGCGGCTATAATAGATCACAATGTTTTTACGGAGTGTTCTCTCTGCGATACCTCTGCGTTCTTATTTCTCAGCGGTAAAGCATAGGTTTCAACCACCTTCAACATAAAAAAAGGGACCGCCAGATGGCAGTCCCTTTATGATTTAAAAATTACGTTTTATTACAACTTAGTCAACCAATAATAATTGGCCGCAAAATCAACTGTAATACGATATTTGCCTGGAGTTTCAGGATTGATGAACGCAGGATCAGCATCTGCTTGTTCTAATTCACCAAACAAAGCATTTCCGGTTGTTCTGTGGAACTGAGTACCCCAATTACCGAGCTCCTGAATCAATTTGTAAAAACCACCTTCAGTGAAATCAACATCCAAAGTGAATGAGAATGGACCTGATTTAGTAAATGCATATTTGGTATCTAATGATGCTGAATTGTTCCAGCCATTCAAGTTTCCAACAATATACAAATTAGCAGGAGTATTAACTCTTTCAGTTGCTGGTGCAACAGTGTAAGTAGCATTTTGGAAATCAACAGTCACTCTGTACCATCCTCCCACAAAAGGCTCAGGGAATGCAGGATCCGCGTCTTTTTGCTCAAATTGACCACTTAAAGGGCCTCCTCCATCTATCATGTGGTATTGTGTGCTCCAGTTACCCAATTCCTGAATAAGTTTATATGCCCCGCCATCCTGGAAATTAAAGATTCCTGCAAACTGAGTCTCACTGATTTGTGAGAACTGGTATTTGCTTTCCAGTGATGCTGAGTTATTCCATCCATTGATATTACCTACAAGCCAGAGTGCAGCCGGTACAGGTATTTTCGGAGGAACTTTGTAAGGAGTGGCAGTTAAACTTACCGTGTTTGAAGTCAGACGCTCATTGTTATTGGCATAAGAAGAGATAACTCTCGCCTCAATGCCATAAGCAACTCCAAACTTTAGTCCCAGACTCAAAAGAATTGCATTTAAATCTTTGACAAGAAATGTTCTTTTTAGTGTACCTGTAAATTCAGCAGAAACTGCTTTTGAGAAATTTCGACCAGCTGAATCGATTTGAAGAATATATTTCGTCTTGGCTTCATCTGTAGCATATCCCGGAAAAGTCCAGTTAAATGTCACAACTTCAGAGAGAGAGTCTTTTGGCTCCGGTGCAATGGTTGTTGCAGTGGTGGATAACTGTGAAGCCTTCCCATTTTGATAAAAAGGTAGATCCGCCACTTTGTTACAAGCAGTCAAAAAAAGCGCTGCCGCAAACAAGAGTGAAGTGATTTTAAATATGTGTTTCATATAATTATTGATTTAATTAAAATTGGCTCTTTATATTTTTACTATTGTGCATGTTTTGGCGTCCAGATCAACAGTGATTCTATATTTGCCTGCTTCATCCGGAGTGTTAATTTCTTTGGGATCACTTCCCCCACCTGGATTTTCAGATATACTTCCTCCGGTTGGTTCACAGCCACCCCATTGCGGTTGCCATGCGCCTCTTTTTGATAGAAACTTGTATTGTCCGCCGGGTTGGAAATCAATTTCAATCTGGAATTTTCTGTCACCCAAATAGGTGAATTCCTGACTGTCCGGAGGAGAGTTTGTCCAGTTTGATCCCGTTCCAGAACCTGTAATCCACAATCTGGGTTTGTTTAAATCTTCATGAGGAGTTACAACAAAACTGAAAGCATTGGAATAAACAGGAGCTGCATTATTTCCAAGCGTTGCTTTGATTCTTACTTCAACTTCATGAGGAATACCTTCTTTCAGTTTAAGTTTTGAACCGGAAACCAGGATATCATTAAACTCGCCACTTTTGAAAGTTTTGGTCAGATTGGCAGGAACTGCAATTTCCTGTTTTCTTGGATTGGTAAAATTTGATCCAACAGTATCTACCTGAATCAAATAGACTACATCGTATGAGCTTGCACCGGTATTGAATTTATATTCAGGATTGTTCCAGTCCAAGGTAAGTACTTCTGCAGATGTTTTACTAGAATTAAGAATGGTTGGATCGCTGTAGTTGGAAGCGGTTAAAGCTACCGGCTTAGCTGCGCCCTGATACAAAGTTTGGTTTTCATCTTTTTTACAAGATGCAAATACCGATACCATTAGAGATAAGAAGAGTATTTGTTTGAGTATCTTTTTCATATATCAAATTGTTTTTTTATTAGTAACCAATATTTTGAGTCAAGTTAGGATTGGCTGTTCTGTTGGCTGCAGGAACAGGGAACAGATTGTATTTATCATCCACTGCAGTTCCTGATGCAACACCGCCTTTCCATGGCCACAGATATTCTCCTGTTGTCAATTGACCGAAACGAATCAAATCTGTACGACGATGTCCTTCCCAGTACAACTCTCTGGCTCTTTCATCCAATACAAACTGTGGTGTGATGGTGGCAGCAACGATATTGCCATTGTCATTTCCATATGCTCTTTTTCTGAGATTATTGATATATGTTGTCGCAAGATTGATATCCCCAGCGCCACCGCGAGCAGTAGCTTCAGCATAAATCAAATACATTTCAGCCAGACGGAAAACAGGAAAATCTACGTCTGATAAATCTAGATTAATATCTGAAACGGGTTTGCCATCAGAACGAACATTTCTGTATTTAGCTACGGGCAATCCATTGCCCTTAAAATCATCGAGATTTTTGAGTTCAATTTGATCCGGAGTTGGTTTGTAAACTGGTGTGGTAAAGAGAGCCCTTTGGTCTGTTTGACCGGACAAATCAAAGAATTTATCGGCAAGCCCTTTGGTAGATCTGTAACCGAACCAACCACCATTTACACCGTAGTATTGGTTATCGTCTCCAACTGCGCAATGCACAAATAAAGTGGTATTACCATATGAGGTGGATTTCAAACCATCACAGTTGATAGTGAAAATAAATTCATCCTTGCATTTGTCATTGTCAGCCAGGAATAATTCAGGATACTTGGGATGTAATGAATAACCGGCGTCAATTACTTTTTTTGCATTGGTCAATGCTTCAGTATATTGTTCAGTCCCGGTATACACTTTCGCATTCAAATAAATTCTTGCAAGCAAAGCCCAGGCTGCGGCTTGATCTGCACGACCATATTCAACTGTTTTAGCAGGAGCTAAAGAACTTTCAATTGCCTTCAATTCGTCAACAATATATTTGTAAAGCTCTGGTCTGCTTATCTCACGTGGAGTAAATGCTCCTATTTTGTCAGCCTCAGTGATGAAGGTAGATTTACCGAATAAATCCAACATTACCCAGTAGTTGAAAGCTCTTAAGAACCTTGCCTCAGCATTGGAGTTTCTGATATCTGTAGCTGCCGCACCGGTGATTCCTCTTTCAGCTAATTTTTCAGCAGTAGATTCACGAATATATTCGTTAATCAGAGTTATATTATAAATAGGCCTTGCGTACATACCTTTGATAAAAGGATCTGCACTTGTCCATTTCAAAGCGTGAAAGTCTTTGATGGTTTGATCATTCCAAAAAACCACCGCCTCATCAGTAGGCAATTCCTGCGCATTGAACAGGTTTCTGATGAAAGAGGTTTGTTGCCCCTCATCCAATCCTCCTGCAATGTCAGGGTTTCCGGCTGCACCGGTATTCCCGGTAGAATTCAATGTGCCATATATTTTGGCAAGAACACTTTTGTACCCTTCTGGTGTGGCATACACTTTATCAGGCGTCAAATCATTCACCGGAAATAAATCCAGTTTTTTGGCACATGAGCTAATGGTAATAACCACTGCACTTGCCAGAATCAGTTTATTTAACATTTTAATTTTCATAAAATTCAGTTTGTTTTATATTAAAAATCAAGACTTGCTCCAATTGAATATATTCTTGGACGTGGATAGATATTATTATCTACACCAGTTGAATTGGCATTTTCAGGATCTGCTCCTGAGTAATTGGTAATGATGAAGGCGTTTTGAATACTGGCAGAAACACGAAGCACCGTATTATTTCGCAATACATCACCCAAATTGTAGCCTAAGTTAATGTTATCCAATCTGAAGAATGAGGCGTTCTCTATATAATAATCCGACAAATACTGGTTGTTTTGGAATCCTGTTTTCAGATAATCAGCCGATGCATTTCCAATGAAAACAATCGGATTTTTTATGGTTCTCAAAACACCGTTGTTAGAATTGAAGTTATTATACAAATAATTGCCTAACATTCCATGACCAGCCAAACCTACACTGAATTTTTTCAAAGTCAATGTTGTGTTTAAACCAAAGAGGAAATCAGGGGCAGGTTTCTTGTACAGATACCTGTCAGCATCATCGATTCTGCCGTCTCTGTTCAAATCATCATACAATCCTTCAATTGGTTTACCGGTAGTTGCATCATATACTTGCTTAAATACGTTGTAAACGTATGGAGCATGACCAACAAGAAACTTACCAATGTTGTTACCTGTACCGCCACTGATACCACTTACTTCTATTCCGGTAAATTTGGGATCTTGTTGTTTTAACAAGTTCGTGATTTTATTTTCATTGTAAGTAAGGTTGAATCCTAACTCCCAAGTCAAATTACTGCGTTTAACCGGTACCGTATTAACCGTCAACTCCACCCCTCTGTTTTCAATACTTCCCACATTGGTTAATAAATCAATACCGAAGTTAGCACCGGGAGCTACAGGAACAACGCTCAATAAATCTTTAGTTTTCTTTCTGTAAACATCCACCGAACCTGTTATTCTGTTATTGATAAATCCGAAATCTAAGCCGATGTTTTCAGTTGTGGTAGTTTCCCATTTGATATTGGCATCAAATGCAGATGGACGAAGGAAACTGTAGAAAGTATTTCCAAGTTGATATTGGGCCGTTGGAGAACTTTGTGAATAAACAGGAAGATATGAATAATATGCTATCCCATCCTGTTGTCCGGTAATACCCCAGCCTAAACGCAATTTTAAATCAGAAACAGCCGAACTGTTTTTGAAGAACTCATCTTTTAATTTCCAAGCCACCGCTAATGCAGGGAAAATACCCTTTCTGTTATCAGGAGAGAATTTAGAACTCGCATCCTGACGAACTGATGCTGTAATCAGGTATTTATCTGCCAGTGAAAAGTTAACCCTTCCAATGTAAGAGTTTAGTCTGTATTGAGGTCTGTCAGTAGCAAAAACAGGTTGCGATCCTGGAATCTGAACTCCGTTCTGACCAAAAGCAGCGAAGTTAAACACATCCGTATAGAAGTCCTGATAACTGTGCGTGAGCAACACATCCATTTTAGAGTTGATGCTTTTTAATTCTTTGGTATAGAATAGAGAAAGATCAGCTATATAGTTTTTCTTTTTTTGTTCGTAGTGAGAAAATCTTCCTTTGGTTCTGAAATTGGTGGCTGAGGTAGAATCTATATTATCATTACCCCACCCTGTTGAATTATCTAAACCAAAGTTTGCCATCAAATGTAAATCAGGGAAGAAATGCAGTTTGTAATCCAACTGAACATTTCCGATGTATCTGTTTACAAGTGATTGGTTACTTCTTTGATTCAGTAATCCCAAAGGATTACGGGTTGCTAATTGAATAGGATTCAGATCCGCTTGCAACCATTCATAGTAACCGCTGTTTTTTGAAGGATTACCACTGAATACAGGTTTGGTTGGGTCAAATGCAACAGCAGATCCAATCGCCCCACCATCCGCAAAAGTATTTCTGGTATGACTTAATTTGAAGTTCACATTGACAGCCAGATGATCGTCAAAGAATTTAGGGGAGAGATTCAATGAAGTGGAAACCCTGTCGAATTTGTCTGTTTTCAATACCCCCTCTTGATAATAATATCCTACTGAGAATCTGTATGGCACATTCAGCTTGCCTTGACCAAAACTACTTGCAGCGCTGAAGTTGGTATTTTTACCAAGTGCTCTCTGGTATATTTGTTTCTGCCAATCAGTATTGGCAGTACCCAATAATTTTTTATAAGTATCTATTCCTGTTGCAGCTGCATCAGCATTGATTACGTTTCTGATCTGATCAGCGGATAGTACATCCACATATCTGTTTGCAGGAACTTCATTGAGAGAGAACTGTGTATTGAAATTATATTTTGCTTTACCGCCACGACTTTTTTTAGTTGTTACAATCAACACACCATTGGAAGCTCTTGAACCATACAATGCGGTTGCAGAGGCGTCCTTCAAAACAGAGATTGATTCAATATCATCAGGATTGATGGTATTCAGGAAGTTTGCAGAACCTGCGATGCCGTTGCTTTCTACAGGAACTCCGTCAACAACAATCAATGGATCATTACTTGCATTTAGTGAAGCGCCGCCACGAATACGGATTTTACTTCCGCCACCGGGTGCACCACCGCCGCTTGTAATCTCAAGACCGGCAACTTTACCCACCAGCAACTGATCTGTTGATGCAATGTTTCCTTTTTGGAAATCTTTTGCATTAACCTGAACAACTGATCCGGTCAAATCTGTTTTCTTTCTGGTTCCGTAAGCAACAACTACAACCTCATCCATCTTTCTTTCTGATGGAGACAGTTTGATGTTTACTTTGTTGCCACTGAATGAAACTTGAGATGTTTCGTAGTTCACAGAAGAAACAACAAGTGTTCCCGATGTAGTTGGCGTTGAAATACTGAAAGAACCATCTGATCCTGTTTGAACAGCTTTGCTGGTACCTTTCAATGTAACCGTAACACCCGATAATCCTGCTCCGCTTTTTGCGTCAGTCACAACCCCTGCGAGTTGATTCTGTGCCATAGCTGAAAAACTCAGCAATGACAATAACAGCGAAGACAATAAAATTCCGGAAAATTTCGTAATAGATCTTCTCATAAATTGTTAGTCATTTTGTTAATAAAGAGTGTGTAATTAAGACACAATATAGGAGAATTTTATTAACAAAAAATTAATGTTGGGAAAAAAATTTGTGAGGGTAATCATGTTGTAAAAAAAACCTCTACAAAAACCAAATACAATAATTATATATTCGAAATTATCGAATGTGTGTAAAATTGAGAAAAAAGATTAAAACAAAGAATAGCGAAGATTTAAAAATCAATTCCGGACCATTTTTTCTTTTTTTGTTCGTACTTATCGTAATCAAAACTGTATAATTTTCCGGGTCGGTGTGGCACATTGGTTTCGATTTCATTGAGATCAACCAAAAAATCCATTGCAAAGAATTTTTTTCTGAAATTTCTTCTGTCGAGTTTGATGCCCAGGATGGCTTCATATAAATTCTGTAAATCTCTCAAAGAAAATTTGCTGGGAAGCAGACTAAAACCGAGGGGATGTTCCTGTACTCTTTTTTGAAGCCTTTGATAACAGGTTTCAAAAATTTCCTGGTGATCGAACGCAAGATTTTTTACTCCAGAAACATCATGCCAATCCAATTCGTTTTCACGAATCTTCAATTTATGATGCATGATGTTGATGAGAGAATAATATGCCACTGTGATTACTCTTCCGCCTGGATGGCGATTCACTTTTCCGAAAGTCTGAACCTGCTCTAAATAAACATCATCCAGACCGGTTCGTTTTTTCAATATTTTATACGCAGCTTTATCAAGTTCGTCATTGGGACTCAATAAGTCGCCCAACAAAGACAAACGCCCTTTGTACTCTTTTAAATCAGAGCGTATCAACAAGACCTTTAATTTATTTTCATCAAACCCAAAGATTACACAGTCTACAGAAAGAGCTATTTTATTTAAGCTCTCTACTTCAGACTGTATAATCTTCAGCGTTTTGACAGTCTTGTTGTTTTTGTTGTCTTTATTCTTAAGCAAAGCAGATCGTGTAACAACCAACATAAATCCAAAATTATTTATTTACTGTAAAGTCAAATTGCCGGGAATCAGCAACTTCTCATTTTGCGTAACGGTAAATGATGCATTTTGAGATACAGTATATGGAATATTGAGCGTACAAGTTCCGCCAATTCGTGGATTGATGATCACCCTGCTGTTAGCCGGGAGCGGATTAGGCGGTACTATACCACACTCCCAATTTGCTGGGCTGTTAAAATTTCCATCTCCTACAAATCGGTAAACATTATCAGTGAATCCATCGCAGTCATCATCAGCGCCATTTCCACATATTTCCTGAGGGCCACAGTTAATATTAGGCCTGTTAACTAAGACCCTATACTGACCGGGATTTAGCGTAAATGAAGAACTATTGCCTGTTACATTGATTGGTTGACTGGTAGGGGTTAAATAATTGTACCATAAACCGTTGAAAGGAAAAGGCACTGACCTGGTTTGTGGTACCACATCAAAATTGCCGACCACTACCATTCCTAAGGTGCCGTTGTTAACCATGAAAGATTTTATAGCCCCTAAAAATGAAACATCCGATATAAAAATTGGATTGATGCTGTAATCGAATAAGGCTTTAAACGTTTGATTCGTTCTCAACCTATTCAAGTCTCCCGCGACTTTATACACCGCTCTTCTACCTGTATTGGAGAAATAATCCCAACGGATTGGTTTCGGATCTGTGCGACATTCAGGGGGATTGACAACACCTCTGCCCGGACAATGATTGATGGATGAATCATAGCCCAACTCCTGAAACTGCCACATCATTTTAGGTCCGGGAATTGTGAGCAAAAATGCATGTGCAATCTGCATTCTACTGATAGCAACATTGGCTGATCTTACATCGTAGTTGATATTACTGTTATTCCCAAAGTTTCTATTTTTATAGTTAATTCGCTCTTCGTCATGACTCTCCATATAAGTCATTAGATTGTTGTTGGTCCAACCGCGATTCTGAGCTAACCCTGAAGAGAAATCGGCGTTAGAGTTAGTAAAACCCATTGAAGCTTCTGCATACCTGCTTTCAAGATTACCCCAAAGCATGAAGCCGATATCGGAAAGTACTTTTTCCTCTTCATTTCTTGCAAAATGCTCCAGTATTTTGTAACAACCCGGAGATTTAAGCTCAAGAGTATCATAATATCTCCTCCAAATATTAATACGACTTTGATCATACGCATCCCAACCTGCCTGATTTCCAAGATTATTTTGTTGAGTGAAGCCTTTTGACAAGTCAAAACGGAATCCATCTACTTTGTAATTCTGCAACCAATGCTCTACCACTCTGCTGAAAAATCTTTGAGTGGGTGCTGCCTCATGGTTAAAATCATACCCCACTCCAAACGGATGTCGGTCTGTCTGATTGAACCAGGGGTTATCCGCGGCAGGCCTGTTGTTGGCGGCATCCCAGTACATTTGTACCATAGGAGACAAACCAAAAGAGTGGTTTAATGCAATATCTAATGTGACAGCAATACCATTTTCATGACAAACATCTATGAATCTTTTCATGTCTTCTTCGGGACCATAATATTTGTCGGGAGCAAAATAGAACATCGGATTATATCCCCAGCTGTTGTTTCCTTCAAATTCATTCACAGGCATCAACTGAATGACATTGACACCGAGATTTTTTAAATACCATAAAGTATCAGTTAAAGATTTCCAGTTATGAGATTTGAAAAAGTCTCTAAGGTGCAATTCATACACCACGATGTTGGTTTGATTTGGCCTTTGATACCCTGTGGTTACAAAATTGTAAGGAGTTTTGTTGGTCTGGAAAGTACCTACAATACCGGTGGTAAATCCTTCCGGATAGGGTTTTAAATTGGGATAAACTTCCGGCTCGATAAATTTATCATTCCATGGATCCAGCACTTTCTCTACATATGGATCTGTGACTGCCAGATTTCCGTCTATTAAATACTGGAACGAGTATTCCACTCCGGGCGTCAACCCGGTTATTCTTAACCACCAAAAGCCGGTGGCATCTTTTTTCATTTGATAGGTAGGCGTTTCTTCCCAGTTGCTGCCGGGAATATCTCCAATAATACAAATCCTAGATTTTCCGGGAGCAAACAAACAAAATGTAGCTGCGGTTTTATCTGCTTCATAGGTGATTCCGTCTCTTAATGAAGCAGGCTTATTTTCATTCACTACAGTTCCAGGCACAAAAAATTTAATCGTATCATATTTGGTTACTCCCGATGCTGACGCTTCCAAAACAATTTGCTGGGTTCCCGCAACTGAAATAGATGCATTAGCTGTGATAGAGGTATTGTTGCTTACTGTATTAATTGTAGCGCCGTTTAAATATAATTTAAGGTTCGCAGAAATATTAGCATTGCCGGTAACAGAAATTGAACTTCCTACAGTTGCGGTTATTGGCTCGGCCTTTTGATTGAATGTAGGCTGTTTTGGTGGCTGTACCAAGCTTGCCGCAAGTGCAGATGAGTAAATAGGTATATACATATCGCTTCCATCGATATTTCTTTGTACCAGCGTCCCAGCAGTATTACGAAACAGCATTGTTATTTTTAAAATGGTTTCGCCGGCTGGCACACCATAAAAGGCGCGAATTCCGCCTGTAATGGTAAAAGACCATTTATTGTTGCCAAGTGAAGTAGCCTGAAGTGCAGGAACAGCAGTATTAAAATTAGCATTATTCTTCACATACTTCCAGTCTGAATTGGATGTGCTTGAATTAGTAATTACGCCGGTATGTACATAAATAGGAGTCGTAGTTCCAATCACTCCGTTCAATCCCTTATTACCCTTTGTGGCATCCACAGTAATGGTTAACGGGGTTGTAGATTCTGTGGGGAAATTATTGCTTAAAGAAAGTAACTGAGCCATGCCATTTGCTCCAATCGTAAGGCTGAATAAAACAACAAGTAGTTTTTTCATACAATCTGATTTGTTTTTCTGTTGGTTAATTTTTTTCCGATTTATTTATAAAAAAAAATACGGAGTGGTTTAAGGAGAATATTTATGAACGTGTAAAATAAACACATTATTCCAATTTTCCTCAAAGCGTATAAAAGATTTTTTTAAAAACATTAAAAAATTATACATTAAAACCAACCTCCCGGAAGTACGGAAATATAAAAAGATAAAAATTTTGTCAACCCGATTTTTATTGTATTTTTAGCAAAGTGTATATTTTACACTATCTTATATTCATTTAAAACTGATTATCATGTCAATGCAGCAAACTTCTCCGCAAAAAAAACTATCATTTTGGGACTTGTGGAACATGAGTTTTGGATTTTTTGGAATACAGTTCGGCTTTGAGTTGCAAAACTCCAATGTCAGCAGGATATTTGAAACGCTGGGTGCCAACAAAGATGAGATACCCATCCTGTGGATTGCTGCACCATTGACAGGTCTTCTTGTTCAGCCTATTATTGGTTATCTGAGCGACAGAACCTGGCATCCTTTCTGGGGCAGAAGAAGAATCTTCTTTTTTATAGGCGCCATATTATCTACGATCGCATTGTTTGTAATGCCCAACTCCCCTACACTATGGATTGCGGGCGGTATGCTCTGGGTGCTGGATGCTTCCATCAATATTTCCATGGAGCCGTTTAGGGCATTTGTGGGCGATAAACTCCCACCAAGCCAGCGCACTTCAGGTTTTGCCATGCAGAGTTTCTTTATTGGAATTGGCTCGGTGATTGCAGCCCTACTCCCCTGGATTTTTACCAACTGGTTTAATGTAAGTAACACCGCAGAAGCAGGAAAAATCCCCGACTCCGTTAAGTGGTCTTTTTATCTGGGGGGCCTCGCCTTCCTTACGTCTGTTTTGTACACCGTGTTTACCACAAAAGAATTCCCGCCGGAAAATCTGGAAGAATTCAGGAAAGAAAAAAAGAATACCACATTTTCTCAGGCGCTTTCAGAAACATTCGGTGGTATTTTCAAAATGCCTAAAACCATGCGTCAACTGGCTTTTGTACAATTTTTTACGTGGTTTGCCTTGTTCGCGATGTGGATCTATGCTACCAATGCCGTTACAGCCAACAAATACAATATGAAAGTCGATAAAATGGTTGTAGATAAAATGGCCAATGCAGTTTCGGCTGAAATACTGAAAGAAGAAAATCTGAAAGATCCGAAAAAAAGAAAAAATATCGAATCGTTGAAAGGCGATATCGCAGAAATCAGAAAATACCGTTCTGAACAAAATCCTGTTACCATTTCTGTCAATCTTGCCAACTATTTTTCCGACAGCCTTAATACTTATGTTTCAGCTGAAGATAAAGCTGAATTGAGAAGAGTGCAGAAAGAATACAATGATGGTGCAGACTGGCTGAATGTTTGCTCTTCCGTAAGAAATGGTATTGCTGCTATTTTTGCATTCATCATCCCGCTGATTGCATTCAAGACCAACAGGAAAATCACCCACATGATTTGTCTGGTTATAGGTGGCCTGGGATTATTGTCTATTTATTTCATCACAGACCCCAAACTCATCATTATTTCAATGGCTATGGTGGGCATTTCATGGGCAAGTATTTTATCTATGCCTTACGCTATGTTATCCAATGCGCTCCCCTCAAATAAAATGGGTTATTATATGGGTGTGTTTAATTTTTTCATCGTTATACCGCAAATCGTTGCCGCAAGTATTCTTGGATTCTTTACAATGAAAGTTTTTCATGCCAATACTTTGAACACTGTTGCACTGGGAGGAGCTTCGATGATTATTGCCGGATTACTTACACTGATTGTTAAAGATGAAGATGATAAGTAAGGACAATTTTAATTTTTTACAAATTCAAATCAACAGCAAAGTGAAAAGAATCTTATTGACCGCGTTTTTTTTCTTATCTCATTATTTTGTTTTCTCTCAAAACAATGACATCAGCATATACCCTACCAATTGGTGGGTAAAAATGAAAAACAGCTCCCTTCAATTAATGGTGTACGGAAAGGATATTGCTAACGCTAAAGCATACACGATTAACTATCCGGGAGTAACTATTAAAAAAGTAAACAAAGTAGAAAACAAAAATTATGTTTTCCTGGACCTCAACATCTCGCCTTCTACAAAGCCCGGAAAATTCACCATCAACATTCAAAATAATTCAGGCAGCCAACCTGTCTATTATGAATTAAAAAATCGTCGTCCCGGCAAGAGCACTTCTTATGCACAAGGCGTCACTACCAAAGATTTCATTTACCTCATCATGCCAGACAGGTTCAGCAACGGTGATGAATCCAACGACAGAGTTCCCGGTATGCGTGATCAAACGCTTAGAAGAGATACAGTATTCAACAGACATGGCGGGGATTTAAAAGGCATTCAAAATCATCTGGATTATCTAAGCAATCTGGGCGTTACAACTTTATGGTTGAATCCAATTTGGGAAAATGACATGCCAAACAGAACAGAACATGGATACGCTTTCACCGATCACTATAAAGTAGACCCGCGCTTAGGCGGCAACCAGGCATATCAAAATCTGATCGATGCCGCACATGCCAAAGGATTGAAAATAATACAGGATGCTGTTTACAACCATGTTGGTTCATTTCATCACACCATCACCGATATGCCTATGAAGGACTGGGTACACCAATGGGATGAATACACCAACACGAGCTATAAAGACCAGACGCTGTTTGATCCTTATGCTTCACAAAAAGATAAAAAGGTTATGTCCGACGGATGGTTTGTACCTCAAATGCCGGATCTGAATCAAAACAATCCCTACGTAGCCAATTTCCTCATTCAGCATGCCATCTGGTCTGTTGAAGAATTTGGCATCGATGGATGGAGAATCGACACTTATGCATACAACAACCTGGATTTCATGAACAGATGCAACAAGTCGTTGGTGGATGAATATCCCAACATCACACTTTTCGGAGAGACTTGGGTTCAGGGTGTTCCCAATCAAAGTTATTTCTGTGAAAACAATTACAACATTCCCTACAAAAGCAATTTGCAAGGCGTGACAGATTTCCAAACGCTTTGGGGAATCACCGATGCAATGACAAAAGATTTTGGATGGAATGATGGCGTAAACAAATTGTATACCACTTTGGCGCAGGACTTTGTGTATAAAAATCCTAATCGCAATGTCATCTTTTTAGATAACCACGATATATCCCGCTTCTATTCAGTAATTGGAGAAGATGTAAATAAATATCTCTCTTCAATAACCTGGCTGATGACATGCAGAGGCATACCGCAATTATATTACACTGCTGAGTTCGCTACGCCCGGTTTTACCAGTCCTAATGACGGATATGTACGACTCGATTTTCCAGGCGGCTGGAAAAATGACAGCATCAATAAATTCAATGCTTCCGGCAGAACGGAGAAAGACAATAGGATTTTCAACCACCTTTCAACACTTGCGAATTACAGAAAAAATTCTAGCGCGTTGATTAATGGGAAATTCATGCAATACCTTCCGGACGATGGATTGTATGTGTACTTCCGTTATGATAAAAATCAAACCATTATGGTGGTGATGAATACTTCCAAGACTGATAAGAAAGTAAACATCAATAAATTTGCTGAAAGAACAAAAGGATTTAGCAAATACCTTGATGTCGTAAATAAAATAACCGGCGATTTAAAAGATTTTTCTGTTGGGTCTTATCAGTCTGTGGTGTATGAGTTGAAGAGATAAAAAATAAGAAATAAGAAATAATTAATAAGAAATAAGGAAGTAAATTATTGAATGTAAAATTGAGGGTCAATTAGACAATTCGATGATTTGACAATTCGGCAATTAGAGATGCAACCTTTAAACCCTTAAACCAGCGTAGCGACTTAAACCCTTAAACCAACGCAGTGATTTAAAACTTTAAACGTTAACCCAAAAAGTCCCGTAGGGACGATATATCAGTAATTATGAACTTAAAAAAACTCCTCCTCTCCGCAGCCTGCATCATGGCGCTGCATTGTGTGAATGCGCAAAAAGTCGCGACACGCGGTTCCCACTCCGTATGGAGCAAGCAATCTAATGTGTATGAAGTCAACCTTCGTCAATACTCCGCCTCCGGCTCCATCAAGGACTTCCAAAAACATCTGCCGCGATTGAAAAAAATGGGTGTAGAAATATTGTGGTTCATGCCCATCACGCCTATCGGCATAGAAGGAAGAAAAATGACTTCCGATGAACTGGGCAGCTACTATGCCGTCAGAAATTATCAGGCATTTAATCCCGAGCACGGAACACTTGCGGACTTTAAAGCTTTTGTAAAAAAAGCACAAGGCATGGGTTTCAAAGTAATTACCGACTGGGTGGCCAATCACTCGGCACTTGATAATCATTGGGTAAAAGCACATCCTAATTTTTATGTGAAAGACAGTACAGGAAAATTAATATCGCCATTCGACTGGACGGATGTTTATAAATTAAATTACAAAGACCGCGAACTGAGAGACAGTATGATTCAGTCGATGAGATTCTGGATCAAAGAAGCCAACATCGACGGCTTCCGTTGTGATGTTGCCGAAGAAGTGCCTGCTGATTTTTGGAAAGAATGCATCGACAGTCTGAAAAAAAACAAGGATGTATTCATGCTGGCGGAAGGCAACAAAGCATGGTTGCATGAAGTTGGATTTGACCAAACCTATGCATGGGATATGATGGGCACAATGACGGATTTGTACGCTAAAAAAATCAATCTCAAACAATTCGATTCAGCTTTGAATGTAAGCATCGCTTCCTTTCCGAAAAATGCCTACCGTTTATATTTCACCACTAACCATGATGAAAACAGCTGGAACGGTACAGAATTTGAAAAATACGGTGACGCCTACAAGACCTTTGCCGTATTTACCCAGACCATCTATCAGAGCGTGCCGTTGATTTACAACGGACAGGAAGAGCCCAATAAAAAGAGACTCCGTTTCTTTGTAAAGGACACTATCAAATGGGGTAAGTATGCCAATGAGAAGTTTTACAAGGCGTTGCTGACACTCAGAAGGTCGAACCCTGCTCTTGCGGCGGATGCATCCTACAGAAGACTATCTACTTCAAATAATGATGCAATATTTTCCTATGTAAGAGAAAAAGGAGGACGTAAAGTTTTAGTTATACTCAATCTCTCAGATAAGGAACAAAAATTTACCATCAATGACAAAATCATTGCCGGCAACCCCTATAATATCTTCCTTTATGCCAACGAAAAGGTTGATACCAAACATCAGTTCAATATCGAACCCTGGGGCCATATCGTTTATGACTATAAATAACGCTTAAATCGGTCATCAACAACTCGTTAATGACAATCGTCAATATTAGTTGTATTCTGTGCATGCTAACCTAAATTTGTTCTGTAACTATGTCTCATCATAAACATACAGCCATTCCTGTTGACGATTATCCGGTTTATGATGGAGACGATTTAGGTTTTCGTTATACCCCATCTCACACAACTTTTCGCTTGTGGGCACCATCGGCACAACATGCTGAATTATTACTCTTCCACAACGGCGAGACTGACTATCCTTTCAGGATTGTGCAAATGGATGATGACATCAATGGAACCTGGATTGCCAAACTTGAAGGAGACTGGAAAGGTATTTTTTATACATTCAAAGTATCTATCGATTATAATTGGAGCAATGAAGTTTTGGATCCTTATGCGATAGCATGTGGTGTTAATGGAAAGAGAGGAATGGTCATTAATTTAAATGAAACAAATCCTGAGGGTTGGGATAAAGATTTGTCGCCAAATTTTTCTGAAAATAATCATCCGCTCGACGCTATCATCTATGAGCTACATATCAGAGATGCAAGCATACATGAAGACTCCGGCATTATTCATAAAGGAAAATTCATTGGACTTGCAGAAGAAGAATCTGAAAATAAAAAAGGATTTTCTACCGGCTTGAGTCATATCAAATCACTAGGCGTTACTCATGTACACCTTCTTCCAATATTTGATTTCAACACGGTAGACGAACATCCTCACAGCAAAACACTTTACAATTGGGGATACGATCCAATGAATTATAATATCCCTGAAGGTTCTTACAGTACTAATCCTTTTGATGGTATTACACGAATTAAAGAGCTGAAAGAAATGATTCAGGCATTTCATAAAAACGGTCTGCGGGTGGTTATGGATGTTGTGTACAACCATACTGTCTTTGCCGAAAAATCAAATTTCCATCAGCTGGTACCCGGTTATTATTACAGACACCACAGCAATGGTGAATTCTCCGATGCATCTTCCTGCGGAAATGAAACTGCGAGTGAAAGGCCTATGATGAGGAAATTTATTTTAGACAGCATCACTTACTGGCTAAAAGAATTTCATATAGATGGATTTCGTTTTGATCTTATGGGCATTCACGATATTGAAACCATGAATCTGATTGCCGATACACTTCGATCCATTAAACCAGATATACTGCTGTATGGTGAAGGATGGGCCGGCGGCAATTCACCGCTGCCGGAATTCATGCGTGCAGTTAAGCACAATGTATCCCGATTAAACAATATTGCTGTATTCAGCGATGAGATGAGAGACGCAGTTAAAGGCAGCGTATTTGATGCAGGAGAAAAAGGATTTGTGAGTGGCAATATCTATAAAACAAACACCATAAAATCCGGCATAGTTGCTTCGTGTACACATCCTCAAGTAGAGAATCATCCATTTGCTACCGACCCGGCACAGGTTATCACCTATTGCGAATGTCACGACAACTATACACTGTGGGATAAATTGAATCTGTCAAATCCTGAAACAAAGCCTGAAGACATAAAAAAAATGCATCTGCTGGCATTGACTATTATTCTGACTTCCCAGGGAATTCCTTTTTTACACGCAGGAACTGAATTTTTCAGAAGCAAAGATTTTGTAGAGAATTCTTACAAATCACCCGACAGCATCAACGCTATTAACTGGAGTGAAAAAAGCAAAAACATAGAAGCAGTTGAATATATTCAGTCATTAATTGAGTTAAGGAAAAATCATCCAGCATTCAGAATGTATTCAGCAACTCAAATCCAACAACTCATTACGTTCGATAACAACACAGAGGAAGGAACAATTGCATACACTATTAATGCAGCGCAAGCAAATGATTCCTGGAAAAAAATATGGATAGCATTTAATGGAACACGTGAACAAAAAAGTTTTACATTGCCTAAAGGGAAATGGACTCCTGCCCTCTCAACAGGAAAAAAAATACTGAACTATTCAGATAAATTTACGCTTACAAAATTCAACTCCGCAATACTATACATTGCTTAATCACACAACCTCAACAAGATGTAGAATATCTGATTAACTTTGTTGCAGATTTCGTTATGACATACATTGACAAATACTTTAGTGAATTTACTGACAATCAGCTCAGTCAGTTCAAATCTCTGCAACCGCTTTATCAGGAATGGAATGAAAAGATAAATGTAATCAGCAGGAAGGATATGGATAATTTTTATCTGCATCATGTACTTCATTCTCTGGCGATAGCCACACAGTTTGATTTAGGCAATGTTAAATCTGTAATTGATCTTGGTTGCGGAGGAGGATTCCCCGGAATACCATTGGCTATTTTTTTTCCCGATACCCAATTTCATATGGTTGACAGCATCAATAAAAAACTGATGGTAGTGAAAGAAGTCGCAGATGCAATCGGCCTGAAAAATGTCACAGTGGAACACACGAGAGTAGAACAAATAAAAAACAGAAAATTTGATGTAGTGGTATCGAGGGCCGTGGCTCCGTTGGGAGAGCTTTGGAAATGGAGCAAACCATTATTGAACAAGCGCGCCAGTGCGGATGAATCACCGAACGGACTGATTTGCCTCAAGGGAGGGGACTTAACCAAAGAAATACAGGAAAGTGGCTGCAAGCCTTATATCTGGGAGATAGATAAAATTTTCAATGAAGATTTCTTCAGAGAAAAATTTATGCTGTATCAGCCAATGAAAAAATAAATTACCAGTTTAATTCAAGCAAATTATTTTTCCGTTCTATATCAGCCATTCTTTTGGAAGGATCAATTTCAATTTTGTTAATATCTCTCAGTCTAGCTTTAATGCTTAAAGTATAAGTAGGATGTGTCCATTTCCACGGCTCCTCTGCAATCAGTTTGCTATCTGCATTTTCTGTTTTTTTAGCTCCATACATCAGGTCAAGCGGGATGGTATGCAATTCAGCGCTGCTGTCTTTAAAAGTAAGTTGAACATCTATCGGCATCGGCAACTGTCCTAATCGTTTGATACGGATTTTAGATGCTCCGTTTTCTTCCCACAAACTATCAATACTGTAATCTATTGTTTTGGTAGTATTTGTCCAATACATTTTATACCATTTCAACTCCATGCCACTAACGGATTCGGATACACGAATAAAATCATCCGGATTAGGATGTTTAAACCGCCATTGATTGTAATACTCCAGCAATATCTTATCTCTCACACCGGCACCGACAATATAACCTAGTTGCTCCAGAAATACTTCTCCCTTTGAGTAGGCATCGATACTATAGGCGAAGTTATTGTTGTAATGATCGGCAAATGTAGTCATCGGCTCTTCCAAACCACTTTTAACCAAAGCAAAATAATTAGCATAGGCTCCAGAATGATTGTCGGGAATTGAATTGATCAACTTTTTTAACCCTTCATTATTGGGATTTTGTTTCAACGATTCCTTATACTCTGCAATCGCAGGTCTGCTGTTAAAATGAGCCGTAATGAGATCTTCAGCATAACTGGTAAACCCTTCGTCCATCCAGGCATGCTGACTTTCATTGGATGCCAGCATCATCTGATACCAACTGTGCATCCATTCATGAAAAGCAGTGCCAAAAGATGGCGTACTCATCAATGTGGCCATAGGATACTCCATCCCTCCGTCACCACCATGAATAAATGAATATTGAGGATAAGGATATTTACCAAAATTCTTTTCAATAAATGGCAACTCCTTCTCCGCCGCATCAGCAATTTTACCCCAGCTATCATCTACGCTCTTATCTGCCAATGGATTGTTGTAAATAACATGGATGTCCGGACCATTTTTTATTTTTCTCACAATATGATTGTACTCAGGATCTGCTGCCCACACAAAATCGTGTATCTTTTCTCCCTTGAAATGCCATGATCTTTTTTGAGACGCAAGCTGCTTCAGTGGCGTTCCCGGCTTGTCATAGCCCCACCCTATTTCAGCTGCATTCAACAAAACACCCGTACCTCCAATTTTATATGTTTTATCAATAGATATAGTCACATCATAATCTCCCCAAACTCCATAAAACTCCCTCGCAATGTATGGATTGGCATGCCATCCTTCATAATCATACTCACATAATTTTGGATACCACTGACTCATGCTGTAGCGAACTCCTGTTTGAGGATTGTCTCTTCCGCTCCTTCTGACTTGCAATGGAACCTGCGCTTCAAATTCCATTTCAAACACCACTTTTGATTTGGGCAAAATAGGTTTGGTAAGATTCACCTCAAGAATGGTTTCATGATATTTGAATGGCTGAGTCACCCCATTCATTTTTAAGGATATGATCTTCTGATACCCGATTTCATTTTCTTTTAAATTTTGAATACGGTCTCTCACCCTGCCATCCCAATCCTGTCTGCCATTTATAGTATTCTTTCCCAATTCCCTGCTCCTCACATCCATGCTGCTATTGGGCTGAAATGCATTCCAATATAAGTGATAAAAAACTCTGTCGAGTTTATCTCCGGAATTGTTGGAATATTCCAACTTTTGCTTCCCAACAATATGATTGGTCAACGTATCAACGTCAATGTTCATAGTATACTTTACTTGTTGCTGCCACCTGGAAGGCTGGGCAGAAGAAGGAATAAGAAATACAAAATAAGAAATACAAAATAAGAAAGTTGATCGCATTGATTAAATGTTTGACGTTTATTTATGCGGAATACCTTCTACAACAATCACAATCTCGCCTTTCACCGGCTTTGCATTGAAATAATCGTGAACCTCTTGTAGTGTACCCCGTTTATTTTCCTCGAATTTTTTGGTAAGTTCCCTTGAAACGCAACATCTTCTTTCAGGTCCAAAATATTCTATAAAATTTGAGAGGGTCTTTACCAGTCTGACCGGACTCTCATAAAAAATCATTGTGCGGGTTTCCATGGCCATTTTCTTCAGAAAAGTCTGACGACCTTTTTTCAAAGGCAGAAATCCCTCAAAACAAAAGCTATTCATCGGCAGTCCGCTGTTTACGAGAGCAGGAACAAATGCTGTCGCGCCGGGCAGACAGTGTACTTCTACATTGTGGTCAATACAAGATCTTACCAATAAATATGCAGGGTCGCTAATACCCGGCGTGCCTGCATCAGTAAGAAGCGCCATTGTTTTCCCTGCCGCCAACTGATCGGTTAAATGACCCACCACCTTATGTTCATTGTGCTGATGATACGGCGTTATCGGCTTATTGATGTTGTAATGTGAAAGCAAAAAAGAAGAGGTTCTTGTATCTTCCGCCAAAATAATATCTACACTATGAAGCACCTCCACCGCCCTGAAAGTAAAATCGGCCAGATTACCAATTGGAGTGGGGATAATGTATAACATGTATGATTAATTATACTATGGTAACCTCAAAAACTTCCATAACCGGATTGGCCAGTAATTTTTTTGCAGCTTCTGATGCCATCTGATGCGCTTCTTCTTTGGATTGCGCAGAAATTTGCAAATCAATATGCTTGCCTATTCTCACATCAGCTATATCCTGCAATCCAAGACGCTGAAGACCGCCAAGGACGGCTTTACCCTGAGGATCAAGCAATTCTTTCAAAGGCATCACTTTTATTTGAGCTGTATAATTCATTGAATACTTTTTTTGAAAAACAAAGATAAAATAATGTAGGCGATAAATGTAACCGGAACCGATATCCATCCTAAAAATAATGCAGACAACAAAGCAACTGCCAGCAATGCAACCTTGGGTAAATTATCCGATAACTTATAGTTCTTAAATTTCAGAGAAATGATGGGTATTTCACTCAGCATCAGCCCGGAAAGCAATAAGATAATAGCATACCAAAACCATTTGCTGGTAAGAAATAAAATAACCATTGCATTATCTGTATGCCAGTAAATAAGTGGAAAAGATGCTATCAACATGCCCACTGCAGGAGTCGGTACTCCTAAAAAATAATTTTGTTGTCTTACATCCAAATTAAACTTCGCCAAACGGTAGGCTGCCGCCATTGCAATAAAAAATGCAGGAGCAAGCAACCAATAGGAAGCATCAATGCCGCCGGCATCTTTGGCAAAACTCATGCGTAAAAACTGATAGACAATTACAGAAGGCGCTACGCCAAAGCTTACTACATCGGAAAGAGAATCAAGCTGCTTTCCTAATTCAGATGTAGCATTCAATAACCTGGCAACAAATCCATCTGCAAAATCTACCAAAGCTGCCAGTCCAATGAAAAGAGAAGCCATCCATATCTTTTCCGGAATATCTATATACTGAGTGCCTTCCTGACTGTATTGAATAGTAATGCCATTTTGCAACGCGGCAGTGATGGCCAGGCATCCAAAAAGCAAATTGATTAATGTAAATATATTAGGGAGCTGTTTCATGAGTTTATTTTTATTGTTTTTAGCCACATGTTATGCCATGAATAATCATTCCCGGTTGGTTTGAGTTGACTCTTATGGGCATTTCATTGAGTTAATTATTTTATTTTTTTCATAAACCCTTCAATCTCTTCAACAGTGATAGGGATATTTTTCATAAGGTCTTTATTGCCGTTTCGGGTAACCCAAAAATTATTTTCAATACGGATACCCATTTGTTCTTCTTCAATATAAATGCCCGGCTCAATCGTAAATACCATTCCCGGTTTAATAGGTGAAGTGCGTGTTCCAATATCATGTACATCTATACCTAAATGATGAGAAATTCCATGATATAAATATTTTCGGTAAGCCCTGTTTTGAGGATCCTCATTTTTTATATCAGACTTACGCAACAAACCGATTTTTTGAAAAATTACTGTTGCCTCATCCCCTACTTTTTCTGTGTAATCAATAATCGAAATTCCGGGCTTTAAGATACTTGCTGCATATTGATGCAAATGAAGACATGCATTGTAAACCGTTTTTTGACGGCGGGTAAATTTTCCATTCACAGGAATCGTTCTGGTGAGGTCGGCACAATAATTTGCATATTCCGCACCAAAATCCATCAACAGCAATTCTCCGTCTTTACACTCTTTATTGTTTTCAACATAATGAAGCGTTCTTGCCCTGTCGCCACTGGCAACGATGGATCCGTATGCCGGACCTGATGCACGCTGTGATAAAAACGAATGCCATATCTCTGCCTCAATCTCATATTCCATCACTCCTGGCTTGATGAACTGTAATAGTCTTCTGAAAGTATTATCAGTAATATCAATCGCCTTTTGCATCACTTCAATTTCCAGTGGAGATTTGACAGCCCTTAACTCTTTGATGATTTTTGCACTTCTTTTGTACTCATGTAATGGATAACGCTCTCTCATCATCGCCGCGTAGCGATAATCTCTTACTGGAACATTGGATGACTTCCGATCGTTTTCGTTGGTATTTAAATAAATGGTATCCGCAAGATGAATCCAGGGCTGTAAAAGTCCTTCAACCATGTCGAGCCATATAATTGTTTGTACGCCGGAAATTTTTTGTGCCTCATGAACTCTTAAACGACGACCATCCCATTTCTCCTTTGCTTCATTTGGTCTGACCAAAACCAAAACCTCTCTGAATTTGGGATCAGGATTATCCGGAAAAAGAATAAGCTGGGTGTCTTCCTGCTGAATCCCTGTAAGCCAAATTAAATCTGAATGCTGTTTGAAAGAATGAAACTGATCAGCGTTAGAAGGTAATTCGTCATTGCTGTTGAAAATTGCAATGCTGTTTTTACTCATCTTTTCGGTAAACCTTTTCCTATTGGATATAAAAATCTCCGGATTTAAAGGAAGATGCTTCATATGTGTATGTTATTGTTTTTAAGTAAGCTATACATTCAATACAATATCAGCAATTTACAATTTAATTACAGCTTCACAAGAATAACTAAAATAGTGCAGGATGCCGCACAAAAATAGTTTGTATTTAATAATTGCTTATTTAACAAAACTCAGAAAAATTTAAATACTATTCATTAAATAAATAAAATATATTTTAGGTAATTTTTAAAAAATCTTTAGGATAATATGTTTTATTTTAAAAACATCACCCCTACCTTTGTATTAATTAAACGACGATTGCTATGTCACTAACTACATTGACTGAAGCCCCTTTAAAGGCTTTGGAAAAGCTTGGTTTTCATACTACACAACCGATTCATTACCAATCTAGCCCTGCAGAACTAGCCGCACAAACAGTAAGCCGCAAGGAAGGCCTAATAAATGATACAGGCGCATTGGTTATTAAAACCGGAGAATTTACCGGAAGAAGTCCAAAGGACAAGTTTATCGTAAAAGACGATATTACCGCAGACACCATTCACTGGAACGATTTCAACATTCCTATAGAAGAAAAATATTTTGATCAGCTATACAAGAAAATAGTTGCGCATCTTTCTCAAAAGGAACTATGGGTTAGAGACTGTTATGCCTGTGCAGATTCAAATTACCGGTTAAACATCAGGGTTATCAATGAAAATCCATGGAGCAATTTGTTTGCGTACAATATGTTCCTCAGGCCATCAGAAAATGAACTGGAAAATTTTACAGCAGATTGGCATATCATTCAAGCACCTACTTTCAAAGCGGACCCTGCAGTTGACGGAACAAGACAACATAATTTCGCCATTGTCAGCTTCACAAAGAAGACTATCATCATAGGTGGAACCGGATATACCGGAGAGATGAAAAAAGGTATATTTACCATTCTTAATTATATCCTTCCTCATGAAAAAGATGTGCTCAGTATGCATTGCTCAGCAAATATGGGCAAATCAGGCGATACAGCTATTTTCTTTGGCTTGAGTGGTACAGGAAAAACAACTTTAAGTGCAGACCCTAACAGAAGTTTGATTGGCGACGACGAACACGGTTGGACCGGAGAAACGGTATTTAATTTTGAAGGTGGATGCTACGCTAAAACAATCGATTTAAGCGAGGAGAAAGAGCCGGAAATTTTTCATGCCATTAAACCGGGAGCATTGGTAGAAAACATAACTTTTATTGAAGGCACAGATAAAATTGATTTTGCCAGTAAAGCTATTACTGAAAATACAAGAGTAAGTTATCCCTTATCATTTATAAGTAACGCACTTAATCCCGCCATTGGAAAAACACCTAAGAATATATTCTTTCTTACGGCTGATGCCTATGGCATATTACCTCCAATAAGTAAGTTGAGCCCCGGACAGGCAATGTATCAGTTTATCAGCGGTTATACTGCAAAAGTAGCCGGAACTGAAGCCGGAGTAACTGAACCTAAATCTACTTTCAGTGCCTGCTTTGGCGCGCCTTTTTTACCACTGCATCCTGGGAAATACGCAGAAATGCTGGGAAAAAAAATGAAAGAGCATAATGTAAATGTATGGATGATTAATACCGGCTGGAGCGGAGGGCCCTACGGTATTGGCAAAAGAATGAAACTATCCTATACCCGAGCTATGATAACTGCAGCTTTAGAAGGCAAACTGGATAATGTTTCCTATGAAGCGCATCCGGTTTTTGGAATGATGATGCCATTATCATGTGCGGAAGTACCTGCTGAAATACTCAACCCACGTAATACCTGGTCCGATAAAGCCAACTATGACGTGAAAGCCAAAGAGCTTGCGAAACAGTTTATTAAAAACTTTGAAAAATACGCTTCCGGAGTCAGTGAAGAAATTCTATCCGCTGCACCGAAGATTTAAAAAACAAACTTTAATGAAAAATGGCTCAGGATAATCCTGAGCCATTTTTTTGTGTTCTGATTTATATATCAGAATTGCATTTCTTTGATTTCTCCTTCAACAATCAATTTGCCGGCAGTCTTACTGATAATTTCTTCTACAGAAACTCCCGGTGCTCTTTCCAGCAGTTTAAAGCCTTCATCAGTTACATCCATCACAGCAAGATCGCTGACTATTTTTTTTACGCATCGTTTACCCGTTAACGGTAGTGTGCATGAAGGTAGTAGCTTACTCTCTCCTTTTGGATTGGTATGCATCATGGCCACGATAATATTTTTTGCACTTGCCACCAGATCCATCGCACCGCCCATTCCTTTCACCATTTTACCGGGAATCTTCCAATTGGCAATATCTCCCTGATCGCTGACCTCCATTGCTCCCAATACAGTCAAATCCACTTTTCCCGAACGAATCATCCCAAAGCTCATAGCACTATCAAAAAATACAGAACCCGGCAAAGTAGTAATAGTCTGTTTACCTGCATTTATCAAATCCGCATCTTCCTCGCCTTCAAACGGAAACGGACCCATCCCCAGTAAACCATTTTCACTTTGTAATTCTACATTCATTCCTTCAGGTATATAATTTGCTACTAACGTAGGTATGCCAATGCCGAGATTTACATAAAACCCATCCTTAAGTTCTTTAGCAATTCGTTGTGCAATCTGAAATTTATCAAGCGCCATAAATTCATTATATTTTTTTAAAATAATTTTTTGTACAAGCTCAGTAATATTATGACTTCTTCCTTATCGTCCTTTGTTCTATTCTTTTTTCGTAGCCGGTTCCCTTAAATATACGATGTACATAAATTCCGGGCGTGTGAATTTGATTCGGATCGAGTTCTCCTGGCTGAACCAGCTCCTCCACTTCAGCGATGGTTATTTTTCCAGCCATTGCCATCAATGGATTAAAGTTGCGTGCCGTATCCTTAAAAATAAGATTGCCCATTGTATCACCCTTCCATGCTTTTACAATAGCAAAATCAGCATCAAAAGCTAGTTCAAGTAAATATTCCTTTCCATTAAAAATACGCACTTCTTTTCCTTCGGCTACTTCGGTGCCAACACCCGCAGGTGTGAAAATTGCAGGCAATCCATAACCTGAAGCCATGCATCTTGTAGCAAGTGTCCCCTGCGGAATAAGCTCTACCTCCAGCTCCCCTGATAATAGTTGTCTTTCAAATTCAGCATTTTCACCTACATAGGAGGAAATCATTTTTCTGACTTGTTTTTTCTGCAACATCAATCCTATACCAAAATCATCCACCCCCGCATTATTGGAAATACATGTAAGATGCTTTACACCATTCTTAACCAAAGCAGCAATGCAATTTTCAGGAATACCGCAAAGGCCAAATCCTCCCAGCATCAGCGTACTGCCGTCTTTGATGTCATTAATTGCCTGATCAGCTCCCGAATAAACCTTATTCATTTTTAAATTTTTAATAAAAAACTAATTTCTATTTTTCAAGTATTCTTATTCTTTCTTTTAATAAATTACCAAAATCTGATTTACTTTTTTTTGAAACCATACTGTCGAGTATTGGCATCATCAAATCCGGGTGAGAAATATAAAAGTTATAGCTTTTGGTAAAATCCTTACTCGTTATCTTATGATGTTTGAAAATCAGATGCTGAAAAATCATATTTTTTGTAGTGTCATTCACTACCGAGTCTGATTTTAAAACGTAACCGGCATATGAATCTGCGCGAAGATAATCCCATAAAACTTCCTGCATTTTGTTTGGAGGCAAAACGTCTTCGGGTATCTTTTCATTTCCCGTGCAGGAAAATAAAAATAATAGTAAAAAAATTAAGTAACGCCTGTTCATTTTAATTCCGCTTTATATCTGCTTGCATTCGTAATATCTATGCGGGAAAGGATATCTGCGGCTTTTGCTTTATCTGCGGATGAAGCTTTGGAAAATACCTTTATCAATTCAGTCGATTTACCCTGAAAGAAAAATTGATTGATCATTGTATTAGGATTTGTCTTATTAAATTCATCCAGGTTCACCAATACTTTCATCAATTCAGCCCTTGCAGTATTTTCATCTTCATATAACTTATCTATTCCTTTTCTGTAATAGTCGTAGTAAACATCATGGATAGAAGTATATCTGGAATTAAGTAAATTTTCTGCCAGCCAGTACCTGTTACGAATACCGTCAAATGGCTTCCAGCCGGAAATATTTCTTCCATCAGGAGCATTGTTTACAATATTCTGTGCTTTTTGAAAAAACACATCCCCACCATGTGGAGAGAATGACATACCATCAAATCCGATAATCATATAGGCATAATAAGCAAAAATCGCAGTCAGGTTTGATGCTAATCCGTCATTACCTGACACCCTGTTTTCATTAAATTCCAACTGCTGAAATTCCTGGTACTTAAAAGTGATATTGTCGTCTTTAAAATTTATAAGTGGAGACAGATAATTTGTATTAAAAACCGGACGTGCTGCTTGTATCATTAATGAAGAAGTGTAAACATTTAATTCATCTGTAGACTCAAGGTTAAGAAAGAAATTACACTCAATACGCTCGTTGGGATCATACACATCTGAAGTCCACTTTCTGTTGTTTAAGAAATTAGTCAGCGCAGTCTGCAATGTTTGAAATGTACTTCTGTTTACATTATTTGAAACTCTTGTGGTGGTTACAGTCACCCTTGCTTTGAGTTCCTGAGCCTGAAGCACAGTAGAACATAGCAACCAAAATAATATGATATAAATTCTAGGCATTGTACAATTGGTGGATGGTATTCACGATGTCTGCAGCGACTGCAACTTTTAACTTCGTATCAAATTCATATTCTTTCCCTGACTTATCAAAAATAGTTATTTTATTGGTGGGGTGCTGAAATCCTGCTCCGGAATCATTTAAAGAATTAAGTACAATCATGTCGGCATTTTTTGCTGTAAGTTTTTTGAGTGCATTTTCTTTTTCGTTATTGGTTTCAAGAGCAAAGCCAACGAGAAACTGCTTTTCTTTTTTTGAGGCACCCAGTGATTGTAGAATATCTTTTGTCTTTTCTAATTCAAGCAATAATTTTCCGTCATCTTTTTTTATTTTTTTATCCGCAATATTGGTTATTGTATAATCTGCAACGGCAGCACACATGACAGCTATATTAGCATCAGCAAATTCTTTTATGCAGGCATCATACATCTGAGCAGCACTCACCACATTGACAACATGTACTCCCGGGGGGATTATTTCAGAGGTAGGACCACAAACCAGTGTAACATCTGCTCCGCGTTTTAAAAATTCTTCCGCAACCGCAATACCCATTTTACCAGATGAATGATTGCCGATGAATCTCACCGGATCAATGGCTTCATGTGTAGGACCTGCGGTAATAAGAATTTTTTTTCCGACAAATGATTTTTTTTCTAGAAAATACTCCTGCAACCAAATAATAATGCTTTCCGGCTCAGCCATTCTTCCTGGTCCTATAAGCCCGCTCGCCAGTTCTCCTTCTTCAACCGGAATAATGCTGTTCCCATTTGAAAGAATTTTTTTCAGATTGTCTTTAGTGGTAGCATGATTCCACATATCTTCATCCATCGCAGGGGCAACAACAACGGGACAAATTGCTGACAGATAAACAGCCATCAGCAAGTTATCACATAAGCCTGTGGACATTTTTGATAATGTATTGCAACTGAGAGGAGCTATTACCATGATATCGGCCCATCTGCCCAACATGACATGATTAGACCAGGAATCGTTGTCAGACAATTCGGAAAGTACCTCATTTTTAGAAAGAGTAGACAAAGTCAGCGGAGCTACAAATTGTTTGGCTGAAGCAGTCATTACCACTTTCACCTCGGCGCCGGCCTTGATAAGCAATCTCAGTAAGATTACAGATTTATACGCCGCGATGCTTCCGGAAATTCCAAGTAGTATTTTTTTACCTTTTAACATAATAAAACCCCGTGCTGAACGGGGTTAAAATTATGACATCTATTTTAAAAGATTTGATAAATTAAAGACAAAATCAAATTAGCTGTACAGATTTTCTTCATTTTTTCTGAAAAACACCTTGTCTTCCAGAAATTCAGTAGTTGCAAGCAAAGAAGGATTAGGCATTCTTTCATAAGCACGTGAAATTTCAATCTGTTCTTTGTTTTCATGAATTTCTTCCAAACTGTCTGTATGGCTGGCGAATTCCTCAAGCTTGTTGTGCAACTCTTCTTTGATAGTTATATTAATCTGATTTGCCCTCTTTGCAATAACTGCAATAGACTCATAGAGATTGCCGGTTTTTGATTTTAATTCAGACAATTTTTTAGGCTCTACCGAACTTGAAGTGTTAGAGCTTAGTTGACGACGTATTTTGCTCATTTTTTATAATTTTTATTTGATTTTGACTTAATTGTACATATTCCTTTGCTTCATCGAGCAGCTTGCTGTCAGGATAGCGATCTGCAAAGTCTTGATATTCATTAATCACCTTCTCAAAACGCTCTTCCTGTTTTTCAAAAATACTCAATTTGGCAAACCGATAATATGATTTTAGAACCATTAATTTATAAAGGTCCCCTGATAAAGATTCGGGATAACTATTCAACAATGTATTGAAAGCTATGGCGGCTGCCCGATACTCCCCGATATTATAATAAAGTTGCGCACCTCTGTATTCCTTCATCTCAAGCTTTAACCTGGACTTATCAATAATATCAGTGGCTTCCTTAATTTTTGGCGAATTTGGATGCGTATTAATAAAAGTCTGCATCATTGCCATTGACTTTAGTGTATTAACCTGCTCAAGCTCCAGCTTAGGGGATTGTTTATAGAAACAATAAGCTCTCATAAAATCCACCTCTTCTGCCTTGCTGCTGTTGGGAAATACCTCCAGATATCCTTTGAACAGATTTTCAGCATCTTTGTATAATCGATTATTGTAAAAACAATAAGCATATTTATAATAAAGATCTTCAAATTTTTGAGTGCCCTTAAAAATCGGAAATAATTCCTCATACAAAACTTGGGCTTTTGAATATTTTCCTTTCAAGAAAAAATCCTCAGCCATGCTTAGCTTATATTCATAGTCATTACTTTTCTGAATTTTATTAAACTTGTTACAAGCAACTAAGCAAGTTAATAAAAAAAATAATTTGACAAAAATGAATAAACGCATAAGAGGACGCGAAGTTAGTGTTTTTCTGTAAAAAAGACAAGTATTTACTCAATGAGGGTACAAACTAAAAAGCTCTCCCTAGTGGGAGAGCTTTTGATAGCAAAAAGTATAGAAAAAATTAATTACCTTTTATGTCAACTGTATTTTTATCGCCACCACCTATTTCATTGTTAGTGGAAACTCTTTCAGCGCTGATACCTTCTTTTTGTACTAAGTAAAGCTTAACGGCATCTAATCTTTTTTGGCTTACAGCCTGAGAAGCTTTGGATGCTTCAGGATAACCATTTAAAGTGATGTTGCAGTTAGGATTAGCTTTCAATTTAGCAGCAACAGAAGATAATAAAGCTTTAGCGTCAGCAGGTAAAGTAGAAGCATTTCCTTTGAAAGATACACTTGGGAAATCTGCAGGACAGTTTACCACAGTTGTTTCGCTGGAAGCTTTTATGTTTTTGCAGCACTCTGGCTCAGGGCATTTACCTACTCCATCAACATCAACTGGTTGACACTCAGAAGGAGTGATTAATTGTTTATCTCTGAAGTCAGGTACTCCGTCTCCATCTGTGTCTTTTGATACACCATGAGTATCAACAGATGCACCTGCTGGAGTGTTTGGCTCACGATCCAATTGATCAATTACACCATCTCCGTCGGCATCATCGTACGTAGGTTTAGGGAATTTAGTATGTCTTGGATTGTTTAACTCTCCATAAGCATAATCCAATGGATTCAACCACCATAGAGGCTCAACAGATTTAGAACCAAGGTTGAAATTCAATCCTACTGACAAATAGTTGTATGTATCCCAATTGCTTGTAAGTACAGCATCTCCTGTAGGACTCTCCTGCCATTGTTGACCATCCAACAAATCGTCTTGAACGAATGTATGACGATTTTCGATTGCCAAATTAATTCTTTTACTTAACTTAATGGCAACACCTGCGAGAACAGTAGATGAGAATCTAAGAGTTTGGTTACCCAATTTTGGTCTGCGTTGGTTATTGAGACCATTCTGTTGAGCAGCTGTTTCATAAGTGTCATCCATGTTATCTTTTAAACTCTTACGAATATCATTTCTGTTTTTGTATAGATAATCTTGTTGACTTTGTATACCATTAAACAAAGCGCTGTAGTTTTCTCCTTTAGATTCGTTGTATGCATTAATTCTCGTTTCGTATGCGGTAGCACCTATACCGGCACCAACATAAAATACAACAGAAGATTTATTCTTGTGAAAACGAACATTATTTAGATTAACAATACCTTGAAGACTTAAATCCTGTGTTCTATTTTTATAATTATAGTAAACATAGTCAGGAGTGCCAGAAGTTGTACCAGCAGCATTGTATTGATAAGCAGCGGGTAACGAACTAGTCCAAGCAGAGTTTTTAGCATAATTTTCGGATGCACCCCAATTTAAACCCTTTCCAACTCCGTTCAGGTACTGTAACCTTAAAGAGAATACGTAACCGAGAGATTTTCTGACGTGTGCAGAAAATCCAAAAGTTGGCAAAAGCGTAGAAACATCACCTGATATAGAAAACATTCCACCAGATACTCCCACTTCCCATTGATTGCGTGGTTTAGCAGGGAAATTGTAAGAATTGTTCCAGAATTCATTCTGCTGTGGTAATCTCTTACGGGTAATTACTGTAGAATCATAAACGTCATAGCCGCTGGTTGATTTTTGAGCATATGTTCCACCGGCGACTAGTAAGAACAGTGCAAACAATAAATTGTACTTTTTGCTTTGCATAACTTAATGATTGATAATTTTCTAAATATACAAGTTGATTAGCCGCAAATTTATTCAATTGGATTGTAACTGAAAAATTTTTTTTCCAATTTAATACATAGTGCATATTTATATAATCCATAATTGACTGTTTTAAAAAAACTTATAATTTTATTGGATGTTATAATTCATTTAACATTTTACATAAAATCAACAATTTATTTGATTAAGACGCTAACTGCCGTAAATTGCTGAACTTTAATGGACTTCATAAAAAATATCATAGGAAAAGAGCTAACAATATTTGAAAAAAAGTTTTCAGATGCGGTCAGTACTCAAACTCCCCTGCTTGATCGTATTATGAAATACATCATCAACAGAAAGGGCAAGCAACTCAGACCTATGTTTGTTTTTCTTTCAGCAAAACTTCATGGTGAAATAAACGAGAGCAGTTATCGTGCAGCCGCACTGGTTGAAATTCTTCATACTGCCACATTGGTGCATGATGATGTAGTAGATGAGGCGATGGAAAGAAGAGGTTTTTTCTCAATCAACGCATTATGGAAAAATAAAATCGCCGTCCTGGTTGGCGACTACCTGCTTTCAAAAGGATTATTACTGGCAACAGAAAATAATGATTTTGATCAGTTGCATATTTTATCAGATGCTGTCAGGCAGATGAGCGAAGGCGAGCTGCTTCAGATTGAAAAGTCAAGAAAATTAAATCTGGATGAATCTGTATATTTTGAAATTATAAAAAATAAAACAGCTTCCCTCTTATCATCAGCATGCGCCTCAGGAGCTTTCAGCACAAGTAATGATAAAGCGATTGCTGAAAGGATGAAGAAATTCGGAGAAAACGTTGGCATGGCCTTTCAAATAAAAGATGATTTGTTTGATTACGGAAAAGAGGACATCGGAAAGCCTACGGGAAATGATATAAAAGAAAAAAAACTTACTCTTCCGTTGATTTACACCATCAACAACGCTGATAAAAGCATGAAGAAGAAGTTAATTTACATGTTGAAAAATGAGAACAAAAATCCTGACAGTATTAAATTTGTCATCTCGCAAGTCATAGAACACGGAGGATTAAAATATGCAGAAGAAAAAATGTATGCCTTCAGAGATGATGCTATTCAGATACTAAATGAATTTGGAGAATCTCCTGTAAAAAATGCGCTGGAAGAACTTGTGAGATATACTACAGACAGAAAATACTGAACTTGGAAAAAAAATGGACTATACTGCCGGTCGACCAAAAAGCTGCCGCCGCTTTAAAGGAAAGTCTGAAAATAAATGATATCATTTGCGCAATTCTCACCCAAAGGCAAATCCTGAACTTTGATGATGCCAAAAATTATTTTCGGCCTTCTTTAAAAAATCTTCCCTCTCCCTGGCTCATGAAAGACATGAGAAAAGCGGTAGAAAGAATTAAAACAGCTTTTGAAAATAAGGAGAGAATTTTAGTCTTTGGCGATTACGATGTAGATGGCACCACTGCTGTAGCATCATTCTACCAGTTTCTGACAAGCATATACAATAACCAACATACAGATTTTTATATCCCCAACAGGTATAAGGAAGGATATGGATTAAGCAAGAAAGGCATAGATTATGCTTTTGAAACAAAGGTCAGTTTGATGATTTGTCTCGACTGCGGCATCAAATCTGTTGATCTGATTGATTATGCAAAAAAGCTCAATATAGATGTAATCATATGCGACCATCATTTGCCCGACAATAAAATCCCCGATGCTGTAGCTATTTTAAATCCAAAGCAAAGTGACTGTAATTACCCTTTCAAAGACCTCTGCGGATGCGGCATAGGTTTCAAATTCATGGCGGCCCTTGCGGAAGATTTTTCCATTGATGAAATACAATTTCACCAATATCTTGATCTGGTCGCAATCGCTATCGCTGCGGATATCGTTCCTATGACCGAAGAAAACCGAATTCTTACTTATTACGGGATGCAGAAAATCAACAGCAATCCCTCTCTGGGCATCAAAACCCTGATGGATTTGAGCGGATTGAAAAGCCATTTAACCATCACCAATGTAGTCTTTGCCATTGCTCCCAGGATAAATGCAGCCGGAAGAATGGATGATGCTAGCAAAGCAGTAAAACTATTCATAGAAACTGATCAAGAGAAAGCGCTGGAACTAGCAAATGAATTACATACAGACAACAGTGACAGAAAGGAAGTAGACAGCACAATTACTAAGGAGGCTCTTGAGATAATTAATTCAGATGAGGATTTTAAAAATAAAAAATCGTCTGTCCTTTACCGTGAGCACTGGCTAAAAGGGGTTGTAGGCATAGTAGCTTCACGATTGATTGAACGCCACTATCGTCCTACGATTGTATTAACAAAAAGCGGGGACCTCGCCACCGGAAGTGCCAGAAGTATTAAAGGATTTAATTTATATGAAGCCATCTACGAATGCAAAGAACATCTTGTAACATTTGGCGGACATTATGCAGCGGCAGGGCTTTCTTTACTACCGGAAAATATTGAAGCTTTTGCAAAACAATTTGATGAGGTGGTTGCAAAAAATGTAAGCGACGATATGCTTGTGCCGGAGATTACTATTGATGCGCCTATAAGGTTTTCATCCATTCAATATCCTTTCTTTAATATCCTTCGCCAAATGGAACCATTCGGCCCGGAAAATATGAATCCTGTTTTTGTAGCAGAAAAAGTAACGGATACCGGATATTCAAAGATTGTAAAAGATGAACATATTCGTTTTGTTCTTAAGCAAGACAATATCACCCTCAATGGTATTGGCTTTTATATGAAGGATAAGTTTGACTTGCTGCTTCAAAAAAAACCAATTGATGTCGCCTTCACCATTGAAGAAAATGAATACCAGGGTAATAAATCACTCCAATTGAAAGTAGTTGACTTTCGTGTCAGTGAATAAAAAAGACCCGCGAAAGCGGGCCTTTGAACATAGAGAATGATTTTCATTATGCTTTCTCTTCCAGCAGTTCCACGCTCCTGCTGATAAAGCTGGTGAGATTGTTTCCGGTTAACAAGCCTTGCGATAACAAAGCCAGGTCCGCCAGATTTTTTGTCAACTTCTCCTGCTTAACTGAATCTTTTTCAGATAAAATAGATTTGAAAATAGGATGATTACCATTGATGGTAAGATTAACTTCGTCAGGCATATTGGCATACCAGGCCGACATACCACCTCCTGTTGCAGCCATATCCTTCATCCTGCGAATAAATTCTGGGCGTGTAGCCGTTACTGGTACTGAGTTGTTACTCAGTCCTTTCACCTCAACATTCAACTGCATACCTTCTACAGGATGTTCGAATAATTTTTTAAGCTGTTCCGTCTCGTCTTTAGACAATACAGTTTCAAGCGATTCATTTTTATCAATCAGATTATCAACAATATCGGCGTCTACTCTTGTAAACTGTGTGTTCTCCCATTTCATTTCCACATTATTGATAAAGGCTGCATCTACAAGCGTCTCCATTTTAACTACATAATATCCTTTAGACACCGCCTGCTGAATAAACGCATCTTGTTGCACCGGATTGGTTGTATACAAAAAAACCTGTTTGCCATCTTTGTTTTTCTGCAATGTTTCAGTAGCCATCTTATATTCTTCAAGTGTATGGAATTTACCGTTGGTATCTTCCATCACGAAAAATTTATTGGCTTTCTCAAGGAATTTATCATCCGTCATCATACCGTACTTCACAAACAAACCGAGACTCTCCCATTTTTCTTCAAAGGATTTTCTGTCTGTATTGAAAATCTCTTCCAGTTTGTCTGCCACCTTCTTGGTGATATGGGCATTTATTTTTTTTACATTGGGATCTCCCTGTAAATAACTTCTGCTTACATTCAGAGGGATATCCGGACTGTCAATTACACCATGCAAAAGCATTAAAAACTCGGGTACAATATCTTTCACTTCATCTGTTACAAACACCTGATTAGAGTATAATAGAATCTTATCTTTCTGAATCTCGTAGCTCTGTTTGATTTTAGGGAAATATAAAATACCCGTAAGATTGAAAGGATAATCAACATTCAGATGAATCCAGAATAAAGGCGGCTCTCCGAAAGGATACAACTCTTTATAAAAGTTCTGATAATCTTCTGTTGTTAATTCAGATGGCTTCTTAGTCCATGCCGGAGCCGGATTGTTGATTTGTTTGTCTTCAAAATAAATCGGTACAGGTAAAAATTTACAAAACTTTTCCAGCACTGTTCTTACGCGTGCCGGCTCTAAAAATTCAATGCTCTCTTCATTAAGATGCAAAACAATATTAGTACCTCTATCCTCTTTTTTTGTTTCCTCTAAAGTAAATTCAGGACTTCCGTCGCACTCCCATTTAACTGCTTTGCTTCCTTCTTTAAAACTTTTCGTTAATACCTCTACTTTATCGCTCACCATAAAAGAGCTGTAAAAGCCCAATCCAAAGTGACCGATAATATTGGCCTCATTCTGCCCTTTGTATTTCTGAAGGAATTCTTCTGCGCCACTGAAAGCAACCTGATTAAGGTATTTATCCACCTCTTCTTCGGTCATTCCAATACCTTTATCCGCTATACTCAGTGTCTTTTTGTCTTTATCGATAACGATATCAATCCTCAACTCTCCTATTTCACCCTTTGCTTCTCCTATCGAGGACAATGTTCTCAGCTTCTGACTCGCATCCACCGCATTGCTTACCAGCTCACGAATAAAAATATCATGTTCGCTGTAAAGAAATTTCTTAATGATCGGGAAAATATTCTCCGTCTGTACTCTTATGCTACCTTTTTGCATATAATATTATTTTTTAGAAAATTAATCAAATAGAATACCAATGATAGTTTCGCTGACAGCTTGGCAGTAAACATAAAAAAAGCTGCCCGGAACTGGACAGCTTTGCTGAAAAAAAAATTAGACTTATAATACGAGGAATTTCTTGTTGATTTTAAAATCCGGACAAAAGATCTGTAAATCATATACGCCTGACGGTAATATTGCTGGCAGAATAAATGAATCATCAATAAAATTCAACTGATTGATTATTTCTTTATTATAAACCAACTGACCATTATGGTTGAAAATACGTGTAGCATAATGACCTTGCTTAATTCCGCTTAAACTATAGTGAAGTGGCGTACCCCTTAAAATAGGACTTCCATAAATTGTCAATCCTGCTGATATAGGCTTGGTGAAAAATAATTTGGGCTCTCCATATACGATGCCGTTTGCGCTCTTTGCATAAGCCTTGTAATAGTAAGCTGTATTCTGAACCAATCCATTAACCTGACTTGAGAAAGAAGTTCCGATTAAATTACTGGATGGAACTTGTTTACCCGAACCATTTACAAAAGCGTTAATGGAACTGTATTCTATTCCATATTCAGTAACAGCAGAACAACCTTCACCATTGATATTACCATGCAATACAACCGAATTTCTTGTGATGGACGTGCTGTCTGCAGTAACTATTTCAGCCCCGGAAATATTGACCACGACTGTCATAGTTGTAACAGATGCACACTCGCCTGTTGCAGGCGTAAAGGTATAGGTTTGGGTTTGAGTTAAATCAGGAGTAGGTGCCCATGATCCGGATATGCCATTATCGGAAGTAGCAGGAAGCGTAAAATTTCCTCCCAGACATATTGGAGCAACTTGAGTAAAAGTGGGTGTAGTTTTAGGGTTCACCGTCACTGTTAATGTTGTTGTTACTGCACATTGAGATGCACCGGGCGTAAAAGTATAATCTTTTGTTTTGGTGTTGTCAAAAGCGGGCGACCAGTTGCCGCTTACACCGTTGGTAGACGTAGCAGGCAGGCTGTAACTTGATCCGCTGCAAACCGCAGCCGGTTGACTAAAAGTTGGCGTGGTAATAGCAGAACCAGAGCCGGTAGCTGCAACATTGATTGAAGCAGCGCCACCACCTGAAACAGGAATATTGCCATTATAAGATTGAATAGCCGTTGGATTGAACTTTACAAATACGGTAGTTGGAGCCAATGTTCCTCCGGGTTGTGAAATATCGAGTGTGCTGGTGTAAGTTCCTCCGGATGTTGTTGAAAAACTATAGCCAGATAAAGGACCTACTGTTATATTTCCTGGAGAAAGAACAGAGCCACTAATAGTGAAGCTATTTGGACCGGCGATTGAATTATTACAAACATTACCAAAGGAAGGCAGAGAAGAACCATTGAGGGATGGTGTAGTAGGAATTATACCTGAAGGAGTTACATCTGCCCAGTTTAACCCTACTCTGATTTCATCGATTTCAATGGTGCCGGGCGTATTGGCAGGATTGTCCTGTCTGACTAAGACTCTTTGTATGCTGGTCAAATCAGTTCCTGTATTGGTTGCTGTTGCATCGGCAGCAGGTGCTGTTGTACCCAAAGAAACAGGATTGACCCAAATATTACTGATGTCATTCGCGGTGCCTGAAACTGATTCCAATGAAATAACCACCAGATAAGTTGTATTGGCATTTAAAGTATTGGACAGCCATACAGTATTGGCAGCAGTTGTCCGTGGATTTAATCCAATATTAAAATTTGCTGTTCCACTTAAACGAATCCATACGGTTGAAGCAAAACTGGTAGATGCATCGGTTAGTGCAATAGTATATCCACCCGTTGTGCCCAATGATCCAAGTGAAGATACATTTAACAGAAATGAGCAATAAACAGTCCCTGAGGTCTGACTAGTGAATCCAGTATAAGCATCCGAACCGGAACCGCCATAAGTGATTTTATTTCCGGCTGATGCAGCAAGTCCTGTGTAAGATAGATTTCCGCTTACCACCAGAATTGAATCTCCTGAATTCGTTCTTGTCCAGACTCCTGCGCTCTGAGCACTTAAACCACTTACCGCATCCGGAGTATAATTAAATTGTTCTGTTAATAACACTTGGCTAAATCCAAAAAATGAGATAACAAAGAAAACGAAAGTAAATGCTGTTGAAATTAGAAATTTCTTTTGCAGCAAAACCGAATGACGTTCATTTGTTTTATTTGATTTGGAAAGTATCACTGTATTTGTCATAAGATTAAATTAATAAAGAAAACTACTTTTTCTTTTGCTTGATATTCTTTTATTTTCCCAGCACTTTCACATTATCAATCTCCCAGGCAGATGTTTTATCATTTGTTGTTCCTGTTGGATCCGCCCCTTCGTATCTGAATGCTATATAAATCGTACCTGTATAGGAACTCAAATCAATAGAGCCTGAAGATGTAAAAGCAGAAGGGAATGCACTGGTGGTGCTACCGGGAGAGAACGTTGCGCTGGAACTCAAATCCGTCCATGTAACCCCTGCTTCCCATGGATTTCCAGTTCCGGTGTAATTGGTTGATACAAGTACTTTTAATGTAGACGGAACAGGTGTTCCGGGTGTAGGAGTGTAACTAGAAAGATAAAAATCCTGTTTGGTATCAAATGATAATGTCTCATTAGTAGATGCATCCATAGAAATGCCTTTTGTAACCAACCATGTGGTGATAGCCGGAGCGTTACTTCCAAATGCACTCAGGTAAGCGTATTTGTTATTGCTGAAAATTCTGGCATCAAATTTCCTGGTACCAAGCTCTGCTAAATTATTCCATCCTGTGATGGAGATTGATGAATAAGGAGCAGTTGTGTTGGCAGTTTGTGTTTCAAAATTTTCATCCAGCAACACTTTTGTATCCGCAGGGAGCGCACCGCATCTTGCTGATTTAAACTGAACATCAGAAGTATCTCTGATAACTAATTGCTTAGTAGTGGTTGCGCTGGTAGGTGATGATTTAAAAACGGTATAAATTGCCGTGATACTACCATTCCCTTTAGGCAATTTAACTCCTGCAAATTTAGAATATGCGCTATTACGGACAATCGTAGTAGCGTTGCTTCCACAACCTGTAGAAATTAATCTGTTTTGAGTGCTTTTGAAAGCAGAAGTATCAGAATACGTTTTGGATGTATCTGCAGGAACAAATTCATACCCCTCCAATTTTACCAAAGCATTGATATAACGATTGCTCATGTTGGTTCCCAAATCAGCTGGTGTAACAGTCAAGGGCTCAACCGGATTATTCAAAGAACCACCCAATAAATATTTATCTAATGTTGCTGTGGAAATTCCTTCCATGGATGATATTCCGTCTACCGTGGCCTTGATTCCTAAAACCATATTGCTGTTGGCATCGCTCAGCGTCAATCCTTTACATTTAACGTATACTCTTCTTCCTACAGGAAAACTATTGTTTAAGCTGAAACCATCAACAAGTAACTGAATGGCCCCTGTTTCGTCCTGTATGAACAGTTGTTTATACAAATTGCCACTTTTGTCATTGGCAGTAACAATTCCTGAGATAATTATATCTTCATTGATTAAATCATAATTTCCGGCAACAGTATGATATGATTTTAAGGCATCAATAGTTGAATTGGGTACTATATTCAAATCTACCGGGCCAGGTGGCTGATCGAATGATTTTTTACAACCGTTGTTAAATACTGCAACAGCAGAAAGGAAAATAATTACAGACATCAATTTGGTAATCTTCTTCATGGTTTATTATTTAAAAAGTTAGTTGTATTGTTTGTATAAATTAAAATCTCAGACCTACGCTGGCAAAGAAATTGATGCCATAAGCGTAAAATCTTCTGTCAGGAAATTTATTGATATTTCTTTCGGCTAAATCAAAACGGAGTTGTTCAAATCCACCCGAAACCACATTCTGATTATTGAGCAGATTATTAATTCCCATATTAAATGCCAGATATGTTCTTTTCTTTAATGTTTTGAATTTGCGATTCATCATCCAAGAATAACCGGCAAATAAATCAACCGTTGCCTGCGATGCAAGTCTGGTTTGATTGATGATACTATTCCACTCAACAGATCCGGGATTATACCCATTAACCGCTTTTTCTGTTCTGCGAATAGGATTAAAATCCATGTACATGTTATTGAAATAATTGACGTTCAGATTGACAAACCAGAACTTGGGTGAACGGTAATCAAATCCAAAAGTATATGCTTCCTGCGGTGTAGGAACATAAAAATCTTTAGAGTAAACTGTTACATTCTCTGCAACTACTTCCGCACTGTTATCCACCGTTACTGTTGCATTCTGACGAGTGGTATAACGATAACGTCCAATAGCAGCAGCTCCTGTGAGACTTAAACCTTTATATACTTTTGCTTCCGCACCCAGTTCAAGACCGGCATGCATTTTACCAATATTTTCAATAGCATAGTTAACAAAGTTATTGAACTCATCACTGTAGAAAGTAAGTACATTCAATTGATTCCTGAAAGAGGTGTAATAACCCGTTGCCCTGAATTTCACTTTAGGAGCATTCAAAACATATCCCCCTTCAATAGAACTGATTTGTTCAGATTTTACATTGTTCTGAGAAAAATCCCTGGTTCTAGGAGCGATGTAAACATTTTCAAAAAATGGCGCTCTTGTCATATATGAACCATTAAGGAAAACATAATTTCTTCCGTTGATTTTGTAGGTGGCTCCTCCTTTAAATGCATAATTATAAAAAGAGTAGGTTTTTGATTTACCTAAAGAGTTGGTTGGGAAAAGTCCATTCTGAGTATTCCCATTTCTATAAAAACTTGTGAAAGATTGTTCAGTGGAAATAAAGAAGTCAACTTTAGGTAGTTTGATGACCGTTTGCGCCCAGGCCGAAGCTCTCGAAATATTAATGTCGTAATTAAAACCGAACTTATCTCCCACTTTTAAAATTCTGTTTGGGTTGTTCAAATCATTAACCCCGGCAGTTGGATTGTTTGGCACAAATCTCTCGGCGAACTGATTGATATCAAGATAGAAATCTCCTCCGAGCAAATCGTTGACTTTTTTATAATAGTTATTTCTTTGGTTTTGATATCCGACACCTGCCGAGAAAATGATATTTTCTTTAAGGGCAGTATTGAAGGTGGTATTAAAATTGAATCTTTTGGTATTGATAATTCTATCTTCCAAAATATAACGGGAGCGTTTACCCATTACCGTATTACCTGTAATGCCGTTGGCATTTTCAATTTTTTCAAATGAATTATAATTAGCAGCATACAGATTGTCCCAATTAATCTGACGTTTGTTTACATCATTTTTAAGCGCATCATACACTTGTTGACGCAAAGCGGGATCTTGCTGGAAACTGGGGAGATAACGATAATAATCTGGCCTTGGGTCAGGCGCATTGTACCAGTCAATACCTGAAGTACTTCTGTCTCCTACTGTAAGCGATGCTGCAGTGAGTAAAGATGTGCGATCATTGGGCTTCCATTCATGACTAAGTATCCCGAAAGGCTGAAAGCTTTTTGCAATACTTGAATTTCTTTTTTGTCCATTTTGATAACCCCAGTAAGGATTGTAAAAATTCGTACCGGAAAGTTCTCTCATTTCAGGAACCGAAGAACCCTGACGACCACTTTCGGTAGGTGTAGCAAAAGCAACAAATGACAATAAATGTTTGTCATTTAAACGCTTATCCACTCCTCCATAAAAAGACAATCCATTATAATAGGTACCGTCTGCATAGCCTTCATTAGCCCAGCGACGAGAAGCCGACATACTGAATGCCCATCCTTTTTTATTTAAACCGGTTGAATGAGTAACCATAAAACGATGTGTATAGTTACGATTTGAAATAGCATAATTAACGCTGGTCTGCGCACGTTGATATGAAGCGCGCGTGTCCATATAATTTAAACCACCCAAATCACCATAGGCATAAGGCGTTGATCTCAACCCAAGTGAATTATCTCTGTTGCGAATAACATCATTCAATCCACCCCATAAACCAAAAGGTGTAAATCCATTATCCAGATTTTCCATGGGAACACCGTTCATATAGGTTGAAAATAAATCAGCGTCATATCCTCTGATTCTGAAACGTACCGCACTGAATTTAAAAGAAGCAGCATTAAAAAAAGGATCTCTGCCGGCAGTAAGCATGGACGATATATTTTGAGCACTACCATCCTGACCGTCATTTTCATCTAAAGAGATAACCGGAATATTGTCTCCCACATCATCTTTTAATTGTTCTAAAATTGTGGTATCCTGATCATTGCCATTAATAACTTTGTCAGTTTTTTTCTGTGAAAAAACCGATGCGGTTAAAAACAAAAGAACCAATGATATCCCCGCTGATTTTGTAAAATTGGTCAACATAGCTTTTTTTGGTTAAGAGGTCAAAGTTAGCGTTATCAGTCAAATTAGAACAAAAAATCTTAAGTATTACAATTATTTAATAACATATCATAAGAATGGCATCCGCAAATATTATTCTTACAAAAAAATAGTTTTGGTATATTTACCAATCAATGTTAAGAGTAACTTTCTTCCTTCAATTAAATGAAATACATTATATAAAATACTCTTTAGAAAAACTACTGGTCATTACAACAAACAATGTAGCTTCTCTAGATGTAAAAATTAATTTAAAATGAAAAAAATTATCCTGCTGGCGAACTTGTTGATAATCAGCATGTCATGCCTGGCTCAGAAAAATAATTATAAAGTTTCGCTGATTGGTTTTTACAACCTGGAGAATTTATACGACACCATCAATAATCCCAATGTTGATGATGAAGAGTTTTTGCCAACCAGCGCGAGACAATATAATAGTCGTATTTATTGGGACAAACTGGATCGTTTGTCTGATGTGATTTCTCAAATGGGGACAGATATCAATCCAGACGGATTGGCTATGTTGGGTGTTGCTGAAATAGAGAATGATACTGTTCTCACAGATTTAATTAATACTCCCAAACTAAAAAACAGGAACTGGAAATTTGAGCATTACAATTCTCCCGACAAAAGAGGTGTGGATGTAGCTTTTTTCTACAATCCAAAATATTTCAAAGTACTTTTCAGTGCTCCCCTGTTTGTACAATTGCCCGGTGGCTCTAAAGACTCTTATTTTACAAGGGACATATTATATGTAAAGGGCTTGATGGATGGCGATACTGTTCATGTATTTGTAAATCACTGGCCTTCCAGATCAGGAGGTGAAGAGCGTTCCATACCGGCCAGGGCAGCAGCTGCAGCCACTGCAAAAAAAAGAATTGATTCAATCATGTCTATCAATCCTTTCAGTAAGATTGTATTAATGGGCGACTTAAATGACGACCCTGTTAGTCCCAGTCTTACTAAAGTAATTGGCGCTAAAGGAAAAATAAGTGAAACCAAAGAATCAGATATGTATAATCCATGGGTGGAGATGTATAAGAATGGTATAGGGACTTCTCCTTATCAGGATGCATGGGGACTATTTGACCAGGTTTTATTTTCCGGTGCATGGATAAATAAAGAACAGAAAGGGTATCATTATTATAAGCATTACCTTTTCAACAGAGAGTTTATGGTGCAGAAAACCGGCAAGTGGAGAGGTTACAGTAAAAGAACCTGGGATGGCATTGTATATAATTATGGTTACAGCGATCACTTTCCGGTTTATATTATGATGATAAAAAAAATAGATACTCCTTCAAAGTAATTTGATTTTTCAACCCGTTTTTTGTTTTTGGAAGCCTTTAGAAAAAAGGATTTAGATTGTTGCGGATTTTAATCAGAGATGAATAATCATTGTATTTATTTATCTGCGATTAACATACATGTCGTTCCTACGGAACTCATTTTATCCAACTATTTTGAAGCAACAGACATTTTGTTCCTACGGAACAAAAAACCATACAGCACACCCACAATTTTGAATGGAACATGGTTTTAACCATGAGAAAATGAATAACACCAAACTAAAAATCCCCTCTCTTTCGAAAGGGGATTTTTTATTCTAGTTTCAGAAAAATTAATCTTCTACTTTCATTTTCCCTTTTGCTTTTGCGATTACTTCCTCAGCAACGTTGGTTGGTGCAGGAGCGTAATGACTGAACTCCATAGTTGAAGTAGCACGACCACTCGACAAAGAACGCAATTGCGTAACGTAACCAAACATCTCACTCAAAGGAACTTTTGCTTTGATTACCTGTACGCCATGTCTGCTGTCCATTCCCTCAAGCATACCGCGACGACGGTTAAGGTCACCGGTTACATCACCCATGTATTGATCGGGAGTTAATACTTCCACTTTCATGATAGGCTCAAGCAATACTGGCTTAGCCTTACGACCAGCTTCGCGGAAACCTTGTTTAGCACACAATTCAAATGAAATTGCATCAGAATCCACATCATGGTAGCTACCATCAAATACCCTTACTTTCATATCCACTATTGGATAACCTGCAAGGACACCGGTACTCATGCTCGAAGTAAATCCTTTAATGATTGGTGCAATAAACTCTTTTGGAATACTACCTCCGAAAATTTCATTTACAAACTGCATTCCACCCAATGGATTTTCTTTCAGCCATTCTTCATCAGCAGGCCCGATAGAGAATGCGATATCACCGAATTTACCTCTACCACCCGTTTGTTTCTTGTACACCTCTCTGTGTTCAATAGAAACCCTGAAGGCTTCTTTATATGCCACCATCGGAGCGCCCTGATTGATTTCTACTTTAAATTCACGCTTCATCCTGTCTACAATGATTTCCAAGTGCAACTCTCCCATTCCACTCAAAATAGTCTGTCCTGTTTCTTCGTCTGTGCGTACACGTAATGTAGGATCTTCTTCTACCAGTTTAGCGATAGCCATACCCATTTTATCAACGTCGGCCTGTGTTTTTGGCTCAACAGCGATAGAGATAACCGGCTCAGGGAAAGTCATTGCTTCCAACACTATTGGATGATTTTCATCGCAAAGTGTATCACCTGTTTTGATATCTTTAAATCCTACACCCGCACCGATATCACCGGCTTCGATGAAGTCGATTGGGTTTTGTTTGTTCGCATGCATCTGCATGATACGGCTGATACGCTCTTTTTTACCTGTTCTGGTATTTAGAACATAAGAACCTGCATCCAATCTACCACTGTATGCCCTGAAGAATGCCAGTCTTCCTACGAAAGGATCTGTCATGATTTTGAAGGCAAGTGCAGCAAATGGCTCTTTTGCATCTGCTTTACGGGTAAGTTCTTCTCCGTTATCAGGATTTGTTCCCTGAACGGCATCGATATCCAAAGGACCGGGTAGGTAGCGACAAATAGCATCCAACGCAGTTTGAACTCCTTTGTTTTTGAAAGAAGAACCACACATCATTGGAATGATAGAAATATCAATTACCGCTTTACGGATCGCTTCATGCATCTCATTTTCAGTAATGCTGTTGGGATCTTCAAAGAATTTTTCAAGTAATTTGTCATCATATTCCGCAATAGCTTCCACAAGGTGCTGTCTCCATTCATTTACTTCTTCCACCATATCCTCCGGAATAGGAACTTCTTTGTAAGTCATACCCTGTGTGGCATCATCCCATACCATTCCTTTCATGGTAATCAAATCCACCACGCCTTTAAAATTATCTTCCGCACCGATTGGTAACTGAAGAGGAACAGCTTTTGCTCCAAGCATTTCTTTTACTTGCTTAACAACATTTAAAAAGTCGGCACCGCTGCGATCCATTTTATTTACGAATCCGATACGGGGAACTTTATAACGATTTGCCTGACGCCAAACTGTTTCAGATTGAGGTTCTACCCCTGATACAGCGCAGAACAATGCAAGCAAACCATCCAGTACACGAAGAGAACGCTCCACCTCAACGGTAAAGTCCACGTGACCGGGAGTATCAATAATGTTGAATTTGAATTGTTTGGTATCTGCATTTTTTTGTCCCTGAGTGGTAGGGAAATTCCAAAAACAAGTTGTAGCAGCAGATGTAATGGTGATACCTCTCTCTTGTTCCTGAGCCATCCAGTCCATCGTAGCTGCACCTTCGTGCACCTCTCCGATTTTGTGATTCACACCGGTGTAGTATAAGATACGCTCGGTGGTAGTGGTTTTACCTGCATCAATGTGAGCGGCAATTCCAAAATTTCGTTGATAACGTAAATCTGACATTTTTTTTTATTTAAATATGAATTATTAGAAACTTAATTTGATAAAGACTGATTGTGAGTCGACCATTTGGTCTGTGATCGGAATCGTTTTTAATTCCTTTGGGGTTGATATGAAGGTTTAGGCTCTCATGTTATGCTAAATAGTTCAAAACAGAAGAAGTTTTTTGAATCTTTTAGCGCTGCAAAGTTAATGCAATCTGATCATTATTCAAATAGAAAAGGATTTTTGTTAAATAATAACTATTTATCATACGTAATGTAGTAAGAATAAACTTTGAATGGTTAATTTTGAAAGAAAAATCCAGTTGCATGAAAAAAAGAATTTTTCTTTACTTCATAATTTGTTTGCAGTTTAATCATATCTCTGCACAGACAACCGACATTGTTGGCCCCGCTTTCGTTTATGAAAGAGATTTCAAACAGATACTTGATCAGACACAGGACAAAAACAGCGATTTATACTATCAGAAATTGCTGATCCGATTTTTGAATAATGATAGCGCCCTTACTAAGTCAGAAACACTGGCACTGATGATTGGATATACAGAACAGCCGCATTTCAAGCCCCTGGAAGATATGGAAAAGGAGAATGAGATTTTTGAAGATAACAATAACGGAGCATGCAGAGCTGCCCTGACAAAATCCAAAAATTATTTACCTACTCATCCGCTGAGTTTACTGGTATTGAGAGAAATTTCTTACGCGTATACTCAACTGGGGAAAAATTATCAGAAGGATATGATACTCGATAGCGCCGTTCTTTATCAGGACAGTGCAAAATATTTTATGGATTTGAATGATAAAATTATGGAAGCCATGATTTACAGCGGTAAAGGCAGAACCCCCGAAACTCCCATTTTTTCATTGGGCTTGGCAGACGGAGAGCATTTTATCCCCAACGTAGGATTCAAAGTCGAAAAAAAAGATACACAATGGAACAAAAAGGGACATTTTCTGGAAGTTATCAATGCAATGGATGGACTTAATGAAAAAATATTTTATTTCAATATTCAGCATGCCAAATTAAAAATTGATAATGATAAGGCAGATGTGATGACTGAAAAGAAAAATAAAAAAGAATTAAATAAAAAGAATAAAAAAGAAAACAAGAAGAATAAAGATACACCGACAGATGGGGCGATACCCAATTAAATAAAATAATTTTATTTTAGTACCTTTCCATTGTGAATATCCAAATCATCAGTGCCGTGAAAGTAAATCTGACATTCAGAATATTTTTACTTGTCTGCTTTCTTTTTTTCTCTCCTTTTATATATGCGCAAACTTTTCTCAGTTCAACAGGCGGAGATATTCCTGATGGTGCTTCTGCACCTACCACATATTCTATTGATGTAACGGGAGTAGGAGCAATCAACAACAGTTATGGAGTTGCCAGTGTTTGTCTGGATATTAAACATAGTTGGGTAGGTGACCTTGAAATTTTCATACAATCTCCTGACGGAACAACAGTTCCCCTGAGTAAACAAAACGGCGCATCCGGCGACAACTTCACAGGAACTTGTTTTAATGGAACTGCCTCCGTTCCTGTAAGCAATGGTAAACCGCCTTTTTCCGGGGAGTATACACCTGATGGCGCGTTGAGTAATCTTAATAATGGTCAGAATGCGGACGGACAATGGAAACTTTTGATTCAGGATCTGTATCAGGGAGGTGAAGGTAAACTAAACAGCTGGAGCATTACCTTCAACAATACGCCCGCTCCCCCGCCACGACCTATTCCTCTTTGTACAGGAAACCCTCCCGCAGGGAATACCTGCGCCATAGCATCCCCCGTTTGTAATTTCAACGGCTACTGCGGTAACACCTCCGGCACTTATTCTGCCGACTTCTGGCCCGAATTAAAAGCTGCATTTTGCGGAGACATCATTGATAATAATTCATTCGTAACCTTCGTAGCTTCCGAAACAAAATCTGTTTTTAATATTTGGATAGACAATAGCCAAAATGGCGAAGGGATTCAAATTATGTTCTTCAGTAGCACATCCTGCGGTTCAGGCCCTGTAGTAAATCATGGTTGTTATTCACAGATAAAACCCGGCGTCTATCCTTATGTGATAAAAGCTAACAATCTTACCCCCGGAAAATTGTATTATCTGATGTTTGACGGATTTTCCGGAGACGTATGCGATTATACCATTGAACCTGTTTCCGGAGTAAATATTCTCAAAATCAACGCCTCCAGCAAAGCAGTTTGCAAGGGAGTACCAATTACATTAAATGCATCCGGAGCGAACGGAATTTACAACTGGAGCGGTCCAAATCTGGTGAATACCAGTGGCCCAAATGTTACCGCCCTACCAACCGAAAATGCCACCTATACAGTTACACTCGATGCACCCATCGGCAACTGCTCCATCAGTCAGGATATTAAAATAAATGTAAATCAAAAACCCGTTCTGGGCCCTGATAAGACTGATACTATTTGCAAAGGGAAATCAATAGATATCACACAAAAATTTATTACCAGTCTGCTTGACGTGGAATGGACCAAAGACGGAGTACCCGTGACTGCTCCTAACCTGGTGAAAGATTCTGGATTGTACAGAATCGATGCAGAAAACTTACTGGGATGTAAGGACACCGCATTTTTGTATGTTGCTTTTCAAAAACCTTTGATTGCCAATGCGGGAAATGATACAATCGCTGTAAGAAATACACCCCACCAACTCATTGCTACCGGTGGTGAATCTTATGAATGGAGTCCTCGCGGACCACTCAACTCTGAAACCATTTACAATCCTCTCGCCACATTAAGGGATGATCAGCAGTTTATTGTCACCGTTTCAAATTCAAAAGGTTGTTCAGCTAAAGACACGGTGTTTGTAAAAGTGTACAACGGTCCCACCTATTACGTTCCTAATGCTTTTTCTCCCAATGATGATGGCATCAATGATATCTTCAGACCTATTCCGGTAGGCATTGTCAATACTGTTTCTTTTAATGTATACAACAGAGCCGGCATGCTGCTTTATACCGGTAACCGTTGGTTGAAAGGATGGAATGGAATTTACAATGGCAGACAACAACCCGCAGGTTCTTATGTTTGGGTGATAAAAGGTCTTGATAAAAATGGCAAAACCATTACAATGTCAGGATCGGTTTTATTAATCCGATAAGATCTTCACAAATAATCAGAACTTAATTTCTGCACTAATAAAGAATGTTCTCCCGTCAGCAGGCAGCAATCCCGGACCAGGGTAGCCACTGGAACGGCGAGTGAAATATTTTGAGTCAAGTAAATTATTGATGCCGGATTTTAATTCAAAATTGTTTTTCAACTTCAACTGAATCGTCATATCCAACACCTTATAAGCAGGGATCAACCCATTCTGCCCATTGACTGAAGGCAACAAAGTATTGTTGGCATCGCTGAAGCTTTCGCCTACATAACTTAACTGAGAAGTGAGTGAGACTTTTTTATATGAAATGGTAGCCCCTCCTCTGAAAATATGTGCAGGAGCATTTTCAACTTTTTTGCCTTTAACGGATGCATCTTTAAAATCACCGGAATACCTCGCATCGTTATAAGAATATGAAACAAAAAGAGACGCATCCAAATTTTTTCTCTTGGTGAGCGCTTTGAGAAAATTGAATTCAGCAAACGACTCAATACCCCTGCTTATTGAAGATCCAACATTTGTAACGAGTCGCTTTGAACCGGGAAGATTGAGTACTCCGATGCGATTATTGTACTGTAAGTGATAAAGAGAAACATCAAAGCGTAGTATGTTATCAATTTTTCCGCGATAGCCAAGTTCAATAGTATAGCCCTTTGAATCTTTTAAATTATCATCAATCTGATCTGTTGTAGGTGCCGCTTGCAAATTGGCAAATTGGATTGGTCTGTATGACTGAGAGAATCCCCCATAAATTTCCGTTTGCTTGGATACGTGAAACTCAATTCCGATACCACCCAGCAGAAAACTTCTGTAACGGCTGATATTCTGTATGAGACTGTCTTCTCCATTTTGTTTAAACCCGTTTCTTCCTGAAGCTGTTCCTCTGATCCACTCATATCGAATACCGGGTATCACTAAAAATTTGTCATTAATTCGGAAAATAGATTCAGTAAAAGCTGCTCCATTCTGTGAGGTAAAATCAACATCTCTGGGAAAAGCGCTCAATACATCGATAATGTAATCAGTACCTGTTGTGCCTCTACCATCAGCTTGCCTGTCAGTAAATCCGTTAAACCATCTTATCCCTGCTGAAAAAGTGTTTTTCATTTTGCCGATACTGTAATCTGATATCAATCGGCTTTCCATTCCGTAATTGTTATAACGGTCAATAGTTACATTCCTCTCGTTGTATTGTAATGTGGAGGGATTGATGCTGTCATTGATATTCAACGACTTCAGAAATCCAACGCTGTTTCTTTGTGCAAGCACTGCAAATAATTTTGTATTCCATCTGGTGTTTTTGTTAAACTCCACATTGGCAATGATTGCAGGCACATTCCATGTAACATCCATCCAGTTTCTGGAGCGAACACTTTGTCTTGCATCATTACTGAATTGGAAATCGGTAAGACCTCCAGGCTGTTGGCTTCTCATATGAGAACGACTGAACTCTGCCGTGAAGGAAAGTTTATTGTTACAGCTATACGTTACCGTTGCATGTGCTGCATTGGTATAATATCTGCTATTGCTTCTCCACCCGTCTCCGCTTCGATGATCATAAAATCCATAATAAGAGAATTTGCCTTTTTTGCCCCCTATGGCACTAAAAGCTCCGATCAAACCATTGCTTCCAAAAGACTGCGCATACTCTGCTTCCAAAGGTTTCGTAAAATCAGTTCCGTTTTTGGTGATGTAATTTATCAATCCTCCAAACTGAGGACCATATTGTAATGCCCCTTGACCTCTCACCACTTCTATGCGCTGAACCGCCTGCATAGGCGGAGTGTAATATGCTTCAGGGTATCCAAACGGATCCGCAGCAATATCATACCCATTCTGTCTTACATTAAACTCCCAGCTCCTGTTTGGACTAAGCCCCCTCGTAGATATTCCCACCTGAATGCCGCTGGGATCACTTTCCCAAACATGTACTCCTGGAACTTTGGCCATTATCTGCCTCATTGTGTTATTGACAACATTCCCCTGCACATTGCCCACAATGACAAGTGAATTTTTTCTTCCTGCATAAATATTGGTGCCTACTATCTCCGGTATAAACTGAAAATCGCTGCTGCTGTTTTTTCCTATTATGGTTACGTCAGGAAGATTGGTGATATGATTTGTATCAGCGGAAAGTTTCTTTATACTCTCTTGTGCAAAAAGATATGGAGAAAAGAAAAATAATAATATCAGCAGTCTGAATTTCATAAAAAATTTGAGTGCAAATTGACAATAATTCTTGTATTAATCTTTACGCTATTGGTAAAATGCCTTACGCAATTAGAAATAAAGAATTAAAAGTTTCATCAGAATCTTATAAACAAAAAAGCCATTCAGATTGAATGGCTTTATAAAAAAGATAAAATCTTATTAAACTCTGAAGTGAGCGAATGCTTTGTTTGCTTCAGCCATACGATGTGTATCCTCTTTCTTTTTGAAAGAAGCACCTTCGCCTTTGCTTGCAGCAACGATTTCATTAGCTAATTTGTCGGCCATACTGCGACCATTTCTATCGCGGCTGTATCTTACCATCCACTTGATGCTCAAAGAAATTTTTCTGTCGGGACGAACCTCAGAAGGAATCTGGAAAGTAGCACCACCGATACGACGGCTGCGCACTTCCACACCAGGAGTGATATTGGCCAAAGCTTTTTTCCAAACTTCATACCCATCTTCTCCGGTAATTTTATTTACTTTTTCCAGTGCATCATAGAATATGTTGAAAGCACCGCTCTTTTTTCCTTCCCACATTAAATTGTTTACAAAACGGGTAACCAACTTATCGTTGAATTTAGGATCCGGAGCCAGAGGGATTTTCTTCGGTTGTGATTTACGCATTGTTATTCTTTTTCATGCAGCAAATAAATGCTACAAAGTTCTATTTATAATTTATTTTTTTGCTTTTTTAGTTCCGTACTTACTGCGGCTTTGTTTGCGGTCTTTAACTCCCGCAGTATCCAGACTGCCACGCACGATGTGATAACGTACACCCGGTAAATCTTTTACCCTTCCACCACGAATAAGAACGATAGAGTGCTCTTGCAGATTATGCCCTTCTCCGGGTATGTATGCAATCACCTCGATTTTATTTGTCAATCTAACTTTAGCAACTTTACGCAAAGCTGAGTTAGGTTTCTTTGGTGTGGTTGTATACACTCTTGTGCAAACACCTCTACGCTGAGGACAACTGTCCAGCGCCCTTGACTTACTTTTAGATTTGATAATTTCTCTACCTTTTCTAACTAATTGTTGTATTGTAGGCATTTATAGACCGTTTATTTTTTGGACGGCAAAGGTAACCAAATCCATTCAAATGGAAAAATAATAAATGAAATATTTTTTACGTGGAAAAATCCGATGTAATCCCACGGTTCAAATAACATGACCCCACGGTTCAAACCGTGGGCTATCTTCAACCTTTTCAACCTCTTCAACCTTTTCAACCTCTTCAAACTTTTCAACCTCTTAAACCCCTTCAACCCCTTAAACCTTACACATCCACCCATGGCTGTCCGGTACAATACCATAGCGGATTTGGTTCATACGAGTTTTAACTTCCGTAGCCACCTCACAGCGCTCAGGGTTAAATTCCATACTGAATTCCTTGTATTTCAATTCTTTAATAAGCGAAATAGTTGCAGCTGTCCCGGTACCAAAAACTTCTTTTAATTCACCAGATTTATAAGCATCTATGGCCTCAAGAATGCTCAGAGGCCTCTCCTCCACAGTGAGTCCCATCTCCTTAAGAACGGTCATCACACTGTCGCGTGTAACACCGGCCAGAATGGTACCACTGCTCAGATCAGGCGTGATGGCCTTATTACCGATAATGAAGAACACGTTCATGGTTCCGCATTCCTGAACATATTTGTGTTCAAACGCATCTGTCCACAATACCTGGTCGTAGCCCAATTTTTTTGCGGTGGCAGTGGCATACATCGCCGCTCCGTAGTTGCCGGCAGCCTTGGCATATCCAATTCCGCCCGATACGGCACGAACGTATTTTTCCTCTACATATATACGCATCGGCGTATTGTAATATGGTCCGGTTGGACTTAATATGATTAAAAATTTATATTTTTCGCTGGGGCGGACTCCAATCATTTCATCACTGCTGAACATAAAAGGACGGATGTACAAAGAGTGATCTTCCTCGTTCGGAATCCAGTTTCTGTCAAGTTCAATCAAAGCTCGCAAACCATTCATGAAAATATCTTCAGGCACCGCTGGCATCTGCATTCTCTCTGCAGAAATATTAAACCTTTTGAAATTGTCATAAGGTCTGAAAATAAACGCCTCTCCCTGCGGATTTTTGTATGCTTTTATGCCCTCGAAAATAGCCTGCCCATAATGTAAGGCAGCCACAGAAGGATCTAACAGAAGTGGCTGATAAGGCTTAATTTCAACAGACTTCCACTCTCCGTTCTCATATTCAGCCTCCAGCATATGATCGGTAAAATATTTACCAAATGGAAGATTGGTCAGATTGATATCACTCAGTTTACTACGTTCAACTTTTGTAATATTAATATCGGCAGCTGCAATCATATTCATTAATTTTACTGCAAAGAAACAAAAAAGGAGTCAAATAGCTTAATTATGAGTATAGACAATATAAAATTACCTGGCGGATTAATTATACAGCTGTACAAAGACTCATTGGTAGAAACAGCTGGTGCAAAGCAGAGCAATTCAAAGATTATTGAAAACAAGTATAACACACTGGGAAACAACCAGAAAAATATATTGTTGATTGTAAACGACTCCACCTCATTACATCTTAATGATACTGATTTTCAATTCCTGACAGGAATACTGAATGCCTGCAAACTAAATATGGCCGATATCTGCCTGCTGAATATTTTTCATTACACGAATAAAGGGTTTGATGAAATCTCTCAGTTATTTTCTCCTGAAAATGTTATTTTATTTGATGCAAAAGAAGAATTGACAGGATTAAAAATCTCTTCTACCACTTATGAAATTGTAAAATACAAAGACACACAAATCATTACAGCTCCCTCACTCCGTTTCATCTCAGAAAATACAGAGGAGAAAAAAAAGTTGTGGGGCGCACTGAAAAAAATATTCAATCTGTAAAATTACTATCACATGCAAACACTGATTTTTGCAACAAACAATAAAAATAAGGTGGAGGAAATCAACTCCATACTCAACGGAATAATTGAAATCAAAACTATGAGTCAGGCCGGCATAGAAGCAGATATTCCTGAACCGCATGATACACTAGAGGCCAACGCAACTGAAAAATCTTCTTATATATTTAATTTACTTGGGAAAGATTGTTTCAGTGAAGATACCGGCTTGGAAGTATTTGCATTAAACGGCGAACCTGGGGTAAGAAGTGCGCGATATGCCGGAGATGACAGCGATTCAGAAAAAAATATTGAAAAGTTGTTGAAGAATCTTGAAAACATTGATAACCGTGAAGCTCAATTCAGAACAGTGATATCTCTGTTTTTCAAAGGTAAAGAATATCTTTTTGAGGGAGTTTGCAGAGGCAATATCACGGCATCGCGTAGAGGCACCAAAGGATTCGGATATGATCCTGTTTTCATTCCTGCAGGAAGCAGCAAAAGCTTTGCGGAAATGAATATGGAAGAAAAAAATCAATACAGTCATCGCAAAAAAGCCACCGCTCAATTAATTGAATTTTTGAAAAAATCATATGGCCAGAATTAAGATAACTGTTCCTGAAAAAATTATTGCCAAAGTAAATTTGCAGGTACGCATTACCGATATTAACTATGGCAATCATCTCGGGAACGACTCCCTCGTAAGTCTCTTGCATGAAGCCAGAGCAAAATGGCTATCCTCTTTGGGTTATAATGAATTTAATTTAGAAGGAGTCAGTTTGATTATGAACGAGTTGGTGGTGAATTATCATTCAGAATCATTTTATGCAGATGACCTTGAAATCAGTATTGCCATGGGAGAAATTTCAAGAGTGGCATTTGAACTATACTATATTGTTGAGGCTATTCGGAACGGAGAGAAAACGTTGATTGCAAAGGCAAAAACAGGCATGGTGTGTTATGATTATAAGATAAAAAAGACAGTAGCTGTACCTGAGAAGTTCAGCAGCAAATTCATTGATGATATGTAAACAAAAAACTGATGAAGAAAACTATTTTACATCATTCCAGATTTTCCAGTTTTCTTCTGCCTGTAAAATCAGCATATCATAGCCATTCTTAGTGACCGCTCCGTTTGATTTTCCTTTCAGCAAAAATTTTGTTTCTGACGGCTTGTATACCAAATCATACAAATAGTGCCTCTCACTTATAGCATCATAAGGCAATGGAGGAAAGGTTTCTTCATTGGGCGTCATTCCCAAAGGGGTGCAATTGATAATCACATTGTATGCACTCAGAAGCTTTTCATCAATATCTTCATATTGTATCAAATCTGTTGAATGGTTTTTATTTCGACTGACTGTTAAAAAAGGGATTTGTAATTTTCTCAGGACATACTGCACAGCTTTGGCTGCGCCTCCGGTTCCAAGCACCAGGGCTTTTTTATGGTGAGACTGCAACAACGGAACAAAAGATTTTTCAAAACCAATGATGTCTGTATTATACCCGGTGAGTTTCCCGTTTTGAAATTTAATGCAATTCACCGCCCCTGTTTCATTGGCCACTGTATCTATTTCATCGAGATATTGCATTACCTGTTCCTTATAAGGGATGGTTACAGCCAATCCTTTTAAGTCTTCGGTTGATTCTATCAGTGAAGGAAATTCATCTATTGATTTGATCGGATATAATTCAAATTTAGAGTTTGCAATGCCCTCATCAATAAATTTCTGGGAAAAATATTTCTGGGAAAAAGAATGACCTAACGGATAACCAATCAAGCCGAATGTTTGCATAAATTATTTATTGTTAAGATACAATTCAAAAGTGTCTCCACGCAAACCAATTCTCATGGCTTCAAGTGCGATTATTTCGGATGGTGCAATATTGCCCAGGTTTACATTACAACCTATCAGTTCAAGAAAATACAATTGCTGTGCTTTCTGAGGCGCCTCCCATAGAATTTTTTCACTGGGGATCTGTGTAAGTATTTCCTGCACCAGACCTTCCCTTACTTCTCCTGATCCACGGTAGATTCCTACATTTCCGGCTTCTCTCGCCTCTGCAATCACATATTCAGAGCCTGCATTCAATTCCGACCGCATCAGTTCAATCCATTTGTAAGGCGGAATGATATGAGCTGCATCCTTACTGCCCACTTCACTCAGGACAGTTGCATGCTTACAAAGTTTTTCAATATACCCGCATTTCTCACTGTGAGGAATTGAAATAGATCCATCGCTGACTTCAATATATGTTATTCCATAATCTTTACAAATGCTGATATAATCATCGAGCTGATTCCTTATCAAAAAGGCCTCAAATAAGGTACCTCCAAAATAAATCGGAGTATTGTATGATTTGTAAACTTCGAGCTTCTCTTTCAAATTGGGCGTAACAAATGCAGTACCGAAACCGAGTTTAACTATATCTATGTGCGGATGCCCAACACTCATCATATTTTTGGCCTCCTCTATACTCAATCCTTTGTCCATCACCATTGTAATTCCGTTTTTCCTCGGCTTCACTGTTCTTTCCGGAATCTTAGTAAGGTTAAAATTCATTTTCACAGTTATTATTTGGTTTAGCACATTTTGGATAAAAACTATCCTGGTGCAGATCTGATTTCGAACTCAAAGTAAAAACAAAGTTATGTGATAATAAAATCTGACGAATCAAGACTATTTCTTTCTCCTGATATTTTTTTTGTGACTGGCAATTAAATCAACCACCTGTTGATGCTTAAGCAAAGAGGGATTCAGCTCCAAAATATTTTTCATCAGTTTGGGATTCACTTTCATTGAGTTTTCAAGACTAACCAAAGCCTCTTTTAATTTACCCGCGGCAAATAAGAACAAGCTCCTGTAAAAACCAAAAATTGGTTTTGAATCGGTGTGCTCATATGCATAAGAAGCATACTCAATACCTTCTTCATAAAATTCCGCATGATAAAGGCATTTAAGTAGTTCTACCCAGCCTGTTACATTTTTAGGCCTTACCCGTATTACATTACCAAAATAAGTCAACGCTTCATCTGTATCTCCCAGCTGCATATAACATTGACCTGCAGCCAGATTGTATTCTGGTTGCATAACATGTGCCTTTAATGCAGATTGTAAAGACTTCAATGCATTATCCCAGGCAGCTTCATTCATGTAAGTCAGTGCGAGTTTATAGTGCATCTGGCTATCCTCCGGATTCAAATGGCAGGCCTTTTTATAATTGTTTCGTGCCTGTGAATAATTTTTTAATTTATCATAGCAATGACCGATTGCTTCATACAGCAGTGCTTCGGGTCTTGATAAATCAAGTACTTTTTCCAGTACTTCAATGGCATCCTTGAATTTTCTCAGCTTGATATAAGCATCACCCATATTCCTGTATGCATAATCAAACTTTTCATCTATTGCCACGGCATATTGATAGGCATCAATTGCCTTCTCATATAACTTAAGGCCCTGATAGGCGGCTCCTAAATTAAACCAGGCCAGTTCATTGTAGGGATATTCTTCAATGATTTTCAGATGCAAACTAATCCCCTCCTCGTTCCTGCCGGTAAAGTCAGTCCAAAAACAAATTTTATACAATGCCTCTTCGTTGGATGGATCCAGCTCAAGAATTATTTTGAGGCAGTCAAAAACCATTTCAAAATTTTCATAATCGTCATAAACTTCAGAGAGTTCAAACAGCAAATCGATGCGCTCATCCCCTTCAAAATATTCAATAATATAGTCAAAAATTTTATGGGCATCTTCCTGCATATCCAATGCTAAAAATGCATCTGCCCTGATGATGAAAAGTGATCCGTCTGAAGCATCAAGCAATTCTGCCTGCTCCAAAACATCCAACGATTCCCTGTATTTTCTCAATGAAATCAGAATATCAGCTTTTTTTATCAATAATGCTGCCGAATAAGGATACTGATTACAACCCAGCTCTGCCGCTTCAAATGCCTTGTTATACTTTTCTTTCTCATCATAATAATCAACAATCCTTTCAAACCCTTCCTCTTCAATGAATGAATGAGCCTTTCCCTCTACCAGATTGTTGTACTGCTCCAACAGCTCTCTCAACTCGTCCCGGTTCTGTCCATATGGATTTTTACTCATTTGTTTATATTTAACCTAATTTACTGATTTTTACTAAATTAAAAATTATTTTATGTTTTTATCCCTATGATTTTTATCAACATTAAGTTGTGAAAAAAAGGGTAATTTATTTTTTTTAACAGAAAATATATATTATATTTGGGAACTTAAACGAAACTAATTTTATGAGACAGTTCACCAAATCGATACTAATCCTATGTATTGTTTCAGGGAATATGCTCTATCTATATGCCGACAGAGGGGTTAGGAGAAAAGCAAAAAACAAAGTAGTTCTAAATATCAATACCAACTATAATTTCAGAAACTCATTAAATACCAACCTTAACTCGGGCATGAAGTTTAATGATTATTCACTAATCGAAGCAGACTGCGAAAGCACTTATGTATCAGGGCTGCTGGTGAGCACTTACCAAAAAGGAAATGTGGTTTATCTGTTACCAAACAAACAAAAAACAGTTACTCCCGAAATTAAACAAACTTTTTCCGGATCAAAATTGGTCATCAAATCAAAAAGCTAATATAAAAATCAAAACCGCCTCAAGGCGGTTTTTTTGTAACTATTTTTCTTCCCCTTTTACTTTAATTGCTTCCTCATACGTTATTTTTCTATAGCCTGTTTGGGGCTCATCAAATATGGAGGATACAATATTGTCATCATTGATACTTCTTAAAGTGTAAGTAAACACTTCATCACCCTTTTTCACACTATATTTAACCGGAATACCTGAAAGATTAGAGAAACAATTATAATAACTTTTGTTATTAATTTGACGATCATCCAGAACATAAACTTCAGTAACATAGCTGCTGGGGGCTAATGCTTTTGACTTTTTACACTTAAATCCGTTTATTACTTTTTCTTCATTAGTACCTTCAAAAGAAATACTTGAAAAAAAACGATTTCTACTGAACCAATTGGATTCAGTGAGTGTAATTATCAACTTCTGTCCACTGTATTCTTTTAAAATGAAACCGGACTTGTTGCTGTTATTATAGATATTAGACTCTGTACCTATAGTGCTGGACATATCAGTACGGCTAAGATTTCCTTTAATGAATATACTCAACCTAGCTCCTTCAAATGATTTTATGAGAGCACTATTTTTTGATGTATTTAAAGTAATATCATAAACCAATGACACTTCTTTAATCTGCTCCTGAGAGAATAATTTTTCAGGTAAGATTGTAACTATACAAAAGAGTAAAAAACAGAAATATGACAGTATCTTTTGCATAGAATTCCGGTTTATGACTGAGAGCGTTCCAGTAGTTAACTTTTATTCTTATTCTTTAAGTCCTGTAATTTACGTTGACTTTCCTGCATTGCATCAATTCTCTCCTGTATTTTAGATTTTTTAACAGGCTTCTTTCTGTTTTCATTGATCTGATCCATGATTTTATCATGATCAATAATGTACTTCTGAATAATGATTTGTAAAATTAGCGTAATGGTATTAGAAATTGTATAATACCAGGTAAGAGCAGCCGGTAACTTATTAAATACCCCCAATAGTAAAACAGGGAATATATAAGGCATATACTTCATCATCGGATTGCTGTTATCCTGCATGTTACTCATGCTGTATATGGATATCAGCAAACTGGTAACTACCGCTGTAAGGGTGAATAGACTTACATGATCACCGTAAAAAGGTATGTTGAAAGGTAAATTAAGAATAGAATCATAAGAAGCAAGATCATTAGCCCATAAAAAGTTTTTCCCTCTTAAGTCAATGTTGGACTGAAAGAAATAATAAAGAGACATGAAAATGGGAATCTGCAGTAAGGCCGGTAAACAACCTCCAAGTGGGTTAACCCCTGCACTTCTCCAGAGTTTCATTTGCTCCATTCCAAATGCCTGCTGATCATCTTTAAATTTTTCTTTCAAAGCATCTACTTCAGGTTTCAACACCTTCATTTTTGCTCCACTCAAATAACTCTTGTAGAGAATAGGTGAAGTGATTAATCGAATAAATAAGGTAAGTAATAAAATCACAATACCCATACTTCCAATATATTTTTGAAAAAAGTCAAATACAGGCAGCAATAAATGGCGATTGATATATTTCACAAAAAAGAATATTCCTGAACCATAAGGCACAATGTTTTCCTGTTTGTTGTTGTAATTTTTCAGAATATTATAATCTGTAGGACCATAATATAATTGTAATGGAAGCGTTGCATTATTTACTCCCTGAAAGGCATATTGTGCTGTTGTTGTAAATCTTCCCAGATAATGGTTTAATGTGTCTGAGGGAATAGTCCAGGTGGTATTCACCGAAGAGAATTTATTTTTTGCGATTATTGTACTAGTAAAAAACTGTTGTTTAATACTCAGCCATTCAACATTTTTTGAAAAAGATTTTGTGTCTCCTGTTCCAAAGTATTCAAAATCAAAATTTCCATTTTCCAAATAACTGAAATGACATTGAGTAAGTTCGTATGCGTGATCCTTTTCAATCTGCGGAACTTCAGATTGCCAGTTAATATTGATTAAATTCTGAGATAACAATTTATCCGCACCTTCAATGTAAATATTAAAGTCAATCAGATAATCATTTTGTCTTAAAATGTATTGATGGGTAATTTTCCTTCCGGCAGAATCAGCAGCAACAAAATTGATTGTTTTGCTATTATCCTGATTGTTTACAACCGGCAAAGCTTTAAACATGAGTTTATTTGTTTCCGCAGTTTGATTAGCAGAAGTATTAATCCTGTAGCCGAATTGATTAAAATCCCCTTCCCTGATAATCACCGGAGTGCCGTCGTATTTTTTAAACTTCTTCAGTTCAACTGAACGGGGTTGTGCTCCTTTGTTAGTGAACGATATTTTCAACAAGTCGTTTTCTACATTGATGGTTTCGGCTACAATGCTATCATTATTGAAAGCTGCAACTTTCCCGCTTTGGGCAATGGAATCTGCTTTTACTAAATCCGCTTTTACCAAATTAGAATCAATCTTTGGTTTGGTTCTCGCAATAGAATCAGCAATTCTTTTTTGTTCAGCCTCATACTCCAATCTGTTTTTACTGTTCAGTGCAAACATACCAATCAATAAAGCCCCAATCAGAACAAATCCAATCAGTGTATTTCTATCCATTCCCATAATTAAATTTTTAAAGTATGCAAATTTAGTCAATGTGTTGCACATGTATTCTAACACAGATGACTAATTTGTCACAATCAGGCCTCTTTTAAAATAACAAAGCCCTTGAAGAACAAGGGCTTTGTTGAATAATTCTTATCAATTATTTCTTCGCAGCGGCAGCCGATGCAGCGCCCCCTCCTGCTGCTTTTGGTGCAGCGGCTTCTTCTTGTTTCAACTGACGCGTCATAGTTACTGAAGCAATAGGAATTCTCGGTGAATTTAAAACTTCCATATTGTCAGCTATGATATTTTCAACACGAATATTTTCGTTTAACTGAAGATTACTCAAATCAACCTCAATAAACTCTTTCAAATATTTAGGAAGTGTTTTGATTTTGATTGATTTAATCTTGGTAACCAATTTACCCCCTGCTTTCACACCTGCAGGAGTTCCTGTATATTTTAACGGTAAAGTAGCGATTACTTTTTTATCTTCAACCAGCTCAAGAAAATCTATGTGAATCAGTTTATCTGTTACCTTGTCAAATTGCAGGTCTTTTAAAATGCATTTGTAAGAATTGTTATTGACCTTAATGTCTGCAATCATAAACTCTGATGTATACACAATGGATTTAAAATCACTTGCCAGTGCATAAAAATTAATTTCAGATTTGCCTCCGTAAATTACAGCTGGCACGTTTTGTTGAGAGCGAAGTTGGCGGGTGGCTTTTTTTCCGCTTTCGGTCCTCAACTGACCTTCGATTGTAATTGTTTTCATTGTTGAAATGTTTTTTTGTGAGGCGCGAAGTTAAGAAATACTACTGATAATATAAAGCGTTAGGCCCCTGAAATTACAAATAATTAATAACCAATTGATTAGGGGCTAATTATGGGAGCATCCTGGACCTTATAAAGAGACTGTTGATGCTCTTGTTTTCGTAGGCATTTCTTAAAGCCACAGCAAACAATTCATCAGTAGAAAGGACTTTTATTTTTTTACTCTGCTGTTTTAAAGGTATTGTGTCGCATACGACCAGTTCTTCCAGGACACTTTTTTCAATATTTTCATAAGCCGATCCGCTCAGAACCGGGTGCGTACAAAATGCCCTTACGCTCCTGGCGCCTTTTTCCATCATCAGGCCGGCACTTTTGGCTAAAGTCCCGCCGGTATCGCAGATGTCGTCAATGAGAATGATATCTCTATCTTTAACATCACCAATCACCACCATACTGGCAATTTCATTGGCCCTTTTGCGATGTTTATCGCAGATGACCATTTCGCATTCAAAAAACGAAGCAATTTCTCTGATTCTATTGGCGCTGCCCACATCCGGAGCGGCAAAAGTGAGATTATCCAAATTCAGACTTTCAATGTATGGAATGAATATGGCGGATGACTCCAAATGATCAACCGGGATATCAAAATATCCTTGAATCTGAGGAGCATGTAAGTCCATGGTCACTACCCTGTCGGCGCCGGCGGCGACAATCATATTGGCAACAAGTTTAGAGCCGATAGCAACTCTGGGCCGATCTTTCCTGTCTTGTCTGGCATAACCATAATAAGGAATTACTGCAATTACTTTGTAAGCGGAGGCTCTTTTTGCTGCATCTATCATCAGCAGAAGCTCCATGATATTATCGGTAGGCGCAAAAGTACTTTGTATTAAAAAAACGAACTTCCCTCTTATACTTTCTTGGAATTCAACTCCTATTTCGCCGTCGCTGAACCGCTGTATTTTTACTTTTCCTAGCGTCTCGCCAAATTTGCTTGCAATTTTTTCAGCCAGATAACCCGATCCGGTGCCGGAAAATATCTTCGCAGTTGATTCCATGAAATAATATTATAAGTGGATATAAATTTATTAAGCAAAAGTACATTTAGTTTAGGTTAAATAAGCCGTTATTGTATATTAAATTTTATATGGAATACACATCAATAAAAAACTGGACTGCTGAAGAGCGTCCAAGAGAAAAAATGATGTTGCATGGCGCAACAACGCTCTCGAATGCCGAACTGATTGCCATATTATTACGTTCGGGCAACAGAGAAAAATCTGCTGTAGATTTATCCAGAGATGTACTTAAGTACAGCAATGACAATCTGGATGAACTTGGAAAGATTTCTTTTAAGGAACTGGAAAAAATAAAAGGCATAGGTCCAACCAAGGCCGTCACCATTATAGCGGCGATGGAGCTGGGGAGAAGAAGGCATGCCGAACTCGCAAGAAAGAAAACCTCGGTTACCTGCAGTAAAGATGTGGCAGACTATCTCAGAATTAATCTCAAAGATTACACCCATGAGGTGTTTGCCGTAATATATTTGAACAGGGCAAACAAAATCAATCATTTTGAAATCATCAGCAAGGGAGGCATCACGGGTACTGTTGCTGATCCCAGAATTATTTTGAAAAGGGCCTTGGAGGAAGAGGCCACGAGCATAGTGCTCAGCCACAATCATCCTTCAGGAAATCTCCAACCCAGCAAAGCAGATGAAGATCTGACTAATAAAATCAAAGATGCGGCGGCTTTGCTGGACATAAAACTGCTCGACCATATCATTGTAAGCGATGCCGGATATTTCAGTTTTATGGATGAGGGGCTATTATAATTATGCCTGGCCTGCAGGTCCTCCGAAATTGAAAGGTATCTCTATACTTTCCATATCCTGTATGGTTCCATTTGCAGCTTCGAATTTCTTTACATTGTCTATAATTGCCTTCATGAATCTTTTTGCATGAAATGGAGTAAGTATAATGCGGTTCTTTACTTTACTTTTAGGCGTTCCGGGCATTACGTTTACAAAATCAATTACAAATTCTGCATGACTATGTGTGATGATGGCGAGGTTGGCATAGGTTCCTTCTGCCACTTCTTCAGATATCTCAATATTTAATTGATTCGTAAGGTTGTTTTGATCAGACATGTTTTTATTTCAAAGGTAAGATTATCGTTTAGAAAATTATAATTAAAAAGGGTTGCCGAATGGCAACCCTTGAATATAAAATGTCATTAAATGATTAAGGTCTGGGTTCAATAAACTCCCAGGTTTCATCAAAAGTAGCCCTTGGTCCTGAAGGAACCACTGATGGCTGTAACATAAAGTATTTTATTCTGATTGTTTTAGTTGACTCGTCAAATGCATTGATACCCGTAGGGTCAAGCACTGCTTGCCTGGAATTACTTGCTATGTAGTCTGGTGCACCTGAGCCACCTGAAGGGTCACCTACGAAATTTGCAGGATTTACCGGATCCCCGTAATAGTTTCTTACTTCTGAAACGGCATCCGTTGTTGTATTGAAGATTACCTGTAAACCCCAACGACCATAATATGAACCTCCGGTTGGAGTATTAAATAAATATCCAGGAACTATTTCTCCGTTGATTATCATGTTAACATCCGCACTGCTTGGTCCAGTGGTAACAAGGAAATAGGTTAGCGGATAACGAGCGGTGAAAGAAGCGCCGGCTGCAGCAAGATCTTTAAAAGCTCCTGTTACCTTATAAATACCATCATATTTATTTTTCACGGCAATTTTAATTAGTACTTCTTTCAGATTAGCCGCAACCTGGTAACCATTGTCTGCACTTACCAGTTCCAATCCCAATCCATAAATTTTATTAGGATCAAGGTTGGATGATTTTTTGATCTCAAGTTCTAGCGTATCCACTACTTGTCCTGCTTTGATAACGCCATCAAGGTTGATGGAGTACTCTTCTGCAGGAAGTAGCGTTAAATCAGGATCTGCTGCCACCAAGTCAGGCTTTAAAGCAAATTTCACTTTAATATCGCTGGTTGGCTTGTTGATGGACTCAGCAGAAAATGTAGGTGCTGCGATAATCTGAGACGCGTCAGAAGAGAAGATGGCATATTTGATGGTACCGGCCTGTGGAAGGGCAACCGCTTTCTTCTCTATAACCTGAACCCCATATTGACCGTTATCAAAGCCTTTGTCTTTCAAACATCCTGAAAAAGAGACCGCCATCAGCGCCCCGAGGAATGTTAGTTTTATATATTTTTTCATGTGACTGTTTTTATTATTTAATGATGAGTTAGGGTTTTAGATTTTATTGTTTATCCCAAAAAATTCTGCTGGTGAAAACATCTATTGTACCCTGAGCTTTTGCATTTACTTCATTGAAACTATACTCAGACTGAGGATAGAACAAACGAACGGGGATAGAAGAAGCCGCTCCATCCAGAATGGATAATGGCGGACCAGCATCAAAACCGACCAATTCTCCATAAACAATATCAGTTCTTCTAACATCAGTCCATATTTCAAATGGAGCGATTCCATTCAAAGCGAACCATTTTTGTGATAAAATAGTGAAAGTTTTATCTGCAGCTTCATCATAATCAACATCAGGATAACCAATATTAAAGTCCATATAATCCTGATAATCCTGAGTAGTAAGTCCCAGGCTTATGAAAGACTCCTCTATGGCACTGTTCAACAGATCTTTAGCACTTGGACCGGAATTGATGATCCCTCTTTCACGGGCTTCCGCCTGAAGAAACAGGCTTTCTACGCTGGTCAAAATCCAGGCATCAGATGCAGCCCCGTTTGGAGTTAAGCCTGTATTAGGTGATGTATTGTTGATTGCGTTGATAGATGACAAGTCAGGACCCAGGCTATTAGGAAACTGACCGGATATAGCTCCGTAAGGGATACCTTTGTGATAAGTAGAAGCTTCATATACGGCAGCATCAGGATTTACATCCGGTTTCACATAAAATTTGTTTTCTCTGGGATCTGCGTCATATCTGTAGTAACCGAAACCGGTTGGGGTACCGGATCCAACAGCATAAAAACTAGCTTTTACAAAATCAGCATTACCTGCCAAGACCCCATTTTCATTGATGGCGTAAGATCTGTAGAAAGGATTGGGTTTAGCAGAAGAGTATCCCGGATTTAATTTAGCGGTTTCTCCGGCTCCCAGATAACCTGAACCTTCCGCTTCGATGATGGCCACCTCAGCTGCAGCATCAATTTCCGGAACATCATATGTATGTACCAATAAGCGCAGTTTCAAAGTATTGGCAAATTTAATCCACTTGGTAGCATTGCCTTTAAAAACCAGATCATTGGTGGTGATTTTTTCATTTTTATCTGCACTGCTGGCGGCAGGATCTTTCAATAGCGCAATCGCCTTATCCAACTCGCGGAACAAATCTTTGTAAATATCTACGCCATTGTCATACTTGGGGGTTCTGTTGTCATTTCCTTTAAGTGCCTCTTTGTAGGGGATATTACCGTACACATCAGTCAGCAGCTGAAAGTTGTGTGCTTTCATGATGCGGCAGATGGCTTCATAAAATCCATCCCCTGATGTTATTGCCCTGTTCAGGACGTACTGATAATTGGAGTTGTTGTAGTACAAATCAGTCCATGGGTTACCTGTTGCAGGGAAAGAATTAGTGAACTGATAAGATTCTTCCTGCAGATCGTTTTGATAACTACCACTTCTTGCCCAGTAGCCCATCCAGTTTTGAAGAAATTTCCAATCTGAAGAGATAATTCTGGCTGAGCTGGTCATAGCTGCAGGCAGCACGTCTCTGTAGTTCAGAGATCCTGCTGTTAAATCCTCCGTTGAGGCATTGATGTCAAAATCTGTTTTACAACCGGTTCCCAATACCACGATTGATGTGGTAATAAGCGCCAGTTTTTTTATATTTATTTTCATGTGTTTGATTTTATAATTTAAGTTTTCAGACAAACTGATCTACATCGATTATTAGAAATGGAATAATACGCTGGCTCCAAAGATTCTTGTTGGAGGCAGGTTATATCCGGTACTTCTACCTTGTGCATTACCTGTGTAAGCTCCGCCACCGGCACTGGAGAACTCAGGATCTGTCCAAACGTTCGTTTTAGGCAACCATGTAAGTAAGTTTCTTCCCGATACTGATACTGTAACACCTCTCAAAGTATTCCCTTTAAATACAGTTGACGGGAATTCATAACTCAAAGAAACCTCTCTCAGTTTCCAGAAAGCACCACTAACCAGGTAGTTGGTAATTGCTTCTGTATTCAAATCAGTATTCCAGAAATCACGATTATAAATAGAAGTATAAATATTTGTGTTTTCAACATATTTGGTACCATCAAACACTACAGAGTTTGGCCATACGAATGCGCGACGTCCATATTGTGCACTGCGCGAAGAAATTCCATTATCGTCCATGAATCCACCCAGTTGGTCTACAACAATCTGATTTCCTCCACGATATTCCGCTACGGCAGTTAAAGAAAATCCTTTGTAGTTAGCGTTAAGCGTTATCCCGAAGATATCGGTTGGGGTGGTTCTGCCAAAAGTTGACAGATTTGGATTGAGTTTAGGCATACCGTCAGCCCCTACAATTACTTTTCCAGTTGCCGGATCTCTTTCATAATCGGTCAATCTGAATTTATATACAGGCTGACCCACAATAACCCAGTTGTAGTTTCCTATACCCAATTCATTTACACCATCAACTAATCTTGTTACTTTACTTGTCTGATAAGAATAGTTCATTTTAAGATCGATATTCAAATCTCCCAATTTAACCAGTGGAGTCAATTTTAAATCCAATTCAACGCCGCTGTTGTTAAATTCAGCAGCATTCAATTTGCTGGAAGTAAAACCGGTAGTGATAGGCAATTGAAGATCTAACACTTGGTTGGTGTTGTCTTGTGTGTAATAAGTTGCCTCGAAGTTGATTTTATTTTTCAGGAAACCTAACTCGATACCAACTTCTTTATTTATTACAAACTCAGGCTGGAATTGTCTTTGGAACAAAGATGCCGGTGTGTTGTAACCTAAAGTAGAACCAAAGGGGAAGAAAGTGGCAACATTGAAGTTTGGATCCTGTTGAGGCACCAGTGGTACGTTACCCGTTTTAGAGATAGCACCACGAAGTTTGAAATAGTTTAGCCCTTTATTGGAAACGATGCTTGGTACCAATTTGTGAAGCAAAATTGATGCGTTCACACCGGGATAGAAATATGAAATATCGCTGTTAGAGAAACTACCTCCGTCTCTTGGTACATTTCTACTATCTCTATCATAGCTACCTGTTCCTTCCAGATAAGCCTTACCGTCGAAGTCAAATCCTACTCTACCAAACAACCTTGTCAGTCTTGACTTGGTTGCACCAACACCTACGTTGGGTTCGCCGATACGGTTTTGGATACTAAGGAATGTTGATGATCCAAGATTAGTGCTGCTAACAGAAATATCATTCGTATTGCTTTCGCGGAATGATTGTCCTAATGTAGCATTGATACCCACCTTTTTAACTTTAGCGTTGAAGTTGGCAAACAATTCAGAACTGAATCTGGTGCTTGAGTTGGCAAAATCAGATACTGCCGCACTGATGGTTGTAGCAGAAGCATCTCTCAATGTCAAGTGATAGGCACTTGGAGCGAATGCTTCTCTTGTTCCTTTAGCACTACCATTGGTAGCAGATCCACCCACACGATAAACGAAGTTCAACCAGCTGGCCGCTTTATAAGACAATTCCACATTACCCAACAGGTCATTGGTTTTACCGTTTTGTCTGTTGATATCCTTCGCCATGTATGGAGTTCTGAAGAAGTTTACGAGATAAGGAGTGAAATATCCGTTTGGACTTGAGAAGAAATCGTTTCTCCAGTCTTTGAAACGAGAAAGATCATACTGACCTGGTGCACCTGTTACGTTGTAATAAACGAATGTGTTGGCAGTAGTTACATCATATTTTGAGTTTGTAAAGCGCAAGTTGAAACTGGCTTTAAATCTGTTGTACTCCTTTTGAGCACTCATCGCCACTGTTCTACGATCATTTTTATCACCCGGTACTGTACCACGGATAGATACGTTTTGAGCACTTAAGTAGAAATCTCCTGTAGAATAAGAAACATCTGTCTGATTGGTTACACCAGTTTCAAAGAAGTTTCTTCTTCCGTTAGGAACGTATGAATATGGTAATAATAATTTTTCGCCATTGGGACCTGTTTGGCCCATTTGTCTGATAGAGCCATCAAACTCATCTCCCCAGCTTTGTTGTTCAATTCCATCAAATTCTCCTTGTCCGGTATTGGGATTTTGATTATATCCTGAACCAAATCTGGTTTGGAACTTAGGCATGTAAGCTATTTTCTCTAGTTGAGTAGTATGACTTACCGTAATCATTGGTCTCATCTTGGTTCCTCTTTTTGTAGTAACCACGATGGCACCATTCACACCATCAGGACCATAGATAACCGTTGCAGATGCAGATTTCAATAAACTTACATCGGCGATGTCATTAGGGTTAAGGGAATTTAAAAATCCAAGTGGCGTTGGCACCCCGTCAACTACCAGCATCGGTTGGTTGTTACCGGTTAAAGACCTGATACCACGAAGTGTGATACGGGTAGTTCCCAATACACCTGAGTTGGTTGTTGCCACATTCAAACCTGAAACTTTACCAGTTAGACCGTTTTGAAGATTCACAGGATTTGCCTGAGTTAATTCTTTTGTTTTAACTGAAGCAGTAGCATACCCTAAAGATGCTTTTTGGCGAACCTGCCCAAGAGCTGTTACAACCACTGCAGTTAACTCCTGCGTATTTCTTACAAGATTTGCAATTGCTATATTGCCTGAAGGCGTTATAGTTTGTGCATCATAACCTACGGCAGATACCGATAAAGTTGATGAAGGGCTTGCGACTCTGATGGAGAAATTTCCGTTCTCATCAGTGTTAACAGCATTCTTTGTGCCGGTTTCAGTTACTGTTGCAAACTTAACCGGATCACCTGGGATGTCTCTTACTTGTCCTGTAAGCACCCGTGATTGCGCAGATGCAAACATTCCTGTAAGCATAAGGACTGCGAATAGTGGTAATAATCTTCTCATGTGCAGTTTAATTATTTGTTAATGAAGGCTAAAAATAAGGATATTTTTAAAACCAAAAAAAAATAACAATTTTTTAATCATAGAATCATAGATGATTATAATCATATTTATGGCTGATTAATTTGAAGTAATGGAAAACAGTGTTTAAAATCTATATAAAAATTGGCATTTATATTCAGAGCGAACATTTCCTGATATTGCATCCAATCCGCTACCAACATCACTTTTATCGGAGAAAATAGTCTGTGCCCATCTTAACCAAATAGAAAAACTTTTGCCATAGTCGATATTGAAATTCAAATAATATCTTACCCCTTTCCCATAAATAACGGGTATGGAATAATTGTATAAGACATCACTTTCATAAGCATATAGTCTTGTATTGTAACTTGATGTCTCAAAAAATAGCAGTCTGCAATTGGCAGATACCGGTTTCATCAACGGCTTGTAATGCAAATCGGCAGATAGCAAAAAACCTTCCTCGGAGTTATTTTTTACAGATTGTTGCCGAAGCATTTCAACACGACTTCGAAAAATAAAAGACTTATTGATTTTGTAATTCAAATTCAAACGAAAACTTTTTCGAAGAAAAGGGAGAATGGTTGATAAAAATGTACCGTCAGCCGCATCATTCGCTACTTTTAATTCATACTTGTACCTAGAATATAATTCAATGGAACGATTGGGTTTATAGGTTACCTGTACCAGGCAATCCGTACCGAAGCTTTTAGAATCTATTCCATACTTTAACCATGGGAATTTAAACACATCGCAGTATGTATCAATCTGCCAGCGGGAATGTGGTCTGATTGAAATGCCGGTGAATAGACCTTGTTCATTATTCACCGTACTGTTTTCAGTAAACGCACTTGAATAAATTGAATGAAACGACCTGGAAATATTTCTGTAAATAAAACTTATGTCGGTGTTGGATGAGGCGCTCATAAAAAGTCCCGCAATGCATGCCGGAGATGAATAGTTTGAAATGGCTGCCTCCCCAAAAAAATGAAAATTCCTTACAGTATAACTGTAATCTATACTGTAGTTATTGAGCTTACTTCCTGAAAATTGAAATAAATTGTAGGGTTTTGAATCTTTGATTAACGGTATATCAAAAGCATGTTGAATAGCATTTAAAGCAAGATGCCCCTTTTTAAATAAAAATTTTAGATTCCCTCCGAAGGTGATTTTTTTCACCACTGATTTATCGGCCAGTTCGGCATCGGTTCTATGCAGACCGGATGTTTGTAATGAGGTAATAAACTTTGATTCAGGATTTAAACTGTCTTTTATGAGATTCCCATCCAGTCTTCTGTAAGAAACAAAAAATCCGAATGATACATTTTTAAACCCAATAATAGCTCCTGCTCCTCTATGAAAATTTGTCTCCCCAAATGAATTGTAAGGCCTTAGTAATGGCGACTGTCGCTTGGCAGAAAATAAGTCTACTCCTTTTTTAAAAGCAAGCCCCTGGCACTGAATCAACCCCTGCCCCATCACAACACTGTAATCACCTATAACCAATGCTTTTATACAACCAATATTTTTTACCATTAAATGAGCAGAATAAAAATCAAACCCTTTACGCTGGCTATTTTTAAAAAATTCTTCCCCAGGATCTTTTTCAGCAACGATTCCATACTGAAGGAGATTTTTATAGTTATACTTGAATCTGATAGCCAGTCGCTGTGGTGAACCCGCATATCCATTGTCCGAGGAATCAGGATTGATAAAAAAGCCTTTTGATTTTTCAACTATCCGATTTGTTCTTGCCATGAAACTATATTCGCCCATCTTAAATCGCTCCCTGAAAATATTTTTTAAGTTTACCGGAGTTGATGTTGAAATAAATGGTTTTAACTTTCTGATGGTTTCAGTATCCCAATATGGTACCGCCTGCAGTTCATAAAAGTTTATGAAAAAACCAAAAAGCTTTCTATATGAAATCAGATTTTCAATTTGTAATGGATGTAGGAGCAATAGCTCACTCAACTCCTCTCCGGTTGCAGTATTTAAATTAATTGGATTTTTTTTGAAGACCTCTAATTGCTGAATGAAATAATCATCTTCATCAGCCGAAACGGATTCACTGATATTTTCCAATGCTTGTTGTAAAGAAGTTGCTGAATCAAAAGGATTGACCGATTGACAAAAACCAATAAAAGAAAAAAATGTCATCAATAAAAAGAATACTCCTCTCATTTTTTCTTTGTGACAGTGTTTAACAATACAGAAATCCCGGGAGTAATGCCAAGCTGAGGGTGTGAGCTGCAATGGACTGCCATCCTGATTTTTCCGGAAGTAATCCCTGCAACAAAGCAGATTCGCTGAAGGTTATTTATATAACAAAACCTTGTAAAGAATTTTTTTCTGTACTGATATTGAAAGCCCACCTGAACGGAAACAGGCATACCTTCTTCTTTCAGCATTTCTGCACTTATATGAAAATCATCAGAAGCATCATACCCTACTCCGAACTTGTAAACACCTGGAACTCGGCCTTCTTTTTTAGAGGCAATGATAAGGCCGGCAGGATTGTACAAATGAATGCCAACATTTAAAACCGGAGTGAGATGAATCAATACGCCTGACTCGAAATTTAAATTTATTTTCCTGTTGTATAACATCGCTTTTTCGGTATTAAAATTTATTTGGGCCCCTATATCTATTTTATCTGACAACTTCTTACCGGCTGCTAAACCAAGAGAAAAGTCATTAAAATTTTTCATCCCGGTATAATTAAATTGTACACCGAAATTTATATTCCTCCCTTTTGTTACAAAAACCATTTGATGAGATGAATAATTTTTTATCAAAAATCTTTGCTCCGAAAAAAAACCTACTCCTGAGTTATTGATACCGGCAAGGCTGGCCTGATTGCCCACAAAAGAAAAGGCATCTTGTTGTTTTTTGCTGTATGCACAAAAAGAGTTTGACGGCATGCTCAGATTGTTTCTGAAAGATTGAGCTGCACAGAATATTCCTGATTGAATGTAAAAAATCAACAGCAAAAATATTGTCCTCAATATCTTAAATTTTAGGGGCAAATTATATCTGCTATTATCTTTAAAAAAGAGGTTTGCCGCCGGAAAAATTGATTTTTTAACCCTTACTGAAGAAGATAAACACCTGAGGATACAGCAAATCCGTTTTACTTAATTAAATTTGCAACTTCAGTTACTTCATACAAAATACAATTCATCAAAATCAACATGCAGTTATTAGACGGCAAAATAGTATCGCAGGCAGTAAAAGACAGTCTTAAGGAAAAAGTGCTTGCATTAAAACAACAGCAAAAAAGAGCGCCACATCTTGCTGCTATCTTGGTGGGCAGCAATGGAGCCAGCGAGACGTATGTTGCCAGTAAAATTAAAAACTGCGAAGAAATTGGATTTGACAGTACACTGGTTCGTTTTGACACTGATGTAGAGGAGGAAATTTTACTAAAAAAAATAGAGGAGCTAAACAATGATGATTCCATTGACGGTATTTTGGTTCAACTTCCGCTTCCGAAACACATTCAGGAATCTAAAATAATCAACTTAATTAATCCGGATAAAGATGTGGATGGATTTCATCCTGTGAGCACCGGCAAAATGGTACTTGGACTGCCTTCATTTATTCCGGCCACTCCATATGGAATAATGCTGATGTTGGAGCATTACAAGATTGAAACATCCGGCAAGCATGCAGTGGTTATTGGAAGAAGTAACATTGTAGGACGACCAATCAGTATATTATTGAGCCAGGATGGCAAGTATGGAAACTGTACGGTAACGGTATGCCATAGCCGAACAAAAAATCTCAAAGAAATTTGTCTGCAGGCCGATATCATCGTAGCAGCTTTAGGCAAACCGGGGTTTCTTAAAGCAGATATGGTTAAAGAAAATGCCGTGGTAATTGATGTGGGGATTACGCGCGTAAAAGATGATTCAAAAAAAGCAGGTTTTTCCATAAAAGGAGATGTGGACTTCGATGAGGTTGCTCCTACATGCAGTTACATAACACCTGTACCGGGTGGTGTGGGATTAATGACAATTGCTGCATTACTTAAAAACACCCTCTATGCTTATTCTTCTAAAGGCAACTAATATTAAACAGCAATAACTTGATTTACACCGATAAAAATATCTCCTCCCTGCTTCCTGTCATGGAGCATTTTTATACCATACAAGGAGAAGCATACCATCAGGGCAGAGCTGCCTATTTTGTCAGACTGGGAGGCTGTGATGTAGGCTGTGTTTGGTGTGATGTGAAAGAAAGCTGGGATACTGAGTCTCATCCAAAAATGACTGTCGAAGAAATTGTACATACCATTACAGCCAACAGAGACACAAATACAAAATATAAAAAAAGCAATCTTGTCGTAATTACAGGCGGAGAGCCGCTGATGCACAACCTTAATGACCTGACAGCAGTTTTGCAGGAACAGGGATTTGAAACAAACATTGAAACTTCCGGCGCTCACCCTTTAAGCGGCAGCTGGGACTGGATATGCCTTTCTCCCAAAAAATTCAAAGCTCCTCTGCCCGAAATACTGCCATTGGCAAACGAATTGAAAATTGTCATTTTCAACAAATCAGATTTTGAATGGGCAGAACACTATGCGTCATTGGTAAGTGATGATTGCAAGTTGTATCTCCAGCCGGAATGGGACAAATCTTCTTCTGTCACTCCTCTGATTGTTGATTACATCAAACAAAATCCTCAATGGCAATTGTCGATTCAGATACATAAATATATTAATGTCCCCTAGTAAGCGACATGTTGAATTTTTAACGGTTCAGAAACACAAGCAATCGGATTATATAATATCTTCATAGAAATATAATCAATCTGCCATCAATGAGCCTACTCAAATTCATCAGTAAAATCTTTTTCATTTCATTGATTATTCAATCTGTCTCCTTTACGTCTTACGCTCAATGGTACGACCCTGAAAAAGTAAATAAGAAAGCAAAAGCCATCTATCAATCGGCTTATGATTTTGCTGTTGACGGAAATTATAAAGATGCCGTACAAAAGATAAATGAAGCATTGGCAATTGAGCCAAAATTTGTAGAAGCATATCTTTCGCGGGCAGCCATTCATGCTGATTTAAAAGATTACGCCTCTTCCGTAAATGATTTTGAAAAAGCTTTCAATCTTGATTCTGCATTTTGTTCTACCTATCAATTGCCCTATTCTATTTCACTGGCTGGTACGGGAGAATTTGAAAAAGCGTTGTCTGTCATCAATAACTTCATGAAAATTGAAAAACTGAATCAGCAGAGTATCAGATCCGCCAAGTACAGAAAAGCAACGTATGAATTTGCTTTAGATTATAAACAAAAACATCCGGAAAATAATTACAATTTCACCCCTGTGAATCTGGGAACCGGCATCAACAGCAACAATCTGGAGTATTATCCTTCCCTTACAATTGACGGAAAAAAAATGATTTTTACCAGAAGAATAAAAAATGATGAAGATTTTTACGAAAGCGAACTGATCAACAATGAATGGACTGTTGCAAAGCCTGCACCTGGAAAAATTAACACCAATTTGAATGAAGGCGCACAGAACATTTCACAGGATGGCGATTGGCTGATTTTTACGGGTTGCAACTACCCTGAAGGAGTAGGAAGCTGCGATTTGTATATTTCATATAAATTGAAAAACGGCGGATGGACGGAAGCGGAAAATTTTGGACCCATTGTGAATACAGATCAATGGGAGTCAGCCCCTTCTCTCTCTCCCGACAAAAGAGACTTGTATTTTGCCAGCAACCGATTCGGGGGCCTTGGCGGAAAAGACATCTGGGTTTCCCACAGGATGAGCAATGGTAAATGGGGAAGACCCGTCAATCTGGGGCCTTTAATAAATACTTCCAGAGATGAAACCTGCCCTTTTATTCATGCCGACAATCAAACACTTTATTTCATCAGCAACGGACACCAGGGGTATGGCTCTTCGGATATATTTCTTTCCCGAAAACTAAACGACAGCACCTGGAGCGCTCCTTTGAATTTAGGCTATCCCATCAATACCATTGATGATGAAGGATCGCTGATTGTAAGTTCAGACGGCAAGACGGCTTATTATGCCAGTGACAGGCTGAATGAAGCCGCAGGCCTTGATATCTATAGCTTCCAATTGAGAGAAGATATGCGTGCGGCAAAAACGCTTTGGATAAAAGGAAAAGTATTTGATAAAAAAACATCTGTTGGACTACCTTCCACAGTAGAACTAACGGAAATAAATACACGAAGAATTATCTCCAGGCTTCAGACAGACGAGGAAGGCAATTATCTGGTCACGCTTCCCGAAGGAAAAGAATATGCTTTTAATGTAAACAGAAAAGGATATCTTTTTTATTCGGATAATTTTTCCATACCTGCCAACAGTAAAGATTCTTTCTTCACCATCAACATACCTTTACAACCTATTGAAGCCGGAGCAGCGATTGTGTTGAAAAATATATTTTTCGATAACAATAAATTTGAAATAAGACATGAATCCCTTGACGAGCTGGACCGTCTTGTTTTACTGATGAATGAAAACCCGAAAATGACCATACAAATCAACGGACATACAGACAATGTGGGGAATAAAGAAGCCAATAAAACATTGAGTTTAAACCGCGCCAAATCAGTCATGGGATATCTGCTTTCCAAAGGAATAAAAAAGGAAAGATTGCTTGCAAAAGGATTTGGCGACAGCACTCCTATTGCATCCAATGATACCGAACAAGGGAAAAGCCTCAACAGAAGAACGGAAATTAACATTATTTCCAACTAAAAATTCGCCTATCATTGTCCTCAAAATATGGACAATGATTTACTATACCGCATAGCGCTCACAAAAGTCGCCCATATAGGGGATGTTCATGCCAGGTCGCTGATACATCGTTATGGAATCGCGGCAGACATTTTCAATGCGCCCAGACGACACCTTGAGCAGATAGAAGGCATTGGTGCTGTCAGAGCCGGATCTATAAAAAAATTCAGAGAATTCAACATTTGCGAAAAAGAGCTGGATTTCATAAACAAATACAAAATCAGTCCTTTGTTTATCACGGATGAAAAATATCCAAAAAGACTGCACCACTGTTATGACAGTCCGGTATTGCTCTATTACAAAGGGAATGCTAATCTCAATGCCGAAAAAATCATATCGGTGGTGGGTACACGAAAACAATCTGAATATGGTAAATATCTTACTGAAAAACTCATAGAAGAATTAAAAGAATTTGGCATAACCATTGTGAGCGGTCTTGCTTACGGCATAGACACCATTGCGCACAAATCAGCTTTGAAAGCGAAACTGCCCACCATTGCCGTGCTGGCGCACGGCCTCGATACCATCTATCCGGCAAGCAATACAGTTCTGGCTAAATCCATCATTGAAAACGGAGGACTGCTGACCGATTTCACCAGCGGCACTAAGCCCGATAAACAAAATTTCCCAAAAAGAAACAGAATAACTGCCGGTATTTGTGATGCCCTGGTGGTAATAGAATCCGGAATATCCGGAGGGTCGCTCATAACGGCTGAGCTGGCAAACGGATACAACAGGGATGTTTTTGCACTTCCGGGAAAAACCACAGACTCAAAAAGTGAAGGATGCAACATGTTGATTAAAAAAAATAAAGCGGCGATGATTACCTGTACTCAGGATATTCTGGAAACCATGAGCTGGAATAAAAACGACTCCGCGGTGAAATCAAGTCAAAGATTATTGTTTACAGAGCTCAATGAAAATGAGAAGAAAATTGTTGAACTATTTTCCGTTGGAACAACTATACATATTGATGAAATACATTTGAAAAGCGGATTGCCCGGATCAGCCATCGCATCGGCATTGCTTTCCCTGGAAATGAATGCCATTATCCGCTCTATGCCGGGCAAATTGTACAAACTCAACTAGAATATAATTAAGTAAAATTTAGTAGTTGACTTACGTCACTCAATTTTATGATTTAAAAAATCAGCTTATCTTTGCCTATGGCAACTAAAAATACCCCTCAAAAAGCGGCAGCTTCCCAAAAAATTATATCAAAAGGTCTGACATTTGATGATGTACTTCTGGTACCTTCATACTCTGAGATTCTGCCAAGAGATGTAGATATTTCTACCCAATTGACTCAACATATCCGGCTGAACATTCCTATGTTGAGTGCGGCGATGGATACGGTTACCGAGGCCTCTTTGGCCATTGCTTTGGCAAGAGAAGGCGGGCTGGGAATTTTACATAAAAACATGAGCGTACAGCAGCAATCTGAACAGGTGCGAAAAGTAAAAAGAAGCGAAAGTGGGCTGATTATAGATCCTATCACCCTTCATCCAGATGCAACAATCGGTGAGGCGCTGGCGTTGATGAAAGAAAATAAAATCGGTGGTATTCCTATTGTCAACAAAGAAAAAAAACTTGTCGGCATACTAACCAATAGAGACCTGAGATTTGAAACCAATCTCAAAAATAAAGTCAGTACGGTAATGACTACTGAAAATTTAATTACGGCACCTGAAGGTACAGACCTCAAGAAAGCAGAATTGATTTTCAAAAAAAATAAAGTTGAAAAACTTCCTGTGGTAGACAAGAATGGCAAACTAACAGGGTTGGTAACTTTTGGTGACATACTCAAACTGAAAAGCCATCCTCATTCGGTAAAAGATGGTTACGGCAGATTGCTGGTTGGTGCCGGAATAGGCATAACGGGCGACATATATGAACGTGTGGAAGCGGTACATAGTGTTGGAGTAGATATAATTTGTCTTGACAGCGCACACGGTCATACCAAAGGGGTGATTGATGCTTTGAAAAAAATAAAGAAGCTATATAAAAATCTTCCTGTTATTGCAGGGAATATTGCAACGGCTGCCGGGGCGAAAGCACTGGCGGATGCGGGCGCGGATGCTGTGAAAGTAGGAATTGGTCCCGGGTCTATCTGCACAACCAGGATAGTTGCCGGTACGGGCGTTCCTCAAATAACTGCAGTCATGGAAGTGTCAAAAGCGCTTAAGAATAAAAATATAGGAATCATTAGCGACGGCGGCATAAGATATACCGGGGATATGGTGAAAGCACTTGCAGCGGGCGCTTCCTGCGTGATGATGGGAAATGTCTTCGCAGGTACGGAAGAAAGTCCGGGTGAAACCATCATTTATGAAGGGAGAAAATTCAAACAATACCGCGGGATGGGATCTCTCGGTGCAATGGCACAGGGCAGCAGTGACAGATATTTTCAGGATGTGGAAGCCGACATCAAAAAATTTGTCCCCGAAGGTATTGAAGGACGTGTGGCATTCAAAGGGCATCTCAAAGAAGTGGTACACCAATACACAGGAGGTCTGAGAGCAGGCATGGGATATTGCGGCGCTTCAAATATCAAAGCGCTTCAAAAAGCGGAGTTTGTTCAAATCACCCATGCGGGGATAAGAGAAAGTCATGCGCACGATATTTTCATTACCAAAGAAGCTCCAAATTACAGCAGATAAACGATTGTGTTGTACAATAACACAAAAATGAAAAAAAACGGGATTATATTTCTTTTCATCTTATTGACCGGAATTGTCTCTCAGCAAAAAATATTGGCGCAAGACAGCTCCAAGCTTCGCGTTTCATTACTTACCTGTACCCCAGGAGAAGAGTTATATTCCATTTTTGGTCACAGTGCCATCAGAATCACCGACAGCATCAATCAAACTGATTATGTTTTTAACTACGGCACATTTGATTTTAATGATGAAGCTTTCTATCTGAAGTTCATCAAAGGAAAATTATTGTATTATGTAAGCATTGAATACTTCGATGATTTTCTCTACAATTATCAGCAAATGGGCAGAGGAATAACGGAACAAGTACTCAACTTATCTCCCGAAGAAAAAATCTCCATTACAAAAGCACTGTTTGAAAACGCAAAAGAAGAAAATAGATACTACAAATACGATTTCTTTCTTGACAATTGCACCACGCGCCTGAGAGATATCATTGCAAAAAATAAAATCCCTCATCCCAAGTTCCCAGCTGCAATGTCTGTCAATACAAGATTCAGGGAAGCCATTCATGTCTATCTGGACAAGGGCGGACAACAATGGAGCAAACTGGGTATAGATATTTTACTGGGTTTGCCTACAGACAAAATTATGACTGTATATGAGCAGCAGTTTTTACCCAACAATCTGATGGCTGCGCTTGATAAAAACAGTAATGTAAAAATGGTCAGCTTAAAAGATAATCTCTACATCGCAGATAATAAAAAGGAAACAAGCTTTTATCTATCACCCTTTATTTTTTTTAGCGCACTTTTTATTTTTATAAGTATTCTAAGCTTTTCAAATAATGTTCGAATAGAAAACGGTTTGAAAATTTTCGATGGAATGCTGTTTTTTTCTACCGGTTTACTGGGAATTATCCTTGTCCTAATGTGGACGGCCACAGACCACACTATGACCAAAAATAACTTCAATCTTTTATGGGCATTGCCTAGTCATATTTTAGTCGCATTTAGTTTGAAAAGCAAAAGTCTTCTTCAAAAAAGATACCTACTCTTTACTTTACTGCTTTCCTCATTACTGCTTATTTCATGGGCATTTCTTCCTCAGTCGCTGAACAATGCGCTTATTCCGGTTGTTTTGATAATTATTGTCAGATCTTTCAAAAGATATTTTGAATAATTTCTACAATATCTTTTTACAAAAATGAAGCATAAAGAAATTTCATACAAGGGAACATCTATTTATTATAAAATATCCGGAGATGGCTTGCCGGTTTTTTTGATACATGGCTTTGGAGAAGACGGACAAATTTGGGATATGCAAACTGAATCCTTATCCGGACAATTTCAAATAATCATTCCTGACATCCCTGGTTCAGGAAAATCAACTTCACTGATTGGAAATAAAATTGAAATTGATGATTATGCGGATTGCATTAAAGCAATTGCATCAGAAGAAAAAATAACAGACTTTGTCATGATAGGGCATAGTATGGGCGGATATATCAGCCTTGCCTATCTGAATAAATATCCGAATGATTTAGCTGGCATAGGCTTATTTCACTCGACTGCCTATCCGGATGATGAACAAAAAATTGAAACCAGAAAAAAAGCAATTCAGTTTATTGAATCCAACGGCAGCATTGCTTTCTTAAAAACATCCATTCCCGGCCTTTTTTATAATCCGGAATTAAACAAACAACATATTAATCCACTCATAGAAAGGAGTACTGTTTTTTCAAAAGAGCAATTGATACAATATTATGAGGCGATGATAAGAAGGCCGGACCGGACGTCCATTCTTAAAAAAGCGAAAATCCCAGTATTGATTGTTGCAGGAACGCATGATATTGCCATAAGCAAAGAGGCGATGCTGCAACAAGCCGGCATGCCGGATGTATGTCATTTTTTTATGCTAAAAAATTCCGGACATATGGGAATGCTTGAGGAAACCCATTATTCCAATGAAATTTTGGGAAAGTTTTTGCAGTCATTCATTCTGAAACGGAAACATGCTCGTAATTAATTGTTAATTTGCATTTGTGAAAAAGTTTTTGATTACCATATTTTTCTTTTTTGCATACTTTTTCACTTATGCAAAACACATTTCCGGAGGTGAGATGTTTTATGATTTAATATCAAGTACTTCTACCACAAAGACCTACCGGGTTACTTTAATTTTATTCAGAGATGAAAGCTGCTTTCAGTGTGCAGACATGCCTTCAGTTGTAAGAATCGGCATTTATAATAATGACAATAACAGTCCCTATGGTGGGACTGGCACACTTCCCACCATTGATGTAAATCTGCTTAAAGTTGAAACGCTTCCCATTGTGAATGTTCCTTTGTGCATTAACAATCAACCTTTTTTGAAATATACTGCAGGATACTACTCTTTTGTGGTTACTTTAAATAATAACAATAAAGGATATACTGCCGCTTATCAAACTTGTTGCAGAATAGACAATATAAATAATATTGACAATGGTATAAATGGAGCCGGCGCTACTTACTCCAGTGTCATTCCCGGTTTAAGTTCGTTGGATGCCAGCGAACAGGACAATGCTCCCAGATTTGAAAAAGGTATTTCAATTGTGTGTTTCAACAAAAACTTTATACTTGATTTCAGCGCTACCGATCCCGATGCCGACCAGTTGGTTTACAGCATGTGTGACGCATACAATGGAGGAGCTGCGCAAGATGCCTCCAATATTACACCCAGCACCCCTCCCTATGGTTCGGTAGACTATCTCATAGGATTCAGCGGGACAAAACCTTTAGGTATTAAAGCAGATATCAATCAGCAAACGGGCATCATTTCAGGAATTGCACCAAATGCCGGCAAATACGTTATTTCGGTTTGTGTAGATTCTTATAGAAACGGAAAATACATTGCCACCCATCGGAAAGATTTTATCATCACTGTTGCAGCCTGCGATTTTGCCAGTGCTGATTTGCTTCCTGAATACATCACCTGTGACGGCTATACTTTTGATTTTAAAAACAGAAGTAATTCTCCTCTGAATCAGTCTTTTTATTGGGAGTTTGGAGATCCGGGATCAGGCATCAATAATACATCTACCGATCCGGCACCAACTCATACATTTTCTGCACCAGGTGATTATACAATTACATTTATAGTTAATAAAGGAACATCTTGCGAGTCTTCTACAACTACACTAATTAAAGTTTATCCTGATTTTCGTGCTGATTTTATTGACAATACTCCAAGATGTAAAGATGTTGTTGTAAGTTTTACCGATAAATCTGTACATAATTTTGGTACAGTCAATTCATGGAAATGGAATTTTGGAGTTTTGAATTCAACTTCAGACACGAGCACACTTAAAAACCCGAGCTACACTTTTTCTTCTCCGGGCACCTATGATGTAACGCTGATTACCGGAAGCAACCGAGGTTGCTTTGACACTACCACCAAAAAAATAACAATTGTTGATAAACCAACGCTAACACTTCTTACAAAAGACACTTTGATTTGCTTTAAAGATAATATCCAACTGAATGCAACATCTTCTGCTCCGGGTAATGCAAGCTGGTTACCCTTATATAACATTACCAATCCTAACAGCTTTAATCCAATTGTAAATCCTCAGGTTGATACTACCTACTATATCAACATGCAAGATGCGTTTGGTTGTACAAATAAAGATTCGATAAAAGTTCGGGTAATCAATTCAATCTTTGTTAATACCATAAATGATACCACTATTTGTAAAACAGATCCTTTGATTTTGACCACTTCGAGCAATGGGCTCAAATATAGCTGGGCTGCCAACCCTACCCTGAGTGATATTAATATAAAAAGTCCCACAGCAACACCTGTTTTACCATCAACCACTTATAGTGTAACAGCAAGTGTAGGCAGTTGTTCTGCAACTACCTCCGTTAAAATAAACACTATCCCCTATCCAAATGCAAGTGCAGGAAAAGATACCAGTATTTGTCTTGGAGGATCTGCAATACTATCTTCATCCGGAGGAAGTGCATATAGTTGGACTCCCATAAAATTTTTGGACAATCCTAATATCCCTAATCCGGTTGCTGTTAATCCATCAACAGGAATTATAGATTATATCGTTAGCGTAACTGATGTGTTAGGCTGCCCCAAACCTTCTTTTGACACAATGAGAGTTACTGTTGAAGAAGTAGTTGCCAATGCAGGCCCAAGAGATACGGCAGTAGTTGAAGGCCAGCCGTTGCAACTAAATGCCACCGGCGGTTCTATTTATGAGTGGACTCCTGCAACATGGCTGAACAATCCCAATAAATCGAATCCTATTTCAAATCCCAAAAATGACATTGAATATATTGTCAAAGTGAGCAACAGTTCAGGGTGCGTTGACACCGACACCATCTCAGTGAAATATTACAAAGTATTACCCGACTTGTACATGCCCAATGCTTTTAGTCCCAATGGAGATGGCATAAATGACATTATCAGACCAATTGCATTAGGAGTAAAATCCATTGAAATATTTAATATCTACAATAGGTGGGGACAACTGGTGTTTTCCACTTCACAATTAGGAAAAGGATGGAACGGTTTTTTCAAAGGCAATAAACAAGAGACCGGAACGTATGTGTGGTATGCTAAAGGCACAGACTATACGAATCGAAGAATTGAAAAAAAGGGCACCTTAATTCTTATTCACTAGAGCAATACATTTTCATAAGCAGCGTTAATTTAAAGAATATACGTTTAAACACAATACCTATGGGCATAATACAGAAACTATTTTCGGTTTTATTAATAATCACTTGTAGTTTCAATAAATTATTTTCTCAGGATGTTATAAGACAAAAGCCCTGTAACAATCCTATTATCTCCGCTCAGGCCGACAGCATAAAAGAGTTGTACGCCAAACAGGGATTTGCTGTGGTGAGAGAGTCCTCTGTAAGTATGGAGAGCGAATATGAAGTACCTGTAATTTTACCGCTCGCAGAAGGTTCATGGTATCAATTTGTTTTTATCGGTGATATCAGTTCCAAACTTTATGAAGTGAGAATGTATGACTGGAGTGAAAAGCAGGTTGTATATCAGAAAAAGACCCGTGGAGACCAGGATGCCAATATTATCAACTTTTCCTACATACCACCTTCCAGCGAACATTATATGATCAAACCGCTGCAGGTGAACAAAATGAAAAAAGACGAGCTCTGCGGATATGTGATTTTAATGAAAAAGATGAAATGATTAATTTATTGTTCCAGAGATATCCTTATCTGCAATCCCGCCCTAGTGTTTGTAGTTGGGGCACTGGATGATATGTATGGGATTACTCTTCTCTGATCAAAGAATAATTTAATATTGATTCTTTTATCCAGGAAATAATCAATCGTAGGACTTAAAGATATTTCTCTGCTTCCTGCAGTAGCAAAATTATTATTCTGATCAAGCCTGCTGTTAGCGGTAACGTTATCCCTCAAACGAATATCAAATCGAAAGTTTATCTCATTATCCAGTTTGCTGGAATTGTTTTTACTGAGAAATGATGGCAACTTCAAGCCAGCTAATAGCTTCAATCCTTTTTTTCGATAACCTGCTCCAATTACAAATTCAGTGCTTCTGACCTCACTTAGTTGATAATCAAATAAACTTAAACTCAGTTGTCTGCTTTTTGAATACTCAAACTTACATTGAAGCTGGTTTGTAAACATCATATCCACTCCAAGCATTGGAGCGAATTGTTCCTGGATGCTTACATTCGGAATAAGGAAATAAGGTACAAAGTTTTTGGATGAGGTATCATAGAAAGAAGGATATCCGAAAGCTGAGACATCCTGATACAGTAATGCTGAGGTAAATCCATTCATACTAAGATTTCCTGTATACCCATGGGAAATATTGAAACTTGTAAAAATTTTATCCAATGGTTTAATTCTGGATAATCCGCTGTAATCCAATTTCCAGTTCGGCTTTGGCAAAATGGCTCTGAAAGGATTTGATTTGATATTTGAATTGTTTTGTTTGACAAGAGCCACATTATTTGGATCCTGTCCGGTATAAGCTGCAATAAAAGAAGGGATTAAAACATCCACAGCATATTTTCCATATCCGTAGTAAAAACCATCATTGCCTATTGCCTGAGCATTACTGTATGGATTTAATTTTCCCATTCGCTGAGACAGTGTTACCCTGTTGTTCTCAAACGTTTTGAATGTTTCGGAAACTCTGTTTGGATCGAACTTTCCGAATAAAGTCTTAAATGCAACATAAGATACACTGAAGCTTCCTGTTGCCAAAGGATTAAGATGCTTGAATGAAGGATTTGTTCCATTTAGTGTGGTATCAATATATCTGAATGTTTCACTGTAATTTTTTGTAAATGACTTACTAAGATTGATATTGATGTTCATATCCCGAACAGGCTCCAATTGAGCAGATAGAACTAATTTTTGGTCAAAATTTTGCTGAAATAAATAGTTGAATGTACTGTCTTTCGTTATCAATCCTTTTTTTGAAACTCTGTTCATCCATGCTGTATCCGGCTGTCGGCCTAGTATGAAATCGAAACCGGGTGCATTACTGCTGAAGTTTTGGCCAAAATACCTGGTACTGTCAGCATAACCCGGCAGCCTTGTAGATGCAATTTCAGAAATGGAGAAATTAACCTGCTTTAAGCTTGTCAGCAACTTACCTATAGCCCTGAAACCTTTTCCAATATATGGAACTGCAGCCTTGTTGACTATTTTTCTCGTTTGCAGTATACGTTTACCACTCTTGGTTGTAACAGAATCTTTTATCTTGGTAATTCTGTTTTTCCATATTTCCTTGTTTTCAATATTGGACGGCTGATCAAGCTGCCGCAACCATTTAGACTTTTGATAAAGTCTGGTAAAATCAAGTTGTGCAGTAGCTTCCTGTTGCTGACCATTTTCCAGAAAATTACCCAGATTCACAGCAAGTCTTGAAGCCCCAATCCATTTATAGGTCGCCTGATATTTAATATTGATTGTTGTCCAGTCTAACAATGGAAACTTGGATGTTGGAACAACATAAGAAAAATTGGCTGTCTGATTGAATATGGTATTTCTTCCTCCCCGAATAAAATTTTTCCAGATTGAATCCTTTTTTTCTTTTGTGTTTATGCGTCCAACCGGCTCATCAATCCTTGAGTTGTTGGTGGCAGTGTAATCAAAATTAATTGAACGTGTAAAATTCCAACGAAAAATATAATCCCGTTGCAAGGTAAAATACTTGTCATAGGTTTCAGGTATTGCATACTTGGATGAACCTACACTTCTTGGTCTAATAGCACCAAACTGCCTGTTGGCGTCTGCCCTGAAACTTAACTGTGAAGGAAAATAACTAAAATTGAATTCCTTAATTAAATCCAGCCATTTAGACTTGCTTTTCTTGAACAATTTTTTGAATGGCTCTACATACTTCGGTTGAGGAGAATAGTTATATCCGATAGAACCACGATGCCTTGTAACTTCATTATTTTCAATCAATGGATTTTGGCTGACTGTATTAACATACGAATAACTTACATCAACATTTTCAATGTCATATATTTTAGGTGATTTCCCGTTTGTTTTATTTTTTCTGACATTGGTAAAGTTCAAGGTTTTGATTGCCGTAAAGTCAACCGCATTGCTTCGTATTGAGTCTCTTATTGAACTGGGAGAAGCATTTAATTTTTCTTTTAATTCAATATCTAAATCGTATGGATCATATTGTGGTGCACTTGTTGTTTGGGAATAACTCGCATAAACGGGAATTGACAATCCGGTATTCTTAGGCAACAGTTTGCCCAGATCCAGATTGGTAGCAATATCAAACTGAAGAAAATCATCCCGGTATCTTTCTATCACCCTTTGCTCCAATGTACCGAAACCTCTTGAGTGGCTATTTGCAGAAACAGAAATGCTTCCTAAGTCAGCGAGAGTGAGATCTAAACGCCCCAGTGCCGCCCATCCACTTTCTTCATTCATAGAAGATAATCTAAGTTCATTCACCCATACCTGACCGCAAGCGGAAGGAGAATTAACATTTTCAACTCCAATAAGAATACCTCTTACTTCACCAAGATTTGGATTGCCAATAATCGAATACATATGACCGTTAGTCTGTTTCTGGCTATATAATTTGCCAAGAGAAACAGATGATAGATTTCGTGCCTGCTTAATTCGGGTTAGTTGTTCCAGATCCAGATCAAGAGAATTTCTGGGATTCCACAATGTATCGTTGTATGCCTCCGAATCAGGATTCAATCCCGCATTCAGTGCAGTCAAAGTAAGTGGTATCCTTACCTCATAATAATTACTTACAAAATCAGTACCCAGGCGAATCACTGCAGTCAAATCATCGTCCTTTATGGTATTGGCAGGATTTTGTGCCTGTTCGGCATGAATAAACATCGACATTTTTTTGAACTGTCGAACATCTCTGTTGGCAAAAGTTTGAAACACTCCTTTAGCATCCCCTTTACGTAAATTACAAAAGCTTAAGCTCATGGCCTGTTCGTTCTGAAGCAGATTGACTCCGTTATTGCTCAATGTCTGAACACGCTGTATTTCTTTGGGGGTTCTGTAGGGCAGAGGATTACGCTTGTCATTCTCTTCAATGTTCATAGCCTCTATGTTAAAGGGCGTTGAAGAAGCAGGAGAATACAATCCTGTAGAATCCAGTTTGTACTGAAACTTTCTCCAAATATTCCTGGTAAGCTGAAGCAATCCGAAACGCATTACCACACTATCTTCAAAATCGGTGAGGAACATCCTCATGAAACGTATTGATTTAAAATCGGGAATATTTCCGATTTTTCTCTCATAGCTTCCAATTGGTATTCTGAACTGATACCATGTTTCATTACGGGTGATGCCATTTACCAAATTGACAGAAACTACTTTTTTATCTACTATATAGTTATTACCTATCACCATCTCCGGCGCATCTTTGGGCTTGATATCAACGATATACTGAAAGTATTCCTCTGTTTGATTAAGTGTATTGTCTCTATTGAGATCTTCAGCATCTGGATATAAAGTGGCAGCATTTGAAAACTGTCCACCGCCTGATATGGGTGAATTGCCGTCAGGACTATTGAAATTTTTATAGCGAGCTAAAATACCGGTATTACTGGAAAATTCAGCAGCCCGATAGTTAACGTAATTATCATTTGAAGGATCACGTAAGGCATTTTGATAAATCTCAGAACCTGTGCCAAAATTGGATTCCAGTTTCGACAAGTATGTTGAGCGTACATTTACTTCTGCAGTATCGGTGAGTCCGTCAAAACCAACATCCTGGAAACTACGGTCTTCGGGAAGATTACTAAAGGCATTGGTTACCTGTATTGGATTCCTTGGCACTCTGCCCCATTTTGTATCTTCCATTGGAGATGGAGCATTGGGAGTATTCAATCCGCTTTCGTAAAATCTCTGGCCATCTTTCAAAACATCTTCTGAAATATTACCCAGATTAAAATACAGTTTTCCTCCTTTCGATCCATTGTACTGAGGTAAAATAAAAGGATCCTGTACCCAGAATTCAATGAATTCGATGTTGCTTGTTTCAAAATCCGGTTGATCAATCCCTCTCATCAGGCCTCCAAATTTTGATTTAGGATCATTGAATTTTGCTGATGAATTAATTTTCGTTGCATCATCTTCAAAATTATAAGGACCTTTTTCTTTTGGATAATAGGCCAAATCAAATGTAATCAATTGATTTTCCCCAAAACCTGTTGTACGTTGAGGAAATATCTCTTTCTGATACACTTGTCTAACCCTAGGGTCGCTCAATTCATTTCTGTCACTGATAGGATTGTTGGGTGCATCAATTTGCTGGAGCGTTTGTTCAATCTGATACCAGGCAATCTTCGCCCTGTTTTTTCCATAATTCAAGTTGTCATTCAGAATGGCTTCGGGAAATAATTCATTACCGGATCTGTCTGTTGCAAAAGCAGGAGTAGTAGATAGTGTCCAGCTAACAAGAGGAAATCTTAAATCTATTCCAGATTTACTTCCTTCAAAATCATCAATATATACCAACCCATTACTGCCTCTTCCAATCTGAGGAGCATGTCCGGGTTTCAGGACAGCTCCTTCAGCTGTTACATTGATAGAAGAAGGAGCCGTAGTGCTATAAAATGGAAGCTTGTCCAGAATTTTTGTCAATCTCGGCAACTCTTTGCGATAATTGACATCCAAACCATACATTGAATTTCTGATGGGTTCCTCGTTGTAATTTACTTTAGTAAAGAATGGGCGTTCCCCTAATCTTACCATTGAACCACCTATAGACAACTGTTCTTTTGCAGTTGATTTGGCAAGATAATCAAACCGGAGTCCCATAAAATTTCTTTGCTGCAAACCAAACGTAGCATTGTTTTCAAAATTTACCTGTACCGGCAGGCCGGCGTTTAATATAGCCTGATTCGTAATCTTGATTGTACCCAAATCATAATTGATATCGTAGTCTATCCCTTCCTGTAAGGTTCTTCCTCCGGCTGATACAGTTACCGAACCTTTGGGAATATTGTATCCTATGCTGATGTCGGATGAGCCGGAAGTTTTTGCTGTTCCCTTTAATACAAAACGATTGATATTGGGATACTGCTGGGCTACCGCTTTGATAGAATCGTATAAGGCAAAATATAAGGAGTCTTTTGCCGACGGAGGCACGCTGCTGTATAATTTATCGGCAAGGTCTCTTCCAAATGGCTGCAACACCGGAAAAACAATTCTGCTGTATTGAGAATTAACTGTAAATCCCTCCACAAAATCAAATACACCATCCGGTTGAGGATCAAGCTGGTTGTTCAATCTGTCGAGGTTAATCAAAGAAATCATCGGAGTACCTGAATTGATATCTCCAAAAGGAGCATACCTCTTTGCGCCCAATCCCGGCTCCTGGTACAAAACATCCAGTTTAAAATCTGCCGGTGACAAATTGCCGTATCCAATGGTGTAAACATTCTTCATCATCAGATTCCAAATTGGCAGTTTAGGACGCTGAGAAGTTGCTTTCAACAATTTCAAAAACAATACTTTTTGTGTGGCCGATGTACTGTCAGGAGGTACATCTTGTGAAAACTCCCCTACCTGATAAATTCTTCCATTGTATGAATACTGATATGCCACACCTAACACCTCATCAGTTTGAAGCGGTTGGCTGAGTGAAAGCATCCCCACTTGCCTGTTATAACTATATTGGGTAGAGTCTAACTTTCTCGCAAATGTTTTCTCAAAATCCTGAACCGGACTGATTCCCAAATTCAATAAATTATTAAACACCAGTGCGGGACTTCTTGAGCCCGGCTGAGAAATGATTTTAGTATACAAATCATTTGTAGTATTAGATGGGATTTTCTGATTTGTAAGCACATTTATAACCGATGCAGGCAGATAAGGTTGATATTCTGCTAAATCAGCCAGCCCCACCACATCCCTCGCTTCCGTAGTAGTCCCATTCCTATTGGTTACCCATACCTCCATCCTTAAAATCTGCACGGGAGCAGTAATTGCCGGCAAATTGGACATCACCTTATTGTAATTGTCCTTGAAATATTGCCCTACCAGAAAATGCCGGTTCTCTTCATATTCATCCGCCTTTATCTCAAACGGCGTAGCAGCAGTTCCTCCCTGAAGATTTACGCTCTGACGCTGAGATCGTTGGTTCGCTAGTACAGTGGTAATAAAAAGTTTACCAAACTGCAACTGTGTTTTTAATCCGAATAATTGCTGAGCACCTGGAATCAATGTACCTCTTGCAGGAAATGAAACATTCCCCGCTTCAAATCTTTTGAGTATCTCATCATCCTTTCCGGTATAATCCAATTTCAACTGGTTATCCATATCGAAATTTGCCTGCGTATTATAATTGATTGGAAACTTTAGCTTGTCTCCAATATTGGCATTCACATTCATTTGTGCATTCATCTGAAAATCAAGACCACCATTCCTTCTGGCCCTCTCAGGCAATGTTGGATTATCAATTTTCTGACCCTGATACCCAGCAGTAACGTCAACATTTCCCTGTGGCACAATATCAATTTTACCATTGCCAAAAATCCTGTTAAAAAGATTGTCGGTCAATGATAATTTTGGCTTGGCAAATTTTCCGCGATTTAAAATTGAAGTAGTATTAGCTCTTTTTTGAAAGTAGTTGAGCTCCGCCTGCTTGTTCACCAATTGCCAGTACTCGCTGAATGAATACGATGTGGGTGTACGATAAAAACGACTTCCAATTTTTTCGTATAAGGTATATCGCTTGGTAACAGGATCGTATACCAAAGAATCATTCAGATTGGATGGCTGAAATGCGTCAAAAATATTATTGGAAGAGCCGCTTATTTTATCTCCTCTTCTGTCTGTGAGTGGGTAAGGGATTGAATCAGCAACGGCACCATCTGCAGTATTATAAACTGAAACGAGGAGGGACGTTTTTCCGTTGGCTGCATTAGCTCCAAAGAAAAAGAAAGCTATAACCACGCTATACCCCAGCAGTATGTAAACAGTTCTTCTGTTAAAAAACATTATCCGATAAATCTGTTAAGGTAGAGTTTTAATCAAATAGCTTTCAGTGATTTTTTTATTAATTCTTCTAAATTAGAAATATTCGGTTCAGTACGAATAACCTTTTGTATTGCCTGCTCACCTTGTGAACGTGAAATTCCAAGTGACGTCAGCGCAACCAATGCATCCTGCTCAATATGGTTAACCATAACAGGAGAAAACGAGCTGCTGATTGTTTTTTGCTTGCCTAGCTTATCTTTCAATTCAAGCACCAATCTTTCAGCCGATTTCTTGCCAATTCCTTTTACACTTTCCAGCAACTTCAAATTTCCCTGAGAAATAGCAGCAGTTATTTCTTCCGGCCTTATGGATGACAACATCATTCTTGCAGTTGCAGCTCCAACGCCTGAAACACTAATAAGGTGTAAAAATATATCTTTTTCTTCTTTATCAAAAAAACCAAATAATGTATGACCATCTTCTTTAATCTGTAAATGAGTGTAAATTTTACCTTCATTCAAAGATTGGATGGAAGAATAAGTATGTAAGCTAATATTAACCTCATAGCCTACGCCGTTTACATCAACATACACCTGTGCCGGACTTTTGTAGGTAAACTTACCCTGCAAATAAGCTAACATATCTTAAATAAAATTGCTACGCGAATTTAAGCATTATTTTCGAGCAGGAAGATTAAAAAAACAGCAATAGTCAATATTATTGCTAATTTTACACAGATAAATTACTTAGTATTCAATTATTTATGGAAAAAATTACTGCAGCTATAACCTCCGTTGGCGGATACGTACCTGAATACAGGCTCACGAATAAAATTCTTGAGACGCTTATTGAAACCAATGATGAATGGATTAGAACCAGAACCGGAATTGAGGAAAGAAGAATACTCAAGGGAGAAGGATTAGGAACCAGCGACCTCGCTGTTGGGGCTGTTCAGGAAATTTTCAAGAAAAGAGGAATATCTCCCGAAGAAATTGAATGCGTGATTGTTGCCACCGTAACACCCGATATGGTATTTCCATCCACCGCAAATGTGTTGTCTGACAAATTGGGTATGAAAAACGCTTTCGGTTTTGATGTCTCTGCAGCTTGTTCTGGCTTCTTATACGGACTCACTTTAGGCGCTTCTCTGATTGAAAGCGGAAGATATAAAAATGTGATTGTAGTTGGTGCTGATAAAATGAGCAGTATAGTAGATTACAATGACCGGACCACCTGTATTATTTTTGGAGACGGAGCCGGAGCAGTTCTACTTGAAAGAAGCAATGAAGGAAATGGTGTAATGGACAGCATACTCAAATCCGACGGAAGCGGTCGCGAATTTCTCCATATGAAAGCCGGAGGTTCAGTAAAACCGGCGTCTGTAGAAACTGTATTGGCAAAAGAACACTTTGTATATCAGGAAGGACAAAGTGTTTTCAAGTTTGCTGTAAAGGGAATGGCAGATGTAAGCTATGAATTGATGCAAAGAAACAATCTGACTGCCGATGACATTGCCTGGCTGGTTCCTCATCAGGCCAACCTTAGAATTATTGACGCAACAGCCTCACGCATGAATCTTCCCAAAGAAAAGGTAATGATAAACATTCAGAAATACGGGAATACTACGGCAGGCACTATCCCCCTTTGTTTATGGGAATGGGAAAGCCGTCTGAAAAAGGGCGACAATATCATTCTCGCTGCGTTCGGCGGTGGATTTACATGGGGAGCCACCTTGATTAAATGGGCTTACGACAGCAAATAGGTAATTGGAAGTTTGAATAACATTTATCAATTCCCTTGGTTATATAATCAAATGAAAACAAGTTTCTCATACAAACTTCTTTTGCTTTCCATAAGTGCATGCTTTACACTTTTTTCACAAGCTCAGTATACAAAATACATCATCAAATTCAGGAATAAAGCCAACTCCCCTTATTCCCTGAACAACCCTTCACAATACCTCAGTCCTAAAGCCATTGAAAGAAGAATAAGATATAGCATAGCGATCGACAGCCTTGACCTTCCTGTAAATCCTTCCTATATAGAATCTGTTATTGCTATCGGCAACATAAAATTGCTCAATCAATCCAAATGGCTGAATCAAATTGCCATTCAAACATCAAACCCTTCCATAATTGCACAAATTGAATTGCTGCCATTTGTAGAATCATCCAAACCAATAGCTGCAAGAACCAGTTTAAATCAATTGATAAAATTGCCCGAAAATAATCAGGCAGCTCGCCCCTTTGGTAATACAGGCAATGCTATGGATTATGGATTATCTAATTCTCAGATTCGGTTACACCAAGGTCAGTTTCTTCACAATCACGGATTCCGGGGAGAAGACATGTTGATTACTTTACTGGATTGCGGTTTTAAAAACTATGATGTAATTCCAACTTTTGACAGTGCAAGAAAAAATAAACAGATTAAGGGAACTTGGGATTTTGTTGCAGGAGATACAAGCGTTGCTGAAGATGATTCCCATGGCACCTGGTGCTTCAGCTCAATATCAGCCAATATGCCGGGTATTTTTACCGGCACTGCACCAAAAGCATCTTATTACCTTTTCAGAACGGAAGATGTATTCAGCGAGTATCCAATTGAAGAACAAAACCTGGCAGCAGGAGCAGAAAGAGCGGATAGTCTTGGTACAGATATCTGCTCCATATCACTCGGGTACAGCACTTTCGATAATCCTGCATTCGACTACAAGTATGAAGACTTGAATGGCAATACAACCATCAGCGCACGCGCTGTGAACATAGGTGCAAAAAAGGGAATGCTCATGGTTGTGGCGGCGGGAAATGATGGAAACAAATCATGGAAATATATTGCTACTCCCGGTGATGCCAAAGAAGCGCTCACCGTTGGTGCGGTAGATACGCTTGGAAAGGTTGCAGGATTCAGTGGATACGGACCAGCGAGCGATGGAAGCATAAAACCCTCGGTTGCTGCCGTCGGAGCGGGTGCGGTAGTTGCTGACGCAACAACAGGTATGCCGTTCTACAGCAATGGCACTTCTTTTGCATGTCCCAATATGGCCGGCCTGGCATCTTGCCTGTGGCAGGCTTTCCCGGAAGTTGATAATATGGAAATCAGAAATATCCTTCAACAATCAGGCAGCATCTTCAGCAATCCCGATGACAGAATGGGATACGGCATTCCGGATGTAAAAAAAGCATTCGTCATGCTTCAGAAAAAATTTTACAAAAAAAATTTTTACCTCAGTCTCTGTAAATCCGAGTTGAGCATCTCATTAAAATCAGACAGCACAGTCACCATTGAATTGGAAAGAAAATTGCAAAATGAAACGGATTTTACAACTGTATCATCAAAAAAAATAAAAGACAAATTCGACTATCATCAGTATCATTTTTCCGATGATCTTACCGGCATCATAAGCAATATGCTCTCGTATCGCATTAAAGTGATTATTGAAAAGGACACCACTTATTACCTGGACAACTACGCCATTCCTTACGACAACAGATGTGCGACTGTTTTGCCCGCCTCCAATAAAATTTCTATTGCACCCAACCCAGTTAAGGATAAACTGAATATTAAAATTGAACAAACAAAAGAAGTGATTATTACGATAGATGTATTCAACAGTGCAGGGCAACAATTATACACAGAAAAATATAAACACCTTCCCGGAACTTTCACCCGTTCGCTTGATTTCAGTAACTATATAAATGGAGTTTATTTTATACGAATTATAGATGGAAATAAAGTTCAAGCAATTGAAAAGATTGTCAAATAAAACTATCTCTTAAAGACCGCTGCAAACATAGTATCTGCTCCTTCATCATACCCTTTTAAATATTTCATTTGAATCAATTGTAGGTTGCTTTTATCCTGAATAACTGCAACAATATGCTCATTCTCTTTAGCAAAAACTGAACAGGTAATATATACTAGATATCCATTTTCTTTAACCTGTGGCAAAATATTCAAAACAATGGATTCCTGAAGTTTTGAAAAATCAGCTAAAGAATTGATATGGAATGAATGCAATTGCTCCGGATTTCTGCTCCAGGTACCGCTGCCGGTACAGGGTACATCACAAACTACAAGATCATACTTATCACTCATGCTGAATCCCGAATTCAACGATAGGTCCTGTACAAATCTTTTATAAACAGGAACACCCGCCTGAGCTAATCTTTCTTTTAAATTCTGAATGATATTTTTTCTTACGTCAGACACCGCAAGTTTTATTTTTCCGGCTAACCGATCATACAACAATATTGATTTACCTCCACTAGCCGCACAACAATCCCATACATCCAATGACTCATTATTTTTTATTAAATCACTCCATTGAATGCCATCAAAAACTTTTTGCGAACTTACATCCTGCACAACAATATCCCGATTGATTTTGAGTACATTCTCCAGAGAAATATTTTGCGAAAAAATCAGCGCATCCTCTCCCACTTCCTCATATGCCATGGCTGCTTCATTGAGTTTCTTCAGTACTGCAACTCTTTTACCAGGCCTGATGCGGATAAACAGTTTTGGCTGTTTCAGAAAAGAAAGAAAAAAAGATCCTTTGTCTATTTCAGCACTCAACTCTTGCTTGAAAGGGAAAATTTTTTCGTATGTCAGTTTCAGTAATTCAAATTTCTTTTCCAATGGAATTTGAATCTGAACATTCCAATCAGGTCTTATAAATGCAAGAAATTCATTGTTTTCATTTTCACACAGAAAAACCGCCGAAATGATTTTTTCTTCGAACCCTGAAATATCTTCCAGCAAATGAGAAGTTCTGAAATACTGATAACAAAGTGAAGAAATGATTTTCCTGTCCCTTGAGCCGTATTTTTTTTCCGATGAAAAAAAAGTTTTTAAATGATGAGCAAATGGTTTACCTGCATGATGTGAATCAATCAACCGAATGGCTGTTGTAAGATAAGAGTGGAATCTGCTCATAAGTAAATAAATTCATCCGTGTGTAATTCTTAACAAGAATCAGTACAGGAAGAAAACTCTTTGCAAAAAATTATTCATGCAGCAATCATAGACCCAACAAAGCATCCACAGGGTCTTTGCCAAACAGCAATAAAGAAGGATTCTCAAGCAATTGTTTCACCATAACCAAAAAGCCTACCGACTCTCTTCCGTCAATGATTCTGTGGTCATAGCTGAGTGCAACATACATCATTGGTTTGATTACCACCTTGCCATTTACTGCCATAGGTCTTTCCACAATGTTGTGCATGCCCAAAATGGCACTTTGAGGAATATTGATAATCGGCGTACTCATCATAGACCCGAAGATTCCACCGTTGGTAATGGTAAATGTGCCTCCGGCCATTTCTTCAATGGTAAGTTTGTTATTTTTTGCCTTGGTAGCCAATTCAACAACTGTAGACTCGATTTCAGCCATACTCATACTTTCGGCGTTTCTTATCACCGGCACAACCAGTCCTTTGGGAGCACTAACGGCAATGGATACATCACAATAATCATGATAAATAATCTGGTCAGCATCAATGTAAGCATTCACCGCGGGGAATTGCTGTAAAGCATAGCAACATGCTTTGGTAAAGAAGCTCATAAATCCGAGATTCACTCCATGCAATTCCTTAAATTTGTCTTTGTACTTCTTTCTGATGTCCATGATCGGCCCCATGTCCACTTCATTGAATGTGGTAAGCATGGCCGTTGTATTTTTTGACTCAACCAGTCTTTTACTGATTGTCTTACGCAGGTTGCTCATTTTTTCAGCACGCTCATTGCGGCTGAATAATTCGATACCGGGTTTACGACCTGGATTGTTTAATGCTCCCAATACATCCTGTTTCACAATCTTACCATTGGATCCGCTGGGAACAATGCTTTTTGTATCTACTTTTTTATCGGCTATGATGGCTGCTGCTACGGGAGTAGCTTTTACATCGGCTTGCGCAGTTTCCACTTTTTCTTTTTTGGGCTCCGCAACCGCTGATGCTGTTTGTGTAACAGGTTCAGACACAACGCCTGCAGGCCTTACAGCATCTGTATCTACCGAACAAACCACATCACCTATTGCAAGGGTATCTCCTTCTTTGGCAATATGCTTGATTGCTCCTGCCTGTTCAGCATTGATTTCAAAGGTAGCCTTCTCACTTTCCAGCTCAGCAATCACCTCGTCTCTTTCAGCCCATGCGCCATCCGGCTTTAGCCATTTTACAAGCGTAACTTCACTGATACTCTCCCCAACGGTTGGTACTTTAATTTCAACAGGCATTTTAAATCGTTTTTATAGCCGCAAATTTCGGGAAAAAAGAGGATTATACATACATATAATTTGAAAAGTGGAACAACTAAAAAAGCCCCTTGAAGGGGCTACGGGGGTTAAGATCTAAAAAAATCAATAATCTAAGCACCGAGAAATCCTCTCAAAAGATTTTCCTGTGAGGCAGATTGCAGTTTTTCTATGGCTTTATCTTTGATTTGTCTCACACGTTCACGGGTTAAATTATACCTTCGACCGATGTCCTCCAAACTTAATGGAGAGTCAAGCCCAATACCGAAGAAAAAAAGAATGACTTCTCTCTGCCTGCTGGTCAGTGTATTTAACGAACGTGCAATTTCTGTACGCAGCGACTCATTTACGATAAGCTCATTGTCAGTATTCTCAGCATTTGAATTGGCCATGATATCAATCAATGTTCCATCTTCGCCATCCATAATCGGCTGATCCATACTCACATGCCTTCCACCAATACCCATGGTTGCAGCAATTTCCTGAGAATCCATTTCCAGCAAATCGGCAAGTTCTTCCGGTGTTGGCTCTCTCTCAAACTCCTGCTCTAATTGTGTGTATGCTTTACTTATTTTACTGGTTAAGCCAACTTTATTCAGCGGCAAACGAACTATTCTCGACTGCTCAGCAAGTGCCTGCAAAATACTCTGACGTATCCACCATACTGCGTATGAAATAAACTTAAAGCCCTTGGTTTCATCAAATCTGTGCGCCGCTTTAATTAATCCCACATTTCCCTCGTTAATCAAATCAGGTAAACTTAGTCCCTGATTCTGGTATTGCTTGGCAACAGATACCACAAACCTCAGATTTGCCTTTGTCAGTCTGTCCAGCGCAGCCTGGTCTCCTCTTCTGATCAGTGCGGCCAGTCTCGACTCTTCTTCTGTACTGATTAATTCAACTTTTCCGATTTCCTGGAGATATTTTTCTAAACTTGGGCTCTCTCTGTTTGTTATTGATTTTGATATTTTTAACTGGCGCATATGATATATTTAATTATATTTATTAGATTGTTCGGTTCTCAATGATTACAATTAGTGTATTAACGCTTTTTTGACAGTTTATTGTATGTGAAAAAAAATATTTTTCAATTCTCTTTCAAATAAACATCATGCATTGAGCATGAAAAAATTAGATATGATAAAAAAAAAGGAATAAATATTAGGTTACATCAATAATTTTTCTATAATTGCAACTGCTTAAACACCCATAAACAAAAAGAATGAGCAAAAAAGTTTTATACACTGTAGAATACCCGGTAAGATGCTCTCCCAGTATATTATATGAATTTCTTACCAACCCGGCTGCTTTACAGGAGTGGTTTGCCGATAAAGTGGATGAAAGAGACGGCATTTACAGTTTCAGCTGGAATGACAACACCGAAAAAGCCCAATTAGTGGATAAAGAGCACGATAAGTTTATCCGCTTCAGATGGACATACATGCAGAAGGATGAATACTTCGAATTCAGAATTGAGCGTTCAGAAGTTACCAATCAAACGATTCTGATCATCAAAGATTTTGCCGACAAAAAAGATATAAAGGATCAGACGCAACTTTGGGATTACCAGGTTAAAGACCTTTTCTATCGTCTTGGTAGCTGATTAACAATCGCGCAATTTGCTTATACCCCTTTTCCAGATTTTGAGACATCCTCTCAAAATCTGTGAGATCAAATTTCAGGGCAAATTTCAAAAAGCCCTTTTGTTTGCTCATTTTATGAATGTCGTCTTTGTCAAGATTTTTACATAAGACATAATTATCTTCTCCAAAGTAATGCTCCCATTGGGTTTCAGCAACCGATATGTATAATGGAAAATCATTTTCCAAATCTTTATCCAACGAAGACAAATCAATGCCGGATAAATAATTGCCGGCAACGTGCAAATTGATGCTGATGAAATTCCCCCACCAGAATAATGTTCTAAGGGCAAAAATATCTTTACGATCAAAATAACCTGGATAATCAAGTACGATGTATGGCAACTGTCTGTAATTTTCGCCTTTAGATATTTTCGGTGGTTTATTGAGCGCCGATGGCGGAAAATCATACATTGGAATGATTTCATTTTTCAGGTAATTACTACTGTCGGAAAACAACATACTTATTTTATCATAAATCTTCTGCTTCAATAAAATCCATTCCGTATTACCAATTAATGAAAGTTCCTTGTTGGAAAGAGTTATTTTTGCATTTAAAGGCATAGTGAAAAATTAGGATTTTTTTCCGACAATGCCGGAAGATTACATCAGCATGATAAAAAAATTAGACAAGCTAATTCTCAAAACATTCATCGGGCCGTTCCTTGCTACATTCTTTATCGCATTTTTCGTGCTGATGATGCAGAGCTTGTGGAAATACGTGGATGATTTGGTAGGCAAGGGCCTTGATTTCATTACCATCTGTCAATTCCTCTGGTATGCAAGTGCATCCATGCTGATGCTCGCTATGCCCATAGCCATTCTGATTTCTTCTATAATGACTTTCGGAAATCTGGGTGAAAGCTTTGAATTGGTTGCCATCAAATCTTCAGGTATATCGCTGCTTCGGTTTATGCGCCCACTGATTGGGGTATCTATAATTTTATGTAGCCTAACCTTTGTATTCGCCAATTATGTAATCCCCTATGCCAATCTGAAATTCATCACTCTTTACAGTGAAATTTATACGAAGAAGCCCGCTTTTGATTTAAAAGAAGGCGTGTTTTTTACTTACATACCCAACTACGCAATTAAAGTGGGCAAAAAAGATCCGGATGGAAAAACAATTCACAATGTGGTCATCTTTGAACAGAACAATGATATACAGGATAATTGTATCGTAGCTGAAAAAGGAGTAATGAAAATATCTGATGATGAAAATTTCCTTGAATTCAATCTTGAAAACGGCTACAGATATGAAGAAAAAGGGAGAAACAATGATACTGCCAATGAGTTTATCAGAGTGGGTTTTAAAAATTTTAAAAAACTTTTTGACCTTAGCATATTACAAAGTCAAAAAACAAATGACAGCATTTACAGAAGCAATTACAGAATGCTAAGCTCCCGGCAACTCGGAAGGAGCGTTGATTCACTGAAAAAACTGGAAAAAGGACTGGACCAATCACTACATACCCAGTTGCGATATGAACTCAGATACACAGGATTAACTCCTGAAAAGTATCTTAAAAAAATATCCGATTCCGGTGACAACTTTAATACATTCATTCCGGATTCAGTAAACAACAGAGTAAGACAAATTTCAGTTGAAAAAGCAGTTGCGCTGAAAAATATACTTCAACAAAACAGCTCAGAAAAAGAATCGAGACAGAGAGAAATTAGGCTTCATTTAATGGAATGGCATCGAAAATTCTCTCTGTCTCTTGCCTGCCTGGTATTATTTTTTATAGGCGCTCCACTTGGATCGATTATCAGAAAAGGCGGACTTGGTATGCCTTTGGTACTGGCCATTATTTTCTTTCTTATCTTCCATCTCATGATGATGTTCGGAGAAAAGTTTATTAAAGAAGGGGTGATGTCAGCTTTTGCAGGAATGTGGCTTACTAATTTTGTGTACATACCATTGGGATGTTTCCTTGTTTATAAAGCCATGAACGATTCTCAGCTTTTCAATAAAGAGTTTTATTTCAGAGTATTTAACAAGGGCGCCCATCTGTTACGTTTGAAAAAATAAAATTAATTTTCATGAAGATAAAACGTCAAAACGATTACGGCAGAAGAAAATTCATCAAGACAGGAATATCCGGCGCAATTGTTGCAGCTGCCGGCGTTTCCGGCATTACGAATATTTTGAGCGGATGTTACCCTTCAAAAAAAACAAACATTACAACTATCAAAACCGGATTTGAACAACAACCCCTCCCCTATAAATATGATGCACTTGAGAATGTAATTGACGCACTGACCATGGAAATACATTATTCCAAACATGCAGCATCATACAGTAAAAATTTGAAAGAGGCTGCATTGGCTGAAAATGTAAACATGAACGAATCACTCGAAGTAATGCTTTCCGGAATTTCCAGATACTCAACAAAATTAAGAAACAATGCAGGCGGACATTTTAATCATGAAATGTTCTGGCAATGTTTGCGACCCAAAATTGCAGACAATAAGCCGGGAACTGGGTTGTTGAAAATCATCGAGGAGCAGTTTGTCAGCTTCGCGCAATTTAAAAGTCAGTTTGCAGATGCTGCAAAATCCAGATTCGGTAGCGGTTGGGCCTGGCTGTATAAAAACAAAGAAGGTAAATTAAAAATTGGCAGTACGGCCAACCAGGACAATCCTTTAATGGATTTGTCATCTGTTGAACACAAAGGATTTCCCATTTTATGTATTGATGTTTGGGAACATGCCTACTATCTGAAATATCAAAACAAAAGAGCCGATTATATAGAAAACTGGTGGAATATCGTGAACTGGGACTATGTGCAAAAGCGCTATGATGCTTAATGGCATTTAAAACAAGCGTCTACTATTTTAATAATTAATCCCATAATTCAATAGCAAAAATATATTTTTGCACAACCATTCATCATAAAATAAAATAACATGCAGGCTTGGAAAGACTATCAGGAAAAAAATAAAGACAGATTCCTTAATGAACTATTGGAATTATTACGCATACCCAGCGTTAGTGCAAAGTCAGAGCATAAAAATGATCTGATCAGCTGCGCTGAAGCACTGAAAACAAGACTGCTGGAAGCAGGTGCCGATAAAGTTGAAATTTATCCAACAGAAGGCCATCCTATTGTGTACGGTGAAAAAATAACCGATCCATCAAAACCCACCGTACTGGTTTATGGCCACTATGATGTACAACCCGCCGAACCACTGGAACTCTGGAAAAATGATCCATTTGACCCAACCATCATCGACGGGAAGATTTTTGCAAGAGGAAGTTGCGATGATAAAGGGCAGGTATACATGCACGTGAAAGCACTGGAAACTTTGGTGAAAACCAATACACTGGAAAGCAATATAAAATTTTGTATTGAGGGAGAGGAAGAGATCGGATCTCCTAACCTGGCAAAATTTTTAAATGCACACAAGGAATTATTGAAAGCTGATTGTGTGTTGATCAGCGACAGCGCCATGATTAGTTTGGATACTCCGAGCATAGACATCGGTGTTCGCGGATTAAGCTATATTGAAGTGGAAGTCACCGGCCCCAACCGCGATTTGCACAGCGGAGTATATGGCGGTGCTGTTGCCAATCCTATCACTATACTTGCCAAAATGATTGCTTCATTACATGATGAGAACAATCACATTACTATACCAGGATTTTATGATGATGTAGTCGTCGCCTCCGCTGAAGAAAGAGCATTAATGGCAAAGGCGCCATTCAATGAAAAAGAATACGCTGAAGACCTTGGCGTACAAGAAGTCTGGGGCGAAAAGGGATACACTACCAATGAAAGAACAGGCATTAGACCAACACTTGAATTAAATGGTATCTGGGGCGGCTATACAGGAGAAGGAGCAAAAACAGTTCTGCCTTCAAAAGCTTATGCGAAAATATCTGCCAGACTTGTTCCCAATCAAATTTCAGATAAAATCACCGACTTGCTCATCAAGCATCTCGAGAAAATTGCTCCGCCATACGTAAAAGTAAAAGCAACTTTACATCACGGAGGAGAACCCTACATGACTCCCATCGACAGTAAAGCATACCAAGCTGCTTCAAAAGCCATGGAAACCACTTTCGGAAAAACACCTATTCCTGTTAGAGGTGGAGGCAGTATCCCCATTTGTGCCTTGTTCGAAAAAGAGCTTGGCATAAAAATTGTTTTTATGGGATTCGGATTGGACAGCGATAATTTACACAGCCCCAATGAAAAATACGACATTGCCAACTTCTACAAGGGTATTGAAACCATCCCCTACTTTCATAAATACTTTTCTGAAATGTAGATAAAATAAAAAGAAAGAAATATTAAGCCGCCTCTTTATTGGCGGCTTTTTTAATGTAACGATATTAACCAAAATATATGTCTACATTCTCAAAAATAAAATGATTGTAAAAAATAATCAAACCAAAAGAGACTTTATCCGGATTCGCGGCAAATGGAGATAAAACATTTGAAACTTTGACTTCAGTCATTTATACCGGCTCTTTGACGCCATATATTTACATCAGATTAGTTCTTCAATCATCGGTTAAATAGGAGGATAGAGATACTTGTTATAACAGACAATAAACTATTGATCCGAAAAAACAACAGAATAAAGTTGTTGATTTTTCCTTGTTGATGTTGAATTAAAGAAGACTAAGCAGAATAGCAAAAGCAAAGGTTTGTAAAACTGCTATGTTGTTTAAGGCGGGGTTGGATAAGCCCCGTCTTTTTTTATTCAACAGCAAAAAATATTTATTTCTTTCTGAAGAATAATCTCACCGGAACACCTTGAAAGTCAAAATTCTCTCTCAATTTATTCTCAAGATAATTTTTATACGGTGCTTTTATATCATCCGGATAATTTGAAAAGAAAGCAAAGCTTGGTGTATGTGTAGGCAATTGTGTTACATATTTTATTTTAATTGAATTGCCTCTTACTACAGGTGGATGATACTGTTCCACTGCTTTCAACATCACCTCGTTAAGTTTGGAAGTCGGAATTTTCTTTGTTCTGTGCTCAAAAACGAGCAGCGCACTTTCAATGCTTTTAAATATGCGCTGTTTTTCTGTTACAGAGATAAAAATAATAGGAACATCATTAAAAGGTGCTAACTTTTGTTTTAACTCTTTTTCATAATCTCTTGCTGTATTGGTTTCCTTTTCTATCAGATCCCATTTATTCACCAAAACAACAATACCTTTACCCTTTTTTACCGCCATTGAATAAATAGCCAGATCCTGCGCTGTAATGCCTTTACCCGCATCCAACAGCAGCATACATACATCTGATTCATCCATTGCCTTTATGGCACGTATTACAGAATAAAACTCCAGATCTTCATGAACTTTGGTTTTCTTTCTTATCCCTGCCGTATCAATCAAAATAAATTCCTTGTTGAAAAGGTTATAATGAGTATGTATGGTATCTCTTGTAGTACCAGCTATATCACTGACAATAGTTCGTTCTTTCCCAATCAGTGCATTTAATAAAGAGGACTTACCCACATTGGGTTGCCCAATAATAGCAAATTTTGGTACTGCAGACTCAGATGGTTCTTCTTCATTCTTCTCATCAATAATCAAGTTTGTTACCGCATCCAGCAATTCCCCTGTTCCGCTACCGCTGATAGAGGATAAAAAGAATATATGCTCAAAACCCAGACTATAAAACTCATTGGCTTCAAGCAGTCTGCTATGATTGTCTACTTTATTCACTACCAGGAAAACCGGCTTATCACTCCTACGAAGCAAATCAGCCATAGATTCATCCAGCTGTGTAATGCCTGTAGAAACATCCACCATAAAAATGATTACGTTGGCTTCATCAATCGCTATTCTTACCTGCTTGGCTATTTCTTTCTCAAAAATATCATCACTGCCTGCAACGAAACCACCTGTATCTATTACATTAAATGATTTTCCTGCCCATTCAGCCACTCCGTACTGTCTGTCTCTTGTAACACCGCTGACATCGTCCACAATGGCTTTTCGCTGCTCCAGCAGTCTGTTGAAAAAAGTGCTCTTGCCCACATTAGGTCTTCCTGTTATCGCAACTGTGAAACTCATGTTATAAAGTAAAAAGTTATAAAGTAAAAAGTAAAAAGCATCCTTGCCCTACCTACGGCAGTTAACAATGGCACATCAGCACATCAGCACATCAGCACATCTCCAAATCTCCAAATCTCCAAATCTCCTCATCTCCTCATTTCCTCATTTCCTCATCTCCTAAACCTCTAAACCAGCATTTTCAATAGCCGTATTCTTTTAAAAAAATCTCATTGTCTCTCCATTTATCACGAACCTTTACAAACAATTCCAAAAACACTTTACTGCCGAGAAACGCTTCAATGTCTTTTCTGGCAAGCGTGCCCAGTTGCTTGATCATTCTTCCACCCTCTCCTATGATGATTGCCTTCTGTGTTTCTCTCTGAACAATGATATCTGCGGTTATTTTTATTAAAGTTGACTTCTCCTTAAATTCTCTGATTAAGATGGCGGTATGATAAGGCAATTCTTCATGGTACAATTCAAAAATCTTTTCTCTGATTTGCTCTCCGACAAAAAATTTCGTTGGCAAATCACTCAAATCATCTCCTTCAAAAAAAGGAGTACCTTCAGGCAGATAATTTAAGATGGTATCCCTTAGTGCATCAATGCCTTGTTTTTTCAGCGCAGAAATCATTACAACTTCCTTGCAGTAAGACTTTGATTTGAAAAAGGAAGCAATTTGATCCGGCTGACCATTGTCTTTTATTGTATCAATTTTATTGATGACCACCAGTGCCGGTACTTTCAATCTCAATGATGAAAATATAGCATCCGCTTCCTCTAAATTATCTCCTGCATCAAAAAGCAAAATAGCTAAGTCGGCATCTTCCAGGCAGCTTTTAACCGCCTGCATCATTTTTTCGTGCAGCTTATACTTCGGTTCAATAATTCCAGGAGTATCAGAAAAAATAATCTGATAATTCTTTTCGGTGAGAATTGCTTTAATACGATGCCTGGTTGTTTGTACTTTATGCGAAACAATGGCCATTTTTTCTCCCATGAGCGCATTCAGCAATGTACTCTTACCCGCATTGGGCTTACCAAATATATTGACAAAACCTGTTTTCATAAATTTAAAAAAAATGCCGGACAATAAATGTCCGGCAAAGCTATCTTAAATAATCGGATTATTGTCGTGAATATGTTGAGGTAATGGTTGAACCCGAACCTGCATCTTGATTGATCAATTTAAAAGAACTGCATGTAAAATCTGAGATTACACCTTGTTCTGAACCTAAATTCATTGTGCTGCCCTGTAATGACCAGTTTAGCGAGTAGGTTTGGGAAGCAGGATCGCAAGAGGTAACTCCTTCAGCATAAGAAAAAGTTCCATTTGAATTGAATGTATACAAATCATCTTTCTTACAATCCTCCCAGGGAGAATAGGAATTTACAATCTGGCCTCCAGAGGTTTTGGTTATTTGAGCGGTTATTTTGTATGTTCCGGACAAACTTACCTGACCGATAGCACAGGGCTTGTTGTCTGATTTACACGCCGAGAAGAATACCAATGAAGCAATTAGTGATACAGGTAGTTTCATAAAAAATGGTTGAATATTTGAATATTTCGTCGTAAAAATAGGGAATTAATGTGTACGGATATAAAAAATTTCAACACACTTATTAAAATAAAAGTATTTAATTTGAATTATCGGGAGACATAAAAAAACCGGACATAAAGCCCGGTTTTTTTATAATATTAATAAATTATTTCCTTGTGAATGTGTAAATATAAATACTATTATCTGTCGCATCAACATACTTTAATTTGAAGGAATTGCATTTGAATTCAGAAATAGTATATGGATCCTCAGTAGCACCATCTGTAATAATAAAATTGCTGCCATTCAATACCCAATTACTAGAACTTGGGTCGGAGGGAGGAGTACAAGATGTAGCACCTTCTGATGTCGTTAAAGTACCATCATTTTTAATGGTAAATAAATCATCTTTTTCACAAGCATCGTATAAGGCAAATTCATCTTCTGGTGCTGATTGTGCATCCACCTGGTAGGTTGCTGCAGTTATTACATATACCCCGGGAAGTGAAGTTTTACTGAGTGTACAAGTTCCACTTCCTCCAGAGCCTGAAGCACTTTCTTTTTTACATCCTGTTGCTAAAAACGCCAAGGCAATAGCAAATAATGGTAATTTTTTCATGTTTTTTATTTTAAATTAAATGTAACCAAAGATATGGGCATTTTTTTAAATAAAAAAAAGGATTCATTAAAGTGAACCCTTCTGTTTTGTTGCGAAGAGAAGGATCGAACTTCTGACCTTCGGGTTATGAGCCCGACGAGCTACCGCTGCTCTACTTCGCATTGCAAAGTTATGGTTTTTTACTCATTGAATCAAAAAGAAAATATCTCCCCATGAACTGATTTTGATTTTCTTTTTATATTTGCACTTCAAAAGTTCTATTCATTCAATTGAATTTCCGGGGTGCTTTCAAATAGAAGGCTGAGAATAAACCCGTTAACCTGCTCAGGATAATGCCTGCGAAGGGAGAAGTTGCCAACACGTTGGCCATCTAAGGACTCACTCCGGAATTTCAGCAAAGTTTTATTTTTTATGCAAAAAATTATTCAAAGCGTCCTTCTTTGTATTGCTTTCCAGTTAGCTGATGCCCAGGAACTCAAAAAATCTGATTCCACGCTGCTTCAGCCCATTGAAATCATTTCAGTCCGGGCATCAGAAAATACACCGGTGGCAAAAACCAATCTTAGCAAAAAAGAAATAGAAAAAAACAATATCGGCCAGGACTTGCCCTATATACTTAACCAAACCACTTCTGTCCAGGCCAGCTCTGATGCAGGCAATGGCATTGGATATACCAATATCAGACTGAGAGGAACTGACGTAAGCAGAATAAACATTACCATTAATGGCATTCCATACAACGATCCGGAAAGCCAAGGCGTATTTTTTGTAAACCTGCCTGATTTTGCCTCATCGGCATCCTCCATTCAAATTCAAAGAGGAATAGGTACTTCCACCAACGGAGCGGGTTCATTTGGCGGATCGATCAATATGCATAGCAATGATATTGACACAAAAAAAAGCATTGTATTCAGTAATAATTCCGGCTCATTCAATTCATTCAGAAATACTTTACAGCTCAACTCCGGACTACTTGGTAAACATTGGATTTTTACCGGAAGACTTAGTGATATCAGAAGCGATGGATATGTAGACAGAGCTAAAACAAATCTGCAATCGTTTTACACATCACTTGCATGGGTAGATGACAAAAGCAGTCTGCGCCTGAACGTTTTTTCCGGAAAAGAAAAAACCTATGCTGCCTGGTTTGGAATTGATGAAGCTACACTCAATAACAACAGAAGATTCAATCCCGCAGGTACCGAAAAAACAGGAACTCCATATGACAATGAGACGGATAACTATACTCAGACACATTATCAGCTTTTCTACAACAGAAAAATTAATAATAACTGGAAGTCAAACATTGCTGTGTTCCTGACAAAAGGAAAAGGTTATTTTGAACAATACAAAGCCGATCAATCCCTTGCCTCATTTGGTCTTCCAGACTTTATTGACGGTGCCAATACAATATCCGAAGTAGATTTGGTCCGTCAACTCTGGCTGAAAAATAATTTTTACGGCACCATCTTCTCTGTGCAATACAATAAGAACAAAAACAATTTAATTATTGGCGGAGGCTTGAGTCAATATGACGGAAAACATTTCGGAGATATCGTTTACAGTGAAATAAAAGGAGCAATACCCGCCAATTTCAGATGGTATGATTTGAATGCGGTAAAGAAAGATGCTTCTATTTATGCTAAATGGACGTATAAGCTGAGTTCAAAATGGGAGACTTATGTTGACTTGCAAACAAGAATGGTTGATTACACCATCAATGGATTCAGGAATAATCCGGACATCAGGATAAAAACAAATAATGTATTCTTTAATCCAAAAGCAGGTATCAGCTACTCAAATAAAGGCAACAGATTTTATTTTTCTTATGGCAAGGCGGCCAAGGAACCCAACAGGGATGATTTTGAAACCAATAGCAATGAATTGCCCAAGCCGGAGGTGTTGCATGACTTTGAAACAGGATTTGAGCGTAAAAATAAATCCTATAATTGGGCAGTTAATTTTTACTACATGTACTACACCAACCAACTCGTTCTCACAGGAAAGGTCAACGATGTTTTTGCTTACACACGAACCAATATTCCGGAGAGTTACCGTACAGGTATTGAACTGGAAGGAGGAATCAGAATTAATAAATGGGTAAATGTTTCCGGGAATATTGCATTCAGCAGAAACAAAATAATAAACTTTACAGAATACATTGACGATTATGATAATGGCACTCAGCTCTCCAAATTCTACAAGTCAACAGACATCTCTTTCTCTCCTAATATAATTGCCAATGCAGTTGCGACGTTTACCCCGATGAAGAATTTATCTGTTGATCTGATAAGTAAATATGTTGGCAGGCAATACCTTGACAATACATCTAATCAGGGAAGATCACTAAGTGACTATTATCTGCAGGATGGAAGAATCAGCTACCTGGTGGAATTGAAAAAGGAAAGATCAATCAATTTGTTCATTCAGGCTAATAATATTTTTTCCAGAAAATATGTAGCTAATGGCTACACGTTCAGTTATATATCAGGCGGAAATTTCACAACAGATAATTACTATTTCCCAATGGCAACTTTTAACATGATGGGGGGAGTGACAATAAAATTATAAACAAACCATTATCTATCCGGGAAATTTTTCCTGCCACAATAACATACCGCCAACAAGGTTTTTAACATTTTTAAAACCCATGGTCTCAAGCATCAGACATGCCTGTGCACTTCTGTTGCCACTGCGACAATAAAAAATTATTTCCTGGTCCTTTAAATCATAGAGATCTTCTATCTGCATTGAAAGAATATTGCCCAGGGGGATTAATTGACCACCGATATTATACGCGGTGTGCTCAGATAGTTCTCTCACATCAACTAAATTAATTTCTTCTTGGGCATCCATTCTGGATTTAAGCTCTTCAGGTCCTATTAACTCCATCTTGATAATTAAGGTTTATTTTTTTTAACGGATTGCGAATCTATAACAGTTTTCATTACCGGAGAAATCCAGAGATCCATGATTTGACCGGGCTGAATGTATACCGGCTCGGCGAACTCATTCAATCTGGGGGGGCTTTGTTTCCAGATAAATGCTTTCAATGTATCATTTATGCCAGGATCAGGAACAATTGCGCCAAGTAATATACCGCTTGAATCGAGAATCAATTTGGCAGATTCGTATGTTAATCCTACCAAATCAGGAACTATCAATTTATCTTCTGTCAATCCACTTCCAACTATAAGGTCTATTTTACTGCCCCAGGGAAGTTTTGCTCCGGGAGGAATAACCGTTCCGTTGAAATTTTGTTCCAATACAGATCCCATCATAAAATCGGGTTTAAATATGGTATCCCCAAGTGTAAGATGGCTTCTTCTCAAAATCTCTAATGCAAAATTTAATGTTTTACCCTGCAATGAAGGCATTTCCACCAAAGGCAAAGTAACTCTGTTTACAGTCAATTTTACCATACGGTTAATCTTAACGGTTGAATTAGGTTCAGGTATTTGTTTTAAAACAATTCCCTTTTGAGCAGTATCTGTATAAACCGAATCATAAATCACTTCAAACCCTTTGCTTTCAAGAAGCGCTACCGCATCTGATGTTTTTTTTCCAACAACAGCTAGAACGGTGAGGTATTGGCCATGTTTTGTGATAGCACCCAATAATTGCAGCAATAAAAAGATGATAAGGAAGAAGAATATTATTCCTGCCAAAACATTTGCCCATAAAGGACGGTCGGTAATGAATTTAAACACTGCTAATTATTAATGATTCAAAAAACAACAGAGATAATAAAGATCAAATTTATTTAAAATAAACTGATATGTCAAAGACATTCTTCAATCAAAGCTGAGTAAAACTCTTTCAATGTCCACCCCATTGCACTTACCTGCTGAGGTACAATACTGGCGGCACTTTGCCCAGGAACGGTATTAATTTCGAGTAAGTAAGGAATACCGGATGATTCATTATAAATGAAATCAATTCTGACTATCCCTCTGCAATTAAACACACTATAAGCTTTACTCGCTTCGATTCGAATTTTATTGGCGATATCTTCCTCGAGTTTTGCAGGCGTCACTTCCTCACTTGCTCCTTCATATTTTGCCTGAAAATCAAAGAACTCATTTTTAGGAATTATCTCAGTAATGGGAAGCGTAATAATCTCTCCTTTTGTTTTGAAAACCCCAATGGTAAATTCTCTGCCACTGATAAATTCTTCCACCAATACCTGATCATCTTCATTAAACGCTTTTTTCAATGCAGCATCCAAATCACCCGCTTCTTTTACTTTACTTATTCCCAAACTACTTCCTCCGTTGTTTGGCTTTACAAATAAAGGCAACGATAATTTGTTTAATATTTCCGATGATGCAGTGGGAGTATTTTTGAAAAGATGTAAAGACTTAGCCACGGCAATGCCTGCAAATGCAGCAACTGCAACTGTATAACGTTTATTGAAAGTCAGCGCTGAGGTAGCCGCATCACAGGATGTATAAGGAATTTTGAGACAGTCGAAATAGCCTTGTAGTTTACCATCCTCACCCGGGGTGCCATGCAGACCAATAAGAACAGCATCAAAAATAATTTTATTGCCATTGTCAATAATAGAAAAATCGTTTTTGTCAACCGGTGTATTTACGCCTGTTTTATCTGTATAAAACCAGCCATCAGGATTAATGTCAATCCAATAGCAATTCCACTTTGACTCATCAATATTTTCGGAAATTGTTTTTGCGCTTCTGTAAGAAATAACAGCTTCTCCGGAATAACCGCCGGTAACCAACGCAATGTTTTTGATCATGAGATTAAATAAAGTTTAGACAAAGAAACAAAAAATAAACTTATTCGCCGATTCCTTCATTTTCGCTGTCAAGAAGAAGTTTCCATTTGCCATCAGATTGCTTTTTCCAGATGGAAGAATAAGATCCGTATAGGATTGTATCCAATGAATGATATTTTTTTGCATAAATGCCGTATGTAAAACCCATCTCACCCGATTGAGATAATTCAGCATGTTGTGGCTTTCTGGAGAAAGTAAAATTCGCATCATCCTGCCGGATAATATAATCGATGGCATTGGCGCCCAAGATTGGTTGTGCATTATTACGAATCAACACGCCGTTGCTGTCGATATAATCTATATATGCAACATGAATTCCCTTTTGCTCACTCATCAGGGAAAATGATTTATCGGCTTCGAGCAACAGTGTCCTGGCTTCAAGATTAATGTCATCAGAAGCCGACTCCTTTGACTTACAGGAATAATTTATCAGTAAAATAAATAATGCAGGGAGGTATAAGTTTTTCAATATTTAATAATAATTTAAAATGATCAATTACCTGGAATCCAATCCTTTCAAACTTACTAAAAAAATTGCATACTTCAATCAACTTGGTTTCAAAAAAAAGTGAAAGACCGGTTAAAGTCTTTCACTAAGTTTTATTAAACATATTTACTTATCAAATGTGCAGACTGTTCTTTTTTGCCATCAACTGCTCTACCGTCTCCTGATATTGCTCATCGGGTACACAACAGTCAACCGGACAAACGGCAGCACATTGAGGTTCTTCATGAAAACCCTGGCATTCCGTACACTTATTGGGTACGATATAATATGTATCATTGCTGACCGGAGCATTGCGCTGATCAGCATCCAAAACGGCTCCATCCAAAAGGGTAAAACTGCCCTTGATAGTAGTTCCGTCTGAAATTGCCCATTCTACACCGCCTTCATAAATTGCATTATTGGGACATTCGGGCTCACAAGCTCCACAATTAATGCATTCATCTGTTATCTTTATAGCCATCTAATGTAATTTTGATGTAAAGTAATAACATAACAATGAATTTACAAAATCGTATTGATTTAGCTTCCGAATTAGGAGGATATATTAAACAAAACGGAGAAGAATGGCGTAATATAAAAATTCAGGCGAGCCAAAAAAACCAATGGTTTACGGAAAATTTTATTGACACTGCCTCAGAGAATATCTGCGAAAAATTTTTAGATAAAGCGTTGCTGAAAAGTTGGACGCAACACTATTTTTTGGACGACCTCGTAACGCCTAAAAACATTGGTGTGGTAATGGCCGGCAATATTCCAATGGTAGGATTTCATGATTTCCTGAGTATATTCATTTCGGGACATCAACAGACAATTAAACTTTCATCCAAAGACGATGTGTTGTTGAAACACCTCATTCACAAACTTTATGAATTGAATCCCGAAACAAAATCGCTTGTAAAAATTGCTGAAAATTTAAAAGGCTGCGATGCATACATAGCTACCGGAAGCAACCAGTCGGCTCAACATTTTGAACAGTATTTTTCCAAATATCCTCATATCATCCGCAGCAATAAAACCTCCGTAGCGTTATTAACAGGAGCCGAGACGCAGGAAGAATTAAATCTTCTTTCCGACGATATCCATTTGTACTTCGGGCTTGGGTGCAGAAATGTGACCAAACTATATGTACCCGTCGGTTATGATTTCATACCATTGCTGAAATCTTTTGACAAATACAAATATTTCAGAGACAATCAAAAATATGCCAACAATTACGACTACCAGCTATCTATTTTGTTGCTCAATCATTCATTTTATATGACAAATGAATCCATCCTGTTGACGGAACATAAGGAAATTTTTTCCGCTATTGGAGTAGTGCATTATGAGTTTTACAATGATCCGGAGGAAACCAGGAAGTCCATAACATCAAACCCTAATGCTCAGTGTGTAGTAGGCCGAAATTTCGTGCCCTTCGGCAAAGGTCAGGAGCCCGGACTATTCGACTATGCTGACGGGGTGGATAGCATGCAATTTTTACTGAGCGTCTGACAAACTGAACTTTTCCGGTCTAATAATATGTTAAAGATGTCATACTGAAACTTACAAATTGACACTGATTTTTTAAATTGCAGTACAGGCATAAAAATTGAAGATTGCCTCATATAAATCTCTCACAAAATAAATTTTTATACAAATGAATCTCAAACAAATTTTAGGCATTGCAGGTATCAGCGCCGTTACCACACTGACAGTAGTTTGGGGATACGACCACTTCATCAACAAAAACAGTACTCTATACGCCGGTCAGCAACCCGGTGTATTGCCATCCAACTACAAACTTGTTGGCATGGGAGATGGCAATACCCCTCCTGGTGCAGCTGTAGATTTCACTCAGCCATCACAAGCGGCAATTCCGGCTGTGGTTCACATCAAAACAAAAACAAACGCGAAGCAGGTAAACAACAATCTGCCTCGTATGAGACAGAATCCTTTCAGTGATTTTTTCAGCGACGATATGTTTGACCAGTTTTTTGGCGGCGGAAGAATAAACGTCATTCCGGAACAAAAGGCTTCAGGTTCTGGTGTTATCATCAGCGATGATGGTTTTATTGTTACCAATCACCACGTTGTACTGAATGCCGATGAAATCACTGTAACGCTGAATAATAAACGCACTTACAAAGCAAAAGTAATCGGCACGGATCCTGCATACGATTTGGCTGTCATCAAAATAGAAGCTGCCGGCCTCCCCTATCTGATTTATGGCAATTCCGACAATGTGAAAATTGGACAGTGGGTGCTAGCAATCGGTTATCCGCTCAATCTGGAAACCACCGTGACTGCAGGTATTGTGAGCGCAAAAGCAAGAAGCCTGGGTTTGAACAAAGATAAAACCGGAAATTCAGGCGGTGCTGTAGAGTCTTTCATTCAAACAGATGCTGCGGTAAATATGGGTAATAGTGGCGGCGCGCTGATTGATACAGATGGTAAGTTGATTGGTATAAATTCCGCTATTGCCTCTCCTACAGGTTATTATTCCGGCTACTCCTATGCCATACCGGTAAATATTGCTAAAAAGGTAGTAGATGATATCATCAAATTCGGAACAGTACAAAGAGGGTATTTAGGTATTCAGTTTGCGAGCGTATCCGATTTGACAGATGAACAAAAGAAAAAACTTGAAATACCCTCACAAGCATATGACGGCATATATGCAATAGATGTTCCTTCAGACGGAGGAGCTTATGACGCAGGGATAAAAAAAGGAGATAAAATTCAAAAGATAAATGGTGTTGATATCAGTAGCGGTGGGGAATTACAGGAGCAGGTAAGCAAATACAAACCAGGAGATAAAATACCTGTTACCATCTTACGCGGTGACAAACCAATGACTGTAAATGTAACCCTTAAAAATAAAGCGGGAACTTATGATATTGTAAAAAATGAAACACAGTTTGATTTACTCGGCGCCGATTTTATCAATCTTGAAAATAAAAAAGCAAAAGAATATGGAATTGACGGAGGTGTGGTTGTGAAAAAAATTAAAGATGGCGCGTTGAACGATCAAACACGTATGAAAGACGGGTTTATCATCTTAAAAATTGACGACAACAATGTGAAAAATGTTGATGATCTTAAAAAAATCACAGGCAGCCAGAAATCCTTCACCATAAGCGGTTTTTATCCCGGTTATGACGGACTATACGAGTATCCTATTACCCTGGATGGTGAATAATTTTACCGGCACAAGTATTTATAAAAGCCCCGATATATTGTCGGGGCTTTTCTTTAAAACAGTAATTTAATGAAGTAAAATTTTTTCCCTGTACGGCACTTGACCTGAAGATTGTAACTTTGACGAGATTTAAAATCAAATGAAGCAATTTACCATACCATTCACCTACAGAAGTCCGCTGATTAGTTCCATCAAGGAAAAAAGAAAATCAGAGGATAAAATGAAAAAAGATTTCAGTCCTACCTTGCTGGATTTTGGCCCTCTGCAGATTTATCTTGCCCGTCATTTCGGGTTTTGCTATGGTGTTGAAAATGCCATTGAGATTGCCTTCAGAACAGTTGATGAGAATCCGGGTAAAAGGATTTTTCTGCTGAGTGAAATGATTCATAATCCCAAAGTAAATGCCGATCTGATTGAAAGAGGTGTTTCTTTTTTACAGGATACTAAAGGAAATTCCATTGTACCATTTGAAGAATTAACCAAAGAAGATGTTGTAATTATTCCAGCTTTTGGCACCACCATCGCAATAGAAGAAAAGCTAAATGAAATTGGCATTCCCGTTCAGAAATACAATACTACCTGTCCTTTCGTGGAGAAAGTGTGGAACCGAAGCGAGCAAATTGCACAGAAAAATTATTCAGTAATAGTGCATGGAAAACCTTCACATGAAGAAACCAGAGCTACTTTTTCCCATGCTGCACAAAACACTCCCACACTCGTAATCAATGACATGTCAGAAGCCATCATTCTGGCTGATTACATCACAGGAAAACTTCCGATAAATGATTTTTATAAAACATTTGAAGGAAGGCATTCTAAAGGATTTGATGCTGAAAAAGACCTCGAACGAATCGGAGTGGTAAATCAAACCACTATGCTTGCCAGTGACACACAGGCCATTGCAGATTTTCTAAAACAAACGATGGCTTCAAAATATACTCTTACTGAAAATGACATTCAGGAAAGATTTGCCGATACCAGAGATACTTTGTGCTACGCCACGAATGACAATCAAACAGCTGTAATGGGATTACTGGAGCAGGAAGCCGATTTTGCCATTGTAGTGGGCGGATATAACAGCAGCAATACTTCTCATCTCGTTGAACTTTGCGAAGAAAAATTGCGTACTTACTATATAGACCATTCAGATAGAATCCTTTCTGAAAAAAAGATTTCTCATTATAATTTCCATAATCATACCGAGCTGACCACGGCTGATTTTTTACCAGAAAAAAAACCTGTAAAAATCCTGATGACAAGCGGCGCGAGCTGTCCGGATGCGATTGTTGAAATGGTAATTAAAAAAATTGCAGGTTACTACATTGACGAAACTGCCTACGATAAAATTGTGGCCACTGTTGTGTAGCAGCTAAAGTTTTTTCGCAACCAATTTCAAAGACAAATCAAGCTGGTCCTCCATAGTGAGATTTGTATTATCCAAAAGCACCGCATCTTCTGCCATTCGGAGCGGGCTGACTTCCCTGTTGGAATCAATATGATCACGCATTTGCAAATTGGCTCTCACTTCTTCCTTTGTAACGTTTGGATTTTTTGCGTGCATCTCAATGAATCTTCTTACCACTCGGGTTTCAATATCAGCAGTCATGAATAATTTCAATTCGGCTTCAGGAAAAACAGTAGTACCGATGTCTCTCCCATCCATCACTATACCCTTTTCAATACCCATTTTTTGCTGTTGCTCAACGGCAAACTTTCTTACAGTAGCTACTGCGGCTACCTCACTGACTTTTTCGGCAACAACCAGTTCTCTGATGAGATACTCAACATTTTCTCCATTAAGATAAATTTCTGATTGCCCGGAATGATCATTGTGCCTGAAACTCAAATGAATCTTATCCAGGGCTTCAATAATTTCCGGCTCGGTGGTCCAGTCGATATGATGTCTTAAAAAATACAGGGTAATTGCTCTGTACATGGCTCCGCTGTCTATGTACACATACCCTAAAGCTTTGGCCATTTGTTTGGCAATGGTGCTTTTTCCGCAGGAAGACCACCCGTCAATGGTGACAATAATTTTTTTCATTCTATACGAAGATAAGCACCTGATATAAAATAAAAAAGCGCTCCGGGAGGAGCGCTGTAAAACATTTTAAGTTAAATTATGCCTCAGACTTTTTCTCTCTCTTCTTTGGGCCTTCCTTTAATTTGAATTTAATTTTTCCTTCTTCCTTGTTAAGTTCAGCAATTACGGTATCTCCGGCCTTAATCGTATTATTCAGAATTTCTTCTGCCAGAGGATCTTCAAGATATTTCTGAATAGCTCTGTGCAGCGGGCGGGCACCAAACTGACTGTCGTATCCTTTATCTGCAATAAAATCTTTTGCATCTTCCGCCAGTTCCAGTGTAAACCCAAGATTACTCAATCTCTTCATCACACCTTTCATGAGAATATCGATGATTTCAAAGATATTTTCTTTATTGAGTGAATTAAATACGATGATGTCATCAATACGGTTAAGAAACTCCGGACTGAAAGTGCGCTTCAATGCTTTTTCAATAATGGCCTTGTTGTTTTCCTCCAGATTTTCCTGACGAGCCTGCGTAGCGAAACCTACGCCATCTCCAAACTCCTTCAGTTGACGGGCACCGATGTTGGATGTCATGATGATCATGGTGTTTTTGAAATCTACTTTTCTTCCCAGGCCGTCTGTGAGCTGGCCATCATCCAATACCTGCAACAATATATTGTAAATATCCGGATGGGCTTTTTCGATTTCGTCCAAAAGTATAACACTGTATGGTTTTCGTCTAACCTTTTCAGTTAGCTGACCGCCTTCTTCATACCCTACGTATCCGGGAGGAGCTCCAATCAGTCGGCTGACGGTAAATTTTTCCATGTACTCACTCATATCAATCCGAATCAGCGCATCTTCGTTGTCAAACATATGCCTGGCAAGAGAACGGGCAAGTTCGGTTTTACCCACACCTGTAGGACCAAGGAATATGAAAGTACCTATTGGTTTTTTCGGATCTTTTAACCCTATTCTGTTCCTTTGAATAGCTTTCACTACTTTAGTGATAGCGTCTTGCTGACCGATGACCGCACCTCTGAGATCATCAGCCATCCTGCGCAATTTATCCGTTTCGGCCTGAACCATTCTTTTAACCGGAATACCTGTCATCATAGAAATCACTTCAGCGATATCCTCTTCTTCGATGGGGTATCTTTTGTGCTTACTCTCTTCTTCCCATTGATTTTTAGCACTTTCCAAATCTTCCTGTAAACGTTTTTCTGTATCTCTCAAAGAAGCAGCTTCTTCAAACTTTTGGCTTTTAACCACTTTGTTTTTTTCCAGTTTGATTTCTTCTATCTTACGCTCGAGTTCCAGGATATTTTCAGGAACATTGATATTTTTGATATGTTTTCTTGCGCCTACTTCATCTAAAACATCTATCGCTTTATCGGGCAACAATTTATCCGTCATATAACGATCACTTAGTTTCACGCAGGCCTCCACAGCTTCTTTACTATATGATACATTGTGATAGTCTTCGTATTTGTTTTTGATGTTGGTTAAAATTTCAATGGCCTCTTCTACAGAAGGTTGTTCAACAATAACTTTCTGGAATCTTCTGTCCAGTGCGCCATCCTTCTCTATATGCATGCGGTATTCATCCAGTGTGGAGGCACCGATGCATTGTAATTCACCGCGGGCCAGCGCTGGTTTGAATATATTGGAGGCATCCAGTGAGCCGCTGGCACCACCTGCACCTACTATAGTGTGTATTTCATCTATAAAGAGAATTACATCGCGGTTTTTTTCCAGTTCATTCATGATGGCTTTCATCCTTTCTTCAAACTGTCCGCGGTATTTTGTCCCGGCTACCAGAGCGGCAAGATCCAGACTCACCACACGTTTGTCGAAAAGAACCCTGGATACTTTACGCTGTACAATGCGAAGCGCCAAACCTTCTACAATTGCCGTCTTACCCACACCCGGTTCTCCAATCAGAATGGGATTATTTTTCTTTCTGCGTGATAAAATCTGAGAAACACGCTCAATCTCATTCTCTCTGCCTACAATTGGGTCAAGAGAACCGTTTTCAGCGAGGCGGGTGATATCGCGTCCGAAATTGTCCAGAACAGGAGTTTTTGTTTTTGGTTGTCCTGCTGCTTTTGAACCTTTGGATTGCTGGCCACCGAACTGTTTCTTTTCTTCATCAAAATCATCATCTTCATTATACTCTGCCTGAGGAGGAGGCGTGGTAGTGGTAATGCCCAGCTCCGTTTTGAACAGTTCGTAATTAACATTGAACTGATTGAGAATTTGCGTTGCTACATTCTCTTTGTTTTTCAGAATAGACAACATCAAGTGTTCTGTTTCTATCTGCTCGCTTTTAAAAAACTTAGCTTCCAATACGGTTATGCGAATAACTTTTTCCGCCTGTTTGGTAAGTGGCAGAGAATTGATATTGGCAATATTTTTTCCGGTCTTATCTTTGACTGCAATCTCAATTTCCTTTCTCAATTCATACAAATCGATGTTCAGCGCTTTAAGCACTTTAACAGCAGTATTGTCTCCTTCTCTGATTAAACCCAAGACAAGATGTTCCGTACCAATAAATTCATTACCGAGCCTTAAGGCTTCCTCACGGCTGTAAGAGATAATCTCTTTAACCTGGGCTGAAAAATTATTATCCATTCTGATAGTTTTTATATTTACAATAATAACGATTATTTAAATCGTTTTAGTTTACACAGGGGATTTATATTTAAGTTACGTAATTAATTTTTTAATAACAAACAGACACTGCAATCAATTACCACAAAAACAATTCTTTGTCAATTTTCAGAAATTTAGTGCAATTTTTTTAAAAAGATTTTCCCGATATTAACAATCAGACCAATTTTAACTTATTTTACATAAATTAAAATTGTTTGTTTAACTATGGACGTCAAAATAGATACCAAAGAGAAATTTACCGTAATAACCCCGCAGGAATCCGTAATCTCTGTTATTATGGCAGAAAAATTGCGTGATCAGTTGGATTTTTATCATACAAAGGAAGTTCCGCACATCGTTCTCAACCTAAAAAATCTGACAAACATTGACAATTCTGCCGCTCATATAATTGCATCTTTGCAAAGCCAATTCTATGAAAAAGGGCATTCCTTTGTAATTTGTGAAATGAAAGAGCAGGTAGCATTGGTTTTTGAAAACGAAGACTTGTCTGACATTATGAATATAACTCCCTCTGAAAGCGAGGCCTGGGATATTGTTCAGATGGAAGAAATTGAAAGAGAGTTGTTGAAGAATTTCGACAATTAAATCGGTGATTAAGTTTTAAAATATAACAATAACTTTATCTAAAAAAATAATTGCTTGTTTGCACTAACAATACTTGGCAGTAATTCTGCCATTCCTGCATTCGGAAGAAATCCTACGGCTCAAATACTGCAGACCGAGGACAATAGTTTCCTCATTGATTGTGGAGAGGGAGCGCAATCCCAGCTGGCAAGATATAAGCTAAGAAACAACAAACTATCGCACATCTTTATTTCGCATTTGCACGGAGATCATTATTTTGGCTTAATTGGACTGCTTACCAGCATGAGTTTGCTCAGCAGAACTCAGGAGTTGCATGTCTACGGACCTACACAACTGGAGCAAATCATTAATTGTCAGTTGGAGGCCGGGGAAGTCAGATTAAGTTATCCTATTCATTTTCATTCTTTAACAGAAGAAGGCATGATTGCCTGCACAAATAAAATTGAAATAAGTTGCATCAAGATGCAGCACCGGATTGAATGCTGGGGATTTTTATTTAGAGAGAAAAAAAATCCCAGAAGTGTGGAGCCGGAAAAAGCCAAGGCGTTTGAAATTCCTTTGTCTTATTACGAACAATTAAAAAAAGGAGAAGATTACATAACAAAAAGCGGTACAGTTATTCCTAATCATGAAGTCACCTCTCCTAACGCACCGCCGAGAACGTATGCTTATTGTGCGGATACCCTTTATAACGAATCTGTTGTGGAAAAAATCAAGGGGATTGATTTACTATATCATGAAACCACCTATCTGAAAGACCAGCCACAGAAAGCAATGGACAGGTATCACAGCACAACCGTTCAAGCTGCAAACATTGCAAAACTCGCCGGGGTGAAGCAACTCATCATCGGTCATTTCTCTTCAAAATATGAAAACCTGGATGCGTTTCTTACAGAGACCAAAGAGGTTTTTGAAAACACCTCACTTGCTATTGAAGGGAGTTGTTATAAAATCTGAGAAACGTTTCAACCCGGAAAATTTGATTTCAGATACGATTTGATTTTACCATGAATATGCTCGCTTAGTGGCACAATTGGTAATCTAACCTCATTTTCTATCAATCCCAGTTCATATAAAAATGTCTTTATACCGGCGGGATTATTTTCTTCGAACATATATTGATATGCGGGTATAAGCAGGTCGTTGATCCTTCTTGCGTTGACGAAATCATTGGCGATGGAATAATTAACCAGGGAGGAGAATTTTTTGGGGAAAGCATTTGCAGCAACACTGATTACGCCATCCATGCCACAAGCTATTTGAGGCAAAGCGAGTGCATCATCTCCGCTAATCACTAAAAAATCTTTGGGTCGATTTTTTAAAATCTCCATACACTGAATCATATCTCCGCTGGCTTCTTTTATGCCAATAATTTTATCAGAAGCCTCAGCAAGTTTAATCGTTGTTTCAGCTGACATATTTCGTCCTGCCCTTGATGGCACATTGTACAATATCAAAGGTTTGGGTGAAGCTTCCGCAACCAATTTATAATGCTGATAAATTCCTTCCTGGGAGGGTTTGCTATAGTAAGGACAAACACTTAAAATGGCCGTTGCTTCATCCAGAGGATACGACAGCATTTCTTTTATAAGCGATGCAGTGTCGTTGCCGCCCATGCCAACAACAACCGGCACTCTCTTGTTTATGTGCCTGATGGTATGCTGAATGATATCAATTTTTTCTTCCTTGCTGAGTACCGGGGTTTCTCCTGTGGTACCCAGGGTGACAATATAATCCACCCCATCCCCTATGATAAAGTCAATAAGTATCGAAAGTCTATCAAAATCAACTTCTTTTTTTTTGTTGAATGGTGTAACGATAGCCGCCCCTGTGCCACGCAATTGATTCATCCGTAAAAATTTTCGGTGAAGTTACTTCAATTCAAAGAAAAATAGGACAGTTAACCGGAGGAAATTTAGCCAAAAACAAGTCTTGATTTGTTTAGATAATTCTTATCGGATGCATAAATGAAAAGACAGGAGCCATTTTTTATGGAATTGATGATGGATTTGGAGTATTTCTCCGGAACAGCAGGACAGCCCCAGCTTCTGCCAATAAAGCCCTGACTACGAATGAGTTGTTCTGATACATATGCAGCACCATGCAAAACAATAGCTCTCTCATTGGCTTTATCGTTGATCCCTTTCTCTAAACCAATCAGTTGCATGGAATAACCATGTTTGCCTATGTAGGTTTCTGATGTTTGATAAAAACCCAAACTGCTCTGCAAACTTTCAGGAATATTGGAAAACTGAGTGGCATATGCCTTTCCGGAATTTTGTCCATGTGCAACATAAGTATTGAAAAGCAACTGCTCTTTTTCAAGATCAATTACAAACAATCTTTTGCTGGAAGATGATTTGGTGAAATCAATAATGGTTATAATCCTGTCATTGGTAATCTTTCCTGCCTGAAGAAGCTTTTCATAGCCATTCAGCGCATAAGTAAAAGCTTCTCTGGACAATCCCATGACATCAAGATTCAGCCGGCCATATAAAGTAGACAGACCTGTGAGCGAAGGCGGATTGTATGATACAACGGGTGGGTTGAAAAGAAAATTTTTACTGAATACTTCCCTGCCGGGAATCAAAGAAAACAAAACTAAAGAAAGAAATAATGATTTGGATTTACGACTGAATTTTTTCATTTAAATGCGCGTTTTAAATAGTAATTGGATTTAATAAAAAGCTAATGCATGTAGTATTAAAACGATAGAAAAAGGATATTATTGTTTATAATTCAGGTTCGTGGTACGAATCTAAAAAAACAATTTTATGCAGCAATAATGACTGCTGTTAAGATTTTTGTAATACTGGGAGAGGTTTTAATTACATGACAAATAAAAAATCTTTCAATGCTCCGAAATCGTTTTCAATTTTAGTGGATACTTTTTCTTTGTGTATGATATTTTGTACAGAGGGAGGCAAGTCTATTTTCTTTTCAATGATTGGTTCCACCACATCATAAAATTTAACAGGGTGAGCAGTTTCTGCAAAGATGCCTTTATCATTTGGATGCAAATCCAAATGCCTTTTGAGAGAAAGATAACCAACAGCACCATGAGGATCAAGCAGATAGTTAAATTCTTTTTCGACCGATTTTATTGTGGCTGCAGTTTCTTCATCAGATATGCTGTAAGCAGTAAGTTTGGATGACAACTCTTTTGTTTGATGTTGAAATAATTCTAATATTCGAATGAAATTGCTGGGGTCTCCCACATCCATCGCATTGGAGAGAGTAGCCACTGCTTTCTTCGGCTTGTATTCATATGTTTTCATGAAATTGGGCACTACGTCATTGGCATTGCATGCTGCAATAAAGTGTTTAACGGGCAAGCCTGAAATGTTTGCCAGTAATGCCGAACAGATATTTCCAAAATTGCCGCTGGGCACACAGACAACGGGTGCATTTGTCTTATCAGGCCATTGCTTGTATGCAAAAAAATAGAAGAACTGTTGCGGCAGCCAGCGTGCCACATTGATAGAGTTGGCTGAAGTCAAAAATAATTTTTCATTTAAGTCATTGTCAGTAAAAGCTTTTTTTACCATTTGCTGACAATCATCAAACGTACCGTTTACTTCAAGCGCATGGATATTACTTCCCAATGTAGTCAATTGCTTTTCCTGCACCATGCTGACTTTCCCTGATGGATATAAAATAACCACATCTACCCCATCCACATTATAAAATCCATCAGCAACCGCACCGCCTGTATCACCCGAAGTTGCTACCAATACGGTAACTTTCTTATCATTCCCTTTTACAAAATGAGCCAGACATCTGCTCATGAATCTTGCACCAATGTCTTTAAATGCGAGGGTATTTCCATGAAACATTTCAAGCGCATACATATCCTCTTTTATTTTCACCAATGGAATAGGAAAATTAACTGTCTGCTTAACAATATCAAATAAAACATCCTCCGGTATACCATTGCCGACAAAGGGCCGAATTACCCGAAAGGCGATTTCCTCATTGGAAATATTATCAATATCGGATATCAGCGTTTTATCCAACGAAGGAATTTTTTCCGGAAAATACAAACCTTTATCCGGGGCCTGGCCTCTGATAGTTGCTTCTTTAAAATCTACGAATGCGTTTCTGTTATTTAGACTGAAGTAATTCATATTTATATAAAATAAAAAATCTGGTTTAGGGGTTTGGATGTTTAGGGGTTTAGAAGCTACAAGTTTCAGCTATTGTCAACCACCACTCCCTCTCCTATTGTGGTGATGTAGGTTTTGTATTCAATATTCAGACTCTTATATACTTTAATCATTTCCGCCTCTACAGCTTTAGCCACATCGATGTTTTCGCTAAACATAAACAGAGACGGGCCGCTACCGGCGATGCCTCCGCCCAGGGCTCCGGCTTCGAGACTCTTTTTCTTCACCTCATCAAATCCCGGTATTAGTTTACTTCTCACAGGTTCTACAATGACATCAATGAGAGATCTGCTGATCAGGCCATAATCTGCTTTGATAAATCCCGCTATCAGCCCTGCTACATTGGCCCACTGGGTGATGGCACTTTTCAATGGCACTTCTTTGGGAAGAATCTGACGTGCATAAGATGTTTTTATTTCAATTTGAGGATGAACAATGTTTACATACATCGGAGGTATCGGCAGTTCAATGATATCCAGCGTGGCGGTATCTCTGATCAGGGTAAGCCCTCCGTAAATACAGGGAGCCAGATTGTCTGCATGACGAGAGCCGCTGGCCAGCGCTTCTCCCTCCATGGCAAAAGCCACCAATTCTTTTTTTCCGAAAGGTTTACCGAGCAATTCATTTGCTGCCACCACAATGCCCGTAGCACTGGCTGCACTGGAACCTATGCCACTGCCCGGCTTTATCTGTTTATCAATGATGACATCAAACCCGTTAGGATATTGCAATGCATCCATCATAGCCTGTAATGCAACGCCGGCAACATTTTGAGCCGGATCCTCCGGCAAATTATATTTGTCAATATGCTTGATAGAAATACCTTTCTCCTCTCTTTTTGTCAACGTCATTACATCATACAATCCGCTCAGGGCAATACCCATGATATCGAAGCCGCAACAGAGATTGGCCACAGAGGCAGGAGATTTTACAGTGATGGTGTTCATTTGATAAGTTTAAACTTTTGATGCTCTGATGATATCGGCAAATACTCCGCTGGCTGTAACATCGGCTCCGGCGCCGGCGCCCTTAATGACAAGCGGCTGGTCTTTGTAACGATCGGTATAAAACAGCACGACATTGTCTTTCCCATACAAATGATACAAGTCATTTTCCGGTTGGATATGTTGCAAACCCACGGATGCTTTACCGTGATTGTATGTTGCAACAAATTTCAATTTATGCCCATTGCTGTTAGCTTTGTCAAATAATTCTTTAAAATGCTCTTCCTGCATTGCCATCTCCTCATAAAAATTCTCAACGGTTCCTTTCATGCACGACTCGGGCATAAAGCTATTATTGGTGATGCTCTCCATTTCCAACTGCTCTCCTGCTTCTCTTGCCAGGATCATAATCTTTCTCATTACATCCGTGCCGCTGAGATCGAGGCGCGGATCAGGCTCTGTGTATCCTTCTGCCTGTGCTTGTTTTACCACATCGGCAAATTTCTTTTTACCGTCGTAGTTATTAAAAACAAAATTGAGTGTACCGCTGAGTACCGCTTCAATCTTATGAATCCTGTCACCGCTGTGCATTAAATCATTGATGGTGCCTATGATGGGCAAACTTGCTCCAACATTGGTTTCAAACAAAAACTGTGCATTGTATTCCCGGGAGAGGTCTTTTAATTTTTTGTAGTTCTGATAAGAAGATGCCGCGGCAAGCTTGTTGCAGGCCACTACGGAGATGCTTTTCAGCAAGAGTCTGTGGTATACATCCGCAACAATATTGCTTGCAGTAACGTCGACGAATACAGTGTTTCTTAGATTAAGACGAATAATTTCCTCCACAAAAAGTGAAAGATCAGCCATAGGTGCATTCTCCAGCGCTTCCTGCCAGCTGCCGGTATCAATCCCTTTTTCATCTATCAGCATTTTACGTGTGTTGCACAAACCAATCAATCTGATATTCACACGCATTTTTTCCTGAAGGAAACCTATCTGCCGGTTGATTTGCGCGAGCAGACGCTGACCCACATTTCCTGTGCCGGCAAGGAAAACGTTCAACTGTTTGTACGTTTGTTCGAAAAACTCTTCATGCAACACATTGATTGTTTTGCTGACATCAGTAGTGTTGATTACAGCGGAAATATTTTTTTCTGAGGAGCCCTGAGCAATGGCTCTGATATTAATACCGTTTCTACCCATTGAACTGAACATACGTCCACTTACACCCGGGTGATTGCGCATGCTTTCTCCGACAGCAGCAACGATAGACAATCCTGATTCAATTTTTGGCGGATCAAGTTGTTGCAATGCCAATTCATTGGCAAATGCAAAATCAATAGCATTGCGTGCTTTAAGAGCCGCATTGCTTTCTATAGCCAGCGTAATTGATTGCTCCGATGAACTTTGAGTTATCAATATGATTTTAATTTTTTCATTGCTAAAAACCTCAAACAATCTCTTTGAGAAACCGGGAATTCCGTTAATATCATTTCCTTCCAATGTAATCAGGCAAATGTTGTTGATGCTTGAAATACCTGTTACCATTTCTGCGTCTTTGTCAAGGTTTTGTTCACCCTCCACTTTACCGTTGGATATTTTTGTTCCATAATCATTTGGGGCAAAAGTATTTTTAATCCAGACCGGAATATTTTTATTCATAACGGGCTGGATGGTGGGCGGATAAATCACTTTCGCTCCGAAATGCGACAATTCCATGGCCTCCTGATAGGAAATGTGAGGTATGATTTTAGCATTGCTGCTGAGACGGGGATCTGCAGTCATCATACCGCTTACATCGGTCCATATCTCCAGGTTGGATACATTCAATGCGGCAGCCACAATAGCGGCGGTATAATCGGATCCGCCTCTTCCGAGCGTGGTGGGGATGCCGTTCTTGTCAGATGCAATGAATCCTGGAAGGATATAACACTGATGGTTAAACGAAGCTACAAATTCAGCGATGCGGGCATCCGTAACGGAAAAATCCACAGCAGCCGTCCCGAAGGAAGAATTGGTGACAATCAGTTCACGACTGTCTTTCCACAGAGCATCCAAGCCATTTTCTTTGCAGGCCTGAGCAATGATTTGGGAAGAAAGCCATTCTCCGTATCCGGCTATGCGGTCTTTCGAACGCGGTGTTATTTCTCCTATGACAAAAAAACTATTCAGCAGAGATTTCAGCTCATCGATACTGTCTTTGATTAAACTGAGTAAAGCAGATTTGTTTTTATCAGAAATGAGCTCGTTGATACAATCAATGTGACGCTGCTCAACCGTATTGAGTTTTTCAAAGTAAGATGATTTTTTTTCGGCAGCGAGGGTGCCGGCATCCAGCAATAAATCCGTCACTCCTCCCAGGGCAGATACCACTACAATGACCTGACTTTTTTTATTCGCCTCTCTTACTATGGAGATTACTTTTCTGATATTCTCCGCATTAGCTACAGATGTACCTCCGAATTTTAATACTTGCATAAATATGTTGTTAGAAAATTAAATGACCGATTAATTGAGTAAGACTTTTGTCTTTTGACAGCCTAAGCCCGCGGTTAATATGATACTTTGCAACCCTGACGGGTTGTAATAGTTGGAGTGATTGTTATAAGACAAATTTGTATCATATTTTAATTTAAAAATTAAACTAAGAGCTTAAAATTAATCATAAATCATCAAAAAACAACCCAAAGGGGTTAACAAAATAAGCGCAAAGCTTTTGTTTAAGTATTTTAAACCCAAAATAACCTTTCTTAATCGCACTAAACCGATATCATTTGTTTGTATATTTACTAAAATTGAATTAAAAATAGCATAAAACTTTATCCTTATGTATGGAATAGTTAATAAAGCGATTGAGGACTTGGTAAAAGAAAATTTTGGAGAAGAAAAATGGGATGCCGTAAAAAAAAGAAGCGGTATTGATGTTGATTTTTTCATAAGCAATGAGCCGTATAATGATGACATCACTTACAAGCTTGCCGGAGCTATTTCTGAAGAGATGAATGTAGAAGTGAAAACCGTTCTGCAGCTATTGGGTGAATGGTGGATTTTACGAACAACAAAAGAAAAATATGGTGGACTGTTGCAAGCCGGAGGAAACAATCTAAAAGAATTCTTAACTAACCTGCCTGTTTTCCATAATCATATCATGATGATATACCCTAAACTCACTCCTCCTGAGTTCAAAGTGAGCGATATAGAAGAAAAAAGTATACATATTCATTACTATTCCAAAAGAGAGGGCTTGCAGGAGTTTGTGAGAGGGCTTTTGGTTGGACTTGGGAAAATGTACGAAACACCTGTAGAGATAATGCTGCTTGAGAGCAGAGACGATGGCAGTAATCACGAAGTATTCAAAGTAAGCTGGTAAAAGAATAATGTCATTTCAATTAACCTTTCAACAAGAGCAGTTCAATAGACTCCATCCGTTTTTCATGATCATTAATGAAGAACTGATTATTGAATCTAAAGGACATTCCCTTGAAAAAATAATCGGTGTATCTAAAGAAAAATTTGCCGATTGCTTCATCATAAAAAGACCTCATTTAGACAGTATTAATAAAGAGTCATTACAAAAAATCTGTGGCGGATTGTTATTAATCGAAACCATTAACCACCCAAAGATTACACTCAGAGGTCAATTGGAATTATTAGACGAAAACAGCAATTTTATTTTCATCGGCTCCCCATGGATTTTATCAACGGAAGAACTCAATAAAACCGGACTTACCTTTAAAGAATTTGCCGCTCACGATTCTCTGTTGGATATGTTGCACATTAATCATTCTTCCAGTATTGTAAATAAAGAGTTGAAAGAATTACTTGGTCAGGTTAACAAACAAAAAGAAGAATTAAAAACATCTGCCGAAAAAATTAAAGACTATGCACTTTCATTACAAGAAAGCAATAAACGATATGAGCTTGTTTCCAAGGCTACCTCAGAAGCTATATGGGATTGGGATATTATAAACAACACTATTTTTTTCGGAGATGGATTTTCAAGAGTTTTTGGATATAAATTAAATGATATTCAGCATGATTTAAAATGGTGGAATAATAATGTGCATGCAGATGATTATCAGAAGATCATGACTAATATGGAAAAAGCATTCGAAAGCAATTCAGATATCTGGGAAGCAGAATACCGATTCAGAAAAGCTGATGGAAGCTATGCCATATCGCATGACAAGGCCTACATATTAAGAAATGAAACCGGCCATGCCATTAGAATAATTGGTGCTGTTCAGGATATCACCAAGAAAAAAAGAGAAGAGCAGCATTTGAAGTTGCTGGAATCTGTGGTAGAGAAAACCAATGACAGTGTTATCATCATGTCAGCGAAAGAAAATCTTCCTATACTTTATGTGAACAAAGCTTTTACCAAAATCACAGGGTATTCCAGCGAAGAGGCAATTGGTCAATCTCCTATAATGCTGAGTGGCCCAAAGTCTGATGCTCAAATAGTGGAGCGAGTCATTTCAAGTATCCTTAAATTTGAAAGTTCAGAAGCTACGGTCATTGCCTATAAAAAAAACAAGGAAGAAATATGGCTTAATTTCACCCTCAATCCGGTTACAAATCAAAGAGGTCGTATCAGTCACTGGATATCCATTCAGAGGGATATCACAGAAATGGTAAATGCCAACCGAGAAATTGAAAAACAAAAAAAATTCACCGATGATATCCTGAACAACATACCCGCAGATATTGCAGTGTTTGATCAAAACCACAATTATCTGTACTTAAACCCAACAGCAATTAAAGATGAAGAAAGAAGACAATGGCTGATTGGGAAAAACGACTTTGATTATGCTGCATATTTTGGCATTGATGATACCATGGCAAAAAAAAGAAGAGCATTATATGATCATGCAGTGAATGAAAAAAAGGTTGTCGATTGGGTTGACGAGCATAAAACAAAGGAGGGTGAAACAAAATATATTTTAAGGAATTTTTACCCATATTTTGAAGGCGAGAGATTAAAGTACATGATTGGATATGGCATTGATATAACACAGACCAAAATTGCAGAAAATAAACTGCAAGAGGCACTTGACGCACTCAAAGCAGTAAATATTGAATTGGAACAATTTGCCTACATCGCTTCTCATGATTTACAGGAGCCATTGAGAATGGTTAGCAGCTTTCTCTCTCAACTGGAAAAAAAATACAGTTCAGTAATTGATGATAAAGGAAAAGAATACATACATTATGCTGTTGATGGAGCTAAGCGAATGCGTCAGATTATTCTGGACTTACTTGAATTTTCCAGAGTTGGAAGAACAGACGAAACTTTAAAAGAAGTTGACTTGAATTCCATCATCAATGAAATCATTTTGCTGCACAGCAAGCAAATAGAAGAATTGAAGGCTACTGTAAAATTTGATACACTGCCGGTTATAAATACATTCAAGTCGCCTGTCAGACAGGTTTTTCAGAATCTGATAAACAATGGTTTGAAATATCATAGAAAAGGAGTACAACCCATAATTAACATAGAGGCAATAGAATACGAAGATGCTTGGCAATTTTCAATTAAAGACAATGGATTGGGAATTGATGAGCAATACCACGAGAAGATATTTGTAATATTTCAGCGTTTACACAATCGGGATGAATATTCGGGTACCGGAATTGGGCTGGCAATTACTAAAAAAATCATTGAGAATTTGGGTGGAAAAATTTGGCTAACATCTGCACCCAATGAAGGAAGTACTTTCTTCTTCACAATAAAAAAACAAGAAGGTTTATAGATTCAATCTTTTATAAATTTGCTACTAATGCGAAAAGATAAAAACAGTCTAAGCATATTGATTGTAGAAGACAATCCCGGTGATTATGCCCTTATCAGTGATTATCTGGAAGAGCAAATCAGCAACCCGGATACTGAGCATGCGCGAAATTTTTCCGAAGCCGAAAAAAAAATGTCCGATAAACATTTTGATGTCGTTTTACTTGACCTTACCCTGCCCGATAAAACCGGTGAAGATTTGATCAGAGATGCTGTAGGAAAAAGCAAAGGTGCTCCGGTAATTGTTTTAACCGGCTATGCAGACATTGAATTCAGTATTCGTTCTCTTTCACTTAAAGCTTCAGATTACTTATTAAAAGATGATATCAATGCTTCCTCTTTATACAAAAGCATCATTTACAATATAGAAAGGAAGAAATCCAGTCAATTGTTAGAAGAGTCAGAGAGAAGATACAGTAATCTCTTCCAAATGAGTCCCCAGCCAATGTGGATTTTTGATATGAAAAATTATCAGTTCCATCAGGTAAACAAGGCTGCAATTGAAAATTATGGTTATACGGAGGAAGAATTTCTAGAAATGAGTTTGTTTGATATTGTTCCAGAAGTAGAAATAGATAGTGTGAAGGAAATAGACAGCAATCTTGAATCAATCAAGGAGAATTTGTACAAAGGAAGATTTAAACACATAAAAAAAACAAAGGAAATCATTGATGTTGATATTTACAGTAATCTTATAACCATAAATGATAAAATTTATCAGTTTGTAATCTCCATTGACGTTACCGAAAAAGTATTGTACGAACATAAAATTACCAAAGCCATCATTAAAGCTCAGGAAGACGAGCGATATGAGATTGGCGCTGAATTGCATGATAATATTTGCCAAATCCTGGCCAGCAGTCAGCTAAGTCTGGAGTTGCTATCAGACAAGACACCGGAATCTTCTTTAAAATGGCTGATGAGGGCTAAAGAGCAAATCAATCTTGCATTAAATGAAATCAGAAAAATATCTCACAGACTTGCTCCGGCATTTTTTGATGAGTTAACTTTAGAGGAGGCCCTGAATAAACTGCTTTCCAATTTCAATCAAACCAATCAATATAAAATCAATTTCAATTTTGATAAATCATTAGGCGACTTGCATCTCAAAACTGATATTGAGCTTAATTTATACAGGATTGTACAGGAACAGCTCAATAACATCTTAAAATATGCAAAAGCATCTGTTATCAATATTGAGATGTCCACAGTTAAAAACAAACTCTTTCTGAGTATTTCAGATAATGGAGTTGGATTTGATACTGTCTCAACCGAAAAGGGCATAGGTCTGTCAAATATGAAAAGAAGAGCAGAGTTATTCTCTGGAAGCTTTGAAATATTTTCTTTTCCCGGCAAAGGTTGTGAAGTGGTGATATACATCCCTCTTGACCATGCTGCCGGAGATTAAACATCCGCCGTTAATAAAGAAAATCAAGTACCGCATTAAATCGATATGTTGTATGTGGCTGAATGGACACCCCAACTGTCAAATATTGGGGAGAAAGACAAATTTTTCTATGTCCGAGTGAAGGAACATTGTTGTCAATTAAAAGGGCTAAGACAATTTCCATAGGATCTGAATCTCCATAGTGACAGCATTCCCCATAAAAATTTTGCTGACAATTGTTTAGTCTGTCATGACCAACATATCCAACCTTTCCTGATTCAATAGCATGACATTTGGCACTTTCAAAAGCTTTCTCATCTGGAAGCAATGCAACAGAAATTGACTTGGCATTTTTCAGATCCCTTACCAGTGAACTATAATAATAGTTTCTTTTTGAAGGAGCCACATAATATTTGCTTTTGGGATTAAGCAAAACTGAATTTAAAAACAACTGAGGGGAATATCTCACCTGATTCAGTATCCATATTACCTCCTTCTCTTCCTGAGTCAGAAAGGCAGCATCTTTGGCTGTATTTAGATTATTAAACTTGATGGTATTCCAGAGAGGGGAATATGTAGAAAGTGGATTTGAGTTTATATTATGAATTGCCTTCTTTTCAACTGGAGGAATTGTTTTAAAAAAGTAAAAATTTTTGTTTGCAGCAGATGAGCTTGTGGTTAGAATCAGAGCAAAGGCTATAAGAATATTTTTAGGATTAGACATAACAGATAGATTTTGGATGATTATTTAAAGACATAATGAAAATAAAAATCTAAATCAATAAAAAATGTTAATACTATTTGATTTAAGAATCATTTCACTAAATAATCTACCTTCAAAGTAATTGAAGCTGTTTTTAGTTTGTTAATGGTATTGAATGCACCCCCATAGCTATAATCTTCATTGCTATTTTTACCTGTTATCTGAAAAACACCCATCGTAGCTTTTTTGATACCTCCCAAAGAACCGCCGCTGTTATTGGCAATTGTTTCAGCCCTTACTTTCGAGTCCTGACTGGCCTTAGCCAATAAATCAATTTTCAATTCATTTAATCTGGTATAATAGTATTCCGGCGCGTTGGAAGTAAGCTCTATACCCTTTTCAAGCAATTCGGTTATTTCCCGTGATAGTTTTTCAACTCTTTCAATATCACTTGATTCAACCTTTACACTTCCGGTAAGCGTATACCCTGTAAACTCAGTACTGATTTCATTCCCTTTATCATCAAATTTGCGCTGAAAGTTTTTGGTTACATTTACTGAAGAGAATACTATATTACTGTCAACGATACCCTTTGAATTCAGGTATTCTTTTATCACCCTTTCATCTTCTTTCAGACTGGCATATGCAGTTTTAAGTTCAATACTGTTTCTGTTAAAAGCTCCGTTCCAGACAATCAGATTGCTGGTAAAATCGGTTTCGGCCAAACCGGTTACAGAAATTGTTTCACTTGTTCGGAATTTATAGTTGTATGCGTTTCCTATAATCCATAGACCGATAATGATGGACAAAGCGATGATGGCTGTTGGGAGATAATTTTTCATTTTTTTGTAGTTAATATTAAATACAATTTAGCCAAACATTTAATAAAAAATCCTATTATTAATATAATTTTAATCATTGTGGGATGTTACGAACAATTGAATTAATGATTTGTTTGTTTAAAATTGTAATCTCAAATATTGAATTATGCAAAGAATAGTGGTGGCCATTACCGGAGCTAGCGGGTCTATCTACGCTAAAATTTTGCTGTCTAAATTGTTGCAGCTCGGCGACAAAATTGATGAGCTATCATTATTAATGACAAATAATGCCAAAGAGGTTTGGCGTACAGAACTGGGAGATGAAAGTTTCAATAATTTACCTTTAAAATACTATACCCAGCAAGATTTCAATGCTCCTTTTGCATCCGGTTCGGGACAATATAATACAATGATTATCATTCCCTGCAGTATGGGTACTCTGGGAAGAATTGCCACCGGTATATCCAATGATCTGATTACACGTGCAGCAGATGTAATATTAAAAGAAAGAAGAAAATTGATTTGTGTTGCAAGGGACACACCCTACAACCTTATTCACATAAAAAATATGGAGAGCATTACGCTGGCCGGAGGAATCATTTGTCCGGCTACGCCTTCTTTTTACAGCAACCCGAAAACAATAGAAGAAGTTGCCGCTACCGTAGTAGATAGAGTGATTGATTTGGCAGGTTTGCCTGTAAAGACTTATAGATGGGGAGAGGAAAAATAAGAAATAAGGAATAAGGAATAAGGAATAAGAAATGAGTAATATGAAATAAGGAAGTGTTGAAATATGCAATGCAGAATATAAAGATTGTTAAGAGTTGAAAATTGCTGAATATCGATTAAGCCAACCTTTTGAACTTTTTGAACTTCTTGAACCTCTTAAACTTCTTCAACCTCTTCAACCTTTGATTCTTATCTCAAATCAACAACCTCCACGCCCGGATATTTCTTTGTGTCAAATGAGAATGCAGCATCAGAAAGCGCAACATCCGTTTTCATATTGTTGATGCTGTAAGTAAACCTGTTGCCGGTCTTTTCAAAAATTTTAGTAGTATAAATAGTGGATTTATCAATGTAAAGCAACACTTTGTGAAACGGCTTTGTCTTGTCGATTGGCGTGAGTTCAATTTCCTGCATTGACTTAGCTCCTTCCTTTACCACTCCGTTTAGTTTGTATAAAAAATCCTTGTCGTAAAAATTTGTAAATAACTTTTGAGGAGTAATGGTACTTGCAGTAGGATCAATTTTATTGATGGTAACTTCATTGGAGGATTTCTCATATGACCATGTGTTGGAGCCATCAGAATAAATTTCCTGTCCAGGAAGTGAAATTGTATACTTTGTTCCTTTCATTGAGACGGCACCTGATTTTGATCCGATGTTTTTTCCTGAGGCATTCTCAATTTTAAGTTGAAACTTTGCCTGAACTGTTTTATAAGTTTTAAATTTCTTACTCACTCCATCAAGAATTTTTTTTGCATCAGCATCACTCTTACCCATCCCTTTTGGAACCTGAGCATTCAAATTGATTGAGAAAAGAAGTGAAGCAAAAAGAAATAACATCCACTTATTCATATCTGATATTTTTATTTTTTTGCAAAGATAACTATTCATCAAATCACACTCTCACAAAAATCAGACTCATAATTTAACTGAATGTTAAATAGACTCAATAATAGTCTAAAAATAGAACTAAAAATTAAAACAATTGAAGATATGTCAGCCGAAACAAATGGAATAAAAATCACTTTAAAATCAGCACCTATGCAGTAAATTTGTATTATGGCGAAATCATCAGGAGAGACTCCTTTAATGCAGCAGCATAATTCTATCAAGGCAAAATATCCTGATGCTATTTTATTATTCAGAGTGGGTGATTTTTACGAAACTTTCGGTGAGGACGCAATCAAAACCTCCGGTGTGCTTGGAATTACCTTGACAAAAAGAAATAATGGCAATGCAACATCACTAGAACTGGCAGGCTTCCCCCACCATGCGCTTGACACATATTTACATAAATTGGTAAAAGCCGGCTATCGCGTTGCCATATGCGATCAGCTTGAAGACCCAAAGTCAGTCAAGGGAATTGTAAAAAGAGGCGTAACTGAATTGGTAACTCCAGGGGTGGCAGTAAATGATAAATTACTGGAGCATAACAGCAATAATTTTCTTGCAGCCATTCATTTTGATGAAAATCAAATCGGCATTTCATTTTTAGACATCTCAACCGGAGAATTTTTTGTAGCTGAAGGAGACAAAGATTATACAGATAAGTTATTACAAAGCCTTCAACCCTCAGAAGTAATTTTTCAGCGCAACAAACAAAAATATTTCAAAGAAAATTTCGGCAATAATTTCTTTACTTATACATTAGATGAATGGATATTTTCAGAAACTTATGCCAATGAAAATCTGCTGAAGCATTTTGGCACGCATAGTCTTAAAGGATTTGGGGTAGAAGGAATGAATGCCGGCATCATTGCATCAGGTGCTGTACTGCACTATCTGAAAGACACAGAGCACCCTCATCTGCAACATATCACCTCATTGCAAAGAATCAACAGGCAAGAGCATCTATGGATGGACCGGTTTACCATCAGAAATCTGGAGCTACTGGGAAACAATGATTACACAGATTCGCTTTTTAAAACCATCAATCATACTGTTTCTCCCATGGGCGCTCGCATGATGAAGCGCTGGATGCTGATGCCACTAAATGACATTATCAGAATCAATGAACGACTCAATGCTGTAGAATATCTGATAAAAGAAAATGAAACCAAAAACAAAATTACGCAGCACATCAAACAGGCGGGAGATATTGAAAGATTGGCGGCCAAAGTTCCTTTGAAAAAAATTAATCCCAGAGAAGTATTACAGATTGCAAAAGGACTGCAACAATGTATCTCCGTGAAGGAAATTTGTTCCGCTTCAGATAATGAATATCTGAAAAGACTGGGAGACGCCCTAAACCCCTGTTCATTTATTCTTGAAAAAATCATCAAAGAAATCAATGAAAATCCACCGGCTGTTATTGGCAAAGGCGGTATTATAGCCAGCGGCATTCATGAAGAGCTGGATGAGTTGAGAAATATAGCCAGTGGAGGAAAAAACTATCTTGTTGAACTTCAACAAAAAGAGTCCGCCAATACCGGGATTTCATCTCTGAAAATCGGTTTCAATAATGTTTTTGGCTATTATCTGGAAGTAACCAATCTTCATAAAGACAAAGTACCTGATTCCTGGATTAGAAAACAAACCCTGGCCAATGCTGAAAGATATATAACGCCTGAGCTCAAAGTTTATGAAGAGAAAATTGTGGGAGCAGAAGATAAGATCATTCAAATAGAGCAAACAATTTTCCAGGAGTTGCTCAATGAATTACAAGATTACATTGCCCCATTGCAATCAAACGGACACGTTATGGCAGTGCTGGACTGCCTGAGTTGCTTCTCAAACAATGCCGTTCAGTTCAGCTACAAAAAACCGGAATTGCATGATGGCAAGGAGCTGGAATTAAAAGACAGCAGACATCCAGTCATTGAAAGAAACCTGCCATTAGGAGACCCATACATCAGCAATGATATTTCACTCGATGAATCATCCACTCAAATCATTATTCTTACCGGCCCCAATATGAGTGGTAAGAGCGCTGTACTCAGACAAACTGCACTGATTACGCTGATGGCACATATGGGAAGTTTTGTTCCGGTGAGCTCTGCTAAAATTCCACTCACCGATAAAATATTCACCAGAGTGGGCGCATCGGATAATCTGAGCGGAGGAGAAAGTACATTTATGGTGGAGATGAATGAAACTGCCAGTATCATCAATAATTTAACGCCCAGAAGCTTAATTCTATTAGATGAAATTGGAAGAGGCACATCCACCTACGACGGCATTTCGATTGCCTGGAGCATTGTGGAATTTTTACACAACTCACCTCATACACCCAAAACTTTATTTGCCACACATTATCATGAACTTAATGAACTGGAAAATAAATTTGAACGAATCAAGAACTATCATATTACCAACAAAGAAGTTGGCAATAAAATAATTTTTCTCCGAAAACTGGCTCCAGGCGGAAGTACACACAGCTTTGGTATTCATGTTGCCCGTATGGCAGGCATGCCACCTTCTTTGATTGACAGGGCAAATGAAATTTTAACACGACTGGAGGAGAGCAGAGACAATCAGAAAGAATCCGGGACACATACCGAAAACAGTCTTAAAAACCTGATCGGACCTAAAGTACAGTTGAGCATTTTCGATACTCACTCGGTGCTATTTGATGAAATAAGGACAATGCTTGAACCTATAGACATTAATCGTTTAACTCCTGTTGAAGCCCTCTTAAAATTACAGGAGATTAAACATAAACTAAAATAACAGTTAAACATAAATCTGATTTATTGAGACCGGGAAAAAATATATTACTCATTAAATTTTTCTTTCCTGGAAGAAATGGCATTGCCATTCTTTTGCTCTTATGTTTGATTTGTTTTTCGCTGAAATTATCGGCACAGGATTGTACCACTTTGGGCCAAAATCCTTCCACCTCATTTCCTGTATGTGGATCTTCTGTATTTGTTCAGAATTCCGTTCCTATATGCGGCTCGCGAGTTATTATTTCCGCCTGTAACACCGGCACCATCTATCTGGATAAAAATCCATTCTGGTATAAATTCAAATGTTATGCAACTGGAACGCTTGGCTTCATCATCACCCCTCTTGATTTAACCAGCGATTATGACTGGCAGCTTTATGACATTACAAATAAAAACCCCGATAGTATTTACACCGATATCAGTATGTTTGTTGCCTGCAACTGGAGCGGAGAGGTAGGCGTTACAGGTGCATCTGCGGCCGGCGTATCACTGATAAACTGTGATGGAATCGGAATTCCCATTTTTAGTTCTATGCCTACTTTGATTGAAGGTCATGAATATCTTTTATTGGTCAGTCATTTTACCAACTCTCAAAGCGGCTATACACTTTCATTTGAGGGGGGTACTGCAGGAATCATAGACCCCAAAGAGCCTCGCTTTACAGAAGCTACTGCATCATGCAACGGAAACAGTATTAAGGTGGCGATAAATAAAAAAGTCAATTGCAATTCTCTGGATGAAGGCGGGATCGAATTTACACTGCAACCTCCTGCAGCAACTATTGTCAACGCGGTTGGAAAAGATTGCAGTACAGCATTTGATACAGATACCCTCATATTAATGCTTGACAAAAACCTTCCTTCCGGAAATTATAGCCTGACCATAGGCAATGGTCCGGATGGCAATACCTTACTGGACAACTGTGATAGACCCATCCCCGCGGGAGAAACACTACAGCTCATTGTGAATACTGCCATCGCTCCCACCCTCTCAGCAGTAAAAAAACAATCATGCGCTCCGAAAATTCTGGAAATTGAATTCAGTAAACCGGTATTGTGCAAGTCTATTGACAGAAACGGTTCAGATTTTTCCATAACCGGTAATTATTCTGTCTCCATCAAAAAAGTCACACCCGGTTGTGATGGCGATTCTTCATTAACTGTACTGATTGAGCTGTCAGAACCATTGCAACAAAAAGGAGATTTTATTTTGACAGCCGTCAGGGGAAATGATGGCAATACGCTGCTTGATTATTGCGGATTGGAAATCCCTCCGGGTTCTTCGCTTTCCTTCAATGTAAAAGATACAGTAAATGCGGATTTTCAATTCAACCTCAAAAGAGGATGTTTACAGGACGAGGTGAATTATTCACACAATGGAAAAAATGAGGTGAATGAATGGAAATGGACATTCAATGATCAGCCGGAAAGGAATATTCAAAATCCGGTAATTTCTTATAATACAGTTGGACAAAAAGAAGCCGAACTGATTGTCAGCAACGGAGCCTGTTTGGATACATCCAAAGCAGTCATATTTAAAAGAGATTATTTTAAATCAGATTTTGAATCAGTAACGGCTGTATGTCCTGGAGATAAAGTTGTATTCAAAGACAAAAGCGTGGGTGACATTGTCAACTGGTTCTGGGATTTTGGTAACGGGAAAACGAGCAACAGCAAAACTCCTCCCGAACAAACTTATTCAACGGCATCAACAAATTATTTTGTGCCTGTAAAACTTCTAATAAGCAACTCAGCCGGCTGCAAGGATACCTCCTCATTCAATTTATCGGTCATCTCAAGTTGTACCGTATTGGTACCCAATACATTTACTCCCAACAACGATGGATTGAATGATTATTTGTATCCACTGAATGCTTTCAGAGCAAATAATCTGACATTCAGTGTGTACAACAGATTTGGGCAGCTGGTATTTTTTACACGAGACTGGACGAAGAAGTGGAATGGAAAATTTAAGGGAGAGCCCGCCGACGGAGGGGTGTACGTATGGCTTTTGAGTTACACAGATATCAATAACAATAAAGTAGACACGAAGGGAACAGTTTTGCTGCTGAGATAAATAATCTTTTCTTTTTTCTTTATAATTTTTTCAGAATCCAATCAAAAGAAAGTTGAAGAACTATTCCTTAAGTTTGCACAAATAAATCTCATGCAAAACAATTCTGTTTATTACAGTGAATATCTGCAACTGGATAAAATAATTGATGCACAAGCTTTGGAAAGTGCAAAAAACGGAAATACACCCGCTCATGATGAAATGCTATTCATCGTGATTCATCAGGCATATGAATTGTGGTTTAAACAGATATTATTTGAAGTCAATTCCGTTTTGGAGATAATGAAGAAGCCTTCCATTAACGACAACTCTTCTGACTTACAAGTCATTGTTCATCGCTTACAAAGAGTAACAACCATACTTAAAGTTTTAGTGCAGCAGATTGACATTCTGGAAACGATGACTCCACTTGATTTTCTTGATTTCAGAGATATGCTGAGACCTGCATCCGGATTTCAGAGCATTCAGTTTAAAATCATTGAAGCAAAACTCGGACTGAAATACGATAAAAGACACGGGCAAGATTATTACGTCTCGCAATTGAAACAAAATGATATAGGAAAAATAAAACAATCTGAAGAAGGTCCTTCTCTCTTGGAATTGGTTAACAGCTGGCTGGAGAGAATGCCTTTCCTTGATGAAGCCGATTACTGGAAAAATTTTACCGAACAGAAAGAAGAGTTTACACATCAACCTTTCTGGGCTGAATATTTACACAAATACAACGAAAGTCTTTCTGAATCAGAAAAAAATAATGCTACTTATTTCAGACAATTATTTTTAGAACCCAATACTTCAACAGAAAGAACCTTAAGTCCTGCAGCGTGTCGCTCCGCATTATTCATCATGCTATATCGTGGCTATCCCCTGCTGGAACTTCCATTTCAAATGCTGGATACATTGATTGAAATTGACAATCAGTTAGGCAACTGGAGATACAGGCATATCAATATGGTCAGAAGAATGATTGGCAGCAGAGTGGGGACAGGCGGAAGTACAGGGGCGGGTTATCTGCAGGGCGCTATGGAAAAGCATTACATTTTCAGAGAAATATCACAACTCAACAGCTTTTTAATTGACCGAAGAAAATTACCTGTTTTACCAAAGGAACTCTCTGTAAAACTGGGCTACCAATTTTAGAGACTATATCAGACTTTTAATTTTGCCAACAACAACGTCTACCTCTTCTTTGGTATTGTACTTACTGAAGCTGAATCTTACTGTAATATTTTCAGAGGCAGGATTGAGTGCATTGATTACATGACTTCCTTCCTCAACTCCCGAAGCGCAGGCACTTCCTATACTGGCGCAAATATTCTGAATATCAAGATTAAACAGGAGCAGTTCAGATTTATCCGATTTAGGGAAGTTGACACTCAACACTGTATAGAGACTTTCTCCGGTAACATCTCCGTTAAATGATACCTCAGGAATATTTTTTTTCAACTCATCATACATATACAGTCTGACCTCATTGATCTGTTTACTGTCTTTTTCATGATTGATTGTTGACAATTCCAATGCTTTAGCGAATCCAACAATGCCATATACATTTTCAGTGCCGGCTCGCATATTCCGCTCCTGGCCACCGCCAAATAAAAATGGATTAATTCGTACGTTTTCATTGATATAGAGCAATCCAACGCCTTTAGGGCCATGAAATTTGTGTGCAGCACCGGTGATAAAATGAACAGGCGTATTACGAAGGTCAAAAGGAAAATGACCAATAGTTTGAACTGTATCACTATGAAATATTACATTGAATTTTTCACAGAGCTTCCCTGCTTCAAACAAATTGAGAAGATTACCAATTTCATTGTTGCCATGCATCAAAGAAACCAGTGTTTTTTCTAATGACATTGACAGTAACTCTTCCAGGTGCTGCATATCAATATGACCATTTGGCAATAAGTTGACATAATCAACTTTTACCAAACCTTCATTTTTAATAAAATCAATAGTATGACCGACAGCATGATGTTCAATAGATGAGGTAATGATCCGACGGCATCCCAGATCGCGAACGGAAGCCTGAATAGCAGTATTGTTGCTTTCTGTACCACCACTGGTAAAAAATATTTCAGAAGGATGTGCATTCAATTGCTGGGCAACAGATTTACGGGCCAGCTCAACGGCCATTTTTGTTTCTCTGCCATAAGAATAAACAGAAGAAGGATTACCAAACTTTTCGGTAAGATAGGGCATCATGACATCCAATACTTCCGGATCCAAGGCCGTTGTAGCAGCATTATCGAAATAAATTCTACTCATACATCTAAAAGTAAAATTAAATGGCTTCCTGAATATCTTTAATCATTCGCATGGCAATATTATCCGCCGTAGTTTCAAAATTGCTTTCCGCATATATACGAATGATTGGTTCTGTGTTGCTGGTTCTTAAATGTACCCAGTCGTTTTCAAATTCAATTTTCAATCCGTCTTCTGTATTTACAGGATTGGATTTGTATTTCTTTTTTATTTTATCAAATACCGCTTTAACATCAATATTTTTTTCAAGCGTTATTTTATTCTTGCTGATAAAATAATCGGGATAAGTATTTCTTAATTGTTTGGTGCTTTTTTTGCTTCTGGCAAGATGAGATAAAAACAAGGCAATTCCTATTAATGCATCTCTGCCGTAATGCAGATCAGGAACAATAATACCTCCATTGCCCTCTCCTCCTATAATAGCATTATTTTCTTTCATTTTTCTAACCACATTCACCTCTCCTACCGCGCTGGAAAAATATTGGCCACCATGTTTCACTGTTATATCTTTAAGTGCCTTTGTTGATGACATATTACTGACGGTATTTCCTCCCGGCTGTCTGCTTAGAATATAATCAGCCACAGCAACAAGGGTGTACTCTTCGCCAAACATTGACCCGTCTTCACAAACAAAGCAAAGCCTGTCGACATCGGGATCTACAGCGATTCCAAGTGATGCTTTTTTTGAAACCACTTCTCTGCTGAGAGCGGCCAGATGTTCCGGCAAGGGCTCCGGATTATGAGCAAAATTACCGGTAATATCTTCATGAATAACTGTAATATCTTCCACTCCGAGTGCCTTTAGAATTTCGGGAACCGCGAATGCTCCACTGCTGTTGATTGCATCCACTACAATTTTAAATCCTGCTTTTGATATGGCATCTACATCAACAAACTTATTTTTTAAAATGGCAGCGATATGAGCTTGCAGCATTTCATTATTGACAGTTATTTTTCCAATATTCTCCACCTCTGTAAAACTGAATTTTTCATTTTCAGCCAGCTCAAGAATATATTTACCCTCCTCTCCGCTTATAAACTCACCTTTGCTATTCAATAGTTTCAAGGCATTCCATTCTTTTGGATTGTGGCTGGCAGTGAGAATAATTCCTCCGTCTGCTTTTAAAAAAACGACAGCCATTTCAACAGTTGGAGTAGTACTTAAATCAAGATCAATTACATCTATACCCAGAGATGTCAACGTTGAATTCACCAAGCCCTTCACCAGTGGTCCGCTGATTCTTCCATCTCTTCCAACTACTACCTTTTTTTTATCTTTATTTTTTTTTGATCCGGTAGATTCGAGCAGCCAGGTTCCGTAGGCCGCAGTAAATTTAACTACATCAACAGGGGTAAGATTTTGACCTACCTCTCCGCCAATGGTACCACGTATTCCGGATATGCTTTTGATTAATGACATTAAATTGAATTTAGGCTTGCAAAGATAACAAACTACCTTCTTGAATCCGAAAACTTGCGCTTATTATTGATATTAAATTAAAATACGGGAGATTTAGAAGATTTTATATAATTCAATCTCTCACATGTGTTAATGAGTTAAATTTGTGAATGAATAAAAATTGGTTTAAAGACTGGTTTAACTCGCCTCATTATCACAGGCTTTACCAACACAGAGACACCAAAGAAGCTGCGCTGTTTATCAACAATTTAATAGAACGCCTGGCGCCCAAACAAGATGCCCTGATGCTGGATATTGCCTGCGGGAAAGGCCGGCATGCACTTCAGCTGGCGGAAAAAGGATTTGACGTAACGGGTATTGATTTGAGTGAAGAAAGTATCAACGAGGCGCTAAAAATGGAAAGCGAGCGACTTCATTTTTACAAGCATGACATGAGACTTCCATTTTGGATTAATTATTTTGATTACGCATTTAATTTCTTTACCAGCTTTGGTTATTTCAACACAAAAAGAGAAGACAATAATGCCATTAGATCCATCTCTCAGTCACTAAAGCCAAAAGGTATTTTAGTAATGGATTATATCAATGTGACTTTTGCATTAAATAATTTGGAAAAAGAAACCAATAAAATCATTGACAATACTACTTATCACATATCAAGATGGCATGATGAGCGATTTATCTATAAAAAAATAACTGTAGAAGAAGATACCCTTCATGAAAACTTATCATTTACCGAAAGAGTGGCCATATTCAATCTGGATTCATTTACTGAATTATTTTCAGCACAGGGATTGAAAATAAAAGAAGTTTATGGCGATTATAATTTTGCCTCTTTTGATGAAATGAAATCTCCCAGGCTTATTATGATTGCCGAAAAAATAAAATAAATAAATGCTGGACCGGATAATAGAAATAGACAAATGGCTTTTCAGACTAATCAATCAATCAACGGCTAATGATCTGTTTGATGTTGTTATGCCATTTCTTCGCAAACCATTATTCTGGATTCCGCTCTATCTCTATTTGGCTGTATACATCATTTTAAATTTCCGGGGGAAATCCATTGCATGGATAACTTCTTTTATAATTACAGTAAGTGCTTCTGACTTAATAAGCAGTCGCATTATAAAACCATTTTTTGGAAGACTGAGACCTTGCAACGATGATAACTTATCAGATAGTCTGCGCATGCTCGCAGACTATTGTGGCAGCAATGGAAGTTTTACTTCATCCCATGCAGCCAATCATTTTGCCATGGCAATGTTTATTTATACTACGCTGATGAATATATGGGGTAAAAAATCTTATATTTTCTTTTTCTGGGCATTGATTATTTGTTATGCTCAAATATATTGTGGCGTTCACTTCCCGGCTGATATATTGGGGGGCATGCTACTTGGAATAATCTTAGGAAAATTTTCCGGCAATTTTTTCAATAAGAAATGGCAATTATCAAAATAAGCGCCTTTTCTTTTTTCCAACGAAGAGATTGTCACTGCTAATTATTATACTTCATTTAAATCCAATAATTAGATTGAATTATAATTTTGTTTACATTTATATTTGTAAACATTCCTGATTATACACAGGTCTGATTATTTTATTATATGGAAATTTTTATACTTCTATTACTGCTCCTTATTCATGCCCTTTTCAATATGAGCGAAATTGCTTTGGTAAGTGCAAGAAAAACAAGATTGGAAAGCCTTTCGAATAAAGGAGATGAAAAAGCAAAAAAAGCCCTTGAACTTATTGAAAACCCCGAAAAATTTCTCAGTACGGCACAGATAGGTATCACATTGATTTCCATATTAACGGGGGTTTATTCAGGAGAAAAGTTTGGTGATGACTTGAGGCCATTTTTTGAAAAAATTGAGGTTCTTAGACCTTATGCTGCTACCATTGCCACATCGATAGTGATAGTTTTGGTGACTTTTTTGTCTATTATTTTCGGTGAATTGATTCCGAAAAAATTGGGTATGATCAGGGCCGAAAAAATATCCAGAATTGCAGCAGGTCCAATCAATACGTTGTCTGTAATCACCCATCCTATAGTATGGTTATTATCGGCAATCACCAGCTTGATCTTTAAAATTTTTGGCATAAAAAAACCTTCTGACGATGCTGTAACGGAAGAAGAAATCAAGGCCATGATTACAGAAGGAAGCGAACATGGCTCTATTGATGAAGGAGAAAAAGAAATCATTGAAAGAGTATTTCATCTGGGTGACAGAAATATCACCTCTCTCATGACACACCGAACTGATATTGTATGGCTGGATATAAAAGATACGGTGCAGGATGTAAAGAAGAAACTCGAAAATATTGTTTTCAGCACCTATCCTGTTTGCGATGGTACCGTTGATGAAATAAAAGGACTTGTTTATGTTAAAGATTTACTCAAAGCCTCATCAGAAACAGTTCTGGAAACTATTATCAAACCTGCATTGTTTGTACCCGAAAATAACAAAGCATATCAGTTATTGGAAAAAATTAAGTCTTCCAAAATTCACACTTGTTTTATTGTAAATGAATATGGCACTTTAGAGGGAATGATTACACTGAACGATATCATGGAAGCCATTGTGGGTGATGTGCCTCAGGTTGGACAGGAAGAATATGAAATTATTAAAAGAGAGGACGGCAGCTTTTTAGTTGATGCTCAAATTCAGTTTTATGATTTTCTGAGTTATTTTGACAAGGCAGACTGGATGAATGAGGGCGAGCAGGAGTTTGATACGCTGGCAGGATTTGTATTGCATGAACTTGAGCATATCCCCTCTACGGGCGAGACTTTTAAATGGCGTGATTTTTCCTTCGAAATAATTGACATGGATGGACAACGAATAGATAAAATCCTAATCGACATTTCAGATGAATTAAAAAAGCAAATGGCAGAAGAAGAATAAATGAAAAGTCCCGCTAAAAGCGGGACTAATTTTTTGGCAAAGAAAAACTCTGTTGATTATTCTTCGGTCTTAGGTTCTTCTGATGCAGCGTCTTGTGCAACTTCAGTTGGAGTAGGTACCTCAACAGCAACTACTTTCTTCACAACAGGAACATTGCGACGATCAGTACGTGCTTTTTTATGAGCAGTTTGACGTCTGGAAATGTTTGCTTCGTGCTCTGAAGTCCACTTAGTGAATTTTTCCATAGCAGCAGCTTCGTCAAATAGTCCCAAGCTTACTCCACGAAGTAAATGCTTCAGGTACAAAACTCCTTTGAAAGAAAGAATACGACGAACCGTGTCTGTTGGTTGTGCACCTTTCTGGAGCCAGTCCAATGCCTTCTGACGATCTACCAAAACAGTTGCAGGCACAGTCAGCGGATTGTACGAACCTAATTTTTGAATGAATTTACCATCGCGTGGGCTGCGGGCATCCGCAACAACAATAAAATAGAATGGTCTTTTTTTAGAACCATGTCTTTGCAATCTCATTTTAACAGCCATAAAAAATAGAAATTTTCTTGGTTGTGAACAATAGGGTTTAATCCTTTTATAGAAAAGGAAGGCAAAGATAATGTTTGCGAGCAATCTGAACAAAAAAACCTTTAGCTACATTTTCATGCCCGGCATCCTACCCATTGGCATCTTATTCATCATTTTCATCATATTTTTCATCTGGTCAAATTGCTTCAAAAATTGATTCAGTTCGGCCAGGTCTTTACCGCTGCCTTTTGCTATGCGTTGCTTACGACTCGGGTTGATTAAATCAGGGTTTCTGCGTTCCTGCAATGTCATGGAATTAATCAGCGCCTCGATTCCTTTGAAAGCGTCGTCGTTGATATCCAGATCTTTTATTTGTTTGCCTACCCCGGGGATCATTCCCATAAGGTCTTTCAGGTTACCCATTTTCTTAATTTGCTGAAGCTGGGTTTTGAAATCTTCAAAATCGAACTGATTTTTTCTGATTTTCTTTTCCAGCTTAGCTGCCTCAGCTGCATCAAACTGCTCCTGCGCTTTTTCAACCAGACTTACGATATCACCCATACCCAGAATACGCTGCGCCATCCTCTCGGGATAGAACACATCAAGCGTATCCATTTTTTCACCGCTGCTACTGAATTTTATGGGCTTATTGACGGTGTATTTGATAGATAGTGCCGCACCGCCTCTGGTATCGCCATCCAGTTTGGTCAGTACCACACCACTGAAATCAAGGCGTTCGTTGAATGCAGCTGCCGTATTTACTGCATCCTGGCCCGTCATACTGTCTACCACAAAAAGAATCTCCTGAGGATTGACAGCAGATTTAATATTAGCCACTTCAGTCATCATCACTTCATCTACAGCCAGACGACCGGCGGTATCAATGATGACGACATTTTTATTTTTTGATTTAGCTTCCTTTATGGCTTGTTGAGCTATAGAAACAGCATCCTTATTTTCTCTGTCGCTATACACATCCACCCCAATCTGCTTTCCTAAAACCTCCAGCTGGTCAATAGCTGCCGGCCTGTAAATATCGCCCGCTACAAGCAATGGTGATTTTCCTTTTTTGTTTTTTAAATAATTAGCGAGCTTACCGCTGAAGGTTGTTTTACCACTACCCTGCAAACCGGCAATGAGAATAATCGCAGGATTGCCATTGATATTGAACTCACTTTCCTTCCCTCCCATCAGCTCTGTAAGCTCATCCTGAACAATCTTCACCATTTGCTGACCAGGATTGACAGACAGCAATACTTTGGAACCCAGTGCATTTTCTTTGACTTTGTCGGTAAATTCCTTGGCAATCTTGTAATTGACATCTGCATCTACCAATGCGCGGCGTATATCCTTCACCGTATTGGCAATATTCAAATCGGTAATTCTTGCCTGACCTTTTAAATTTTTAAAAGCACTCTCCAGTCGCTCACTTAAACTCTGAAACATGTGTATATTTTTTTCTTACTGTAAAATCCAGTTGTTCTTAAATACTAAAAGCTGTTTTGAGAATCTGCTCCTGTTCTTTTGCATGAATCTTTGCAAAACCTGTTGCAGTTGCGGCAGACGCCTGCCTGCTGATTATATAAAAATTGATTCCTTTCAAATTCATTTTAAGATAAGTTGCAGCGCCCATATTTAAAGGCTCTTCCTGTATCCAGTACCAAATGGCTTTTGAATATTTTTTATATAACTGATCCAATTGATTTTGAGGCAATGGATAAAGTTGTTCTATTCTGACAATAGCCACATCATCACGATTTTCTTTCTGTCTTTTTTCTTCCAGGTCAAAATAAATTTTACCTGAGCACATCAATACTTTTTTTACACCGAAGCTGTCTTTCACATTTGAATCGTCTAGAACTTCTTTAAATCCTCCAGTAGTGAATTCGCTCAAATCGCTGTAACTGCCCGGATGGCGTAAATTCGCTTTGGGCGTGAACTCAATCAACGGCTTTCTGAATGGCCATGTCAACTGACGGCGCAGCGCATGAAAAAAGTTGGCTGCAGTAGTAATATTGGTGACAATCATATTCAGTTCAGCACATTGCTGCAGAAAACGTTCCATTCTGGCGCTGCTGTGTTCCGGTCCCTGTCCCTCATAACCGTGGGGCAATAACATCACCAGACCGTTTGGTCTTTGCCATTTTGTTTCAGCAGAAGAGATAAACTGATCAATGATAATTTGTGCGCCATTGGAGAAATCACCAAACTGTGCCTCCCAGATAGTGAGTGCATTGGGATTGGCCATTGAATAACCATATTCAAAACCAAGCACAGCATATTCGCTGAGTAAAGAATTGTAAATCCTTAGCTTTGATTTATCATTTGAAAAATGATTCACTCTGTTGTATTCAGCATTGCTGCGTTCATCAAATAAAACAGCATGACGATGACTGAAGGTTCCCCGTTTCACATCTTGTCCGCTCATGCGCACATCTTTTCCATCTTTAATCAAACTCGCATAAGCCATAAGCTCAGCAGTAGCCCAGTCAATTTTATTGTTATCAGCAAATACTTTTGTTTTATCCTGAATTAGTTTTTCCACTTTTCTTAACGGCTTGAAATCCTCCGGCCATTTCATCAAACCATTAAATAATTCTTTAGCATCTTCTTCTTTGATAGCCGTAACCGGTGAGGTGATAAAATCTTCGGCAGTAGCTTTTCTCAGACTTTTCCACCAAAGTTCAGGTTGCTGGTATTTGTAAGGAAGTGGATTTTGTTTCACTTCGTCTAACCGGTCCTGTAACTCTTTTAAAAACCGCTGTTCCATTTCCTTTGCCAGCTGTTTTGCATCGGGCTCTCCATTTTCAATAAGGTATTGCGTATACACCTCTCTTGGATTGAGGTGTTTTTCAATGATGGCATATAATTGAGGCTGCGTAAACTTTGGCTCATCCCCTTCATTGTGTCCATGTCTGCGATAGCAAACCATATCGATAAAAATATCCGAATTGAATTGCTGCCTGTATTTGGTGGCAATCTCGGCTATTTTAACAACCCCCTCCGGATCATCACCATTTACGTGAAACACCGGAGCCTGCACCATTGCTGCAACAGAAGTGCAGTAGTTAGCGCTTCTGGCATCATCAAAATCTGTGGTAAAGCCAATCTGATTATTGATAACGAAATGAATCGTACCACCTGTATTGTAGCCTTTAAGCTGACTCATCTGCAACAACTCATATACAATTCCCTGGCCGGCAACAGATGCATCTCCATGAATCAGAATCGGAAGAATTTTATCATAATCACTTTCATATAAAACATCTGCCTTACTGCGAGAAAAACCAACTACCAGAGGATTTACGGCTTCCAGGTGAGAAGGATTCGGGCAAAGCTTCAGATTGATTTTATTTCCTGAAAAAGTTGTTACATCGCTGTTGAATCCGAGATGATATTTAACGTCTCCCGAACCCATGGTTGTATCGGGTATTGCCGTTCCTTCAAACTCATTGAAAATTTCCTCGTAAGTTTTGCCAAGAATATTGGCTAATACATTGAGACGGCCGCGATGTGCCATGCCTATTACCACTTCCTGAACTCCATTTGCTGATGCTGTATTCAGAATCGCATCCAAAGCAGGAATGGTGGTCTCTCCACCTTCCAGACTGAACCTTTTTTGTCCAATATATTTTGTATGAAGAAATTTTTCAAACATTACACCTTCATTCAATTTCTGAAGGATGCGTTTTTTTTGAGGCAATGCGACGGGTTCCTGAAATTCAGTCTCCAGTGCATTTTGCAACCAGGCAATTTTCTCTGCATCATTGATATAATTATACTCGATACCCACGTGCCTGGTATAACATTTTTGCAAGTGGGCAAGAATATCTTTCAATTTTGTTTTTCCGAGACCGATGAATTTTCCGGCCTGGTATTCTGTATTCAAATCAGCATCAGATAGACCAAAAAAATGCAAATCAAGATTGGGATAACGATTTCTTCTTTCTCTGATGGGATTGGTTTTAGCTACCAGGTGTCCTTTTTTTCTATAGGCCTGTATTAATTGATATACCCCAAATTCATTTTCTGAAAATGCTTCTGACGGAGCGGGGTGACCATTTTTGGAAGGTGATGCAGTGGTAGGACTTGAAACGGCAAAATCAAAGCCTTCAAAAAATTTGCGTAAATCGGGGTCAATACTTTCGGGATCTTTGACAAAATCATTATAAAGATTCTCGATATAACCCGGATGTGCGTTTGTGATATACTGGAAATCCTTCATATTGGCTTTTACTGAATTTAGGTATAGTTCTAACAATCAAAATTGTGTGCAAATATCGGTTGAAAACTTAAGAATAAAGTATTCAAAAACATAAAAAATTAAGAGATGAAAGCTTAAAACCTTCGAAATGACTCTTTTAAAAAAAAATACAAAAAGATATATTTTTTTGAATAAAACGCTTACCTTTGCCGTCCTAAAAAAAGAATAATGGCAAATCACGCAGCTACTAAAAAAGATGTCCGTCAGAGTGCTAAACGCAACGAGCGCAATCGTTACTATGGTAAAACTACCCGTAATGCGATTCGCGATATCAGAGCATTGGAAGATAATAAAGCAGCTTCTGAAAAATTACCTGAGGTTTCATCCATGATTGATAAACTGGCAAGACGCGGTACCATCCATAAAAACAAAGCAGCTAATCTTAAAAGAAAGCTTGCATTGAAAGTGAATGCGTTAAAAAAATAATTATTTTATAATATTTAATACAAAGGCCTGCTTAATAGCGGGCTTTTTTTGTGCATTCCTTGTTGGTGTTATCACCAACAAGAACAACTATACGTATTTTTTGTTGGTCATAAGACCAACAAAGGGGAAAACAACAATAGAACGAATACCTTTTCTTGTTGGTGATAACACCAACAAGGGGGAAAGTCGCTTTGCTGGTTTAAGGGTTTTAAACATCAAACTTTTAAACCATTAAACTTAGGAAAATCGACCCCCAACCCCTATCTTTGCACCCCCGTTTAAAACAGACGGGTAATAAACAATTTTTTAAAACCTAAAATCAGGGAAATGAGCAACTACGAATTGATGGTGATTTTTACCCCTGTGCTTTCTGAGGAAGACTTTAAAGCTGCCCAGAAAAAATACGAAGCCCTCGTTAAAGACAACGGCGGTCAGTTAGTGCACAGCAACTCATGGGGATTGAAATCACTGGCGTATCCGATTGCCAAAAAGACCACCGGTCTTTACTGGGTATTGGAATACAGTGCGCCAACCAGCTTCAATGAAAAGTTGAAAATTCAACTTTTGCGTGACGAATCTGTCATGCGTCACATGATCACTGTTCTCGATAAATACGCCGTCGAGTACAATGCAAAAAAGAAAAGTGGTGTAAAACATTCTGAAACTTCAAAAGCGGAGGCGTAATCATGGCAAAACCAAATGAAATAAAATACCTTACTGCTATTAAAGCAGAAAAGCGTCCAAAGAAATACTGCCGCTTCAAGAAAATGGGACTCCATTACATCGATTATAAAGATGCGGAGTTTTTGAAAAAGTTCCTGAACGAACAAGGTAAAATGTTGCCACGTCGTATCACAGGAAACTCACTGAAGTTTCAGCGTAAAGTAAGTCAGGCTATTAAAAAAGGTCGTCAGATGGCCATTTTGCCTTACGTAACTGACTTATTGAAATAGAAATTAAACAACTTTTTTCACCACCCTAATCCCGACAAAAGGAGAAAGTCGCGACGAGCGATTGGGTAAAAATGCAAACAACATGCAGGTAATATTAATTCAGGATGTAAATAACCTTGGCGGAGCCAACGAACTGGTAACTGTAAAAAATGGTTATGGTCGTAACTATTTGATTCCTAAGAAATTTGCTGTAGAAGCAAGTCCAAGCAACTTAAAACAATTGGAAGAGCGTTTGAAACAGCAAGCTAAGAAAGAAGCTAAATTACTGGCTGAGATCAACAAGGTTATTGCTGTATTGGCAGAGGGAGCACTGAAAATTGGTGCCAAAACCGGAACCAGCGGAAAGATTTTCGGAAGCGTTACTTCGGTTCAGATTGCCCGCGCTATCAAAGAGCAGAAAGGATATGAAATCGACCGCCGTCGCATTCACATCCTGGATGAAGTGAAAGAGCTGGGTACATACAAAGCCAAAATTGACTTCGGTAGCGGAAACGAGACTGAAGTTGAATTTGAAGTTGTAGCTGAGTAATATTTCATCCATTTAATTTTTCAAGGCCGCCCTAAACAGGCGGCCTTTATTTTTTTGGTGGCTTAACCGATTATGAACCAACATTTTAAATGAATTAAATTAAAAAGAATTGAGAATATATAGGCCTTCTAAATAAATATTAGTTACAAAAATGTCGATTTTTCAATATGAAAGCTTATCTTTATGCAGTATTTAATGGTTTATGTTGTTTCGTTGCTCACTGAAAAAGCTTTACCAGCATATTTCAGATCATTGTAAAAAACTAAATCATTTTCATTTATTCATTTTTTTAAACAGTTTCTTACAATGAACATTTATGTTGGAAATCTTAGTTGGTCAATGACAGACGAAGATTTAACGAATCTCTTCACTGAGTATGGCAGTGTTACAAGCGGAAAAATCTTAAAAGACAAAATCAGCGGCCGTAGTAAAGGTTTTGGTTTTGTTGAAATGGAAGACGATGAAGCTGCTCGTACAGCAATCGCTAATCTTAACGAAACAGAAGTACAAGGACGCAAACTGATCGTTAATGAATCTCAACCACGTCCTGAAGGCGAATACAAAAAACGCAGTGGTGGTGGTTTTGGTGGTAATCGTGGCGGCGGTGGTCGTGGCGGTTATGGCGGCGGTGGAAACCGTGGCGGCGGTGGTTATGGTGGTGGAAACCGCGGTGGCGGTGGTGGATATAACAGAGATTTCTAATTCCTCCTACTATCATTCAATCTCTATAAAATCCTTCAATTTATTGAAGGATTTTTTTTGACTTATACTTTTTATACATTTAATGCTGAACTAAATTAATCAGATACCGGTTCTTCCATCTCTGACAGCACCTTTCTTGCCCTTGTTTTTCAATTCCCACTGCTGCATTTCTGCAGTTTTCTCTACTTTTTTCGGTTTCTCATAAGCGGGTTTTGTCACTACTCTTGGGGCTTCCGGATTTACAAGTCTATTCAATTCCCACTTTTCTGTTCTCAATAATTTCCCGGTTTCCGGGTTAAAATAACGCCAGTCGCCATGCCTAACACTATATGGTTCAGCTTTGACTAATTTGTAATCAACTATCTCTCCGCTTCCGGTACCATAAATCGGAATGGTATCATAAGGCGAATCGGGATTGTAGCCCTTCCAGAACTCCTCGCGCTCAAGCTGGCCAAGGTAATTATAGTATTGCTGCAGCCCTGTTTTTCCGCCCATAAAATAATTTTCCAATCCTATCAGATCACCCACATTTGAATATTTTCTCCAGTAGCCGTGCTTTACTCCTTTTTTATACATGCCCTCTTCCACATATCCGGGTTCTCCTCTGATTTCCCCCACTTCAATTACCCATTTCCCTGTTTTTTGTCCGTCGTTGTTGATTGCATTAACAGTATCCCCTTTGGCTCCAATTTTATATTCTTTATATTGTGAAAAGGCAGGACTGAAAAGAAAAATCAGGCTAATGGTAAAACAGAAAGAGATAATCAGGTTTCGCATAAAAATTATTTAGGTTAAAAAATGATTGCTAAACAGAATTAAACGAATTGTTTATACAAATTTAATGTTTTGAATGCTTTTTAAATGTTAAGAGACTAATTTTGATTTTATGAAAGATTTTAAAAAATATTACAAAATCAATGCAGCTCCGGAATATTTATACAGTGCGTTGACTAATGCGGCTACGATTCAGTTGTGGTCGGGCGCTCCGGCAATTATGGAGCCGGTGGAAGGGACAGAGTTCTCTTTATGGGAAGACAGCATCGTTGGGAGAAACATTTCATTCATCCCAAATAAAAAGATTGTACAGGAATGGTATTTTGGTGATCATGAAAATTCTTCCATAGTGGAAATTATCCTTCATCAGGATAAAGGGGAAACCACTTCTGTGGAATTAAGGCATAGCAATATCCCTGATGAAGTTTATGAAAACATTGTAGACGGATGGAACGAGAATTATTTCGGGGAGCTGGCTGATTTTTACAAAGACTGATGGCGGAGAAAAATTATTTTACTTCCACTTCCAGCAAGCGTTCTGTTTCGAGAAAAGCTTCCAGCTTATCGCCCACCATACACTCACCGACGCCGGCAGGTGTACCAGTAAAAACAATATCACCAATGTTAAGTGAAAAGTAATTTGAAATATGGGAAATAATACTGTCGAAACTAAAAATCATATCTTTTGAATTTCCTTTCTGAACAGTTTCGTCATTTTTATTGAAAGAGAAATTGATGTTCTTTTTGTTTAAATCAGAAGAAATATCAATCCACCTGCCAATGGCCGCTGAGTTGTCAAATGCTTTTGCTTTTTCCCAGGGGAGTCCCTTTTCTTTACATTTCTGCTGTATATCTCTTGCTGTAAAATCAATGCCAACAGTAATTGCATTATAATAATTACCGGCGTGACGCTCCTGAATGTATTTGCCGTTTTTGCTGATACGCAAGACAAGCTCGCATTCATAATGCAACTCATTGGTAAATTCAGGGTAATAAAAAGGGTTGTTAGTCTGCAACAGCGCACTCTTTGGCTTCATGAAAATAACCGGCTCGTCGGGAATTTCATTTCCCAACTCTTTGGCATGTTCAGCATAATTCCTCCCGATACAGATAATCTTCATAGCACGATATTAGAAATAACCACAACACAAATCTCACACGAAATTAATCAAAACTGCCGAAAAAATTGAAAAGCATCGGAAAATACTGCATTAAATATTAATATACAAGTGAAGGATTATGAGGTTTTTTTAGGATCAAAGGTCAAATTATTATACAAACTCATCGTTTTTTCCAAACCGATAAAAGCAAAGCTTTCAATAATTTCTACGGATTTTTCTATTTTATACTTTACCGTTTCCAGTTCATTGTTATTCCATTTACCCAACACAAAATCTGCCTGCATGCCTTTTGGAAAAACATTTCCTATTCCAAATCTCAACTTGGGATAAACATCTGTTCCTAATATATTCTGGATATCCTTCAGACCATTGTGGCCCGCATCACTGCCACTGCCTCGGAGTCTGAGTTTATTAATCGGTAAAGCAAGATCATCTACAACGGTGAGCGTTCGCTCCAATGGTACTTTCTCCTTGTCCTGCCAATACTTAAAAGCTCTTCCGCTGAGGTTCATATATGTGGTGGGACAAACACAAATAAAAATTTTTCCTTTCCATTTTGCTTCAGCCACATAAGCTAGCCTGTCTGATTTAAATACACCTCCATGCTTAACTGCAAATGCATGTACTACATCAAAGCCAATATTGTGGCGCGTATTCGCATATTCGTCACCGATATTACCCAGACCAACTATTAAATACTTAGACATATTAGAAAAAGGAGGCGCGTTAAACTATTAAGATAAACTATTGAGTAATTGCTGCAGATCTGCTTCTGTTTTGATAAGCACGTCTCTTACTTTAGATCCCTGACTGGCTCCTACAACACCTGCAGCTTCCAGCTGATCCATCAATCGTCCTGCCCTGTTATATCCAAGTTTCATTCTTCTCTGAAGTAAAGAAGTACTGCCGCTCTGACTGCTTACAATCAGTCTTGCAGCATCTTCAAACAAAGCATCTTTATCATTGACATCAAAATCTTTGCCGTCCATATCTTTTTCATCTATGTACTCTGGCAATAAGAATGCCTGAGGATAGCCTCTCTGATCACCAATGAAATCAACTATTTTATCTACTTCTGGAGTATCTACAAAAGCACATTGCAGGCGCACAATTTCTCCGCCGTAACTAATCAACATGTCTCCCTTCCCTATAAGCTGTTCAGCCCCTCCGGTATCAAGAATAGTGCGGCTGTCAATTTTACTGCTCACTTTGAATGCAATACGTGCAGGGAAGTTGGCTTTGATGGTACCGGTAATGATATTTACCGATGGTCTTTGAGTGGCTATTATCAGGTGAATACCGACCGCACGCGCCAACTGTGCCAAACGTGCAATAGGCATTTCCACTTCTTTTCCGGCGGTCATAATCAAATCGGCAAACTCATCCACTACCAGTACGATGAAGGGAAGATATTGATGACCTTTTTCAGGATTTAATTTTCTTTCGGCAAACTTCTCGTTGTACTCTCTGATATTTCTGCAGCCAGCTTCTTTCAGCAAATCGTAACGATTATCCATTTCAATACATAAAGCATTCAGTGTATGAACTACTTTCTTTGTATCTGTAATAATAGCATCTTCTTCTCCGGGAAGTTTTGCCAGAAAATGCTTTTCGATGGTGGTGTAAATGCTCAACTCCACTTTTTTGGGATCAACCAAAACAAACTTCAATTGTGAAGGATGTTTTCTGTAGAGCAAAGAAACCAGAATCGCATTCAAGCCTACCGACTTACCTTGTCCGGTCGCACCGGCCATCAGAAGATGCGGCATATTGGCCAAATCAACGATGAAATTTTCATTGTCAATTTTTTTACCAATCGCAATAGGAAGAGAGAAATTATTATTGATGAATTTTTCAGAAGACAATAATGTCTTCATACTTACTATGGTCTTTTTGGCATTGGGCACTTCAATCCCAATTGTTCCTTTTCCGGGTATGGGCGCAATGATACGAATGCCCAACGCAGCCAGACTCAATGCTATATCGTCTTCCAAATTTTTGATTTTAGAAATACGAACACCTGCAACCGGAATAATTTCATATAAAGTAACCGTAGGACCTATGGTTGCGGTGATTTTCTGAATATCAATATCGTAGTTCTTGAGTGTGTTGATGATTTGATTCTTATTGTTTTCCAACTCGGCAGGATCCTGAACAATTTTTTCACTACCATGATTTTCCAATAAATCAATAGAAGGATATTTATAGTCTCTCAGATCCAAAACAGGGTCGTATGACTTAATCTTAGGAGTGGATTCTTTCACAGGCTCCTCTTCTTTGACTACTTCAGCTGTTTTGATTTCCAGTTCCAGCCCATCGGCAGGTTTACCGTTTTTATTTGATTTTGCCGGAGTGTTGACATCAAGTTCTTGTTTGTTTTTTTCCTCTTCAAGCAACTGATTGGTCAAAGACATTTCCTCCACCTGCAGTTCAGGCTCTTTTATCTCGGGCTCGGTTTTTTTCTGAGCAACTAATTTATTTCCGGATTCCTCTTTTTGGAAATCAACAACTACAGCCGGCTCCTCTTTTTTTGGCTCTATTTCAACAACAGGAGCTGATTTTTTTTCAGGCAATGAAAAGCTTGGGTTGAATCTCCAGATTACATAAGCGAAGAATGAGATTAAAATAATCCCAATAGCACCCACCTTGCCGACTGTACTGTACAGCCATCCGGTACATAAATCACCTACAGCTCCGCCATAGGGAAACTCAAGACCGCCTAAAAACACAGAAGCTGTAACGCTGATCAGCGGAAGTCCAACAATTAAATATTTCAGATTTCTTGCAATGGAAAATACTTTTTTCCCGAAAAACAAATTCACACCGATTACAAAAAACAACGTACAAATCAGATAGGACGCAATACCAAAACCCTTGTAAATAAAAAAGTGAGATATAAAAGCTCCAAAAGTTCCCATCAGATTGGAGACATTTATTTCAGATTGCCAGAGCAAACGATACCCTTCTTTGAAAACTTTGTCCTGGTCTTCATCCCAGGTAAATAAATAAGATGTAAATGCAACAAAAAAAAGTACAGAAAAAAGAATACATACACTTCCTGCAATTTTATGTGTACGCTCGTCTTTGAGCAATTGTTTTACTTCGACTGACTCAACTTTCTCTTCTTTTAATGATTCTTCGTCCGAAGGTTTGTTTTTGGTTTTCCTGGCCATTATCAATAAAATAAATTAATCCGAAAAAAACGGAAAATAGTTCGAATGCAATTTAATGCTATTCGTTAAAATTAAAGATAAAAGATGAATTAGTTTAACCCTTGTTTTAACAATCCCCAAAATAACATCAGCCAGCCCAAAATAAAACAAGTTCCGCCGATGGGGGTAATGGCGCCTATGAAAGAGAAATCAGGAAGTAAAAAAGCAAGCAGATATAGCGAACCGCTGAAGATGAAAATTCCTGAAAGAAACAATCGGCATGACCATATGAGTTTTGATGAAGGATTCTCTTTGTACAAAATGGCTGTAAGCATCAATGCAAACACATGATAAAACTGATACCTGACAGCAGTTTCAAATATGGCTATAGATTTTTCACTCAACATATCTTTTAATACATGAGATGCGAAAGCTCCTAAAATGACAGCCAATGCGCCCAACAAAACTGCAACGCGCAAGAAACCTCTAAGCATAAAATTTATTTGTTGGCGTGAGCGATAATATTATCAATAGTATCCTTGGTTAAATTATCTACATCTAATTGTATGCCGGCACCGGAATAAAACACTTCTCTTTCCTGTAATTTTTTTTCGATGAAAAATAGCAACTCAGCAGAATTTAATTTTTTCAATAGTGGTCTTTTTTCTGTTTCCTGCATAACATTTTCAAGCAGTTGAAGCGGTGTGGCTTTGAGATACACCGTACATCCATGCTCGTTCATCCATTTTAGATTATCGTCAAAACAAGGGGTGCCGCCACCACAGGCGATGATGCAGTTGTCCTTCATTGAACTTTCACGAAGCATTTCGGCTTCAGCTTTTCTGAAGAAATCTTCTCCTTTTTTTTCAAAAATTTCGGCTACTGTTTGATGATGTTTTTGTTCAATCAACTCATCCAAATCATAAAAAGACATCCCTGCCTTACCGGCCCAGATTTTTCCCCAGTGTGTTTTACCCGAGCCCATAAATCCGGTAAGGTATAAGCGCATGATTAATTCTTTTTTTTGTAATCGCCCCGTTTCCACGCCTTGATGAATTCCGACCAGGCGAAAGGATTGAATATATTCATGGGTGGTATTTGGCCGGAATAGTACATTCTGCTGTTTCTTTGTCTGATATACTGATTGGATGCCTCGCTACCGTCGGTAGGGACCGTATTCATCAACACCTTTCTGTTGGCCACATTGTTGTTGGCCCTGACAATCTCAATATCATCATCGGGCGCTTGGGTATTCACAAAATCTCTTTCAAACTGCTCTCTGCTTACCCTGGGCTTGATGATGGTTGCGGGAAGATAAGTGGTATCCGTCACCATCAATTGAATGATGCTGAACTGATTCCCTTTCAGGTCCCCGGGTATGATGACAGATTTAGGTTTGAATCCTATGCTGGTAAAATCAACCACATCGCCCTTCAGCACAACGATACTAAATACACCTCTATCGTTGGATATGGTACCTCTGTTTTGTCCTTTTACCACAATACTGACTGCAGGAAGACCTTCAAGACTATCGGCGGTCATGACAACTCCGTACAGCTGAACAATGGAATCTCTTTGATTGTCAGTCTGTGCATAAACGGAAAAACTGCTCAATAAAAAAAATGTAATAATGTATGGTAGTATTTTTCTCATTAACCAATAATTAACCCGACAATTTAATACAGAAAATTTGAATTAAAGGTGATTTTTACAAGTGATTAGTAACAAAAATACCTATATCAACTCAAATTCGTTAAATGGTAAACAAAGTAAAGGTTACAATGTTTAATTTTGAAGCCAATTGATTTTTATAACAAATTATTAAAAATGACCAAAGAAGATATATTAAAGGCATTGAGCAACGTGCAGGAGCCGGATTTAGGGAAAGATCTTGTTACACTGAACATGGTAACGGACATTGTCATTGAAGGCAACAAGGTTTCTTTCACCATCATCCTCACCACGCCGGCCTGTCCCATGAAAGATATGATGATGAATGCAAGCATCAATGCGGTAAAATTATTGGTCAATAAAGATGCCGAGGTAACGGTGAACTTTACCAGTAATACCAGCAGCAACCGGTTGGATCCGAAAAATGTGCTGGGTGGTGTAAAGAATATCATTGCAGTAGTTAGCGGAAAAGGTGGCGTGGGTAAAAGTACTGTAGCGGCTAATCTGGCTTTGTCTATTGCAGAAAGCGGTGCTAAGGTGGGATTGATGGATGCAGATATTTACGGACCCAGTCAGCATATTATGTTTGGCATCCGAGGGGAAAGACCTTTGATGAAAGAGAACGGCGGTAAAGGATTGATTGTTCCGATTGAAAAATACGGTATCAAAGTGATGAGTATTGGTTTGCTGATAGATGAGAAGCAGGCCGTGGTATGGCGAGGTCCAATGGTCAGCAGTGCTATTCGTCAGTTTGTAAGTGATGTGGATTGGGGCGAATTGGATTATCTGATTATTGACATGCCTCCCGGCACCGGAGATATTCATCTTACCATTATACAGAATGTTCCGGTCACCGGAGTGATTGTTGTGACCACTCCTCAACTCGTAGCGCTGGCCGATGCGAAAAAAGGAATCGCCATGTTTGGGCAGGCGCAATTAAAAGTTCCTGTGATTGGTCTGGTTGAAAACATGAGTTACTTCACACCGGCTGAGCTGCCGGATAACAAATATTATATTTTTGGAAAAAGTGGCGGTAAAAATTTAGCAGAAGAATTTGATCTCCCCTTCCTCGGCGAAATTCCGCTGGTACAAAGCATCAGAGAAGGTGGAGATTTGGGCATTCCCATTATGGTGAGTGATGACGAAATTACTCAGAAGGCATTTATGGATTTTGCGGGGAATGCTATAAGAGGGATATCGATTGAGAATAGTAGGAATGCTTAGTTTTTGGTTTGGAGTTTGGGGTTTGGGGTTAAAACATCATATCATTTAACATTTACAATCGGTTCACCGCAGAGCCGCAGAGAACACAGAGATTTCGCAGAGAATTAAATCTCAGCGTATCCTCTGCGCTCTTCTTTCTCAGCGGTGAGGTATGAGTGTTTATTATTTTATCAGCATAGATGTTTAGATAAATTATAACCTCATACCTAAACGCCAAAAACATTAAATAGACTAACCCTTTAAAGATCTACCCCCTCAATTAGTATCTTGTAGTTAAACTTTTTATTCGGCTGACCGCAGAGCCGCAGAGAACACAGAGATTTCGCAGAGAATTAAATCTCAGCGTATCCTCTGCGCTCTTCTTTCTCAGCGGTGAAGTCTGAGCGTCTAAAAGTTAAGCCCTAGCCACTTCAGCGCATTCTTAAAAAGCAACTTTTCTTTCAATTCGGCAGGATAACTCATTTCTTCAATCAATTCACCTGGACGGTGCTCACCTAACGGAAATGGATAATCGCTACCGAGACAGATACTGTCTTCTCCCATGACATCCACAATAAACTGCATGGCTTGTTTGTCATGCACCAGGCTGTCAATCCAGAATTTGCCAATGTAGTTTCGTGGGTTAACGGGATTGTCGATAGCCACTAAATCCGGGCGGACATTAAATCCGTGTTCAATGCGACCGATGGTAGAAGGGAAAGATCCTCCTCCGTGGGCAAAGGCCACACGCAGACGCGGGAATTTTTCAAAGACGCCTGAAAAGATGAGAGAACAAATAGCTCTAGAAGTCTCGGCAGGCATGCCGACCAGCCAGGGCAGCCAGTATTTCTGCATCTGCTGCTCGCCCATCATTTCCCAGGGATGTACAAACAAAGCGCAGCCAAGTTCTTCTGCACGTTTATAGAAAGGGAAGAATGATTCATCGCCCAGATTCAGTCCGTTGATATTGCTGCCAATTTCCAGACCCGGCATTTTCAGTTCGCTCACACAACGTTCCATTTCTTTTATTGCCAGATCAATATCCTGTAATGGGACGGTACCGATGCCGATAAAATGTTTTGGATTTTTTACAACGGCTTCTGCAATATGGTCGTTGAAAAAACGAGATGTCTCCATCCCATCCTGTGGCTTCGCCCAGTAATTGAACAGTACAGGTATGGTAGAAAGCACCTGTACGTCAACGCTAGTCTCCCGCATTTCTTTCATACGAATATCCACATCAAAACAATTCTCCTCTACTTCTCTGAAAAGCTTATCGCCTTTCATCATGCAGGCCTTGCAATTGCGATGTTCCAGATGAATAAAATCACCATAGCCGAATTTCTTCACCCAGTTGGGCATTTTGTCGGGCATGATGTGGGTGTGGATATCTATGCGCATTTTTGTATTTGGGGTTTGGGGTTGCGCAAAGCGCGTTTGGGGTTTGGGGTTTGTGGTTTGTGGTTGCGCAAAGCGCGTTTGGAGTTTGGAGTTTGGGGTTTGGAGTTAAGGATTAAGTTTTTTTATAAAACTACAAACCAAAAACTATAAACCAAAAACAACCAACAGACCATTAAACCCTCAAACCTTTTAAGTTTATTTCTTCTCCAGCTTTTCAATACGTTTTTTCAAATCTTCGTTTTCTTTTTTCAACTCCTTTATCCCCTCAATCAGCAAAGGTACCATCTTTGAATAATCGACGGCCTTGTATCCCTTATCATTCGTAAGCACCACTTCAGGAAGTACCTTCTCTACCTCTTGCGCAATCACGCCCACCTGTGCTTTCTCCGGAAAAGCATTCTCCGGAAACTCGTTGGTCCTGAAATCGTATGTCACTCCACGGATGGCGTTAATTTTTTCTAATGGATTATTGATGAGTTTGATATTCTTTTTATAGCGAAGGTCAGAACTGGATACGAAAGAAGTGCCGCTAACGGTGCCGGAGGCTAAAATATTCCCAATTACATGAAGTTTTTGTGTGGGAGTGGGTGTGCCGATACCCACATTACCCGAACCATCTACCAACATTCTCCACTGTCCAAGTGTTCTGTCGTACAGAAAAAACTTACTATTATTATCTGTTCCCAATTCCAATAAATTACCACTAAGTGATTTAAACTCAATCCCTGCATTATTTACGGTGGACTGCAGCCTAAGTTGGGTAAAAGTATTATTCTGAAGGTGCAACCCTGTTCCTCCGGAACTAAGTGCTGGTATATTGGTTCCAATGCCGGTATTACCATTTTTCAAAACAATCATTGCATTTTTACGATCTATATTAGAAGATCCATTTCCAATCATAAAAATCGGATCCGTATCTATCCATGATGTAGGATTGGATGAAATCAAGGAATCATTATACCGACCGATAGCCAGACTTCCATAAGCACGAGCAATGGTATGCGCTCCTAAACTTGTGGAAACA
>CANGYR010000003.1 GCA_947458275.1 Chitinophagaceae bacterium
CCCGTGTCTCAGTGCCCGTGTGACTGGTCGTGCTCTCACACCAGTTACTGATCGTAGGCTTGGTGGGCCGTTACCCCGCCAACTACCTAATCAGGCGCACGCCCATCCAAAACCGCCGGAGCTATAATAATAAAGAGATGCCTCTTCACTATGTTACGGGGTATTAATCCTCCTTTCGGAGGGCTATTCCCCAGTTTCGGGAAGGTTGCGTACGTGTTCCGCACCCGTTTGCCGGTCGCCATCAGAGTATTGCTACCCCATGCTGCCCCTCGACTTGCATGTATTAAGCCTGCCGCTAGCGTTCATCCTGAGCCAGGATCAAACTCTCCATTGTAAATGTGTTGTTTGAACTGACTGTGTAATTTCATTGGAAATTAACGTCAAATTCTAATTAATAATTGCGCTAACATTACTTGTTTTCCTACTTAAAGTAGGATGCTGCTGTTTCCAAACTTTCAAAGATCTTTTGCTATTTTTTTTGCCCCATTTTGTTTTGGGAGTGCAAAGTTAATAGCCTTTTAAATATCTACCAAATTAATATTCTGAATTCTGAATTATTTCTTTTTTCCTTTGAAAAAAGCACCCTTTTTTTTAAAGGGAGTGCAAAGGTAAAGGTGATTTTTTTATAAACCAAATTTATTTGAGAATTATTTTAAGAACCATCTCACCATGCATCTAATAATCATCTTAAGAACTATCCCCTTTTTAAAAGCGGAGCGCAAAGATATAAATAAATAACTTCTCACCAAAATGTTTTTGAAAAAATTGTCTGATTATTTTAGTTAGCGGCAGATTGCACCGGCTGAAACACAATGCCAGAAAGGATTGTAGAGATTTTAAAATTTATCGTGTAGGCAATACCGATAGGTGCATATTAAGAAAGATTTTAGGAATTCAAATTCTCATATTCAACCTTTATCAAGGAAAGACCCTGTGCCGGAGTTGAAAAATCAACCCTGGAAGGATTGTTACTATTAATGATCTCAGCAAACTCAACTATGCTCGTTTTGCCCCTGCCCACCCTCAGCATTGTTCCTACCAAACCCCGCACCATCCCCCTGAGAAAGCGATTGCCTCTGACACGATACACCAATCCCCCCTTTTCGCTGTAAAACCATTTACTTTCCTGAATTCGACATAGATAGTTGCGAACCTGTACATTCCTTTTACAGAAAGATTCGAAATTTTCTGTTGTAAGCACAACAGCAGCAGCTTCGTTTAATGCAGTTAAATCAATACGATATGGATAAAAATATGCCCTGTCATTTAAAAACGGATTTTTTTGGTCATAAATACTATATTCATACGTCCTGGAAATAGCATCAAACCTGCAATGTGCATCATCCGCAACGGGTACGATTTTTCTTACAGCAATATCTTCCGGAAGAATTGCATTCAGGTGATAAGGTACATTCGCCCATTCAATGCCATCTTTTTCAAAATCAAAGTGAAAAAAATTCTGAATAGCATGCACTCCCGCATCTGTTCTGGAAGAACCAGTAAGCTCAATTCGAATCCGAAAATATATAGCCAAAGCCCGCTCTATCTCTGCCTGCACAGTATTGGCATTTTCCTGAACCTGAAAGCCTGCATATGCCGAACCCTTATAGGAAACCTCAATGAAATAACGGGACATAAAATACTGATTGTATTATTGAACAACTTCTTTAAACTTCAAAATGTTTGACTCCTCAGAAAGTAAAGAAACCAAACTTCCAAAATTTTCCGGATCAGTCAATCTTAAGCGCGACATCAATAAAAAATTCAGCCTGTTATTGTCCTCCAAAAACAGTCCGGCAAGATTTCTAACTTGCTGGGTAGAAAAGCATCTGGATTTGAAAGTCTTTTCCGCCTGCAGGATCATGTCATTTTCATTATCCTGAGAAGCCATTTTTTTTCTCAACTGCAAAAAATCCTTATCCTCTGCAGTTTTAGTGCATTGTATAACAGTATTTGTTTTTTCTGTTTTTGCGGATAGCGTATCTGAATTAATGGAATCGGAAGACTCAACCCGCTCAGTTGAAACCTGAACCGAATCAATTGTTGAAGAAGTAGCAAGTATTTCTTTTTCAAAAGGTATAAACAACATAACCGTGTCTGTAAAACCCGACTGGCTGATTGAATAAATAAGCGATCGCCCTATGGTATCAGCAGAAGAAAAAATAAGAGAAATATCAGAGCGAACATTGTTATCAACAGGTGTTCCGACAACCTGAACTGAATCAATAACCGGAAAGTCATTTTTTTCGACAGGGATTTCTGTATTTATTTTTTTTTCCTCTGGCAATGGCGTATTGGAAATCTGTGAAAGTGTTTTAGTAAAGTCATCCGAATCATTTTTTGCAAGTAATTGCTGAGTTGTGTTATTGTTTTTTGCACTTATCAGTGCGGAAGTTTGGAGATTTTGTAAAACCCAGCCATTCAATTCAATATTTTTTAAAACAAATCCAAGATCCTGATGATTGATACTGATATCAAACTGCTGAGAAGTAATAATGTTTTTGGGGAAATCAATCGTAATCGGATACTCTCCAGCAAAAAGCTTAGGTATAATTAAGTATCCCATCTCAGTAGAACTATAAATCCGGCCATCCATTCTCGCCGAAAATGGCTGCTTGTTCTCTGTTTGTATATAAAGGAAAAAATTCTTCTGTGCAAAACAGTAAAAAGAAAAGAATAACAGAAATCCAAGGCATTTTAAGAATTTCATCGAGCTTATTTAAATAGTTACCCAAAGCTAATTAATATGCGGGATTTACCGCCTATTAAAAAAAAGAGTAAACTTACGTGATGTCCATTTACTTTTGTACTATAATTGGCTCTGGCCTGATTTAATTAATTACAACTTATAATAAATCTATGAGACATTCAACGCTTGTCATCTGCCTGTTTTTGATACCCTTTTTTGTTTCTGCTCAAATTTCTGAAGAAACTCAGAGCGCAGCATGGAAAAAAAAATTCAGAGGCAGTGAAACCAAAATCAACAACCTCGTTCATACCAAACTCGAAGTAAAATTTAACTTTGAAAAAGCATATCTTTTAGGAAAAGAATGGCTGACAGTTACGCCCAACTTTGATCCGACCGATTCATTGCATCTTGATGCAAAAGGCATGGAGGTAAAAGAAGTTTCTCTGATTTCAGGGGCAAAGAAAACTCCACTGAAATATACATACGATGGCGAGATGCTCAAAATCAAACTTAACCGCATTTATAAAAAAGAAGAAAAATACACATTATACTTTGAATATGTCAGTAAGCCGAATGAATTGAAAGTCAAAGGCAGCGCGGCTATAACAGATGCTAAAGGACTTTATTTCATCAATCCCAAAGGGACCTTGAAAAATAAGCCTACTCAAATCTGGACTCAGGGAGAAACGGAATCTAACAGTGCATGGATGATTACAATTGACAAACCCAATCAAAAAACAACAGAGGAAATATTGATTACCGTTCCGAATAAATATGTTACGCTGAGCAACGGCTTATTAAAATCACAGAAAAAAAATTCCGACAGCACCAGAAGTGATTTATGGGTGATGGATTTACCTCATGCTCCTTATCTTTTTTTTATGGGCGTTGGAGAGTACTCCATTGTGAAAGACAATTACAAGGGTAAAGAAGTGAGTTATTATGTTGAAAAGGAATACGAGCCATATGCTCGCATGATTTTTGGAACCACCCCCGAGATGATGAAGTTTTTTTCCGAAAAACTCGGCGTTGATTTTCCCTGGCAGAAATATGCTCAGATTGTTGGACGTGATTACGTAAGCGGTGCAATGGAAAATACTACAGCCACTATACATCAGGAAACTGCCTACCAGAATGCGCGCCAGCTAGCTGACGGAAACAGATGGGAAGAAACCATTGCACATGAATTGTTCCATCAATGGTTTGGAGATCTGGTAACCACAGAAAGCTGGAGCAATATCACCGTGAATGAAAGTTTTGCCAATTACAGCGAATATCTCTGGAATGAATACAAACACGGAAAAGATTATGCAGATGCGCACAATTATGATGATATGGAGGGTTATATTATGAGCGGCAGCGAAAAGAAAGATTTAGTAAGATACTATTACTCCAATAAAGAAGATGTATTTGATGCAGTGAGTTATAATAAAGGAGGAAGAATTCTTCACATGCTTCGCAATTATGTTGGAGATGATGCCTTTTTTGCCTCTCTCAATAAATACCTTACCAATAATAGATTCAAAACCGGAGAAGCAGCTCAACTAAGACTTGCATTTGAAGAAGTTACAGGTAAAGACTTGAATTGGTTTTGGAATCAATGGTACTACGGAAGTGGACATCCAAAATTAAATATCAGCTACAATTACGATAAACCGGGAATTGCCGCAGTCATCATAGAGCAAACTCAAGAATCTAAAAAGATTTTCACCTTGCCCATTGCAATCGATATATATATTGATGGCAAAAAGAATCGCTATAATATCACTACCGGATCACTTTCCGATACTTTTTATTTTAATGTAACTAAACAACCTGAATGGATTTCCTTTGATGGAGACAGAGTGCTGTTAGCAGAAAAAACAGATAATAAATCAAAAGACAATTACCTGGCTCAATGGAAATACGGAAAAAACTATCTCGACAGAAAAGAGGCATTGGATTTTTTTGCCGAGAATGGCTTGGCCGAATTGTCTGAAGGTCTCAATGATCCTTTTTTTGGACTAAAAATTGAGACAATCGGCAATTTAGAAAATTCTGCTTTAAAAAATAATTCTGCCGTTCTAGAAAAAATTCTCAGCATTGCCAATACTGAAAAAAATAAAAAAACGCGCGCCGCTGCTATTAATTTATTAGTCAAAACCGGAGATAAGAAATATGAATCGGTTTATCAAAAAGCTGTTAATGACTCTTCTTACAGTGTTGCAGGTGCTGCTTTAACCGGACTTTCAGATTTAAACGCAAATGAGGCATACTCGCTGGCAAAAAAATATAGTAAGGATAGCAGAGGTGCTCTGAGTAATGCAGTTAATAATATCCTCATTGAAAAAGGAGATGAAAGTGATTTTGATGTCATTGCAAAAATTTATGACGAGACGCCTGTAGGTCAGGAGAAATTTATAAGTACAGATAAATTCATTAATTATCTAAACAAGGTGAATGACCTCAGTAAAGTCAAAACGGGAATCGACTATGTGATGTCATTCAGAAATGCGATACCCGAACAATACAGAACCTTTGTAGATCTTAGCATTAAGGACAATCTGGATAAATTATCTAAGGCAAAAGGGAAAGAAATTGAGGAATATGTAAGAGCGGTGTTTAAATAAACTTTCAAGGGATATTTTAGTAAATACACAGACTAATTTTTATTATTGGCTTTGTCTGCTATTTTTCTTAATTTTTGACTCAAAAAGTAAAATTATGTCAAAAATTAAAGTAGCGAATCCGGTAGTAGAATTAGATGGCGATGAAATGACAAGAATTATCTGGAAATTCATCAAAGACAAATTAATCCTTCCATATATAGAGGTTCCCATTCAATATTTTGATCTGGGCATAGAATATCGCGATAAAACAGACGACCAGGTTACCATAGATGCAGCAAATGCAATCAAAGCCTGCGGCGTAGGGATCAAATGCGCAACGATTACACCCGACGAAGCGCGTGTAAAAGAATTCAATCTGAAACAAATGTGGAAGAGTCCGAATGGCACTATTCGCAACATTCTGGATGGTACGGTTTTCAGAGAGCCGATTGTAATGAAAAATGTTCCTCGACTAGTAACCAATTGGACAGCGCCCATCATCGTTGGACGTCATGCTTTTGGTGATCAATATCGTGCAACCGACACCGTTATAAAAGGAAAAGGAAAGCTCACCATGACCTTCACTCCCGAAGGTGGCGGAGAATCTCAGACATTTGAAGTGTATAATTACAAGGGAGATGGCGTGGCTATGTGCATGTACAATACCGATGAAAGCATTTACGGATTTGCCCGCAGCTGCTTTAATATGGCATTGAGCAAAAAATGGCCTCTATACCTTTCTACAAAAAATACCATTCTTAAAAAATACGACGGCAGATTCAAAGATATTTTTGAAGAAGTTTATCAAAATGAATTCAAAGCATCTTTCGATGCAGCAGGTATTGTTTATGAACATCGTCTGATTGATGACATGGTTGCCAGTGCATTGAAATGGAACGGCAACTTTGTATGGGCTTGTAAAAACTATGATGGCGATGTACAAAGTGATACTGTAGCACAGGGCTTCGGCTCATTAGGCCTGATGACTTCCGTATTGGTTACTCCAGACGGAAAGATCATGGAGTCAGAAGCTGCTCACGGAACTGTAACGCGTCACTACCGCGATCACCAAGCGGGAAAACCTACCAGCACCAATCCAATTGCGTCCATCTTTGCATGGACAAGGGGCTTGTCATTCCGCGGAAAATTAGATAACAATCAGGAATTAATTGATTTCTGCAACGCTTTGGAAAATGTTTGCGTCGAAACAGTGGAAAGTGGTAAAATGACCAAAGACCTTGCGGTATGTATCCACGGAAATAAAGTATCTCACGGTGAGCATTATCTGTATACAGAAGAATTCCTCGATGCGATAGATGAGAATCTTAAAAAGAAAATGGGAATATGATGGGTTTATTATGTTTGGTGTTTGGAGTTTGTGGTTGAGCGCAACCCCAAACTCCAAACACCAAACTCGCGCAGCGAATTAAACGCTTCTCCTACTGCCTTCATACAACTCATACTCAAAAAGCCGACAATCAATTTTACTGGTATAAAATTCTATGCGACGCTTAGGTTTTAATCCAATTTTCTTGGCCAATTCAAGGTTTCCGGTAAATACATATCCCGTATACCCGCTACATTGCTTTTTGAAAAAATCGCCAATGCCCGCATAAGTTTCTATTAACTCCTGCTCCTCTCCCAGCCTGTCGCCGTATTCAGGATTTAAGAAAATAACTCCTTTGTTTTCATGAGGAATAGTTGTTTTGGTAAAATCGCACAATTCAAACTGAATCATTTCCTCCACACCGGCAATACCCGAATTTATTTTTGATACATTCACTGCATCATCGCTGATATCTGATGCAATGATGGAAATGTTTTTTACCTCAATAATCTGTCTTTCCAACTGCTGGTATGCTTGTTGATAAAAAGAATCATCATAACCGCAGAGATGCATAAAAGAATAATTATTCCGATACAATCCCGGCTTACGATTGGTAGCCCATAGCGCTGCCTCTATAGCCAAAGTTCCGGAGCCACACATGGGATTGATAAACGAACTTTGTCGATTCCAATTGGTAGCCAGCAAACTCGCAGCCGCCAACGATTCCAGCATGGGTGCCTTTCCCGGAATTTTTCTGTATCCATGCTTGGATAAAGTTTCACCACTGGTATCTAAAAAAATCTCGGCGTTATTTCCCTTCCAGTATAAATGAATGACAGCGCCTTTTAACTCCGCTCCCGAATCCGGCCTGCTGCCCGATTTTTCCCTGAACCGATCCGCAATAGCATCTTTTACCTTTACATTGGCAAACAAATTATTGGTGATGGTATCGTTGGTCACATTGCTGGTAATAGAAAAATATCCATCGGCAGGAATGATTTTCTCCCACTCCATTTTCACCAAAAAATTATAGAGATCATTGGCATTATCCGCCCTGAATTCTTTCAAAGAAAATAGTACCTGGCTGGCACAACGCAGTTCCAGATTCAGCTTGATACAATCATTCAAGGTCCCAATTAACTCAACACCGGTTTTGAAAACACGAACAGGAATAAAACCCAGCTCCCTGATTTCTTTTTCCAAATATGGGGACAAACGATTGCTGCAGGTGACAACAATTCGATTTTTAAGGGAAAATAAGTTCATTAATGTAAAATGAGAAGAATGTAATTACTGAAGGAGATCCATACATTTAACCAGACTCTCTTTCCATTGTGGAATAGTTATGCCGAGCACTGATTTAATTTTATCTTTCTTCAGAATTGAAAATTGTGGACGCCTGGCCGGAACAGGATAGGCAGATGAAGGAATCGGATTTACTTTACAAGTCGTATACCCACCAATTTCATTAATCGCCAAAGCAAATTCATACCAGGAAATCACGCCCTCATTGGTATAATGATAAATACCTCCCGGTATTTTTTTCTCTGAAGAAATGATTGCAAAAATAGCTGCTGACAAATCGGCCGCATAAGTCGGACTACCAATCTGATCATCTACCACACCAATTGATTCTCGCTCTTTCATCAATCGCATCATCGTCTTCACAAAGTTATTGCCAAAACTGCTGTATACCCAGGCTGTTCGGATAACAATGCTTTCTGAATTTTTTTCCAGTGCAAGTAGCTCCCCGGCTAATTTAGATTCGCCATAAACATTTAAAGGACCTGTAGCATCATCTACATCATACCCATTGGCATTGGATCCGTCAAAAACATAATCGGTAGAAATGTGAATGAATAGTGCATTGTGTTGTTTACAAGCCTCAGCTAAATAACCTACCGCCTCAGCATTGGTTTGATAAGCTGCATCCTTTTCTTTCTCGGCCAGATCAACGGCAGTATAAGCAGCACAATTAATACAGGCGTCAAATTGGTGTTTGCTGAAAAGCTCATCTACTGCAGATTTATCTGAAATAGAAAAATCCTCTCTGTCAACAAATACAAAATGAAAATCAGGGTATGTATTTGCCAAAACTCTGCATTCATTACCCAATTGACCATGGGCTCCGGTGACCAATATGTTCTTTATGTTACTCAAAATTGAAAATTATTTTTACATGTTGAAAAAGGAGATTGAACTAAATCTTTATCAGAAATGATCTGTTTGTCGGCAGGAATCTTCCAGTCTATATTCAAATCAGTATCATTGAACAAAATACCGGCTTCACTTTCTTTGTTATAAAAAGCATCACACTTATAAAACACTTCTGCTTTTTCACTCAACACGGAAAATCCATGTGCAAATCCCTGAGGAATGTATAATTGTAATTTATTTTCAGCCGATAGTTCTATAGAGAAATGTTTACCGAATGTGGGAGAATCTTTTCTGATATCTACCACTACATCAAGAATAGTTCCGCTGAGCGCACGGATGAATTTTGTTTGGGCAAATGGATTTAATTGATAATGCAACCCTCTTATTACACCATAGGAAGACTGCGACTGATTGTCCTGAATGAATATGGTATCAATTCCTGCTGAATGGCAGATCTGCTGGTTATAACTTTCGTAAAAATAACCCCTGCTGTCCTCAAATAATTTAGGTTCAAAGACCATTAAACCAGGGAAATCAGTTTGGATAAAAGGCATATGAGTTGTGAATTTATTTTGTATAGATTTTTTTAAAGTATTCAATAGTCTCTGATAAACCATCTTCAAAATTTTTTGAGGGATTATATCCGAGATGATTTTTAGCCAAAGAAATATCTGCCTGCGAATTACGAATATCTCCTTCACGTGGCTCTCTGTAAATGGCAGGCCAATCGCTTTCCAGTTTCTCCTGACAAAGTTTGTACAAATAATTGACCGAATAAGAATCCCCCACAGCTACATTATACACCTTACCAAAAGCAGCTGCATTATCAGTCAGCATTCCTTTAACATTTATTTCAACGGCGTTATCAACAAAGGTAAAATCACGCGTTTGCTCTCCATCACCATTGATATATATCGGCAATTGTTGCATAATGCCTTTGACAAATAACGGAATGACTGCAGCGTAGGGCCCGTCAGGATCTTGACGCGGTCCAAAAATATTGAAATAACGGAAACCCATTAGTTTGATTCCGTAAACATCAGAAAACACCTGCGCATACAACTCATCTGTTCTTTTGGTTACGGCATAAGGAGATAAACTATTTCCTATTTTACTTTCCACCTTAGGCAATGTCTTTTCATCTCCGTATACAGATGACGATGACGCATAGACGAAAGACTTCACCTTGCTTTCTACCGCCGCATTCAGCATATTAACAAATCCTCCCACATTCACCTCATTAAAATATATAGGTTCTTTAATCGATCGAAAAACAGAACCTAATGCAGCCTGATGGCTCACATGATCAATTCCTTTACAAGCGTCTACACAATCATGATAGTTTCTTATGTCTCCCTTAATGAATTCAAAAGCCGGATATTGACGCAGAATATTGAGATTGCTTTCAAACCCATTGACCATGTTATCGAGCACCCTTACTTTACCTGCTCCATATTTCAACAAATATTCAGCGATATGACTGCCGATAAAGCCGGCTCCGCCGGTAACTAAAAATGAAAGTTTGCTTAGGTCTTTATTATGAAAAAATGTATTCAAGAAATGAAAAATTAAATTGAATGTTTCTACAAAATTACAGACTCCAGTAATGCCTGTTTTTTATTTTACCGCGATAAATACCTTTCAAATCGGCTACCAGTGCATTATTTACAGATATTGAAGAGAAATAAGCATCATCCAGTTTCCTGTAATCATCATGGGGCACCGTAATAATGACTGCATGATAGTCTTTGGCGATATTTTCTGTCAAACCAAAACCATATTCATGTTCAAGCTCCTTGCTGTCGGCATTGGGATCAACCACATCAACATTCAATGAAAATGCTTTCAATTCCTTTACTACGTCAGTTATCTTGCTGTTTCTTATATCACTTACATTTTCCTTGAACGTAGCACCCATCACCAGCACCTTACTATCTTTTACATTACCATTGTGGAGTATGATGTGTTGCAATACTTTTTTAGCAACGTATTCAGCCATACCATCGTTTATAACGCGACCGGCTAAAATAACCTGGCTGTCATATCCTAATTTTTTGGATTTATAAGTAAGATAATATGGATCTACCCCTATGCAATGTCCGCCTACTAATCCCGGCTGAAACTTTAAGAAATTCCATTTAGTTCCGGCCGCTTCCAGTACATCAAAAGTATTGATGTTCATTTTATCAAAAATAATAGAGAGCTCATTCATCAACGCTATATTCAAATCACGCTGTGTATTCTCAATAATTTTCGCCGCTTCGGCAACCTTTATGGAAGAAGCCCTGTGCACTCCTGCTTTTACAACAAGTTCATATACTTTGGAAATCGTATCCAGACTTTCATCGCAGCAACCGCTGACAACTTTTACAATGGTAGTGATGGTGTGCTCTTTATCTCCGGGATTAATTCTTTCAGGTGAATAGCCGATTTTATACTCTTCCACCATCTTCAATCCCGATAATTTTTCAATAATGGGCACGCAATCTTCTTCTGTACAACCTGGATATACGGTGCTCTCATAAACAACATAATCCCCTTTTTTAATAACCTTACCTATAGTCTCACTCGCACGCTGAACAGGAATTAAATCAGGAATATTTTGACCATCAACAGGAGTTGGTACAGCAACAATAAAGAAATTGGCTTTACGAAGCACATCCAAATCACCGGTGAATTCGATGTCACAATTTTCAAATGCAGATGCTTCAAGTTCATTACTGGGATCAATGGCATTGCGCATCATTTCCACGCGCTTCTCATTAATGTCAAATCCTATGACTTTAATTTTCTTTGCAAATTCGAGTGCAATAGGCAATCCAACATAACCCAAGCCGATGACTGCAAGTGTTTTTTTCTTTTCCAGTAAGTCCTGATAAATCATTCAATTAACTTTTTATCGTTGTTGAAATTATTTTATTGACACGAACTCTTTCGGAAGTTTATTTAACTCCTCCGGAGAAAGCGTTTTGAAATATTCATAGGTTATCTTCAATCCTTCGGCACGGCTCACCTTGGGAGACCAGTCCAACAATTCTTTCGCCTTTGATATATCCGGTCTTCTTTGTTTGGGATCATCTTTAGGCAATGGCTTATACGCGATTTTTTGGGTTGTTCCGGTGAGCTTAATAATCTCCTCTGCAAAATCTTTCAAAGTTATTTCATCCGGATTACCAATGTTGACAGGATATACATAATCACTCATCAACAGGCGATAAATCCCTTCCACCAGATCATCTACATAACAGAAACTTCTTGTCTGACTTCCATCACCAAATACCGTCAGATCCTCTCCGCGCAGCGCCTGTCCAATGAACGCAGGTAAGGCGCGCCCATCATTCAATCTCATTCGTGGACCATAAGTGTTGAATATGCGAATGATTCTTGTCTCCAGTTGATGGAAAGTATGGTAAGCCATTGTAATGGCCTCCTGAAATCTTTTGGCCTCATCATATACTCCTCTTGGACCAACAGGATTTACATTTCCCCAATATTCTTCCGTTTGAGGATGCACCAGCGGATCTCCATACACCTCACTGGTACTGGCTACTAATATGCGTGCTTTTTTAGCCAAAGCCAAACCCAGACAATTATGTGTTCCCAAAGAACCAACTTTCAATGTCTGAATAGGAATCTTCAGATAATCAATCGGACTCGCAGGTGATGCGAAATGCAAAATGTAATCCAGATGACCGGGCACATGTATAAACTTGGAAACATCGTGATTGTAAAACTCAAACTCTTTCAGCTTGAAAAGATGTTCAATGTTTTTCAAATCACCGGTAATCAGATTATCCATACCAATTACATCATACCCCTCTTTGATAAATCTGTCACACAAGTGTGAACCCAGAAAACCGGCAGCTCCTGTAATTAAAATTCGTTTATTCGGCACTGTTATAAATTTTAAATTTGAATGTTAAATTATCCAACTCTTTTTCTTCCTACGCTTTCATAATAATAACCCAGCGATTCCATTTGTTTCAAATCGAACAAATTTCTTCCGTCAAAAATTGTTTTGCTTTTCAACAGAGAAGTTGTTTTTTCAAAATCAGGCGTTCTAAACTCATTCCACTCTGTAGCAATGACCAGCGCATCCGCACCATTCAAAGCATCATATTGGTTGTCTACAAATTTAATTTTATCTCCTATCAGTTCCTTCACATTACTCATCGCCTCAGGATCGAATGCAGTTACAGTAGCACCTCTTTCAACCAAAGCATCAATCATATACAAAGCCGGAGCCTCTCTGATATCATCTGTGTTGGGTTTGAATGCCAATCCCCACAAAGCAAAATGCTTGCCTTTCAAATCTCCTTTGTAATAGGATTCAATTTTAGGGATAAGATGCAACTTCTGCTTTTCATTGACATCCATCACCGCATCCAGAATTTTAAAATCATAATTCACCTCACCGGAAGATTTTGACAACGCCTGCACATCCTTGGGGAAACAACTTCCGCCATATCCTATTCCCGGAAATAAAAATCTTTTCCCGATGCGCTCATCGCTGCCAATTCCTCTGCGAACCATATCCACATCTGCACCCAAACGCTCACATAGTTGAGCTATCTCGTTCATGAAACTGATTTTTACAGCTAAAAATGAATTAGCTGCATATTTGGTCAATTCAGCAGAATTTTCATCCATGAAAATAACCGGATTACCCTGGCGTACAAATGGAGCATATAAATCATTCATCACTTTGATAGCGCGCTCAGATGTAGTGCCCACCACCACTCTGTCGGGCTTCATGAAATCATCAACCGCAACACCCTCACGTAAAAATTCAGGGTTGCTCACCACGTCAAAAGCTTTCTCCAGTTCAGGACCGGAAGCCAAAATTGCCGCTTTCACTTTGGCAGCAGTTCCTACGGGAACCGTACTCTTGTCAACAATCACTTTATAATCTGTTGGCTTCAGAATTTTTCCCAGATGGGTGGACACATTCAAAATGTAGGATAAATCAGCGCTGCCATCTTCACCGGGAGGCGTGGGCAATGCAAGAAAAACAATCTGAGCAGATTCAATGGCCTTCTCAAGCGAAGTGGTAAAATGCAATCTGCCTTCTTTAAGATTGCGCAAAAAAATCTTTTCCAGTCCGGGCTCAAAAATTGTTATCTGACCGCCGGAAAGTTTCTCCACTTTTTTAGTGTCAATATCTACGCAAGTCACATTGTTGCCGGTTTCAGCAAAACAAGTACCTGTTACCAATCCCACATAACCTGTTCCTACAACTGCAATTTTCATAATAGTTAGTTTTGGTTTTTATAAAGATGCTTTGTTTACAAATGACAATACATGATCAACAATATATTGCTGTTGTTCATGATCTAATTCAGTATGAATGGGTAAGGATATAACTCTTTCTGTGAGCCAGTCGGTAACAGGCAGATTAAAATCACTGCCTCCAAGATGATCAAACATTTTTTGTCTGTGTGCCGGCACGGGATAATAAATCATTGATGGAATTCCTTTTCCGGCGAGGTATTCACTCAGTTCATCTCTGTTGACATCATGTAAAATGAGCGTGTACTGATGAAATACATGAAGATTATTATTGGCTCTGAATGGCACTTCAATCTTATTGTTTCCGGCAAATGCCTGGTCATAAAAATCTGCAGCAGCCCTACGTGCATCTATGTATTCATCCAAATGACGCAATTTTATATCGAGAATGGCAGCCTGTATCGCATCGAGACGAGAGTTGCATCCCACAATGTCATGATAGTATCTTTTTTGCTGACCATGCGAGGCAATCATACGTAATTTCAATGCAAGCGCATCATCATCAGTGAAAATTGCACCACCGTCGCCAAATGCCCCCAGGTTTTTTGAAGGATAAAAAGACGTACAGCCGATATGACCGATACTGCCAGTTTTCTTTTGTGTTCCGTCGCTGAAAGTATACACATTCCCTATACCCTGAGCATTGTCCTCTATCACAAAAAGGTTATGCTTTTTTGCAATAGACATGATTGTCTCCATTTCAGCAGCATGACCATAAAGATGCACCGGAACAATTGCTTTGGTTTTTGGAGTAATGGCTTTTTCAATCGCCTCAGGATCAATACAGAAAGTATGTTTGTCTACCTCAACAAATATCGGTTTTATCCCCAATAATGCCGCCACCTCCACGGTAGCGATGTAGGTAAATGAAGGAGTAATCACTTCGTCTCCGGCTTTCAAATCCAACGCCATCATGGCTATCTGCAAGGCATCCGTCCCGTTGGCACAAGGAATAACATGCCTGCTTCCATTGTATGCAGCCAGGTTATTTGCAAAGTCATTAACCACCTTACCTCCTATAAACTGAGCGCTTTCCATTACCGAAATAACAGCAGCATCCACCTCCTTCTTAATTTTCTGATACTGCGTAGCGGTATCTACCATTTGTAAAGGCCTCATATTACTCAAATTGAACGGGGGCAAAGATACAATTTGAGTGGCAAAATACGTCAGCAATTTGAGCGGTATTGCCAATAAAATATACCATTTCAGCGAGTTTATGTATGAAAATTAAATCATACAAGCAATTGAACGTACATTTGAACCAGAAATGAAATTGATCTCTATCATATTGCATAATTTATTTATCCGATTTTATTCGATTGCGATACACATCGCCTCTGTTTGGAATGAAAAGGCAAAATTGTGGGTGGAAGGAAGGAAAAAATTCCCCGATTTTCAAAGTGAAAAAAAGACTATCTGGATGCATTGTGCCAGTCTGGGTGAATTTGAACAAGGCAGACCAATTTTGGAAAAAATAAAAAAAGAATACCCGGATTATCCGGTCATACTAAGTTTTTTCTCACCAAGCGGCTTTCAAGCAGCTCAAAAATTTAAAGAAGCAGATCAAATAATTTATCTTCCATCCGACACTGCATTGAATGCAAAAAAGCTTGTTGCTGAAATAAATCCGGCACTGGTTTTTTGGGTGAAATATGAATACTGGTATCATTATCTGACCGAAATTAAAAAACGAAACATACCGCTGTTGCTCGTTTCCGGAATATTCAGGGAAAGCCAGCCCTTCTTTAAGTTTTACGGCGGCTTGTGGAGAAGGTTGCTACATTCATTTACACATTTTTTTGTACAAAACGATGGCTCAAAACATTTGTTGCAATCTTTGGGATTCTCTAAAAACACCACAGTTTCAGGCGATACGAGATATGACAGAGTTTTAGAAATTGCAGAAAAAAAATTACCGATAGAATATATTGAAGATTTCATTGGACAAAATCGGGTACTCGTTGCAGGTAGTACATGGAAAGAAGATATTGAATTGCTTGCGCGCTATGCCAAACAAAACCCTGACTTGAAATTCATCATTGCTCCTCACGAAATCAACAAACATTCACTGGAAGAAATAAAGAATTTTTTCACCGAAGTTGTTTTGTATTCCGAATTATCAAACGGAAAAGAATTCAAAGACAAATCAAATGTATTGGTTATTGACAACATAGGAATGCTCTCTCGCTTATACAATTATGCGTATATTACTTATGTTGGCGGCGGATTCAACAAAAGCGGCATTCACAATACGCTGGAAGCTGCCGTGTATAGTAAACCGGTGATATTCGGTCCTAACTATAAAAAATTTGCAGAAGCGGTATCATTGGTAAACACCGGAGGTGGATACACCATTAAAAATTACACTGATCTTCAATCTATACTTGACAGACTTCTAGGCAATCAACATGAATTGGAAAAGATTGGCAAAGCGGCTATGGAATTAGTACGCTCCAACAAAGGGGCTACAGAAAAAATTTATACCTATGTGAAAGAAAATCGTCTTTTAACTAACTGATCAAATTGTTTTACTGCTTCGCTTTTTTCATCCCAGCCCAACTTAAGTTTTAATTCTCTCTTAATCCAGTATTCGGCTTCGGCATAAATAGAAAATCCATTAATGGTTTTGATGCTTCGCTCATACACAGACTCATCTCCGCGAAACAGTTCATTGATAAAAAGATAACGGTCATTTAGTCCAATACCCTTTTTTAAATCTTTAATGGGAGCGTCTTTCAGCGCGTCACTCAAAGCAGTCCCTTGTGTTCCAATAGTGTCATTCAGGGATGCTGGAGTTTCTTCCAGTATCAGGTCATGAATTTCCTGCTTGGGGACATCCGGAGTGCTTGGTGGCTCCGGCGTAATTGGGGGCTCCGGCGGAGTGATGGGTGGCTCCAACGGAGTGATTTGCTGATGTGCCAACGTAGGAATATCCTCTACCGAATCAAACAGTAATGGAGGCTTATTTTTAATACTGAGCGTATTTTTAACTTCAGCAATTTTTTTAATCGCTTCTATTTCGGCATCCAGCTCTTCTTCATTTACTTCCAGTTCAAAAAATATTTTTTCTCCCTGTGGTTCAGTATCGGGCTGATCAAAAGGAGAGGCAATATGAATTGCTACCGCCGAATTCGTTTGCTCTTCCTGGCCGGTTGATTTTAAATGAAGTAGTTCAGACTGTAGCATTTGTACAGTCAGCAATAATTCATCAACCCCGGCATTTTGAGCCAGTTGCTCCTTTAATTTATCACAGAGTGTCACCACTCGATCCATATTGGTAATTTTGAACAGTAATCTAACAGTTGCATTAAGTTTTGTTTTTTTCCTTGAAGAGAATCCTTAAACTTTGCAATGTGTGATGTAAAGTTACAAACACAATTTTAAAAATATTATATTAATGTTTATTGAACCAAATTTAAAGGGAGAAAGAAGAGGTTGGATTGAGGTCATTTGCGGCAGTATGTTCAGCGGAAAAACAGAAGAACTCATTAGGAGGCTGAAAAGGGTTAAAATTGCCAACCTCAAAGTAGAAATATTTAAGCCCGCACTGGATACCCGTTATGATGAAACCAAAATCGTCAGCCACGACACCAACACCATTCATTCCACACCCGTAGAAAGTTCTCAGTCGATATTACTGCTCGCTCAAGATGTAGACGTAGTAGGCATTGACGAGGCCCAATTCTTTGATGACGGAATATCCAAAGTATGTGAGGCACTCGCATTAAGAGGAATCAGGGTAATTGTTGCCGGACTGGATATGGACTACAAGGGAAATCCATTCGGTCAAATGCCCAATTTACTGGCTATAGCAGACTATATCACAAAACTGCATGCTATTTGTATGAAATGCGGAAACATCGCCAACATCAGTTACCGTAAGGTGGCCGAGGGTGGCCAGGTGCTTTTGGGTGAAAAAGATATCTATGAACCCAGATGCAGAAACTGCGCCCAGCCTGAAGGCTGAAAATCCCCCAAAAAAACAGCTTAGAGCGAACGCAATGAATAGAAAAATACTGGCTTTGCTGAAAAAAGACATTCTCCTGGAATTCAGGCAGCAACATACTTTCTATGGCGTTTTACTCTATATTGCCGCAACCATATTCGTAATCTATCTCTCCCTTCCCGAAAGTCCCGATGCGAATACCTGGAACAGCCTTTTTTGGGTTATACAACTCTTTGTTTGTGTAAATACCGTCGCTAAAAGTTTTCTGCAGGAAAACAAAGGCCGAATGCTCTATTTTTATTCCATCACCTCTCCGACTGAATTCATTGCGGCCAAACTGATCTACAATGCAATATTGATGCTTTTGATGAGTCTGATTAGTCTCGGTCTATTCAATGTGTTTCTTGATAACCCCGTAAACAATCAGCTTCAATTCGTCGGTATTGTTTTATTGGGAGGATGCGGCATCAGTCTTGTTTTTTCCCTGATGAGCGCCATTGCAGCTAAAGCTCAGCAAAACGCCGCATTGATAGCAATTCTGGGATTCCCTGTCATCCTTCCTCAATTATTGCTTCTGATGAAAATAAGCAAAGCCGCTTTCGCGGAAGTATTCAGAGATGGTGCTCTGCTTCAATTAATAGGACTAACCTCATTATTGGACATACTCGTGATTGTTATGGCTTACATCCTATTCCCATATTTATGGAAAGATTAATTTAACAACCCGTCAGTATTTTTATTTCCAAGGGTCTGAGAGTTTCCCATAACTTTGCGGCACACTAAATAATATACCTTTATTCGTGAAGAAGAACTGGTGGAAAATATTGTCTTTCTTTTTGCTTCTCTACACCATCGTCGGTGGGTTTTTGTTTGAGGTGCCCCGACTTTTTATCCTTAATGAAACAATACGCAACCTTTACTTCCACGTTTGTATGTGGTTTGGTATGATGATATTGTTCTCCATCAGTTTTGTGTACAGCATAAAATATCTTCTCGGCTTTAACCTGCGAAATGACATATATGCTAATAATTTCGCCAAAGTAGGCGCCTGGTTTGGTATTTTGGGGTATACGACAGGAACATTATGGGTATCTGTAACCTGGGCCACCGACCAGGGACAATCTATCGGCTCTGTACTGAAAGAGCCCAAACTTATCGGAGCTGCAATAGCCCTGCTCATTTATGGAGCTTATTTTGTGCTGAGAGGCTCATTTACTGATATAGATAAAAGAGCCAGAATAAGCGCAGTTTATAATATTTTTGCATTCATCATGCTGTTTCCAAGCATCTGGATTATTCCCCGTTTGGTAGGAAGCCTTCACCCCGGTGCTCCCGGAAGTGACAGCGGTAATCCGGCGCTCAACAGAAATGACATGGATGCATCCATGAGAATGATTTTTTATCCTGCAATTATCGGATGGACGCTTTTGGGCATCTGGATAGCTACATTAAAAATCAGACTTGAAATTTTATCCAACAAAAAAATTCTGAACTAACACATTCAGTTATATTTTTGCCGGATTAAACCTAAACTTTAAAGCTGAATTAAAATAAATCAGAACGATTGTATGATTAAGATTGCTACACGATTACGATTACTTGCCTTGAGTATTTTCCTCTCCCTCTCCTCTTTTGCACAAACAAAGCCTGAAATGGCTGATGTAATGAGAAGCAATGGTAAAATATACAATGTGGTGGCCGTATGTTTAACTGTATTAATCGGACTCTTCCTTTATGTTTTTTTGATTGACAGAAAAATCAGCAAAATCGAAAAAGATTCCTAATTACTTTGTTTATTCATCGTCCAAAATTTAAAAACCTATAACATGTCTTCTAACCAACATTATAGCTTTTTTCAAAGTGTAGAAAAAAGCTTCGACAAAGCAGCAAAATTCACAAAATGGGATCTGGGCATCCTGGAACAAATCAAGGCGTGCAACAGTGTTTATCAAATGCGTTTCCCTGTAAAACTGGATAATGGAAACATAGAAGTTATTGAAGCATACCGTGTACAACACAGTCAGCACAAATCTCCTTGTAAAGGAGGTATTCGATTCAGCGATGAAGTAAATCAAGATGAAGTGATGGCATTGGCCTCGTTAATGACTTACAAATGCGCCATCGTAAACGTTCCATTTGGTGGCGGTAAAGGAGGAATCAAAATCAATCCTAAAAAATATTCCACATACGAACTGGAAAAAATCACCCGCAGATATACTGCCGAACTGGTAAAGAAAAATTTTATCGGTCCGGGCATAGATGTTCCTGCTCCTGATTACGGGACCGGCTCAAGAGAAATGGCATGGATTGTAGATACTTATGCTTCTCTGAAACCCGGTGAAATTGATGCTGCCGGTTGTGTTACCGGAAAACCCGTAACCCAAGGCGGTGTGAGAGGAAGAACCGAAGCAACCGGATTGGGAGTTTACTATGGCGTACGTGAAGTATGCAATATGGAAGATGAAATGAAAAAACTTGGTCTTTCAATCGGAATTAAGGAAAAAAAAGTGGTTATTCAAGGGCTTGGTAACGTAGGCTACCACTCTGCAAAATTTTTCAGAGAAGGTGGCGCAAAAGTTATAGCACTTGCAGAATACGAAGGAGCTATTTTCAATGCTGACGGCTTAAACGAAGAAGAAGTTTTTCAACACAGGAAAAAAACCGGCTCAATTTTAAATTTCCCCGGAGCAACCAATCTTGCCAAAAATACCGATGCGCTTGAACTGGAGTGTGATATACTGATTCCGGCAGCACTTGAAAATGTAATCAACGGAGAAAATGCTCCAAGAGTAAAAGCTAAAATTATCGGAGAGGCAGCCAACGGACCATGTACTCCAGAAGCCGATGATGTTTTTGCAAAAAAAGGCATCCTCTGTGTTCCAGATATGTACCTGAATGCCGGCGGGGTAACAGTAAGTTATTTTGAATGGCTTAAAAACCTCAGCCACGTTCGTTATGGCCGTATGGAAAAAAGATTCACAGAAAATATGAACACGCATATCCTTAGTCAAATTGAAGATTTGACTGGAAAGCAAGTAAGTGATACAGAACGCAAATTCATCATGCACGGTCCGGAAGAACAAGACCTGGTTCACAGTGGATTGGAAGAAACAATGATTACTGCCACAAGAGAAATCATGGAAATATGGAGAGCGAATCCAGAAATACCGGATATGCGTACCGCTGCTTACGTAAATGCCATCAATAAAGTGGCTACGAGTTATGCTGAATTAGGTATCTTCCCATAATAAATTATATCCTTAACTAAAAAAGCTCCTTAAAGGAGCTTTTTTAGTTAAGGTGTTTTCCTTTCCAAGTTGTTTAATTCCACAATCCGGCCGTCAATATTTTCAAATGCTATTGTATTTGAACCGTTGGTGATAACTACTCTCCAAGCGCGAATTTTAATATTATACCTCAGCACCTGATTCAATACTTCATCGGTTAGTTTTTCATTCATCTCCTTGCACTCAATAATTATTTCAGGTTGTGCATTCTGATCATACACAACGATATCAAACCTTTTTTTTAACTCAGATAATTTAATTTCTTTCTCTACTGAAATTAATTCTCGGGGATACTTCAACACTTCCGTCAGATATAAAAGAAAATTCTGCCGCACCCACTCCTCCGGAGTCAATACAAACCATTTTCTCCGAATCAGACAAAATACTTTATCAGTATCCTCTATTCTCTTGATGGCAGGCTTGATATCAGGATAGGTTATTTTAATCATTTGCTGTACACCGGGATATTCTCTGCAATATACAAAGAGACCAATCTACAGCATCAAAAATTAATTCTCTCAGAAAATCAAAGAATAGCAAAATATGCGTCTAAATTTCCCCAGCCTAAATAGGTACTCCTAAATGGATAATTGGCAGAAGATGTAATCATTTTATTTAAAACCTGATCTCTTGTATAAGCAGGGAATCTACTCCAGACCAAAGCTGCAATACCCGCTGCCGTAGCAGTGGCCACAGAGGAACCTCCTACCGTAGAAGGCATGTCTCCGGTCATAGCCAGTGAAAGCGGCTTCCTGCCATTCAAAGATTTCTCCATTACAATGGTAAAATCTGTCTCACTCCCATCGTGACAATTATCGCAACTTGTATAATAACTATTATCTTTTACTCCGGTAACTGCATTCACCTCAGCCATACTGGCGGGAAATATCACTCCCGTCCAACCGCTTGTCCAACTGAACGATGTTCCTGCCGCACAAAAAATTAATTTCCCTTTCTGATAGGCAAATAATACAGCATCTCTGATTTGAGAACTCCCTGTTATGCGCCCCATACTCATACTGATGATTTTTACATCAGACCTGTTACCTGCATTAACAAATGCATCGGCAACTCCTTTCACCTCACGGCTGGCATCTAAATAAACATCATTTGATCCTCTACAGGTAACCAAATTACAATTATAGGCAACACCACAAGCATTGCCATCCGTTCCCCTGGGCGCGGCACACACACCCGCCATAGAAGTGCCATGCCCACAATCATCATCAGGAGTTTCAATAGATCCGGTTGGAATCCCAAGAAATGTTGCCCTCGGAAAAGTGACAATTTTTTCTATCGTTCGCTTGGAAGAGCTACCCTGATTGAATGATACTCCAAGATTCTCCTGATCAAATTCACATCCGGTATCTATAATGAATACTTTAACACCTGCACCTGTAGAAATACCCCATGCCATAGGAATTTTATGATAACTATAATTCCACGATTGCTTACTTCCCGGAAAAATAGTCTGATAATCCGCACCTTCAATTAGTCCAAATTGTGTAGTGTTACCATCACAACCACTTCCTCCCGAAGAGGAATTAATGGTATTATTTTCAGACCAAGGCCGCCTGAGTAAATTTTCCGGTTCATAACTCATCGGCTCAGCATAACGTACAAGCCTAGATGATTTTAATAAGATAATCGTTTCGGGATTTTCTATCCTTATGTTAATCACCGGCAATACATTATCCTCCCAAACAATCAGAGATGACAGCGTAATTGTATCATTCCGTTTTCTTTCAGTGAAAAGAATTAAATCTAGCAAATGCCGCTTTGATGCCACCCATTCATTTTGATGAATGTCTATTTCTGAAATCCTGCTTTCAACATTAATTTCATTTGCCGGCTTGTAACCTAAAGACAATATTCTGTCGGAATGTTGCAAAGCGCTCCATACAATTTGCGCATCTGCAAAACTCCAGTCAAATGTTTGTTTTTTCTTCAACGACTCTTTTATCAATGCGTCAATTTTTTCTCTCGGAATGGGCTCGCTAAAATAGTTCGACTCTTTTAACGGAGATGATTTTTTACAAGATGAAATAATAAAAACCAAAATGGTTACTGCAATAAATAAATGACCGATTCGATTCATAGTAAATAAATTAAGGGTTTGGAAAAATTCATTTATAACTGAAATGAATTGTGTTTAATCGGTAAAATTATCAGGCAAAAAAAAGGCAACACAATAATTATACTTGATAATATTTAGCTATTCCTAATTTTATAAAGTTGATAAACCCCAATAAATTGAGTATATTTACAAATGGCTGACGTTGATTTTAATATCAGACATATTTCTTTTTAAATCAGATTATATACCTGATTTTATTTTTTTCATTCAAATTTTTTAGAAATGAAGACAAAACAAGAAATAGTTGAAAACTGGCTACCCAGATACACCGGAGAGAAATTGACCAATTTCGGAGAGTATATTCTGCTAACAAATTTCTCCAATTATGTAACCCTTTTTGCGAAATGGAATCATGTTGACATTATTGGCTCTGAAAGATCTATGCAATGTGCAACAGCCAATAATATTACTATTATAAACTTTGGCATGGGCAGTCCGGGTGCTGCTACTATAATGGATTTGCTCACCTCCATCAATCCCAAAGCTGTTCTGTTTTTAGGAAAATGCGGCGGTCTTAAAAAAAGAAATAAGATTGGCGACCTGATTCTGCCAATTGCAGCCATCAGAGGTGAAGGAACCAGCAATGATTATTTTCCTCCCGAAGTTCCGGCTCTTCCGGCATTCGCACTACAAAAAGCTATCTCCACAACCATCAGGGATTATGAATGCGACTACTGGACAGGCGTTTGCTATACCACCAACCGAAGGGTTTGGGAACATGATGAAAACTTTAAAGAGTATCTTCAAAAAGTAAGAGCTTATGCCATTGATATGGAAACAGCTACCATATTCACCGTTGGCTTTTATAATAAAATTCCTACCGGAGCCTTATTACTGGTAAGCGACTCTCCTATGGTTCCTGAAGGCGTAAAAACAGAAGCGAGCGACAGCGTTGTTACAGCTCAATATGTTGAAAGGCACTTGAAAATAGGTATTGATTCTTTGAAGCAATTGATCAATGACGGTCTTACAGTCAGACACTTGAAGTTTTAACTCATTATGATATAAATCATTCGCTGATGCTAAAGGTCAAATGAATGCATGACCTTTGTTATTCCTATTACTCCTCACAATCTATAGTTTCGCAAACATCAATAATTACTTTTGATGTTTCAGGTAAGCCCATTTTTTACTCTTTTTTTATTGAAATCAAATCACTTCGCAATTACTTATTAATAGCAATGATGGGTGTTCTTTTCAGCTATTCGGTTTATTTTTTTCTAAGCCCTGAAAAAATCATTCACCTGGGAGAGGAAAATTCATTTTTTGAACTAAGCACAGCGTTCTGTTTCTTATTAAGTGCAGGTTTGCTGATTTATTTATTTATTGTCAGAAAGAATATATTTTATCTGCTGCTTGGCATACTACTTTTTTTTGGAGCTGGCGAAGAACTGAGCTGGGGACAGCATATGTTCAAATTCAAAACGCCGGAAAAAATCAAAACAAATAATTTCCAGGGAGAGTTTAATATTCACAATATGGAAATTTTCAACACTGAAAAGTTTGATAGATGCAGAAAATCAGGACTGGAAAGATTACTTGAAATAAATTTTTTATTCAGGGTGTTTTACATCATTTATTGCATAGTGATTCCGTTTGCTTTTATAACCTTCTCACCTGTTAAAGCACTGGCAGAAAAAATCAGACTGCCAATACCTCCATTATCTGTTGGTCTTTTTTTCATTTTAAACTGGATATTATATAAACTAACCCTTGAATCGATTGCTCAAAATCACCCTCTTCCATTTTATGAAACATCCACTGAAATTTTTGAATTTAACGCCTCACTATTATGGCTCTTGATAAGTTATTATTTCCTTCTGAAATATAGAAACGACAGGATAGTAATGAAGGTTTCATAAATCAATGTCCTCAATAAACCCTTTGGCCAAAGGAGAAAATTCATTTTATAATAATAATTTCAAACGTTACTGCCAATATGCAGAGAATTTGAATTATATTGACACTGAAAGTCTTTTAATCATGATTCCGCTGCTTCAGTTTAAAAATTTTTCCATTCAATTTTCCAAAAATGACATCAGCTTTGATGCAGTCAGAAATATTTCCTTTGAAATACAAAAAAACAACATAACGGCAATCGTGGGAGAAAGCGGTTCGGGAAAATCTGTCACCGCAATGTCTGTATTGAAATTATTACCGGAATATGCAAAGGTTTCCGGAAATATTTTATTCAGTGAAGATGGTACAACACAAATGGATATTAGAAATTTAGAGAAAAAAAATATCAACTCAATAAGAGGAAATAAAATAGGCATGGTATTTCAGGAGCCGATGACCTCTCTGAATCCTTTGATGACCTGTGGAAATCAGGTTATGGAGGCCATTATCCAGCATAAAAAATTATCAAAAACAGAAGCAAAAAAAAGAACAATAGAGCTGTTTAAAAAAGTGGAGTTACCCAATCCCGACTTGATTTTCAAAAGGTATGCACATCAAATCAGCGGAGGGCAAAAACAGCGGGTGATGATTGCAATGGCCATCAGTTGCGACCCGCTTTTACTGATTGCAGATGAGCCCACAACAGCGTTGGATGTAATCGTGCAAAAAAATATCATGGCTCTGTTGAAAAAACTGCAGCAGCAGAATAATATGGCTGTGTTACTGATAACACATGATTTGGGACTGGTGGCTGATTACGCAGATGATCTTATTGTTTTTTACAAGGGAGAAATTGTTGAGTCAGGCATGGCAGTAGATATTCTAAGCAATCCTTCTCATGCCTATACAAAAGGACTCATTTCCTGCAGACCATCTCTGGGGAGTAAAGGAAAAAAACTCCCTGTCTTGGAAGACTTCCTGTCTTCAACTTCTTCCAAAATCATTAATGATAACTCCACAACTTTTGAATCAAAAAAAGAAATTGCCGCTCAGCCGATTTTGTCTGTCGAAAATCTGGAAGTTTTATTTCCTGCAACAAAAAATATCTGGGGAAAAACAAAAACATTTCACAAAGCTCTTGATGATATCAGCTTCAAAGTAATGCAAAATGAAATCCTTGGAATCGTTGGTGAAAGCGGATCGGGAAAAACCACGCTTGGCAAAGCAATTTTGCAACTCATCAAGCCAAATTCAGGAAATATATTTTTAAAAGGGAAAGACATCACCCAACTATATGCAAAAAATGTACAAACTGCAAGGAAAGAATTACAGATTGTTTTTCAGGATCCCTATGGCTCTCTAAATCCACGACTAACCATTGGTGATGCTATTACTGAACCTATGAAAGTGCACAATCTGCATCATAATGATAAATCAAGAAAAGAAAAAGCGATGGAACTCCTCAAACAGGTAAAGCTGGAGGACAAGCATTTTAAAAGATATCCGCATCAATTCAGTGGCGGTCAGAGGCAAAGAATTTGCATCGCCAGAGCTTTAGCGCTAGAACCCTCTTTTCTCATATTTGATGAGAGCGTTTCCGCTTTGGATGTAAGCGTTCAAGCTCAAATATTAAATCTGATTAATGAATTGAAGGCCTCGCTCAATTTTACCTCCATTTTTATTTCACATGATCTGTCCGTAGTTCATTATATCAGCGACCGAATACTGGTTATGAAAAATGGCAAGATTGTGGAAGATGGAAGTGCTGATACAATCATTTCTCGCCCAATTCATGATTACACAAAACAATTAATCAGCGCAATCCCTGGATCAAATATTCAATTTTAAAAGATATTGAAACAACGAGAGTCATATTTTGTTAGATAAAAAATTCTAACTAATAATCATTGTTTTCATTAACTTTGCAACCTCAAATCATGCCGTAACATGATAAGTGCCATTAAGATTTTGGAATGGCTAACTCTTTCACAGGAGCCTTATCTCTTCCGGCAACACTATAACTTAAAATTTTATTAATGAAATTATCTCAGTTCCGCTTTGATTTGCCGCTAAACCTAATTGCACAACACCCTGCCAAAAAAAGAGAAGAGAGCCGTCTCATGGTAATTCACAGGGCAACCGGAAACATTGAAAATAAAACATTCCGTGACATCATGGAGTATTTTGATGACAAGGATGTATTTGTAGTAAATAATACCAAAGTATTTCCTGCAAGAATGTACGGCAGAAAAGAAAAAACCGGCGCAAAGATTGAAGTGTTCCTGCTGAGAGAACTCAATAAAGCCAATAAACTTTGGGACGTTATTGTTGATCCTGCACGTAAAATCAGGGTGGGTAACAAATTATATTTTGGTGAAAGCGATGAGCTGGTGGCAGAAGTAATTGACAACACAACCAGCCGTGGAAGAACCATCAAGTTTTTATGGGATAAAACAGATGAAGAATTCAGACAAATGCTGGAAATCATGGGAGAAACCCCTCTGCCGAAATATATCAAACGTAAGCCCGAGGAGGAAGATAAAGAAAGATACCAAACTGTCTATGCTAAATATGAAGGAGCTGTTGCAGCCCCCACTGCCGGTCTTCATTTCAGTAAAGAATTAATCAAACGCCTTGAGATTCAAGGTGTCAGATTTGCTGAAGTCACCCTTCATACCGGTTTGGGTACTTTCAGACCTATTGAAGTGGAAGACCTTAGCAAACATAAAATGGATGCCGAATATTACAAAATTGATGAAACTGCCTGTGGCATTGTAAATAAAGCAAAGGAAAAAAATAACCGTATTTGCTCAATTGGAACCACCACCATGAGAGCGATGGAAACTTCCTACACAGCTCAAAAACTATTAAAACCATCTGAAGGCTGGACCAATCACTTTATACATCCTCCCTATAATTTTAATATAGCCGACTCCTTGGTCACTAACTTTCACCTGCCCAAGACAAGCTTATTGATCATGGCCTGTGCCTTTGCCGGCTATGACCTGATGATGGAAGCCTATAAAAAAGCCATTAAGGACAAATACCGCTTCTTCAGTTATGGTGATGCAATGCTGATATTGTAAGAAGTTGAAAAGGTTGAAAAGGTTGAAGATGTTCAAAAGGTTTAATAGGTTGTGGATATATAACAAAACCTCTTGAAACTTTTGAACTTTATTGAACCTTTGGAACCTTTTAAACTTTTATAGACTGGATAATAAAAAAAAAGGGGCCATGATAGAAATCGCGGCCCGTATTAATCCAATATCCTATGAAAAACCAACACTATAACGCAGGTCTTTAATCTTTATTGCATTGAAATTGAAGATTTTGTTAGAAATCTTATTAAAAACCACCTCACCCACAGAAAAATAAAGATATTCTTTAACCTCCCCCTATCTGAATCATCTAGAAAATAACCAATTTCGTACATTTGCAACCACACTAAACTGCTTAGACTTATTATATGGGAAGGATATTTGAAGTACGAAAAAGTGCCATGTTTGCCCGCTGGGATAAAATGGCGAAAAACTTTACCCGAATTGGAAAGGAGATTGCCATTGCCGTCAAAAACGGAGGTCCCGATCCTGACAACAACCCTGCATTAAGAAGATGCTATATCAACGCCAAGGCATGTAATATGCCAAAAGACAGGGTTGAGGCTGCGATAAAAAGGGCTATGGGTAAAGACACCACTAATTATGATGAAATTGTTTATGAAGGGTATGCCCCTCATGGAGTAGCAGTTATGGTAGAAACCGCAACAGATAATTCCACCAGAACCGTGGCAAATGTAAGAATGCATTTCACCAAAGGAGGCGGCACACTCGGCACTAGTGGAAGTGTTGCTTTTACCTTCAACCGAATGGGTGAATTCAAAGTTAAAAATAACGGACTAAATACAGATGACCTGGAACTGGAACTCATTGACTTCGGACTGGAAGAAATTGGTGAAGACAGCGAAGGAAATATCATCATCAGAACTGCCTTCAATGAATTTGGGAATATGAATAAAGCACTCGAAGAAAAAGGAATTGAAGTCATCACAGCAGAGCTTACCAGAATCCCTACAACTACTGTAGAGCTGAATGAAGAGCAGTCGCAGGAAGTTTTAAAAATGGTAGATAAGTTAGAGCAGGATGATGATGTGCAGAAGGTATATCACAACTTAAAATAACCCTTCTTAATTTCTCTTTGTATAAAACAACGGCAACATTATTTTATACTTTACCGCAAGCGATCGGATTGCGAAAATAATGAGTATGCAAACAATTTTGGATACATCCGTATTTAAATTCGTTTCTTTCAGAAGAAAATAAATAAACCCTCCGGACAGACTTGCTACCGCATACAATTCTTTCCTGAATACCAGAGGTACCTGATTCAGTAATACATCTCTGATTACACCTCCAAAGCAGGCAGTTATGGTGCCCAGTGCAATACACACAACCATGCTTAATTCTTGCTGAACAGCCAATTCTATACCCAATATCGTATAAAATCCGAGCCCTAAAGCATCAAAAAGAAAAAGTGTCGTGGTAAGTTTCCTGAGATATTTTTCAAAAAACATCGCTCCGAAAGCAGCCGCAAGGATTGCATAGATGGTTGTCAAATTTCTTAACCAGCCCACCGGCAAATTACCAATCATGATGTCTCTCAGTGTACCGCCGCCTATGGCAGTTACAAATGAAATTATAAGTACACCGAAAGGATCCAGCTTTTTTTTCATAGCGAAGAACGCACCGGATACAGCAAAGGAAAAAACTCCCAAAACCTCAATTAAATTAAGAAAGCTGTATTGCATAGATATTTATGTTCTATTCTGCCATCATCTCTTTCACCACACGAACCACATCTTCCGTATTGGGCTTGGAGAAATAATCCCCGTCACTTCCATATCCCGGCCGATGTGCCTGTGCAGAAAGGGTTCTGGGGGCAACATCCAGCAGACGATACCCTTTTTGTTCTTCAATCACTTTGTTATACATATAGGCCGTTGCACCGCCCGGAACATCCTCGTCAATAAAAAGAATGCGGTTGGTTTTGCGCAATGAAGAAACAATGATTTGATGGATATCAAATGGCAATAAAGTCTGCACATCCACCACCTCGCAGGAAATACCAAGTCTTTCAAGACGCTCAGCGGCTTCCTGAACTATTCGCAAAGTAGAGCCATAACTTACCAAGGTAATATCATCTCCCTCTTTCACAATTTCCGGAATACCTAACGGTATCGTATATTCTAAAATATTTTCCGGTAATTTTTCCTTCAAACGATAACCATTCAAACACTCAACAATGATTCCGGGATCATTGCTTCTCAATAATGTGTTGTACATCCCAACCGCCTGTGTCATATTTCTTGGAACACATATATACATTCCTCTAAGCGCGTGAACCATCATACCCATAGGCGAACCACTGTGCCATATACCTTCCAGCCTGTGCCCGCGGGTTCTTACAATCAGCGGAACACTCTGCTGTCCGGCTGTTCTGAAATGGGTGGTAGACACATCATCACTCAATGGCTGCAAACCATACAATAAATAATCGAGGTATTGTATTTCCGCAATGGGTCTTAAACCCCTTAGCGCCATTCCTATTCCCTGGCCCATGATACTGAGCTCTCTGATACCGGTATCAAAAATCCGCTGGTTGCCATATTTCTGTTGCAAGCCACTGAAGCCCTGGTTTACATCTCCAATTTGCCCAAGGTCTTCTCCAAACGCCGCCACTTTGGGATTAGAAGCAAACAACTGATCAAAATATTTATTCAATACCTCATAACCATTTAATACCGGAGAATCTTCCTTGTATACAACCGGCACCTGAGGCACCTTGAGCGCAGATTTTGGGCCCTGGTTATACAAATACGAATTGTACAAATCCTCAGAAGATAATTTTAGCTTGAGATAATAATTTTTTATTTCAGTAGCGTCAACGCCATCCTGCTCAAGTAAATCAATTGCAATAGCCATTGACCTTAGCGCATCTCTGCGCAATGGATCTTTTATTGAAGACAACTCCTTAGCGAGTTCAGCAACCCCATTGTGATTTACTCCGGCTTGTTGAATCAAATCTATTGTCTGCGTGGTAATATTTTTTAATGGCTGTAAATAATTATTCCAGGCATTCTGTTTGCTTTCCTTTACAAGTCCCACTGCCTCTTGTTCAATTGCTGCTAATTCCTCTTCCTCAGCAAGGGCATTCTGTAAAATCCATGATCTCATTTGTTTGATGCAGTCCCACTCTTTTTCCCATGCAAGACGTTCGGAGTCCTTATATCTTTCATGGCTTCCGGACGTGGAATGACCCTGAGGCTGTGTAATCTCTTCTACATGAAATAAAGCAGGAGTATGTGTATCTCTGATTTTCTGTATGCCATGTTCAATGATTTCACACATGCCGGCATAATCCCAACCCTTAAGTTTGTAGATGTCAATACCATTGGTTCCTTCTTTGGTTTGCAAACCCGACAAAGCATCGGAAATCGATGACTTGGTAGTCTGATATTTTTTGGGCACCGATATTCCATAGCCGTCATCCCAAACAAAAACAGCCAGAGGAACCTGCAATACACCGGCTGCATTCATGGTCTCCCAAAAATGCCCTTCACTCGTAGAAGCATCTCCTATGGTACAAAAGCACACTTCATCCCCTTTATTGCTCAAGTTGCTGAATTCATGCAAACCTTCCACATTTCTAAAAAGCTTGGAAGCAAAGGCAAGTCCTAATCCACGCACCATCTGACCTGCCGTAGGAGCAATATCGCTGGAAACGTTTTTTAACTTCGCAAGCTCCAGCCAATTACCATCCTCATCTACCAGTTTACTGGCAAAATGCGCATTCATCTGACGCCCTGCACCAAAAGGCTCATTCTTTACATCAGAATCTGCATATAACTGAGAAAAAAACTGCTCGATAGTTGCCAGTTTGCTGGCAAACATGAAAGTCTGATCGCGATAGTAACCAGACCTGAAATCACCGGGTTTGAAAAATTTAGCCATAGCAACCTGAGCCACTTCCTTTCCGTCACCAAAAATTCCGAATTTGGCCTTTCCGGTTAATACCTCCTTTCTTCCCATCAAGCTGGCTTCCCGGCTCTCGCAACAAATCTTGTAATCTTTTAAAACTTCATTCTTAAAATGCTCAAAACTCAACTGGTCTTGAGAAACTTCTTTTTGTACAGCACTCATAAGCAATTTATTATGGCGCAAAAATAAGTCATTCAACCCGGTTTGTTAAAAAACTGCAAACAGTTTATAGCAATTTTCACGTTAATTAAACGTTTTTGTAACTTTATAATCTAATTCCGGCCTTGGGTATGAAAAAACTTATAATTCTTTGTTTTTTGACATTTTTTGCCTCTTTCGTTTATGCCCAGCATGAAGGCCATAACCATGCGGCAGAGACTACAAAAGAAGTAAAAGGAGCATTATTGGTGAAAGAAGATACGTTTAATTTTGGTAAAATTCCTCAAGGAAAACCAGTGCATCATAATTTCGAGGTGGTAAATAACGGTACTACGCCTCTGAAAATCAATAACGTACAGGCAAGTTGCGGTTGCACCACTCCGGAATGGGAAAAAGACAAAGAAATCAAATCGGGCGAAAGAAGTATCATTAAAGTTGGATACAATGCTGCTTCAGAAGGTACTTTTAACAAGACAATCACCATCACCTATGACGAAACGCAAACTAAAATATTAAGCATAAAAGGGGAAGTCTGGAAAACACCTGCAGCGAGCGCTCCCTCAAATTCTGCGGTAAATTCATTGAAAGAATTATAATTAACCAAATAAAAAAGCTATTTTTAAACTAAAAAACAAAACAATGAAAAAGATCATACTATCACTGGCTGTATTACTGACTACAGGAGGATTATTCGCTCAATCTGCAACAGAAGCTCCCAAAAAGAAAGCAGACGAAGTTGGAAAATTCAAATCAGATGTAATTGAGATGGGTAAAATAAAACAAGACAATCCAACTACTGCTGTGTTTGAAGTTACCAATATCAGCAACGAGCCGTTAATCATTGAGCAGGCTAATCCTACATGTGGTTGTACTATCGGCGACTACACCAAAGAGCCGATCGCTCCCGGTAAAACAGGAACTATCAAAGCAACTTATAACGCCAAAAACATTGGTATATTCGAAAAACGTCTGTCAGTTAAATTTGCGGGCATTGATGAAATTAAGAGCATAACCATCAAAGGAGAAGTACTAAAACCTGAAGAAACTGCATCTGCACCATCGGCTGCACCTGCGACTCCCGCTGTTCCTGCTCAAGCAAAAACAGAAATCAAAGCAGAAAAAGCTGCTGCCGTGGCAAAGGATAAAGCGCCTGCAAAAAAATCAAAAGTAAAACAAGGATCTAAATAGTTTGTGCTAAAAAATATAAAACGGCTCAGCATTTTGATGCTGAGCCGTTTTATTTAAAAAACTTAATTGTCTTTCAAGTCTATATCGATATCGCCATTGGCTGTTTTACTTCGAAAGAATTCTATAAAATAACCAATCTGCAAAAATTGTCTGCCGGTTTCATCATTAATTTTATAATCAAATTGATACAAATAACCTGCCTGTAGAGTACTATTTTTGGAGGGCTTGTAATTAAATGCAATCAAAAATCTGTTTCGCTCAAAATAAGGTTCTCTGTTTGTGAAGAAAAGTTCATTACTTGCACTGATTTGAAAAGGCTTATAGTGATTTTTTATTTTACCAAAAGGATATGACAAGCCAAATCTATACCGGAATCTATTTCGAAAACCATTACTCGTAAACCTTAATTCTGTTCGGTAACGCTGTTCAATTTTTACGCCGTTTATTTTTGAGGAAACCATTACCTGAGGCCAAATCCTCAATTCATCATTTGCTTTGGGCTTTACAAAATTTCCATCTTCTTTGTAAGTTTGATAGCTACCCAGACCCAGGGAGAATTTCAAATTTTCAAATGCTTTGAAATTTATTCCACCTTTGTATTCATAATAATGAAAATTATCGTAAAATTTTAATGAACGTATTTGAGCTTCTCCAAAAACACTCCATCTATCATTTACATTATACTTTAGATTCAGAATATTCCAGCTTCCTAATGATGTATTTTGCCCGAAACATGACAAGGAGATAGCAAAGAGAATTAAACATAAAAGTTTACGCATCCTTTTTTACAGTTTTCATTTGAATAATGTCCACCAGAAAAGCAAATGCCATAGAAAAATAAATATATCCTTTGGGTATTTCGAAATTAAAGCCCTCCGCAAGAAGGGATACGCCAATCATCATCAGAAAACATAAAGCCAATATTTTAAACGATGGATGCTTTCTGATAAATTCGCTGATTGGCTTGGATGCAAACAGCATAATGATTACCGTAACAATCACAGCAGTGTACATTACCCATAGCTCCTGCACCATTCCGACTGCAGTTATTATTGAATCAACAGAAAATACCAAATCCAGTATGATCACTTCCGAAAGCAAACTATTGAAACTATTGGTTTTGGGAAGATGAGGAGAATCATCTTTACTGATCTCTGTCTTGTGGTATATTTCCTTTGTGCTTTTGTAAACCAAAAACAAACCGCCTGCAATCAGTATTAGACCTTTCCCGGAAAAATTAATATCAAACAACGTGAATAATGTTTTGTCCAATTTCAAAATCCAGGAAATAAAAGCAAGCAGACATAATCTCATTAGCATTGCAAGCCCGATACCCCAAAAACGAAGTTTGTTTCTGTCATGCTCAGGAAGTTTATCGGCGAGAATTGAAATGAAAATAATATTGTCTATACCAAGAATTACTTCGAGAGCAATCAGCGAAATCAAAGGAATAATTGCTTCCATACTTTTTTGTATTTTAGGTAATAGGGATGTGTAAAATTACATAATATGATATAAACAGGCATTCCTGATTTTATTTATTAAACCATCTTTAAAAACTTAACTCGCCTTATCTTTGCGCCATGTTATCTATCAGTAAGCGCGGACAAGAAATGCCCGCATCACCTATCAGAAAGCTGGTTCCATTCGCAGAAGCAGCAAAAAAAAATGGCACGCACGTATTTCATCTGAATATCGGACAGCCAGATATTGAAACACCGCAGGCGTGTCTGGATGCAGTTAAGCACTCAAATCTGAAAGTATTAGAATACAGTCATAGTGCAGGTAACGAAAGTTACAGAAAAAAACTTGTACACTATTACGCGAAAAATAATATTGAACTTACGCATAATGATATCATCATCACTACCGGAGGCAGCGAAGCAATCTTATTCGGATTTATGGCTTGCCTTGATGCCGGCGATGAAGTGATTATACCTGAGCCATTTTATGCTAACTACAATGGTTTTGCTATTCAGGCCGATGTAAAAGTAATTCCCATCAGCAGTAAAATTGAAACAGGCTTTGCATTGCCGCCCATTGAGGATTTTGAAAAAGCCATCACCCCAAAAACGAAGGCAATAGTTGTTTGCAATCCAAACAATCCAACCGGCTACCTATATAGTGCTGCCGAAATGGAAATTCTAAAAGAAATTGTAATCAAACACAATCTTTTCTTATTTGCAGACGAAGCATATCGTGAATTTTGCTATGAAGGCACTCACACAAGTGCCATGCATTTAAATGGTGCTGAACAGCATGTTGTTCTGATGGATACCATTAGCAAAAGATACAGCGCTTGTGGCGGAAGAATCGGAGCGCTTGTAACAAAAAATAAAGATGTCCTCAATGCAGCTATGAAATTTGCCCAGGCAAGACTCAGTCCTCCCTACTATGCCCAATTACTTGGCGAAGCTGCCATCGATTTACCGGATAATTATTTCGATACTACAAAAGCAGAGTATAAATTAAGAAGAGATACTATTGTGAAAAGGCTCAATGCTATGCCTGATGTATTTTGTCCCAATCCCGGCGGCGCTTTTTATGCCATGGCACGGTTACCCATAGACGATTCTGACAAGTTCTGTCAATGGCTGTTGGAATCGTTTACGCATAATGGCTCAACAGTCATGCTCGCACCTGCAACTGGATTTTACAGCACAGCGGGTTTAGGAAAAAACGAAGTGCGACTTGCCTATGTATTGAATGTGGAGTCTATCAACAAAGCCATGGATTGCCTTGAAACTGCACTGTCAGAATATCCTGGAAGAATACAAGCTTAGCATTACTTTGTTCCCGGAGGGCAATTTTTCCTGATAAAATTTGAATAAAGCACAGAAAGATGCTTTCTGGTTCCTTCGCCCTCACTGATGCTATGTGAACGATTCGGGTATGACATAAACTCAAACTGTTTATTATACTTTACCAGTTCATTAATCAATTTCTCTGCATTGCTGTAATGTACATTATCATCTCCCGTACCATGCACCAACAATAATTTCCCTTTAAGTCCCCTGACATGATTGATTACCGAGCCATTGACAAAATCTTCCATATTTTCCTGAGGTAAGCCCATGTATCTCTCTGTGTAAATATTGTCATAGTACAACATATTGGTGACGGGAGCGATTGAAACTCCTGATTGAAATAAATCCGGGTATTGAAACATCAGATTCAGCGTGGAAGAACCTCCTCCACTCCAGCCCCATACTGCTGTCCGATTCTTATCTATATATGGCAATTCAAGTATTTTCTTGAACCCTAATGCCATGTCTCTTATGTTGATCTGACCATTTTTTCTGTAAATAGCTTTGCGCCAGGCAGCACCTTTTAATGAAGGCGTGCCTCGGTTGTCAATTGCAACCTGTATATATCCATCCTCACTCATATTGCCATCGTACAGAAAATTATCATGATTACCGTATTCATCTTTTACTGTTGAAGCCGCAGGCTCTCCGTAAACATAAAACACAACAGGATATTTTTTTGCGGGATTAAATCCTGCCGGCTTGTTTATCCATGCATCCAGCGTAATGTTATCTTCTGTGACCAATTGCAAGTAACTTACATTTACACTTGAGTCAATCTGAATTAACTTCTCTATACTTTTGTTTGGCTTGCTTACCTTTAAATCCGGTAATGTAACCCACTCTGTCACCGAAGGTGTATTATAATTGCTGAAACTGTGCCTGGCAATTTTTGCGTAAGGCGAAATCATATAGGAGTGAGATCCCTTTAGATTTAAATTGGATAATAATTCAGCATCATTTTTGTTTTGCTTCGCATCGGCATTTAGTTTGACTCTGTATAAATACAGCTGTGTGGCATTGTTGGGCGAAGCAGAAAAATAAACATAATTACTCTTTTCATCAATTCCTTTAATCTGCTCAATATCATAATTTCCCTTCGTTAGCAAGGTGATATTTTTACCATCGCGACTGATTTTGTAAATATGCCTCCAGCCATCTTTTTCACTTACCCATAAAAAATCCTGTCCTCCATTTATCCAGTTCCATCCTGATGGATCATCTGCATTCAAATCAACCCATGCATCGTCATTCTCTGCCCAGAAGGTTGTTGAATTACCATCGTTGGCATTGCAATAAATCAATTTACTTTCCTGTTGTTTACGGTCAAGTTGCTGTACAACAAGCTCATTTACTGCGCTCCATTCCATTCTCGGAATATAGTATTGTGATGGATTGCCATCAAGTTTCATCCATTTAAGTGAAACATTAGACAAATTAATCACCCCAATCTTTACGGGCGAAGGCGACTCTCCTACTTTAGGATATTCAACAGGTATTATTCTTGAATAAACAGAGTCGGTATTGTTAATCATATAAAAATCCCTTATTTTATTGGCATCAACTTGCCAAAAAGCAATTTTCTTGCTGTCAGGACTCCATCTGAAACCATCTCTGCAGCCAAATTCCTCCTCATACACCCAGTCAAATGTACCATTGATCAATTTTCGTGTACCGTCCGTCGTTAGTTGTCTTACTATACCGCCTTCAATTTCTTCATAATAAATATTGCGATTGCTTACATAGGCCACTTTTTTACTGTCAGGCGAAAACTTTGCAAACATCAGTGATTGTGCAGGTAAATTTGCTCCAATCTGACGAAGAGTTTTTTTTGCAATATCCAATACCCAATAATCACCCCTTGTTTTGTATCGCCATACTTTCGCTGTATTAACAAACAATAATACTTGACTGTTATCTGCACTGAAACTAAATGACTGTGGGCTCAAAGGTTCTTTACTACCCGGCGGAGTAAGCAAATCTTTGCTTACCAATACCTGCTCGGTTTCCTTTATAGGATCTATCTTGATCAGATTACCGTCAGCATAATTAATATATGCAGTGCCATCAGGCGTCCAGTTGATACCTTGCCGTTGAGCATATACATTAATTTGTATCAGGATGAAGACAAGAAATAAAATTTTGTTTTTACAATTCATGACATAGCATTTGAGGCTGTAAAATAATCAATAACCCTCTGATATTTCCGGCAAAGATGTAAAAAAGAAGCATAATTTTGTATAAATGCCTTTACAAATAGATATCATTACGGTAGTTCCCGACCTGCTAAGCGGGCCCTTTTCTCATTCCATCATGAAAAGAGCTCAGGAGAAAGGATTGTTAAAGGTTAATGTTATCAACCTCAGAGACTATACAACCTATGCAAGGGCCCAAGTTGATGATTATCAGTTTGGCGGAGGCGCCGGAATGGTATTAATGATTGAACCATTGGTAAATGCACTCGAAAGCTTGACGGCATCATGTGACTATGATGATATAATTTATGTCACGCCCGATGGTGAAACATACAATCAAAAAACGGCCAATGCGCTCTCATTAAAAAACAATTTACTCTTAATCTGTGGCCACTATAAAGGAATTGATCAGCGATTCAGAGACCATTTTGTTACAAGAGAAATCTCCATAGGTGACTATGTATTGAGTGGCGGCGAACTGGCTGCTGCGGTTCTGGTAGATTCAATTGGCAGATTGATACCAGGGGTGTTGAATGATGAGTCTTCGGCATTAACCGATTCGTTTCAGGATAATTTACTGGCTCCTCCCGTATATACCAGACCAGAGATTTTCAGAGACTGGAAAGTACCTGATGTATTAATGAGCGGCAATCATAAACTTATTGACGAGTGGAGGGAAGAACAAGCCATTAAAAAAACCGAACAAAGAAGACCCGACTTGCTTAGTTAAGAAAAGAAGCTACTTTACAATAATTGCCGTTCCACAAACATCGGGAATGACTAGTTTGGTTATTTTATTCTCCGCACAAAATTTATCTACAGCTTCTTTTGCTCCTATGTAGCCGTCATTATTGTAGTCGTGGACAAAAATATACCCTCCCTTACTGAGTCTGGGATAAAAAAATCGAAGTCCATTGTAAATCGGATCATACAAATCCGTATCAATACTTACAAAAACAAATGAATCATTTACCCCTTCCGCTGTTTCCGGAAAATATCCTTTTTTTACGATGCATCTTTCAGGATGTGGCATCAGACCAAGCACTTTTTCAACCGACGTATCGCTGAAATTCTGTTCACCTGTGGAATAATTATTTTCTACTTCTTTTTTTATATCTCTTTTTTCAAAACCTTCAAATGTATCAAAAAGGTATAATGTTCTGTCGGGAAAATATTGATTGATATATCTGGCAAACTTACCCTTATAAACGCCTAACTCAGCAACGGCCCCGGAAAGACCGGCTTCTTTAATTTGTTGGACAGCAAGTTCAAGCGTTGACAACCTTACATAATCCATATAGTTGCGATCAACTGAACGCTTCCTTTTCAGGTAGTTCAAAGAGCCGGTTATGTAATAACCGTTTTTATTAAAAATTTTACCTGCAATAAAATTGAGCGCCTTGAAAATCATTTAATTCGTTTAAGATAGAACTTGAAATGCAAGAATTATTTCAATGAATTTGATCAAATAAATGTAAATTCATTTTTGCAAATGTATAATACAATCGAATAATCTCACCATCTAATTGAATATAAAATTATGAGCTCGATATCAATTAAAGGAAACATAGTAAATATTGTTGAAAGAAAAATAAACTGGGGCAAAGTGGATATTACCGATGAAAAAATTACGGGCATAACCATTTTAGATGAAGAAAGAAAAGACGAGAATTATATTCTTCCCGGCTTCATAGATAGTCACGTTCATATTGAAAGCTCAATGCTTGTCCCATCAGAATTTGCAAGATTAGCAGTTGTTCATGGAACCGTAGGCACCATCAGCGACCCGCACGAAATTGCCAATGTATGCGGAATGCAAGGCGTACAATATATGATTGAGAACAGCAAAACTGTTCCATTTAAATGCACATTTGGTGCGCCAAGCTGTGTGCCGGCAACTATATTTGAAACAGCAGGCGCTGCAATTGATTCTAATGATGTTGACAAACTGCTGCAGCTGGATGAAATTAAATACCTAAGCGAAATGATGAATTTCCCGGGAGTACTTCAACATGATGAAGAAGTGATGCGAAAAATTTCATTGGCAAAAAAATACAATAAGCCCGTTGATGGCCATGCCCCGGGATTAAGAGGAGAATTGGCAAAAAAATATATTGAAGCTGGCATCTCTACCGATCATGAATGTTTTACAAAAGAAGAAGCGCTTGAAAAACTTCAATATGGAATGAAGATTTTAATCAGAGAAGGAAGTGCTGCGAAAAATTTCGAAGCATTGGCCGAACTTATGCATGAACACTATGACAATATGATGTTCTGCAGTGACGACAAACATCCCGACAGTCTGGCAACAGGACACATCAATGATATTTGTGCAAGAGCAGTAAAAAAAGGCATTGATGTCTTTAAGGTATTAAAGGCCGCCTGCATCAATCCTGTCTTGCATTATAAAATGGATGTAGGATTATTGAACATCGGTGACCCGGCAGATGTGATTGTAGTAAAAAATTTATCTGAGTTCAATGTTTTACAAACATATATCAATGGCAAAATGGTGGCGGATAACGGCATATCCCTGATCAATCCTGAAGAAGCTCAAACAATCAATCAATTTGACTGTAAAGAAAAAAAGGTGGAAGATTTTGCTGTTCCGTATCAAGGAGAAAAAGAGATTGCAGTCATTGAAGCGCTGGACGGACAGTTGATTACCAATAAATTAATGACAGCTCCTTGTGTGGAAAACAATCAGATGGTCAGCGATGTATCAAATGATATACTGAAAATTGTTGTCGTCAATCGATACAATGAAGCTCCCATAGCAAAAGCTTTCATCAAAAATATCGGTTTGAAGAAAGGTGCCATTGCTTCTTCTGTGGCACATGATAGTCATAATATTGTAGCGGTGGGCACTTCTGATATCGAGCTTCAGAAAGCAGTGAATGCAGTCATCAAAAACGGTGGTGGTATCAGTGCAGTGGATAATAATATTGAAAAGGCACTCGCGCTGCCTGTTGCAGGATTGATGAGTACCAAAAACGGATATGATGTTGCTGAAGCTTATACAGAAATTGATGCCTTCGCAAAAGAATCTTTGGGGAGCCCACTGAGTGCGCCATTTATGACATTGTCATTTATGGCACTATTGGTTATACCGCATATAAAACTAAGTGATAAAGGGCTTTTTGACGGAGATAGTTTTTCTTTTATTGACTAATTTTTGCTTCCACAATTTCTAAGGAAACACTATCTGATCCCTTGGCTGCAAAAAATTTTGATTTAAAATTGACAGAACTACCGGGTGGAATTACTTCATAAATGAATTCGTGGTCTTCTTCCAGTAATTCTCCCGTTTTACTGAAAAAAGAAATCTTGATATCAATATCCTTAAAGGAAGCAATCTTGGCATTATTGCGAACAGTGCCCTTGATTACTTTTTGCCCTATGATATTTTTTTTGTCGCTTGATGTGACAGAAAGAAATTTAATTGGATTTTCTTTCTCAACCTCTTCTACTGACAACTTTGATTGTTCATAATTCTCAATTTTCTTTGATTCGGTTTTTTTTCCGTCTTTGCATGAAATAAGAATCAGGAGTGAAAATAACAACAGGTATGATAATCTATACATAAGGATAATATTTTAATCATATAGCCGAACAACGTGAAAATGATTATATAAGATTGTAATCATTTGATTAATCATGCAATTTATATTAATTTGGCTGAAAAGACATTGCTATATTCGTGTGAGGATTTGTTAAATCCCATTTTCAGAATAAGATAGCAAACGAATAATAATTTTAAATATTGGTAACCCCATGGTAAAAAATTTAAGTGCATCCCATTCTCTTGTCAGTAACTGGGTGGGTGAAATCAGGAATGTGGACATTCAGAATAACAGATTGCAATTCAGAAGAAACCTGGAGAGAATTGCGGAAGTAATTGGATATGAGATCAGCAAAGAGCTGGAATCAGACACCAAAGAAATTACCACTCCTTTAGGCAAGTCCAACTGTAAAGTACTGAAAAATCAGCCTGTATTGGCAACTATTTTAAGAGCCGGACTCTCCATGCATAATGGTTTGTTGAATTATTTTGACAAGGCGGACAATGCATTTTTAAGCGCTTATCGCAAACATCATCCCGATGGAAGTTTTGAAATTTGTATGGAATATATGAGTTGCCCCAATTTGGAAGGAAGGGTGGTAATCATCAGTGATCCAATGCTTGCAACAGGTGCGTCTTTGGTAAAATCCATTCAACATTTGAGAGAAGCGGGTAAATTTAAAGAAATACACATCGTTTGCGCAATTGCTTGTACTGCGGGAGTAGAATACGTTCTGAAAGCGGAGCCGGATGTGAAAATCTGGTGCGGAGCCATAGATGAAGAGCTCACATCAAAAGGTTACATCGTTCCCGGGCTCGGGGATGCCGGAGATCTTGCCTACGGCTCTAAAATGCAAAATTGATAATAATTTATTATCTTTATTACCCGTTGTCATGCGTAAATTTTTATTTTCCATAATTTTTATACTTGTATTGGGACACGCATATGCCCAGGACCCCCATTTTTCTCAATTCTTTGCCTCTCCGTTAACCCTGAACCCAGCTTATACAGGAAAATTTGACGGTATATGGAGAGTGGCGGCGAATCACCGGGATCAATGGCCTTCCATACCAAAAGCATATGTCACCAGCAGTGCATCTTTTGATTTTCCTATTCTCAGAAAATATGTACCGGATGGCGACGTATTTGGATTGGGATTCTCCGGACTGTCTGATGCCAGTGCCGATAATATTTTAAAACTAAACTACGGCTCCGTTTCGCTTGCGTATCACAAATCACTTGATGAAAACAGCTATAATACCATCGGAATTGGCTTTCAGGGCACCTATTCCAGTATGGTACTTGATGTCTCCAGATTAACTTTTGAAGATGAACTAATTCAAAACGGGTTTGCTCAGGGTACCTCAGCAGAATTTGCAGGAAGCAATCCACTCACTGGCCGATTGAATAATGGAAATTATTTTGAAGGCAATGCCGGTATTTTATTTTCCGGATCTACCAACGGTGAAAATAACTACTACCTTGGCGCATCAATGTATCACATCACCAGGCCACAGGTAAGTTTTAAAGATTTAAGCTGGTATTTAACCAACAGATTTACAATGCATAGCGGAGGATCTTTCCCCATCACCGAAAGCATAGGAATGAATTTTTCTATCATTTATCAAGTACAGAACAAAGCTTCTGAAACCGTATTAGGCGGTGCCGTTTCTATTAATGCCAATGGTGACAAACAGAATCCTACAAACATCTACTTTGGCTCCTGGATGCGCTTAGGCGATGCTGTTATCCCCTACATTGGTTTGGAATTCAGCAATCTTCGTCTAGGTGCTAGTTATGACGTAAACGTCAGCGGCCTAAAAGCAGCTACAGCATCTAGAGGAGGGTCAGAGTTTTCAATTATTTACATCAGAAAGCCACCGGAAAGCAAAGGCATTCCTTGTCCAAGATTTTAAATTTTCTTTTTTTACTTCTGCCAAATTTATTGCCCAACCACAAAGTAATAGATGCTAAAAGAAATTATCATATCCATACAATCCTACTTTGAAGCACATCGATTCATTGTCAAACATCGTTTATGGAAATGGATTTTTATTCCAGGTTTAATTTATTGCATATTGTTCATTGTGGGAATGTATTTTTTTTGGAGCTCAAGTAACTCAGCCATAGAATGGGTTCTTATAAAATCGGGTGTAAAAAACTGGCTTGATAGAGTACAGGACAACTGGATAAGTTTCTTTTTTGTAGTAGGTCAAATAATTTTCAGACTTGTTTCTCTCCTCTTTTATTTTTCCCTTTTCAAATATTTTTTTCTGATCATCGGATCTCCGGTATTCGCTTATCTGAGCGAAAAGACAGAAAGCATCATAGAAAACAGAGACTTCCCATTTAAATTGTCACAGCTCCTGAAAGATATTATTAGGGCAGTAAAAATTGCACTCAGAAATATGCTCTGGCAATCCGTATATCTGTTATCGATTTTGATACTATCTTTCATACCTGTCGCAGGTTGGATTACACCATTGCTTTCTACCTTTCTTGATTGCTACTACGTTGGTTTTTCAATGCTTGATTATAACAATGAAAGAAAAAAAATCTCTGCATCAGAAAGCATTGAACTTATCAGCCATCACAAAGGACTCGCGATTGGCAATGGAATGGTTTTTTATATCATGCACCTACTTCCGTTTATCGGATGGCTTTTAGCGCCAAGCTATGCAGTAATTGCAGCTACAATCAGTTTGCATCAGGCGAAAAATAAAAATGTAATAGCTCTCTAAAATGGCAACAATATATCTTATACCTTCTTTCTTAGCTGATGATGCCATAGAAACCATTCCGGATTACATCAAGCCTGCTATCAAAGACTGCAAGGTGATTTTCGCCGAAAACGAACGAACCGCAAGAAGATTTTTAAAATCAATTGACAAATCAATCATTATTGATGATTATGAATGGCATAGCATTCATAAAGCTGAAGAAAATGAAATTGAAAATTTTAAAATAGCAGTAAAATCCAATAAAAACATTGCCATTATCAGCGAAGCCGGCTGTCCCGGAATTGCAGACCCAGGCCAATTGCTTATTGATGTTGCTCAGAAAATGGACTGTTTGATAAAACCACTGGTTGGTCCAAATTCAATTTTGCTCGCTTTAATGGCAAGCGGTATGAACGGACAACATTTTGAATTCATCGGATATCTTCCTATTGACAATAACGAAAGGATTAAAAAAATAAAAGAACTGGAAAATTCATCCTCCAGAACTAAAGGCACCAAAATTTTCATTGAAACCCCTTATCGCAACAACCAATTGCTGGAACAACTGCTATTGCACTGCAGCGGAAATACAAAACTTTGCATTGGCATCAACATTACCTCAAAAGCAGAATCCATCAAAACCAAAACAATTGCCGACTGGAAAAAAAGTAAACCGGAATTGCATAAAATACCTGTAATATTTTTATTAGAAGCGGTATGATGATAAGGTTATGACTCATTAAAAATTATTTTGCAGACCAATAATCATGTAAATCGATAACTTGCATTTACAACTGAATTATTAACTTATGAATATAGCGATTGTATGCTATCCTACTTTTGGAGGGAGCGGAGTGCTGGCAACGGAACTGGGTAAAGCACTTGCAGAAAAAAATCACAATATCCATTTTATTACCTATCAACAGCCGGTAAGATTGAGCGGATTTCATGCCAATATTTTTTATCATGAAGTTCGGGTACCAACCTATCCGCTGTTTGACTACCCGCCTTATGAAACAGCCCTGGCAAGTATGATGGTGGATGTAGTAAATAATTATGATATTGATTTGCTTCATGTACACTATGCAATCCCTCATGCATCAACCGCTTATATGGCCAAACAAATTCTGGCCAAACAGGGTAAAAAAATTCCGGTAATCACTACTTTACACGGCACAGACATTACTTTGATAGGCAGAGATAAAACATACAAGCCCGTTGTTTCATTTTCTATGGAAGAAAGCGAAATTCTTACAGCTGTTTCAAATAATTTAAAAGAAGAGACTTATAAAAATTTCTCTATCAATAAATCCATTGAGGTTATTTACAACTTCGTTGATGTAGGCAGATTTAATAAAAAACCTGTTGAAGCTTTTAGAAAAATGATTGCTCCCAATGATGAAAAAATCATTGTTCATGCATCAAATTTCAGAAAAGTTAAAAGAGTGATGGATGTGGTAGAAGTCTTTTTGCAGTTGAATAAAAAAACTCCCTGTAAGTTACTGCTGATTGGAGATGGGCCAGACAGACCGGAGATAGAGGCTTTTGCCAGAAGAGCCAATCACATAGGAGACATTAAATTCCTTGGTAAACAGGAACAAATGGAGGATCTGTTACCACTTGCCGATTTATTTTTGTTGCCCAGCGAATACGAAAGTTTCGGACTAACAGCACTGGAAGCAATGGCCGCTGAAGTGCCAGTAATCTCTACCAATGTTGGTGGCTTACCAGAAATTAACATTCACGGCCATACCGGCTACATGAGTAATGTAGGAGATATAAATGATATGTGCGAAAATGCATTCAGTATCCTTTCAGACAAAGAAGTACACAAAGCATTTAAACAAAACGCACTGACTCAGGCAAAAAAATTTGATATAAACAAAATAGTTCCGCAGTACGAAACTTTGTATGAAACCCTACTAAAGTAAAAAGTAATGAGGAGAAATATTTGGACTATTTTCTGCGCAACCATCTTTCAGGGTCATAGTTGCTGGTCTCATTGCTGATATAAAAATCCATAGCGCCCACTCCATCAAAATTAGCAGCCACCCTTCCTAAAACTTGTCCGGTCTTAATTTGTTGACCTTTACGAACTGTTACGCCTGACAAATTACTATAGGTAGTAAAATATCTTCCGTGTTGGATAATTACAACCTGCATATCTTCAACCTGCTGAACAGTGGTTACAGTTCCGTCAAAAACAGCTTTTACCGAAGTTCCGATATCAGAAGAAATAGTAACAGAGGTGACATCTAAAACAGTACCGCTTGGCAACCTGTTTGATCCATAATGCATCAATACAATCCCTCTGTCCAGTGGCCAGGGAAGTGAGCCCTTATTCCTTTCAAAGCTTTCGTTCAAAGCAATATTTTCTGAATTCAACAAAACACTCTCCTGTTTAACCGGAGTTGTATTTTTGGGAGTTGTTGTGGTAACTTTTTTGGTTGCTGCCTCTGCAGCGCCTTTAGAGATATTGGCTTTTTCAGCTTCTTTTTTTAACCGTTCTTTTTCTGCTGCTGCTTTGGCCAATGCAGCTTTACGGGCCTCTTCCTGTGCTTTCTTAATGGCAGTAGCTATTGCATTGCTCACTTTCTGCATCTGCTTTTTCTTGGCAGCAATCTGGTCATTGAGTTGCTTACCTTGCTTTTTTAATTCATTCAGGATTCTGTCTTTTTCTTTTTGCTGCTGCTCAAGTACTTTGAACTCTTTATTCTGAACTTCCAAAACCTGATTTTTTTGTTCTTTGGTACCATTAAGATCCAAAATGCGGTTCTTTCTTAGATTTTGAGTGCGAACAATATTTTGTCCCTGCATCTCCCGGAAATTTCTATAGCTCTTTAGATATGAAATCCTTTTGATTGCATCATTAAAATCGGATGCTGAAAAGATAAAGTTTAAAAAATCATAATTGCTTCTGTTTTTGTAAGCATATACCATACTCTTGGCATATTCTTGTTTTAAAGTATCCAGCAAACGATTGTACCTCACAATATCTTTCGATATTTTATACATATTATCATCAAGTATATTGATGTCCTTGTTTATGTTATCGATTACCCTGTCCTGAAGTGTTACCTTTTTAGTGATAAGGTTGTATTGAAGTAAGTTTTCTTTTGTCTTTGTCTTGTTATCTATTAAAAGCTTTTCGGTTTCCTCAATCTCTTTTTTTAGCTCGGTACGCTGTCTTTCCAAATCCTCCCGGGTTTGCTGGGAGTAACCTGCTAATAAAAAAATCAATAAAAAATGAGTTATTAAAATCCTTTTGAACATTTATTAAATTTAACGAGGTAAGCAAAAATACAATACTCAATACATATATGATTGATTATGAATTCTAAATTTAATAATTATTTCCGACTATAGTTTTGGGGAATATTGAACGAGAGAGATAATTCTTTGTTAAACTCATATTTTTTGAAGTCAAGTGCAATATTGAGATTGCTTTTTTCTGATACCATAATTTTTCTGATGGTTGAAAAGTTAATCCCATCTGAATTTACAAAGTTATCGTAAGTTATATCTGCAGTTCTGTTCTTGCTATGGTCAATATCATCCAATTTACAATGAATCATATATTTGGTATCGCTTGACAGGGTAAAAAGATTTTTAAAAAACTTATTGATGGTAGAAAAATATATTAGTTTATTTTTTTCCTGATAAGTGCTTATACTATCTCCGTAGAATATCGGATTACCGATTATGCAATCCTGCAATGTCTTGTAATCAAAGGGGATTTTTGTTATCTCCTGTAAATAATCCAACGACCTGTATTGAACTATTTTCTCCTGTTTATTTAACAGAATAATGCTGTCTTTTGTAATCAGCACCCTGTAAATTTCTATGCTTAAAATAGTGGCAGACAATGAAACCCAGATAGCACTGTCTTTTACGATTTTTACAACTGCAGTCAAATCCGGATTACTCCCATTGCCGCCGGCAGATTCAACTTTTATTTTTGCATTGAAGGTATTGAAGTCAATGATTCCTTTCTTAAAAGCATCCATAGTTTGGTTTAATGCTCTGATGGAATCTTCCACTTCTTTTGAGTTTACAGCTGCTGCCTTTGGCAAGATCGACTGATTAATTTTCTTCGCAGTTCTACAGGAAGAAAAAATCAACATCACACACAAGAAGACAAATGAAAAAATATGTTTTGCTGGTATATTCATTTTATTTTGTTTACTTCCCTGTATGACCAAATCCTCCCGCACCTCGTTCAGTCTGATTGATTTCATTCACTTCAATCAAAACAGCATGGGTTGTGGCTGCCACTACCATTTGAGCAATTCTGTCGCCGTTTTTTATTTCCTGAGGTTCATTACTGAAGTTTATTAAAAGAACTTTTATTTCTCCCCGGTAATCACTGTCAATAGTCCCGGGTGTGTTTAGACAAGTAAGCCCTTGTTTAACAGCCAGGCCGCTGCGCGGCCTTATCTGCACTTCATAATTTTCAGGAAGTTCAATATACAGTCCGGTTGGAATCAATTTTCTTTCGAGTGGTTGCAGTATTACCGAATCGGTCAGAAATGCCCTAACATCCATTCCTGCAGAACCTGCAGTAGCATATTCAGGAAGAGGATTTCCTGAGAGATTGATGATATTTATTTGCACATTTGACATGTCAGAAATTTCAATTAATCGTTTGTCAACAATACGGTGGCATAAGCCACTAAGCCTTCTTCTCTTCCTACAAAACCCATTTTTTCAGTGGTGGTGGCTTTAATGGAAACATCATTTACAGAAACCTGAAGTATTTCTGCAATGGCTGATTGCATTTGGGGTACATATGAAGCTATTTTAGGAGCTTGCAGACAAAGCGTACTGTCTATATTTACTACACGATATTTTTTATCTCTTATTAACTCGTACGTTTTTTGCAGTAAAATTTTACTGTCTATGTTTTTATACGCGTTGTTTGTGTCAGGAAAATGAACGCCTATATCACCCAAGCACAAAGCGCCCAATAATGCATCGCAGATGGCATGAAGCAACACATCTGCATCGCTATGTCCCAATGCACCCTTGTGATGAGGAATTTTAATGCCCCCAATCCACAAGTCCCTTCCTTCTGTTAGTTGATGATAATCTGTTCCTGAACCTATTCTGTAAGACATTTAGACGGTGTTCTGATTTACAAAATTAAAAAAGCGTTTCCGGTCAAAGAAACGCTTTTTTATGTGATATGAAAAGTTATTTTTTCTCTTTGTCAAAATCAAATAATAAAGAAAAGCGCAAGGTGTTAGACAAAGGATTTCTGTTTACACCTGAACCTGTTGGAACAATATAGGAGAAGTTCAACCCGAAAGTATTGTATTTCAGTCCGGTGCCCAAAGTAAAGCAGGTGCGAGCGCCTTTGATTTGATTCTCATAAAAATATCCGGCTCTGAATGCAAACTGGTTTTTGTAAGTATATTCAGCACCGGCGGAAACGGTGATCTCCTTCAACTCATCAGCACCTGCATCTCCAAAAGAACTGAACCAGCTGGAGACAACCCCTTTGTTGCGATATGATTCTAATAAATCAGGATTAGCTGCAAACGCCTCGTTAGTAGGAGGGGTAGGCACCATCAATTTATTCAGGTCCAGAGCAAAGGTAATTTTATTGTCTGCATCAAAAACTTTATTATATGCTGCACCAATACCTAAGTTTGCCGGTATATAATCTTTTTGACTTGCATTATTGGTATATGAAATTTTTGAGCCGAGATTACTTAGCGTTACACCCCAATCAAAACCGTTTCCTGATGCATTTGTTCCTTTGTAGAACAAATGTACATCACCGGCAATAGAGGTACCCGGCTTGTATGAGGGTCCGGTAAATCCTACCTGACCATTGGCTAAGCTGGAACGAATGTACCTAACCGCAACACCCAAACCAATTTTATTGGAAAGTTTTCTGGAATATCCGGCATCGATAGAAAACTCTTGAGGGCGAAAAGTATTTAAAATAGCTCCTGCTGCATCAGTAAACTGAATATTTCCCAAATTAAAATATCTTAATGACCCTGAGATAGCCTGGTTTTCATCTAATTGATAATAACCTGCTAAAGATGTAAGATAAACATCATTAAGCCCTAAATCTTTCAACCATGGAGTGTAAGTTAAAGCAACACTTGCATTACTTGTTGCGAAAGGCAATTTACCCTGATTCCAAAAAATTGCGTTTGCATCCGGAGAAGTAGCAATCCCTACATCACCCATCCCGCCGGCTCTTGCGTCAGGAGAAATTCTCAAGAAAGGAACTGCAGTCGTAACTACGTTTATTTCGTTTTGAGCAATTACAGAAGTAGAATTACATGCAATAAAAGATAATAATACTGATAATCTGAACGTAAGTTTTTTCATTTGTTGATTTGTGATTTTGAATCATTTACAATGACTAATTAATAGAAAATGAGTATTGTGTAGCCATTTTATTTGACCTTGTTAACTTGTTTAGGTAGAAGTGACCTTATAAGCTGAATTTTAAGTTAATTGTTTGTAAAAGTAAGTGATTTATTCAAATTAACCACACAAAAAATAGTTCAGAAAATCAGTTGAATTAAATAAAAAAAGATTTATTTCCTGGAGAAATGAATTTCACAACAGCCTATTGCTTTTTATGCAGCATTTATAATTTCAAAAATTTATAATGTGTCTCTTTCTTAACCTGACCTCTAATCTTTTGTTAAACAAAAAGTAAAAATTGCAGGTAATCAGGATTAATATATATATTCGCATCAGTTGTGTAAGATAACAATCACAATAAATTATATTTACTTTCGTTAAAACAAACGCAAAACGAAAACTTATGCAAAAGTTACTTTCCCTAAACAACATTTTTATCCTCGTAGCAGCAGGATTTTTATTAAATTCATGCGGAGGTAAAAGTTCCGGAAGATCCGGTGTTACCGGTTGGAGCTACAATGACAAAAACATGGGAAATTTCCATGTTCCAAAAGTAAAATATCCCAAAGCCGGACCGGGATTGGTTTTCGTACAAGGTGGCTCTTTTCTTATGGGAGCAAAGGATGAAGATGTGATGAGAGACTGGAACAATCTTCCGAAAAAAGTAACTGTGCCCTCTTTCTTCATTGATGAGACTGAAGTCGCCAACGTACATTACAGAGAATATCTTTACTGGATTGAAAATACGTTCAGCAATGACACTGCTATATTGGCGAAAGTTCTTCCTGATACGTTGGTATGGAGAGATGAGCTTGCCTACAATGAGCCTTATGTAGAATTTTATTTCCGATATCCTTCATACAACTATTATCCTGTTGTTGGAGTTAACTGGCAACAAGCTCATGACTTCTGCATCTGGAGAACAGATCGTGTAAATGAGTTGACTTTATTGAAACAGGGATTTTTGAAAAAAGACGCTATCACCAAAGAAATGAAAGGTGCGGGCGGAGACGGATCATTTAACACAGAGACTTATCTAAGAAATCCTGAAATGATTCAAAATAAAAATAAGCCTTCAAGGTCAGATATGAAAGATATCAATGGTAAGCCAAGAAGCACCGTTAGAATTGAAGATGGAATATTGAATATTGGTTACAGACTTCCTACCGAAGCAGAGTGGGAATATGCTGCCTATGGCTTGTTGGTTCAAAACCCTTCTCCCCGCAGAAAAGAAATGAAAAGTGGAGAGGAGATTCGTAAAAACCAACAAATTTATTCCTGGAGTACCAATCCTGCCGGAATGAGAGACAACCGTCACGGAACATGGCAAGGTAAATTTATGGCCAACTTCAAACGCGGAAGCGGAGATAACATGGGAGTTGCTGGAGGATTAAATGACCGTGCTGCTATCACTGCAGATGTAAAGTCTTTCCTACCAAATGCTTACGGTTTATTTAATATGTGCGGAAACGTAAACGAATGGGTGGCAGATGTTTACAGACCAATGACTCCTTCTGACGGACAGGATTTCAACTATTTCCGTGGTAATAAGTTCCAGAAATTGTATAAAAACAGCAGCGGTGAATATGAAAGAGATAGCATGGGATATCTGAAAAGAGCTGATATTTCTGATGAAGAAGTTAAAAACAGAACGAACTATCAGCGCAACAATGTAATCAACTACATTGACGGTGACTCCATCAGTGGAGCATCTTATGGATATGGAATTTCTACGCTCATCAACGACAGATCAAGAGTTATCAAAGGTGGAAGCTGGAATGACAGACCATATTATCTTTCTCCAGGCGCAAGGCGTTTTATGCAGCAAGATCAGGCTTCCAGCACTGTTGGTTTCCGTTGTGCTCAAACATACCTTGGCCCTCCTGAAGGACCAGGATTTAAAGAAGGTAATATGTTTGGAAAACGCAATCAAAAAAGCCGCAGATAATAAAATAATTTTCAACCGAACCGTCTCATGAAATGAGACGGTTTTTTTATGCCTTAATTTTTTAGGAGAAAAGAACCGCATAATTTTGCCGATATGGACATCAACCAACTTTACAAAATTTATCAGCAATTCCCTTCTATTCAAACTGACACGAGAAAATTGAAAAAGGGTGATTTATTTTTTGCACTAAAAGGCCCCAATTTTAACGGGAACGAATATGCGCACAAGGCACTAGAGCTTGGAGCTGCATACTCTATAGTAGATGAAATCCTCGGTGCTCCTGATGAAAGGATTTTATTGTTTGATGATGTGCAACTTACATTACAATTACTTGCTAAAAAACACAGAGAGCAATTCAATATCCCATTCATTGCAGTTACCGGCAGCAACGGTAAAACAACCACGAAAGAGTTGATCCATGCGGTGTTGTCAACCAGATACAAAACGTCCACAACTGAAGGTAATCTAAACAATCACATTGGTATACCGCTTACATTGCTTAAAATAAAGCCGGATGCAGAGATAGCCGTAATTGAAATGGGAGCCAACCATCAAAAGGAAATTGAAGGATATTGCACATATACTTTGCCCACACACGCAATCATTACCAACTGTGGCAAAGCCCACCTGGAAGGCTTTGGCGGTGAAGAAGGAGTCAAAAAAGGCAAAGGTGAGCTTTACAATTATATCCGAAGAACAAAAGGAACAGTGTTTCTTTACAACGATTACGATTACCTTAAAAATATGAGTGCGGGGATTGAAAAAATCATTAAATACGGAACAGGAGGAGGCGATGATGAACTCATATCGGGCAAAATAAAAGCTGATGCTCAATTTCTGGAAACTGAAATTACAAAAGGAGGCAATTTTGGTTGCATAAAAACACATTTGGTCGGCGGATACAATTTACCCAATGTATTGGCTGCCATTTGTATCGGTAAGGTTTTTAGTGTTCCGGAAAATAAAATAAAACTGGCACTTGAATCTTACATTCCTTCCAACAGCAGATCTCAAATGATTAAAAGGGGAAGCAATGAAATTATTTTAGACGCTTATAATGCCAATCCCAGCAGCATGAAGTTGGCTATTGAAAATTTTGCAGGAATGAAGGGAGAAAACAAAATAATGATTTTAGGAGGAATGATGGAATTGGGAGAAGAGAGCATTTCAGAGCATAAAAAACTTATTGACCTGATTGCTCAATACAAATGGAAACAGGTATTATTAGTAGGCAGTCAATTTGATGGCATTACAGGGAATTATTTGTATTTCGAAGATGTACATCAGGCAAGGAACTGGTTTCTGGCGCAAGACATCAGGGATGCACAAATCCTCATCAAAGGTTCCCGAAGCAAACAACTAGAGAAAATGCTGGAATGATTTTTTATTCAGCGGGCAAGCATGTACCTTTGCCTTCCAATTTTTTGAACAATTAGGAGAGTTGTCCGAGTGGTTGAAGGAGCACGCCTGGAAAGTGTGTATACGGGAAACTGTATCGAGGGTTCGAATCCCTCACTCTCCGCACTGAATTTATGTTATAAACTGCTTATCAATATGCGATAAGCAGTTTTTTATTTTAGCCAACATATAGCCAGCAAGTATGTGGACTATAAGATTCTTTGAACTGTTTGAACTGTTTGAAAAATATGCATGCAGTAATAGACAAAAGCATTATTTTACACATTATGGGCGTTTTGCCTACGGTTGAAGCAGAACTTGACAAATTAGAGACAAAGTATGAACCGAACAAAGAACGTATTGACAGCAACAATTATTGGACTTTTTATTCACCTTCTAATTTCGTGCGATGGCAATTCAAAAACGACAATTAAACAAACTGAAAAAGATGTTATGGTAAAAAAATCGAACCCAGTCGTTTACTTTGAAATACCTGTTAACGACATTGATAGAGCAACCAAATTTTATATGACTGTTTTCAACTTTGACTTTGACAAAGAGATTATAGACAAGAATGAAATGGCATTATTTCCTTTTGCTGACGAGAACTCTGGAATTTCAGGTGCATTGGCAAAAGGAGAAATTTATAAACCGACTAAGGACGGAGTAGTGATATACTTCAAGACAGAAAACATTGATGAAACATTGAAATTGGCAACTTCAAACGGTGGACAAATTTTATACCCAAAAACAGATAATGGAATAGGACTTGTTGCAGAATTTGAAGACACAGAAGGAAACAGAATTGCATTGTATCAATCAAAAGAATAATGACAAAAAAACAACCGCTAATATGAGTTTGGCAATATGTTGGCTGAAGTGCTTCTATGTGAAACATTGTTGCTAAAAATTCGCCACGTCGCCAAGCCGTAATCCTTTAGCGACAATGGGAACAGACGCACCGACAGACAAAATAAAAGAAAACAAAGAGACATATCTTTAGCAGAATAAAATGGCAATGAAAAAAAGTTGGCTTGACAAATTGAAAGATAAAAAAGAGCCACAACTAAAACGAATTGAAATAGACTTTGCTGATATTCCAGCAGGTAGCAATATGTTTATCGCAACACCACAACTCATCGACCAGTATATTAAAGAAATTGGGTTTGGGAAGCGTATAGACACAAAAACTTTACGGAAAGACCTCGCATTGGAACATAATGCTGACTGCACTTGTCCCGTAACTACAGGAATATTTTTACGAATTGTAGCAGAAGCAAATTATGAAAAGTGGCAGCAAGGAAAAAGTTTAGAAGAAATTACACCTTTTTGGAGAGTAATAGAACCGAATAGTGCATTAGCAAAAAAACTTACATTTGGACAAGATTTTTTAGTACAACAAATTGACAGCGAAAGCGAATGAAAATAACCACTATCGCCACCTTGCCAAAAGCAGGGCGTTCGTGGTGGCAGAAACTCTTTGGCTCTGAATAAACATTATTGGTAGCTTGACAAGTGGTACTCCGGAAGCACCGCCTTCGGAAAGCGCCAAACAGTTAAGAGCAATTTATACAGACATAGATTCAAATAAAAAATCGAGTGCTATCCAATTTAATATTGCACTCCGAAAACCTTCAAAGCATTTTCATCGGTAACCGCCATGACTTCATTTTCACTACAGTTTTTAATTGATGCGATTTTTTTTACTATCTCCGACAAATAGCTGCTTTCATTTCTTTTGCCTCTGTGAGGAACAGGAGAAAGATAGGGCGCATCTGTTTCCAGTACTAAATGTGACAAAGAAATTTCTTTCACCACTTCAGCCAATCCGGCATTTTTATAAGTTACCACTCCTCCAATTCCCAGATAAAATCCCAAATCAATAATCTGCCTCGCCTGTTCCACACTGCCGCCAAAACAATGGAAGATTCCTCTGACTCCTGCATTCTTATATTGTTTTAAAACCTGTATAGTTTCTTCCGTGGCTTTTCTTGTGTGTAAAATAAGCGGAAGCCGGTATTGAACAGACCATTGAATCTGCTTTTCAAATGCTTCATATTGTTCTTTGGAAAAAGTTTTATCCCAGTGAAAATCAAGTCCCACCTCCCCTATTGCCGCAAACTTTCTTTTTTTCAGCCAATCCTCTACAACTGACAATTCATCCTGATAATTTTCTTTTACATAACAGGGATGTAATCCTATCATAGCAAAACATTGATCGGGATATTTCTTTTCCAATTCCAGCATGGAATGGTGTGTGCTGCTGTCAATTGCAGGCAAATAAAACCTGCTTACTCCCATTGCAGCGGCATTTTCAATAACGGCATCAATATCATCTTTGAATTCATCCAGGTATAAGTGGCAATGAGTATCTATCATTCAATTCTATTTAATAAAAGACTTTTCAGTAATACTGTCGAATCCAAATCCTTTTTCACTGAAATATTTTAATACTTCCGGAAGCGCGTACATCATTTTCTCTGCAGCTTTTTCACTGTCGTGAAATACAACAATAGACCCTTTCTTTGTGGAGTATAAAACATTCTTCAGGCATTTTTCTTTTGTTATGCTTTGATCAAAATCTCCGCTTAACACCGACCACATGATTGTTTTAAGTTGATAGCGTGGCTGCTTTAAACAGCTTTGTTGAAAGCGGGTGATTCTTCCATAAGGCGGACGAAATAGATTGCTATCAATTATTTTTTTTGCACGATAAATATCTTCCAGATAATCCTCGTCAGCACTTTTATACCCATTCATATGAGTGTATGTATGGTTGCCAACCGCATGACCTTCATCAATTATTCTGGCATATACATCCGGATATAACGCTACATTTTTTCCGATACAAAAAAACGTGGCTTTGGCTTTGTATTTTTTCAATTCATCCAGTACGAAAGGAGTGATTTGAGGGTGCGGACCGTCATCAAAAGTGAGATAAATATTGTTGTTATCTTCCGAAAATGACCAGATGAGATTCGGGAAAATTTTTTTTACTAAAAAAGGGGTGGAAACAAAATAAAACATGCAGCAAATTAACTATTTACCGGTTGTATTGAAATAAAAAAGGCTGCCGAAATTGGACAGCCCGTTTATTGAAAAATAATTCATCAATAAGGCATTATAAATGTTTTCACAATGAATCCCGGAGTAGTATATAGAGATTTTAAATAATAATATTTTGAAGGACCCGGACAAGTAGTAGGATTTCCGGTTACATCCAAGCCAAAATCAACATTCAATTTTCCATTGAGTCTTTCATGTGAAATTTCCCCACTAACTATTCTGTAATCGCAGTCAGAGCGAACAATCATTGGATTGATGATTGATGATACAAAAAAACGGCCATTTCTGCTAAAACCCCATTCCGAAATACCACTTATGTCTCCATCTGTATGAGTTCCAATGGAAGAAATAACTATGGCATTATCATAAGAAAATGTTCTTCTTTTAGAAACATACCACAACCTTTTTGTTGAATTGCTAAATTCGACTGTAATACCTCCAATACTGTTAATATCATGTATGATTGAACCAAACGAGGCATTATTTTTCAAAAGTCCACCGGTTACATTTTTGATGGTAAATACTCCATTAAAAATCGTTTTTTTATTATCACTCAGGCGTGTAACGATAAGATTTTTAATATTAATGGTTAAAATGCTACCCACATCTTTCCATTTTTGATTTATTGGTATTGACAACTCAACTACGCCCAATTTTCTTTTTGTATTGGTACAGTTGGTTCCGTCGTAATTGATAGTTATCTTCTTTTCGGTTGTTGTATTTGAAAGCACAGCAGTGCCCTCACAAACATTCCTGATGGAACTATTGATTCTTCCACTGAATGAACTGAAGTTTTCAATTGCAGCCAAAGCATCATCAAAGAGAGCATCCGAATCTACAACAAAGCCAGCGTGATCATCTGATAGCTCTATATAAGGTGTTTCGTCACTAATTAAATATCCTTTCTCCCGACATCCCGGCATTAAAAATAATATTAATAAAATGCCGAAAAGGCAAGAAAACCTACCAAAATTTAACATGACTTTAGTAATTGTACAACAATTTATGAAAAATAGCTGAATTTTCGGATTATAGTAGCTTGCAAAAATATTACAAATTCATGTATAAAACAATAAATACAGTCAATTAATATGATAAATTGATATGATAAATAAAAGTTCCCTGCTTTAACATCACTTGTAAAAGATGGTTTCAATTTCAATTAGTTGTAAACCGATACTTACCTTTGCGAAATGACAATAAAAGTGAGGGTCCGTTTTGCTCCCAGCCCAACAGGCGGTTTGCATCTGGGGGGTGTTAGAACCGTATTATACAACTATCTTTTTGCCAAAAAACATGGGGGAGATTTTATTCTAAGAATAGAGGATACTGATCAGACGCGCTTTGTTGAAGGAGCTGAAAAATATATATTTGATTGCCTTAAATGGTGTGGTTTGGAACCGGATGAGAGTCCCTTGCATGGCGGACCTTGCCAGCCCTACCGTCAAAGCGAAAGAAAGCCGACCTATCTTCAATATGCCCTGCAATTAATTGAACAGGGTAATGCCTATTATGCTTTTGATACGCCTGAGGAACTGGAAAAAATGAGGTCGGATTATAAAACAGCCGAGAACCCTTCTCCACAATACGATGCCAGAATCAGGATGAAAATGAGCAATTCCCTGACGTTGCCGGCTCAAAAAGTAAAAGAACTGATTGATGCAGGTACACGTTATGTAATAAGAATAAAAATGCCGGAAAATGAAACCATTCGCTTTGATGATTTAATTCATCATGAAGTGAGTTTTGACTCCGGCCTGGTGGATGATAAAGTATTGCTGAAAGCGGATGGTATGCCCACTTATCACCTCGCAGTAGTAGTAGACGACTATCTGATGGGTATTACACACGCATTCAGAGGGGAAGAATGGCTGAGCAGTGCTCCCGTTCACATCCTTTTGTGGAAATATCTTTTCGGATTGGGCAATATGCCACAATGGGCGCACCTTCCGCTAATACTAGGTCCGAGCGGTAAACTCAGCAAAAGAGACGGCGCCAAATATGGTTTCCCTGTGTTTGCGATGAACTGGACCGACCCAAGATCCAATGAATTTACAGAAGGGTTTAAAGAAAAAGGATTTTTACCCGAAGCATTCATCAATCTTTTGGCCATGCTTGGTTGGAACAGCGGTACGGAACAGGAGATTTTTACAAAGGAAGAGCTTATTAAAAACTTCTCTATAGAACGGGTACATAAAAGCGGAGCTAAATTCGATTTTGAAAAAGCAAAATGGTTCAACCAGGAATGGATTAAAAAACTTCCGGTGACCAATTATGCAGATTCCGTAAAGGAATTATTTGCTGCCAAAAATATTCCGTTAAAGGATGATACATATTTTATAGAGGTCTTGGAACTGGTGAAAGACCGTTGTGCTTTGTTGACAGATTTTATTGAACAAGCCGGGTATTTCTTTCAGGCCCCGGCTGAACTGGATGCAGCCTCGGTAATGCCAAAATGGAATGAATCAAAAAAAGAATTTTTTGATCAGTATTGTCAAGACCTTGAACAGCTCAATGAGTGGGATGTTTCTTCTATTGAATCGTTGTTTAAAAATCTGGCAACTGAAAAAAATATAAAGCCAGGAGAACTGCAATTGCCTTTGCGCATTATGTTGGTGGGTGGCAAATTCGGTCCTGCTGTTTTTGAGATTGCCGGAATGATTGGAAAAGTAGCTACTATTGAAAGAATTAATAAAGGCCTGAGTATTTTTACTCAATAATTTTTTATCCGAAAAAATAAAAAAATATGAGCAGACCAATAAGAGTTTTAGTCGCAAAAGTTGGCCTCGACGGCCACGACAGAGGTGCAAAAGTGATTGCAACTGCATTGAGAGACGCCGGAATGGAAGTGATTTATACCGGACTTCGTCAAACACCGGAGATGGTTGTCAATGCTGCATTGCAGGAAGATGTGGATGCTATTGGAGTAAGCATTCTGAGCGGAGCACACATGACCGTATTTCCAAAAATCATTACCCTATTGAAAGAAAAAAACATGCAAGACGTATTGCTTACCGGTGGAGGAATCATACCCGAAGATGACATGCAGGTCTTACAGGATATGGGAGTAGGTAAATTGTTTGCACCCGGCACTACCACTACAGATATAGCAGATTACATCAGAACCTGGACCAAAGAAAACAGAAACTTTTAAACTTGTCTTAAAATATGTACACCACTATTCTTACCAATCTGGAAAATGGAATTTTCACCGTTACCATTAATCGTTCTGAGAAACTGAATGCGCTGAATAAAGATGTATTCAATGATTTGGATGCGGTAATGGATGAAGTGAAAAAAAATGACGACATCAAAACGGTCATCATCACTGGAAGCGGACCAAAAGCTTTTGTTGCAGGCGCTGACATCGCCGAGTTTTCTTCTTTCAGTAAAGCAGAAGCCATGCGACTCTCTAAAAGAGGACAAGATGTTTTTTTTAAAATTGAAAACTCGAAAAAACCGGTTGTGGCTGCCGTTAATGGCTTTGCACTGGGGGGAGGATGTGAACTTGCCATGGCTTGTCATTTCAGACTCTGCAGTGAGAATGCCAAATTCGGGCAACCGGAAGTCAATCTTGGTTTGATTCCCGGCTACGGAGGAACCCAGCGATTAACCCAGCTGATTGGTAAAGGAAAAAGCATGGAATTGCAAATGTCAGCCCAGCTGATAGACGCCAACGAAGCCCTTAGACTTGGATTGGTGAATTATGTTACTACTGCGGATGCATTACTGGAAAAAACAAAAGAGATTTTGAATACCATTCAATCAAAAGCGCCATTAGCAGTAGGGAAAATCATTGAAACTATCAATGCTGCCGATACTGGCAATGCAGGTTTTGAAAAAGAAATTGAATGCTTCGGGGATTGCTTCGAAACAGAAGATATGAAAGAAGGCGCTGCGGCATTCCTTGAAAAAAGAAAAGCTAATTTCACAGGAAAATAATACTAACTACAAAGAATAAACGATAATACAGTTATTATATGGAATACAGAATTGAAAAAGATACTATGGGCGAAGTGAAAGTGCCCTTGCATGCTTACTACGGAGCACAAACTCAGCGCAGTATTGATAATTTTAAAATAGCCCAGGACATCAACCGGATGCCTAAGGAAATCATCAAAGCATTTGCATACTTAAAAAAAGCTGCCGCCATTACAAATTTTGAAGCAGGTGTTTTACCAAAAGAAAAATCTGATCTAATTGGAAAAGCATGCGATGAAATAATGGAAGGTAAACTGGATGAGTATTTTCCTTTAGTGGTTTGGCAAACGGGAAGCGGTACCCAGAGCAATATGAATGTGAATGAAGTGGTTGCCTACCGCGGACATGTTATCAACGGAGGGGATTTGAATGACAAAGAAAAATTCCTTCATCCAAATGATGATGTAAACAAGTCGCAGTCAAGCAATGACACATTCCCTACTGCGATGCATATTGCCGCATATAAAATCCTTATAGAAACTACCATCCCGGGCATTGAAAAACTTCGTGATACGCTGCAGGAAAAAAGCAAGGCCTTTATGCATGTAGTAAAAATTGGTCGTACGCATTTTATGGATGCTACGCCTCTTACTGTTGGTCAGGAATTCAGCGGCTATGTATCTCAATTAAATCATGGTTTGAAAGCCATTAAAAATACACTTGCCCATTTGAGCGAGCTCGCTCTGGGCGGGACTGCCGTTGGTACCGGCATCAACACACCACAGGGATATGCCGAAAACGTAGCCGGACATATCGCTGCGCTTACCGGACTTCCCTTTGTAACAGCAGAAAATAAATTTGAAGCACTGGCCGCACATGATGCTATCGTTGAAGCACATGGCGCATTAAAAACGGTGGCCGTTAGTCTGATGAAAATCGCCAACGATATCCGCATGCTTTCATCCGGACCAAGAAGTGGCATTGGGGAACTTTTTATACCTGATAATGAACCCGGCTCTTCCATCATGCCCGGAAAAGTGAATCCAACTCAATGCGAAGCGCTGACCATGATTGCAGCACAGGTGATGGGGAATGATGTAGCCATCAGTGTAGGCGGCAGCAACGGACATTTTGAATTGAATGTATTTAAACCTGTAATGATTTATAACTTTTTACACAGCGCCAGATTGATTGGTGATGGTTGTGTTTCATTCAATGATAAATGTGCTACAGGCATTGCTCCTATTGAAGAGAATATAAAAAAGCATGTAGACAATTCCCTGATGCTTGTTACTTCACTGAATACAAAAATAGGTTATTACAAAGCGGCAGAAATAGCACAAAAAGCACATAAAGAAGGAACTACACTCAAAGAAATGGCGGTGAAACTGGGATATGTTACACCCGAAGAATTTGATCAATGGGTGGTTCCGGCGGACATGGTTGGAAAGATTTAATTAAACCGGATTATACTAAAAAGCCGTTTCATTTGAAACGGCTTTTTTTATTGCATAAATTAATTTCGGGGCACACTAAATAATCCTTCCGTTATTTCTCTTTGGTTGGTACCGATACCTCCATTGTCTTTCAACGTTCCAAAAAAAGCACCATCTACTCTTTTGTCGGTGATTTTTGTAATAACAATCGTAAAGGGATTGGACAACCCTGTTGTTGTATAATAATTGAGTCCTGCAGCGTCATTATAGTCACAACTGACTGTAGTTTGGGGAATAGCAGGCACGGTTGTATAAGTATCCGGAGTATAGTTGTTATTGCTTTTCAAAACCCTCAAGCTGATGGACGGAATGTTGTTGTTGGCATTGTTATACCCATCTATACTCAATCCTGTCAGATTCCCTACCCCCCAGGATGCATTAATATTAAAAGTTGAAAAAACGCCATCAATTTTACATACGATATAATCTGTGCTCACATCAAAATTGCAACTGTTTCCATCAACGGTTACAGTATAAGTAAAGTTGCCATTTTCAACAGGAGTTCCCTGTGCATATAAAACCACATCCTGCACTCCGGTGGTTGTAAAAACCCCTGAGGCAGCATAAGTTACTCCGTTTTTAGTGTTGGAATTGATGGTATAGCTGCCGACAGATGTTACCTTAACATTTATTGTGTCGGTATTTGTAGCGTTTACCGCAACCCCGGCTGTATATATCCCGCCTTGCCTGGCGTTTATACATACATCCGGTGCACCACCCAGTGTGAATACAGCTGGACCAGGCGGCGGATCAAAGGTCACTGAAAACGTACAGCTATTTCCGCCGCCGGTTACAGTATAATTTACAGTTCCTGCTGACACAGGAGTTCCTGTTCCTATCAAAGTAACAGTATTTTCTCCACCGGAAAATGAACCGCTTGCATTATAAGCGACTCCGTTCAATGAGCCGGTTGATATGGAATAGGTGCCGGGTACAGTAACAGACAAATTGAGCGTGACAGTATTTTGACTACTAAAGGGCAGACTCTGCTGATTGGTGCCTGCCACAACAGCACCCGAACACGTTGAGCCATTGCCACCAAGAGTATAAACCGCTTCCGTAGAAGATGACGCACCCACCACCTCTACATCAATAAAACATGAGCTTTCTCCATAACTAATCTTAAACGTATTAATGCCTTCCTGTTCGGGCGTTCCCTTTGCATTGAGTTTAACCAAATTAGGTCCAACATTCCCAAAATTACCCGTACCGCTGAATGAGTAGCCATTAATAGTGTCTGATAAAATAAGATACTTTCCTGTGGTTACAACATTAACCAATACATATATAGCGCTTTCTTCGGCCAATGGAGTATTTGCCTTGTATATTCCAAGTACAGAGGTTTCCAAACATTCGGAAGTTGCATCATCAGCTTTCAGCGTACCTGTTGAATTATTTTCAATAGTATAATTCAACTCTTTCTGACAGGAAAGGAATATGATGGAGAATAACAAAGAATATATTAATGAACGTAACAATCGCATATAGATGATTTCTTATGAACAGGATAAAAATATAACTTAACGTTTTAATTGCCGGGCAAATTTAAAAGATTTAAAAAATAATTATCAAATTCGTTTAAATCTTATGCGGATGCTGAACTCGCATCATCTTCTGCTACTTTAGGAAACAGTCTTTTCTGAAATACAATAAGAGTAATAACTCCCCCGCTGATAGCAGCATCAGCAATATTAAAAATTGGCCTGAAAAATTCAAATTCCTCCCCACCCCATCCTGGAAACCAGGAAGGAAAATGACCTTTGATTATGGGGAAGTATAGCATGTCCACCACATTTCCATGAAAAAAAGAAGCGTACCCATTACCGGAAAGAATGGCCAATCCCTCATAATTGTTGTAATCATTGAATTGAGCACTGTAAATCATCCCTTTGTCAAAAATGAGTCCATAAAAACAGGAATCAATCAGATTACCCAAAGCACCTGCAAATATTAAGGATGCGCAAAAAATAAAGCCATTGGAATATTTCTCTCTTATAATTCTTCCAATATAAAACACACCAAAAATTACAGCCCCCAATCTGAATATGGTTAATACCATTTTACCCCAGTTACCCCCGAATTTCCAGCCGTATGCCATACCGGGATTTTCAACAAAATATAGTTGAAACCACTCTCCTATTACTTTATGAGATGTATTAAGGGGAAAATTCAGCTTTACGTAGAATTTTAAGAGTTGATCGAATAAAACAATCAAAAAAACAATAACAATAACATGGATTTTTTTCATCAAATAGCTTTTTAAATCCGAAAAATATCTTTTTAAAAAATTACAAAAATCAGAACACAAATATAGGTGGAATAGAAGTCATAAATCCACGCTTTGTTACTCTTCGAAATAGACTCTTTTTACTCTTTGAGAGATACCGGTTAATATTTCATAAGGAATGGTATTCGCCCAACGGGCAACTTCCCTTACTGATATTTGCTCACCAAAAACAATCACCTCATCCCCTTCTTTTGCATCAATATCGGTTATATCCAACATAGTCATATCCATACATACATTTCCTATCACAGGAGCAAGCCTTCCTTTTATTGACATCTTACCATTTCCATTTCCGAAAATTCTGGAATAACCATCCGCATATCCAATCCTGACCGTAGCAATGATTGAGTCGCGATTAACCAGGCCTTTTCTGCCATAACCAACCGTATCCCCTTTTTTGACTTTCTTGATCTGTGATATAGTTGTTTTAAGCGTGGTGACAGTATTTAATGAGCCGCTGTCGTCTATTCCATACAACCCAATCCCCAACCGAACCATATCCAGCTGCAAATGAGGATGCCTTCTGATGGCAGCAGTATTGGCCAAATGTCTGATAAATGAATATCCAAGCGTATTTTCCAAATTTCCAGTCATGCTAAGAAATAATTCAGCCTGATGAGCTGTAAATGAATCCTGAGCGCTGTCTTCGCTGGCTACCAAATGAGAGAATGCCGATTTTACTTTAAAAGGATGCTTACCACTTAAGAAGGTAGAAAGTCTTTCCATGTCTGATGATAAAAATCCCAGCCGATGCATTCCTGTATCCAATTTTAAATGTACGGGATAATCACTGATATTTTTTTGTTGCAGATGTTGATAAAATAAATCAAGTATGCTGAAAGAATAAAGCTCGGGCTCTAATTGATATTTGATTAAGTTATCAAAACTATTCGCCTCAATATTCATAACCATAATGGGCAATCTTATACCCGCTTTTCGCAATTCAACACCTTCATCCGTATAGGCAACTGCAAGATATTCAACTCCCTCATGCTGTAACAAATTGGCAATTTCATAACTTCCGCTACCGTAGCTGAAAGCTTTCACCATCGCCATCATTTTCACGTTATCCTTCAATATATGTTTAAACATCCGGAGATTGGCCCTTACTGAAGTCAGATTAATTTCCATGACTGTTTCATGGAGCTTTTGTTCAAGTATACTGCTTATTTTTTCAAATTGAAAAACCCGTGCTCCCTTCAGAAGAATCGACTCATTAAAAAGATTAAGCGAAGAAAGTTGCTGTATAAATTCGTCAGTAGAAGAATAAAACGATGCGTCAATAGTATTGAAAAAATCCTTGTTCTTCATTAAAAAAGGACCTATTCCAATCAAGCGGGTTATATTTTTTTGCTCCAGTATTGAGGCAATGCGGCTACACAACATATCCTCTGGCATTCCGGACTGAAAAAAATCACTCAGTATGACTGTTTTATTCGGATGCTGTTGTTGTTGAGATAAAAAGTCAAGCGCAATGCTCAGTGAGCTTACATCAGCACTGTAACTGTCATTAATGATGGAACACTGATTGACCCCCTGCTTCATTTCCAGACGCATTTCTACCGAACGAAGTTCCTGCATACGAGCTGTAATGACAGCAGGATTTATGTTCATGTAGAGCATAACAGCACAGCATGTTATTGAATTGTTTATTGAAGCATCATCAGTAAAAGGAATTGAATAGCTTATTTCAGATGAATCATGCAGCAGGTGAACGGTTGATTCCTTTTGAGTCTTTTCTATCCTCAGGATACGCAAATCAGCTGAATCATTTTGCCCCCATGAAAAGATTTTTAATTTCTTATTTATTGTCTCGCGAAATTGCACAACAGCATCATCCAATAACTGATCATCTTTGCAATAAATCAGCAGCTTGCTTTCTCTGAATAACAAAAGCTTCTCATCAATTTTATTTCGAACGGAGAGGAAACCTTCAGCATGCGCATCCCCAATAAATGAAACCACACCAATATCAGGCTGAATGATTTTTTGGAGTTGCTGCATTTCTCCCTGCATAGAAATACCCGCTTCGAATACAGCCAGATTGTATGCGTCAGACATTTGCCAGATACTAATCGGAACGCCAATCTGTGAATTGTAGCTTTTAGGGCTTCTGACTATTTGGTAATTTTCCGATAGCAATTGATACAGCCACTCTTTCACTATAGTCTTGCCATTGCTTCCGGTGATTCCAATAACAGGAAATGAAAACCGGCTTCTGTGGTAGGCTGTTAATTGCTGTAAAGCATTCAATACATTCTTAACAAGAAGAATGTTTGCTCCTTCGTATTTATATAAATCATTTTTATTAAATGCTGAATCAACTACAAACGAACGCGCGCCTTTGCCATACAATTCTTCCATAAACGAAACGCCGTTTCGCTTTGGACCCGACATGGCGAAAAAAATGGATCCGGGAGGAAAAAGGATTTTTCTGCTGTCAAATAACAGGTATTCAATTGAAGCAGATTCACCAACCTGCAGAACCTCTGCGCGAATGATTGTTGATATTTCAGAAACTGTATACTTCAATGGCTATTTAATTAAAGTCAGTGATAATTACATCACATCTTTCGGAACGCCTTTCTTTTGATGATAGATTGAATACATGACAGAACCTGATATGCAAACCAGGATTACCAACAAAGATATGAGAACCTGAATCTGTTTGGGTATCCAGCCCAACCAGTGTTCTGCAAGCATTTTTATACCAATAAAAATTAAGACAATGGCAATACCTTGTTGCAGGTAATCAAACTTTGAAACCGCTCCTCTAAGCAAAAAGAACAAACTTCTCAATCCCAGTACTGCAAAGATATTGGAAGTATAGATTACCAGCTTTTCCCTGGAAATTCCCATCACCGCAGGAATAGAATCCAATGCAAAGACAAGGTCAATTGCAGCAAGTAACACTACCACCACAAATAATGTAGTATACATCGGACGTCCATTTTGCCGAATAATATATCTGCCATCTCCATCTGAAGCAGCCAGCGGCAAAAACTTTTTCAGGAAACGATAAATCTTGGTGTCATGCGGATCAAATTCTTCCTCTTCATTGGAAACAAACATCTTGTATCCGGTGTAAAGAAGAAACAATCCGAAAATATAAAGCAACCATTCAAATCGATGAACAAGTGCTACTCCAATAGTGATAAATATTATTCTGAAAAATATTGCCATCAAAATGCCAATCAGCAAGACCCTTCCGTAATATTTTTCTTTTACCTTAAAAGAACTGAAGATAATGATGAAAACAAAAATATTATCCACACTGAGACTCCATTCCATCAAGTAAGCACTCAGGTATTCCAATGCAATTTTATTTCCTTCCTCTAGCCATAAAAAAACAAAAAATCCTATAGCAAGTACTACCCAAAATATAGTTTGCAATAAAGCATCTTTGAAAGAAACCTCTTTATTTTTTTTACTTAGAAGTCCCAAATCAAATATTAGCGCCAATAGTATGATAGCTGAAAAAACAATATATATTAACTGAGTATGTTGCATCAATGAGAATATTTTCTTTTACGAATGAATTGAAAAACCAAAGCGAATAAAAAAACAATAACTGAAGGCAAGATTATATTAATTGCCTGCCAAAAACTTTTTGATGCATTTACCTTTTTGCTATCCAGCAAATGAAGAACATAATCCTTTGATTTTGCCTCATTTAATCCATTTTCATTTATTAGATAATCCAGACAGTTTACTAAAAAATCCCTGTTAGCAAAAGGAAATTCACGTTGAGAACCATAAGTGAATTGATTCATCCCCATGGGTATAGGTTGATTTTTAATAAATGAATTCAGTACAATATCGCCGTCAGACACTACTATCATTTTGTTATCACTGATACATTGTGAAACAAACACACCGCCATTTTGTTGCAGGGAATCATTCAGGTCATTTGACAAACGATTGGAAAAGAATGAACGAAACTTACCTTCCAGCAAAACCGCCACAGGAACATGTGGGGTCTTGAATTTCTCGTCTTCAGCTGCTGTAACATTTTCTTTTCCGCTGATTAAAGCTGGAGTAGCAATTTTTCTGGCATTTGCTGAGGAATGCAGTAAAATTGTCTTTTTTATTCCTTCCACTTCTGTGGTGTCAATTGAATTCACAAATCTGCCGGAAACAAAACCCAGATTTTTATTTATTGGATGTGTTCCGGACGATTCCAAAACAGGAAAATAATTCCAGGGAAGTAAATCAAACTGGCCATCGCCGTTTACATCAAAAGGAAGATAATCGCATTGTAAGTCCATTAACAAATCTGTATTAATACGAACGCCGTATCTGAAAAGCTGATCGCTTAAATTAAGACCCCGGTCGTATGCAATGACTTCATTCTTTATCTGAAGACTATCCATTTCAGCATTCAGTTCATCAATAAATAAGAGTAATTTTCCGCCGTTCATTACATACTGATCCAGTTTTAGCTTTTCCACATCGGTAAAGGCATTTTTAGGTTTCACCAGTAACAAAGCTTTAAATTCATTCGGGATAGAGGGCTGATTCACCAAATCCAGCGTAAAAAAATCATAGTCGGGTTTAATCGCATTTTCCACCAAATCATACGTATCATATCCAACCGGCTCTCCATTACCTATGGCATAACCGATAATCGGCTTTGCCTCTTTAGTAATCCTGGCAATGCCATTTAAAATATTATACTCAAGCATCGCTTCAGCGCTGTTGAGTTCGGCATAATTGATTAACGGAGATTTACCTTTATACAACTGAACCGGTATAACCTTATCTTTATAGGAAACTAACGCATAGGGGTAAACGAAATTTTGCTGCTGGCCTTCTTTCACCTGGGAAGTAAGATTAATGGGATAAAGTCCCATAGAAGATAAAGTGTCTCCGAATGTGCGATCAGTCCCTTCAATTTTATCTTCCGGCGAAATAAAGGTGTATTGCAATTTTGCTCCTGCAATCTCCTTTGCCTCTCTTAAAAAATCATCTGTGGACGAAGACAGTTTTTTAAACCCGCTTGGATAATTTCCCTTCAAAAAGACTTCTATTTTTACGGGTTCATCCAGTTTTTTTAAAATCTTTTTTGAAGAATTACTCAACGTAAATCTTTTCTCATTTGTTAAATCAATTCTGGTATGCCATACAGATGCCAGCCAGTTGAGAGATAGCAGCAATAAAAAAACAGGAGAAAGCCAGAATTTGCCTTTTCGTATATGCTTTATCGCAATCAGAATGAAAAATGTGATAACACTTAAAAAGTAAATCACATCCCGGCTATCCAATACACCCCTGCTGATGCTTCTGTAGTGAAAGTCTATTCCAAGCATCTCAATGTAATAATCAACATTGCCCTGCAATAACGGCAGTTTGCTTACAGCATTGAATCCAAAATATAAAATCAGGCAAAGAAAAGCACTAGTCAAAAAAGCCACTACCGCATTTCCGGTAAAACCGCTGCAACAAAGACTGATAGCGGCATATACAGCCCCCAATAAAAACAGGCCAAGATAACTGCCGGCAATCCCGCCAGAATCAATCAACCCGTTGGCACTTAATGATTGAATAGTTATTACATAAAGCAACGTAGGAATAATAACAAATAGCAGGATTATCAGAATAGAAATGTATTTCCCAATTACTATGTCTGATGTTTTTACAGGGCGGGTTTGCAACAATTCAAAAGTGCCGGATTTAAACTCCTCTGATAAAGAACGCATCGTAATGGCCGGAACCAAAAAAAACAAGACCCATGGTGCCAAATCGAAAAATTTATCGAGACCGGCATATCCATATTCAAATATGCTGCTCTCCTGAAGAATGAACAGAAAGATTCCATTGATTAATAAAAACAACAGAATGGTAATGTAGCCGGTAAGATTACTGAAGAACTGACCCAGTTCTTTTTTAGAAATGCTCCACATGATTATAATATGGATGCAATTTACTATTTATCGCTCTAATAAAAGATGTTTAAAAAAATGTAACCGTTTTTAATTATATAAACTCATTTAAAAACTATATTCAAACAAATAATCATTTTAAGTTCCAACAAACCGCAGTCTTTTTCAACTAAATTTATTTTAATTAAAAAACGAATTTATTGATTCAAAAAACTTAAATTCATGCAACAAAAAATAAAATACAACCATTATGAAAAAAACATCCTTACTACTGATCAGTTGCATTGTATTGGCAAGCAGTTGTAAAAAAACATCTTTAAATGATGAAATCAATATTTCATTGGAAGACGCAGGAAATTTTTCTGCCCGTAAATGTGCTTCACAAGAAGTACTGATGCAACAACTCAAAGCTGATCCCGGCTTAGCTAAACGCATGCAGGAGATTGAAGCATTCACTGCCAAATATGTAAATAGAAATTTTGAAGCCCGCCTGGTGAATGGCGTTTATGAAATCCCGGTTGTTGTGAATGTTGTTTACAATACCATTGCTCAAAATATTTCACAAACTCAGATACAGTCACAAATTGACGTTTTAAATGCTGATTACGCAGCCACCAACAGCGATTATGCACTTACGCCAAGTACATTCCAGGCTGTTCGTTCTGGTAACACGAACATTCGATTTGTATTGGATGCTGTAGTAAGAAAGTCAACCAAAACAAAAAGCTTTAGTACTAACAATGCTATGAAAACCAGTACTTCCGGCATTGCCCCTACCAGTCCTTCTACAAAACTTAATATATGGTCCTGCAACCTAAGCAATAGTGTTTTAGGCTATGCTCAATTCCCTGGAGGATCTTTGTCAACCGATGGCGTGGTGATTGATGACAATGCATTTGGAACAACCGGAACTGCCGTTGCGCCTTTTAACAAAGGAAGAACCGGAACACATGAAGTGGGCCACTGGTTAAATTTACGCCATATCTGGGGAGATGCTACCTGTGGAAATGATCAGGTTGGCGATACTCCATTGCATAATACAGCTAATTATGGATGCCCTGCTTCCGGCCATAGATCTACCTGCACAGGTACACCGCTTGAAATGACTATGAACTATATGGACTATACGGATGATGCTTGCATGTATATGTTTACTGCAGGTCAAAAAGCCAGAATGCTGGCAGTATTTGCTGCAGGAGGCCCAAGAAATAGTTTTGCTCAGCCATAACGGAATGATGATATTATTATACAAAAGCCACCTGATTATCGGGTGGCTTTTGATTTTGTAGCATGTTATTCAAAAGAAAAAGCTTCCGTTTCGGAAGCTTAAAAAATATGGAAAATTATTAATCAATTCTACACTGCAAAACTCTCGCCGCAACCGCAACTTCTGCTCGCATTGGGATTGTTGAAGTGAAAGCCCTTTCCATTCAACCCATCACTGAAATCTAACTCTGTATTTACCAAATACAAGAAACTCTTTAAGTCTGTTACAATTTTAATGCCTTTATCCTCAAAAACCTGGTCCATTGGCTTGGTCTCGTTATCAAAATCAAGTTTATAACTTAAGCCGCTGCAACCACCGCCGACAACACCCACCCGAAGAAAATAGGAAGCGTCTCCTTCCACGCCGGCTTCCTTCATCAGCTGCAATACTTTGAGTTTAGCCTTGTCGCTTATAAAAATACTATTTTCAGTTGCTACCATTTCTCTTCAAAATTCACTTGAGTTAAATAGTTGTATTAATGCACAATACTTTCGTCAAACTTGATTTTTTCCAGACCGTTTTTTTCTCTGTAATCGTTGATAGCCGACTTGATTGCGTCTTCAGCCAAAACAGAACAATGGATTTTAACTGGAGGAAGATTCAGCTCTTCTACTATTGACATGTTGTCTATTTTCAGCGCTTCATCTACGCTTTTTCCTTTCAGCCATTCTGTAGCCAAAGAAGAAGATGCAATGGCAGAACCGCAACCAAAGGTTTTGAATTTAGCATCGGTTATTACACCCGTTTTGTCATCTACTTCAATCTGCAAACGCATTACGTCACCGCACTCCGGAGCACCTACCAGTCCTGTTCCGACATTTTTGCTGGACTTATCAAGTGTTCCAACATTTTTTGGATTTTGATAATGATCGATTACTTTTTCTGAATATGCCATGATATAAAATTTATAAAAGTTTAATAATGATTAAATTAATGTGCAGCCCACTCGATGGTATTTAAATCAATTCCATCTTTATACATTTCCCAGAGTGGACTCATTTCTCTTAATTTAAGAACTGTATCTGTGATAGATTTGATGGTATAATCAATTTCTTCTTCTGTTGTGAATCTGCTCAATCCGAAGCGCAGTGAACTATGTGCCAGATCATCGCCCAGTCCCAATGCTTTCAAAACATATGAAGGTTCAAGAGAGGCAGAGGTGCATGCAGACCCTGAACTCAAAGCAATATTTTTGTTGAATCCCATTAACAAACCTTCTCCTTCCACATGTTTGAATGAAATGTTTGTGACATGGGGCAAACGATGCTCTATGCTTCCATTTACATACGCTTCTTCAATTTTCAACAATGCATTTTCGAGCTTATCTCTCAGTTTGGAAATTCTTTTAGTATCTTCTTCCATTTCCAATCTGCACAATTCACATGCTTTACCAAATCCAACGATTCCGGGAACATTCAGTGTACCGCTGCGCATTCCACGCTCGTGCCCACCACCATCCATCTGAGCGGTCACTTTCACTCTGGGATTTTTTCTGCGAACATATAATGCACCAACGCCTTTAGGTCCGTACATTTTATGTGCAGTGAATGCCATTAAATCAATACCATCTTTATTCACATCGACAGGAATTTTACCTACGGCCTGTGTACCATCTGTGAAAACCAATACGCCATGCTTGCGAGCAATGGCACTGATTTCTTTGATTGGCATAATGGCACCTATCTCATTATTGGCATACATCATCGCAATCAAAATCGTAGTAGGCTTAATGGCGGCCTCCAACTCTTTAAGATCGATTAAACCATCAGGCTGTACATCTAAATAAGTCACTTCTCCTCCCAACTTTTCAATGTGCTTACAGGTATCCAGAACGGCCTTGTGTTCAGTAGTGGCAGTAATGATATGATTTCCTTTTCCGGCATACATTTCAAAAACACCTTTTATTCCAAGGTTGTCTGCTTCAGTAGCGCCTGAGGTAAAAATAATTTCTTTTGGGTCGGCTCCAATCAATTTAGCCACTTGCTCACGGGCATAGTCAACCGCCTCTTCCGCTTGCCAACCAAAAGGATGATTCCTACTAGCGGCATTGCCAAAATGGTTCAGAAAATAAGGAGTCATGGCCTCGAGCACTTTCGGATCCATGGGAGTGGTAGCGTTGTTATCCAGGTAAATCGGCAATTTCAACATAATATTCAACAGATTTAATTAATGTTACAACACGAAATTAATATAAAAGGTTTTATTTTGGCAGTCGGATTAATCAATTAAGCTTTAAATAACGCATTTCGTAAACAAAAATTCTATTTACATTAAAACAAAACACCATGCAACATATTGATCACATAGGCATTGCAGTTAAAGACTTTAAAACTTCGATTCCTTTGTTTGAAAAATTATTGAATACAACATGCTACAAAACGGAACTGGTTGAATCGGAAAATGTGAATACCGCCTTTTTCAAAACCGGTGAAACCAAAGTCGAGTTATTGGAGAGTGTGGACCCGGAAGGCGTGATTGCTAAATTCATTGAGAAAAAGGGAGAAGGTATTCATCACATAGCCTTTGATGTGAAGGATATCCAAGCAGAAATGAAAAGACTTCAAGAGGAAGGATTTGTGTTGCTCAATGAAACCCCGAAAAACGGCGCCGACAACAAGCTGGTTTGCTTTCTCCACCCTAAAGGAACCAATGGGGTGTTGGTTGAGTTGTGCCAAACCAAAAACTAATCTGACTACTGTAGAAAAGGATTATTCATTCTCTCCCTCCCTACCGTGGTGGAAGGCCCGTGACCACTGTAAACAATGGTTTGATCAGGCAGTACCAAAATACGCTCTTTGATGCTTCTGATAAGAGTTTCATAATCACCTCCGGGCAAATCAGTTCGGCCTATACTGTTTTGAAACAAAACATCCCCGCCTATTAAAAAACCATACTTTTCATTATAAAAACACAGACTGCCGGGACTATGCCCCGGGGCCAATATCACCTCCAAAATGTCACTGCCAAATGATATTTTTTGACCATCTTCCAGATAAATCAACTCCCCCTGGTAATTATCAAAAGGTAAATTGTACATCAGTCCGCTTGCAGGTGCCATATCCAGTAATGATTGCTCATTTTTATGGATTTGCGGGATTAAATTATACTTCTCAGCAATGAATTTATTGCCAAATACATGATCCAGGTGGCAATGAGTATTGATCAACATCATTGGCTTCAATGATGATTCATCAATAAATTGAACCAAGGCTTCCTTTTCATAATCAAAGTAACAACCGGGATCTATGATGATACATGAATTACTGTCATCATACAAAACATATGTATTTTCCTGAATCGGACTGAATTCAAAAACTTTTATTTTCATAAAATATAAATTGTTTTTAATGATTAAGAGTAATCAGTTAATTTAGTATTTAATAATTAATTAAAAGCATGGTAAAGTTCTGCAGAATATTTTTTATTTCCCTCTTTTTGATTGCTTATTCGTTTAAGAATTATGCTCAAGTTAATGCAGTAACCTTCGGCAAAAATAGGCTTCAATTTAAAAAACTAAACTGGCAATATTATCAAACAAAAAATTTCAACGTCTACTATTATAAAAACGGCGAACCTCTGGCAAAATTTATCCTCCAAATTGCAGAAAAGGAATTACCTCAGATAGAAGCCGCCGCAGAATACAGCTTACAAAGAAGAGCCAATATTATCGTTTACAATGATTACGCGGATATGCAACAAACCAATATCGGCTTGGAGACAGATATATTGAATACCGGAGCATCCACAAGACTTGTGAATAATAAAATGCTGGTTTATTTCGATGCCAATCATGCCAACATAAAGAAACAAGTGCGCCAGGGCATCTCAAGCATCCTGACTCAAAACATACTATTTGGAGACGACATCGGCGAAGTCGCCGGAAATCAAACTCTCCTGGATTTACCAAAATGGTTTACCGATGGCTACCAGGCTTACATTGCAGAAAACTGGAGCACAGCCCTGGATGATGAACTGAAAACCGAAATCATGAGCGGCTCATACAATAAATTTTCCAAGCTAAGTTTTGCCCGTCCTTTGCTCGCAGGCCATGCCTTTTGGTATTTCATCGAAGAAAAATATAAAAAGGAAACTGTCACCTATTTATTTTTTCTCTCTCGCACATACAAAAATATCAACAAAGCATGCCTTCAGATTACCAACAAAAAATTCAAACAGCTCAGTGCTGAATTCATGGAATATCAGGACGAAAAATATTCTGAAGACAACAAAAAAAGAAAACCTTATCCAAAAGGCAAAGTAGTTGAATCATTTGATATCAATTCAAGACTGAATTATTTCCGTTTCAATGTCAACCCAAACAAAAAAAATAATTCCTATGTAGTGTCAAGATTCAAAAAAGGCATTGTGAGTGTGATTCTTACCGACGATAATGAAACTACTACTCTCGTCAGATATGGCATTCGCAAAAAAGAGACCGAGATAAATCCCAATTACCCAATGATGGCCTGGGATCCGAAGGGAACAAAAATCGCTGTTGTTCATCCTGAAAATGGAAAACTCAAACTCTTTGTCTATGACGTTTTGGGAAGATACAAACAATATAAAATTGATCTCACCAATCAATTCGATCAGGTACAGGACATTAAATACATGATTGACAGCAGAACACTTTTGTTGTCTGCTGTTAAAAACGGACATACCGATCTGTTTACATTTGATTTGGAAAAAGAAAAATCCAAGCAAATAACCAATGATGTATTCGACGACCTTGATCCAAATTTTGTTACATTCCCCAATAAAATGGGAATTATTTTTTCAAGTAACAGACCTGCAGCTGGTGCAATCTCAGGTGACACCAGCCTGCCCTCAAACAACAGATTTAATGTGTTTTTAATCACTGACTTTGGAGATAAGCCCGAACTGAATCAAATCAGTCAACTGACCAATCTCAAATACGGAAATGCACGCTATCCGGCACAATACAATGTCAACCATTTCACTTTCGTCAGTGATGAAAACGGAATTGCAAACAGGTATGCAGGATTTTTTACCACAAAAAAAATTGGAGTAGATACGCTGGTGCAGATAGGAGTAGACTTGCTGAGAAATCCTTCACAAAAAGAAATAGACAGTACATTAAAAGCATATAATAAAACTAGCGTTGACTCAATTTTTGCTGTTTCAATATCCGCTGACTCTGCATATACTTTTCCGTTGACCAACTATGAAACCGGATTAGACGAAACGAAAAGTTCAGGCGAGGACAGAATATTAAGTGAAGTAAGTCGTCAAATTGATCAAAAAACATTGTACAAGCTTAAGGTAGACGAAAACACATTAAGCAAGAGAAATGTGACTGCTCAGCCTACAACTTATGCGAAAAAATTAATGCGCGAAAGTAAATTAACATCCATCTTCTCTGAAGCAGTAAAGCCTTCACAAGAAAAATCACAAAATCAAAATGATTTATTTCAGACTGAATTTTTTGATGATTCCTCAGAGGTGAAATCAGAAAATAAAAAAATACCCGGCATCTCCACATTTGATGAGGCTCTCAATACATTGGGTACTGCGAAAAAATTCAGATACAAACCCATAAAATTTTCTGCAGAGTCGGGATCTGCAGGTTTTAATACTGCCATACTGTACAACAGATACCAGCCTTATGGCAATGGAAGCGGACCTATCATGTTGAGTAGTAACACGCCTCTTAATGGATTAATCAGAATGAGTGCATTTGATTTGATGGAGGATATTCGAGTTACCGGTGCATTTAAAATTGGCACCAATCTGCAAGACAATGAATGGCTGGTAAATTATCAGAATTTAAAAAGAAGAATTGACTGGGGATTTACCTATTACAGAAATGTTATTTCGACTGAATATTTTCAAAAAAATGATCAGGGCAACATTACCGGATCTTTCCCTGCAAAATCATTCACCAATCTTTACCAGGGAAATATCTCCTACCCCTTCGATGAAGCTAAAAGCCTCCGATTTACCACTGGTATAAGAGCAGATAATTTGGTAGTCAAAAACGGAGTAGATCCTGTTGCAGCAAAATTGGAAGATTCACTAACGCTTTATTCTGTATCCAGATTGGAATTTGTTTACGACAATAGCTTGAACACGGCGGTGAATATTTGGGATGGATTGCGCTATAAGATATTTGTAGACTGGAACAGACAGATAAATAAAAAGGGTGTCGGACGCGCACCTAATACATTCAACTTTGGTTTCGATGTGAGATACTATTACCCCATTTATAAAAATTTCATCTGGGCCGGCAGAGCAGCAGGTGATTTCAGCTGGGGAAGCCAAAAGTTCATTTACTATCTGGGCGGAACGGATGGCTGGTTGATGTTTGGAGATAACATCAAACCCGGAACAAATAAAGAAAGATTTTTTAACACCGCCAATACCCCTGCCAGGGATCAGTCATATGCATTCCAGAGTCTTGCAGTAAACATGAGAGGACATATTCAAAATGCTGCCAACGGCAATAATGCTATTGTGTTTAATAGCGAATTGAGACTGCCGGTTATTTCCACTTTCTTTGATAAGATGGTCAACAACGCATTTTTAAATGATTTTCAACTTACCCAGTTCATTGATTTGGGAACTGCCTGGAACGGAGCATACAATACAATAAAAAGACCGGAAGTGATTTACAGATTACCTAATAATATTAGCCCGGTAAGCGTTAGAACAAAAGCCGGCGGGGTAGGTCCGTTTTTAGGTGGATATGGATTTGGAGCAAGAAGTACTGTTTTCGGTTATTACATCAAGTATGACATCGGCTGGCCGATGACAGGATTTTTTAACAGTGCCCCGGTGATGTATTTTTCATTAGGACTTGATTTTTAAAAATCTATTTCACTGCACCCAGCACATCAAGAATAATTTTACATGCAGATGTAATTTCTTCCATAGAGATATTGAGCGGAGGTGCAATCCTGAGTGCGTTTGAAGCAAACAAAAACCAATCTGTAAAAACTCCTTTTTCTATTAGCGCATCAATAATTTTCTTATTCATATCATAGCTGTCAAATTCAACAGCCATCATCAATCCTTTTGAATTGATTTTATTTATCCAGGGATGCTGCAACAATGATTTGAACAACAGCTCTTTCTCGTGAACGCCTTCAATCAGTTTTTCCTGAAGTAACACTTTGAATGCAGCCAATCCTGCGGCACAGCTTACCGGATGCCCTCCAAATGTATTGATATGTCCGAGTACCGGATTATAAGTTAGCGTATCCATTATTTTTTTATCCGACACAAAAGCACCCAGCGGCATTCCTCCTCCCAGGGCCTTTCCCAGCAATAAAATATCAGGCACAATACCAAATTGTTCAAAAGCCCACAATGAACCATTGCGTCCAAAGCCGCATTGTATTTCATCCAGGACGAGCAATGCGCCGGTTTCACTGCATCTTTTTCTTAATGCCTGCAACCATTTTACATCAGGCACATTTACTCCGGCCTCGGCCTGAATGGTTTCTGCAATAACACAAGCCGTCTGATCGGTGATATGTTCCAAATCAGCATTGGAATTGTAATTGATTTGTCTGATGCCAGGCAGAAGCGGTCGAAAAGCCTGCTGCCAGTATTCACTGCCCATTACACTCAATGCGCCCTGTGTGCTGCCATGGTAAGAATTTTTGAATGATATCATCTGCGTTCTGCCAGTAAACCTCTTGGCCAGTTTCATGGCGCCTTCCGTGGCCTCACTACCGCTTGCGGTGAAAAATACTGCGTTCAGAGAATCGGGTAAATGTTCAGCCAGCAATTGGGCATACTGAACCTGAGGATGCTGAATCAACTCACCGTATACCATGACATGCAGGTATTGGTCGGCCTGTTTTTTAATGGCCTCCACCACTGCAGGGTGTCTGTGTCCGATATTGCAAACGCTTATGCCTCCAATTAAATCTATGTATTCTTTTCCATGTACATCCCACATTCTGGTCCCTTCGGCCTTGACGATATCAAGACACAAAGGAGCATCGGAGGTCTGGCCAACATGCTGAAGAAACAATTGCCGGTTATTCATTTACTGATACTTTTAGTTTGCCGCTTGAAACCTTTGGCAATTTTGTATTTTTACGCAATTTATCAATTTACTTCAATAAAATTCCGTCAACGCTCTGTCGAAAGGCGTTTGGAATCGCTTAAAAAAATTAATATGGCAATAATTTTTCCTGTAAATGGTATTAGCCCGAAAATGGGCGAAAACTGTTTCATAGCCCCCAATGCAACAATAGTTGGTGATGTTATAATGGGCAATGATTGCAGCATTTGGTTTAATGCTGTTGTAAGAGGGGATGTGAATAGTATTCGCATCGGAGATAAGGTAAATGTGCAGGACGGGGCAGTTATTCATTGTACGTATGAAAAAACCAAGACAATTATCGGAAATAAAGTGAGCATTGGACACAATGCAATCGTACATGGATGCGTTATAGATGAAAATGTGCTGATTGGAATGGGGGCAATTGTTATGGACAATGTTCATGTGGGAAGCAATAGCATAGTGGCTGCAGGTGCTGTAGTTCTTGAAAATACGATTATTGAACCGGGAAGTATCTATGCAGGCGTTCCCGCAAGAAAAGTAAAAGATATCAGCAAAGAGCTGATCAGCGGTGAAATTAATAGAATTGCTGACAATTACGTAAAGTACAGCAGCTGGTTTAAAGAAATGTGAAAAATTATCATAAAAGTTCTTTTAAATCATACAAACATTAACTTCATAAAACAATTATATCATTGATTGTTTTATTGTAAAATTTATTAGATGAGAAAGATTTTGATGTTTGTTGTTTTGATATCCCTGCTGAGCAGTTGTTCTATTTTCAAAAGAAGTCGGAAAGTAGGATGTCCGACAAGCGGAGCAGCGATTGGAGCTGAAAGACTTTTGGATGATCCGAAATTGTTAAAAAAGAGCATGAAGTCAAAGTTCAAAGGCGATTAATTTAATTAGACAACAGAAAGTATAAACCATTCATTTTTCATACCCAATTAAAAACCAACACTATGTCCTACCAACTTAAAACCAAATCCGGCGGCACTGAAGCCGTTATTGATGACAACTGCGGCATCTCAAAATTTTACGCTATTGCCCACACACTTGCCGAGCAACTCAAGGTAAGTTTTCTTAATCAGATTGATGAAACAGAAACATTAGACTGGGATTTTAAATATAAAAATCAATTGCTCACGCTGCACTACAATATTTTTGAAGGAGTAAGCATTTTTCCTCAACAGGTTAAAAGCGTCAAGAATGACAATAAGGCCGTAATGGAAGTTGCGCACTTTTTAGAGCGCCAGGCATATTAAAACAAAGGTTCAATATTTTTTTTCCTGAATGGATTCTAAAATATTCAGGTAACTGATATAACGCTCTTCATGAATGCTGTCTTTACCGACAGCATTTTTTATGGCACAACCCGGCTCATTGATGTGGAGGCAGTTGTTAAATTGGCATTCCGGAAGCAACTTGAGCATCTCAGGAAAAAAATGAGAAAGCTCTTGACGCGAAATATCTACAAGCCCCATCTCTCTTATTCCGGGTGTATCAATTATTTTCCCCCCGAAATCAAGATCAAACATCTCAGCAAATGTGGTAGTGTGAAGTCCTTTTCCGCTCCAACCGCTTACATCCTGCGTTTTGAGTTTTAAATCAGGGAAAAAATAATTGATGAATGTGGACTTTCCCACACCTGAATGACCGCTGAGGAGAGTTGTCTTGTCTTTTAAAATATTTTTTAAGTCATCTAGTCCCGTTTGATTATTTAGACTGATTGCCTCGATTTTATACCCAATAGGTTCATAGATTTTTTTAACTGCCTCAAGCTTCTCCAGTTCTTTTTTTCTGTATATATCTGTTTTGTTGAAAACAATGATTGCAGGAACATGATAAGCCTCTGAAATAACCAGAAATCTGTCTATAAAACCCAGAGATGTTTTGGGATCTTTCAACGTAGCAAACAACAATGACTGATCAAGGTTAGCAGCAACAATATGATGTTGATTTTTATTGTGGGGAGAAGTACGGTTGATATAGTTTTTTCGTGGATGAATTTCGGTTATCACTGTACTTTCAACATCCTGTTCATTTTCAATTTCCACATAATCCCCTACTGCAATTGGATTGGTGGAGGTAATTCCTTCAATTTTAAACTTCCCCTTGATGCGGGCGTTGAATTGCTCCCCTGCATTGTTTTTAACCACATACCAGCTACCGGTAGATTTATACACTAATGCCCTCATGAATGCAATTTACTGATAGTTTGATTAGATAAAATATACACAATGAATACTATCATGATAAATATTTTCCAACAATATTCATTCTGCGGCCTACACCAAATGCTTTTGGAGAAACCCGGATGATGGGGCAAAATTGATTTCGCTTGTATTCATTGGTATTGACCAGCTTTAGAATTCTGTCAACTACGGCAGCGTTGTATTGAAGCAATTTAATTTCATCAGGACCCTTGGATTGTTCAATATATTGATATAAAATCTGATCAAGTAACTCATAATCCGGCAAACTGTCACTGTCTTTCTGATTAGGTCTCAGTTCAGCACTGGGGGCCTTGTTAATGATATTTGAAGGAATTATTTCAGTATGGCGGTTGATATATTTAGCGAGTGCATATACCTGAAGTTTATAGCAGTCTCCCAGCACTCCTAACCCGCCGGCCATATCACCATATAAAGTCCCGTATCCAGTTGCCAGTTCACTTTTATTGGATGTGTTCAATAGTATATACCCGAATTTATTGGCAATGGCCATTAATAAATTTCCTCTGGTGCGGCTTTGAATATTTTCTTCCGCTATACCAAAAGGAGTATTTGAAAAAAGCGGTTGTAACTCATCAACAAAACTTTGATAGATATTTTTTATTGGAAAAATATGATACTCGTTTTGCAAGTTTTTACTCAACGTTTCCGCGTCCTGTACAGAATGATCAGTTGAAAACTGTGAAGGCATCAGCACAGCCGTTACATTCTCTTTGCCCAATGCAGCAACTGCCAGAGCCAGCGTAACCGCGCTGTCTATTCCCCCACTGCTTCCCAAAATGGCTTTTTTAAAACCCATCTTTGAAAAATAATCTCTGATACCAAGTATCAGCGCCGAATAGACCTCTTCTATATTCAATAAAGGATCAAAAAATTCAGGATTAAGACCTGCAACAGGAATGCTTCCAACATACTCAATGATATTGCCATCGATTGTGCCATCTTTATTGACAATAAAAAACTTTAGATCTTCTTCAAAACTCAACATTCTTCCACACAAATTGGCATCTTTATCAAAAACTAAAGAGGTTCCGTCAAAAACAATTTCTGTCTGACTTCCTACTGCATTGCAATAAAGAAGAGGAATTTTATATTTTAATACATTCGCTTTCACAATAGCTTTTCTGTCTTCATCATGTGTATAATCAAATGGAGATGCGGATAAATTAATCATAATGTCTGGTTGCTGATCAATCAGTTTATCCATCGGACAGATAGTATACAAAGGATTATTTCCCAGATTCCAGATGTCTTCACAAATTGTTACCGCTAATTTTCTTCCTTTATACTCAATAACATTCCAGCTTTTGGCCGACTCAAAATATCGGTCTTCATCAAAAATATCATAGGTAGGCAGACAGGTCTTATGTATGATCTGCTTTACCGCTCCGTCGGCAAGAAAATAGGCTGCATTGAACAAATCTTTTCCTTCAGGCACTTCATTTATCTGCGGAGCACCTACCAACACAGCGATGCCATTAGCTGCAACTTTTATCTTGTCAATGCTCAACATACATTTTTTAATAAAATCGTTGAAATACAAAAAATCCCTTGGTGGATATCCGCAAATACAAAGCTCACTGAATACAATTAGGTCCCCACCCTGCTCTTTCGCTTTTTGTATAGCAGATAAAATCTTCTCTACATTGCTGTCAAAATTGCCAATGTGATAATTCTGCTGCGCTAAAAAAATTTTCATTGATTTGTTTTTACTATTTTCCAGTGCCCCCTGCTGTTGATTTATAATATCCGGACAATCTTTAAAAGGCACTGAAATTATTGACTTTATGTCTTTAATTTTGTTATGTAAAGTTAAATTATTTGTATGCGTTTATTTGTATGTTTATTGACATTGTTGGTTGTTTTTTCATGTAAAAGCAAAAAAAATATTCCCGATGTCTCAGATATAAAGATAAATCTTACCACCACCCGTTTTGAAAAAGAACTTTTCTCATTAGATACCAACCAACTATCTACCCAATTTGATCCGCTGATTTCAAAACATCCCGATTTTGGAGAAATTTTCCTTCATAACATTATTAATGCAGATCCTCAATGGGATACTGAAACTACCGCCGATTATGTAAAGGGATTTATAAGCGCTTACAGAACTGTTTATGATACATCAGAAGTTATTTTTTCCAATTTTACTCCTTACGAAAAAGAAATAAAATATGCTTTGCAATTTCTAAAATATTATTTCCCCAAATACAAAGCTCCCGAAAAGATAATCACCTATATCGGGCCATTAGATGGATACGGAGACATCATTGCTGAAAATGTTTTTATCGTAGGATTACATCATCATATCAGCAGCGAATACACTATATATAAGTCTATGAAGTTTCAGGAAACATACCCTAGATATATTTCACAAAGATTTGAGCCGGACTATATTGCTATCAACTGCATGAAAAATATCCTTTTGGATATGTGCCCCGAAAAAATAGACGAATCTTCCCTTATTGATAAAATGATTGAAAAAGGAAAGAGACTTTATGTATTAAGTATGCTATTGCCACATTATGATGAGCACAAAATAATCGGTTATACCGAAAAGCAATTAAAGAGCTGCTATAAGCATGAGGCGAATATCTGGGACTTATTTGTACAAAACAACCTATTGCAAATAACAGACTATAACAGACAGAAAAATTACATTAGCGAAGGGCCTAAAACACAGGAACTCGGAGAAGACTCGCCGGGAAATATAGGCTCATTTGTAGGATGGCAAATTGTAAAAAAATATATGGATAATCATCCGAAATTGTCTCCGGCGGATTTGATGAAAACCGATGGTGAAACTATTTTTCAGGCAGTTAAATATAAACCCTGATTCCGGATAAAACTAAACGCTTAAAGCAATTTCCGCAGGCTTTTCGCCCAACTTCTTCATTACCCTGAAATGTGAATATACTGCTTCGCCGATGGTATCAAAATGATTGTAGGGCAAATTAAATTCCTTGCATTTTTCTCTGACAATTTTGCTTATGGCAGGATAATGAACGTGGCTTATTTTGGGAAAAAGATGGTGCTCAATCTGATAGTTTAATCCACCGGTAAACCAGGAGATTATTTTATTATCCATAGCGAAATTTGAAGTGGTTTTGATTTGGTGTTCAGCCCATGCCGTTTCAATATGCTTGGTGGTGTCTAATGGGATATGTTCAAATTCGGTGTTCTCCACAACATGTGCCAGTTGAAAAACAAAAGAAAGGGTTGTTCCCATAAAAATATGAGCAGTCATAAAACCAATAAGCCAAGCGGACCAGCCCCATACAATTATTGGCAGTACAATAAAAAATGCCAGATAATATATTTTAGTTACCCAAAAAACCAAATGATTTTTGAATGTCATCTTCCACGCTGCCGTAGTATAAATTTTTCTGCCGAAATATTTGGCAAAATCCATGAAAAAAATCCAAAACAGTGATGACAGTGCATATGCAAGTGGCATATAAAAATGCTGTATCTGATGCGCAGGCACCCATTTTTGTGTTTCGCACTGACGGATTATAGGACTCTTGGCTATATCATCATCAATTCCGTCTACATTGGTATATGTGTGATGGATGATGTTGTGTTTTTGCTTCCAGAAATATGCGTTAGCACCCAATCCGTTGGAGCCAACCAACCCTATAAATTCATTCAATGTCTCGTTTGTACTATAGCTGCCATGGTTAGCATCATGCATAACACTGAATCCTATGCAAGCCATTGTGTATCCCAAAACGGCACAACATAAAACAGCGATATAGCCATTGATGTCAGTCAGCATTAAAATAGCATATAGCCCTAATAAGACTCCTAATAGTACAATAGTCTTGGTGTACAACCTGATATCTCCGGTTTTTTTCTTATTGTTGTCGACAAAATAGTTATCAACGCTGGCTTTAAGACTTTGAAAAAAAAGATTATTGGAGTTGTTGAAAATTAATTTGGACATAAATTTTAATAAATAATTCGAAAAAGGAGATTACTGTTCTGTACTATGGGTAAAATGATGATTAATTTAATTTAAAGGGAGCCGCCAAAATAAATGAAGGAATGCTTACCCTGAAGGTCTTTTTGTTGTTGATATTTTCCAGCAGATAATTGCCCTGCATTTTTCCGATATCGCTTTTGAGATTACAACCGCTCACATAGCTATAAGTATCAGAAGGATTGATTACAGGCTGTTGACCAACCACCCCTTCGCCTTCCACCTCTTTACTGCTTCCTATACTGTCATTAATATTCCAGTATCTTCTCAATAACCTTACAGGAAAGTCATTATTATTTTCAATGGTGATTCGGTAAGCAAACAGAAACTCATTAGCAGTAGGATTGCTGTGTTCTGATTGATATTGAGTTTCAACGCTTACTTTTACTCCATTGGATATTTTGGAATTCATACTTCAGACATTTCCTTACAAGTTAATTAAAATTTTTTGTATTTATATAGCCATTTTTCTGTAGCCATTGAAATATTTTCACCCGCTGATCTCCCTGAATCAGAAGCTCGCCATCTTTTGCCGAGCCCCCTGTGCCACAATGATTTTTTAATTTCTTTATAAGTTCTTCTTTATCAACTTGTTTGCCCACAAAACCTTCAATAAGTGTAACCGTCTTTCCTCCGCGATGCTTGGTTTCAAGTTTAATCTTCAATCTTTGTTCAGCAGGAGAAATTGTATCTATCTCACCCGTTTGTTCATTCTCCGGTTTAAAATGAGGATCGGTTGAATAAACAATTCCGGAAAGATTAATTTTCTTTTTTGACATAGCTGTTATATTATTACTGCCTTTAAGCTTAAATCAAGACTTCTGGCCTGATGGATAATTGCTCCGCTTGAAATATAATCAACTCCTGTAGCTGCATACTCTTCAAGATTGTTCAGATTGATTCCTCCGCTGGCTTCTGTTTCGTATTTTTTATCAATGATAACGAGTGCTTCCTTAATTTGATCAGGAGAAAAATTATCCAGCATTATTCTATCCACCTTACCATTAGCCATTACTCTCTTTACATCTTCCAGTGTTCTAGTCTCTACTTCAATTTTCAATTCCGGCTTTTTGTGCTGCACATAATCATACGCCATATTGATTGCCTTCTCAATGGAGCCACAATAATCAATGTGATTGTCCTTCAGCATAATCATATCATACAGGCCAAAACGATGATTCACTCCTCCTCCAATTCTGACAGCTTCTTTTTCTAGCAATCTGAAATTGGGCGTAGTCTTTCTGGTATCCAGCAATTTGGTATGATATCCGGAAAGTCGGGATGTATATTCCCTGGTGAGCGTGGCAATGCCGCTCATTCTTTGCATACAATTGAGTACGAGTCTTTCACATTGCAAAATGGTGTGTATAGAAGCTTCTACCTCAAATGCGATATCTCCATATTTCATGGAATCTCCGTCGTTTTTATACTTTTTAAAAACAACATTTTTTTCGAAATACGAGAAAATTTTTTCAGCAACTTCTACGCCAGCAAGAATTCCTTCCTGTTTGACTTTCAATACTGCTTTACCCGAAACCTTACTGTCGATACAACTTAATGTGGAGTGATCGCCGTCACCAATATCTTCGTTTAAGGCGCTTTTAATAAACAATTCCAATTGATCAGTTGACATCATATGCAAATCTACGGATAGATGAGATATAGCGCTTATCATCATTGAATTATTCCGCGAATAATTAATTAATTTTGTTTATTGACAAAGAACTTTGTTACCCAAATAAATTTTTATCTTTTAATAATAATATAACCCTCAAAAATGCAATCAAAGAAGATCATACTTGTCATTATGGACGGATGGGGACTCGGAAAAATAAAAAAAAGTGATGCCATCCAAAATGCCCATGTTCCTTTTGTCAGCTCTCTTTATTCAAAATATCCCAATAGCACGCTGATTACATCCGGCGAAGAAGTTGGATTGCCTGCAGGTCAGATGGGTAACAGCGAAGTTGGTCATTTAAACTTAGGTGCGGGAAGGATTGTATATCAGGAACTTGAAAGAATCAATGTAGCTATCAGAAACAATGAATTTCAGCAAAACAAAACGCTGCTCGCTTCTATTGATTATGCTAAAACAAATAATAAAACCCTTCATCTGATTGGATTGGTGAGCGACGGAGGAGTGCATTCCCATATCAGTCACCTCAAAGCAATATTAAGTACCTGTGCAGCAAATGAATTTGAAAATGTACTGGTGCATGTTTTTACAGATGGGCGTGACACCGACCCGAAATCCGGATTGGGTTACATTGAGGATCTTCAGGAACACCTCAAACAAACAGTCGGGAACATTGCATCAGTAACAGGAAGATACTATGCGATGGACAGAGACAAGAGATGGGAAAGAGTTAAAATTGCCTATGACGCCATGGTAAAAGGCATTGGCACAAAAACAGATGATTTGATTGCCGGCATTCAGTCGTCTTATGAGCAACAGGTAACAGATGAATTTATCAAGCCATTGATAAACAATAAAATTGAAAAGACCACTATTGAGCCGGGAGATGCTGTGTTGTGCTTCAATTTCAGAACGGATCGCTGCCGTGAAATAACGGAGGTGCTTACTCAGGTGGATATGCCTGAACATGAAATGAAGACCATCAAGTTGCATTATACCACAATGACACAGTATGACAATAAATTTAAAAATGTGTCTGTAATTTTTGAAAATGATGACCTGAAAAATACTTTGGGAGAAATATTAGCTAAAAATAACAAAACGCAATTGCGTATTGCCGAAACAGAAAAATATCCTCATGTAAGTTTCTTTTTCAACGGAGGAAGAGAGCTGCCGTTTGAGGGAGAAAAAAGAATCATGATACCCTCTCCGAAAGTAGCCACCTACGACTTGCAACCTGAGATGAGCGCTCCGGAATTAACAGATGCGGTAATCAAAGAAATTAATGAGACTTCTCCCGATTTTATTTGTCTCAATTTTGCCAATGCAGACATGGTTGGACATACCGGAGTATGGAATGCCGTTATAAAAGCGGTGGAAACGGTTGATAGTTGTGTTAATAAAGTCGTTTCAGCTTCTTTGGAAAAAGACTATACCGTTTTACTTACCGCAGACCATGGAAATGCCGACTATGAAATAAATGATGACGGTACACCCAATACTGCCCATACAACCAATCCCGTACCTCTTTTTGTCATTGATAAAACATGGCACGGCAAAGTACAAAGTGGTAAACTAGGCGACATCGCCCCTACTATTTTGAAAATGATGAATTTACCCATACCGGAAGAAATGAAAGGAAATGTGCTGATTGACTAACCCAATCAATCGATTCAGTTCGGGTGCTTGAAAAAATTAAACAACAAAACAATGAAACGCTTTTTAAAAACTTCTGCCATTGTTATTGCTTCCGCTTTTATTTTAGCTCAGCTGATTCCAAGACCGGAAAAAAATATCAGAAAGCATACAAGTACTTCGGATATTTCCAAGGCTGTCAACTTACCTGAGTCTGTAAGTAAGATTTTTCAAAAGAGTTGCTACGACTGTCACAGCAATCATACCAACTACCCCTGGTATGCTTCAATACAACCACTTTCCTTATGGTTGAATCATCACATAGAAGAAGGAAAAGAAGAGCTTAATTTTTCTGAGTTTGCAAGCTATGAAAAACAAAAACAGTTAAAAAAAATTGAAGAGATTGAAGAAGTTGTAAGCGAAGGGGAAATGCCTGTTAGTTCATATACCCTCATTCACAGAAATGCATCTCTCAGCAGTTCAGAAAAAGAATCGATAATAGCATGGGTGAATGCAACAATTAAAAACATACGCACTCCCGGCAATGTTGAATAACCGGAAGAGAAGGAGTAAAAATAAAGATTCGTAACTGATGATTTTAAAAATAAAAAAGATGAGATTGAAATATATACCACTTGTTTTTTTATTCATACTTTCTGCCTGCGTGAACAATGAAAAGACCGACAGTCAGACAAAAAGTGAACAGAAGACAGAAAAAGAAAATCAGGTATTTTTTCCAGTAACAGGTTATATCCGAGGGCAACTTATTGATATAAAGGAGGTGGGTATTAATCCAAAAAAATATACCAAAAAGGAAAACAAACAAGATTCTTTATGGGTAAAATCGGAAGATTTTGAAAAAGAGTTTGGTGAATTTTTACACCCTGAAATTGACTCCATCAATATGGTTCCTTTTTTCTCAGAAAAATCTTTCATGGATCAGACATTAAATTTAGTAACCTTGACGTACGATCCTGTAAAAGAGCTACCAGACAGCATTCAATGGAGACATTGGGATATTTATATCGATCCTGCTACCAATGCTATCCAAAGAATTTATCTGGTAAAACAAATTGCGCCTGATAAAAAAATTCAGCTAACCTGGCAGTCGGGCAAGAGATGTAAAATAGTGGTATTGCATGAAGATAAGTCGGGCGTATCTACCATTGAGACAGAAACTGAAATTAAATGGAATTACTGATTCTGAATGACCAAGAAAGAATTTTCACAATCTTATAATAAAATACCACATTTACCGGGTATATATAAGTATTTCAATGAAAAGGAAAAACTTATTTACGTAGGAAAAGCAAAGGATTTAAAAAAAAGAATCACCAGTTATTTCAACAACCACATTGACAGTAAAAAAACAATTGAGTTAGTCAGTCGCATCCATCGAATTGAATTCACGATTGTAAATAACGAACAAGATGCTTTTTTGCTTGAAAATACCCTGATTAAAGAATACCAACCTCATTATAACATCAATTTAAAAGATGACAAAACCTACCCTTACATTGTCATTAAAAACGAGCGTTTCCCCAGGGTTTTTATCAGCCGAAAAAAATTCAATGACGGTTCTATTTTTTTTGGTCCTTTTGTTTCATCGGCAAAGGTTTATGATTTGCTTGATTTCATAAAAGAACATATTCCATTAAGAACCTGTACACTTAATCTTTCTCCCAGTAGTATTGAAAGAAAAAAATTCAAAGTATGTCTGGAATATCATCTTGGCAATTGCAAAGGTCCCTGTGAAGGTTTACAGACACTTGAGGATTATGAAAATGGTATTAATCAGATAAAAGATTTGCTGAAAGGAAATTTATCTCCCATCATACAGCATTATAAAAAACTCATCCAACATCATTCAGAAAAGCTTGAATTTGAGAAGGCTGCTTTGTATCAGCAAAAAGTTAAAAATCTTCAGCAGCATCAGTCAAAATCGACTGTCGTAAACATCAGAACGGGTAACGTGGATGTGTTTACAATCATTGAAGAAGGAGAGCTTGCATTTGTGAATTATCTGGCGGTAGCAAATGGGAATATAATTGCCACTAAAACCGTTACGCTCGAAAAAAAGTTGGATGAAACCAGGGAGGAGGTGTTGCAATTTGCCATTGCGCAAATCAGAAAAACATTTAACAGCGAAGCGAGAGAATTAATTGTGCCGTTTAAGATAAATTATCCCGAACCCAATATAATTTGTACCGTTCCAAAATCAGGTGATAAGAAAAAACTGCTTGAGCTTTCTCAAAAAAATGCAGACCATTATAAATATGAATTGGATGCGAAGCGCATGCTACATTTGGAGGAAAAGTCAACAGAAGAAAAAGAAGGCGCCCTTCGATGTTTACAAAACGACCTCAATCTGCAGGATGTCCCCATGCACATTGAATGCTTTGACAACTCAAATTTACATGGAACCAATGCTGTTGCAGCTATGGTTTGCTTCAAAAACGGAGAGCCCAGTAAAAAAGACTACAGACATTTCAATATTAAAACCGTTGAAGGAATCAATGATTTTGCCTCGATGAAGGAAGTTGTATACAGAAGATATAAAAAACTTTCTGAAGATAATTCACCTCTTCCTCAGCTTGTAATCATCGATGGAGGGAAAGGACAGTTAAGCGCTGCAATGGAAAGTATTGATTCATTGAATTTAACAGGCAAACTGACCTTGGTGGGTTTGGCAAAAAATCAGGAGGAAATATTTTTTGCAAAAGACAGTGAATCAATAAAACTTCCCTGGAACAGTGAGTCCTTAAAACTAATCAGAAGAATCAGAGATGAGGTACACCGATTTGGAATCAAGCATCACAGAAACAAAAGAAGCAAGTCTGCATTTGATAATCAACTTCTTAAAATTAAAGGGATTGGGGAGAAAACAATGACAGCTTTACTGAAAGAATACAAATCATTAAAAAACATCCAATCTCTCTCTGAAAAAGATATTGAAAAAGTTACAGGTAAAGCCAAGGCCTCCGTCATTTACAATGCACTTAAATCAGGATAAAAATAAAATCCCTCTTAAATTAAGAGGGATTTTCAATATTAGTTGGGAAAAAATTAGTAACTCCAAAGATCTTGTTCGTAGTTGAATATTTTCTCTTTTATATTTTCTCCTTCATATAACTGCAACATACTGTTGTCACTCAGGCCAGGGGTATTTTTAATTGGAATGTCTCTGGGATTATCCATCGTGCTTTTGATGATTCTTGCTGTGAAAATTCTATTTTCAAACAAGTCTTCCCAGGTCATGCGACCACCGAAATTTTTACCGTTGTACACGTCATGTTTAGCTAGAAGAGGTTTAATATCCGGATAATATACCCAAAATAGTTCAGCTTCACCGAGTTTCACACCCGTTGAGGTTTCAACATTTTTCACAGGAGCAATACCAAGAATTCTCCAGAATAATCTGGAACTTTCTTTATCAAAGATTACTTCCTCTTTTACATGGAACTTATAAAATGAGTCAAGATTGACATCATTTCTTTTCTTCTTTGTGCCTATCAGATTTCCTAACGAGTCGTAATCCGGAACATCTACTTCTTCCCCTACTACAGCCTTGGCTATTTCTGAAGTAGTCATGGGAGTAGTGAATCGATCGTCTGCACCCGAGAATGCTACTATGCCGCTGGTGCTGTCTTGCAATGCCCCCAATAAAATTGAAATAAACCTTTGATTGCCATTGTCCTCATTGGCAGAATAAGAAAAAACCTGATTCATTTTTTCTCTAGTATCAATTTCACGCCATAATCTGTGGCGATAAACTGCATCATCTGCTCTGAGGTGCTCATATGGCAATACGATTCTTTCCTTTAACGGTGAGCTTTCGACTGCTTCGTCAGGTCTTAAAGACTTTTTAACGACCGGCAAAGGAATACTGTCTTTTGCAGGAGCAACGGGTGGTGGTGGTGGTGTATTTACAGCAGACAAAGTTGTATCTGCAGTAGGTACAGAACTTTGAATATTAGTCTTAGTTTTGGTATTGGTACGCTTCACAGATTTACGCTTCTGGGCATGAATCTGCACAGTATACCCGCAGAATAAAACCGCTAAGAATAGATATTTCAGCATTCTCGTTTTCATATAAATTGATTTTAGTATAATGCTATAGATTTACCCTCAATTGATCTTACACCATCCGGTCCTTGTACTTTAACATTATCAAAGGTTATAACCGAACCAGGACCGCATCTTGAAATGAAAGAACCAAGTGAACCCAACTGATTTCCCTGAATAGTCGTTTGTACCGGGTTGCTGAAATTAGCTCCTGAGAAAAACACTGTAGCACTAACAATATTAAATCTCAGGTCAAAATCGAAGTTTTCCAATTCAGCTCTGCAGAATTGTTGACTTTTGAACTCTACAGAAGGCATTCTCACTTTACCGGAACCTACTTTAAAAACAGGATCTGGAATTTTCTTAATCCTGAACTCGAAATTGGTAGTTTTTTTATCGGCATTCACTGTAATCGAAGCTTTACCTAAAGCACTAACACGAACAGTTCTTGCAGATCCTGATCCTGAAATGGTACCACCAGACATTGAAACGGTGGTTTTGTCCCAACCGGTAGGAGAACCAATGGTAACCGGATTATCTACTCCAATATAAAATACATTCATTTTATCGGCTGAACATGCAGCGCCACCCGGAGTACCTACGGTGTATTTTACCTCGAAAGATTTTGTTTCTTTAGTTCCATCAGGTTTAGTGTAAGTAACACTAACGGGTACTGTACGAGCGCCGCCTCCACTTGCAATAGTTTTATATGAAGCACGACCGTCAGGACCTACGGCAGCACCAGCGCCATTGATGGTAATTTGGGGTTGAGCTGCTTTACTGTAAGCACCAACTCCAGCGGTGATTTCAATTTCCTCACCTGGCATCAAGTAATTGGAACTTTGTCCAACCAAAGCCGCAAATTGATCATACACAACCTTAACAGCTCCAACCTGGTTGTGGCAATAAGTCACTATCTGATTTTCAGCATTTTTTACATTATTCTGAAACTTGCTTAGCAAAGTAATTGCCGCTACTGTTGGATTCATGTGAAAATAGGCGAATGTAAAGTCTTTCTCTTTACCATCTTTCCCCTTTACTTTTCCTTGTTTTTCAATCGGAAAAGTTTTTTCGAATTCAGCTAAAATTGAAGGATCAATTTCCAACATTTTTCTTCTGAACTCATTTAGTTTATTTTCCAATTCAGGACCTTTGTTCTTTCCCCCTTTTTCGTTACCGAAAAGACGGGTAGCAGCTTCAAGATCATCTTCCTTGTATACCTCTACACCTTCTTCTATCTTCAATCCTGCCTCTTTTTTGAGTTCAACTTTGAGTTGATCGATATAAGCGGACATATCGTTGGATAATTTTTTTGCCAGATTGGCTTTTTCGTTCCAAGGTTTTGCTTTTTCTGCTGTCATTGGATCTTTTAGTTTTCCCTCCAATGAAGTATATAAAGTATTGTTAGCGGATGTGAGGTTGTCGTTTGATGTAATCAAACTTTTATCTACCACCTTAAAGGCATTTAAGATTTCAGATGATACGTTGAGTGCCAGTAGTGCGGTTAACACGAGGTACATCAAGTTAATCATCTTCTGCCGGGGCTCTGCGGGTAAAGCCATAACTTGTTATATTAATTGTTTTTATGAATATTGTTTATAAATCGTGATTGCAATCAAAGTATACCGTATTATCTGCCTTGCATAGCAGTCAGCATATTGCCGTATACGGAATTCAGTTTACCTAAATTACCCGCAAGAGCAGAAATCTGATCTTTTACTTTGTTCGCATCATCCACACTGCTTGTCATAGCCTGACTTGCTTCAGCTAGTTTACCATAGAAAGTATTCAAAGCTTTCAGGTGGTTGTTGCTTTCTTTTAACTCTAATTCATAAATAGTATTCAATGAACCAAGGTTTTTGGTCAATACCTGTACTTGTTCGTGGAAACCTTTAGCACTTTCAGCTGCATTGTTGAAAGAACCCATAGTAGTAGCACTGCTTGCGAAAGCAGCAGACATTGAACTAATAGATGCAGTTGCTTCTTTTGCTTTAGCACCAAAATCACTGGTTGATTTTACTACTTCACTCACATCAGAAATACCTGCAACAGTAGTTCCTAATTTTTGGAATCCTTCGCTTAATTTTTTCATATTAGCAGGAGTAATATCAGCGTCTTTCAGCATTTTATCCATTGCATCAGTTGCACTTAATCCTTTGCCAGCAGCAGGAGCGTGCGCATGATCTTCAACTATCGGAGCTTTAATGTAAATGATACCATACATGGCAAAGATTGCAGCTTCGGTGTAGAGACCTATTTGAAGAAATAAATCAGCAATAGGCGTGTGAAGAATTTTCTGTAAAGCACCGAAAATTACCACTGCAGCCGCAATAGAAACAGCGACATCCATCCATTTACTTAACTTGGGATCAATTTTTACTGAAGACATGTTTTTTAAATTTTAAGGTTGTTTAAGATTGAATTAATAAAGAATTTTACACAAAATGCCCTTCCTACGACTAGATAATCTAGAAAGGGGGATATTTAAAGTGATTTAAATTAAAATTGTTTCAGAGAAAGTTAATTTATTTTCTTTTGGCAGTATTAGCAGGTAAATCCAGTACACAACGGAATCCAATGTAAGACTTGGCTGTATCTTGATATTCGTATGCTCTTGTACTGGTTTGCAAAAAGTAACCTACATCTTTCCAGCTTCCGCCACGAATTGTTTTACGTTTCATTCTTGGAGGATCAGAATCTTTCGCATTCCAGCGAATATCTGGGTTCATGTCATGCTGTAATGCATACCCCGCCTCATAAAATAATGATGAAGTCCATTCTGCAACATTACCGGACATACAATACAGACCAAAATCATTAGGCCAGTAAGCATCTGATCTTACCGTGTAAAAACCACCATCTTCAGGATAGTTTCCGCGGCCGGGTTTGAAATTTGCCAAAAGACAACCTTTTTTATTTCTTAAATAAGGGCCTCCCCAAGGGTATGGAGACTCATTACGTCCGCCTCTTGCAGCATATTCCCATTGAGCTTCTGTTGGAAGACGATAATTTGATTCCTGTAATTTCTTTTTTGACTCAAGATAAGCATTCATGTACTGGCTGCGCCATTCACAAAATGCGGTAGCTTGTTTCCAGTTTACACCTACAACCGGATAGTTGCCATAAGCAGGATGGATGTAGTATTTTCTGGACATTGGTTCATTGTAAGAGTAAGCGAAATCTCTTACCCAACACAATGTATCAGGATAAATTGGAATTTTTTGCTTAACTATGAAAGCAGAACGGGGAACGGTTTTATCACGATTTTGTGCAGCTGCTTTATAGTCGAAAGTTTCGGATTGATATTCAATTTTTGATGCATCTATCTCTTTCTTACCAAAAATACGGTTGTCCGGAGTTACTATAATAGCATCAATTTTTTCAATAGTTGATTTATCTCCCCATTTAATGGTAGCAGCTTTTTTCCAATCAACATATTCATTGCCATCCTGACCTTGCTTAATGAAGCCCATCAATTTCGCAGCGATAGAGTCTCTCACCCAATTGGTAAACTGACGATATTCATTATTTGTAATTTCAGTGGCATCCATCCAAAATCCACTAATAGAAACAGATTTGTTTGACGCATAATATGAATAGTTAGGATCTTCATCGCTTGGTCCCATATGGAAAGTACCTGAAGGCACATATACCATCCCAAATGGTCTTGGCATAGCCCAATTACTGCTTGGTGCCACGCCGTGAAGCTGTCCGTCGGCAGGCAACAAACCAGATTTACTTCCTGATGACTTACAACTACTGTAACACAATGCAGTTGTTGCTAAAGCAATTAAAGAAAAGAATTTGTTATTCATACAATGTTAGATTATGAGTAAAGGCAAATTTAATGATTATTTCAAATTAAAAATCAATTTATAACGAGTTAAAACAGTTTAAATTAATTCAAAAAAATCAAACGCTTAATTCTAACGACTAAATTATCTATTTATTACTACCTAAAATGTTAAAGAATGATGAATTTTTGTTAAAAATGTCATAATGATGTAATTCAAACAATAATTATATCCACTAATTTGCTTTGAAAAGCAGCGCCATAAAGGATTTGTGAGAAATTAAGATAACTCGTCCATTATGGACAACTTATTTTTTAGGAGATTGGGAGAGAAATTGTTCCAATGCACTTACCATACTTGGTGATTGGGGCTGAGGTGCTTTGATATCAAGCTTCAAGCCTGCTTCTTCAGCGGCTTTGATAGTGTTTGCGCCAAAAACAGCGATTTTAGTTCCGTTTTGTTTGTATTTGGGAGAATTTTCAATTAAACTTTTTACACCGCCGGGGGTAAAAAAACATATGATGTCATAATTTTTTGCCAGAACACTCTTTACATCATTACTGATTATTTTATAGAGTAGTGGAGTTGCATATTCGCACTGATTGCTTTTCAGCCAATTGGTAATCTCGCTGTCAAATGATTCTGAACAAGGGTACAAAAACTTCTCGTTGTCCTTGTGCTTTTTAATGACGTCAAAAAGGCTTTTGTTCAAGCCATCGGCGCCATAAAATACTTTTCTTTTCCGGTATAGAATAAATTTCTGCAGGTATAGTGCCACCGCTTCTGATATACAGAAATACTTGGTATCCTGAGAGATATTAACTTTCATCTCATCGCAAACACGAAAAAAATGATCAATCGCATGGCGGCTGGTGAATATTACAGCTGTGTAATTTGAAAGTTCTATTTTTTGTTTACGAAAGTCCTTTGATGGGATTCCTTCAATAACAATGAAGGGATAGAAGTCCAGCGTTAAACCGTATTTATTTGCAAGATCGTAATAAGGAGATTTTACGCCTTCAGGTTGAGGTTGGGTTATAAGTATTTTCTTTACTTTTTGGGTCGCCGACACTCCTTTTTTTACTTCCTTATTTATCATACTTATATGATCCAATGGTGACGCGAAATTACAAATTTTTACTGAAAATTTTAAAAGCAATTTTGCAAATTAGAAAAATCGGCAGCAATTCCACCCCAGCGATGTATAAAAAAAAATGAAGTCTGTTGAGTCTGAAACGATGGTGAAGGACGGTTAGGGAACGAAAAAAACGTAAAAAAAATATTACACCTATAACAAAATAGGATAAAAATATGGCTGCTTTGGCGATATTAAAATCTGCAAAAGCCATAAAAATCAACAATGGAAGGAGAGATATGGCAAGCATCTTATTAATTAAAAAGACAATAAAACTATATGATTCAGCTTCTTTTTTATATCCGGTTATCCAACCTGCAAGTTGAATTGTCAAATATTTTATTGAATAAATCGTGGTAAGTGCAATTGCCGTTATTCCAAAAATCTTCCATTCAAAACTGAATTGTTTTGCGAAACCGCCGGATAATAAAGTGATATAAAGCGCTCCTGTCAGTACAAAAAAAATATTCATCAATAAAGAAGGCAAGCCGGCATTCATTAGCTGGTCTGTAAGCTGGCTTTGCCTTAATGATGTCTGAAAAAATACTTTTAGCAGGTTACTGAAGTATCTGTCGTATAAAGTTTTTACAATGGCAAGGAAGAAAATCAGGAAAAATGCAATGTAAAAAAGCGCATTAAAAGAACGGGATTTTCTGGGTGGAGAAATATTTGATTGTGCAGCATTCTTGTTATTCAAAATGGAATTAAGACTGATAATTTTCTCTAAAGCACTTAATTCCTTTTTAACCAACAAAGAATCCTTTGAAATTATCCTATCAGATTGGGAAACTACGGAATCAATCGACTGCCCAAGAGACTTATTCAAAAAAATAAGCGATATAATAAAGAAAAAGATAATCCTCAAGGGAAATAGGTTGATTTGAATGTAAAATTAAAAAAGATTATGGTTATTCTAAAAGTAGTTTATATAGCCGAAATGAATTTTTGTTGCTCTCCGAATATCAAACCCCAGATCGTTTCTGTTTCCGACTGCAATACTGAAGTTTAATAACCCGGATTTCGTTTCATAAACAAATCCTACTCCCACTCCCAAAAATCTGTTGTTCACATTAACCTGCTGATATTTATTTTTAGTAAGTCCGGCATCCAGAAAAAAATTCAGGTAAGAATTTAATGCCAGTAAAAATCTATACTCCGTAGTCAGCACCCCAAACTGTGTTGCAAAAATACCCTCCTCATCAAACCCCCTCAGCAAATTATATCCTCCAATCTGGAATAATTCATTTCGAAAAATAAAAGGACTCTTGTACAAACCGGCCTGAATAGCTGTTTTAATTGTTGCCGATTTACCTACCGGAAAGTAATGCGCGGCATTGACCCGCAACCTGAATTGAAAATTTTTGAGTTTAAGAGAATCATACAAAGATTTAAAATCAAAAGCAGGGTCTTTAATGTTTACAATGTCATTGTTCTTTTTTATAGTCTTAATACCTACAGCAGTGTTTATCGTCAATTCGGAACCGGAACGGGGATTTAGTCTGTAATCAGTAGTATTCAGCGAATACTCAATTCCCATATTGACCGCACTTACATCAATATTTGGCGGTAGTGATCTTTTTGCTTTAATCTGCAAAGTATCCACTCCGCCGGATAAAAGAGTGGTGTTTTGCCATTGAACAAAAATCTTTCCGGACCTAATGCCCGAACCTATATACTGCAAACCGACTCTGGCATTTAATTGCAGGAAATTGGAATCTTTTTTAAAAAGATCAAAGAGTCCATCAAAACCAAAGGACGTGTTGAATATATAAGGTTTGTTGTAGCCCAGATTAAGACGAGGTGACTGAGGCTGTAACTGTTGCCATTTCAATAAAAAACGCTCTCCCCCACCCAGCATATTTCTTAAATCGAGGTTTACATCTCCTGTTAATTGCACTTTACCGGTATTCGATGCTGTTGGAAGAAATCCAACTAAAAAATTAAACTGACTCGATTTTTTAGGCTGCAAATACAGATTAAGCAAGGCGCCACTGCCAAGCATAGTAAGGTCTGATGGCTGTCTGCTGCTGAAAAAGGGAAGCTCAAGCATACGTTTGTCTACCTGTATCAATTTGGTTTTATTATAAACACTGTGCTTGGGTATTCCAAGATATTTTTCCAAAAATTGCCGGCTGATATTCGCCTTACCCAAAACCCTTATGCTGTCAATATAATAGATACTTTCCTTCTCAATCTTCAAGTTGGCCATCATGATATCCTCAGAAAAACGTATGCTATCTAAATAAACAGATGTAAAAGGATAGCCTTTGTCTTCATAATAACTGATAATCTTTTGCTTCAGATTTTCCAACTGAGCCAAATCGACAAATTTTTTATTCTGTAAGATTTTTTGGAGAGGGATATCATCTGAAAAATCGGCTTCAATTCCTTTAGTGTTGAGTTCGACCCGATTTATTTTGATCCCCAGATAAATCAATGCCCGAAAATTCAAATCAGCAGCAATAATAGAATCTACAGAAGCTGCGGGATAGCCCTTCTCGGCAAGCAGAGAGGGTAATTTATTTATATAGTTTAAGGCGTCTGATTTGGAATTAAAGCCGGTTTGCAGTTTTAATGCTTCAAATCGAAAGGAGCTATCTTTGTCAACAAAATCAATTACCAACTGAATATTATTTTCTTTGCCCTGTTGCGCCTTGAGTTGAATAAGAAAAAAAAGACTGCACAGCATTAAAAAATATTTTTTTGCCGGATGCAGTACAAAATCTATCATTTGGTTAATTGATGTTTCCAACAATGTAAAACTACAATCTTTGGCGGGTATTTATATTCATATTCCATTTTGCAAGCAGGCCTGTACTTATTGTAATTTTTATTTTTCCACTTCATTGCGGCAAAAAGAATCATTTATCAACGCTTTGCTCAAAGAGATTGCTTCAGATCAGGGTTTTATAAACAGAAAAGAGATAATTGATACGGTTTATTTTGGAGGAGGTACTCCTAGTATGCTCTCAAAGGAAGAACTACATCGGATATTTGAAGTCATTCATAATAATTTTACCGTTAGTGAAGATGCTGAAATAACGCTGGAAGCCAATCCGGATGATATTGAAAAAAATAAATTGAAAGGATGGATGTCCTCCGGCATCAACCGGCTGAGTCTGGGTGTACAATCTTTCAACGAAGCCGAGCTCCGCTGGATGAACCGTGCCCATAGTGCGGAGGAATCATTGGGGAGCATTGATATGATTCTCGAAGCGGGGATAAATAATTTTTCTGTTGATTTGATTTTCGGATCGCCTTTGCTAAGCGATGCATCGCTGATAAAAAACCTGGAAATAATTTCAGAAAGAAAAATACCTCATTTGTCATGTTACGGACTAACCGTTGAGCCAAAAACAGCGCTGCATAAAATGATTGAGTTAAAAAAATCATTGCCGGTGGATAGTGATCATCAGGCCAATCAGTTTTTGCTTTTGATGAAACATCTGGAGAGTGAAGGATATGAGCAATACGAGATAAGCAACTACGCAAGAGAAGGATTTCGCAGCAAACACAACAGCAGTTACTGGCAGGGGAAATCCTATTTTGGATTCGGCCCTTCTGCACATTCCTACAACGGAAAAAACAGCAGAAGATGGAATGTGGCTAATATCGCTACATACATTAAATCCATTGATTTCGGTGATGTTTTTTATCAGGAAGAAATACTGACACTTGAGCAACAAATGAATGAATACATTATGATTGCGCTTCGAACTATCGAAGGAATTGATCTGAGATTTTTTTCGGAAAATTTTGGGAATGAAAAAAAAGAAGTGCTAATCGCTCAGGCAAATACTTTTTTGCAAAAAGAACAACTGCAACAAAAAAATGAAAGACTGACTTTAACTACAAGCGGAAAGTTACTGGCCGACCATATTGCGGCTGAATTGTTTTTTTAAAACCCATGCTCAGCCATAAATCTCCAGATGAATGTCTTTTTTATCGTAACCCATTTCCAGAATATTGGCCTTGGCTTCATCAATCATTTCTTTCCATCCGCACAGGAAAAAATTTGCCGGTTGCCTTTCTTTACAGAGATCTTTATAGATTGAATGGACATATCCGCAACGACCTTCCCAATGTTCCCGGGAAAGTGTAGGCAGGTAATAAAAGTCTTTCAATTCTTTTTGTAATTCAGCCAACTCATTAAAGTACAGCAGATTCTCTTTTTTTCTGCAACCGAAAACCAGATAGATATTTTTATAGGAAATCTGTTGGTTTTTGATATGATGAATCATACTTCTAAAGGGTGCAATTCCGGTGCCGGTACAAATCAGGAATAAGTCTTTTTGAATCTCATCAGGCAAGGTAAAAACCCCAACTGGCCCTCTCAATGTAAGTTCGCTACCAATGGTTATTTTATCAAAAAGGTAAGGAGTTCCTAATCCCTCTTTGTTAAGTACAATTAGTAATTCGATTGTGTTGGTGCTATCCGGCCACGATGCTATGGAATAGCTTCTCCATCTTTTGTTAGGCTTCTCATGTATGGGTAAATCCAGTGTCACAAACTGGCCTGGCTTGAAATCGAATGATGTCAATTCGGGAATTTGAATCCAAAACCTTTTGGTATCGGAAGTTTCATCTTCTATTCTAGTAACCAATCCTTTATGCCAGGGTTGCAATGCCATAATTGATGTTTGTTTGAAGTTACAACATTCATCCCGTCCTAAAAAATTCCGTTTGACTGTCATATCTTTGCAAACTGAAAATTCCTCCGTTTAACAAATAGTGACAGAGGATAATAATTTGAGTGAATGAATCCGGACGTGTTGTTGGATATGTACAGAAATGACCCCCGCTGTTTTCAGATAGCGAACCGGATTACCATGTCCAAACCCCAGCAAATTTCTCTTACAGGCGTTCAAGGAAGTTCATTTCAATTTATCATTGCAGCTTTGCTTAGCCACCCGCTTGCTTCCCAAAACAATCATCTTATTATAGCCAAAGACAGCGAAGAGGCGGCTTATTTTCACAACACCCTTGAAAATATAACCGGTGCGCTCGATATATTTTACTTTCCCTCCTCTTTTAAAAATAAAAAAAATTACAGACTCCTCAATAGCAGTCATGTTATGTTAAGAACAGAAGCATTGACTAAGATTGCTTCCGGAGGAAATAAAAAAATTCTGGTCACCTACCCTGAAGCTGTTTTTGAGAAAGTTTTATTGTCTAAAACACTTTCTGATAACATCATCAGCATTAAACAAGCGGAGACCATCAATTTCAACGAGCTGATTGAAAAATTTTCAAATTTTGGATTCAAGAGAACAGATTTTGTATATGAACCCGGACAGCTGGCAGTAAGAGGAGGTATTATTGATATTTATTCATACGGAAATGAAAAGCCTTATCGTTTGGAGTTTTTTGGAAATGAAGTAGACAGTATCCGCATATTTGATCCGGAAACACAATTGAGTGAGAGAAAGTTGCTGCAGGTCAATATTATTCCAAATGTTGAGACACAATTTGAAACAGGTGAAAAAGTATCTCTGATTGAATTTCTTCCCGAGAGTACGGTGATATGGATGCAGGACAATGAATTTGTAAAAGAGAAAATTGAACAGGAAGAAGAAAATCTTCAGCTATATCTTGCTTATTCAGATCAAACGGATAAAATTGAACAGCAGTCTGATGAAACGGAATTAAATACCAAGACAAACATTTCGGAAAATGATTTTATCAAAGCAAGCGAGCTGTTTCAGCATATAAATGAAAGGCACCTGATTGAATTGAGTGCAAAAAAGATTTCAGATAACAAGAAACATTTTGACGAATCAATTAATTACTCTACAAAGCCGCAGCCTTCGTTTAACCGTCAATTTGATTTGCTGATTAAGAATCTGGAGGAATATGAAAAGCAGCAATACAAAATTTTTCTTTTTGCCGAGAATCCGAAACAGCTGCAGCGGCTGGATGCTATTTTTTCAGATTTAAAATCCGAAATCACCATTAATCCTATTTCAATATCTATACATGAGGGATTTATAGATGATGACCTTAAACTTTTATGCTATACTGATCACCAGGTATTCCAGCGGTACCATAAATTCAAGGTAAAGCAGGCCTTTAGCAAGAATAAAGCCCTTACGCTAAAGACTTTGAGGGAATTGCAGCCGGGAGATTATGTTTCACATATTGATCATGGAGTTGGTGTATACAGCGGCCTGCAAAAAATTGAAGCCAATGGGCGTTTACAGGAAGCCGTTAGAATACAATATAAAGATGGTGATTTGTTGTATGTAAACATTTCATCGCTACATAAAATCAGTAAATACAGTGGTAAAGAAGGCAGCATTCCTAAAATGAACAAACTGGGAAGTGATGTTTGGAGTAAGCTGAAAGAAAAAACAAAGCACCAGGTAAAGGATATCGCTATTGATTTAATAAAACTATACGCTCAGCGAAAAAGCATCGAGGGCTTTGCGCATTCTCCTGACAATTACATGCAAACCGAGCTGGAGGCAAGTTTTATTTATGAGGACACGCCCGACCAGGCGAAGGCAAGCGAAGATGTGAAAAGAGATATGGAAAAAACTTCCCCCATGGATCGTTTGGTATGCGGAGATGTGGGCTTTGGGAAAACAGAGGTTGCCATAAGAGCAGCATTTAAAAGTTGCTGCGACGGCAAACAGGCTGCCGTACTGGTTCCTACAACCATTCTCGCCTATCAGCACTACAAAACATTCAGTGAGCGATTAAAAGATTTTCCGGTGAAGGTAGATTTTGTAAATCGTTTCAAGTCAACCAAAGAGAGGAAAGAAACCATCAAACAACTCGGTGAAGGTAAAGTAGACATCATCATTGGCACACATGCTCTGTTAGGCAAAGAGATAAAATTCAAAGATCTGGGCGTGATGATTATTGATGAGGAACAAAAATTCGGTGTGGCTGCCAAGGAAAAACTGAAGCAGCTAAGAGCTACTGTGGATTCACTCACACTAACGGCAACGCCTATACCAAGAACCCTGCAGTTCAGTTTGATGGGTGCCAGAGATTTAAGTATCATTAACACCCCTCCTCCCAACAGGCAGCCTATTCAGACAGAGGTGATGGTTTTTAATGAAGACTCCATCAGAGATATGATTTACTATGAAACAGAGCGGGGTGGTCAGGTTTTCTTCATTCACAACAGAGTAAACGGATTGGCTGAAATGAAATCACTGTTACAGGGACTTTGTCCGGATATCAGTATTGCATTCGCACACGGTCAAATGGAAGGTGATAAGCTGGAAGATACCATTCTTGATTTCATGGATAAAAAGTACGACGTGCTGGTTTGCACCAACATCGTTGAGAGCGGCGTAGATATCCCCAATGTAAATACCATTATCGTTAACAATGCACACCAGTTTGGATTAAGTGACTTGCATCAATTGAGAGGACGAGTGGGCAGAAGCAATAAAAAAGCATTTTGTTATTTGCTCTCCCCTCCGATGAGCACACTTCCACCCGACAGCAGGAAGCGATTGAGCACACTGGAACAATACAGTGATTTGGGCAGTGGTTTTCAGATAGCCATGCGCGATCTGGATATTCGTGGCGCGGGAAATTTACTTGGAGGTGAACAAAGCGGCTTCATTGCGGAGATTGGCTTTGAGATGTACCAGAAAATTCTGGATGAGGCCGTAAGAGAATTGAAGAGAAGTGAATTCAAAGAACTTTTCAAAGAAGAAATCAGCAAACAGGATGATTTTGTGAAAGATTGTACGATTGATACCGATCTGGAAATATTACTTCCTGATAGTTACGTAGAAAGTATTACAGAACGTCTGAGTCTTTATTCCAGATTGGATAATTGTGAAACAGAAGCCGATTTGCAAGATTTTTACAGTGAACTTCATGACAGGTTTGGCCCGGTTCCGCCCGTAGCCAATGATTTGTTCATTACGGTCAGATGCAGAAAACTGGCCGTGGACTTAGGATTTGAAAAACTGTTTCTTAAGAATGATACGCTGAAATGTTTTTTTGTAGGCAATCCTGATTCCCCTTATTTTCAAAGCGAGACTTTTAATAGAATACTTCTTTTTGTTCAGACAGAAACCAATAAGGCTACTCTCAAACAGGTAGGGAAAAATGGAATATTAATTGTGGATCAGATTCAAAATATGAGTGAAATATTTGAGTTTCTGTCCGAGATGCGTTCTTTTTTGGAAAATTAAATAATAAATAAGAAAATTGAAATAAGGAATAAGAAAGTATTGCTATTTCACCGAAACCCTAAACTTCAAACTATTAAACCCTTAAACATTATTTACCGCAGAGAAATAAGAACGCAGAGTTTTCGCAGAGATTACACTAAGGAGAGAAATAAAAAAGCCGTTCAAAGAGAACGGCCTTGAGAATAAATTATCTGAATTTACCATGATTTTTTGGCTACTCCATTCTTTACCGCTTCAAGAGCAGCTGCTTCACCAAGCATAGTAGTCATTTTATTGCCTTTTCCATCATGGCCTTGAGCCATATACCCGCCACGAGCGGTTTTAGTTATTACAGCGTCCTGCATGGGAACGTTTTTCTCTTTTGTTTTCATGCAATAAGCAGTGATCATTTTTGACATGTTAAATAAAATTTATGGTTAGTAATATTTATTGAAACTCACGCTTCGAGTACAATATACAGAAAATAAAGAATGTGCCAAAATAAAAAACTACACATCAATCTTTGCGTATTTAGCATGGCTTTCGATGAACTCTCTTCTTGGAGGCACTTCATCTCCCATTAACATGCTAAAAACTCCATCTGCATTCGTCAGACTATCAATGGTAACTTGCTTCAACGTTCTGGTTAAAGGGTTCATGGTTGTTTCCCAGAGTTGCTCAGCATTCATCTCACCTAACCCTTTATATCTTTGAATGGTTACACTTTCATCTTTTCCTTGTCCGATTTTTGATACGGAAGCCTTTCTCTCTTCATCGTTCCAGGCATATTCCTGATCTTTTCCTTTTTTAACGAGATACAGCGGAGGTTGGGCTATGTAAACAAACCCTTGCTCTACCAGCTCCTTCATATAACGGAAAATGAACGTAAGAATCAAAGTTGCGATGTGACTTCCATCCACGTCGGCATCCGTCATGATGATCAGTTTATGATACCTGAGTTTGGATATATCCAGAGCCTTTGCATCTTCAGAAGTTCCGATTTTTACACCGAGGGCTGTAAACATATTTCTGATCTCCTCATTGTCATAAATCTTATGCTCCATGGCTTTTTCTACATTGAGAATTTTACCACGCAACGGCAAGATAGCCTGAAAGCTTCTGTCTCTACCTTGTTTGGCTGTTCCGCCGGCCGAATCCCCTTCCACCAGGAAGAGTTCACATTTTCCCGGATCCTTTTCTGAACAATCGGCCAGTTTACCCGGCAAACCTCCGCCTACTAAAACGCTTTTGCGCTGTACCATATCTCTTGCTCTCTTGGCGGCAGCTCTGGCCTGTGCGGCAAGAATTACTTTTTGTATAATGGTTTTGGCATCGCGAGGGTTTTCTTCCAGATAAGCCTCCAGCACACGACTTAATGTTGTATCAACAATTCCCATCACTTCACTGTTACCCAACTTTGTTTTGGTTTGTCCTTCAAACTGCGGCTCAGGAACTTTCACAGAAATGATGGCAGATATACCCTCTCTAAAATCATCTCCCTCTATGCTTACTTTAGCTTTCTCAAACATGCCTTGTTTCTCGCCATAGCTTTTAAACACACGAGTGATAGAACGTCTGAATCCGGCCACGTGAGTTCCGCCCTCTATTGTATTGATGTTGTTGACGTAACTGAAAATATGTTCCTGATAGCTTGCATTGTAGACCATTGCTACTTCGACGGCAACATTACTTTTTTCATCAAGTCCTTCACAATAAATAGTACTTGGAATCAGTGGTGCGCGATTGGCTGTTTTATCAATAGTTTCAACAAACTCCACTATTCCTCCTTCGCTATAAAATGTTTTGCTGTAGGTAGAGCCATCATCTTCTTTCTCACGGAGATCATTTAATATAATCTTTATCTTACGATTAAGGTAAGCCAGTTCTTTCAGCCTTCCTTCAAGTATTTCCTTGTTGTAAATTGTAGTAGTAAAAATGGTGCCATCAGGCCAGAACTGCACGCGCGTTCCGGTGGTGTCTGACTTTCCGATTTCTCTTACAGCATATTGCGGAATACCCGTAGCATATTCCTGTTCAAATGTTTTTCCTTCGCGGTTAACTGTAACATGAAGCTTGGTGCTTAGTGCGTTCACGCAACTTACCCCAACGCCGTGCAAACCTCCGGAAACTTTGTAGGATCCTTTATCGAATTTACCACCGGCATGCAGTACAGTCATCACCACCTCCAAAGCACTTCTGTTCTCTTTGGTATGCATTCCTGTAGGGATACCTCGACCATCATCCTGTACGGTAATGGAATTATCTTCATTAATGGTTACTGTAATGTTTTTACAATGGCCGGCAAGTGCCTCATCAATTGAGTTGTCTACCACCTCATAAACCAGGTGGTGAAGCCCTTTTACACTAATATCACCAATGTACATCGCAGGTCTTTTTCTGACCGCTTCCAAACCCTCTAATACCTGTATACTGTCCGCTCCGTAACTGTTTCCCTGCTGTGCAGGAATATCAATTGAATCTGTACTCATAATTTGTTGAAAATCTAATTAAAATGAAAAAAACTAAGGTGGGCAAATATACCGAAAATAAAGGGGGTTATTAAAAGAATCCCAGAAAATAATGGAAGTTTTTTTGCACAAATTTTTACCCGTTTTTTTAGGGTTTTTTATATGAAAATCATCTCGGAGATTTCTCATTGTAAAATGCTATTGCTGATGACAGTTGTGGGTAGCTGTTTTAAAAGGAAAAACTGAGCTAAATCTCAAGTAATTGGTGGTTCTCGCAATGGTTTTGTAACTTTGTTGTCCTTTTATGGCTAACCAGCAAAATGATATACTTAGTTTAGCTTACAAACAACCTTTTTTACAAGAGGAACTGGAGGTTTTGCATGAATTGGATCGCCATATTCCCGGCTCTGTAAAATATTCCATTAAACGATACAAAAAGCAGCCACAATGGAATATTGATGATACCGGCATTTTAGTTTATCACTATAATAAGAATAACCCCGAAGAGAATCATCTGGAACTGAAATTTTGTGTTTCAGGAAATGTATACTGCAAGGAAAAACAAACAGAATGTGATTACTGTAAATTCAATGCATCTAAATCCTGTGTAGAAAAAATTGAGAGCATAGATGTATTGAGTTTTATTTATACCCCCTCCTACTTACAACAATTTGCCAAATCACAAAAAAACAGTTCATCGCTCACCGAGAGGGTGGTTTCATTTTCACATGACATTTCTTTTTCCAAAACGCTTCCGCTTTGCGGCAAGACAAGGTTGACAATAGAATCATTGCTGAATCACAGCTATAGCGATACGCTGGAAAATATTTTCATCAATGCGCAAACGCAGATTTTATTTCTTTACAGCTCTGACTGTATGCTGGGTGAAAAGATAGAAAGCAGCTTTCAATGTAAATTTCTATCTAACGAAGCCGACAGAGAAAAGATTATCAAGGCAAGGGAAATTTTATTGCAACATATTTGCGACCCTATTACTATCAAGTCGCTCAGCCGTAAAGTAGCCATCAATGAGTGTTACCTAAAAAAAGGATTTAAAGAAATTTTTGGTACTACTATTTTTGATTTCTATCAAAGCCAGCGTATGGAACATGCCAAATATCTTTTGTACGACAAAGGATTGAGCGTGACAGAGGTGTCACTTATGTTGGGCTACTCTTCCATTTCCCATTTCAGTACTGCTTTTAAAAAGCATACTGGAATTAAACCCTGCGAATTACTTATTCACTAATTGAAAGGATTCACAGCGATTTTTCCATGAGAATATGCGGGAGGTTCAGTTCATAAAATTCATCCCCCTTTTTCTGAAATCCAAATTTTTCATAAAAACTTACCGCCGTTTGCCGGGCGTGCATAATGATTTTTTTGTACCCTTTATCTCTCGCCAGGTTTTCGGCAAAAAAAATGATGGATGCTCCTATGCCGTTTCGTTGCATTTGTACATCCACCGCCATTTGTCTTAGTCTGAGTGAATCATCCCCGTTTTTACACAGCACGCAACATCCCATGAGCTTATCTTCATCAAATGCAGCAATCAGGATGTCGTTTTTTTCTTTCAAAAGTTCCTCTTCGCTGAAATCAAGTCCTAAAGGTTGACGTAAAATTTTCAACCTCAACTGGACCATTTTCCAGTAATCGGCGCTTCCGTGATCAATTTGTTTCAAGCCCATAATGCCGGTATTTAAGTTGAATAGTTAGCCGGTGCTAAAAAATCTTCGCTAAAAAAAGGAAGTATTTACCCGGCTCAAGCGTTTATAAATATAAGCGAATTTGAGGATATCTGAGCTGTTTAAGCTGGTTTTTAATCCGACTATAAAAAATTATTATATTTTAGGGGGATACTATTTATTTTTTATTAGTTCAAAAAGTATATTTTTGCAGCTGTATTAACTAAATCTTATTACCATGTCAGAAATTGCAACAAGAGTAAAGAAAATCATTGTTGACAAATTAGGTGTTGATGAAGCAGAAGTAACCCCTGAAGCTTCCTTCACTAATGATCTCGGTGCCGATAGTTTGGACACCGTAGAATTAATTATGGAATTTGAAAAAGAATTTAATATTTCTATTCCTGATGAACAAGCTGAAACCATCACTACTGTTGGTCAGGCTGTAACTTACTTAGAAGACAACGCTAAGTAAGTAAACTTTATAACTTTTACAGGCAAATCTTATGGCTTTTAAGAGAGTAGTCGTAACCGGATTGGGGGCAATTACCCCATTGGGTAAAACTGTTGATGAATATTGGCAGAATCTCACCAATGGTGTGAGTGGCTGTGATTTTATCAAACAATTTGACGTATCCAAATTTAAGACAAGGTTTGCCTGTGAGGTTAAAGACTTTGATCCAACTGCATATCTTGATAGAAAGGAAGCGAGAAAGGTCGACCGATATTGCCAGTTTGCACTGGTTGCCAGTGACGAAGCTGTTAAAGATGCCGGCATCACCAAAGAAAATGTTGATCCCGACAGAGTTGGTGTAATCTTCGCCAGCGGCATCGGAGGTCTGATTACCTTTCAGGAAGAAGTCATGAACTTTGCTGCCGGAGACGGCACGCCAAGGTTTAATCCTTTCTTCATTCCGAAAATGATTTTGGACATTGCTGCCGGTCAAATTTCCATGCGTCATGGATTCCGCGGACCTAATTATGCAGTTGTAAGTGCCTGCGCATCTTCCACCAATGCCATTATTGATGCTTTTGATAATATTCGTCTGAATAAAGCTGACATTATTATCACCGGCGGAAGCGAGGCTGTTATCAGTGCAGCCGGACTGGGTGGATTCAATGCCATGAAGGCCTTAAGCGAAAGAAATGATGACCCCTCCACAGCCAGCAGACCATTTGATAAAGACCGCGACGGATTTGTGATGGGTGAAGGTTCCGGGGTATTGGTTTTGGAAAGCCTTGAACATGCACTGGCAAGAGGGGCAAAAATTTATTGCGAAATCGCCGGTGGCGGAGCTACAGCCGATGCACATCATATTACTGCACCTCATCCTGAAGGACTCGGTGCAAACAATGTAATGAAAGCAGCATTAAAAGATGCCGGATTGAATCCTGAAGACATCGATTATATCAATGTTCACGGCACATCAACTCCTTTGGGCGATATTGCTGAATCCAAGGCGATACTCAGAGTATTTGGGGAGCATGCATACAACCTCAATATTAGTTCTACCAAAAGCATGACCGGTCACTGTCTCGGTGCTGCGGGTGCTATGGAAGCACTTGCTTGTATTTTGGCGGTAACCCGCGATATTATTCCTCCTACTATCAATCACTTTACGGATGATCCTGATCTGGATCCCAAATTGAATTTTACTTTCAACAAAGCACAGGAAAGAACAGTTAACGCTGCCCTTAGCAATACATTTGGGTTTGGTGGTCATAATGCATCCATCATTGTGAAAAAATATTCCGCATAGTTGCTGTTTTAAAATGATGCACCTTATTCTTTATTAAACTTGTTAAACAAAAAGTTTAATTTCGGGTAAATATATTTTCATTCATCTTGCAATTTTTAGTAAACTTTTTCAGGGGAAACTTCACCGATAAAGACTTCCGCAGTCAGCTCATCAATATACTTGGGTTTTATCCAAAGAATCTTTCACTTTACAGAACAGCTTTGAGTCATCGTTCAATGCGTGAAGGTGCGGATGAAAACAATGAGCGACTTGAATTTTTAGGAGATGCGGTATTGAGTTCGGTTATAGCCCATTATCTTTTCAGAAAATATCCATACAAAGGAGAAGGCTTTCTTACAGAGATGCGCAGTAAAATGGTGAACAGGCAGAAGCTGAATGAAATTGCCCTGAAGATGGGGTTGAAAAAGATAACCATCTATAATAAATTTGACAATTCGCTTAAAACTTCACAGATATTTGGCAATACGCTTGAAGCGCTCATCGGCGCGGTATATCTGGATAAGGGGTATAATAAAACAAAAAAATGGGTGGAGGAATACATGATTTATCCTCATCTTTTTGCCGGCGACCTTGAAGCAATAGACATCAACATTAAAAATAAATTATACGGGTGGGCAAATAAAAATGGAAAAACACTTGAGTTTGCCACATTAAATGAAAAATTTGAAAATGGCCGAAGGCTCTTTACTATTGCAGCACTCATAGACGGGGAAGTCATGGCAGAGGCAAAAGGATTTAATAAAAAAGATGCCAGCCAGTTGGCAGCGCAACTAGCCGTGGAGAAACTCGGATTATGAGCTAATTAAAATTTTAAATTAAAAAACTTTATGTCATTCGGAATAATTGGAAGCGGAAGTTGGGGTACCGCACTGGCGAAGATTCTTACCGATAACGGAGAAACTATTCACTGGTGGATCAGAAACCAGGAATCAATTGACTATTTCAACAAACGTTCCCACAATCCCCATTACCTTCCGTCTGCAAAATTTGATATTACCAAAACGAAATTCAGTTCGAACATTGAAGAGGTTATTCAAAATGCTGAATATCTTGTGATGGCGGTTCCTTCTGCTTATGTTGTCAGCGTGTTATCATCCCTTCCAAAAAATATTTTCAGCGGTAAAAAAATAATTTCAGCCATTAAGGGCATTCTTCCAAAAGAGAATCTTCTATTGAATGATTACCTGTCATCATCATTTGACTTTGCGACAGATAATTATTTTGCTGTACTTGGTCCCTGTCATGCTGAAGAAGTGGCAGCAGAAAAATTATCCTATCTGACTTTTGCCGGAATCGATGAGGCGGAAACTGGCAGCATTGCGGAACATTTCAAGAGTCCTTATCTGAAAACCATCGTCAATAAAGACATTAACGGCGTTCAGTATGCAGCTGTATTGAAGAATATCTATGCTTTGGGTGCCGGCATCGCACATGGACTTGATTACGGTGATAATTTTTTAAGTGTTTTGATTGCCAACAGTGCCGATGAGATGGCGGTGTTTTTAAGAAAAGCCGGTATCATCAATGCTGAAGTGGGATACATAGAGCATGGCGGAAAGAATATTGCTAATGAGTCACACAATAATTATGCGGCATCGGTGTATCTGGGTGATTTGCTGGTAACCTGTTATTCTTTGTACAGCAGAAACCGTGCTTTTGGCAACATGATTGGCAAAGGATACAGTGTGAAGGCTGCACAATTAGAACTAAACATGGTGGCGGAAGGGCTCAACGCGAGTAGGTGCATGCAAGCAATTAATCAGACCATCGAAGCTGAGATGCCCATTGCAACGACCGTTTACAAAATACTTTGGGAAAACCTGCCCGCAGCGGAAGGATTCAGGTATATTGAAGAAAACCTGATTTAAACATTAACTTATTTTCTCCAAAACCATTTTTCTCACTTCAGAAATCGGAATCCTTATTTGCTCCATGGTATCTCTGAATCTGATGGTGACCGTATTATCCTCCTTGGTTTGATGATCTATCGTTACACAGAAGGGCGTTCCTATGGCATCCATTCTTCTGTAACGCTTACCAATTGCATCTTTCTCTTCATAGAAGCAATGGAAATGGGGTTTGCACTCATTGAGTAACGCTCTGGCAATTTCAGGAAGACCATCTTTCTTCAGCAAGGGAAGAATGGCCAGTTTGGTGGGAGCAATTTTCGCCGGAATTTTCATCACGACCCTGCTATCTTCTGTACCATCTTCTTTGGTCCATTTTTCTTCCTTATAAGAAAGACTAATAACGGTAAGGAATAGACGATCTAGTCCAACGGAAGTCTCCACCACATAGGGAGTGTAGTTTCCGTATGGTTTTCCTTCTTCATTTAAATCATTATCGTAATACTGAATTTTCTTTTTACTGTATTGTTGGTGCTGACTCAAATCGAAATCAGTGCGACTGTGAATACCTTCCAGTTCTTTCCATCCGAAAGGAAATTCAAATTCAATATCAAGTGCCGCATCGGCATAGTGAGCGAGTTTGATATGATCATGGTATCTTAGTTTTACTGCAGGAATACCAATACTTTCATGCCATTTTTTTCTGGCTTCCTTCCAGTAGTTGTACCATTCCATCTGTGTGCCGGGGCGAACGAAAAATTGCATTTCCATCTGCTCGAATTCCCTCATACGGAAAATAAACTGACGGGCAACGATTTCATTCCTGAATGCTTTTCCGGTTTGGGCAATACCAAATGGGATTTTCATCCTTCCGGTTTTTTGCACATTCAGAAAATTGACAAAGATACCTTGAGCCGTTTCAGGCCTGAGATAAATGGTGTCGGCTTCTTCAGCCACACTTCCTATTTGCGTGCTGAACATCAGGTTGAACTGGCGCACATCTGTCCAGTTACAAGTCTTGCTGATGTTGCATTTTATATTATTGGAGGTGATAAGGTTTTTTAATCCAGCTAAATCATCCGCTGCAAGCAGTCGATCCATTTCTGCTATCAAAGCTTGTGCGGCTTCTTTTTCCAAAGATTCAGCGTGGGCTTCTATCAGGTGATCGACACGATATCTTTTATTACTGTCTTTGTTGTCGATCATGGGATCTGAAAAATTGTCAACGTGTCCGCTGGCTTTCCATACCGTAGGGTGCATGAAGATGGCGGCATCTATCCCCACAATATTGTCTTGCATCTGTGTCATGCTTTTCCACCATTCGTCGCGCAGGTTCTTTTTAAGTTGGGCGCCCATTTGACCGTAATCGTACACGGCGCTTAATCCGTCGTATAATTCAGAGGATTGAAAAATATATCCGTATTCCTTACAATGCGAGATGATTTCCTGAAAATGATTGATTTCGTTTGCCATATGGGCAAAGATAGAAAATTCAAAAATGAAAAATTGAAATTGAAAAATGAAAAATGAAAATTCATTAAATACCCATGGATATTAACATTCAGCCCTATGAACATTCAGCTCCTACGGAGCAGGATTGTATTCTGATTATTTTTTTATTTATATTCAACTCCTTCGGAGTTGAATTGATGATTGATTTTGTGCTATTAATATTTAGCTCCTGCGGAGCTTTTTTGAATTAATGATTTCATCAAATTGATATAGCGCCCCTTCGGAGCTGATGTCTATTGTAAAAAGCCCCGGAGGGGCGAAATATTAATAGAAAAAAATACCGCCATTGAAAAGAGCTCCGAAGGAGCTCAATAAATTGATGCGTACGAAAAAAAATTAGCATTGCCGTTTTAAATTTCCACCGTTCAAACGGTTGGTTGGCTAACCATACGTCATTGATTATCTAATTAAAACACATTGCGTTCCTACGGAACGCTTTTTATTCTCCCATTCAGATGTTAGAGACATTTTGTTCCTACAGAACAAAACAAATTTATCTCCCCTCTCCTTTTGGAGAGGGGCCGGGGGTGAGGTCTGATAGCGTTTAGAGGTTGAACACAGCCCTCTTAAACTTCTTCAACCTCTTCAACTTCTTCAACCTCGTAGATAAAAAAACCACCGGCTATTACCCCGATGGTTGTGTTTGAGTGCAATTAATCAAACAAAATTTTTAGCTGCAACCCAGACTGTTGCCGCAGTTTAGGCATTTGTAGCAAGTGCCGCTGCGAACAGTAATATGACCGCATACATTGCATGAAGGCGCATCGCCCTGCATAGATTTGTTGGCAGCACTGACTGCATCTATACCGGCAGCAGGTTTCATCTGATCATTTGTACGTAGTTGTTTAGTTGATTCAGAAGGAGTATTGCTCAATACACGCACTTCACTGAGTTCATGTTTACGCTCTCCGATGGTGGGAGTTTCTGCATCCCATTCTTCATTTCCCAGATTTTGCAATTCCGGTTTGTCTAAAACATGAACCAAATCTGTTCTTCCCAGATATTCATATGCCAGTGAACGGAACATGAAATCTATGATAGATGTGGTTGTCTTGATATTGGGATGCTCTACCATACCGGCAGGTTCAAAGCGGGTAAATACAAATTTCTCGACGTACTCTTCCAATGGAACGCCATATTGTAACCCGATAGATATAGCTATGGCAAAACAGTTGAGCATACTTCTCATCGTTGCGCCTTCTTTAGCCATATCAATGAAGATTTCTCCCAATGTGCCATCACTGTATTCTCCGGTACGTAAGAACAGTGCCTGTCCATTGATTTTTGCTTTTTGCGTAAAGCCTCTGCGTTTTGCAGGCAGTGCTCTGCGCTCAACAATCATAGCAAGCTGGCGCTTGAGTGAAGTATCTGCACTGCTTTGTACACGTTTGTTCATTTCTTCGAGCAGCTCTTCAATAGTGAGTTTACTCATATCAACAAACGTTGTAGCCAATGCTTCTTTTTCTTCCAATGCTGCAGCATTTTCAGCATTTTCATCGGCAGATTTCTTTTTCTTATCTGATTTGTTGCTAAGTGGCTGGCTGAGTTTTGATCCATCACGATACAATGCGCAAGCTTTCAATCCCAACTCCCAGCTCAGACGATAAGAATCTGCAATTTCTTCTATAGAGGCCTCATTTGGCAGGTTAATTGTTTTGCTGATTGCTCCGCTAAGGAATGGCTGTGCGGCTGACATCATACGAATATGCCCGTGTGCATGGATGTAACGTTCTCCGGTTGCGCCGCATTTATTAGCGCAATCAAAAACAGACAGATGCTCTTCTTTCAGATGTGGAGCTCCTTCGACTGTCATTGTTCCGCATACATAAATATTTGCTGCGTCAATTTCCTCGTCATTGAATCCGATTGCTTCCAGTAAGCTCCATCCGAAATCATTGTATTGAGCAGGGGTAAAACCAAGTCTTTGCAGACAGGTTTCGCCGAGTGTAAACACATTGAATACAAATCCGATTTCGAATGCGCTTCCCATGGCTGCATTGAGTTTATCAATTTCAGCTGGAAGGAACCCTTTTACTAAAAGCGTTTCTTCGTTGATATAAGGAGCACCTTTCAGCGTTGCGTGTCCTTTTGCGTAGTTAACGATATCTTCAATTTGCGTTTCTGTATATTTCAGGTTACGCAATGCCTGTGGCACGCTTTGGTTGATGATTTTGAAATAACCGCCACCGCTTAGTTTTTTGAATTTAACCAGAGCGAAATCGGGCTCAACACCAGTAGTATCGCAATCCATCACCAGTCCGATTGTTCCTGTCGGAGCAATTACGGTTGTCTGTGCATTTCTGTAGCCATATTTTTCGCCGAGCTGAACTGCATCGTCCCATGCTTTTGTGGCTGCTTTAAGCAGATAATCCGGACAGTATTTTGCATTGATACCCTGAGGCTTGATTTCAAGACCATCGTACGCATCCATTGCATCATATGCTGCAGCGCGGTGATTGCGCATTACACGCAGCATGTGCTTTTTATTTTCTTTGTATCTGTCAAATGCACCCAGGAAGCTTGCCAGTTCCGCTGAAGTTTTGTAGGCCACGCCGGTCATGATAGCAGTGATAGCACCCGCAATTCCTCTGGCCTGTTCGCTGTCGTATGCAATACCGCTTACCATCAGCATACTTCCGAGGTTGGCATATCCCAATCCGAGTGTTCTGTAATCATAACTCAATTGAGCCACTTCTTTAGAAGGAAACTGAGCCATCAGTACGGAAACTTCAAGCACAACTGTCCAAAGGCGACAAGTATGTTCGAAACCTTGTACATCAAACGTATTGTCTGCTTCGTTAAAGAAACGACGAAGGTTTACGCTCGCAAGGTTACATGCTGTGTTATCCAGGAACATATATTCGCTGCAAGGATTGGATGCTCTGATGGGACCTCCTTCAGGACAAGTGTGCCATTCGTTGATGGTAGTATCGTATTGTGTACCGGGGTCAGCGCAGCGCCATGCGGCATAATTGATCTGGTCCCAGAGTTCTTGAGCCTTAACGGTTCTCATGGTTTTGCCATCGCTTCTGCCTTTCAACTCCCAATCGCCATTTTCATCCAATACTTTAAAGAATGAGTTGGGAATACGAACAGAGTTATTGCTGTTTTGACCGCTTACTGTGCGATAAGCTTCACCTTCATAATCACTTGCATACCCCGCAGCGATTAAAGCAGCTACTTTATCTTCTTCTTTTACTTTCCAATTTACAAAATCAACTATTTCGGGGTGATCCAAATCCAAGCAGACCATTTTAGCTGCTCTTCTGGTGGTACCACCGCTTTTAATAGCTCCCGCTGCGCGGTCGCCGATTTTCAGAAAACTCATCAATCCGCTTGATGTACCGCCGCCGCTGAGTTTTTCACCTTCACCGCGTATGCTGCTGAAATTGGTACCTACCCCACTGCCATATTTGAAAATTCTGGCTTCTCTTACCCAAAGATCCATGATACCCCCTTCATTTACCAAATCATCATCCACACTCAGGATAAAGCAAGCATGCGGTTGAGGGCGCTCATAAGCAGAAGTAGATTTTTTCAGCTGGCCATCTTTGGAATCTACATAATAATGTCCTTGTGGTTTTCCGGTAATACCATATACCTCATACAATCCGGTGTTGAACCATTGAGGACTGTTGGGAACACATGCTTGGTTAAGAATACTGTATGCAAGCTCATCATAAAAAATTTGAGCATCATTTTTAGTGGCAAAATAACCATAGCGTTCACCCCATACTCTCCAGCAATGGGCCATACGGTGAGCTACCTGCTTAACACTGGTTTCTCTTCCGGTGGTACCATCGGCCTGAGGGACTCCCGCTTTTCTGAAATATTTTTGAGCAAGGATATCAGTAGCAATCTGACTCCATTGTTTTGGAACCTCTACATCGTCCATTTGGAAAACGACAGAACCGCTCGGATTTTTGATCACTGAGGTACGGTAATCGTATTCAAACATGTCATAGGGACTAACGCCTTCTTTAGTGAATTGGCGCGTGAAGCTGAGCGCTTTATTTTGTTGCTTTTTCTCTGGCATAAATTCGATTAATTAACAGATTAGTAAAGTAATGTTCTCCGACTGATAGTTGGGAAACGAAAATATCGGTTGTAGACCAACAAAAAACGTCCTAAATATCAACAAGGTGTGGACAAAATATGTTAATATTTCCGGAGCTCATACCGACATTGAATTTCATGAGTTTTTAACGAATTGTGGAAAATATAAATTTTTTTTTGGTAAAAAATTATTGTATCAAATAGAGGTTTTACCCGGCATTTATTTGAATTCTCCCTATTCACCGGTATTTTAATAATTTTAACCAATGAGGACGATCATTCAACGAGTCAAAAAAGCCAGTGTAACCGTCAATGGTAAAATTATATCAGCCATCAATAACGGCTTGCTGATATTTGTCGGCATAGAAGATGACGATAGTAATTCTGATATTGAATGGCTCGCAAAAAAAATTGTCAACCTCAGGATTTTTGATGATGAAAATAATATTCCAAACATTTCAGTAAAAGAAAAAAACGGAGAGATATTATTGGTCAGTCAGTTTACTTTACATGCTTCCACAAAAAAGGGTAACCGTCCCAGTTATATCCGTGCAAGCAAACCGGAGATTGCGCTGCCGCTTTATCATTCAATGATTGCGCAGCTTCAGCTCGAGTTAGAAAAAAATATTGTCACCGGAGAATTTGGTGCTGACATGAAAGTGGAATTGATAAATGACGGCCCCGTTACGATATGGTTTGATACAAAAAACAAAGAGTAATTTTTTCAAACAGATTTAATGTTCTGATTTTGATTCACAACCAATAAACCCTTAAACCTTTAAACTTTTAAACTTTCTTATGAATGAAATAACAATCCACCAAGCACAGCAACAAGTAGATAACTGGATTAAAACTATTGGCGTGAGATATTTCAATGAGCTCACCAATCTCGGCATTCTGATGGAGGAAGTGGGAGAACTGAGTCGCCTGATGGTAAGGAAATACGGAGAGCAGTCTTTCAAGGAGTCAGATAAAAAAAATGAAATGGCTGATGAGATGGCAGATGTTTTGTGGGTATTGATTTGTCTTGCCAATCAAACAGGAGTTGATCTTACGGAAGCGCTGCAAAAAAACTTCGAGAAGAAAACAAAACGGGATGCGGAAAGGCATCTAAAAAATGACAAACTATAAACCGTGGGTTATGTCAGCAATTTTATATTAGTTAATTTGCATGGCGATCAAATCTCTTTTTATGCGCAAACTGCTTTTTGTCTTCCTAATAGTTTTTACAGTTAAAACTTATGCCCAGCAAAACGAGGCTCTCATCAGCGGGCCTTGGGCGGGAAATGTAGAACTAAGAACTGCAGTAATCTGGGCGGAAGTTGCAGCCTCTGTAAAATCTGTAGCAGTGAAATACGCTCCAGCCGGCATTCTGGATAAAAGCAAAAAAGTTGTTTACAAAGGTGAATTGGGAAAAGAATTTAATCCTGTAAAAATTGAATTGAACGGCCTTGATATTGAGACGGCATATGATTATCAACTGTTGCTGGATGGAAAGGCAATCAAAACTTCATTCCCTACAAAATTTACCACCAAATCATTGTGGCAACACAGAAAACCCGCTCCGGATTTCAGTTTTCTGACGGGAAGCTGCGCCTATTTCAATGAATCTGAGTACGATAGACCGGGCAGGCCCTACGGCAGCGATTCATCGATTTTTGAAATCATGGCCAATACGCCGGCTAACTTTCATGTTTGGCTGGGAGACAACTGGTACACGCGTGAGGTAGATTACTCCAGTGTATGGGGACTGAATTACAGAGCTTCCAGAGACAGGGCACAAAAAATTATTCAGCGGCTGATGGCCGCCATGCCTCAATATGCCATCTGGGACGACCATGATTACGGACCGAATGACGCTAATAAAAGCTACATCTTCAAAGAAGAAAGCAGAAACATTTTCAAAAATTATACCCTAAATCCAAGTTACGGCGAAGAGGGAAAAGGAATCTACACCAAAGTGAGCTATGGTGATGCAGACATCTTCCTTACAGATGACAGGTATTTCAGATCGGATGATGAATTGCCCGATAGCATTGATGGAAAACCATCTGCAACAAAAACATTTTTTGGAAGCCAACAAATGGAATGGTTGAAAAATGCACTTTCGCAAAGCAGGGCAGTTTTCAAAATCATCGCAGTCGGAAGTCAGTGTCTCAATCCTTTTAACAAATATGAAAGCTTTTCAAAGTTCAAGACTGAATATGATGAATTGATGAATTTTTTATCTGATCAAAAAATCAACGGAGTGATTTTTCTCACGGGCGACAGGCATCACAGCGAAGTGATAAAACTCTCTCGAAGCAATACTTATCCTCTGTATGACATAACCGTGTCGCCCTACACATCAGGCATAGGAAAAGTTTCCGGCACTGAAATCAACAATCCATACAGAGAGCCCAATACACTTATAGAAGCGCAAAATTTTGGCAAGATATCCGTTACAGGAAATAAAAATGAACGCGTGCTAACCATTGAGTTCATTGGATTGAAAGGAGCAAAGCTCGGCGAATGGTCAATCAGTGAAAAAGATTTGAAGTCGCCAAAAAAAACTAACTAAAACAAAAATTATGACCACTCCATTTTTTACTTATGAAAAGCCCAAAGTCATACAGGCACTTCGTTATCATTTTATCAGCAGAGTTGAAATCAAATGGATGATGGCTGCTGTAAATATTTTTGCTATTCTCTCGGCAGCGTTGTTTTTTTTCAAAAAAATATCACCGCTGGCCTTTCTGATGAGTTCAACGTTGTGGTTTATTATGATGATTGCTTTCTGGTATGTGTTGCCAAAAATGATTTACAATAAATCCGAAACATTCAGAGATACTTTCAAAGCCACTTTGGGAGAATCTTTTTTTCGAATTGAAAACAATCAAAATAACCGAAGCTGGCAGTGGAATGAATTCAGTACCTGGCTGGAAAGCCCTCACTTCTTCCATCTGTATTTCAACAACCGCAGTTTTTTTCTCATCCCAAAATCTGCTTTTCCCGACGGAGCTGAACATGAAGCCCGGAGAATATTACAGCAAAGGATAAAAAAGTAGTCGGCTAAAATCAGTAACTTCGCGGACAATTTTTTTTCAAAAACACCATAGCCACAGGCGTTTTATGTCAGCAAAATATAATGAATACCAACAATTGAATCTTCCCGGTATCAGTCGGGATATTTTAGATAAATGGGATGCAGAAAATGCTTTTGAGAAAAGCATTGATGTGCGCGAAGGAAGTCCTTCATTTGTTTTTTATGAAGGTCCGCCCAGTGCCAATGGCATGCCCGGCATCCATCACGTGATTTCGCGCACGCTGAAAGATTTGGTTTGCAGGTATAAAACCATGCAGGGATTTCAAGTGAAACGCAAGGGTGGATGGGATACACATGGACTTCCGGTGGAATTAGGGGTGGAAAAAGCATTGGGCATTACCAAAGAAGACATCGGAAAAAAAATCTCTGTAGAAGATTATAACAAAAAGTGCAGAGAGGTGGTGATGCAGTTCAAAGACAAATGGGATGACATCACCAGAAAAATGGGTTACTGGGTTGATCTGCATCATCCGTATGTGACTTTTGAAAACAACTATATTGAATCATTGTGGTGGTGTTTGAGTGAATTGTTTAAAAAAGGATATCTGTATCAGAGTGTCAGTATACAACCCTACTCTCCTGCTGCGGGGACGGGACTTTCCTCTCATGAACTCAATCAGCCTGGAACATATAAAGATGTGAAGGATACCAGTGCGGTGGTAATGTTTAAGGTTCATACTGACACAAACAATAAGCAGGCACAAAATATTTTTGAGCTTTTAAAAAACAATACAAGCGCCCACACTTCAACAGAATTGTTTTTAATGGCCTGGACCACCACTCCGTGGACACTGCCATCCAACCTTGCATTAACCGTAGGTCCTGAGATAGATTACGTTGTGGTGCAAACATTAAATCCATACACTTTCTTGCCTGTCAATGTAATTCTTGCCAAAGCACTGCTTGAAAAATACTTTAAAAAAGAAGGAGAAGATGCATCTCTTGAAAGCTATCAGCAAGGAGATAAATTAATCCCCTGGAAAATCATTCATTCATTCAAGGGAAAAGAACTGGAAGGTGTAAAGTACGAACAACTCCTTCCTTTTGAATCAAACACTATTGATAAAATTCAGGAAATCACTCCGGGCGCCGATCCTTTTAAAGTTATCATCGGAGATTTTGTCACCACAGAAGATGGTACAGGAATTGTGCATACTGCTCCTGCATTTGGTGCAGATGATTTTAAAGTAGGAAAAAAGAACAATATTGGTATTCTTACACTGGTAGACAAGCAAGGCAAGTTTATTGATGGCGTAGGTGAATTCAGCGGAAGGTATGTAAAGAACTACAAGGATGACAAAGAGTATGTGGATGTCAATGTAGACATATCCGTAAAACTGAAAAAAGAAAACAGAGCGTTTAAAGTAGAAAAATACGAACACAATTATCCTCATTGCTGGAGAACGGACAAGCCGATTATCTACTACCCGCTTGATGCCTGGTTTATTAAAACAACCGCAGCAAAAGAAAGAATGATTGAGTTGAATAAGACTATCAACTGGAAACCGGCTGCTACGGGTACAGGAAGATTTGGTAACTGGCTGGAGAATATGGTGGACTGGAATTTGAGCAGAAGCAGATACTGGGGAACGCCGCTTCCCATATGGAAAACGGAAGACGAAGAAGAAGAAAAATGCATAGGTTCTGTTGCTGAATTAAAAACCGAACTGGAGAAATCATTCAATGCAGGATTGTGGAAACCAGAAAACAATCAAGCCGTTGCAGATTATATTGATTATCTGGTTTCAGATTTACACAAACCATTTGTTGACAATATTATTTTGGTGAGTGATTCGGGCAAGCCGATGAAAAGAGTGGCTGATTTGATTGACGTTTGGTTTGACAGCGGAGCGATGCCCTATGCACAATGGCATTATCCGTTTGAAAACGAAGAAACATTCAAACAGAATTTTCCTGCCGACTTCATAGCGGAAGGTGTTGATCAGACTCGAGGTTGGTTTTACACCCTGCATGTATTAGGCGTATTGCTTTTTGACAGTGTTGCGTACAAAACTGTTGTGAGTAATGGACTTGTGCTGGATAAAGCGGGGAATAAAATGAGTAAGCGTTTGGGCAATGTGGTTGATCCGTTCGAAACAATCAACAAATACGGTGCCGACGCAACCAGATGGTATCTGATTACCAACGCCTCTCCCTGGGACAGCTTAAAATTTGATGAAGAAGGCATTAAAGAAGTACAAAGAAAATTCTTCGGAACACTCTACAACACCTATCAATTCTTTGCCTTGTATGCAAATCTGGATGGATTTGATTTCAGTGAATCTTATATCCCATTAGAAAAAAGACCTGAGATTGATCAGTGGATTATTTCTTCACTCAACAGTCTGGTAAAAACAACCGCTGAAAATTTTGATGCTTACGAACCTACACAGGCAGGAAGAGCCATTGAAGATTTTGTTGATAATCATTTGAGCAACTGGTATGTGCGGCTTTGCAGAAGGAGATTCTGGAAAGGTGAATATGAGCATGATAAAAAATGTGCTTATCAGACATTGTATGAATGCCTGGAAACATTATCCAGACTTATTGCGCCGATTGCACCGTTCTTTGCAGACTGGCTTTTCAGTAATCTCAATGCGGTTACAAAAAGATTTGAAAACAACTCCGTACATCATGTTCTATATCCAATAGTACAAGAAGATGCTATTCAATCATCACTTGAAAAAAGAATGCAACTCGCTCAAGACACATCATCACTTATACTTTCCATCAGAAAAAAAGTAAACATCAAAGTAAGGCAGCCATTACAAAAAGTATTCATTCCTGCATTAGATAAAGAGATGTCTGACAATATCAAATTGATGGAGGCGATTATTAAAACAGAAACAAATATTAAAGAAATAGAAATTCTTGATGCAAAAAATGATTTCATCAGGAAGAAAGCAAAAGCCAATTTCAAAACATTAGGTAAAAAACTGGGAGCAAAGATGAAATGGGCTGCCACCGAAATAGAAAAATTTGATAATGTATTAATAGAAAAAGTACAGCAGGGAGATTATGTGCTCAACCAGGAAATGGTGGAAAAAGGAGAAGAACCCATCAAAATTTCTGCAGAAGATCTGGAAATTATTACGGATGAAATACCCGGTTACGAGATTGCCGGTAAGGGTTCTTTGACCGTTGCGCTGGACATTAGCATATCACAATCGCTTCATAATGAGGGAAATGCGAGAGAATTAATCAACAGAATACAGAACATCAGAAAGGAAAACGGGTATGAGCTGACCGACAGGATTGCAGTAAAAATTAGCGAAAATGCTGAACTTGAGGCGTCATTGTTGGAATTTAAGGACTATATTTGCCGCGAAATTTTGGCAGACAGTCTTACATTTGATGCCTCGGTTTCAAACGGAACGAATGTAGAAATCAATGACATTCCTTTGATAATTGATATACAAAATAAAAGTGATTGATTATGGCAACTAAAAAACCTGTAAAAAAAGCGGCAGCAAAAAAACCGGTTGCAAAACCCTCCGCTAAAGTGGTTAAAAAAGCTGCTCCTGTAAAAAAAGCCGCAAAGCCTGCTGCTAAGGTGGTAAAAAAAGCTGCAACAAAAAAACCGGTTGCAAAAGCTGCAACTAAAGTGGTAAAGAAAGTTGTTGCTAAAAAACCTGTAGCCAAAGTTGTCGTTAAAAAAACAGTTCCGGCTAAACCAAACAAGGTAGTTGCCAAACCTATTGCTAAAAAAATTGCACCTGCTCCCATTAAAAAACCTGTGAGCAAAGTAGCTGTTACTGCCCAGAAAACAACAGCCGTAAAACCCGAAGTGAAAACAGTAAAAAAAGTAGAAGAAAAAAAACAAGGAATTAAAGCTATTGCGGTTAATCCTAAAGACATAAAAATTCCTGCACCCAAGCAGGTGGTAGTTCCAAAAATCAATACAAAAACATCTAAACCCTACAAACCGGATTTTACCAAATCTGTTTTGGATCAGGTAAAAAATAATCCTGCTGCACCAACCAACAGGTATTCAGATACTGAGTTATTGGAGTTTAAAGAACTCGTGCAAAGAAAACTAGAAACTGCAAAGAAAGAACTGCATTATCTTCAAGGTCTTATTACACGTAAAGATGATATGGGGGGAGATGAAAGTGAAAACAGATACATGACAATGGAAGATGGCAGTTTAAGTATGGAAAGAGAACAACTTAGTCAAATGGCCAGTCGCCAGATTACTTTCATCGACCATCTCGAAAAAGCATTGATGCGTATTGAAAATAAAACTTACGGCATCTGCAGAGTTACAGGAAAATTGATAGATAAGGCAAGATTAAGAGCAGTTCCACATGCAACTTTGAGTATTGAAGCTAAAATGGGTATGACAAAATAGTAAACAGAAAAAAGTTTATTATTTCACTTCCTGCATCTCTACAAGTCTTTTATAGAAACCATTTTGTTCCATAAGACTTTCGTGTGTACCCCTTTCAACAATTTCTCCTTTTTGTAATACGATTATTTCATCAGCATGTCTTACAGTACTTAATCTGTGAGCAATGACAATGGATGTTCTATTGCTCATCAGTTTGTTGATGGCATCCTGCACCAGACGTTCGCTTTCTGTATCCAGAGACGAGGTGGCTTCATCCAGAATCAGTATAGGTGGATTTTTCAATACGGCTCTCGCAATGGTCAGGCGCTGACGCTCGCCGCCACTAAGTTTAGATCCCCGGTCTCCGATGTTGGCATCGTAAGCATTTTCTTTTGCCTGAATAAAATTCTCTGCATTGGCAATGCGTGCGGCATTTTTAATATCATCCATATTGGCATTATCCATGCCTAATGCAATGTTGCCAGCAATCGTATCATTGAATAATATGGGTTCTTGTGTAACAATACTGATATGATTTCTCAAAGAATGTAAAGCATATTCCTTTATATTAATTCCATCAATTAGAATCTCTCCTCCACTGACATCGTGAAATCTGGGAATAAGATCGGCAAGTGTAGATTTACCGGCACCGCTGCTGCCTACCAGTGCAACTGTTTTCCCTTTTGTAATGGTGAGGTTGATGTTTTTCAAAATAGAAAATCCTTCATAGGCAAAATCCACTCCTTTGAATTCAATGCTATGATTAAAGTTTTCCATTTTTTTACCGTCGGAATTTTCATCCACAACAACAGGTGCATTCAGAACCTGCTCAATGCGGTGAATAGCGGCCGAACCTTTTTGCATATTGCTGAAGGCGGTGGAGATAGATTTAGCCGGATTGATGATGTTGTAAAACAGGCCCATATAAGTTAAGAACAATGCGCCATTTAATGAAATTTCATGAGACAAAACCAACCTTCCGCCAAACCATAATATTCCAGAAAAAATTGTCACCCCCATCAACTCACTCATCGGAGATGCGAGGTCTCTCCTGAAACCAATTTGATTTCTTGCATCGAGCAAATCTTTACTCAAATCAGCAAATTTCTGCCTTAATTTATTTTCAACATTAAATGCTTTTATAACACGAAGTCCTCCGAGTGTTTCATCCAAAGCAGACAAAGTCTCACCTGTCTTTTCAGAAACTCTCATTGATTGCTTTTTCAAAGATCTGCTGACTCTGCCAATAAAAATTCCCATCAAGGGAAGCGATATCAATATAAAAGAGGTAAGTTCGGGACTGATATAAAAAAGAACAATCAGATTGATGATGATGGATAAAGGATCTTTGACCCAGCCTTCCAGTGTTGAAACGACTGAAGTTTCTATTTCATAAATATCATTGGTCATTCTGCTCATCAAATCTCCTTTTCTCTGTTCGGTAAAATAGCCAATCGGAAGCTTTAATATTTTATCATACATTTCAGAACGAAATCTGTTGATCACCTGATTTTTTATCGGACCAAGAATTCTTGCTGCGAGATAAATAAATACATTTTTCAATAAAATAGATAGTATAATCATTGTACACACTATTCCCAGTGCGTAAAAAGAATCTCCTTTCTGTATAAGTTCGTGCAGAAAATGGTTAATCCAGTTTAATACAGGATTGGAGGACGACTTATCGGATGTGTTCGTATTGTTTGCTCCAAATAACAATTGCAAAAAAGGGAAAAGCATCCCAAGTGAAACCAAAGAAAAAACTATGGAAAGGACTACAAATAACAGATAATAAAGGACAGAAATTTTATACTCGGACAGGTATTTAAATACTCTTGAATATCTTCTCATTTTAATAAATATGCGTAGAAAGAGCAAAGTAACTAATTTTACATTGATTTAAAGCAAAATGATATGACAGAAGGAAAAAGACAAAAACAAGTGGCAGCTGTACTTGAAAAAGAACTGAATGATATTTTCCAGCGGCTTGGACTTGCTATGATAGACGGAGGAATGATTTCCATTTCAGCTGTTAAAATTACTCCCGACTTGTTTGAAGCAAGAATATACCTGAGTTTTTTTAAGGTAAACAATCCTGCAGACACACTGAAAAGCATACAAGAGAGAGCATGGGAAATAAAAAAAGAACTTACGGCAAGGGTAAGGCATCAATTGAGATCGATGCCTCAATTATCTTTTTACATTGATGACACGCTTGAATATGTTGACAAAATGGAACAGCTGTTCAAAGAGATCAAACAAGAAGAAGAAAAAATAAAGAAAAAACCCTGACAATTCATGTACCTGAATTTTGCGTGGCGATACTTTAAAGCAAAAAAATCTGCCAATGCCATCAATATCATTGCATGGGTGACGGCAGGTGTCATTGCATTTGCCACTTCTTGTCAGATACTAGTATTAAGTGTCTTCAACGGCTTTGAAGACCTCGTCAAGTCAATGTATTCGTCATTTTATTCCGATATAAAAATCATTCCATCTTCAGGAAAGACTTTTATTATCACCCATTTACAATCAAACGAAATAAAAAAAATTAAAGGGGTTGATGCAGTTTCATTCATTGCAGAAGAGAAAGCATTACTGCAAAACGGTCCTGCGCAATCTGTAATACAATTAAAAGGCGTCGATTCAAATTTTTACAAAGTAAGTGGGTTGACAACAAAAATCACCGAAGGAACTTTCAAGATTGGGGATGCCGACAATCCCAAAGCTGTTTTAGGTATTGGCGTACAATATGCCACCGGAATAAATCTGGACCCGGCATTGAATCTAGAAGAGACCACCGTTATTTTACCTAAATGGAATGTTCAAAGCAATGATCCCTTGACAAGTCTGAGTGAAGGTGTGATTACCCCATCTGGGATTTTTACTATTCAGCAAGAGTTTGATAACAGCTATGCTGTTACTAATATAGATTTTGTCAAACAACAAATGGGTATCGCTGATAATTCTTTCAGTTCAGTTGAAATAAAATTAAATCCCAATGCTGACGAAGATAAAATCAGGAAGTCCATCCAAAAGCTTTTGGGGGGAAATTATGTGATTCAATCCAGATATGAACAGAATGCAAGTCTATATCGTACCATGAAGTTGGAAAAGTGGATCATTTATGCAGTACTAACGCTTATACTTGTGATTGCCGCCTTCAATATGATCAGCGCACTCACAATGCTTGTTCTGGAAAAGAAACAGGATATTTCAATATTACAAAGTATGGGGGCAAGCAATCATCAAGTTAAAAAAATATTTCTCAGCGAAGGATTGTTATTGGGAGTTATAGGTTCAGTAATTGGCATTTCTCTTGCACTTGTCATTTGCCTGCTTCAAATAAAATTTAAATTCATAAAACTTCAGGGAGGATCATTTCTGATTGATTATTTTCCTGTAAAACTTTTGCCGGCAGATTTTTTACTAGTTGCTGCAACCGCAATGGCGATAACCATATTGGCTTCATGGTTGCCTGCTCAAAAAGCATCGCAACAACCAATTCTACTCAGATAATTATTTAATAATCCCCTAAAGTTTCGGGTAATTGTTCGAGCGCTCTTTTTAATTGATCATCATTGGGAGCGATGCCGTGCCATTCGTGTGTGCCTTCCATAAAATCAACACCCTTGCCCATTATGGTATGCATTAAGATAACTACCGGCTTGCCTTTCCCAAGCATTGATTTGGCTTGTTGAATTCCGGCAACTACTTCATCCATATCATTGCCGTTCATTTCTGTTACCAGCCAGTCAAATGCCTCAAACTTGGCTCTCAGATTGCCTAATTTCATCACATCATCTGTAGAACCGTCAATTTGCTGTCCGTTACAGTCAATGGTAGCAATCAGGTTATCTACTTTCTTATGAGCAGCAAATAAAATCGCTTCCCAGTTTTGTCCCTCATCCAGTTCACCATCTCCATGCAACGAATAAACGATGTGAGCATCTTTGTTCAGTTTTTTGGTGAGTGCCGCACCAACTGCCACGCTCAATCCTTGTCCCAATGAACCACTTGCCATCCTTACTCCGGGCAAATGTTCGTGCGTGGTAGGATGTCCCTGCAACCTGCTATTGAGTTTTCTGAAAGTGGCGAGTTCATTCACCGGAAAATAACCACTGCGTGAAAGGCAACTATAAAATACAGGAGATATATGACCATTGCTGAGAAAAAATAAATCTTCGCCGATTCCATCCATGTTGAATGAATTATTATGACGCATTTCTTTAAAATACAAAGCTGTAAGAAAATCTGCACAACCCAGTGAACCACCGGGGTGACCACTTTGTACGCCATGAACCATTCTTACAATATCTCTTCTGATTTGTGTTGCAATATCTTTTAATTGATGCATGTTATTTTATATTTATTTATAATAACTGAAAATGTACACAAACCTAAATGAATGTAAATCAATTACAAAGAAAATTTTCTACAACTTAAAAAAATAAATTATTTTATAAAATAATAAGTAATTAGTTTAATGCAAATGAATTACAATAAAGAAAATATGTAAACGCCTATAAAGATGCTGCATTAAAATTCTTTAATTAAAAGTTAAATTCTATCTTTACTAGAGATATAAACGATCGTAGCATGGATAATATCTTGCTCAGTGCATTCCTGGCTTTTATGGCAACTTTCTTTGCGATTCCTGTGATTATCCAGGTTGCAAAAGAAAAAAAATTGTTCGATGAACCGGATGAAAGAAAAGTTCATAAGACAGTTATTCCAACTTTAGGCGGTTTGGGTATTTTTGCCGGCTTTATTCTTGCAGCTCTTCTTGGTGCTCCCCAGGATAATACCAATGACATACAGTATTTTGCTGCAGCTTCAGTAGTAATTTTCTTTCTGGGGATTAAGGATGATATCCTTGTAATTTCGGCAACAAAAAAGTTCATGGGCCAGGTGGTGGCAGCAATCATCATTATCAAGTTCGGCCATATTCAGCTGAATAACATGTATGGGTTGTTCGGAATATATGAAATCCCTGCGTTTGCCGGATCTGTGTTGACTCTTTTTACCATTGTAGTCATTACCAACTCATTCAATTTGATTGATGGAGTGGATGGATTGGCCGGCAGCCTAGGATTGTTAACTACACTAGTTTTCGGAAGTTACTTCTATTATATTGGTGAACTGTCATATGCTGTTATGGCCTTCTCTTTGGCAGGAAGTATAATCGGCTTTTTAATTTATAACTTCTCACCTGCTAAAATCTTTATGGGCGATACCGGATCGTTGCTTTTAGGGCTCATCAATTCAATTCTGGTGATAAAATTCATCAATGTTTCTCAGTCAAATACCATACCGCTTCATTTAGATGCTTCTCCTATCATTGGATTTGCAATTTTAATGATTCCGCTTTTTGACACACTGAGAGTTTTTACATACAGAATACTGGATCGCCGATCTCCTTTCAGTCCTGACAGAAATCATATTCATCATTTATTGCTTGATCTTGGAAACAACCATCGTCAGGTTACATACATATGTTTGGCTGCTAATATTGGTTTTATTCTGCTCGCTTTCACGCTTCGCCAATTGGGATCTAACATTCTGATTGCTGTCATAATGATCGTCGCTATGGGTCTTATAGGCATTGCTTATTTTATGCGCAACAAAAAAAATGCGGCAAGACAACTTGATGAAATCAATGAAAAGCAAAACATCATCAAGTCTCACAAAATTCTCACCTTAGCCGGTAAATCTGCGGAGATAAAATAATTAAATTTATATCAGGTCTGCGCTCTTTGATAATCTGTAAAAAATAGCAGATTTTAAAAGCGTTTTAATAAATTTGCATTCAATTTTAAAACTATGTCAGCAGATTTATCTCAGATTATATCAGATGCAGCAGGATTAATGTCCAAAGCCATCAATCACCTTGAATACGAGCTTTCTAAAATCAGAGCCGGTAAAGCCAGTCCTGCTATCCTTGATGGCATCATGGTGGAATATTATGGCAATCCTACACCTGTTAATCAGGTGGCAAATGTTTCAGCACTGGATTCCCGTACCATTTCCGTTCAACCCTGGGAAAAGAATATGGTGCAACCCATTGAGAGAGCCATTATGGCCGCCAACATTGGCATCACTCCTCAAAATGACGGAAATACCATTCGACTTTTTATGCCACCACTCACTGAAGAAAGAAGAAGAGAATTGGTGAAAAAATGTAACGCGGAAGGTGAAAATGGTAAAATCTCCGTTAGAAATATTCGCAGAGATACTATTGAACAAATAAAAAAACTGCAAAAAGACGGATTGAGTGAGGATGCTTGTAAGGATGCTGAAAAAGAAGCACAAGATGCGACCGATAAATTTATAGCGCTGATTGAAAAACATCTTGAAGCAAAGGAAAAGGAAATCATGGCCGTTTAGCCATTGAATGATGAACCAATCAATTTAAAAACAATGCATTCTTCCCGTGAAGCAATTGTAATCCTTTTTTCCATTCCTCTATACACTGTTCTGATTGGATTGGAAATCCTAATGAGCAACTGGCAGCGTCGTAACTTTTACACACTTAAAAGTACCCTACAAAATATATATCTTACTTTGGCCAATGCAGGTATTGATTTGCTTTTGCGCGGAGTCTTTTATGTTAGCGTACTGACATGGTGTTATAATCATCACTTTTTTAAAATTCAAAACCCTTATCTCTACTGGATTTGTCTCTTTTTTCTTGAAGACATCGCCTTCTACTTTGAGCACCTCGTTGACCATTACTGCCGATTATTCTGGGCAGTTCACGTAACCCACCATTCATCGGAAGATTACAATTTCACTACCGGATTCAGGTCCTCTGTGTTTCAGCCTGTGTACAGATTTATTTATTTTCTTCCAATTGCATTGATGGGATTTGAGCCAGTTGACATTGTGTTTATGTATTCACTTACACAAACCTATGGCATACTGGTTCACACTCAATACATAAAAAAAATGCCGAAATGGTTTGAAGCTGTTTTTGTAAGCCCATCACACCACCGCGTACATCATGCGAGCAATGTAATCTATCTGGATAAAAACATGGGTATGTGCCTAATTGTGTGGGACAAACTTTTCGGAACCTTTCAGGAAGAGCTGGAAATCGAACCGGTGAGATACGGACTAAAGAAATCGCTCAATAAATCTGACAACCCGCTTTATATCATTTTTCACGAATGGCAGGCGATTGGTAAAGATTTAAAGAAAAAAACTTCGCTTTTAACCAAAATGAAATACCTGTTCATGCCGCCAGGCTGGAGCCATGACGGAAGCAGCAAGACTACAAGTGAAATGAGGAAAGAATTATCCTGATAACCGATCTCTTTTTAATTTTAAATTAATTGCATGCAAATCCTTCCAGTAGTCGATAAAAAAAGTCAAATGACTTTTTTTCAGCTTCCACTAAAAATTTATGAGAAGGACCCAAACTGGATCAGACCGCTCGATAAAGACATTGAGGATGTGTTTGACACTGAAAAAAACAAGGCCTTTAGATTCGGAGAAGTTAAAAGATGGATTTTGTTTGATGAAGCTGCCCAACCCATTGGCAGAATAGCCGCTTTTATAAACAAAAAATATAAAAACAAAGGAGACGACATTCCTGTTGGCGGTATTGGTTTTTTTGAATGCATCAACCATCAGGACGGCGCTGATTTGCTGTTTGATACAGCCAGACAATGGCTTAAAGAAAAAAACATGGAGGCAATGGACGGCCCCATTAACTTCGGAGAGAGAGACCGCTGGTGGGGACTGGTAACAGAAGGATTTGATGAACCATTGTATTGCATGAATTACAATCCTCCCTATTACAAACAACTGTTTGAAAATTACGGATTCCTTCCTTTCTATCATCAAATTTGTATGGGGATGGATCCGCAAAAGAAACTGAATGATAAAATCTGGCAACGCTACAACGCATTTGCAAATGACAGCGATTACAGTGTAAGCACACTGAAAAAAAACAATCTGGAAAAATTCGCGGCAGATTTTACTGAGGTATACAATAAAGCATGGGCCGGGCACGGAGGGATGAAATCCATCTCAAAAGAACAAGCGCTGTTGATGTTTAAAAAAATGAAGGTGGTCATTGATGAAAAAGTGATTTGCTTTGCATATCATAAAAGCAACCCCATCGCTATTTTTATAAATCTTCCCGATCTCAATCAGTGGTTTAAATACCTTCATGGCAAATTCGGGTTGTTACAAAAACTTTATTTTTTGTGGCTAAAAAAAACAAAACCAAATCATAAATTGACCGGTTTGGTTTTTGGTATTATCCCTGAATTTCAGGGCAAAGGCGTTGATGCATATATCATTGGTTGCCTGGCTAATAATATACAAAATAACCAATCTGCTTATACAAATTATGAAATGCAATGGTTGGGTGATTTCAACCCAAAAATGATCAATATTGCCAAAGGGCTGGGCGACGTTCATCAATCCCGAAATCTTACCACCTATCGTTATTTGTTTGACAGAACAAAACAATTTAAAAGACATCCAATCCTATCGGAGTCTGACAGATAAGGATTAAATTTGTCTTTAGCAGTCGGCAAACATCAAGTCAGTTTTATTATGGATAAATTTATTGTATCAGCCAGAAAATACAGGCCTCAAAACTTCAGCACGGTAGTTGGACAATCTCACATTACCACAACCCTGAAAAATGCGATTAATAACAATCAGCTGGCTCATGCTTTTTTATTCACCGGACCAAGAGGTGTGGGAAAAACAACATGCGCGAGAATTCTGGCTAAGACCATAAACTGTGAGAAAAGAACCAAAGACGGCGAAGCCTGCAATAAATGTAACAGTTGCGTTTCTTTTGATAATGGCACTTCGTTTAATATACATGAACTGGATGCAGCAAGTAATAATTCTGTTGATGACATCAGAACACTTGTAGAGCAGGTAAGATTCGCTCCTCAAGCTGGCCAATACAAAGTATACATTGTGGATGAGGTTCACATGCTGAGTGCCAATGCGTTCAATGCATTTTTAAAAACACTGGAAGAACCTCCTCCTTTCGCAATTTTTATTTTAGCAACTACCGAAAAACATAAAATTCTTCCAACGATTCTTAGTCGCTGTCAGATTTTTGATTTCAAAAGAATTACCATTAATGACACCGTAGAGCATTTACAGGAAATAGCAATAAAAGAACAGATCAGCGCTGAAAAAACCGCCTTACACCTGATTGCTCAAAAAAGTGAGGGTTGCATGAGAGACTCTCTGAGTATTCTCGACAAAATTGTCAGTTTCACAGGCGGTAAGATCACCTATTCAAATACGCTGGAGCACCTGAATATTCTGGATGAAGATTATTATTTCAGATTGCTTGATCAGTTTCAGCAACAGCAACTTACAGATGCCATGCTCCTGTTTGATGAAATCAATCAAAAGGGATTTGAGGGAGATGCCCTGCTTGACGGACTGGCAGATTTTTTTCGCAATCTGCTTGTATCAAGAGACCCCAAATCCGCTGTATTGTTAGATGTAGCTGAAGACTTTAAACCAAAATACATTCAGTCTGCAGCACAAATTGATGCATCATGGCTGGTTGCCGCCATGAATATTGTAAGTGAATCCATCATTCAGTACAAGCTCTCCAGAAATAAGAAACTACACATTGAATTATTGCTCATAAAGCTGGCTTACTTAAAACAGGCCGTACAGTTAAGCATACACGATGATGCTGTTGAAAAAAAAAATCTGACTGAAAATACCAAACCGGTTTCTTTCAGAGCGCTGACTATAAGGCCTGTAAAAACAGTCAAAACCAATACTTCGGTTGTAAAAAAAGAAAATACAGCAACCCTCTATGTTGAAGAGCCTAAAAATGAAATAAAAAAAGCGGATCCCACAACAGCTGTTGTTCAACCTGCTGCTATTAACGTTGAGAAAAGTGAAAGCAAGCTGGCATCTTTAGGAAAAATCAGACAAAAGATAGCCGAGAAAAACAGGCAGGAAAACAATTCCAATATTTTAACGCAGCAGGCATTGGAAACAGCATGGAATAAGTTTATTGAGTTGCTTATCTCCAATAAAAATCATTCAGCTGCCACGAATTTTAAAAATGCATCATTGAAGATTATTGATGATAACAATTTTGAAATCATTACTGATAATAACATTCAGCAAAAGTTTATTGAAGCGGCGAGGGCTGAGTTGATGGATCATGTGCAGGGGTATTTCAATAACCGGTTAATCAAGTATCAGTTGAAACTAGAGGAAATAGAAAACAATGAGCAGCCCGGAGAAAAGCGAATGAACAATAAGGAATTTTTTGCATTGCTGACGGAGCAATATCCACTGATTAAGGAATTGAAAGAAAGACTGAAGCTGGATATCGATTATTAACTCGATTCAGGAGTTTTGTTTAAATAAATCCCTTCATTCGGTTTATAGTGTAAAAAGTACGCTTAAGATTTACCATTTTTGGCGTAATTTCGAACCTTAAATTAAAAATAAAGAAAAATAAATATATGGCAGAGGTTATCAAAATGCCCAGGCTTAGTGATACAATGGCTGAAGGTGTTATTGTTGCATGGAATAAAAAGGTGGGCGACAAGGTAAAACCAGGAGATGTACTCGCTGATGTGGAAACGGATAAAGCTACGATGGAGCTGGAAAGTTACAATGAAGGAACGCTCCTGTACATTGGAGTAGAGGCAGGGAAATCGGTGAAGGTGGACGGCCTGCTGGCAATTATCGGAAAAGAAGGAGAGGATTATAAAAAATTACTTGAAATAAATGACAGTAAGCCAGTGGAATCAATATCCGTAGCGGCCCCGCAGGAGCCTCAGGCTAGCGCTCCAACGGCCTCATTACCTCAGGGAGCTAAAGTTATTCGGATGCCGCTGCTGAGCGATACCATGACCGAGGGTAAAATTGTATCATGGAATAAAAAACTAGGCGATTTTGTGAAATCTGACGATGTACTTGCAGATGTAGAGACTGATAAAGCCACCATGGAAGTAGTTGGCTATGAGGAAGGCACACTGCTTTACGTTGGTGTGGAAGCCGGCAAAGCCGCTAAAATAAATGAGATCATCGCCATCGTTGGTAAAGCCGGTACAGATGTGAGTGCTTATGTGGCTGCCGAAAAAAGCGGAGCAAATAATCAGACACCAACCGCTGTTAAAGAAACAGCTCCAGCTGCAAGCCAGGCAACTACTGCTGCAACTACTTCTGCAACTACGCCGGTCGCATCTCAGACCACCTCAACCGATGGAAGGGTAAAAGCTTCACCTCTTGCCAAAAAAATTGCAGCTGAAAAAGGAATAGATATCAGCAAACTAAATGGTTCCGGCGACGGAGGAAGGGTAATCAAAAAAGATGTAGATGACTACGTTCCGACAGCATCCTCTGCTCCGAAAAGCTCTGCAGCCGCTTCAGCCATTGCAGTTACTGCAGGCACTGAGTCTTATACTGATACTCAGCTTACGCAAATGCGTAAAACCATTGCCCGCAGATTGGGCGAAAGTAAGTTCAGCGCCCCTCATTTCTATTTGACAATGGAAATAAACATGGACAATGCCATTACTGCCCGTAAGACAATTAATGAAGTAAGTCCTGTAAAAATTTCCTTCAATGATATGCTCATAAAAGCATGTGCGGCTGCGATCAAGCAACATCCCGATGTAAACAGCAGCTGGATGGGCGAATTCATCAGACACAATCATCATATTCATATCGGTTCGGCTGTGGCAATGCCCGATGGCCTTATTGTACCCGTCATCAAATTTGCAGATCAAAAATCTATGTCACAAATCGCCTCTGAAGCTAAAGAATTGTACGGCAAGGCGAAAGACAAGAAACTCCAACCATCCGAGTTCAGCGGAAATACTTTTACCATCTCCAACTTGGGCATGATGGACATTGAAGAGTTTACCGCCATTATCAACCCGCCGGACAGCTGCATATTGGCTGTTGGGCGTATAAAAGAAGTTGTTGTTAAAAAAGGCGAAACATTTGATGTAACCAACATTATGAAAGTAACGCTCAGTTGTGATCATCGAACAGTAGATGGTGCCATTGGCGCTGCATTCCTTCAAACGCTCAAAAAATACATGGAAAATCCGGTATTAATGTTGGTATAATTTTTGAATTACTACGCTTTATTGAATTAGGATGATTCATTCATCCTTTTTTTATGCCATCATTTTATTAAAATAAACTCCAAAAAAGTCTATTGATTTTCTTGCATATACGTATAATTATATTTATTATACTATAAAAGAATGATTGTCAAATTATAAAAATCCATTTTTTTATAAAAAAATCTTTTGGCACATACTATTAAGCAATAAATGAGCGTTGTTACTGGTAGAATTCGTGATTTTATCCAATATCTAAAACAAAAGCAAATGAAAACCATTTTCAAAACAAGCATTGCGCTGTTATTTTGCCTATCTGCCATATCTGTCTTCGGACAAAAAAATAAAACCGGCAAACCGAAATTATTTTCCGGCTTTGCAAGAACCATTCCGGTTAGTTCCAGCACTTTAGAAAAGACGATGATTTATAAAAACGGCGAAACTGTTTCTATCGCATTCAACGAGCAACTCGTATTCAAAGGAGAAGTTATCAGCAATGAGATGAAATACCACAACCTTCAGTCTGTTTTAATCAGATCTCAAAATTTTGAAAATACATTATTGCAAATCTCCAGAATTTCTGAAGAAGCAAGTGAGGCAAGATACGTTGGCCGTATCATCAATCCGGATGCAGCTGATGGATATGAATTAAAAAAAGACAATCAAAATAATTATTCAATCGAAAAATTTGAAATAAGTTCTTTATTACAGGACTGCCATAGTCATTGATGATTATGTCCTGATGTACTTTTTATCCAATATCAAATCCTATAATCCACATGAAAAACTTTTACAAAACCCTTTTATTGCTGATGGTTACCCTTCTATCAACAGCAGCGTTTAGCCTTCCCAGGTTAAACAGTCTTCCTTCGGCAAGACCTACTATTTTTCTTGATTTCGATGGACATTATGTAAGAAGTTCAGTATGGAACGGAGGAAATCCCATCGTTTGTACAGCTCCTTCATTGACAGATGCTCAGATTACCGAAATATTCAACAGAGTATCTGAAGACTATCGTCCATTTGACATAAATATCACTACAGATTCAACAATATTCCTTTCTGCGCCTTTGGCACAGAGAATGCGCGTAATCATTACTCCAAGCAGCAGCTGGAAACAAGGTGTTGGAGGCGTTGCTTTTATCGGCTCATTCACTTGGGGAGATGACACTCCTGCTTTCGTATTTTCAGACAGATTAGGTCCTAATAATGCTAAATATATAGCAGAATGTTGCAGTCATGAAAGCGGCCATACTGTTGGACTTTCACACCAGGCTTCGTTTGACAACAATTGTACTCTCACAGAAACCTATAATTCAGGTATTGGAACAGGCGAAACAAGCTGGGCTCCAATTATGGGAAACAGCTACTACAGAAATAAAACAGGATGGAATGCAGGTCCTATCCCATCAGGTTGCAACAATATACAAGACAATCTAAATATCATCACTTCAAGAAATGGATTCAGCTACAGAGCAGATGATTATGTTGAAACATTAAATGAGGCTGCATTCTCTCCCGGTAATACATCGTTCAATGTTAATGGTATTGTTGCCACTAATACAGATAAAGATGCATTTAAGTTTGTTTTTTCTCAGTTTTCAAATTTCCATTTTGAAGCAAATCCATATAGTCTGGGCGGAACAAACGAAGGTGCCAATCTGGATATTAAAGTACTTCTTTATGATGGATCTCAAACACTGTTGAGAACGTATGATCCTTCAACAACAATGGATGTAACGATTGATACATCATTAAAAGCAGGTACCTATTATTTTGTAGTTACCGGAGCCGGCAATTCATTTTCAAGCAATTACGGAAGTCTGGGTTCATACAGCATCACAGGATTCCGCAGTACATTGGAAATCAGAAGCGTTGCCCTAAGCGGAAACGTAAATAAAGATGAACATCGTTTAAATTGGAGCATTGTTTCTGATGAACCTATTAAATCACAAATCGTTGAGGTATCAAATAATGGAAGCGGTTTCACCAGTCTTTCTGATCAGGGTACAACTTCCAGAAATGCAGTATATCCTGCAAATGGCAACGGTACCAAATACTACAGACTTAAAGTAACCTCTGTAACCAATCAGATAGTTTACTCAAATGTGATAGTATTAAAATCTACTGAGAATACAGCCAAACCATATACAGTTGGAACACTAGTTAACAGTTTCATTACTGTAAATGCACAAGACAACTTCCAGTACAGAATTATGGATGCAAATGGCAGAGCTGTTCTTATGGGCAGTGGAAGAAGCGGCATCAATCAAATTGACATGGGCAATAAAGCCGCGGGCTTTTATGTAATCCAACTAATAGGTAAAAATCAACAACTGCAAGCAGAGAGAATTATAAAACAGTAAATAAACAATCATGTGTAATTAAAGGGTTAGCGAAAGGGGCTAACCCTTTTTTATTTACAGCCAATTATCCACAAATGCACATTTCAGGAGCATTATAACTGTTGTTTAGTTTTTCTTTACTTACATATTGAGTATATTTAGTAAACCTTTCAATATGTTATGGAGAAAATTTAACGGCGATGCCATAGAACTTCCCATTAAAGATGCGGTTACTCAAGCCATCCAACGTGAGACTGCCAACGGACATAAATTAAAAGTTTGCATCGGAACAGACAGCCAGGTCAAAGGCATCGAAACTGAATTTGCCACGGTGATTGTTTTCTTAAGAGAAGGCCAGGGCGGATTTATGTTCATTCACAATGAAAAAACGCACCTGAAATACAGTATAAAAGAACGTATGCTGGTGGAAGTTGCAAAGAGCATTGAGATTGCCTATGAGCTATGCTCCATCTTTACTGAATATCATGTTGATATGGAAGTGCATGCAGACATCAATACCAATCCTCAATTTAAAAGTAACGACGCGCTCAGAGAAGCAATGGGATATATTCTGGGAATGGGCTTTGCATTCAAAGCTAAGCCTGAAGCATTCGCGAGCAGCAGTTGCGCTAACAAAGCAGTAAACTAATTTTTCTTCAGGAGCTCTTCGTTCATTTCTTCAATACAGGAAAGGATTTTTTCTTTCCCGATTTTCTTAACAGCGCTTGTCATAAAATGTTGCGGTAAAAACTGCCAGGTCTTTTTCATCGCCTCCAGAAAGTCTTTTATATTTTTACTCACCACTCTTTGCGTTTCTTTATCTGTCTTGGTGAAAATCAAACTCAAAGGAATTTGCCACAATTTTAAACTCTCCAGAAAATCAAGATCTATTTTTTGTGGTGTATGACGAGCGTCAATCAATACAAAAACCATCGACAAGTTTTCTCTTTTTCTGAGATAATTCTCTATCATCTGTTCCCATCTTCTTCTATTGCGCTGACTCACTTTGGCAAAACCATAACCGGGCAAATCTACCAGATACCATTGCGATACAACACCTTTACTATTTGCTGATGTTATTTCAAAATGGTTAAGCAGCTGTGTTTTTCCGGGGGATGCGGAGGTTTTGGCCAGTTTATCATTGTTACACAACATATTAATCAGCGAAGACTTGCCCACATTACTTCTTCCAATAAAAGCGTATTCGGGTTTGTTGGGCGCAGGACATTTTTCATATTCCGGACTGCTAATCACATATATTGCTTTCTTAATGTTCATTATTTTTAATTGTTAAGCAAAAGTAATTAATCTAAAAGCAATGTTAATACAGATATCTGCGAAGAGGCAAAGGGTGTATATTTGCAGTATCAATGCCTGAATTTGCACACGATACCGTAGTTCCTTACAAAGACTCTACTTTGAAAAAAAAGGAACAAGTGGCGGATATGTTTAACGACATATCGGTTAAGTATGATTTTCTGAATCGCTTTTTAAGTGCGGGTATTGATGTTAGCTGGAGAAAAAAAGCACTCAAACAATTAAAAGAAATCAATCCATCGTCAATATTAGATGTAGCCACGGGTACTGCCGATGTTGCCATATTGGCTCAGAAAATACTGCATCCGAAAAAAATTATTGGTATCGACATCAGCGAGGGAATGCTGGACGTAGGGAGAAAAAAAATTGCCAAACTCGGTTTGGAAAAAGATATTGAATTATTACTTGGCGACAGCGAGGCAATAAAATTTGAAGACAATACGTTTGACGCAGTTACGGTAGCCTTTGGCGTGAGAAATTTTCAGCATCTTGAAAAAGGACTTGCCGAAATAAAAAGAGTGCTTAGGCCAGGAGGCAAACTGGTGGTGCTGGAATTCAGCAAGCCAGATTCTATATTGGTAAAACCTCTGTATAATTTTTATATGAAACAGATTACTCCAAATGTTGGAAAGCTGTTCTCTAAAAATAGAGAGGCGTATAAATATCTGGATGAATCAATAAGGAAATTTCCTGAGGGAAAAGCATTTGTAAATATTCTTGATGAAGTTGGATATACAAAAACTTTATGTAAACCATTGACCTTAGGTATATGCAGCATTTATTGCGGAGTAAAATAATACATCTGATCATTTGCACTATGATGCTAAGCTCCTCTGCTTTTTCGCAGGCGGAGTTGGAATTGAACCTACCTGAACATGATGATAAAGAATTTCATTTCGGCATTAATCTGGGGACGAACCGCTCCTATTACAGCTTTACCCATCACCCAAGATTTTTGGAATATGACAGTGTGCTTGCCGTAGAAAGTATTCAAAGCACCGGTATTAATCTTGCCTGGCTGGTGAATATGCGACTAGGAGAACATTTTGATTTGCGCACCTATCCGCTTAATCTGATATTTACTGAAAAAGCATTTCAATACAAGCTGAAATATCCCGACAGATTCTCATCAGAAGATAGCATTACCACCCGAAAGGTACAGGGTATTACGCTTTCTCTTCCTATGCAAATAAAATTCAGTAGCGACCGTATTAATAATTTCAAAGTATATTTAATTGGAGGAGGAAAAATAGAATATGATTTTGCCGCAAATGCCGGACAAAAAAATGCAGAAAAATTAATCAAGTTAAATAAACTGGACTACGGCGTAGAAGCCGGTATAGGTTTTCATTTTTATTTCCCTGTATTTGTATTATCTCCTGAGCTCAAGGTAGGTTGGGGATTTAAAAATGTACATAGCAGGGATGAAAATCTGAAGTTTTCAAACGTTATTGATCAGATAAGATCAAGAAGTATCACGCTTTCTTTTATTATAGAGTAAGTTTCACTGCATTAAAAATCGTATTCCCTTCTGAAAACATTCAATCTGACTCCTGCCCAAAATGTTGTTGATGCAGGTCTTTGATTCCCAACTGCCAATTGAAAATTTCTGTATTGCAAACCCGTTTCAAAAAACAGGTTTTGTCTGAATTCATAGGAAACATGCAGCACGCCATTGAGACAGGTGGCTCTGTTTCCGCTTCCAACTTTGTAGCCATCTTCCATATGCCTTGTGGTATATGGCCGGAAAATATTTCCTCCGAAATTGGTATTAGCTGTATCAAGTCCCTGATAATAATAGATAGCCCTTGCGTAAATATTCCATTTAGGAAAAGGTTGATAGCGAACAATGCCTATCAACTCCTGGAAATTAGCCCCCAAAGGATGCGCTAACGGCTGGTTGTAATGCGTCATATTATTAACGGTGTCATAATGGGAATAAGTAAATGGACGCACCCTGTTCATTTCAATTTGTAGATCAAGATTCTTAACACCAAACGCATCTATATATTTTCCACCCAGTTGAAATCCAAATTTATTCACCCAGTTGGTTGGGCTGTTTTTTATTTTAGATAAAATAAATTCATCCATCAACAACTGTCCGTAGAACTGAAAACGATGCATGACATTTGCTTTGAAGTCAATACCCGCAACGGCATTATCAGGACTACCGACAGTTCCTTCTACATGTCTGTAAAAAATAATTGGATTCAGGTATTGAAAATCGAAATGATCTTTTCTTCCAAACATGACTCCTTCAAACAAACCAATGTTGAGCCATTTAGTAACATTCATACTCAAATGATGCATAGCCGAGTATTTTCTTTTGAGCAGAGAATCTCCGTTTTTTGTATAAGTTGGCATATACTCCATGAAAAGATTCTGGTAGTTCAATTTCCAAATACGCGTATTGATTTTTGCAAAAAGATAGCTGTTACCCCAGTCGCTCAGAAAAAGACTTCTGTAACCATTGCCGATAAAATTTTTATCGTACCCAAATTGAAAATCAATAAACCTAGCTGCGTTGAATGTCAGATATCCCCTGCCATCAAAATAGTCATATGCTGAAGCATCTTTTTTGAATAATTTATAAAAACCTACACCGGGTACCGCTCTTAGGGTTGTTACTTTTTCCTGGTAAAATGAAGGACCACGCTCCTGATTTTCCATAATAGTGGATGAAAAGCCAATACGCCCTCCTATTCTTCCTCTCACGGTAATACCTCTCGTATTCAAATACAATCTTTTTTCGTTGTCAGATTCTTTTCCAAATTGCAACTGGAGTACCGGATTTACAGCAAGAAATAAATCTTTACTATTTAATTCAAAAAAATTAGACTTGGAAGTGTAAAATGTCTTGAGCAAAGGATATTTGGAGGTAAATGATTGCCTGTAAAGACTTCCCCACTCAGCATTGTTCATAAACAAACTTTGCAGATTGTACTCATCTGCAGCAGAAAATGGACGGATCTTGTTTTTTAATTGTTTGTACTCCGTTATTGAATCTTTTAATCCTAATCTAACACTGTCTATAAACGAAGCCTCCTGAATGACATGTTTTCTGTTGTACGATTTTAAAGTGGAAAAATTGAGGTCTGTATTATTTTTCAGTCTTATCTCAAGTCTGTCAATCACATGAAAATCCTTGGCTCCCTGATTCAGGTAGGTGGACTGAGCGACTGAACAGAATGGAAACAGTACAACAAAAAAAATGATTAATCTTATAATAGTTTGCATCAGAAATTTATTTTAATAGTTGATGTAAAACAAGATAAGCAAAAATAACTTTTTAGGAACATACTGACATTAAACGAATTAAAATAACTGAAATGCGGATAATTCAATTTATAAATGTTTAAACCACAACAAATAGTTGTTTTAATCTTTTAAAATCCTGTTGTTATTCTTCCCGAAACAATCAGACAATGTTTGACATTTACATATGCTTATTAAAACATACGGAAGTGCAGTTTATGGTGTAGAAGCTATTACTATTTCAGTGGAAGTGGATGTAAACAATCAGGGCAAACATTATTTTATTGTTGGCTTGCCGGACAATGCCATAAAAGAAAGCTTGCAGCGAGTAGAGAGCGCCATCAAAAGCAATCAATATTATATGCCGCGAACCAAACTGGTAGTCAATTTAGCGCCGGCGGATATAAAGAAAACCGGTACTGCATTTGATTTACCCATCGCGATTGGAACTTTGGCTGCCACCAATCAAATCAATGAACCTGATAAAATTTCCGACTACATTATCATGGGTGAGCTGGGACTGGATGGCATAGTGAAACCTATCAAGGGGGCCCTGCCTATTGCGATTCAGGCAGAAAAAGATGGTTTTAAAGGAATCATACTTCCAGCTGCCAATGCCAGAGAAGCCGCTATGGTTGATAATTTAAAAGTATTTGGAGTAAGCCATTTGAAAGAGGTGATTGAGTTTTTTGATAAAGAGCACTCACTCCGACCAACAACCATCAATACGAGAGAAGAATTTTTACATGCGCAGAGCACGTATGAAATTGATTTTGCCGAGGTGAAAGGTCAGCACAATATTAAAAGAGCATTGGAAATAGCGGCGGCCGGCGGACATAATGCCATTTTGATAGGTCCGCCGGGCGCCGGTAAAACGATGCTAGCAAAAAGACTTCCAACAATTTTACCGCCACTTACATTGGAAGAAGCGCTGGAGACAACAAAAATTCACAGTGTTGCCGGTAAGCTTCCTGAACATTCCACATTGGTGAGCCGGCGACCTTTCAGGAGCCCTCATCATACCATATCAGATGTGGCGCTCGTAGGTGGCGGTGGCAATCCTCAACCGGGAGAAATCTCGCTTGCACATAACGGAGTTTTATTTTTAGATGAATTGCCTGAATTTAAAAGAACAGTACTTGAAGTGATGCGACAGCCAATGGAAGAAAGAAAAGTAACCATATCAAGAGCTAAAATTGCGCTGGATTTTCCGGCGAGTTTTATGTTGATTGCCAGCATGAACCCCTGTCCCTGTGGATTTTTTAATCATCCCGATAAAGAATGTTCTTGTCCGCCAGGCACAGTACAGAAATATCTTAATAAAGTGTCGGGCCCTTTACTCGACCGAATTGATTTGCATGTGGAAGTCACTCCCGTGGTATTTGATGAATTGTCGTCACAGGAAAAATTTGAAAATAGTGAAACCATAAGAGTGAGGGTAATAAAGGCCAGAGAAATTCAGGCGAAGAGATACAGCAACTGTCCGGCTGTTTATGCCAATGCTCAGATGAGCAATAAGATGCTGAAAGAGATTTGTTTGATTGATCAGACTGGGCAAAGTTTACTAAAAAAAGCCATGGAAAAACTGAACTTATCAGCGAGGGCATACGACAGGATACTGAAAGTAAGTAGAACCATTGCAGATTTGTCGGGGAGCGCTGATATCGAAGCGGAGCATCTGGCAGAAGCGATACAATACAGGAGTCTGGACAGAGAAGGATGGGCCGGTTAGTAATTTGATATTATCTCAATTCCCCGGCAGACCATGATAGCGCCACCTGGGTTTGAAGATATTTTATTTTTAATTCAGCCAGCTTTTGAGCTGCTTCCAGCACTTTATTTTCACGACTGTTCAGAATAAATAAACTGCTTTCGCCCGCCTTGAATCTTATTTCCTCACCTTTGAAAAGTTCCTGATAATTTTTGTAGATATCACTATACAACTTTATCTGACGTTGAAAACCTGCCAATTCATTGAAGTAATATTTGATTTTGTTTTCTATTTGTTGTCTCTGCAAACTGACTTCAAAATCGGTTTCCTGAATTTTCAATTTGGCTGTTTTGTAATTCGCCCTACCCTGACTTAATCTTAATGGAATTCCCATGTCGAAACCGAACTTGTTGTAATCGGAATAGTATCCGGAATTTTTTATTCCATTAAAAACATTGTAGCCATTATTCAAAATACTGGCACGCAGGTTCACCACAGGCAACAGGTCCTGAAATTTCAATTTTCTGTCAACCACTAAAGCAGACATTTTATCTCTGTACACTTTTAATTTAGGATGATTGGATAAAGCGCCGGTAACAACGTCCTGCATAACTGGCAATGGAAGATTGCTATAATCAATTTTATTCCATTCCTCATTTATCGTTACAAAATCGGGAAGGTCATAATATTCGTTGCTTTCCTTCCACAAAAAATTGGATAATTCAACCGCTGAGGTTTTAACTTTTATTGCTGATTCGGTCTGTAAAAACTGAAAGCTTTGCAACTGAGTGAATGCCTCTGTCGTGTCTATCGCAGGGCGCTCTCCAATTATAAAGGATTTTCTGATTAATTGATAACGTGCCTCATTTATTTTAACGGCTTCAGTTAATATAATATTAATACGATTAGCTTTAGCCCATTCCCAATAGGCATACAAGGCATCTTTAAGCAAATCGTTTACAATTAAAGCCTTCTGACTGTAAGACTGTTGCCTGAAAATTTTAGCTTGTTGCAATGCCGCCCTTCTTTTATCCATAACCAGATTCTTTGCAAGAGGCAATGAAATAGCCGCATAACTTGTATTGCCCAAGGTACTTTCTGAAGCCAGTCTTGGCCCGGAGTTGGTTTCGAGACCTGCTTTCACTTCAATACCATACCATGTCGGTATTTTTAATTCAGGATTGGCTACCTGAAAATATTGCTTACCATCAAAAGTTTTTTGATCAGAATTAAATCCAAGATAGGGATCAAATGATCCTCTGGCAGAAAGCACATCCAAACCGGCTCTCTGAATGGCTATATCGGCTTGTTTTACAATAGGATGATATTTTTTTACGATTGTGATATATTCATCCTGACTTAAAAAAGCTGGAGATGAATTAACCTGAGCGCTTACAGAATTAAAGAGAAAGACAATAGTAACTATTGCGAATAACCGAAAAGCTATTTTGGTGCTAAACCTGAGCATTGCTTACTTTGATGATTTTTTTTCTGATTTAGCGGTTTCTGCGGTATAAAAATCAGGAGGGAATCCGTTTATATTTCGCCATAATTCATACCAGATAGGTACATTTTTTAATAATGCCATTGATTGTGCGCCTCCTCCTATTCTTAGTTCTTTTGGCCAAGGCTTATCTGATTTATCTTCGGCAACGAGTACACGAAATTTTCCTTCCTTACCAACGGCATTTTCTATAACAGCAATTTTACCGCCAAAAGTTCCGTATGAAGCAGCAGGCCAGCCACTGAAAACAATGGCAGGAAATCCGTCAAACATAAATCTTACTTTCTGACCAACTGAAATCAAAGGCAAATCAACGGGGCGAACGAAAATTTCCACTGCATAATTCATTCTGGTAGGAACGATTTCCACCAATAGCTCTCCTTCTTTAACGATCTCTCCTATACCGGCTTTTTTTGCTTTCACTACCTGGCCGTCCTGAGGAGCGGTGATGTAATACAACCTGCTTCGGATATCATAATTCATGTACTGGTTGCGTAATTTGGCAACCTCTGCTTCACCGGATGCAATTTGGGAAAGTGACTGAAATTTATCCCCGGAAGCTTTTGATATTTTCTCATTGTAATCCTGCATAGCACCGTTTAATTCCAGTTGCAAAACACCTAACTCCTGCCTTGAGTTAGAGTACTTGATTTCAGCAGAAGTCATTTTTGCCATAGCATTTTGGAAAGAAACATTTCGCTGCTCCAATTGTGTAAGGGATACCAATCCATTGTCATACATTTCTTTCTGACGTTGGTATTGTTGATTGGCGATCTTGTAGTCATTTTTCGCGGCAACAAGGTCCATACTGTCACTGCGCAATTTCATTTTTTGCTGACCAATCTTATTTTCAATCTGAGAAATCTTCAGTTCTCGTCCCTGGGTCAGCGCACTTATCTGTTGTTCTGCTGTTCCAACTTTACTCTTGTAACTTTCAATGCTCATCTCTTTGGAAGAAATCTGTTCTTTGGTACGCATAAGCAATTGCGGATCCAGATAGTCATCTTTTATTTCAGAAATCTGAATAAGCGTATCTCCTGCTTTTACCAAATCACCCTCTTTAACTCTCCATTTGGCAATCTTTCCTGCGATGATGGTATTTAATTCCTGCGGCCTGTCTTCCTGCCTTAAAGTAGATATAAGACCGTTTGCACGGATATTCTGGGTCCATGGTACAAACATAAAAGCAACTAAAACAATCAGTATTCCTACAAGCCAGTGTTTAACACGACTCTCTTTTCCTATCCTGTAAATATACCCGTAGGAACGAATGTCAGACTCTTTAAGTTCTTCTTCAATGCTATTTTTAAAAAAAGTACCCAATTGATCAGCGTTTATTATTACTATATTTTTCTAAAAAATATTTTTAAAATATCCGTATTATATATCTTTATTTATTTCACTCCACTTCCCCATAGCCTTTATTTTTCCATGTTCAAGGTAGATTACTTTGTCGCACTTTGAAGCAAAATCAGCATCATTCGAACAAATAAAAGCGGTTGTAGCTGACATAGAAGTCAGCATGTATGACATTATCTTCTCCTTAATATCTTCTTCAATCCCTTCAAATGGCTCCTCCATAAGCAATAAGCGAGGATAGTTTATAAATGAACGCAACAATAAAATTTTTTGGATGATTTTTTTGGATAATTTATGACCTACAGGATCAAGCTTCTCGTCAAATCCAGTAGGCAAAGTGGCAATAAAATTCTTGAGTCCAACTTTTTCAGATATCTCAGAAATATGTTCCAATGGAATATTTTTTGTCCCCATGGTGATATTATCGATTAAGGTGCCCTCAAAAATATCTTCATGGCTGAATAAAGCTCCTGTTTGTGATCTCAATGAATTTAATTCGTAGTTGTGTATTGAAAGGTTATTCAAACATATTGTACCGTCAAAATTTTTGTAAGCGCCACAAAGTAATTTTAATATGGTTGATTTACCTGAACCGGCTCTTCCCATCAGACAAACTTTCTCCCCGGGCAAAACACTGAAAGAAACATTATTGAGCGCATTTTCACCAAAGGTTTCAGAATAACTGAAACTTACATTAGTAACATCGATACTTAATCCAGCCGAACTCTTGGGAAGTTGAGCGCTTCCGTTTACCTCCACGGGCATTTCGGTGACTTTGCTCAGCTTTTCAACTGAAGTAAGAATATCGTATACGTTATCAAGATTAGCTATCAATTTCTCCACTGAATTGATCACCATCAAAATAACAATTTCAGCGGCAATAAATTGTCCGATGTTCAACTGCTGATTAACTAGCAACAAACTACCGACTATCAACATTGCAGCAGTGATGATTACTTTAAAAATTATGAGCGTCCAATATTGCTGAAGAAGAACTTTAAAATGACTGGTTCTGTGCGTAAGGTATTTAGATAAGTTTTCATCAGTCTTACTGATAGAAAAATTTTGATTACCGGAAAACTTGAATGACTTCACTACCCTTGCAATCTCCTCCAGCCAGCCGGCGACTTTAAATTTATAATCACTTTCATAAAGACTGGATTCCATTCCCTTGGCACTGGTCGTTTTCAAAATAAGATAAATAATAGCAATCAGTGTTATACCAAAGAAGATAAAAACGGAGTGATAAAAAGAAAGCAGTATTAATCCGAAAAATATCTGGATACTTGCCGCAGGTATATCCAGCAGCAACTTTGATACTCCTTTTTGCAAAGAGACGGTATCAAAAAAACGATTCACCAATTCAGGCAGATGTTTGCCGTCGGTGTGTTGTAAGTTGAATTTGGGTATGCGGTCGGAAAATTCAAGCGAGTAGCGAACGAATAGCTTTTGCTGGATTTTTTCAATGATTTTCATTTGGTTTACCTGCAAAAGACCACTCACTAAAACACCCCCAACGACCAAGACAATCAAAAAAATCAGAGAAGCAGACATGGCTCCGCCTAAAACAAAACTGATGATAGACTGAATGCCAATGGGAAGAGAAAGTTGAATCAAGCCGCTCAGAACAGCATAAAAATATATGGAAGAAACTTCATTTTTCTCCAGTTTGATAACCTCATAAATTCGATTTATGGGTTTAGAAAATACAAACTTGTGCGCAGATTCTTCTGCCATTTTTTTAAAAGTTTAATTTCTTTCAAAGAGAGTTACAAAAACTAGGTTTCTTAAAACTATTGCAAATATAGTTAACGCAGGTAATATGCTAAGGATTTGCGTATAATATATAACTAAAATCAGTCAAAATTGTTCAATTAAAGAAGTTATTTAACATATATTGAACAAATAGCAAGACGGATAAATGTTTGTAGACAGATTAAACGAACTTGCAGAACATTAAAGAGTAAAAAATAATTCCTTATTAGATGAAGATATTACTGCATTATTTGAGACCTCACAGATGGCTCGTTATACTGACCTTGATGATGGCAGCAATCAATATAGGATTTTCATTAATCGACCCAATTCTTCTAGGCAAGCTGGTTAATCTCGCGGGAGATCAGCACGCTTCAAAAGAATTGTTTAAAGCCAATGAGTTCTTTTGGAGTTTTACAAAGACCAACCGAAATGGAGCTCCTTATTTGCAATTAGGCGTTTACTATATACTCATTTTTTCCATTTCCGTGGCTATGGTGAGTCGTATTGCCAAGGCTTTTCAGGATTATTTTTTAAATCTGATTATTCAGAAGTTCGGTGCAAAAGTATTTACCGACGGACTGCAACATGCGATGAAGCTGCCTTATCAGGATTTTGAAGAACAACGAAGCGGAGAGACGCTTTCTATACTTACTAAAGTTAGGTCGGATGTAGAGAAATTTATGACCAATTTCATCAACATACTTTTTGGAATTATCATAGGCATAGTGTTTGTTTTTGTTTACGCCGCTGTATTTATCAACTGGCGTATTCCAGTCTCCTACCTGATTGGCATTGGCATACTGTCGCTCATTACCAATAAGCTCAGTAAAAGAATAAAACTGATACAAAAAAATATAGTAAAGGAAACCACCGCACTAGCCGGCTCTACCACCGAATCTTTAAGAAATATCGAGCTGGTAAAAAGTCTCGGCCTTACCAAACAAGAAATAGAACGACTGAATAAAAACACCTACAAAATACTCGGACTTGAATTGACTAAGGTAAAACGTATCAGGAGTATCAGTTTCGTTCAGGGTACGATGGTAAACACGCTCAGACAATTGATTCTGTTTATTTTGATGTGGCTGATTTTTCATAATCAAATGGATGCGGGACAGTTGGTGACAATGCAGATTTTTTCATTTTTTGTTTTCGGGCCTTTACAGGAAATTGGCAACATCATCCTTTCTTACAGGGAAGCCGAAGCATCGCTGAATAACTTCGATAAATTGATGAAAAAATATCCAGAAGCAGAACCTGTAATTCCAAAAAAACTAGGAGAAATAAATACTTTATCATTCAACACTGTTTCGTTCAAACATCAAACAGCATCGCAAAATGCTATAAGCCATATCAGTTTTGAGGTAAAAAAAGGAGAAACCATCGCATTTGTTGGTCCCAGCGGAAGCGGGAAATCTACGCTGATGAAATTGTTGGTTGGATTATACCGGCCACTCGAAGGAAAGATTTTGTATAATGGGATGGATGAGACTGAAATACATTTTGATGACCTAAGAAAACAAATTGGATTTGTTACACAGGATACCAACCTGTTTAGCGGCACTATCAAAGAAAACTTACAGTTTGTACAACCCGATGCATCTGATGCTGATATAAATGAAGCTTTGCAAAAAGCATCCTGCAACAACCTGCTCTCCCGTGCTGAAAACGGAATAGAAACCATCATCGGCGAAGGCGGTTTTAAATTAAGCGGAGGAGAAAAACAGAGAATTTCAATAGCCAGAGCACTTTTGAGGAAACCACGGCTACTGATTTTTGATGAAGCCACATCCGCACTCGACTCATTGACAGAAGAAGAAATTTCAAATACCATTAAAGATATTTCTTACAAAAAAGAACAGATAACTATTTTGATTGCGCATCGTTTGAGTACCATCATGCATGCAGATAAAATTTATGTACTTGAAAAAGGTGATGTGGTGGAGACGGGTTCTCACGAAAAATTACTGAATGAAAAAGGACTTTACTATGCCATGTGGCGTCAGCAGATAGGTGAAAGAAAAAAAGAGAACAATAATCAGTACCAATAAAAAATGGAGGCCAATGGCCTCCATCTGATATATTTTGAAATCTTATTTTACTTCTAGTGGGAATTCAACATCTATGTCAGTTGATGCTTTAGGACTATCCACCGGATCGTTTTCCTGTTTGTTGGGAGGAGTTCCTGCATAATGTCTCAATACCACTCTGATTTTTCCTGTTGCAGCAGTTGCAGATGTTTGCCATAAACTGGTTAATCCAACAGAAACGTTATCGGCATCTTTATCTAGCCCACTTATCGTGACTAAATTTGCAGAAGCGGGAATGTAATAAAAACGATGACTTTTCTTACCCTCTACAGTTTCAATTTCTTCAGTAATATCTTCCTCAGGTGTTACTGATTCATTGTACACTTCCACTTCAACATTATACTTTTTCCCGGCATCCAAAAGTATTGGATCTATTTGCTCTGGAGTTCCATTGCCGTCAGTATCCTTCCATTCGAAGGAAATTTCATCTGCCTCCGTACCGCCTTCGGGTATAAAGCTCAGTTCAACTTTTGTAATTACTTCCTCTTCATTGGGTTCCGGAGTTGGGGTGTCTTTTTTACAAGAGGTTAAAAAAAGAGAAGAAGCCAGTAACGCCGCAGCGCTCAATTTGAATACATGTTTCATGACTTGTTGATTTTAGATTTAATTGTTAAGAATGATTGATATTTATTTTTAAACGAATAATAAAGTTTCTTCCCACCTCATCAGTGAAATACCTGAAACTATTGAGGTATTCACGATAAGATGTATTTAAAATATTCCGACAACTCAGATTAAGCGTAAGCGGGACTTTATTTATACTGAAAGTGGTTACGAAATCAGCATGCAGTAAATTATATCCAGACGGAGGTGATTTATAATCTTGCTTTCCGGATGAATTATCAGGCGTTCTTTTTTGAAACAGCACATGTTGAGAAGTAACACTCAGTAAAGTATTAGAGAATTTTTTTGTGTCCTTAAAATTCCATGCAAGCTCATTTTCTATTCTGTCAGACGGCATCCAGATAAGCCAGTCATTGATTTTGAGATTTCTTGCTCGAAGTATGCTGTATTTGTTTCGATACGTTAGTTGTGCAACCGGCTGCCATTGGGCGGTGAAATCCAATCCGCTCAGCGCAGCATTGGTGGACATATATTCAATTTTGGGAAACGCCCCTCTGATAGTCAATACCGGCTGATCGGGCCGTGGCTGCTGATAAATAAAGTTGTTGATTCTGTTATGATATACAGAGAAATCAATGGATATATTTTTTTTCTTGTTGGCATAACTGCTGTTCAGTGAAATATTTTTAGACACTTCGGGAACAAGATTGATGTTGCCCACTTCATAAGTAGCAGTACCATGATGCAGTCCGTTGGTCAGCAGCTCATTTACATGCGGCGACCGGGAGGAGAGTGAAAAATTGGCATTCACTTTCCAGTCGGGGGATAATTTATATCCTGCATTTACAGATGCGCCATAGGTATTGAAATTGAAAGCATATCTGTCAATAACACTTGCTCCCGACTGCAATCTCGTAGTATTGATGGATTTATTATCTGCACGAAGACCTGCCTGTACATCCCATTTTTGATGATTCCATTTTTCAATATAAAAAGCTCCGAATGAATACAAAAAATAATTGGGTATAAGATAACGACCGGTATAACTGTTGTCTTGCTGAGTGGCAGTTAAACCTGCAATGCCGGAGAAATTTTTATACTTTGGATGTTCCCAGTTTATTTCTTGGGAAAAAGTGTATACCGATAAATTTATCTGAGGAGATTTACTGGAAGCATTTCTCAGCACATCAAACTCTTTTCGCAGATTGTGTTGTCCGGATAACAGTATAGTGAATTTATGATTATTGATATCAAATCCTGTTTTCCATTTAAATAGTTGATGCCGGACATCCTGGCTTGGACGGGCGATGGAATAAGTTTGCTGCCCTGTATAAACAGGATCTGGCTTTGTTGCGTCTATGGCTACCAGTAAGTCGGATAAATTTCCTATATGTGAACCTGAAAATACTCCAAGTTGCGTATCAAAATAGCTGTAAAATACCTCAGTATTAAAATGCTCTTTTCTCCATGCCAGTGTAGCTGAAAAATTTTTTTCTTCCAGTGCTGTATTATTGAGCGTATAGGCGGGTGTAGCCGTATTGGCTCCTTTTTTGAAAGTGCCCTGCAGCCGCCAAGTCAGTCCGGGCAGGCGTTTCAGCTGTTGTTCATAGATGCCGGAGAAGACATATTGTCTGTTATTCGAAAAAAATACACTGTTGAATTCGGTATTTACTCCTGCTGTATTCCGGAGTGTTTTAGGTTCCACTAAAACCACACCACCAATCGCATCAGAACCATATCTCAGTTCATCCACTCCTTTGATGAAAGTTAATTTATCTGCAATAAAAGGATCGATTTCGGGAGCGTGTTCATTGCCCCATTGCTGGCCTTCCTGTCTCACGCCATTATTAATGGTAACGATTCTGTTGCCGTGTAACCCATGTACCACGGGCTTTGAGATGGTGGAGCCCGTTTGCAAGAGTGTAACACCATTCAATTTGCTGAGCGCTTCTGCAAGTGAGGAGCCTCTTGTTTGAAACAATTTGATTTCAGAAAGGTCACGCCTCATTCCTGTATTGATATTTTTTCCTTGTCCGCTTACCACTACTTCTTTGAGCGTGTTATTGCTTACAACAAGATCTATATCGACATGTATATTTTTTTTTATCGTAATTTTCTTTACTACAGAATCATAGTTGATATAATGTACAATAAGCGTATAACTTCCTTCACATAAATTTTCTATGGAAAAATCTCCGTTGTCATCTGTTTTGATTAACTGATTGCTCTCTGCCAGAAAAACGGTTGCGTTGGATAATACTTCGTGCGACTGATCGGAGTGGACATGCCCATCAATTTTCAGGCTGCATTGCTGCGCTTGCAGTTGTGCGGTAAACAAAATGAAAATCAATATGGAAATGATTTTTTTCAAAACAATCAGTCGGTAAAATTTGAAATACTGTTGCAAATTTAATTATTTGTAACAATGTTGCAAATAATTAATGTTAAAATATTCTTTGATGATTAAATATAATATGTAACTAATTGATATTCTCAATAATTCCGGCTATACCTTGTCCACCGCCGACGCATGCGGTGACCATACCATATTTTTTTTGGAGGCGTTTCAGGTCATGTATATTCTGGATGGTGAGTTTGCAACCGGTACAGCCGAGTGGGTGACCGAGGGCGATGGCGCCGCCGTTGATGTTAATGATATCGGGATTAAGGTTAAGTGTTCTGATTACGGCAAGTGCCTGAGAAGCAAATGCTTCATTGAGTTCGATTAAATCTACATCAGCCAGATTAAGTCCGGCTTGTTTCAATGCTTTTGGTACAGCTTCTACCGGTCCGATGCCCATCAGGCGGGGGTGAACGCCGGCCACGGTGCAACTGACGAGGCGGGCGAGGGGTTTTAGTCCGAGTTGATGAATCATTTTTTCACTCATGACAATTACAAATGCCGCACCGTCACTGGTTTGCGATGAATTTCCTGCGGTAACACTGCCGCCACTGGCAAAAGCAGGTTTTAATTTAGACAACCCTTCCACACTGGTATCAGCCCGAACACCATCGTCTGTATCAACAATAAACTCCCTTGAATTTTTTTTCCCTTTTTCATTTATAAAAACCTCTTTAACATGAATGGGTAAAATGCCATCTTTAAAATATCCGTTCTTTACAGCATTGGTTGCTTTCATGTGACTCTCATAACTAAATGCATCCTGGTCTTCTCTGCTGATCTTATATTCACTGGCCACTGCTTCCGCTGTAAGTCCCATGTTCAAATAATAATCCGGCTCATCCGATGCAATGCTAAATGCGGGAGATGTCTTCCAACCGGCGGTGGGAACCAGACTCATGCTCTCTGTGCCTCCCGCAATTATACATTCCGCCATTCCGCTTCTGATTTTTGCAGTGGCGATGGCAATACTTTCCAAACCGCTGGCACAATATCTGTTGATGGTAATACCGGGTGTATGAATGCCTAACGCTCTTGCAGCAATGATACGGCCAAACTGCAATCCCTGCTCAGCTTCGGGAACCGCATTCCCTACAATCACATCGTCTATGAGCTCCGGAGCCAACTGAGGCACAGAAGCCATCAATCCTTTGATCAGGTCAACTGCCAAATCATCCGGACGAGTAAAACGAAAACCGCCTTTTTTACTTTTAGTAACTGCAGTCCTGAAACCCGCTACGATATATGCTTCCTGGCTCATAATTACAATTTAGTGAAAAAGAAAAACATCACAAATGAATTCCTCACCAAAGGTAGAGTTTAACATCATCAAATGAACAGGACAAATCTTCGTGAGGGTTGAATATTAAATGTAATTTTGCGACGTATGTATAAAATCATCCGTTCAATTCTTTTTTTATTTGACCCCGAGGATGTTCATTATTTTTCAATGAATTCATTAAAATGGCTTTGTCGCATTCCATTGGTCAAACAATTGCTTCAGCAACTATTTACACCCGCAACAGTCAATAGCACACAACTTTTCAATCTGTCATTCAGGAACCCCGTTGGATTGGGGGCCGGTTTTGATAAAAATGCCCTTTACCTCACCGAACTGGAAACACTCGGTTTTGGATTTGTTGAAATTGGAACCGTTACTCCCCTGCCCCAATCAGGAAATGAAAAGCCACGCTTGTTCAGATTGCCAAAAGACAAGGCATTGATTAATCGAATGGGGTTTAACAACGATGGAGCGGAAGTCATTGCACAAAGATTATCCGACTGGAGAAAAGGAACCGGTAAAAATACCCGGATGATTATCGGAGGCAACATCGGTAAAAATAAAAACACACCCAATGAAGATGCCTGGAAGGATTATGAAATCAGCTTCAATGCATTGTATAATCATGTAGATTATTTTGTGGTAAATGTAAGCAGTCCCAATACACCGGGATTGAGGGCGCTGCAAGAAAAAGAGAGTCTGCAAAAAATATTTTCAGTATTACAGTCATCCAATAATTCCAGGAAACAAGTCAAACCTGTTTTATTGAAAATAGCACCGGATCTTACGAATGAGCAGTTAGACGATATAGTTACACTTGCCGAAGAAATGCAATTGGATGGATTGATTGTTTCGAACACAACCATAAGCAGAGAAAATCTGACTGCCTCAAAAACTGAGTCAGATAAAATCGGAGCCGGGGGATTGAGCGGACTTCCTCTGCAACAAAAGAGTACGGATGTGATTGAATACATCTATAAAAAATCATCAGGAAAAATTATCATCATCGGAAGCGGCGGTATTTTTTCAGGAAAAGATGCTGAACGAAAATTAAATGCGGGAGCATCACTGGTGCAAGTGTGGACGGGCTTTGTTTATAAAGGACCTGCCATAGTAAAAAAAATATGTCGCTATTTGGAATCTGTTAAATAAATCAATCAATGGAATATCTTTTTACATCAGAAAGTATCATCAGCTTTTTCATTTTAGTAATACTGGAAGTGGTATTGGGAATTGACAATGTGATTTTTGTCAGTATCATCATGAACAGACTTCCAACGCTGAAGGATCATAGTAACGCTCGAAGAATATGGATGATTACCGGCATATTATCCAGAAGCTGTATGCTATTGGGTTTGGGTTGGCTGCTGGCGCAAAAAGGCAAACCATTATTTACCATATTCGATAAAGGCTTTGATCTTGCCAGCCTGGTTATGCTGGCAGGCGGGCTGTTTCTGATGTATAAATCGGTAATGGAAATTCATGCCAAACTGGAAGGTGAGGATCCCAATGTGCATACTAAAAACAAAACCACCATTACTTTATCCAGAGCCGTTGGGCAAATTTTGATTATTGATGCCGTATTTTCATTCGACAGTATCATCACTGCAGGCGGCACCGCAAAGCATATTGAAATCATGATTGCTGCAGTAGTCATTGCCATGCTGGTAATGTTTTTATTCAGTCCAAAAATTTCTGCCTTCATTCACAAACACCCAACTTTAAAAATGCTTGCCCTCTCCTTTTTGGTGATGATAGGTCTGAGTTTGATCATTGAAGGGTGGAACGCTAAATCAGCGGAAGAGTTGCATTTGAAAAACTATATTTACTTTGGAATGGCTTTCTCATTTGTGGTGGAAATACTGAATATGCTAATGAGAAAAAAGATGGAAAAGAAAAGAGTGGTTCAATTAAATGAACCTGTACTCAATAATCCGGAAGCAGAAAAATAATTTGTTATTGTTGCATTAAATGAGCCAGCAGAGCAGTTGCCACCACACCGGCGGTTTCAGTTCTCAGTCGATTTGTTCCTAGACTCACCGGCAAGAAATTATTTGAATTCGCTAATGCCACTTCTTCATTTGTAAAATCACCCTCGGGCCCAATTAATATTAATACAGAGGAATTGTTGCCAATTATATTTAGCGTTTGTTTGCCGGCATCTTCATTGCAATGTGCGATAAGTTTCAACTGAAATTCATGGGATGAGATGACTGAAGAAAAAGCTATAGGTTCATGCAACTTTGGTAAATAAGATTGTCTGGATTGAAGCATGGCGCTGATCAGAATATTATTCATCCTGTCGTGCCTGAAATGTTGTTTCTCCGTTCTTGAACAGATGACAGGAATAATTTCCGTAACACCAATCTCGGTTGCCTTTTCCAGAAACCACTCAAACCGGCTGGTATTTTTTATGGGAGATATGGCGACTGAAATTTTCTTTAAGACAGGTGGAATATTTTGCACATTGGTTTTTCTCACTGTGCATTTTTTTTTGTGATCATCAATAATTTCAGCGATGATAGTAAGCCCGGCTCCATCAGTCAGTTGCAGCATTTCCCCGTTCTTCATCCTAAGCACCTGGATGATATGCTTTGAAGTGTCTTCATTTAAAATGAAAACATCGGGCTGCAAGTGCAGATCAGATTGAAAGAAAAAGGGTAAAGACATACAATTACAGTAAATTAGAATGGACTTTCTTCGTCATATTCACCATCGTTCATTTTGCTGCCTTTCTGGATGAACATTTTAGCACCATCGTCTCCCGCTCCGGAAACCGGACGCCAGTTCCCCTCTTTAGGTAAAGCAGGATTAAAGCCGCTGTCACCTTCGTCTTCAATAAACTTCTGAATATGGAGGAGTGCCTTGAGCTTGATGGTTTCCAGACTACCATTTCTGTGCTTGGCTATTCTTACAAAAGTTTCGCCTTTATTGCTCTCACCGAATGCATCCGCGTTGATATCGTGATATTCGGGACGATACAAAAACATTACCATATCCGCATCCTGCTCAATAGCTCCGGACTCTCTCAAATCACTCAACTGAGGCATTTTATTTCCCTCTTTTCTTTTTTCTACTTCCCTGCTTAATTGAGACAACGCAATGATAGGTATTTGCAGCTCTTTCGCCAGTCCTTTCAGGTCTCTTGAAATTTTACTGATTTCCTGTTCTCTGTTGCTGTTTCTGTCGCCGCTGCCACTCATCAGCTGAAGGTAATCAATGATGATAATGCCTACATTGTGTTTGTTTTTTAATCTGCGACATTTCGCTCTCAACTCAAAAATATTTAAAGCGGCAGAATCATCAATAAAGATGGGGGCTTTACTGAGTTTTTCAATTCCTCGCTTGTACAATTGTTTCATTTCATGCTCTTCCAGCTTACCACGTGAAATTTTTTCAAGATTGATTTCACTCTCAGCACTGAGAATACGTTGTACCAGCTGAGCGCTGCTCATCTCCAGACTAAAGAATGCCACAGCACAAGGTTTGGTGGAGTTCATGGCTGCGCTGCGTGCCAGATTGAGGGCAAAGGCAGTTTTACCCACTGAAGGCCTTGCTGCAAGAATAATCAGATCGGTAGGTTGCCATCCATAGGTGATTTTATCTATGGTTGGAAAGCCGGTAGGGACACCGGTAATTTCTTCTTGACGGTTACGCATATCCTCAATGCGCGTAATCGTTTTCATAAGAACATTATCAATCGTATCAAAATTTCTTCTGAGATAACTATTCATGATTTCAAATAGTTTTCCCTCCGCTTTATCTAGCATATCAAAAACATCTGAACTGTCTTCGTAGGCATCACCGATTATTTCTCCGCTGATGCGAATCAGTTCGCGCTGGATAAACTTTTGCACCACAATGCGCGAGTGTGCGTCAATGTTAGCAGCAGAAACCACCGAATTGGTCAACTTTGTGATGTAATAAGGTCCTCCGACAAACTCAAGATCATTCCGCTTTTTGAGCTCCTCCACTACTGTCAGCAAATCAATAGGAGAACCTACATCTGCGAGAGATTCCATCGCTTTGAAAATTCGCTGGTGTGCATCTACATAAAAACATTCGGGCTTTAAAATTTCTCTAACGGTATCAAAGGCACTTTTCTCCAGCATGACCGCACCCAATATTGCCTCTTCCAGTTCTTTTGATTGAGGAGGAATTTTTCCGAATACCATTGAACCCAAATCTATGGGTGTTTTCTTTCTATTGAATCTGTCTTTACCAGTGTTGATGAGGTCCATGTTCTTCTTATAATATTTTTAAAAAATCATTTTATTGCGTTTATGCGGGACAGTGAGCCGGCAAATTTCTGTCAGTCAAATGGCTGATCAGAATTACTAAATTAAAAGCAATTCATTAATAATTACTTAACAAAGCTGATTATGCACTCTTTGAGGATGTTTTTCCACCGGTAATCCACATATAAATGTACGTTATCCACCCCTTATTAACTAATGTATGCACATGAGATTTGAAAACAGGGTTAAAAAATCAGCATTTATGCACAAATGCAGGTATCAGAAAAGAGAATTTTTTACACCTTACAAAGAAATATTTTTTTGGAAAAATGGTGAAAATTTCATCAGATTAAAGGCGAATCATTTGAAACTGCCTATCTAAAGCCAAAAAACTATATTTGCACCTATAAATTAATTATTTAGATGACTGTTTCATACAATTGGCTGGCTGAATATTTACCTGTTTCCATCGATCCGGAAAAATTGTCCGTAATACTGACTTCCATCGGACTCGAGGTAGAAAGTCTTACGCAATACGAATCAATAAAAGGCGGATTGAATGGCTTGGTGGTGGGGGAAGTCCTTTCCTGTGAAAAACACCCCGACGCAGATAAGCTGAAGCTCACTGCTGTTAATGTAGGCGCTGAAAAACCTTTGCAAATTGTTTGCGGTGCACCCAACGTGGCTGCCGGACAAAAAGTGATTGTTGCCACTGTAGGCACAAAAATTTATCCAACAGCAGGGGATCCTATTGATATTAAAAGAGCAAAAATCAGAGGTGTTGAAAGCGAGGGCATGATTTGCGCTGAAGATGAAATCGGATTGAGTGACCATCACGAAGGCATAAAAATTCTTCCGGCGGAAACCACTCCCGGAACAAAAGTCGCAGCGTTGTTTCCCACTTACAGTGATTTTATTTATGAAATCGGCCTCACGCCCAACAGAATGGATGCCATGAGTCATCTGGGAGTTGCAAAAGATGTGTGTGCTTATTTATCTTATCACGAAAAAAAATCTTACAGCGTAAAGCTGCCCTATCCCGAAAGTTTCAAGACCGACTCTTCCGACGCGGGATTCAGTGTAAGCATTGAAAACAATGATTCCTGCAAAAGATATACCGGGGTTTTAATAAATGGAATCAAGGTAGCTGAAAGTCCTCAGTGGTTGCAGGGTAAATTAAAAGCTATTGGACTCAGGCCGATCAACAATATTGTAGATATCACCAATTACATTCTGCACGAAACCGGGCAACCCTTGCATGCTTTTGATGCAGATTACATAAAGGGGAAAAAAGTTATTGTAAAGAATGTTGCGGAAGGTACTTTGTTCAAAACGCTGGATGACAAAGAAAGAAAACTCTCCCGTGAGGATCTGATGATTTGCAATGAAAATGAGGCGATGTGCATTGCCGGGGTGTACGGAGGTATTAATAGTGGCGTAACAAACACTACAAAAAATATTTTTCTGGAGAGCGCTTATTTTGAAGGAGGAAGCATTCGCAAAACTTCGTTCAGGTATGGACTCAGAACAGATGCGGCCGCTCGCTTCGAAAAAGGAGTTGATATCAGCAATACGCTCAATGTGCTCAAACGAGCTGCAAGCATGATTAAAGAAATTGCCGGTGGTAACATTGCCGGCGATGTCATCGATGTTTATCCAAGTCCTGCCTCTAAAACAAGCGTTGTATTTACCAATGCTTATCTGAAAAAACTCAGCGGTAAATCTTATGAGCAAGCGGATGTAAAAAGAATCTTAACCGGCCTGGGATTTGAGATACTTTCTGAAAATGCTGATCAGCTTACTTTGGCTATTCCTTTTTCAAAACCGGACATTTCTATCCCTGCAGATATCGTGGAAGAAATCATGCGGATTGATGGTCTGGACAACATAGAAATACCTTCCGCTATCACCATTACCCCATCCATAGAAAAAGATAAAAGAAAGTTTGCGCTGAGAGAAAAAACATCTAATTATCTGGCGGGACAGGGATTCTATGAGATTTTCACCAACAGCATCAGCAACAGTGCTTTTTATGATGAAAAAGAATTGGCAGGTGCTGTTAAAATGATGAATAGTCTGAGTGCTGATTTGGATATACTCAGACCATCGATGATTCACAGCGGATTGCAAGTGATTGCACACAACATCAACAGAAAAAACAACAATCTGCGGTTATTTGAATTTGGCAAAACGTATAATGCTGCAGGCCAGGGGCAATATGCAGAAAAAAATCACCTCAGTCTTTATGTAACAGGCAATACACAGGAAAAAGGATGGAGAACGGAAGTAAAAAAGGCCGACTATTTTTATCTGAAAGGAGCCGTTGAAAATCTGTTTAAACTGATTGGACTTAATAAATTAAAGTTTGAAGCAACCGAGCATTCAATCTCATCCATCATGCTCAATGGCAAAACTGTAGGGCATTTTGGAGAAGTAAGTCAGGCTTTATTAAAACAATTTGACATCAAGCATGCCGTGTATCATACAGATATAGACTGGGATCTTGTTTTAGAGCAGAAAGAAAAACCTGTTCAATACAGAGAGATTCCAAAGTTCCCATTTGTAAACAGAGACCTGGCCTTGGTGGTGGATAAAAATGTTTCCTATTCACAGATAGAACAAATAGCTTTATCTAGGAAAATCGGTCAGCTCAGCTCCGTTTCGCTTTTTGATATCTTTGAAAGCGAAAAACTGGGTAAAGACAAAAAGTCGATGGCATTGAGTTTTACTTTTCTGGATGAAACCAAAACCCTGACGGACTCAGAAATTGATGGATTCATGCAAAAAATCATCGCTGGTCTTGAAAAAGATGTACAAGCCGAAATAAGAAAATAGTTAAGATTGCAGCAAGTAGAAAAACATATCAGTCAGATTTCTTCCAAACTTCAGGACTTACTGAAAAAACATGCTGTGTTGTCGAAACTATGTGAACAACAAAAAGAAATCATCGCGAATTATAAAGAACAACAGGAAACCAATGCTAAAAAGATTAAGACACTGGAGGAGCAGCAATATATTTTAAAATCTGCAGCAGGAGAACTCAATAGCGCAGATAAAAAGGCATTTGAGCAAATCATTACAAAGTATATCAAAGAAATTGATAAATGCATTGCATTGCTTAGCGAATAAATTTTTTCCGAATGGCAAATGAACTGATTCCGATAAATATTGTGATTGCAGATCGTACGTATCGCATCAAAACCAGCCCCAAAGACGAGGAGGCCGTGAGAAAAACAGTTAAAATAATAAATGACAAAATATTTGAATTCAAGAGTCTCTATGCCGGAAAAGACATGCAGGACTATATTGCCATGGTAATCATCTGGTATGCCACCCAAAATGCCTCCGGAGGTCCCTCAACGGCCGAACTGGAAAAACTTGCCGCCAGTCTTCTCAAAATTGAAGAACAGATTGATAAAGTTCTGTAAAGAATCACTGAAAATTACGCCCCTACTTTAAACAACATTTTTATTACCCAATACCAGAAAGCAACCAAAATTGCTGCTCCCAATACAACTCCAAACACCCCGACTACTTTTACAAGTTTAGAGGTGTAGTTATCCAAACCCTTCTCTAATAAGAGGTCATTTTCTTCCTTGTCATCCGTTCTTTTTTCTCTGTTTTTATTTAGAAAAATGCTCATAACCGGTAAGTAGTTTTGTTGAATTAATTAAAAAATCAAAACAATAATTATCTCAAACCCAACGAGAATAATTCATTGGGGAGCTGTAATACTTGCGAAAATAAATAACTATATGAACACATATCAATTATTTGATGAAAAATTGATTCTGAAAGAGGTTTTATATAAATAATATTAATATGAATGATTTTTCCGGATAAGTTTCTATAAAAAACATAACCCTAAATTTCTTACCTTTGTCGGACTTTCTCGGTAAATCGAGGGTAAATTAATGTACTATATTGTGAATCAGTTAAAAACGAAACAATTAAATGGAAAATATACTTTCTATCATCATTGGGATAGCCTCCCTGGCTGTGGGGCTGATCCTGGGAAAAATCATCTTCGCTAAAAACACCAAAAAAACGATTGAAGAAGCCGAAAGCCAAGCTAAAAAAATCATTGCAGACGGTCAATTACAAGCAGAAAACCTAAAAAAAGAGAAGCTTCTCGAAGCTAAGGAGAAATTTGTGCAATTGAAATCGGATCACGATAGAGATGTGCTGCAGAGAACCCAAAAACTGAGTGAATCAGAAAACAGGGCTAAACAAAAAGAGCAGAGCGTCAATCAGAAAGAAGTCAACTTAGATAAGCAAATCAAGGAAAATGACTCCATCAAAGAAAATCTGAACCGTCAGATTGAGGTGGTCAACATCAAGAGAACCGAACTGGAAAAACACCAGGAAGAGCATATCCGCAGACTGGAAAAAGTGGCGGGTTTATCTGCCGAAGATGCAAAAAATCAGCTGATTGAAAGTCTGACTCAGGAGGCACAAACCAAAGCCATCTCTATTCAGCAGGAAATTATAGAAGACGCCAAGCAGAAAGCCAATAAAGAGGCTCGTAAAATAGTTATACAAACCATTCAGCGTACGGCTGCAGAGCAAGCCATTGAAAATTCCATCACGGTATTCAACCTGGAAAGTGATGAAATTAAAGGATCTATCATTGGTCGTGAAGGAAGAAACATCAGGGCCATTGAAGCCGCTACGGGTGTGGACTTGATTGTAGATGACACTCCGGAAGCCATTGTTTTATCTTCATTTGATCCGCTTCGTAGGGAAGTAGCCAGATTGTCTTTACAACGTCTTGTTTCCGATGGGAGAATACACCCTGCACGTATCGAAGAAGTAGTTGAAAAAACCAAGCGTCAGCTGGATGACCAGGTTATGGAAATTGGAGAAAGAACTGCCATGGAACTGGGTATACATGGGTTACATAAAGAATTGATCAGAATGGTGGGGAGAATGCGTTTCCGCTCTTCATACGGACAAAATCTGTTGATGCACAGTCGCGAAACTGCCAATCTTTGTGCCATCATGGCGGCAGAATTAGGAATGAACCCTAAACTTGCGAAAAGAGCGGGATTGTTGCATGACATAGGGAAAGTACCTGATGAAGAAACAGAATTGAGCCATGCCTTACTGGGAGCCAAGTTGGCTGAAAAATACGGTGAAAACCCTGCCGTAGTGAATGCCATCGGGGCACACCATGATGAGATGGAAATGAAGTATGTCATCTCCCCTATTATCCAGGCTTGCGATGCCATCAGCGGTGCCAGACCAGGAGCCAGAAGAGAGATCATGCAGCAGTATATCCAGCGTATCAAAGACCTGGAAAACCTTGCGTTGGCCTATCAGGGCGTAGAAAAAGCGTATGCTATACAAGCCGGTAGAGAATTGAGGGTGATTGTAGAGGCGGATAAGGTTTCCGACGGAGATAGCGATAAATTAAGCTTCGAAATAGCCCAGAAAATACAGACAGAAATGACCTTCCCCGGCCAGATTAAAGTTACGGTAATAAGAGAGAAAAGAGCGGTGAATATTGCGAGGTAGACCACTGCGTCGCGTTTTTGGTTGGGGGTTTGGTGCGCTAAAACGCGTTTGGGGTTGTCGAGATACAGGTTTCAACCGCTGAAGTTGGTATAAAGGTTTAAATCGCCTTTGGCTGGTTAAACAGGTAAAAAACTTCAGTAGATCTTCAAATTAGCACATCTTCAAATTTCCTCAATGGCACTTCTGCTAATTTTTCCTAAATCTTTTTAAATTTTAAATTTTATCCTTACCTTTGCCGTCCGATAAAAATTACGATTATGAGTGCCATTCAATTTGTACATGAGCAACTGACCAAAATAGCAGTATTGCCATCATTCAAAGCAGGAGATAATATCACTGTTAACTATAAAATCATTGAGGGAAACAAAGAGCGTATCCAGAGCTTCAAAGGCGATGTGATCAAGCGTCAGGGAACAGGTGCTACTGCTACCTTTACCGTACGTAAAATCAGTGACAGCGTTGGTGTTGAGCGTCTTTTCCCGGTGAATTCACCTAATATCGAAAGCATCGTTCTCAACAAAGTAGGACGTGTTCGCCGTGCTAAACTGTACTTCTTACGTGAAAGAAGCGGTAAAAGCGCCCGTATCAAAGAAAAAAGAATGGCCGTTGCAGCTAAGAAATAAGCTGTACAAAATATTGATTATACTCTTAAAAGCGAAAATGGTAAATTTTCGCTTTTTTGTTGCATTTCACTATTCCGGCATCAGATAAAATCGACTATCTTTGTACCTCAATTATACGATCATGGCAACAGCTATTTTAAAACCAACCTTACTTTTATCCATGCCGGGAGGCAGCGAGTGGATATTCATTTTGCTCGCCGTTCTTATCTTCTTCGGAGGCAAAAAAATTCCCGAATTAATGAGAGGAGTTGGAAGAGGTATCAGAGAATTTAATGATGCCAAAGGAAATGTAAAAAAAGAAATCGAACAGGGGATTTCTGAAAAAGACGCAAAGTAATTTCAACACATCTTCCGACATTCATATTCAGCCGAAGCGTGCTCTTCTCCTCTAAAAAGAACGGCATCCTTCGGCTGATTGTATAATAAATACTTCATGTTTACCTACAACAACATACAAGATTACCATTCTCAGCTGGCATCAGGCAAAACTACCTGCGTGGACACTGTTGAATACTATCTGCAGAACATAAATAAACAGCGCCACCTCAATGCATTTGTGGAAGTATATGCAGAAGAAGCACTCGAGAAAGCGAAATCACTTGATGAGAAGAGAAAGAAAGGCGAAACGCTGAAAAAATTACATGGTGTGGTGATTGCATTGAAAGATGTTATCTGTTACCGCAATCATAAAGTCACTGCGGCCTCCGCCATTTTGAAAGACTACGTTTCATTGTACAATGCCTCTGCGGTTCAATATCTGCTGGATGAGGATGCCATCATCATCGGTACCTGCAACTGTGATGAGTTTGCTATGGGCAGCACCAATGAAAATTCCGCTTACGGCAAAGTGCTGAATGCATTGGATAATACCAAAGTACCGGGCGGCTCTTCCGGAGGCAGTGCGGTAGCCGTTCAGGCAGATATGTGTATGGTGAGTCTGGGTAGTGATACCGGCGGGTCCGTCAGGCAGCCTGCCGATTTTTGCGGCATCATCGGTTTAAAGCCCGGCTACGGCATCATTTCGAGATACGGGCTGATTGCGTATGCCTCCTCATTTGACCAAATAGGTATTTTCAGTAAAAACCTGCATGATGCAGCATTGCTGCTTGAAGTCATCGGCCAACCCGATGAATACGACAGCACGATGAACACCGAAAACACTTCGGTTTCTTTGAGCAGTTTTCACAATAAGGAAAACAGAAAATTCAAGATCGCCTACTTCAATGAAATGCTCCAACATCCTTCGCTGGATAAGGAAATTTCAGCCGCCATTTTTCAAACAATCGAATCACTTGGCAACGAAGGTCATACTGCCGATGCCGTAACATTTGATCTGATTGACTATATCGTTCCGGCATATTATGTGCTGACCACTGCAGAGGCAAGCAGCAATCTCTCGAGATACGACGGTGTCAGATATGGTCACAGAAGCAATGCTCCTGTAAAAGATTTGAATGATTTTTATTTTCAAAACAGAAGTGAAGGATTTGGTAAGGAAGTAAAGCGCAGAATCATGCTCGGTACTTTCGTGTTGAGTTCGGGATATTATGATGCTTATTACAGCAAGGCGCAGCAGGTAAGAAAGAAACTAGCGGAAACGGTCACACGCATTTTTGAAAAATATGACGCTATTGTTTTACCCAATAGTCCAACAACTGCATTTGCTATCGGACAAAACGAAAAAGATCCGATAGCCACCTATCTGGCAGATATCTTTACCGTATTTGCCAATCTGACCGGCGTACCAGCGATTTCTATTCCGTTATATCAACACAGCAATGGAATGCCATTTGGTTTACAGATAATCACCAAAAAACAGGATGAGCAAACACTTCTTCAATTATCTGATATACTCATGAGCAAAAAAGCCGAGCCGGCTGTTATTTAATTGAATGAGAGTTATAACGATCATATCATTTTTACTGTTCAGTGTTCAGCAAGCATTCGCAGGATCTAATTTTGGTGAGATGAAATTTGCAGATACTTTAATAAAAAAAGATACTGCCGAAGACAAAATCATCTCTGAGGTTATTCAACAAAAAACAGCTCCTAAAAAAGAAACTGTTCAATACATAGGTCAACTCACCAGATACGGCTTCAAAGATTTGTTTAAGTCATACAGTTACAATACTTCTCTTCCTTACAAATCCCAGATTAATCCCAATGCTGAATTGTACATGAGAGATTATTTGAACAATCATAAAAAATTCCTTTTAGAAATGAAGGGTTGGGGAAGACCATATTTTAATCTGATTGATAATATATTCAGATTATACGGACTGCCGGGTGAACTAAAATATCTCGCAGTTATAGAGAGCAGTCTGCAAACACAAGCTACCAGTTGGGTGGGTGCTGCGGGTCCTTGGCAATTCATGCCTTCAACTGCCAGAGAGTATGGACTTGCTGTCAATAATTACATTGATGAACGCCGCGATTATTTCAAGAGTACCCATGCCGCAGCACGTATGTTATTGTATCTGTACAGTAAACTCAACGACTGGCTATTAGTGATTGCTGCGTATAACGGAGGACTTGGAAGAGTATATGATGCAAAGGCAAAATCCGGAAGTAATAATTTCTGGCAATTGCAATACCATCTTCCCGAAGAAAGTAGGAACCATGTAAAAAAATTCATTGCCACGCATTATGTAATGGAAGATAATTCGAGCGGTAATTTTTTCTTACCTGCTGATCAAAAGAAAAAGGCGAATATTCTTTCAGAAGAAGAAAGACTTTTATTGTCAAGTAAAAAAATATCCGGCAAATACAATTCAGTTGTCATTGCAAAAAATCTTTTGATGGACATCATTCAATTCAATAGATACAACCCCAACTTTGATGAGGCCATTGCCGATTCGGGTGAATATGAATTGAATTTACCTAAAGACAAAATGGACCTGTTTACTGCTAATAAATACCAAATCCTCAACGAGTGTATTCAGGTAATTCTTGAAGACAATTCGCCTGCCATGCCACAGCAAATCAAAACTGCTGAGAAAACAAAAAAGTCCGCTAAAAGAAAGATTTAATTTTCAGATAAAATTTTCATCAAGGCCGAGGCTTTGGCCATACATTCATCATATTCCTGTTCTGCGTTGCTGTTGAAAGTAATACCGCTGCCTGCTTTGAATGACAGCCTCTGCAGACTGTTGTTATAAAACATACTTCTGATAACCACATTAAAATCAAAATTGCCATCAGGAGTTACATAACCAATCGTTCCGGAAAACAGTCCCCGTGGTGCAGATTCATACTTTTCAATGAGCTCCAATACTTTTATTTTAGGCGCACCTGTCATGGAGCCCATAGGATAACAGGCCTCTATAATTTTTACCCAAGGTATATTTTCGTCTACCGTTCCTTGTATGGTGCTGATCATCTGGTGTACCTGTGGGAAAGAATAAATACCAAAAAGTTCATTTACAAAAACACTGCCGGGCTTGCACACTCTGCTCATGTCATTTCTTACCAGATCTACCACCATCACATTTTCAGCTCTTTCTTTATGACTTTCGAATAGATGTTCTTTTGATTTCTGATCGGCTGCTGTATCAGCAGGAATTCTTTTTGCTGTTCCCTTAATTGGCTGAGAATACAAAGTATTGCCTGTTTTTTTTAAAAACCTTTCGGGGCTGGCGCAGATGCAATACTTATCTTCCAGGCGGTAAAAGGCGGAGAAAGGATTGGGTGAAATGGCTGACAAGCAATGAAAAAGATAATAAGGATCTATTGAGGTATTTTCTGCAAAGAAGTCAATGCAGTAATTAATTTCGTAACAATCTCCTCGCTGAATATGCTTTTTTAAATGACTGATTGTTTCAAGATACTCTTCTTTCGATGTGCGGCATTGCACTGAAATATTTTTTTTCTGTTCCGCGATGATTTCAGAAGATTGTGCGTTGATTTCATCGTGGATGCTGTGCAGAGAAAAAGTATCGGATGAAATTTGGATGCTGTTACCGACGGAGCGGATAATCATTTGTGGCTTATAGAAAAAAGCTGCCGGAAAGTCAATATAATCTTTTTGTTGAGACGGATAATTAAAATGACCGAACAGCCAGCCGGGATATGCTAAATGAAAATCGGATATTTTTTGGATATCGCTGAAAGAATTTATTGAAATGGAGTTAGTGGCTCCGACGGCAGCGACCCACTCAAAGGAAGGATCCGTGTGTTCATATTCATTATTATCCAGAAAACAAAAAATGTTGAACTTTTTGATCCAGTTCAACATTTTTATTTTGTAGGTATTTTTTTCTTCGAAGGAAAGTGTAATGTCTATGTATTGCACAATTTTATTTAAAAGTCATCATCATCGAATCCGCCTCCGCCCATATCATCATCAAAAAGACCTAAGTCCTTAAAGTCGTCATCCGCGCCGAAATCATCTTCATCTTTTGAAGGTTTTTTCGAAGCAGCTTTTTTTGATTTTGATTTAGGTATATCAAACTCATCAAAATCGGGATCCCAGTTATCATCTTCTTCGGGCTTATCCCAATCATCCTGAACATCTACATCATCATCGTCATCATCATCGTCATCATCCTTTTTTTTCTTGGAAGATTTCGCGGCGCTTCCTTTCATTGATGCAGGAGCATCCTGTTCATCCAAATCATCTTCCTCCTCCAACTCTTCAGCAGCTTTGGATTTAGGAGTTGATTTTTTTGCCACAGCTTTTTTCGGAGCGGCGGGCTTAGCGGTTTTCTTGTTTCCTTTATCTGATTTTGATGCCATAACTAAAAAGGATTATTACTGTAAAATTTCCACGACTTTTTCAAATCGCCAAATATTTTTTAGGTTTTTTATCATTTTTTTTAACAGGAAGCAATTTGCTCTCTTCCAGGACCATTACTGATGTATTTTACAGGCACACCCAAATAGTTGTTTATGAAATTTATGTATTCTTTCATCTTCTCAGGCATGGAAGCATAATCTTTTATTTTAGATATATCCGAATTCCAACCCGCAAAAGATTGATACACCGCTTCAATTTGTAAGCGGTTCATCTGAAAGGGAACTGTAGTTATTTCATTTCCGTCAACTTTATAGCTTTTACACACTTTGAGCTCCTCCATTGAATCGAGAATATCTGCCTTGGTCATTACAATCTGTGTAACTCCATTGATCATACAGGCAAAATTCAGTGCAACCAGATCAATCCATCCGCAGCGACGGGGGCGACCGGTGGTACTTCCGAATTCATTTCCTGCATTTCGCAAAAAATCTCCTGTAGCTTCAAGCAGTTCGGTTGGGAATGGACCGCCGCCCACTCTGGTGCAATAAGCTTTTGTGATGCCTATCACTTCCTTAATGTGCTGTGGCGCTATGCCTAATCCGGAGCATACTCCGGCGGATATTGTACTGCTGCTGGTTACAAAAGGAAAAGTTCCAAAATCCACATCCAGCATACTTCCCTGCGCTCCTTCGGCAAGTACTTTTTTGCCGGATCTGATTTTTTCGTTGATGAAGTATTCACCATTAACGATATTCAGTGTTTTAAGAAACTCAACAGCTTCAAAGAATTCTTCTTCCCATGGGGTGATGTCTTCATTGAAATTGAAATTATCCAGCAAGCGCTGGTGTTTCAAACGAAGCTTGATGTATTGAGTAGTAAAATTTTTATCCAGCAAATCTCCCACACGCAAACCGTTTCTGCCTGTCTTATCCATATAAGCCGGCCCGATTCCTTTTAGTGTACTTCCGATTTTATCATTCCCTTTGGATACTTCACTGGCTTTATCCAATGCACGATGAGTAGGAAGAATAAGATGTGTACGTTCGCTTATAAATAAATTGCTTTTATAATCATAACCGAATGCCGCCACAGCATCACATTCTTTTTTGAGTGTTACAGGGTCGAGTACAACTCCGTTGCCAATCAGATTTATTTTATTGGAATGAAAAATTCCGCTTGGTATCTGGTGCAGTACTACTTTTTTATCATTTACATAAAGCGTATGGCCTGCATTCGGACCTCCCTGAAAACGGGCGATTACATCATAATTTTTTGCGAAATAATCTACAATTTTTCCTTTACCCTCATCTCCCCACTGCAAACCCAGAATAACATCTACCATTTTATTTAAATTGAATTTTTTATTAAAAATCAGATTGCTCCGCGAAATTAAACTGAAAAATAACAATCACCTAAAAACAATTAAAATAAAAAAAAGCCGACTGAAATATGTCGGCTTTTGAATTTTTTTATGTAAAAAATCAGGCAACTTTTAGCATGCTCAGACTGGTTGTGCTGAATTTTGCCGTGGCATATTCCAAAGTAACATCAAATGAACTTACATTTTTGGAGGGCAACTCAAACATAGCTTCATTTAAAATTGCTTCACAAATACTTCTGAGTCCTCTGGCTCCAAGCTTATATTCAATGGCTTTGCTTACCATAAAATCCAACACCTCCGGCTGAAATTTGAGGGTTATTCCCTCCATTTCAAAAAGTCTGGTAAATTGTTTGATTAATGAATTTTTTGGCTCTGTCAGGATGCATCTTAAAGAAACGGCATCCAATGGATTCAGATAAGTTACTACGGGCAGTCTTCCCAGTAATTCGGGTATCAATCCGAATTGTTTAAGGTCCACAGCGTTTATAAATGCCAGCAAATGACTATCCTGATAATCTTTCATTGCTTTATTTACATTGAATCCGATGGCATTTGTGTTAATACGCTTTGCGATGATTCGGTCAATGCCATCAAAAGCTCCTCCGCAAATAAATAGAATATTTTGCGTGTTTATTTTAATGAGCTTCTGTTCGGGATGTTTACGCCCTCCCTGCGGTGGAACAAGTACCTCGCTTCCTTCAAGCAATTTCAGCAGACCTTGTTGCACGCCCTCACCGCTTACATCTCTTGTGATAGATGGATTGTCGCTTTTCCTGGCAATCTTATCTATCTCATCGATATACACGATTCCTCTTTCTGCTGCGGTCACATCATAATTACATGACTGAAGCAAACGAGTAAGCATACTTTCCACATCTTCTCCCACATAGCCGGCTTCAGTGAATACAGTAGCATCAACAATTGCGAAAGGAACATTGAGCATCCTGGCAATTGATTTGGCGAGCAATGTTTTACCTGTACCTGTCTCTCCTACCAGAATGATATTGCTTTTTTCAATTTCAACTTCGTTGTCAATTGTTTGTTTGATTCTTTTGTAATGATTGTAAACGGCCACTGCCAATACTTTTTTGGCATCATCCTGACCAATCACATACTCATCGAGAAATGATTTTATTTCAACCGGCTTTCTGACTGAAAGTTTTTCAGCGGGAGCTGTTTCATTTATCTCAACCGAAGTCTCCGGTTTCAGTTCCTGCACCACAATTTGCTTTGCATGCTCAATACAATCTTCACAGATATGCCCGTCTTGCCCTGCTATAAGAATCTTTACCTCATTACGTGGTCTTCCACAGAAAGAACAACATAAAGTTTTTTGTTTGGCCATAATAATTTTATTAATTACAGCTTTTCCAAAAGCTTGTCAACAATACCATAAGCAATAGACTCTTTGGCGTCCATCCAATAATCCCTGTCAAAATCCTTCAATACTTTTTCGAATTTCTGCCCACAGTTGTCTGCGAGTATTTTCGCGCCCATTTCTTTGGTTTTTTGCATTTGTATCGCCATGATTTCCAGATCGGCACTTGTACCGCGACCACCGCCACTTGGCTGATGAATCATTACCTCTCCATGCGGAAAAATAAATCTTCTTCCCTTTGCACCGCCGCTAAGCAAGATACTACCCATGCTTGCTGCCATCCCCATACATACTGTACTTACCGGAGATGAAATCATTTGCATCGTGTCGTAAATAACCATTCCGCTGGTAACAAGTCCACCCGGACTATTGATGAAGAAAGTAATTTCTTTTCCTGGGTCAAGTGCTTCCAAATAAAGCAACCGATCGGTAATATCTTTTGAACTTTTATCATCTACTGCGCCCCAAAGAAAAACCTTACGCTGTTCAATAAATTTTTTATCAAACATCCATCCACTCATCATTTTCTCCATAGGATTTTCCAGTGCTTTTTCTGGCGATTCATCTTCCCATCTTCTGTTTTTGTCAAAAGAAAAATTCATAATTTTTTTATTAAAATTTTTAAAGAGTATTTGATTACATTAAAGCCTTAGTCTTTTTTATTTTTTCTTGGATTGGTGAGTAACACTTCATCTACCAGTCCATATTCTTTGGCTTCCGTGGAAGTCATCCAGTAATCTCTGTCGCAATCGGCCGCAACTTTCTCTACAGGCTGTCCCGTATGATTGGCAATGATTTCGTAAAGTTCTTTTTTGATCTTCCTTATCTCATTGACCGTAATTTCTATATCCGTTGCCTGACCTCCTGCACCTGCGCTTGGCTGATGCATCATGATACGACTATGTTTTAATGCGGTTCTTTTCCCTTTAGCACCGGCACACATTAGTACCGCACCCATACTGGCTGCCATTCCAGTACATATTGTGGCGATATCGGGAGTGATGAACTGCATCGTATCGTACATACCCAAACCTGCATAAACACTGCCTCCGGGGCTGTTGATATACATCTGTATATCTCTTGAGCGATCTGTACTTTCCAGAAACAATAATTGTGCAGTAACAATATTCGCTACTTCGTCATTGATGGGATATCCCAAAAAAATGATGCGATCCATCATCAGTCGGCTGTACACATCCATCACGGCAACATTCATCGGGCGTTCCTCAATGATATTGGGTGTAAGATTGGTTACATTATGATTGATATACCCATGAAGGGTATTGCTGCTGATGCCTTTGTGTTTTACAGCATATTTTTCGAACTCTTTTCCCAGACTCATGATGTTATTAATTGATAATTATTGATAAAGAAAATATTACGTTTTAAACAGAGACATAAAGTTATGACATCTGCCTCCGCAAAAAAAATCTAACTGATTTTATAAAGTTTGTTTTAGCGTTCATTAATCTCTGCTTCTGCTTTGATAAATCAATAAATACTGAACAAGCATGGCTATTGATGCAAGTGCAGCAACCACGTAAGTCATGGCAGCCCATTTCAAAGCATCCTTTGCCTTTTCTTTTTCATCGGGGTTGGTAATGTTGGCGGCAGACAACCAGTTCAGCGCTCTGGCGGATGCGTCAAATTCAACAGGCAATGTAATGACGGTAAACAGTGTGGTGACAGCATACAATATGATGCCAATCAGTAAAATAGTAGAGCTACCTCCTCCGAATCCCATCATTCCAACTCCGGCCATGATGATCCACTGGGAAAGTTTGCTGCTGATTTGAACGGCAGGGACAATTTTACTTCTGAGCATTAGCATAGAATACGCAGTAGCATGCTGAACGGCATGACCGCATTCGTGAGCCGCAACGGCAGCGGCAGATACATTTCTGCCATCAAACACATCTCTGCTCAGATTCACCGTTTTATTGACTGGATTGTAGTGATCGGTCAGTGTACCCTCTACAGAAATTACCTGCACATCGTAAATGCCATTGTCTTTCAACATTTTTTCTGCAATTTCCTGTCCGCTCATTCTGCTTGAAGTAGGAACGGCCAAATATTCACTGAATTTACTCTTCAAACGGGATTGTACAAACATTCCCAACAACATAAAAATGGCAGAGACAAAAATGATACCCATTGTCATAATTAGATTTTTTAATTAATTAATACAATAATTGTTCCTAAGCAAAATACTGACAAAATTACAAGTTGTCAATTACTGTAATTGCATTGATCATTATTTTTCAAATACACTTAACAAAAATGGAGCCGTTAAACGACTCCATTTTTTATAATCTGATAAATATTTGATTATTTGTACTGGGCACTTAAAGAATTAGCCAAGTCGGTAATTTTCTTCAATCCTTCTTCGGGAAGATTTCCTTTTTTGAAATCTGCGAGAATTTCGGGGTGCTTGTTTTCCAGCTCCAGGAGGAAATGTTCTTCGAAAGCCTTTACATTCTTAACGGCAACATTTTTCAACAATCCTTGTGTACCAAGATAGATAATGGCAACTTGTTTTTCAACGCTGAAAGGTGAATATTGCGCTTGTTTCAGGATTTCCACGTTTCTGGCTCCCTTGTCAATTACGTTTTTGGTTGCGGCATCCAGATCTCCCCCGAATTTGGAGAAGGCTTCCAGTTCGCGGTAAAGCGCCTGATCCAGTTTCAGTGTACCGGCTACTTTTTTCATGGATTTAATCTGAGCATTACCACCCACTCGACTTACAGAGATACCCACGTTGATTGCGGGACGGATACCGGCGTTGAAAAGATTACTCTCGAGAAATATCTGACCGTCAGTAATAGAGATTACGTTGGTAGGAATATATGCCGAAACGTCACCTGCCTGCGTTTCAATGATAGGAAGTGCTGTAAGAGAACCGCCACCTTTTACCAGATGTTTGATAGACTGTGGCAAATCGTTCATTTGACGGGCTATGTCATCTTTTGACACCACTTTTGCCGCTCTTTCAAGCAGACGACTGTGAAGGTAGAAAACGTCACCGGGATATGCCTCACGACCGGGTGGACGACGAAGGAGAAGAGAAACTTCACGATAGGCAACCGCTTGCTTTGAAAGATCATCATAAATAATCAAAGCAGGGCGACCGGTATCGCGGAAAAACTCTCCGATGGCAGCACCGGCAAATGGAGCATAGAACTGAAGCGGAGCGGGATCAGAAGCAGAAGCCGCAACGATGGTAGTATACTCCATTGCTCCATTTTCTTCCAAAGTCTTCATGATACCGGCAATAGTTGAAGCTTTTTGTCCGATAGCTACATATATACAATAAACCGGTTTCCCAGCAGCAAAAAACTCTTTTTGGTTAATGATGGTATCAACAGCAATAGCTGTTTTTCCCGTCTGACGGTCTCCGATAATCAACTCACGTTGACCACGTCCGATTGGAATCATTGCATCGATGGCTTTGATACCTGTCTGCAACGGCTCTTTTACCGGCTCACGGAAAATAACTCCCGGTGCTTTACGCTCAAGAGGCATTTCATACAACTCCCCTTTGATAGGGCCTTTGCCGTCTATCGGCTCACCAAGCGTATTGATTACACGACCGCTCATACCCTCTCCCACTTTGATGGAAGCGATTTGATTGGTTCTTTTAACTCTGTCACCTTCCTTGATTTCAGTGCTTTCTCCCATCAATACCACACCCACGTTGTCTTCCTCAAGGTTCAGTGCGATTGCTCTCACTCCATTTTCAAACTCTACAAGTTCGCCGGAACGTACATTGCTTAGACCATAAATACGTGCAATCCCATCACCCACTTGGAGTACGGTACCTACTTCATCCAAACTGGCTCCAACATTGAAATTGCTCAATTGCTGGCGTAGTATCGCCGAAATTTCATCTGGTTTAATTTCTACCATAATTGTAATTTGATATTTAATCGGTTCACAAGAAAATCGTCAGTTTTTATAAGACCTTTTCCTATATCAACCAGCCAATCTTTTATTCGGCTGCAAAGGTAGGGTTGGGCAGTTTAACAGCAAAAAAAAGAAGACAGTTTCGCTCAAAAAACCGGTAAAAACCCCGAAAAACGGCTCGAATTTCAGACCCAACAGATTATAAGACCTGAAATCACAATTTTACCGGCAAGAATGACAGATTTATTTCCTTTGCAAATTAAAAATTGTAATTTTCAGTCCTTTTGGGCGAAGCTTGTAGTAATGCACGCCGGAAAATAAAAAACCTAAGAGCAAATTTATTGTTGTGATATAATCCAATTCACCATAATCTGACTAAAGACCTTTCCAAAAATTTATGAAAATAAGACTATTACTTCTGGTTGCCATAGTGGCCCATTTTTCTTCATTTTCCCAAAACAATGAAAAAAATGTAGCCATTCAGTTGGTGAAAAAAAACAAAAACATTATTGGTCTAACCGGTGAAGACATCGCCAATAGTATTGTCAGCGACAGCTATTTCAACAAAACAGCCGGCACGCAGATGGTTTATTTACAACAATCCTATCTGACGCTTCCGGTTTATAATGTATTGATGGTGCTGGCATTTAAAAAAGACAGTCTGGCTTCCAAATCGGGAGGAAGAATAAAAAATATTCATACACTCACCAACAGCCAAAATGGAATTCCTTCAATAAATGCTCAAATGGCTGTGATGACTGCACTGGCCGACAGAAAAGTGTCAGCAACCAATCAACCGATTGTATTGGGCAGTCAATTCAACGGAAACAAAATTATTTTCAACGACATGGGTATTTCCAGAGAAAACATCACTGCCGAGTTGATGTGGGTTCCTGTGGACGAGGGAAAAAAAGTTGTCCTCTGCTGGCAGATTTACTTCATACCTAAAACAACTTCTGATTACTGGATGATAAGAGTAAATGCGATGGACAATACGATTGCAGGCATTAACAACCTGACTGTCTATTGCAACTGGGGCAGTCATTCAAATTCAAAAGAATGCAAGCATCATGATGCCGTTGTTCAGGAAGAAAATGTATCATCTGTTGCTTCATCTGCTCCAACTAGCATTGACAATGCCTCTTACAAGGTAATCCCTTATCCGGCGGAGAGTCCTATACATCCGGGAGGCACTCCAACAGTAGTTACCAATCCATGGGAAGCCGCAGCCGGAAATGCTACTTCTTTAAAGTGGCACAGTACAGGCGCTACAGACTATACAAACACCAGAGGAAATAATGTTTGGGCTGCTGAAGATCGTAAAGGAAGCAACAGCGGCGGGAATACTGCCAATTCCACCACCACTGCGGAACCGTTGAAATTTGAGTTTACACCAAATTTTCTGTTGTCTCCCACTCAAATTGCTCCGAACCCCAATCAGCCATTTTCCATCACCAACTTATTTTACTGGAACAATGTGATTCATGATATTTCCTACCTCCATGGATTTGATGAGGCATCCGGAAATTTTCAGGCAAACAATCAGGGAAGAGGGGGTGCCGGAAATGATCCGGTTCTGGCAGATGCTCAGGATGGCAGCGGTAACAACAATGCCAATTTTGCTACTCCTCCCGATGGAGGTAGTCCCAGGATGCAAATGTATCTGTGGAACGGAGCTCCTCAAAAAGACGGGTCGGTAGACAACGGAATTATTGCACATGAATTTGCACATGGCATCAGTACAAGGTTAACAGGAGGCCCAAGTCAAGTGGGTTGTATTTCCAATGATGAAAGTATGAGTGAAGGATGGAGTGATTATTACGGAATTATGTTTACGCAGGACTGGGCAGGCTCCAATGTAAATTCAGGATTCAATACACCCAGAACGATAGGCACTTATGCCATTGGACAAACTCCCGATGGTAACGGATTAAGATCAAAAAAATACTGTACCAATTTTGCCGTCAATGATAAAGTATACAGCACCACTATTGAATCTCAGGTTCATGCAAGAGGAGAATTGTGGTGCACCACTCTATGGGATATGACATGGAACATCATCAACCAGACCGGCAAGATCAGCCCTAACTTATATGATGTAAATGGAGGAGGGGGAAATACGATTGCATTAAAACTGGTAACGGAGGGAATGAAATTGCAGCCATGTTTTCCGGGTTTCATAGATGGCAGAGATGCTATTCTGAAAGCAGATGAAATTATATATGGAGGAGCATATAGTTGTGCCATCAAAGAAGCATTCAGAAGAAGAGGGATGGGCGCTTATGCTTCTCAGGGTTCTTCTACCAGCGTTTCCGATCAAACAGCCGATTTCAGTTCGGGCGATGCTCGACTCAGCCTTTCCCAAAACATCACCAAGGTTCCGGAAGGTGAAAACATCACCTATACCAATACCGTCAGCGCTGGCAACTGTAGTGGTATCAGCAATTTTGTTTTAACGGATACACTCCCGACAAATGTAACCTACATTAGTGGTGGCACTTACAATCCTGCTAACAGAGTAGTAAGTTTTCCTGTAAATATTGGTGCAGGTCAAACTGCAAACTATACATTTACGGTTAAAGTAAATGAAGGAACCTATTTCCCCACAACAAATCTTTTTGAAGACTCAGTAACACAAACTGATTTTCCGAATAAATGGATTGCCTCTCCTACCACAGGTAAATTCTGGTCCGTCTCCAAAAAAAGAAGTTTCAGTCCCGAAAGGTCCTATTACTCTTCCGACCCGGTTAACGAATCGAACATTCAATTGACGTTAAAGAACCCCCTCGCACTGGGAGCCAATCCTCCAAAATTAACTTTCCGTCACTGGTACAATACCGAATATACGTACGACGGAGGAGTACTTGAAATAAGCACAGACGGAGGAATAAGCTGGAAGGACATGCAGAATGATATCCTCGAGGGAAAATATACTGCATCTATGGATGCCAGCACCACTCTGGCAAGAAGAAAAGCATGGACTGGAAACAGCAACAATAACTTCATTAAATCCGTTGTCGATCTTACCCCTTACGCCAACCAAAATGTTTTGCTGAGATTCAGATTCACTTCTGACTTAGGTACAAATCTGGAAGGATGGTACATTGATGAAATTCGCATTAAAGATGAAGCACTGGTTGAAATAAAGAGTAATCTGTTTAATTCCAACAGTAAAAAAATTCTTACTGCTGATACCACTACTTCAATACTTCCGAAAACAACCTGTGTAGCAGCCGCCATCACTACACAACCTAAAAACATAAAAGCCTGTTCAGGTGGTAGCGCCACATTGGATGTCATATCTGCCGGAAGTTCTCCTGTGTATCGCTGGCAAATCAGTAAAGACAATGGTATTACTTACAATGACATGCCCGGAGAAAACAACAGCACATTGACTTTTAATAGTATAGCTGCTGGAGACAATCTAAATCTTTACCGCGTTATTATTGAAAATGCATGTCCTTCTTCTGTCATTTCAAATGCAGCCTTACTCACTGTAAGTGATGCCGTTTCAATAACCGGACAACCTGATAATAGAACTGTTTGTTCCGGCGAAAATACTTCCTTCAGCATCACTACTTCTTCAGTTCCTTCATCATACACCTGGCAGGTAAGCAAGGATGGCGGAAGCACTTTTTCGGATTTGCCAAATGAAAACACCTCAACAATCGTTTTAAATAACGTAAGTAGTTTGCTGAACGGTGAACAGTTGCGTGTTAAAGTCAGTAGTTGTGGTCCGGATGATGTGATTTCAGCTGTTGCTACACTAACAGTCAACAGTGCTCCTGAAATTATATCGCAACCTGCTGATGCCAACGCATGTATAGGTAACAGTATTACAATTAATGCGACCATTAACGGAACGGCTCTTTCCTTCCAGTGGCAGGAAAGTAAAGATGGAGGTGCGACTTATACTGATATCCCCAATGAGATATCTTCCTCTTTAACGCTAACCAACCTCTCGGCTTCGATGAACAACTACCGGTATAGGGTAATCGCCTCCGGTTCGGCATGCCCGGGTACCGTAACGTCGAACGCAGCTGTTCTTTCAGTTAGTAATAACACCAGTATCATTTCTCAGCCTTCGAACACCAGTACCTGTGCTGGTAGTACTGCATTGTTCAATGTTAATGCAACAGGGACAGGCCTTAACTATCAGTGGCAAGTAAGTACAGACGGAGGAACGAATTATGCAGATGTTGTCAATGAAAAAAATGCCTCGCTGAATTTGAATGATGTAAAAATCACTTCGAACAATACTCTCTTCAGAGTAATCATTGGAAGCGCTTGCTCCGCCACTCAACTTATTTCCAGTTCGGCAACGCTGACAGTGTATCCATTGGCGCAAATAACCGAACAGCCAAAGAATGCCGGTGTTTGCGTAAACGGCTCTGTAAACTTTACCGCTGCTGCTTCCGGAAACTCAATTGCCTATCAGTGGCAGATGAGTACAGACGACGGAGATACTTTTACAGATATTCCCAATTCCACCGGTAATACGCTTATCATTTCCAACGCTTCGCTTTCTCTGAATAATAACAGATATAGACTGCAAGCCTCCGGAGCGCCCTGCGGATCAGCTGTATCTGATGCAGCAATACTGTCTGTTTCTTCTCCTGGAGTGATTGTTGAACAACCAAAGAATATTTCAGTTTGCGATAAAACCGAAGCGAAATTTTCAGTTGCCGCCACCGGCACTTCTATCTCCTATCAATGGCAGCTTAGTTCGAATAATGGAAACAGTTTCTCAGATATTGCCAATGCAAAAACTAATACATTGACTATAGCTAGTGCAACAAGCACTCAGAATAAAAATCTTTACAGAGTAGCTATCAAAGAAAATAATTGCGGAACAATCCTGTCTGACCCGGCATTATTAAACGTCAATGCGCTGCCTTCGGTAAGTATCAATGCCATTCCGGCAAGCGCTGTTTTACCTGGACAAACAATTACGCTGACTGCAAGCTCCTCACCTTTTGTAAACATATACAAATGGTATTTGAATGGCAGTTTGATTAGCAATCAGACAGAAAAAAACATTATTGTAGGTGCTGATAAATTGGGCACATACACGCTAACGGTGACAGACGCAAATGGCTGCATCAACAGTTCTCCCGCAATTAATGTAAAAGACTCCATACTCAATACGGCTTTGATCTATCCTAATCCAAACGATGGCAAATTTCAGATAAGAGAAGGCAGTTATGCTACTGACAATAAAGGAAGGAAAGTGAAGATTTTTGATTCAAAAGGAGCAGTAGTGTATAGCAAAGAATTTACGGTCAACTTCAGTTATCAGCCAATGGAGATTGTTGCTGAAAAACTCAGCGATGGCTTGTACTTACTTACGTTGTATGATTCAAGAGGAAAACTGCTTAAATCTGAGAAACTACTTATCATCAGATAAGTTCAGACAATAAATGAAATAAAAATTAACGAATGCTGTGGATGTATTCGTTGCTTTTAAATTGCTTCTTTACATCATTCAGGTCTCTTAAAACACTTGCATCAATCAGTGTGTCACCGATTTCCAGCGTGAAACCTCCAATCAATTCTTGTTTAATGGATGTTTCCAGTTCTATTTGCTCAATGGATGTACTGCCTTTAATCTTCTGAAGGATGGCTGAACGCAATTCATCACTCATAGGAACAGCTGTGGTTATTTTCACTTCCTGTATTCCTTTGAGTTTATTATAGTACTGTATGAATGATTTTACTATTTCAGGAAGATTGCTTTCGCGGGTTTTATTGATTAATAATTTTAAAAAAGATGAAGTGAGCGGATTTACTTTGTCTTTCATAATTGCTTCAAAGATTTGCTCTTTCTTTTCTGCAGTTATTACAGGGCTTTTCAAAATATTTACAAAATCATGGTTGCTTTTGCAAATAGATTGCAATAATTTGATGTCCTGATAGACCTCTTCCAATTGATTTTTTTCAACTGATAAATCAATTAAACTTTTTGCATATCTCCCTGCTAATCTTGGATTGCTCATTGTATTCTGATTTGTAAATCTTGGCGATTAATTCAATTTGATTTCCTCTGCAAGTTGTTTGATGTAGTTTTCCTGTTGTGCTTTATCAGACAATTCTCTTCTGAGAATTTTTTCACTTACTTCCACCACCATTTTACCCACCTGATTTTTAATATCAGTTAATGCAGCTAATTTCTGGTTGTTTATAGAAGCGTGGGCTTCGTTGATGATTTTAGCCGCCTGAGATTTGGCCTCCTCTTTGGCATCGTTGATCATTTTGTCTTTGATTTCTTTTGCTTCTTTCAGCATGGCAGCGCGCTCTTCTTTTGCACTGAGGAGCAAAGCTTCGTTATCACTTTTCAACTGAGCCATTTCCTGTTTCACTTTTTCAGCGGAAGCGATAGAATCAGCAATATTTGATTCTCTTTCTTTCAGACCGTCGAGTATGGCTTTCCATGCAAATTTCTTAAGAATAAAGAATACGATTAAAAAAGCCAGTAAGGTCCATACAATCAGTCCTAAATGAGGTAATAAAAGATCCATGTTTAAAAATTATTTATCATTAATAAATGTCAAATTAAATATTACTGCATCCGCCGCCCTTTGCATTGGATGCAGTAATTCGCTTAAAATTAAGCTTTTAGTACAGCCAATAATCCGGCGATAACTGCGAAAAGGGCAACACCCTCTACGAACGCAGCAGTCAGGATCATGTTTGCACGGATGTCGTTAGATGCTTCCGGCTGACGGGCAATAGATTCAACAGCTCCTTTACCGATTTGACCGATACCGATACCGGCACCGATTGCGGCAAGACCTGCACCAATTGCACCACCAAGGTGAGAAATACTAACATCCAGTAACATAGTCATCAAATTCATGATACTTGTGTTTATAGGTGAATAAAAAATTACGTTGTTGCCACATCGTGATGATGGCCGTCTGCCTCATCGTGATGATCATGCCCTCCTTCAAAAGCCTGGCCGATAAATACCGATGTAAGATTGGTAAAAATAAAAGCCTGGATAAATGCCACCAGTAATTCAATGAAATACATGAATACGGTAAAGAGAATAGAGATGGGGGAAAAACCCCAGCCTGCTCCTTTACTCATGGCGCCAAATATGAAGATGAGGGAAATGAAACTTAAGATAATGATGTGTCCTGCCACCATGTTGGCAAAAAGACGAATAATCAAGGCGGCCGGTTTGATAACGAGCACGCCTAATAGCTCTACAGGTATGAGGATCAGCTTCACAAGGAAAGGCACTCCTGGAGGCCATAATACGTGCGCCCAGAAATGACCGTTTGTGCTGGCCAGAATTACAACAGCAGAGATAACACCCAACACGATGGTGAAAGCGGTGTTGCCGGTAACATTGGCTGAGCCGGGAATCAGACCAAAAAGGTTATTGATTAAAATGAAAAAGAAAACGGTGAGTAGATAAGGCATGTATTTCTCCCATTTTTTGCCCAGGTTGGCCTTAGCCACATCGTCTCTCACGAAAGTAATGACAGGCTCAATGGCGTTTTGCCAGCCTTTCGGAGCGGAGGTGACACCAACGCCTTTTTTATATTTTTTGGCAATGCCAGTGAGTAACAAAACTAAAATGGTTAATGCAATAATCATCTGCACTACATTCTTGGTGAGAGAAAAATCATACACCTTAGCTCCATCCTCTGCACTGATAACTCCTTCGGAAATTTTATATCCCTGATAAGTTGAGTGTCCGTGTTCGAACTTTGATGAAGAGAATGCTGTCCAGCCATTTTTTTCATGATATAAAATCACCGGTAAAGGAATGGTAGCATGAAAATGACCGACTGTAAAAAAATGAAATTCATGTGCATCCTTGATGTGGTCCATGATAATTTTAGCAGGATCCAATTTTTCTTCAGCCTCTGCATGATGGGTTTCTGCGGGTTCATGGGGTTGTTCCTGCCCGAAAACGCCAGCCGAAAAAAACAGCATAATCAGCGTAAAAACCAGTATCTGCAAGGATTTGATGCACTTCACTGCCATATCGTTCCTAAATTTTGCGCAAAGATAAGGCCATATAGGTGAAAATAAAAATAGCTATAATAGTTTTTGAATATATAATAGTGTTTCAGGGCCAAAAAATTAATCAGGATGTTGGTGATTCTGTGAACTGAGACTGATACAATTTGAAATAGAGGCCTTTTTTTGCAATCAGTTCATCGTGAGAGCCGGATTCCATAATTTCACCCTTATCCAAAACCATAATCTTATCGGCTTTTCTGATGGTGCTCAACCTGTGTGCAATGATCAGGGAAGTTCTGCCGGAAATGATTTTGTCAATCGCCTGCTGGATCAATAATTCAGTTTCAGAATCAACAGAAGAAGTAGCCTCATCTAAAATCAAAATGGCAGGATCATACAACAATGCCCGCATAAAAGAAAGCAATTGCCTTTGACCAAGCGACAACGTGGCTCCCCGCTCCATCACATTGTAATTATAACCACCGGGGAGCTGCATAATAAAATCGTGCAACCCTATTAATTTGGCGGCCTCCTCCACCTGCTCCTGTTTGATGGCAGGATTTCGGAGGGTGACATTATCTGTCAAAGAACCGCTGAATAAAAAAACATCCTGCAAGACTACTGAAATATTTGACCTAAGATAATCCAGCGGATATTTTTCTATCGAAAGTTGATCAATAAGTATATCGCCTTTCTGAATACTATAAAGCCGGTTGACCAAACTAATCAAAGATGTTTTTCCGCTGCCGGTATTTCCAACAAACGCAATCGACTGACCCGGCGAAACTTGAAAAGATATATCCTTCAGTACATGTCTGTCTTTTTCATAGGCAAACCAAACATGGCTGAAATCAATCTCGCCATTCAATTTTTTAGTTGTGTCAATATTTCTATTTTCCTCTCCGTTGTTTGGCATTACATCTGTATTGTCCAACACTTTAAATACTCTTTCACCGGCAATCATCCCCATCTGTAACACATTGAATTTATCAGCAATTACGCGAAGCGGTCTGAAAAGCAAGTTGAGACACAATATGAAAGAAGTGATGATGCCCGCAACTTTTTGAGATTCTGCTTCAGGCAATGAAACAGATTGTCTAGCTGCCCACCAAACCATCAATCCAACGCTGAATGCCGATACCAGTTCCACTACAGGAAAAAAAACCGAATAGGCGAAAATTGATTTTATGTTGGCATTTCTGTGCTCTTTATTGATTTCTCTGAATTTCAGTTCTTCTCTTTTCTCTGCAGTAAATGCCTGGATAAGCGATACACCGGAAATATGCTCCTGAACAAAAGCATTTAATTTGGCTATAGCATTTCTTACCCTTGTGAAAGATTTATTGACGGTTTCTTTGAAAACATAAGTTGCCAGAATTAAAAACGGAAAAGGTATCAAACAAACCAGACTCAATCTCCAGTCAATCAGAAACATATAAATCAGTACGGAAATAATTGACAATAAATCTGCAATAATGGGAATCAATCCATCACTAAAAATATCATTTACAGATTCAATGTCATTGATGGTTCTTGTAGTTAATGTCCCGATGGGTGTTCTGTCGAATTGAGACAAATTAAGATTGAGTACTTTTTTAAAAGTGGTGTTGCGCAAATCCCTGACCACGCTTTGACCCAGTGAAGCTGTGGTGAAGGTGAAATAAAATCGAGTAACCGATTCCGTTAAAAGCAGGACTATCTGAATAATAGTGATTTCAATGATAAATCCACCGGGGCCGGAAATAATTTGTCCAAATGCATTTTCTTTTAACCCATGATTGATGCTTAATTGAATCAGATAAGGGCGAAGAGGAGCAACAAGAGCCAATAGTATTGCTATGCATACTGAGATATAAAATTTTCTTTTGTAGGGAGCAACGAATGTGAATATCCTTCTCAACACAGAAAATTCAAAAATCCTTTTGCCCGATCCGCTATGCTCCATATCCGAATATCATGTTTTAATACAATTAGAGAGATTGAATTTTCTTTTCAGGTGTTTACTTAGCTTTTATATTTTTGTCACATGGTATAGCCTTTTTTATCATCCCCCATTGGTATTTAAAATTTATTTATGGCTATTTCATAGGCCTTTAAAAAAATAGCACCAAGGTTTTTATAGGGAGGCACGTAGCTATCCCAGCTTTCTCTTATATTTTTATTTGGATCTTTTGAAAATAAATTCGTTAGAGATGACCACATCTGTTTCCAAACGATTTTACTGTCGCTACGAAAAGACTGGTGGAGGTAATTTAAAATAGGTTTGTTTATATCTCCCGCTCCTATTTCCTTTGTTGAAATGATATGGGCTTCAGGACATAATTCAAGAATCTTATTGAGATTTTTATACCCTCCGCATGATCCCAACACTACAATTTTAGCATTAATAGGCATACGTTCTATGGTTCCGGGGAGCCAGTAGCTATGGCCTCTGTGCACCACTACCTGGGGATATAATCCATTGACTTCCAAATACTCGTTCAGATGGACCTGAGCGCTATCATCCAGATTGGCGTCATAGTCCAGCGGGAGATTGGCAAAGACAAGGACATCATTTTTCAGAGATCTTATTTCCACCCATTCCTTACTCTTTATAATTCTCCACTCATTTGGAGAAAATGAATTCAGAAAAGGAGTAAAATATGTCTTACCGTCTTCGTCGCCATAGAAAAAAACCTGTTCTATAATGCGGCCATTGTCATCCTGTAATTCGGTTTTAGTAATCTCGTAAATAGAAGGTATTCCGGCTATGGAAGATAAATCAATACGATTGACACTATCTGCAGAAAGAAAAATATTTTTTAACAGCCCGTAGATCAATGCCCCCCGACTGTTTTCCTCATACAGGCACTGTGCTTCATTATCCTTTACATAATTTAAAATTGACTGTTGTAGCTTTTTATCTGTAATACTACTGTATGAATCCGCTACATCTGTAGCGTCTTCCAGACTTCCGGATTTATCAAGATTGGCAACAAATGCTTTCATCAGAAATTCGGAATTTCTGGATGGCATACACCTCAAAAATGTATCTAACCGATTAAAGTTGGCGGCCATTTTTATAAACTTCTTGAAAAAATCAAAATGAACGTTTATAAGCAGCGAGTCTGTCCTTGGCTTCGCCCCCAGTTTAAGCATCATTCTGCTGAAACTATGTTTATAGCTGGATGTATAAATATCATTTTCTCCCATCACGATAACATAATAAATTTCATCGGCAGTGAGAGGATCAATAGATTTCATTCGCTTTGACAAATTACTTTCGTCATGCAGCGTATTGATGGGTGTAATAAAATGTCTGACGGCCTTATCTCTCAGCGACTCCAAAAGTCCGTTGGTACCATACATGGCGATCGGTGTATCCTTGGCAGGTGAAGATATTCGACGGAAATATTGTTTCTCTGTGCTGACCAGTAATTTAAAATATCCTACACTATCATAATTGATTTCATCTTTACCCAAGTATTTTTTAATATGCTCAATTGAATTCCTCCCGGAAAGTATATCATCAAGAAAAGGAAAATACATCAGCGCCTGAGGTGTTTGACTTAATTGCGCAACAACTTTTACCAGCTCATTGGAACTGTTGTGTATCAATTTGCCTTCGGGAGAGGTTACTGATTGGGCATAGGAATATAATTGTACCGGATTTTTTTTACAGGCAACTACAATCAAACTGTCAGCAAAGGGCTGATTTACGTATGGACGTATTGTAGTCAATATATTTTCAGGATGCAAAAAACAATACTTGAGGTAAACTGTTGTTCTTGCTTCTTCTATGTATGGATGATCGTTGAAAACATCTGTTATAGCTTTTGCAACGGAATACGGCTGATTGTCAATAAAACCAATCAATGGCTCTGATAAATTTGATTTGATGACAGATTGCATGCAATCAATAAGCATCGGAAACTCCGCAGCGGTTATTTCTCTTTTTTTTATTGCAACCCGATAAGTGAATAAAGTTTTTGAGATATAATTCAGCAGTTTGATTTTTTCATTGTTTTTTGAAATAGAATCATTGGCTTCAATCCAAATCTGTAACTCGTCAATTTTGCGAATCAACGCATCCGTGATGTGGAGATTGACTTCTTCATTTTTTCCGGGATGATACAACTGATCTTTTATTCCATCCATACCGTCAATGATACGTTGCTCCTTGTCAATTTTCTCGTGAAAAAATTGTCTTTGTAAAGGAATTTTAACCGTATCAGCGGAGGCGGTTGCTTCTTTGGCAATGATTGAGGATAAAAAAAGGAAAAATATAATTAAGGGAGTTGTAGCACTCAATCCGGGGCTAATAAAACCATATTTTCTGTATTTAACCCGGCGCAAAAGGAGTAGATATCTTTCGGAATTGTTCATTTTTTTATATTTCCCGTTTTCAAATATCCTTAATATAGTCGGGAACAGTAAAAATAATTGTCAATTTACAGATATTCAACCTTATTTGTCTTAACAATTTGATAATATTAATATATGCCGGGAAAATAAGGGTTGTGCTAACGAAGATATAATTTTGCATCACTACTAATTATGAGCAGCAAGAAAAAAATTCTTATCGCAGACGATGAGCCGGATATTCTGGAAATATTGCAGTTCAATCTTGCAGCTGAGGGATTTGAAGTATTTACTGCAAAAAACGGAGACGAAGCCATCATCAAAGCAACTTCCGAATCTCCGGATTTAATCATTCTTGATATAATGATGCCCGGAAAAAACGGTATTGATGTTTGCAAACATCTCAGAGCTATTCCACAATTCAGCAATACATTGATAATTTTTCTCACTGCTATCAATAATGATCTTTCAGAAGTGAAAGGACTTGAATCCGGAGCAGACGATTACCTTAACAAACCCATTCGGCCAAAAGTACTGCTCAGCAAGGTAAATGCCCTCTTTAGAAGAATTGTAAAAACGGAGGAGGATGTTTTGCAAATTGGCAACTTACAGATAGACAGAGAAAAATATAATGTGAGGCTCAATAATGAGGATATCCTTCTGGCAAGAAAGGAATTTGAACTCTTATCCTTACTCGCATCCAAACCCGGAAAAGTATTTTTGAGAAATGAGATTCTGCATCAGGTGTGGGGCACAGACGTCATTGTCGGAGACAGAACTATTGATGTACATATCCGTAAAATCAGACAGAAACTAAACCTTGACTGTATTACAACCGTAAAAGGTGTAGGATATAAATTTGAGTTATAATATTTAATCTGTTTTACTTTTTACCCGCATGTTTGTCTGAATCGTTGTAGATTGCAATAATCAGAAAAAATGTTTTCCAATAAAAATTATTCGCCCCGACAACTTGCAACAATTTGCTCTTTCATAATCAGCCTTGCTGTAGGGATATTGTTATTCTTTTTCGTAAGAAACAAGTGGATTGCAGTATTCAGCTTTGTTTTACTTTTTATCGGATGTTACTTTCTGATTTCATACGCAATAGACTCTTTTGTTTACCGTCAAATCAAATTGATCTATAAAATTATTTCGCAGACCAAAGCTTCAAAAAAAGAAGAGTTTTATTATAAAAATTTCCTTCCTCAAAAAAGGATTGATGAGGTTACAGAAGATGTAGAAAAATGGGCTGCGCAGAGTAAAAAGGAAATTGAAATACTCCAGCAAAATGAGAAATTCAGAAAAGAATTTCTGCAAAATCTCAGTCACGAATTGAAAACTCCTATTTTTTCTATACAAGGATATGTAGATACCCTTTTAAACGGAGCGCTTCATAACAGCGAAGTAAATATAAAGTTTTTACAGAGCGCCGAAAGAAATATTGATCGCCTCGTGAATCTGCTGGATGATCTGGACGAAATATCAAAATTAGAGAGTGGTGAGTTGAAGCTAAACAATAAGAATTTTATTATTCAGGATTTGGTGAAAGACGTATTTGAATCACTTTATATTAAATTAAAGGAGAAGGAAATAAACTATCATATCAAAAAAGGTTGCGAGCAACCATTGATGGTATATGCTGATAAGGAAAAAATCAGGCAAGTCATCATCAACCTAGTTGACAACGCAATTAAATACGGAAAGCAGAACGGGATCATTGAAGCCGGCTTTTATAAACTGGAAGACAAAAAAGTACTTGTGGAAGTTACTGATGATGGATCGGGTATTGCAGAAGAACATCGTCTGAGAATTTTTGAACGTTTTTATCGTACTGATCATGCGAGAAGCAGAAAAGTGGGTGGAAGCGGTCTCGGATTGGCTATATGCAAACACATCATCGAAGCCCATGAAGAGAAAATTCAGGTCAGAAGTACAATAGATGTAGGTACCACTTTTAATTTCTCCCTCACCTCCGCAAAATAATTCAAACAAATCTCTTTAGGGCTTATCTTACATATTTGGCAATGCAATAGCTGAATGGTAATTTTGTTTGAATTTTAATAATTCAAAATTATAACTTGAAATCTCATTAGAGGAGAAATTATCTATAAGAATGCCAAAGCTAGTCCGAATTACTACCACTCCTATATTTTTAAATGTTATTCTTAAAGGCCAGATGAAATTCATTAAAGAAAATGGCTTTGAAGTAACAATGATAAGCAGTTATGGAAATGAGTTAAAGAGTGTGGTTGAACGAGAAAGCTGTCCGCATATCGTCGTTAATTTTACCAGAAAAATTACACCTTTTGCTGATTTAATTGCACTAATAAAATTATTTTTTATCCTTAAAAAAATTAAGCCGGAAATTGTTCATACTGAAACACCTAAGGCCGGGTTGATTGGACTTTGGGCAGCCAAATTATCGGGCGTTCCTGTTCGTATTCATACCATAGCAGGTCTTCCCTGGATGGAATACAATGGCATTGTCAGAAAAATTTTAATGTTGATGGAAAAATTAACAGCAATGGCTGCCTCCAAAATATATCCGAATTCTTTCGTACAAAAAGATTTCTTATTTCAAAACAACATTGGGAGAAAAAAAATGCAAGTGCTGGGAAATGGATCAAGTAACGGCATTGATATTCATCATTTTTCTTTAACCCAGGAATTAATTGATAAAGCTGCTGAGCTTAAAAAAAATACCTGCTTAAAAGAAAACGCACATATCTGGATTTTTATTGGAAGAGTTGTAAAAGACAAAGGTGTAACTGAATTGACAGAAGCTTTCATGAATTTGCTATCGTATTATCCCGACGATCAATTATGGATTGTCGGAGAAGAGGAACCTGAACTCGATCCTTTAGATGAAAAGTACATAGATATTCTAAAATCTCATCCATCTATCAAGTGCTGGGGATTTAGGCAGGATGTTCGACCGTTTCTTGTTGCAGCTAATACTTTAGTATTTCCAAGTTATAGGGAAGGATTTCCCAATGTTCCTCTTGAGGCCGCCTGTCTGGAATGCGCGCTGATCCTGTCTGATATCAACGGCTGCAATGAAATTGTACAAAATGGAAAAGACGGACTACTCATCCCTCCAAAGAATACTCAAGCATTGCTTGATGCCATGCTATATCTCAGAGAAAATCCTGCAACAACAGAGAAACTCATCACATCTGCAAAAGAAAAAGTAATAAAGAACTACGACAGAAAGATCATCTGGAATCTTTTGTTGGCAGAGTACAAGAAATTAATAGCTGAACAAGACTGACCAGTCTCTTATTTTTTCTAAGCTATTATATAAAAAAAGCAGCCGTTACCGGCTGCTTGATTACTGCATATGAAGAACTATTAAAACTTAGACCATCCTTTCCACCATGTATCATTTGCATCACATGCTCCTCTGTAGGTGGTTGGTGTAAAAAATGAATTGGATAATTTAGAATCAGTAAAAGAAGCTCCGGACAATGCGGGTGATGCAACAGCAGGATTGAAATCAACTGTGTTGTCATATTTGAAAGGAGCTGTCAGATCTACAGCACTGTTCTCTGTTAAAAATGTATTTCCATTGTTATCCAGATAAGTTTTAAAATCAGCCGTAAGCCAACCTGTAGGGTTAGCAGTATTGGCAGTGTAGGAAATCTGTGTCTTGTTTCCGGCAATAATGTTGTTGGCATAAAGTGCCTTTGGATTTGCGCTTGAAATATTCAAGTCAACGGCAGTCCCATCTTTTGCATCCAGCAACCAACCGGTAGGCCATCCCATGACAATTGAATTACAAATACTGATGGCTGAATTTCTTCTGGTGTGTATGCCTCTTCCAAAATTAGAGTTTCCTACATTCGTCAATGTTGCACGAGGACCAACAAGTGTTACGTTACTGAAAACAGCAGATGTTTGTGGTGCTAAGGCACTCCCTGCAGCATCGTTGTCACTCTCAAACCCATTACTTCTGCTGATATCCGCTACAGAGCTGTCTCTGAATGCTATCGCAAACTGAACTTTTCCACTGAAGCCGTTATCAGAATCAAAATCATCATCGAGACCTTTGTAAGCTATGAGATGCTTGCAGTTTACAGTTCCGCCAAACCATTCAAAACTGTCATCATTGGCATAAGCAACCTGAACATAATCAATTACTGTTTGACTTCCTACACCGGCGAGCGTCAGACCATTGATTTCTTTATCAGGTAAAAAAGCATATCCTGCATATTCAATGCGAACATATTTCAAAATACCGCTGTTGTCAGCCGGATTTTGTGATTGAGTTTTTGGAGTACCGAACAAACCCAATCCATCACTGTTGTTGATACCGCCTTCAATTTCACCAATACCTTCTACTCCATTGAACGAAGCATTTGTTGGTGCGTTACCCAATACTACCAGACCGGCCCAGTCGCCCGGTTTGGGATCAGATGCATCAGAAGTGAATACAATAGGTTTGTCAGCTGTTCCTTCAGCAATGATTTTACAACTGCGTGTAATAACCAATCCTCCGTTGCGACCTCTTTCCCCTACGATTTTTGTTCCAGGCTCAATGGTTAGAATGGCGCCATTGGTAACATAAACGATACCACGCAGTTTATATACAAATTCTGCTTTCAATGTTCTGTTGGAAGTAATACGTCCTTCCAAAATCACATTCTCACTTGTGTTGTTGTTATTGTTGTTGTTGGAGGGAGCGCCGTCTACTTCTATTTTACGACATCCGCTACCCAGAAATAATGCCGTGATGGCAATCAGTGTTAAACGTTTCATTTGCTTGTTTTTTTTTGTTAGATACATGCCGTTCCGATGGAACGAGTTATTTGTTTTACTTTTTTTTAGAGATATTTCGTTCCTATGGAACGAGTTAGTTGTTATTATCTTTTGTTAGAAACATTTCGTTCCTACGGAACGAGTCAGTGGTTTTTTACTTTATACTTTTAACTTTTTACTTTATTGTGTACCCAAAAGATATACTCACATTGGTTCCGTAATTCCTTTGAATGGCAATTACATCTCTTGAATTGGATGAAAAAGTTTTGCTGTTGTCCAGATCATGATAGAAATAGGCAATCTTGTTGAATATATCGCTGATGTTCAACCTGATTTCTCCTTTTTTCTTAAATACTTTTTGGGCCAGTTGCAAATCCAGCAAAGGGCGAGGGTTTTCCCATATGTCAGAAATAGCTTCACTTCCTACAAACAATATTCTTCTTCCAATTTGGTTGAACAACAAGGTGCTACTGAATCCGATTTTTTCAATGTCATATTGCAAACCAAAATTGATAAGGTACGGACTTTGTCCTTGCAATGGTCTGTCAACAGCGCCTATAGTATCTTTCACCTTACTGTATATGTAACTGAAGTTTCCACTGATGGTGAAATTTTTAAGCGCGTCTGTGAAGTCAAGTTTCTTTCTGAATTCCAATTCAGCTCCTATGGCAGTAGCTCTGTCGGTATTCAAAATATTGAACGTATTACTTGCCGGTCCGGTTCTGTTGAAATAGTATTCAATTGGCTTGTTGAAATATTTAAAGAATGCACCGATGGTCAACAATTCACCTGCGCGTGGATATATTTCGTAACGTAAATCAAGATTGGATACTTTGGTTCTTTGTGCAGCTTTGTTACCAACTACCTGAGCACCCAGTTCAAAATCGTAGAACGCGAAAGGACTCAACTCTCTGAACTCAGGTCTTATCAATGTTTGACTTGCTGCAAAACGAATATTTGTTTTAGCTGAAGGCTTGTATGTCAGATTGACGCCTGGAAGAAAGTCCTGTACCAGTGTATTTACAAAACGAGGATCAGATTTTCTTACACTACCCACCAACTGATCAAAGCTTTCAAAACGTACACCCCATACCAATCTGAATTTATCTCCAAGCGGATTGTCAAATTGAACAAACGCTGCATTCATAATGGTGTTGGCAATATATCTGAATGCATTTCCGCCAATCTCATCAAACTGTAATTTGTCATTTCCAACACCAAAATTTCCGGGAGCAAAAATTTTGTCAGCAGACAATTGTTTGATGGCGTTGCTCGCAGTGTTAATGAAGAATGGACGGCTGTTAAACAGACGGTCTTTTACCTGAAACAGATAACCGGCTTTCACAGTGTGCTTGTTGCCTTTCCAGTCGAACGTCTTGCTGACATCTCCACCGGCATTGTAGATATAATCGTTCAGAGATGCATAGAAAATACTTCCACTTTTTTGACCCGCTCCCAATCCGAGCAAAGCGAAGTACGGTGCTGAAGGATCGCTGCCGTCTTGTGTATAAAACAACCTGCGTTGATCAGGAACATGCTGATCAAGAATATTGAAACCACCATACCATTTGATTCTTATATTTGGTTTAGTTATGTTGTGCTCGCCGACTAATTGGGTATTGAAAAATGTATTTTGTTTGAACCCTATTTCGGTAGCTTTCACCCTTTCTCCTATCCCACCACCAAGAATATAGTCACGACCATCAAATCTGTCAATAACAAAATCAGTGGTATTCACATTGAGCAGGTTCTTAAAAGAAATGCGGTTGTTGTTGTTCAACTGAATGGTAAGATTGGCCAATGCGCCTGCGAGAACATCCCTGCTGTACTTATTGTTATTGTATTGAAGCTCCACATCTCCGTTGTTGTTGGCAATAAACTGGTTGTCGAAAGGCATTCTTCTGTTGGTATTGTTATAGGTAAGTGCAAAAATGCCTGCAACTTTTTTTCCGAATATTCTCTTTACTCCACCGCCGTTCAACTGGAAAGATGCATTGAGCGGAGCCTGAATGGAAGTCGGCGCCCATACATTTCTGAATAACTTTCCATATTCCGTTTTTCCAGCAGTAGTCAATTGACTGAAATCATATCTGAGCGGAAGCGAGGAAGGCAAATCTCTTGTTCCGTCTTCTACTCCCAGCAGATCAAGCTTTCCGCCGCTAGACTGAAGAAAATTGCTGCCTATAGTATTTGAATTAAATCCTGTTCCCAGCTGTATATTAAAAAATGAAGCCGCCGGAACATCTTTTGTCTGAACCTGAATCAAACCTCCCGCCCATTCTGCAGGCAATTCGGGAATGAATGTTTTGTTCATCACAATATTATCAATCATGGCAGACGGAAAAATATCAAAACTGAAAGTCTTTCTGTCGGGCTCCGTACTGCTGAGCAAAATACCGTTCAACATCGCCTGATTGTATCTGTCACTCAATCCGCGAACGACCAGAAATTTTCCTTCCTGCACCGATGCACCCGGAACCCTTTTCAATATCTCTCCGGTATTTTTATCCGGACTTCTGCGAATGGCCTCTGCGCTGATTACCTGCGCCACTACAGCAGTGTTTTTTTGAAGGGAGATCATGGCATTAACAGACTCTTTTTTGGCAGATGACCTTACTTCCACTCCCGCCTCTGTTTTAGAAGCGTTGTCCAGCGTAACATCTAATGTAGTTGTCTTGGCGGCAATCGCTTCTACATCTACCACCGTCTTTGCCTTATAACCTACAGCTGAAAACTTAACTGTATATTTTTTACCCCCATCTACTGAAATGGAAAAACGTCCATCAATGTCGGCCGCAGTTGTTTGATTGGTTTCAACCACCTGTATTGAAACCGAAGACAACTTGCTTCCCGAAACTGCGTCTGTTACTTTACCCTCGATTCTCCCTTTCTGAGAAAACCCTATAGTACAAATACTTAATAATGATAATAATGATAAAATATATCTCATCCCTTCAAAATTTGACGCAAAGGGAAGCATCTATTGTTACCGGATTGTTAACCTAATATTACCTAATTGTTAACTGTTTCGGCAAGGTTTTATATTAAAATCTTCAAAGATTATGCCTATGTTAAGAAATTATTACCATTTTCAAAAAAATACCCGTCTTTTGCTTTAATTATAAATTTGTGAAAACTAAATAATATGGCAGGTCTGAATTCAATTTTAAAAATCTTTTTACCTAAAGACAGGGTATTTTTTCAGCTCTTTGAAAATGTTTCTGATGTTCTGGTTAAAATGGGCGGCAAACTAAAAGAAATCGTGAATGAACCTGACTTTGAAATCAGAGCAAAACTTATTAAAGAGGTAGAAGATCTGGAGCATGTAAATGATGAATACACACACCAAATTTTTACTGAACTCGGAAAAAATTTCATAACTCCGTTTGACAGAGAAGATATTCACTATTTGGCCACGTCGTTAGATGACATCGCAGATTACATCTATGCCTCTGCAAAAAAAATCAACTTCTACAGAGTAGATCCCAATGACATTGGAATACAAAAAATGGCGGACCTCATTGCCATAGGTTGTGTTCAAGTTCATAAGGCCATCACCGAATTGCGTAACATGAAAAATATGCGTCAAATTACAGATGCACTGGTTGCCATCAACAGCATCGAAAATCAGGGAGATGATATTTTTGACATGAGTATTGAAAGATTGTTTGCTACAGAACCTGATGCAAAAGAAGTAATCAAGAAAAGAGAAATCTACCAGGTTATGGAAATAGTAACCGATAAATGCGAAGATGCCGCGAATGTAATTGAAAGCATCATTGTAAAATACGCCTAAACAAAAGCATTTAAGACAATTTTCTCCTCATGACTTTAGTTATCATCATAGTTATACTAGCGCTGGTATTTGATTATATCAATGGTTTTCATGATGCAGCCAACTCCATCGCCACTGTAGTTTCTACTAAAGTATTAACGCCTTTTCAGGCGGTAGTATGGGCGGCATTTTTCAATTGCGTTGCATTTTTTATCTTTAAAGACCATGCTGTAGCCAATACAATCAGCAAAACCGTCATTAAAGAATATATCACCTTGCCTGTAATCCTTTCCGGACTAATTGCAGCCATATTCTGGAACCTGCTCACCTGGTGGTATGGCATTCCATCTTCTTCATCGCATACACTTATCGGAGGATTTGCCGGCGCTGCTATTACACATGCCATGTTCACCAAAGGCATAAGTATTTCATGGGGTAAAGTGGTGGAATCGGATATCATCCTTAATACCATATTCTTCATTTTTCTTGCGCCGCTTATTGGAATGGGTATTTCCATTTTTATTACTATAGTAACCATCATGCGTAATGTATGGTTGCGAATTGTTATTATATCTATCGCTACTGCCATCACTTTCTTTGCCTTCGATCATTTTGAAAATAAAAAAATGAACGAAACCCTTCAAAAGTTTTTGAAAATAGATAAATACAAAAAGGAAATTAAAGAGGCCAATGAAAAATTGGCAAAAAATCCCGGTGATGCAGAAGCGATTAATAAACTCGCCACTACAGAGGAAAAATATAATAAGGCATTGCCCAACTATGAAAAAATAAAATTACTGATTGACGATTATGACAACCTGGGTGCAGATAAAATTGCCAAGCAGGCTTGCAAACAAGGACTACTTAAAGACATTGAAGCAAGCAGATTAAAAGATGATGTAAGAAATGCCAATGGATATCTGGTATTGGAGGCAAAGGCGGTGGATAACGACCCTGTTAAAGCCGAGTACGCCGTTGCAAAAGAAGCTACTGAGAAATACAAAGAGCCACTAAAATTATATCTTAAAAAAGAAATCAGCCCCGATAGCGCTTATGTCTTGCTGAATAACATTTATCCAATATCGCCTATATTTAAAGAGAATGTCATTAAGAAAATAAAAACTTTCAATATTGAGAATGCACTGAAAAAGGATATCGAAAAAGCAGATAACAGTGTAGTAGTTTGGGGCATTGTCTTTACGGCTTTATTATTTTGTCTGATTTATATTTATGTTGAAAAAATAAAAACACCCACTGCATTTACTGTAGCCAAAATGTTTAAAAAACTGCAGCTTTTCAGTTCGGCGGCATTCAGTATCGGACATGGCGGTAACGATGCGCAAAAAGTGATGGGTATCATCGGTGCGGCTTTGATTGCAAGTGGCAGCATTCAAAATTTTGCTGACCTTCCCAATTGGGTTCCTATTTCCTGTTACCTGGCCATTGGTTTGGGTACAATGAGCGGTGGCTGGAAAATTGTAAAAACAATGGGGACAAAAATCACCAAAGTTACACCGCTGGAAGGCGTCGCTGCCGAAACAGCCGGTGCCTTCACCCTGTTCTTCACCGGCCAAATGGGCATACCCGTATCCACTACCCATACCATCACCGGCAGTATCATCGGTGTAGGAGCCACCAAACGTTTGAGTGCCGTTCGCTGGGGTGTTACCATCAACCTGCTCTGGGCATGGATTCTAACCATCCCCGTTAGCGCATTGCTCGCCGGACTGGTATATTTGATTTCCACGTTTTTCATATAACCACTCTTTCAAATAATATTATTTTCTATGCAAAAAATCATCCTCCAATGGATGATTTTTTGTTTTCTTTGCAATCAGTTCACACAAAACCTTTTTTCAAGATGAGTAAAATACTTGTGACCGGCGGATGCGGCTATATCGGTTCTCATACAATCGTTGATTTGATACAAAACGGCTATGAAGTAATTTCGGCAGACAACAACAGCAGGAGCAATCCCAACATACTCAACGGAGTACAAGAAATTACAGGGAAACCGGTGAAAAATTATAATGTAGACCTCTGCATTTTCGATGATACTCATGCCATCTTTCAGGAAAACCCCGATATCGAAGGCGTTATCCATTTTGCCGCTTACAAAGCTGTGGGGGAATCGGTGGAAAACCCTTTGATGTATTTTGAAAACAACAACAATTCATTGATCAACATATTGCGCTGCTGCGAAGAATTCAATGTTGACAATTTTGTGTTTTCCTCTTCCTGTACCGTTTATGGCAATCCGGATGCCACACCGGTGACGGAAGAAACGCCCCTGAAACAGGCGGAATCTCCTTACGGATATACAAAGCAAATGGGAGAACAAATGGTAAGGCAGACAGTGAACAGCAACAATATTCAATCTATACTTTTACGTTATTTCAATCCGGTGGGCGCTCATCCTTCCATACAAATTGGTGAAATACCTTTAGGAAGGCCGGCCAATCTGGTTCCGGCTATAACGCAAACCGCCATAGGAAAACTGCCTCAAATGCAGGTATTCGGCAACGATTACCCCACCAGAGACGGAAGTTGCGTCAGAGACTACATTCACGTATCAGATATCGCCCACGCGCACACGCTGGCACTTGATTATCTTTTAGCCAATAAAAACTCTTCCAACTGCGAGGTGTTCAATCTAGGTACAGGCAATGGCTATACCGTTTTGGAAGCGGTACAGACTTTCGAAAAAGTAAGCGGACAAAAACTGAATTATGTCATCGCCGGAAGAAGGGCCGGAGATGTGATTGGTATTTATGCCAACAATGAAAAAGCAAGAAATCTGCTGGGCTGGGTTCCGAAATACAATTTGGACGATATGATGAAGACCGCCTGGGAATGGGAACTGAGACTGAAAAAAGATGCAGAAATCATAGAAAAACAAAACCCATTTTTAAATTAGACAATTACCCACTAAATTGCGCAAAAAACTACCATGCTGGAAAACATACAGGTTACAGGAAATAAAGATACAAGAAGCGGATTTGGAGACGGAATTTTGGAGGCCGCGCGCAAAAACGATCAAATAGTTGCGCTCACGGCAGATCTTGCCGGCTCTCTGAAACTGAACGGCTTCATGAAAGAATTTCCAGAAAGATTTATCCAGTGCGGTATTGCGGAAGCCAATATGATGGGCATTGCAGCAGGATTGACTATAGGAGGAAAAATTCCCTATACTACTACTTTCGCTAATTTCTCTACCGGAAGAGTGTACGACCAAATTAGACAGAGTATTGCTTATAGCGATAAAAATGTAAAAATCTGTGCCTCTCATGCCGGACTTACGCTTGGTGAAGACGGCGCCACCCACCAGATTCTGGAAGACATCGGACTGATGAAAATGCTTCCCGGAATGACGGTGATTGTTCCCGCAGATTATAATCAGACAAAAGCAGCCACCAAAGCAATTGCAGAATATGAAGGTCCTGTTTACCTGCGTTTTGGAAGACCTGTATGGCCTATTTTCACCAAAGAAGAAGATTTTGTTATAGGCAAAGCTCAGACCATCTGTAACGGAACGGATGTATCCATATTTGCCTGCGGCCATATGGTTTGGATTGCCATTGAAGCAGGAAAAATCCTTCAGGAAAAAGGCATCAGTGTTGAAATAGTCAACATTCACACCATCAAGCCAATTGACCAGGATGCCATTCTTCAATCAATAAAAAAGACCAAATGCGCCGTTACTGCCGAAGAACACAATATTATCGGCGGTTTGGGTGACAGTATCGCTCAGGTGGCATCTAAAAACTTCCCCATACCGATCGAATATATCGGCACCAACGATACTTTTGGAGAAAGCGGAAAGCCATCCGAATTACTGGTAAAATACGGACTAGATGCTGCTCACATCGTGGCTGCAGCCGAGAAAGCCATCTCCAGAAAAAACTAAGCCCCTTTAAACCTTTACGGTAAAAGACTGTCTGACATTCCGGACTCAAATTTTCCTATGGCTGAACAGCTGGATGACATAGACCTGGTAAATCAATTCAAAACAGCCAATAAAGAGGCTGCTTTTACAGCTATCATCAGAAAATATCAGGAAAAATTGTACTGGCATATACGCAGACTCGTGATACAACATGAAGATGCCAATGATGTCTTACAAAATATGTTCATCAAAGTATGGAAAAGTCTAGATGGTTTCAGGGAAGAAAGTCAGTTGTACACCTGGCTGTACCGGATTGCCACCAATGAATGCTTGACCTTTCTGGAAAAGCAAAAAAAACACAGTGGACTGTCCATGAGCGATGAGACCTACAATCTTTCCAATACCATTAAAGCCAACGATCATTTTGACGGCAACAAACTGGAATGGAAATTGCAGCTGGCTATTCAGCAGTTGCCCGAAAAACAAAGAGCAGTTTTCAATCTGCGCTATTTTGAAGAAATGCCCTATGAAAAAATGAGTAAGATACTGGAGACCAGTGAAGGCGCTTTGAAAGCCAACTATCACCATGCAGTAAAAAAAATTGAGCATTTTATATTGAACCATTAAACATTGTAAAAAATAAGAGGCCGTTTTGAAAAAAGAAAATGACATAAAAAATGAATTGACTGAAATCAGCCGGACTGTTGCAGATATTCCTTCAGACAATCCGCACGCTGCAGATATTCCTGCGGGTTACTTTGAACAGCTGTCAGGTGAAATCCTGAGCAGGATACAGGAGGATGAAAAAGAAGAACTTTCCGAATCATTGAAATCTGTCAGACATATCAATGTATATGATGTAATGGAGAATTATTTCAGTCATCTTGATGAAGAAATTAAATATCGAATCAAAGATGAACCGAAAGTTATTTCTTTAAATAAACGTACAATTGCCTTAAGATATCTGGCAGCCGCAGTAATAGCCGGCATACTTGGATTCAGTCTGGTTAATTTATATATCAACTATAAAGAAAAAGCTGCACTGAGAGCAGAGAACGAACTTGCTGTAATAAAAGCAAAAGAAATTCTTAACAAAGGAAGTTTTAATATTGAACTTAATTCCTTAAAGGAAGAGGATATAGTTGGATACCTAGCCATGAGTGGCGATGATGCACATGCTGCACTGGTAGCATCTTCCATTGATGAACAGAATTTACCGGAAGCGGAAGAATATATTTACAACGAAAACACGCTGAATATTTTTTTGAATGAATTAAATATTGACCATCAAACACCTAATAATAATTAAAATGAAACTTTTAAAAAGCATAACGTTATCTGTACTTTTTTTAGTTGCTCTATTTACAACTGCTTTTTCTCAGCAAAATATGGGGAAAGATTCAGCTAACGCAAGAAAAAAAATCAAGGCATTATATGTCGCCTACATCACGCAAGAGCTCTCCCTAACTGAAACCGAAGCGCAACAATTCTGGCCTGTACACATGGGATACGAAAATGAAATTAAATCGATTATTGAAAAAAAACTTCCCGAATTGGACAGAGAAGAAACTGTTTTGGGAGTAAAGAAAAAATATAAAGACAGATTTACAAAAGTTGTGGGGGCAGAACGTACCGAAAACTTTTACAAAAAAGACAAAGAGTTTAGAGGAAAACTGATTGAGCGCATGAGAGAACATAGAAAAGAAAGAGGTGGGCCTCCTCCGCCCAGAGGCAGAAGACATGGAATGGCACCTCCACCGCCGCCTGAGGATTAGATAATTTGGAGATGTGAAGATGAGGAGATGTGAAGATTTGGAGATGTGGAGATGGAAGCTGTGACCAACTAAACCCCTAAACCTTTAAACTTCTAAATTAAACTTCTCCCTTATTTCTGCTGTGGGGATCATGCATTGGTCCTTTTTCCCGAAAATGTTATAGCGATATTTTGCTGTCAGGTTGTAAAAAAAATCTCTGATGAAGCGGGGGATGAATCTGATAATGGTAAAGTATTTTGGATAGCCTTTTAGCAGTTTACATATTTGTATAAAAGCATCTGATCTTTTATATGCAACTCCCTCATTGATAAAAACTACCGTCTCTAATTCATCCGGCGCAATGTTATGTTGCAATAACAATTTTTGTCCGGCATGGCTCTGATGAGCAGCAAACTTTAATTGATTGTCTTTATCATGCTTTATTATCCAGTTAACGGAAGCATTACAAAAATTACAAACCCCATCGAAAATAACTATGTTCATGAAACCGTAATTGGTAGGAGATTGATAAATAAAATTACGAAATTTTCAATTCACATGCCGTTCCTACGGAACGGGTTATTTGTTTGAGTTTTTTTAGAGACATATCGCTCCTACGGAACGAATTACAGGCGTTCTCTTTAAATTAATGACACACCTTTTACATTTAATATTCGACATTTTACATTTTACATTCTACATTCCCTTCCTTCCATCTATACTCCATTTTCCCGGACCACACAATAAAATTGCAACGAATGCTATAAGGTACAACAAAGAATGTTCAGTTTTATCCATAGGATCTCCTGCATGGTAGAGGAAAGCTGCCACTACCATTGTAATTACTGCAGGTATCGCAGCCAATCGAGTCTTGAAACCGATTAAGATAAAAAACGGAGCGACAAATTCACCGAACATGGCAAGAAAAAGCAAAATGCCTGCGGTAGTCCCTGCAAAACCCCAGAAAGCGATTGGTTCGCCGGATGTCAGCTCAGTCAATTTCCCATATCCATGACGCATCATTAAAAGAGAAATACCTATTCTTAAAACAGCGAGTCCAATGTGTTGATATTTGTTCATAATTTTTTTTTAAACAATCAATGTACAAAAAAGTTTTGAAATATTATCCTTTGATCCGCTTCGCCTCTGTTTCCAATCCGGTTTTTCGTTCTCTTGCTGCTTTGATTTGAGCACTTCCAAATCTCCAGTTGAGACTAAAACTTACTGTACGGCTTTCCCAGTTTCCGCCGCCATTGACCGAAAGACCACCGAAATTATTTTGGGCTCTCCAGGGAGCAGTGAAGAAAATATCTGTTACAGACAACTTCACGGAAGCGGCTTTATTGAATAATAATTTCTGAATGCCCAAATCAATTGCTCCCTGCGGTTTTGTTCGCCAAGCGCCACCCCATACAGATGGCCCATTGAACCAACCGCTGATTTCAGCTGAGTAATCTTTTCCAAGCGTAAAACTTTGTTGTAAGTATGCTCCATAAGAAGGCACATCTTGTCTTAATTGATTATCCCCTATTCGACCTGACAAACGCTGGAAGTTGAAATAAATGTTTACATACCCATTCCACCAATTCTTAAAGGGTGTTGAAGCACCTATACCGGCATTGAACACCTGTTGAGTAGCAAGATTTCTTTGCTGAATAAACGTGGCATTTTTTATTGTGTCTGTAATCTCTGTTGCGTAATCCTTTACATGACTGTACCCAAGCGTGGTATTGATTAATCCCATAAATACATGAGCCAGTTCAATGGTATTGGTATATTGGGGTCTTAAAAATGCGTTCCCCTTTGCGAAAGTCAGTTCATCTAATTTATTCTCAAACGGATTGAGGTCCTGATAAGTAGGACGGTCAATTCTTCTGCTATAGGTCAAATTAAAACTGTGTTTCTCATTTATATTGTAACTGAGTGCAGCGGATGGAAAGAAATCAAAGTACGATCGCTTCACTTTATCGGCAGCATCTGATGTGCCGTCTGCACGTGTCAATATCCCTTCACTGTTTGTCTGTTCAGATCTGATTCCGGCCTGAAAACTAAACTTATCATTTAATGCTCTCTGAAAATTAACATAGAGTGCGTTTACATTTTCATCATAAGAAAACCGATTACTCCTGTCGAGCTGTTTGATGGGAATACCATTCAAATCATCTGTAAAAAAATCAAAAGTATTATTAGTCTTCACCAAAGAAAATTTAGCGCCGTATCCAATTTTACCTTTCCATAATCTTTGTTCAATATCAATTTTGGCTGTATTGATATCAATGTTAATAGGAGTATTATTTCGGTTGGTAATATTGTACAATAATTGACTATTCTGATCAAGATAATTATTGGGTTGAAAACTGGTACCCGTACCTCTGAATAAACCATGGTCGGCATCAAAATTAATTTCAGTGCCGCTTGTATCCGAATAACGGTAGTTTACATTAATGTTGGCATTGGTGCGTGAGGAAGGTGCTGTATTGAATGCCTGTAATGTTTTAATAAAAGCACCTGTTTGCTGATAATAAATGGGAGAATTACTTGCGCTGCTCCAGTCTGCATCTGTATGATTGAATGTGGTCATAATTCCAATGGTATGCCGGCTGTTGATAAAATAATCTGCGCCTGCTTTGGTGTTGATGGAGTTATTTTTATTTATGTTCTTATTTATCTGATCATAAATGGTATCCTTTTGCAATCGGTACAGATTCATATTATTGTGATACAAACCCAACGCGCCGCTTATATTTCCAAAAACATTTACTTTTTTGTCGCGATAGTTTAGATTTAATCCTCCATTTCCTTTTGGTGTAACACCTTGTACAAATCCGGATGTAATACTTCCATTGGTACCGAATTTTTTATTTTTCTTGAGACGAATGTTGATGATACCGGCATTACCGCTCGCATCATATTTGGCTGAAGGATTGCTAATCATTTCAATTGCTTCCATGTCATTGCTGTTAATGCTTCTCAGGTAAGCAGTGAGATCTTTATTGTCGAGTTGCAACATTTTTCCATCGACATAAATTCTTACACCCGTCTTGCCTTTCATGCTGATGTTATCGTTATTGTCTACCTGCACGCCAGGACTTTTTCTCAGCATTTCAAAAGCATCACTTCCGGTGGCATTGATACTTGCCTCCACATTGAAAACAGTTTTGTCTGCTTTCACTTCAATCAATTGTTTTTTTGATGTAACCACCACTTCTTTGAGATTGCCTGAAGTTGTTTGCATTACTGCTGTGGGAACTTCATAATTAACAGCATTGACTTTACTGAAAACAGCGGAATATTTTGTCTCATAACCGGCTGAAGAAAATCCGATAAGATATTCTCCTCCTGCAATGCCCGAAAATTCATATCGGCCTGATTGATCAGCAATGGCCGTCTTTATCAGACTGCTGTCTGATGATTTCAATAATTCTATGGTTGTTGACTGCAGGGGTTTTCCTTTGACATCATTGACAATACCTGATATCTGACCGGATGATTGAGAAAAACCATTTGTAAATACAACCAGCATTAGTACAGTCAACAGTGATTTTATAGAACGCATTTTAAGGAGTTTATTTAAGCAAAAATGGCATAAATAAACTCCTTGGCCAATTAAATAGTACAAAGTGCGGTAAAAAAGGATAAGTGGTAATTCAATGCCGCAAGCTAAAATATAAATCTCGTGGTATTTTGAATGCTTGTTGTAGAGTGCTAAATTGGGCTGTAAACAGTTTATGAATTTAAAAACCCATCTTAATGGTTGCAAATAAAAAAACAGGCATCATTGGAGCGATGCCGGAGGAGATTGATGCAGTCGCGAATTTATTGGAAGAACGCACGGAGGAAACGATAGGCATGCGAACGTATTATTCAGGAATTATAAACGGAGTAGCCACTGTAGTGGTGTTTTGCAGATGGGGGAAAGTAGCTGCAGCTACCACTGTTTCTACACTGATTCATCGTTTTGGCATAACTGACCTGATTTTTACAGGAGTCGCAGGTGCCATAAATTCAGCATTACGGATTGGCGATATAGTAATTGGTGCAAGACTTATACAGCACGATATGGACGCAAGACCACTAATGCCACAGTATCAGATACCCTTGCTGGGAAAAGATTTTTTTGAAATTGAAAACGAAAATATCAACAGGATGGCTGACATCATTGGAAGTGCAATAAAGGAAAACAAATTTCTTTTAGGTTCAACAGATTTGGCAAAACAATTTAACATTACCCATCCTAAAATATTCATCGGAGATATTGCCAGTGGTGACCAGTTTATTTCTGGGAGTGCGCAACGGACAAAAATAATAAGTCAACTTCCTTCGGTGCTTTGTGTGGAGATGGAAGGCGCTGCTGTTGCACAGGTGTGCTATGAGAACGCTATCCCTTTTGTTGTTATAAGAGTAATATCTGATGCTGCAGATGAAGAGTCTGAAATGGATTTCCCTTTGTTTATCAAAGAAGTGGCAAGCTTATACTCTTTACAAATCATCAAGGCCATTTATGGCCTCAAATAATAAAAAAGCCGGCTGTATACACAGCCGGCCTCCGCTTTTCATTGATATTCTATTTTAATTGCCTTTTATCAGACGAACTACTTTACGTTGTTTGCCTTGAATCAACTCAGCGAAGTATAAGCCCTGGCGATACGCTCCCCCAATCTGTAAGGTCTGGCCTTCTTTCAGCTGATCAAATTGCTCCATGATTCGTCCGTTCACATCCATCACTCTGATAACCATACGTTGTTTTTTATCAGAGCTGACCGGTTGCAGTCTGAAATAGGTTGAGGATGGATTACCCAACACGCGAAGATCAATGGCAGAAGTTGTATTGGGTATGCTGTACTGATCATTTGCTTTTTTGACAAATGGGGTTGAGATATTCGAAACAAGAGGAACCGGTGAATAGAACAAACTGATGCCGGTGCTGTATTTATTCTGCCCATTCAGTGAATTCACACTTAACGCATTCAGATTTCCTGAATTATTTCCTGCAAAAAGATCAGCAATCCGGTACGTATAGGCTCTGTCAGGACCCTGATCCGTAATGCGGATGAATGTTTGATCGACCGCAAGACCCAATGCTTTTTTAATGCCGGCACCATTTTGCGACTTCATTTTTCGGGAACGCGTTGCATTGCCAACAGAGATTCTGGAAGCGGTAAGCGATGTTACCGGATAACGGAAGATCGTTTTTTCACGATCATTATCCAGTACATAGATTATGTTATTTGCAGCATCATAACCCAAAGCTTCTGCATCTTTATTGTCTTTGTTCAATGCAATTCTTTGCAATGCATTATAGTTAGACGTTCCATTGTATGCATCATCGAGATTATATCGGTAGATGAATTCCGATTTATCTTCTACCACCAAAAGATGATTTCCTATAATTGCCAATCCGGAGAGGGATTTCAAATTTTTCCCATCAGTATTGCGCAGTTTACGTGAAACAGATGATGTTGTAGCAGATCCATTGATGCGATACACTCTTTGTTCAGATCCGCTCAAAACATATACATCGCTTGATATTGCCCAAATATCTTCGGCATTTACCTCCTTTTTAGATGAAATCGGGTTGCTTCGGACAAGATTAAAATCGGCATCATAATAGAATATGCGATCGGCTTCTTTGTCTGACACAACGAAATAATTTGGCAATGTAACTCTGATTGAAACAGTATTAGACAAAGCAGGATTTCCGCTTACACAAGTCGCGTTGCTTGTCAGGATACACTGAATAGTTTCTCCGTTACTCCAACCTGTTCCGGTGTATGTATTGCTATTCGTTCCGACGGTAATACCATTCCGCTTCCAGGTATACGTTGGATTGGAGCCTCCATTAGCTATTGGGCTTGCCTTAAAGGTAATGCTATATGAAGAAGGGACCGGGGCATTGAAATCAATAGTATTTGAAGATGCGGAAAACTTACCCTCATCAGAAGAGATAATGATTGATACCAAATTAGGAGTGCCGGTATTGATCCACTTACACTGATTCGTATTGAACACATAATTATCCCAGCAGTTCACTTTCGCAGGCTCCTGTGGTTTAGTACCGGTTACAACCCATGAACATGTGGTTGTATTAAAGTTCGCTGACTCATAACATGCCAATGTTGGTTGCTGAGGTTGTGTGCCTGTTACATCCCATTTACATGTCTGCGTATTGAACGTTGCAGTTTCATAGCACGCTGTATTCGGACGTGTAGGCTGTGTACCTGTTACTACCCACTGACATGAAGTACCATTGAATGTCGCTGTCTCGTAACATGCGATTGATGGCTGTGTAGGCTGTGTACCTGTTACATCCCATTTGCATGTCTGTGTATTGAACGTTGCTGTTTCGTAACATGCTGTCGCAGGTTTAGTTGGTTGTGTGCCAGTTACATCCCAATCACATGAGGTTGTATTAAACGTAGCTGTTTCGTAACATGCAGTTGCAGGTTTAGTTGGTTGTGTGCCAGTTACATCCCAATCACATGATGTTGTGTTGAACGTAGCAGTCTCGTAGCAAGCAAGTGATGGTTGCTCAGGCTGAGTTCCGGTTACATCCCATGAACATGAAGTAGTATTAAATGTAGCAGACTCGTAGCAAGCCAGTGATGGTTGCTCAGGCTGAGTTCCGCTCACAACCCACTCACATGAGGTTGTATTAAACGTTGCTGTTTCGTAACATGCTGTCGCAGGTTTAGTTGGTTGTGTGCCAGATACTACCCACTCACATGAGGTTGTATTAAACGTAGCTGTCTCATAACATGCAGTTGCAGGTTGCTCAGGCTGAGTTCCGCTCACATCCCATGAACATGAATTTGTATTAAATGTAGCTGACTCATAGCAAGCAAGTGTTGGTTGCGCTGGTTGAGTACCTGTTACATCCCATGAACATGAAGTTGTATTAAATGTAGCTGACTCATAGCATGCCAGTGTTGGTTGCGCTGGTTGAGTTCCGGTTACATCCCATGAACATGAAGTAGTATTAAATGTAGCAGACTCGTAGCAAGCCAGTGATGGTTGCTCAGGCTGAGTTCCGCTCACATCCCATGAACATGAAGTTGTATTAAATGTAGCTGACTCATAGCATGCCAGTGTTGGTTGCGCTGGTTGAGTACCTGTTACATCCCATGAAC
>CANGYR010000004.1 GCA_947458275.1 Chitinophagaceae bacterium
AAATACAATAATCAATCAGGAGAAATTTATTTGAATGGCGAAAAAAAAGGTTATATCAATTCATGGATAGACACAGATTACGGCAGAATAAAATTTAGTTTGAATGAAAAAAATGATGAACTCAATAAGAATAAAATAATTTATTTCAGACTGCTTAAAATCAGAGATGTAACAAAGTCAATATTATCGAATTTGAACATTAAGGCATTAAATAAACTTTCAAGCATTATTAATATAAGCTATAAAGATGAGGTGCCGCAAAGAGCAGAAAAAATTGTGAATATGCTCATTGCTATGTATAATAAATCAGCAATTGAGGAGAAGAATGTGCTGGCACAAAATACCCTGAATTTTGTAGAGCAAAGATTGAATGCTGTTTCCAAAGACATAGACTCTATTGAGAGACTGGTCCAGTCTTACAAATCCGGAAGTGGCTCCATTGATATCAGTACACAAGGACAATATTATCTGAAAAATGTAAGTGAAAATGATCAGGAGCTGGGAAGGCTAAATATGCAACTGGGTGTGTTGGACCAGTTGGAGAATAACGTTAAAAACAATTCATCCGGAAACTTAATGCCTGCAACTGTAGGGATTGCCGATCAGAATATTTCAAAGTTAATGACTGATTTGAGTGACAAGGAACTGGAGTATGAACGATTAAGAAAAACGGTGGCAGAAAATAATCCAATGTTAATGTCTCTTAAAGACCAAATAAATAAATTAAGACCAAGTATTTCTGAAAATTTAAAAAATCAAAGACAAAATCTTGAAGCAAGCAGAGGTAGGCTGTATGCTACCAACAACAAGTACAATTCAATTTTAAGTAGTATTCCATTAAAAGAAAGACAAATTCTTGAACTGAGCAGAGATCAAAATGTAAAAAATGGAATTTATTCTTTTCTCTTACAAAAAAGGGAGGAAACCAAACTGTCTTATGCATCTAACATATCAGATACAAGAATAATAAACAATGCACTGGCTACAAAAAAACCGGTAAGCCCTAATAAATTAATGATTTACCTCATTGCTATTGCAATGGCAACTGGGATATTTTTCCTCATTGTATCAATAAAAGAAGGATTAAATACAAAAATTAAGTATCGAAAAGAAATTGAAAAATACACGAGTGTTCCCATTATTGCAGAAATCACTGAAAAAAAACCAAATCAGTCTTTATTAATAGAACCGGGTAAAAGAACATTTATTGCAGAGGAATTCAGGAAATTAAATATCTCACTTACATTTCTTGGACTTGGAAAAGAGAAGAAAAGAGTACTTGTCACATCCGGTATTCCCGGAGAAGGAAAAAGTTTTATTGCAGCTAATTTGGCAATAAGCAATTCACTTACAGGAAAAAAAGTTTTATTAATTGATTTGGATTTACACAAACCTTCTATAGAAAATATATTCAACCTGAAAAAAGGGATGAAAGGAATGAGTGAATATTTACTTGGGAATGTTTCAATAATAGATATTGTGACTGGAGTGGATGGGTTTGGAAATTTGTCAATTATTCCCTCCGGATCCATTCAACATAATGCATCTGAATTAATATTAAATGACCGTCTTGCAGAGTGTATTAGCTACGTGAGTGATAAATATGATTTGATAATTATAGATTCCGCTCCAACCGAAATGATTACAGATTCATTTGTCATTTCAAAACTCTGTGATTTTACTATATATACTGTGAGGCATAATTATACCCCTAAAATTCTTTTAAAGAGATTTGACAAAAGTCAAGCGCTTAATCCGCTAAACAACACATCAATTGTATTTAACAGTATTAAATCCAAAGGGTATTTTAACAATGAATATGGATACGGATATAAATATACTTATAGCGGAAAGAATAAAGAATATTACATGGACAAATAATTATAAGAGTATGAAAAATTGGTATGCCGTTTATACACGAAATAGTTGTGAAAAAAGAGTTTCACAGTTATTGAATAAGAAAAAGATAGATAATTATCTACCTGTAAACAGAATTATAAACAAAATAGACAACGAGCCGGATAAAATCACACAAAAATTGCTGTTTGATTCATTTGTATTTGTAAAATTATCTGAAAATGATTTTAATGTTGTTCAACATATAGGTGATGTGATCAACTTTGTTTATTGGCTTGGTAAACCTGCTGTATTCAGTGATTTTGAAATAGAAAGTATGAGAAACTTTCTCAACCATCATTATAATATCAGTATGGAAAAAGTAAATGTAAATACAGAACAACAAATTTTTTTTATGAGTGATACCAGTATTGATAATTCAGGAGAATCAGGTAGTACAGCAATTATTAATTCACATATTAGATTAGAACTACCTTCTTTAGGGTACATTTTAGTAGCGGATACCCATTCCTTTAATTCACATTTATTTGAACAGACTGGGAAAATAATTGAATTGGTTTTATAAAATAAATTGAATGGTTTACAATATTCGAAATATACTCGCTTTCATTTATGCTGTTTTTTTATATCAAAAAATAAAAAAGGTAAAAAAAAACGCTGCCGAGGGGAAAATTATTCTCTCAGTATATTTTCATAATCCTTCCAGAAAGTTATTTGAATTTATTGTAAAATGGTTTAAAAAAAATGACTTTAAATTCATATCTACAGATCAATTATGTAGTATTCTTAAGCAAAATAATACTTATCCTCCTTCATCAGTAATAATGACAGTGGATGACGGATGGAAAGATAATAAAGCGTGTATTGTTGAAGTAGCAAAAAAATACAACATTCCCGTTACAATATTTATTACAGCAAAACCTGTTGAGACAGGTGAAGCATTTTGGTGGTCTTATGCTGAGACAGGAAAGAAGAATAAAATAATAAACTATACAGTTAATCAATTGAAAAACCTAACAAATGAAAAGAGATTAATTGAGTTAAATAAAATTAAAAATGAAATTAAATTAGAAAGAGAAGCTTTAACACTAAATGAATTAAATGAAATTTCAAAGTATAACAATATCACAATCGGTGGTCATACATTATCACATCCCATATTGACTAAATGTTCAGACGCAGTTTCATTTTATGAAATATCTGAGTCAAAAAAAAAATTATCTAATTGGATAAATAAACCTGTAAAGTATTTCGCTTATCCAAATGGTAACTACTCTGAAAGGGAAAAAAAATATTTAAAAGAATGTGGGTATGAATTATCATTTACCACAAAACCGGATTATATAAAACAAGAGCTTAGACCAAAACCTTTTGAAATACCACGATTTGACATTTTGGAAAATGTATCATTACTTGAAAACATATGCAGAGCCACAGGAGTCTGGTTTTTTAAAAGATAATTAAAGTATGGATTATACTATTTTAAATATTCTAAGCCTAGCCAATGTAGTTGTCTTCGTATCATTGATTTTATTTACCAAGAAAGAAAGGAATAAATTTTATTTGCAATACATACTTTTATCATATCCCCTATTATCAAATTATGCACTTCCTTCTACTAACACATTTGTTTTAATTACTTTAATTTATATTATCTTTTTTCATAGGAAAAGTTTAACTACTGACAGGCGATTTTCTTTTTATAAAATCATAACCTACATATTAATAAGCTCCATAATCGTTGGATTTATTTTAAATGGTGGTGCTATTGACAGAGATAAATTCATCTATGTATCTCAAATATCAGCCCTATTGATTTATTCTAAAATATTGACAGAAGAATTAAAAATAGATAATGACTTTAATAAAAAATTAATCCAATGTTTAAAGATAACACTGTCTCTTTCATTTATATTTTTATTAATTCAATTCATTTTTGGCCCGGAAGTATCACTATCCAGGACAATGAACCCAAATATTGTTTCAATTGATACAATTAGATATCCTAGTTTTCTTTCAGATCCTCAGGTATATGCTCAATTTCTAGGTATGATTGGATTTTTATGTTTGATTAAAAAAGATGATCAAAGCAGAGGCATTTCAATAAATCATATTTTATTAGTTTTTTCAATTTTTGCAATTTTGATGACAGGCTCAAGAGCCGGATTGACAGGTTTAATAATTGGATATTTAATATTGATATTATTTGGCAAATCAAGATACAGATTTACATTAGTATTCATTGCTGCTATTGCCTTCATGATTTCCTATAATTTAAAAGATAATTTATCCTTCTTCAAAAGAAGTGGTGATATTAATGACTCTTATGATTTTCGATTTTCTATTTGGTTAGACGCCATTGAGATTTTTAAAAAATATCCTTTATTCGGTATCGGAGTAGGTAACTATACTAAATATGCTTCAATACATCTTCCTGATCAGTATTGGGTTGTTGATAATGAAATTGTATTTTTTGATCATCCTGAGAGTGGATATTTAAAATTTCTGACTGAATTTGGTTTAATTGGATTTTTATGTTTTTGTTTTTTATTTATAGTACCCATGATTAAAGGAATAAAAAGTTATTTTATAAATAACAATATTTCAATAATAATATTTATATCAAGTATTATTTGCTGGATGGTTGGCTTCTACTCTACTTTCTCATTTGGGGATATAAGAATCGCAATATTAGTTGTTACCATACTTTGTATGCTTATTGTATTGAATCCGGTTGAGAATATTGAAAGAAAATATGAACTAATGAAATAATTAAATCTCACCTGATATAACTAATGTTTAAATTAATTACTAGTACTTTAAAAAATAATACAATAAGAAACAGTTTCTGGAGTATTATTTCAAATGTGGTACAAAATATTTTTTTAAGTATTTTCTTTATAATTATAGCAAGAGAATATACAACGTTGGATTTTTCAAATTATATCATCGCAAATACAATTTATTCTTTTGTTTTGGGTTTTTCATCTTTAGGTATGGGACATTGGTTTATAAGAGAATATGTAAATACAGTTAATAAAAGAGAACTAATAGACCAGTTTTTTAAAATGCAATTAAATATCGGGATTGTATTTTACTTTATAAACATCCTAATCTCTTTTATATTATATGATTCAGGTTCAATAAGAATATTGTCAATAATTATGGGCATTAATTTAATTTTTGACAATATTATTTATGTCATAAAATCACTCAATATTGCCGAATTAGATCAAAAGAGATCTTCTTTTTTGCTTGTAATTGAAGCTTTTTTGAAAGTAATTGTCAGTGCATGCTTATTTATTTTTCCAGTTAATATTATTATGCTGTGTTTTATTCTAATTGCAATTAGATTTATTTCTCTTAATATTTTTATTCAATACGGAACAAAAACCGGAATTGATATTTTTAGAATTATTTCCGTTAAGTTAGATTTTAATCATTTAAAAAAATTAATAAGAAATAATTGGTCATTTGTTATTATTAGCAGCATATCAGTTATAAACTGGAGAATTGGAAATATTATTGTCTCTAAGTTTTTAAACATAAGAGATGTTGCCAACTATGAAATTTCATATAAGCTATTATCTATTTCATATCTAATACCCATTATGGCTACAACTTCTTTATATCCGAATATGATTAAGGCAAATTCTGAAAAAGTTGAAAATTTAAAAATGATATACAACAAAGCTTTTGTGCCACTTTGTATTTATGGATTTTTATCTTTTACTTTTATTTATTCTTTCGCTGATTATATTATACCTTTTTTATTTGGAATAAAATATTCTGATACATCTTCTTATTGTAAAGAAATGTTTTTGGTGATGTTGATATTCCCAACTATATTTCTACAGGCAAACGTTTTATTAACCTTGAAATTAGAGAAGCTTGACATGATTTGTAATATTGTTTGCTTATTTATTAATATTACCATTTCTCTGATTTCGCTTCAATTTTTCAGAACATTGTCTGTCATTAATTACTCGGTCTTTTTATCCTTCGTAGTTTTTCATTTAATGCAAGATATAATTCTGATAAAAAAGAAAATTATCTCCTATCAACATGTAAGTAAGTTTTACTCTTTAAGCACAATTATAGTTTTAGTATATATATTCATTAGTAAATTAATTTCCAGTCAGCTAGTGTTTATATTATTTTGGACTATTGCTGTTCTATTTTATCTTTTATATAATAAAAGGAAGAATTTCAATTATTTAAGTAAAAGAATATCATAATGAAAGTCGCTTACTATACATCAACTTTTTTCATGGATGTAATGCTTGAAACTATACAAGCCATTAAAAACAAAGTTGAATTATATGTCTTTATTGAGATTTCTGAAAACTCCAAAAATGCGACTTTGCTGAATGTTGAATCTATTGAAAAATTTAATTTTATTGAGGAGCCGGAAATAGTTATTGGTCAGGAAAAGTGGAAATACTTTAAACCCTACTTTGACGGAGTTAAAAGTGTAAAGTTTGTAGTATTTAAAAACAAAAAGAGCTTTTCATTGAATACAATCATAAAGACTTACTATTTAGGTATATATCTTAAAAAACTCAATGTTTCTATTTTTCATTTCGATAATATTTCTCAAAGAAGTCTTGGATTATATTTTTTTTTAAAAAAAATCAATACTTGTATATCTATTCATGATCCTAAATCACACACCGGTGAAGAAAACTGGCGTGATGATATAGTCAATAAGGTTTATTATAAATTATCAAAAGGATTTGTTTTTTATTCGACTTTTTCAAAAAAAGAATTTTCCAGAATTTATCCTAACATAAAATCACCATTTCGTGTTATCTCTCTTTTACCATATACTTATATCAGAAACTTCTTAAGAAAAACAAAAGAAGATTATATACTTTTTTTTGGAAGATTATCTTATTATAAAGGAATAGATATTTTACTTCATTCAATTCCTAAGGTGTTAGATAAATTTCCTAATCAAAAGTTTATAATAGCAGGTTCAAATCAGTATGATTATTCTCTTAATGAATTTAAAAACCAAAAATTGTATGATAATGTAAAATTTATTGACAAATATCTATCTATAGAAGAAGTAGCTGAATACATATCCTGTTCAAAATTTATAGTCTGTCCTTATCGTGAAGCAACCCAGAGTGGCGTCTTAATGACTGCGTTTGCTTCTGATAAATTTGTAATAACAACTAATGTTGGTTCTTTCAATGAATATGTAATAAATGGCCAAAATGGAATTGTTATTAATCCGGATGCAGACTCACTTTCCATAGGAATTATTAATGCATTACATAAATCAAATTACAAGCGTTATAACACTAAATATTCATCTTATAAATACGCACATAAAATTGATGATATTGGAAATACATTGTTTGATTTATACGAAAGAATTAGCGTTAAATAAATTCATTTTTAATGAGCAATGTTATGTTTAAACTTGATTTTACTCTTTTAAATAAATATATTTTTTTAGGGTGAAATGAAAGTTAATAACAACATTATTTAGTTGATTTTTTTATACTAATATTGACACCTAATGAAAATTTTAATCCTCGTACCACAATTACCCCAATCATTAGATAAAATTAAAGGTGGCGCACATTCTGCTGTAATAAATCTACTACATGGCTTTTCTCATTTTGATGTGAAGGTCTTAGTAGTATCCTTTACAAAAGAAGTAAATTCTACTCCAATTCTGCAATACAAAGATAATATAGATATTATTTACGAAAATGAAGGACCTTTTCATCATCATTCTTTGAATTATTTACTTTTTGGTAATTCAATTTTAAAAAAATACATCAAAAAATTTAATCCGGATATAATACATTACCAGGCAGGTAATAGTTTTTTACTTACTCAAATTTTCGGAATAGTCAATACAAAATTTGTTCTAACAATACATGGAATGGCTTCAGAGGAAGCAAAAAGGAAAATTAAAATTACTGATCGTTTAAAATGGAACTTTAATTATTTAATACAGAAATTACTTTTTCCTAAAAATATTATTCATCTATCAAAATTTTCATTAAAAAATTTTAATAATAAGAGAATAATAAGAAAGGATATAATTCCTAATGCATTAGAGGATAGCTACTTTAACATACCAATTAAGAAAAAAACTGATAATATTTTGCTATATGTTGGTGTGGTTGATAATAATAAAAATATTATCAATTTATTGAGAACAATGAAAGCATTAAAAGATAAAGATATCATTTATACACTTGAAGTGCTTGGAGATTTTAATAATCAGTTTTATAAAAATTACATCCTCTCATATATAAAATTTAACGGACTCGCTGAAAATATTCATTTTAACGGATGGGTAAATACGCTAACTGTCAAAGATTATTTATATAGGGCTGATATTCTTGTTGTTTCTTCCTTTCACGAATCATTACCTATGGTAATTGCAGAAGCCATGGCTGCAGGAAAGGTTGTTGTGGCATCATCTGTTGGCGGAATACCTGAAATGATAAATGATGGTGTTGATGGGTTTTTATATGACTTAAAAAATCCTAATGAACTGTATGAAATTCTCGATATACTTTATAATAACAACACAATGAATAAAATAATTAGTAAACAAGCAAAAATATCAGCATTGAATAAATATAATGCAGTAAATGTTGCCAAAAGAACCATCGAATTTTATAATAAGTGTTTAACAAAATAATTTAGAATCGATGGTTGTCTTTAAAAAGAAATTTTACCTTTTTCAGGTTACTGATACCTGGTTTAATCATAAGTTTAAATTTAATGATTTGTACACATTTAAGGTTTATAGTTATGTAAATAAACCTATCCAACATCAGTTTCTTTATAAAAAAGAAATCTCCCATACATTAATATTATCATTACTGCAGTCCAATGAAGATATTTTTTCCGGATTTAGAGCTACATATAAAAATGAAATTAATAAGGCGGTAAAAAGAGGTGTTCAAACCAAATTTATAAATGATATTGACTTATTTGTTAGTTTATACAATGATTTCGCTCAGTCAAAAAATATTTATCCCGTTAGAAAAAAAATATTGGAAAATATTGGTAATAATTTACAATTGAGCTTTGCATATTTCGATAATTCACCTGTTGCAGCACATGCATACATTACAGATATAGATTCAGGTATTACAAGGCTATACCTTTCCGGTTCTCAAAGATTTAATAATTACATAGATAAAAATCTAGTTGGTTATGCAAATAAGCTATTGATGTATGATGACATGCTACACTTCAAAGAATTGAATTATAAAACTTTTGATTTTGGAGGATATGCATTAAATACAAAAAATAAAAGTTTACAGGGTATTAATGATTTTAAAGAATCATTCGGCGGAGAGATTAATGTTTGTGACAGTTACTATACCTATTTGTATTATTATTTAAAAAGAATCACTGAAAAACTTGACAAACGTTATAGCTAATAAATAAAAAAATGATAAAATTATTGGATAAACTATTTATGAAACAATGGAATATAGCCATTGGGCGATATAATATGGATGATTTTATCAAATACGGATTTAAAAATACTACATTCAAATGGTATCCTGTTTGTAAAGTAAATGAATTGCATGCAGATCCTTTTTTATTAAAAAACCCAAACGGCCAATATCATATTTTATTCGAAAAGCTATGTAAATATAAAGGGTACGGTCAAATTCATGTAAAAACGTTAAATGAAAATTTTGATATTTTATCAACTAAAGTTTTACTTGAATTTTCTAATCATTTATCTTATCCAAGTATTTTCATTGATGAAAGTAAAACATACATTATTCCTGAATCCAGTGAAGACGGTAATTTGTATGCATATGAATTCGATTTTGAAAATATTTCTTTAAAAAATAAGTTTACTCTTATTAATGATAAACCTTTATTAGATACTACTTTTTTAAAACACGATGGAAGATATTGGTTATTTTCAACTCAAAGAGGACCTGATAGTAATAAAAATCTCTTTATTCATTATTCTGAAAATTTTAATGGCCCATACAAAGCACACAAATTAAATCCACTAAAAAATAATCCGTATGGCAGCCGACCTGCTGGTAATATTATAAAACATAATGACCATTTTTACAGACCAACTCAAAATTGTACACATTATTATGGAAGTTCTATTGTTATAAATAAATTAATTACATTAAATGAAGAGGAATTTGAAGAAGAATTTTCTTTTGAAATAAAACCTGAACAAATTTGTACTAAGATTAAAGGGATACACACAATAAATTTTAATGAAGACCTGGTTGTTATAGATGGACTATTTAAAATTTTTACACCATTTAATCAGTTTAAAATCTATTTAAATAAATATTTTAAGCGAGTCTTTATTTAGTTCATATTTAATTTAAGATGATTACCATGATTAAGTTTTATATCAAAAATAACTTACTTACAAATTTAAAAATTAATAGGATTAAGAATTTATATGAATTAGATGAAAATAAACTTCTTGATAAATATAATGACGCATTTATACATCTATTTAATAAGACTTTAGATAAATCATCATTCTATTATAATCTTTACAATAGTCACGGTATCAGTAAAAGGGATATTAAGACAATTGATGACATACATAAATTACCGGTTATAAACAGGAAATCAATCCTTGAAAATGTTGATAATATCTATACAGGATTAAATTATTTCAAGGTCAAAGGATTAACTAGCGGAACTTCCGGATCACCTGCTATGGTTTACAGAACACCTGCAAGTATAAACCTGGAGCAGGCATATCTAAGAAATTACAGAGAAATCTTTGGATTCGGGTTTAAAGATAAATTGCTTTCAATTCGAGGTAAGTTGGGCAAGAATATGCCATATTATTTTGATAGGCTAAATAATACATTATACATTTCTGGTCCAAATATCAATAATGAAACTATACATTTCTATTATGATATAATTATGAGATTTAAACCAGTTGCAATTGAAGCTTTTCCCAGCTATCTCTATAAATTCTTTCTGGAATTGAATAAAAAGAAATATTCATTGAATGTTAATAATATTTTCACTTCTTCTGAAATGCTTTATTCATTTCAAAGAGAAAAAATTGAATCATATTTCAGTTCATCTGTTCATGATTGGTATGGTAATGTAGAGAGAAGTATTTGTCTGGCACAGAATAATAACAATAAATATTATCCATTGCCCTTATATTCAATAAATGAATATAAGGACAACTGTATTATTACAACATCATTAATTAATGATAGTTTCCCATTGATCAGATATGAGGTTGATGATCGAATATCTGTTGGAAGTGATGATTTTTATAAAAATCTAATTTCTCCGGAAATTATACAAATTGAAGGTAGATCTGGAGATACGCTTGTATTGAGAGATGGAAGTGTTGTAGGCTGTATAGATCATGCTTTTAAGGGTATTGATAATCTTATTATGGCACAGATTTATCAGTCTATTTCGGATAAATCAATCGAAGTAAAATTAGTTGTAAATCAAGCTTATAATCATTTGAGTGAAATGAAATTAAAACAGAATTTAACTAGAATGATTGGTACTGAAACCCCTACCCGATTAACAATATGTAATGAAAGTGAACTGATTTTACAAAAGAATAAAAAATATCAATTAATTATTAAGAATGATTAAGGTATTAATAACAGGTCCAATTTTACCTCCAGCGGGTGGAATAAGCATACATATTTTAAGATTAAAAAATCTCTTAAAAAATGATTTTGAATTTGATTTTATTGATGAATCCACTCAGATTAAAAATGAATACTTTAATATAAGAAGTCTTAAAGTGTTGAGTTATCTGAAAAAAGCTATTACAACCGATATTTTCTATATACATAGTGGAAATAACTTTTTTAAAAATACTCACATTATTCTGGCTAAAATTCTAAGGAAGAAAATTATTATCACCATTCATGGATATCGTAATAGAAAAAACTGGTTCTTAAGAAATTTAGATAAATACATTTATGAATTATCTGATAAAATAATACTAGTAAACAATGAAATTATTGAAAGAATTCCTTTGAAGGAATCTTCTAAATGTATTATTAAAAATGCTTTTCTTCCGCCTCTTATGGAGAATGAAATATTAAATTCACCAGTTATTATAGAATGGATAAAATCAGTAAAATTAAATGAAAAAATATTACTCACGGCCAATGCATCCAGACTGGATTTACATAATAACGAGGATTTATATGGTTTAGATATGTGTATTGAAGTAATAAGAAGATTAGTAAATAAAGGTTATAATATTAGTTTGATTTACATAGTTACCTCTTTAGACAGAGGGGTTGAAAGATTCAATCAATACTTTGATACAATTAAGACATACAATTTACAGGATGATATTCTATTAATAAATGAAAATGTTTCTTTTGTCAGAGTCATTGAACAATCTGACATTGTTTTACGACCTACAAACATTGATGGAGATGCTATTACTATAAGAGAAGCTATTTATTTAAACAAGCCGATTCTTGCATCAGATGCTGTTTTAAGGCCTGAAGGTACTAGTACTTTTAAAAATAGAGATTTTGATGATTTTGAATTACAATTAGAATATCAAATCAAAAACAGCATTGAAAAAAAAACATTAAAGAATGAAGAACAAAATCATAATATAAATGATTTTAAAGAATTCTATGTTAATCTAATTAATTCAATCTCTTCTTAATAATACAAACCTCAATATTGACTATTTATGCAAATTGAACATAAAATCAATCATTCATTTAAAAAATTAAAAAACTATTGTGAGACCAATAATTTTATTGGGTATGATCCATATGATGGTTTGAACAGTGAAATTTTTAAAAATTTAGGCCCTATATCAAAATATAAATTATTCAAACTAATTTGGATTCAATTCTTTAAAAAATTTCCAATTAATCTAAGAAAACTTTTTAAAATAAAACCCGACTATAATCCCAAGGCTCTGGCGTTGTTTTTATCAGCTTATTGTAAGTTATATAAATCAAATAACGATTTGCAATATCTTAATAAAATCAATTTCTTTATTAATAAAATAATCAACCTGCAAACAAAAGGATTTTCGGGTGCTTGCTGGGGTTATAATTTCGATTGGCAATCACGCGCATTTTTTCAACCTAAATATGCACCAACTATTGTTGTATCATCTTTTGTAGCAAACGCACTTTTAGATGCCTATGAAATCACAGCAGATGAGGAATTGTTAAAGCTTTCGAGAAGTACTTGTGATTTTATTTTACTTGATTTAAACAAACATATTGAGAATGACAAAAGTCATGCTTTTTCATACTCTCCATTTGATAAAAGTATAGTTTTTAACGCGAGCTTGCTTGGTACAAGATTGTTATCAAGGGTATATTATTATACAAGAGAAGAGTTCTTATTCATTGAGGCAAAGAAATCAATAAATTATGTTTGTGATAATCAAAACAGTGATGGCTCCTGGAGTTATGGAAAATATTCTTTTCATAAATGGATAGATAGTTTTCATACCGGTTATAATTTAGAATGCATTGCTGATTACACAAAGTATACAAATGATGCAGTTTACGTAAAGAATTTAAAAAGTGGTTTTAACTATTATATTAAAACATTTTTTTTGAAAAATGGACAATGCAAATATTATAACAACAAACTTTATCCAATTGACATTCATTCTATATCACAACTTATAATAACATTAGATAAAATTGAAAAAATTGTTGAATACAAAGATAATGTTGATAATGTTTTAAGCTGGACAATTGATAATATGCAAGATGATATTGGATATTTTTATTTTCAAAAAAGCAGATTCTATACTAACCGAATACCCTTTATGAGATGGTCACAAGCATGGATGTTTTTAGCATTGAGCATTTATTTAAAAAACTTTAATCCTTTACACACCTTAATATTAAATGATGAAAATTTGGTTTGATTTGTCAAACTCTCCTCATATCAATATGTTCTGCGATTTAATTAAAGAATTAGAAATTGAAGGAAATGAGGTTATCATAACATCGAGACCATTGGCTAATACTATTCAATTATTAGAACAAAAAGGTCTTACACATAAAATAATTGGAACACACTATGGAAAAAATATTTTAAAGAAAATATTTGGTTTCCCGATAAGAATTATACAATTAATAATATACATAAGATCAGTTGGAAATGTACATCTAGCAGTATCACAAAGTTCTTTTCATTCACCTATCGCGTCATGGTTTTTAGGAATACCATCTATTTACACAAATGACAATGAACACGCTTTCGGTAATAAAGCTGCATTCTTATTTGCAACAATGATTTATCTGCCGGAAAATCTAACTCTTAAAACAACATTATCAAATAGATTATTATCAAAAAAAGTTAAAAAATATCCGGGTATCAAGGAAGGTATTTATTTATGGAGAATGGGTGAAAAAATATCCTCACTAAGAAACAATGAAGTTAATTTAAGAAAAAATATTTATTTCCGACCTGAACCACAAACAGCACAATACTATAATGGGAAAGTTAATTTTTTAGATAATACTATTGCGGCATTACAAAATGAATATCAAATCATTATACTTCCAAGAGACTCAGATCAATCAAATTACTATAAACACAATAAATTTCATTCCGTTAAGGTTGCTGATAAACCAATTGAATTTTTAAATATTGCTATTGATTGTTTGTTATTTATTGGAGCAGGTGGATCTATGACCAGAGAGTTAGCTGTACTGGGAGTACCAACTATTTCAGTCTATCAGGAAAAATTATTAGATGTGGACAGAGTTTTAATAGCAAATGGCTTGATGATTCATGAACCTGATTTAACTGCTGATAAACTGAAAGTTTTTATTCAGACGGTTAAAATAAACAAAATGCCTAATAATTTTATTCAAAAGGGTAAATCAGCGTACAGCCTAATTAAAAATTCAATTTTAAATTATAGAAATGATTAAAGTCGCATTAATAGGTGCTGGGAAAATGGGCCTATCTCACTTATCAATTTTGGGTGCTCATCCTGATGTTGAGGTTGTTGGTGTCGCAGATTCCTCAAAAATTACACTTGATGTTTTGAAAAGATTCTCAGCATTTAAGGTTTATTCCGATTATAAAATTATGATTCAGGAAGTTAATCCTGAGGCAGTGATAGTATCAGTTCCAACAAAATACCATAACTCAATTGTTGAAGAGCTACTATTAAAGAATATCCATGTCTTCGTCGAGAAGCCGTTTTGCCTTAATTATGAAGACTCCTTAAAATTATCTGATTTAGCACTACAATATAACGTGATAAATCAAGTTGGATATCATAATCGCTTTATTGGAACTTTTACTGAGGCAAAGAGAATAATAGAAAATGGGTTTTTAGGAAAAATTAATCATTATACCGGCGAAGCATACGGACCAGTTGTAATAAAAAAAAAGAATAATACTTGGAGATCAAAAGATGATGAAGGCGGAGGATGTCTTATGGATTACGCTTCACATGTAATTGACTTAATTCATTATTTAATCTCTCCAATAAAGCAAATTAACGGATCAATCTTAAAAAAAATATTTTCTGAAAATGTAGATGACTCTGTTTATGCGCTGCTGGAAAACGAGAATAATATATCCGGAGTTATTTCGGTTAATTGGAGCGATGAAACCTATCGAAAGATGTCTACATCTATGACAATAAATGGCTCAAATGGAAAAATAATTGTAGATGCATGCGAATTAAAAGTATACTTTAATGACAATAACTGTCCGGTTGGTTATAGCAAGGGATGGAATGTAAAATATATAACAGAATTGTCGAAACCAGTTGATTTTTATCTCAGAGGTGAGGAATATTCTTTGCAGATTGATTATTTTATTAAATCTATTATCAGAAAGAATAAAATAAATAAGAATTCATTTTCGTCAGCGAATAAAACAGACAAAGTTATTTCAATTATCAAATCTTTAAATTAAGAAATTATGGATAGAATCTTATTCGGGGATAATCAATTTTTCGCAGTTAATCATACTTCTGATGAAAAGTCAAGGGCACAGTCGATAAAATTTAAAAATGATAAAACTATTATAGATACTATTAATTATGCAGTAGATATGAGTGTTGACACATTTATGTGTACTACACACGATAGAATGAGAAATGTTTGCGAATTAATAAAGAGTGATTTTTATCGTTATAAAGATTTTAAAATTTACCCATGCATGCCATACGCACATAAATATGCTAATGCAATAACTGAATTAGGTATTTTGGACACCATTAAGACGTATGTTCCCGGGAATTTTTTTGGCACATTATTTAAAGGAGGCAAGGCATTGTTGAACAAAGATTTTTTGTCAATGATGGAATTAATGATAGATGCTGAAATGAAAATATTTAAAGGAATCAATACTCCGGTAATTTTCTTGCAAAATGTTATCACAGACCTGCTATTGGGACTAGGTATGAAGGATGTATTAAAAGCATTTTATGAATACGTAAGCGAAAAATACAATGCAGAAGTAGGATTTATCACAATGAACATGCCTCGTTTATTAAATCTATTAGAAAGTATCAATATTTATAATCCTATTATTTGCACCTCAATAAATAGTGCAGGATTTCGAATGTCTGGTGGTACAGAATTATATGAAAATACATTAAGAACCCGAAATGTCCGGGTGATAGCGATGCAAGTACTTGGAGGTGGCGCTATCCATCCTCGTGAAGCGATTGATTATGTTTGTGGTTTGCCTAATATAGAATCGATTTTATTTGGTGCTTCATCTAAGCAAAATATCTCTCAAACGATTTCATTGATTCGTGAATTTGATGAAAAGTACTCATTTTCCGAAAGTAACATTGCTATTTAATTATTATGAACATTACCATTGTGGCCGGAGCTAGGCCAAATTTTGTGAAGATTGCTCCAATCATTAAGTCTATTGAAAAAGCTAATTTAAATGGAATAGATATTAATTACAGATTAGTGCATACAGGTCAGCATTATGACAAGATAATGAGCGAAAGTTTTTTTAATCAATTAGAAATACCCGAACCTAATGTCAATTTGGAATGTGGCGGCGGATCACAGGCTGAACAGACAGCTGCAATAATGACGAAATTTGAAAAAGAATTGCTTAACAACAGACCAAATATTGTTCTTGTAGTTGGGGATGTGAATTCCACAATGGCTTGTACTATAACAGCAAAGAAATTATGTATTGATGTTGTTCATGTAGAGGCAGGAATTCGTTCAGGTGACATGAGTATGCCTGAAGAAATAAACAGAATCGTTACCGATGCAATCAGCGATCATTATTTTACAACTTCTGAATATGCAAACGAAAATCTTATTGATCAAAGAGTCAATTCAGAGAAGATTCATTTCGTTGGAAATACAATGATTGATTCATTGTATGAAAATTTATCAAAAATAAAAAGGCCACTATTTTTGGATAATGACGAAATAAAAATTAAAAAATATTTTTTATTGACTTTACACAGACCATCAAATGTTGATGATATTGAAAAGTTAAATAAAATAATTAGTTCAATTCTAGACTTCAGTAGAGATTTTCCCATTATTTTCCCTGTTCATCCACGTACCAAAAAGAATCTAGATTTATTAAATATAACTTCTAACAAATTAAATGTTATTGAACCGCAAGGTTATTTGGAATTTTTATATCTGATAAAGAACAGCAAAGGAATCATAACAGATTCCGGAGGAATCACAGAGGAAGCTACTGTATTAAATGTTCCATGCCTGACATTGAGAAATACAACAGAAAGACCAGAAACGGTTGTAATTGGAACGAATGAACTTATCGGGGATAACTATCTTTTACTGGGTAAATCAATAGAAAAAATTATCGATGATAATTGGAAAAAAGGAAACATACCTAAGCATTGGGACGGGAAGACATCTGAAAGAATAGTATCAAAATTATGTTCATTGTATAATTGCTTTATCTAATGATTCAATTATGAATAAAGAATTCAAAATATACCTTCAATCATTATTAATAATACTGGATATTCTATTATTAAATCTTTCGTTTATTATTGCATTTTTTTTAAATAAATCAACCCTTACTTATATTTCTATCTATAATTATTTCGTTATTTGGATTTTCCTGAATTTTTTTTGGCTTTTAGTCTCTATAATAAATGGGATTTATTTTGAGAAATCAATCATCCATTTTGAAACCTATACAAAAAAATCGATACAGGTATACTTTATATGGATTGCCGGTGCAGTATTGCTGTCTTTGTTAATAAACAGAATAACTATATCAAACAATGTAATACTCCTGACATTTGTTTTATGGGGTATACTGTTAATGATAAACAGATTTATTTATCTTGGCATTCGTAATTATTACAAAGACAATGAACATTTATTTAAAAAAGTTTTGATTTTAGGATATAATGAGACTGCACTTAAATTGGCTTCATATTTAGATCAGGATTTCATAAATATGAATTTGAAAGGATTTGTTGAAGACAGACAAAATATTAATGAATTAACCCCCTATCCTGTTCTCGCTGACCGAAAAGATGTAATCAAAATTGCCAATCAATTAAATGTTGAAGAAATATTTTCTACACTTGACCCAAGCCAAAATAACTTCCTCTCACAACTGATTAATGAAGCAAATAATAATTGTATTAGAATTAAGATAGTTCCTGATCTTTCTTATTTTTTTTCTAAACCGGTTGTCGTAAATTATCTGCGTGATTTACCCATTTTATCTCCACGAAGTGAACCTCTTGAAGACATTGGAAATCAAGTTAAAAAGAGATTTCTTGATTTAGTTGTAAGTTTTATGGTAATCATATTTATTCTGTCCTGGATGATACCATTAATTGCCTTATTGATAATTATTGAATCGAGAGGTCCTGTTTTTTTTATTCAACAAAGAACAGGAAAAAACAATCGTCCTTTCAAATGCCTAAAGTTCAGAAGTATGTTTTTGAATAATAATGCTGATAAAGTACAGGCAATAAAAAATGACAGCCGTATAACAAAAGTTGGAAAGGTATTAAGAAAAACAAGTTTAGATGAGTTTCCACAATTTATAAATGTTTTTAAAGGAGAAATGAGTTTGGTTGGTCCAAGACCACATATGCTGAAACATACGGACGAGTATTCTAAAATCGTGAATCAATTTATGATAAGACATTTTTCAAAACCAGGCATTACGGGATGGGCACAAATAAACGGTTTCAGAGGAGAGATTACTGATCCCAGACAAATTAAATTAAGAGTAGAAAATGATATATGGTATCTTGAAAAATGGAATATCTGGTTGGATATTAAAATTATCTTTTTAACAGTGTATAAAGTTTTTAAGGGGGATAAAAACGCGTATTGATTTAAATAAATGAATTTTACAAACATTAAATATTTTACAAACAACAAGAGATTTGAATGGATTGATTATGATCGTGGAATCAGTATAATATTAGTCACTTACCGTCATTGTTTTGAAAGCATGCAAAATTCCGGACTAAATATGGAACAGTATCCTTTCATTGAGTATGTTAATGTTTTTTTATTTGGATTTCGAATGCCATTATTTTTTATTGCATCAGGTATATTCTTTACTGCAAGCATTAATAAATACGGGTATAAAGGATATTGTAAAAATAGGATCTATAATATATTATATCCGATGATCATTTGGGGAATCATACAAATAAGTTTGCAAATTTATTTTACAAAATATACTAATTCATTAATGTCTTTCTATAATTATATTGATCTATTAATAAATCCAAGAACAACAGGTCAATTTTGGTATCTTAACGCATTGTTTTTTGTTGGAATTATTTATGCAAGTTTATATCATTTCTTTAAAATTAATAAAATATCACAATTATTGATAGGATTGATTTTATATTTATTTTGCGCATACATAAACAGTATTGATTTAAAACTTGGATTTATTAACGATATTTCAAAATATTACCTGTTTTTTGGAATCGGTGTTATATCATCAAACTTCTTTAAAGAAAAAATAGCTAACCAATTATTTACCAATAAAATATTTTTATTTATACTAACAATATTATTTCTAATCATTCAATATTTTTTTACTGAATTAAATTTTCTACATAATAGTAATTATTATGTAGAAAACAGAATGCCTTTTTATTTTTTAATTGTTGCATTTATTGGTTGTGCTCTTTCTATATCAATATCGTTTATATTAAAGAAGAATGATTCATTTAAATTTTTAAGGCTAATAGGATATCATTCAATATATATTTATTGTATGCAAATAATTGTAATGTCCGTAGTGAGAAATTTCTTTTTAAATACGTTACACCTAAACTTTATACCAATCTTATTTTTTATTATACTAACATCCGGTATCATTATTCCTATTATACTTTATAACTTCCTTTCAAGCATTAATTTATGGTGGTTATTTAGCCTAAAAAAACCTTTTCAGGTATAATTTCATTGAAAATTTATTAATTACAACAATTTAAAAAATATGGAACTTGAATTTGCAATAAGAAATGAAATCTCAGAAATTTTCAGGAAAACATTACCGAAATATTATTGGAGAAGAAAATTAAATTACTTTAAAAATAATTTCAGTGAAATTGAAATGAGTCTATTGCCAATTTTAACAAAAAAAGATAAAACATCTTTAGATATTGGGGCTGCAAGCGGAAGTTTTCTCGTTAATTTACTAGACACATCAAATATAGTTATTGGATTTGAGCCTATTCCTGAAAATGTGAATTTATTAAATGAGATGATATCATATTCTAAAATTAATGCTACTATTGAATCCGTTGCTTTATCAGATAAAACCGGAACAGCCATATTAAATATGATTGAGAATGATTTAGGCAGAAGCACTATTGAGGCGACAAACGTACTTAAAGATAATAATGGGAGTAATAAAACCGAAATAAAAGTAAGTACAAAAAAATTAGATGATTTTGATTACAATAATATCGGGTTTATAAAAATTGATGTAGAAGGCCATGAATTAGCTGTTTTGAAAGGTTCTGAAAATACTATTTTAAAAAATATGCCAAACTTTTTAATCGAAATTGAGGAAAGGCATAAGCCCAATGCGCTGGAAGATGTAAATGAGATAATGAATCAATATAATTATTCGGGATACTTTATTTTAAACAGAGAAATTATTTCAATCTCTGAATTTGATATTAATGAATATCAGAACAGTAATAATATTGGTGATTATACAGATAACTATCAAAGAAAAGGTATTTACATTAATAATTTTATCTTTTTACCAAACGAAGAATCTGATTTGATTTTAAAAGAAGCCTTAAATTACTTATAGTAAAAAAAATTAATTTTCAATAATATTATATTTTGCCAGTGAGGATTTATCATCATAACTTAATATTGTAACGCCCGTTTTTATTTTGAATCTGTTGTTACGGATAAAATATACATAATTTATTTTTTTCTGACCATTGTGTGTAAACATAATTTTTTCCGGTATAATTAATTCTTTTATACTATTAGATATAATTCCTATTCCTGTTTTTAATCCTGAAAATCTGCTGCTTTCATTTTCCGTTACCAGATTGTGATTAAAATATATTTCACTAATATCATTTGCATATATTCCGGATATATTTGACCAAATCATAGAACCACAATTCAATATGATATTGTATTCGAAAATATTTCTTTTTGAAAATTGGTTTTTATTCAAGCCTCCGAATTCAGCCAGTCCTGCACAATCAGTAACAGTATTATTGGATATTTTATTAAAACTGGATGAATTAAAAAATTCGAATGCTCCCCCATTCCAGCCGTAATCAAGACTTTCCGCCCATGCACCTGAAATGATGTTATATTCAATAGTGTTATAATTTCCTGTTATTGTGATGGCATTAGCTCCATAGTCATCGTGTTTGTTTTCATGATTAATTGAGGGTGTTGATTTAAGATTGACAAAATCGCTCATTCTACACTTCATTATTCTGTTATAATCACCTATAATCACAATTCCCATTCCGAATTTAGAGATGTTTACATTTTTAATTACACAATTATTACAGGTAGCTTCATTCATTGCACCCAGATAAATTGGTATACCGCAATTTCCCGGAATTATTTTATTTCCGCTATTATATATATCATTGAATTGAAGACCATCTATAATTATGTTGTCAACTCCCGCAAAATGAAAGACTATTCTGTTTTCCGGTGATGAATCTTCATCTTTAGGATAGATAAATAAAGGTTTAACTCCTTTCCCGTAAGAAGAGAAAATGATTGGTTTGAGTTTTGTTCCTCCTAGACAATTCATTCCCCATATATCCATCCACCTTATTTTCCCTGAATAAATCTCTCCGCAATTGAATAGTATACTATCGCCGGCTGTTATAAATCCTCTGTTTGCCTCATTTTGTAGCTTTTCCATTGTTTTCCATGGATACGACATAGTTGTCCCCGAATTAAAATCATTCCCTTTATTACTTATGTAAATAGTTTTTGCATGTAAAACAATCCAATTAAAATATAAAAAAAATAGCAATGAGACGATCTTCAATTTGAAATGTTTTAATTAAGAAAAATAAGATTTTAAATTAATCAATATTTTTTTTACTGATAATGATGATTGTCATTAATAAAAAAGTCCCGAAACTTTGTCCGGGACTTTACTATATCAACCTGTACACTCTATAGTTTGATAATCTTTTCAGTAGAGCAATTTGATCCCTGTCTTATTTTAATAAAATACATTCCTTTTTTAAAGTCATTTCCGAATTTTAATACTCCATTAATCTTTCCCTGATATTGATATACCCTGTTACCCATCATATTAAATACATCAACAGTGATTTTGTCATCAGATTCGCTTTCAATTTTTAAGCTAAATTCATTGATAGTAGGATTAGGAAATGTTGTAGTTCTGAAATTAGTTGTCTTAATGTTTTTGTTACATGGACGATTACCATCTCTTACAACAACAACTGTATCTATTATATTATTATTTGCATCTTTTACGAACACACTATAATTACCTGCTTTAAGGTTTCTGAAAGTATTCGATGTAGAATAATTATTTGAACTATTAATCGAATAATAATAAGGTGTTGCTCCTCCAGCTGCATTTACAATAATTTGTCCGTCATTACCTCTTTTGCATGATACATTACTTACAAATACACTTGAAAATTTCAGCGGTGCCACGGCTAATTGATTTACTGTGAAAGTTGCGGATGCAGAACAGTTATTTTTATCTTTCACCGTCATGGTATAATTTCCTGCTGTTAAACCGCTGAAAGAAGATGAAGTTTGAAAACTTCCGCTATTAAGACTATACAAATAACTACCTGTTCCACCGGTTGCGGTTACATTAATACTGGTTGTCTCTCCTGCCATAACATCTCCTGCTACTGTCACATTAAGCAATAACGCTGTTGGTTGCGCAACAGTAATGCTGGTCGAAGCCGTGATGCCATTGGCATCTTTAACGGTATAGCTATATGTTCCGGCTGTTACGGTGAAAGTTCCTGTACCTGTATAAGGCGCTGTACCTCCCGATGCGCTTACAACAACTGATGTTGATCCGCCGTTGCAACTAATGGTTCCTGATGTAACTGATGCTGTTAATGCTGCACCGGGTTGTGTAACAGTTATTGTATTTGATATAATACAACCGTTTGCATCTTTAACATTGACGGTATAAGTTCCTGCAGCAACATTGCTGAAGATATTTGAAGACTGATAAGTTCCGCTGTTGAGCTGATAACTGTACAATCCTGTTCCACCTGAAGCATTGGCTGTAATAGTCGTTGTGCCTCCGAAAGAAAGTATATTACCCGAGGTGACGGTTAATGCGATTGCTGTTGGTTGCGCAACAGTAATGCTGGTCGAAGCCGTGATGCCGTTTGCATCTTTAACGGTATAACTATATGTTCCGGCTGTTACAGTGAAAGTTCCTGTGCCTGTATAAGGCGCTGTTCCTCCCGATGCGGATACCACTACATTGGTTGAGCCGCCGTTGCAGGCGATGTTGCCTGAGATGGCTGTTGCTGTTAAAGTCGTACTTGGTTGTGTAACAGTTATTGTATTAGATTTAATACATCCGTTTGCATCTTTAACATTGACGGTATAATTTCCTGCTGCAACATTGCTGAAGATATTGGAAGATTGATACGTTCCGCTGTTGAGCTGATAACTGAACACGCCTGTTCCACCGGTAGCGTTGGCTGTAATGCTTGTTGTACCTCCAAAAGAAAGTATATTACCCGAGGTGACTGTTAGTGCGATTGCTGTTGGTTGCGCAATAGTAATGCTGGTCGAAGCCGTGATGCCGTTTGCATCTTTAACGGTATAACTATATGTTCCGGCTGTTACGGTGAAAGTTCCTGTGCCTGTATATGGCGCTATACCTCCCGATGCGGATACCACTACATTGGTTGAGCCGCCGTTGCAATTAATGGTTCCTGATGTAGCTGATGCTGTTAATGCTGCACCGGGTTGTGTGACAGTTATTGAATTAGATTTAATACATCCGTTTGCATCTTTAACATTGACGGTATAAGTTCCTGCAGCAACATTGCTGAAGATATTGGAAGATTGATACGTTCCGGTGTTGAGCTGATAACTGAACACGCCTGTTCCTCCGGAAGCAGTGGCTGTAATCGTTGTAGTTCCTCCAAAAGAAAGTATACTACCAGAGGTGACTGTTAGTGTGATGGCTGTTGGTTGCGTTACAGTAATGCTAGTCGAAGCTGTGATGCCATTGGCATCTTTAACGGTATAACTGTATGTTCCGGCTGTTACGGTGAAAGTTCCTATGCCTGTATATGGCGCTGTTCCTCCCGATGCGCTTACAACAACTGATGTTGAGCCGCCATTGCAACTGATTGTTCCTGATGTAGCTGATGCTGTTAATGCTGCACCGGGTTGTGTAATAGTTATTGTATTAGATTTAATACAGCTGTTCGCATCTTTAACACTGACGGTATAAGTTCCTGCAGCAACATTGCTGAAGATATTTGAAGACTGATAAGTTCCGCTGTTGAGCTGATAACTGTACACTCCTGTTCCACCGGTAGCATTGGCTGTAATCGTTGTAGTACCTCCGAAAGAAAGTATATTACCCGAGGTGACGGTTAATGCGATTGATGTTGGTTGCGCAACAGTGACGCTGGTCGAAGCCGTGATGCCGTTTGCATCTTTAACTGTATAGCTGTATGTTCCGGCCGTTACAGTGAAAGTTCCTGTGCCTGTATAAGGCGCTGTTCCTCCCGATGCTGAAACTACAAGTGATGTTGAGCCGCCGTTGCAACTAATCGTTCCTGAAGTAGCTGATGCGGTTAATGTAGCTGTTGTTACAACATTTTCGAATATTCCGGAATTAGGAATTGATGGGACAGGATTACCTGCAAAATCTTTTGTAAAACCTAGATTTTGTCCTCTGTCAATTAAAGCGCTGTTTGTTGAAGGATAAAAGTCCCATCCTATCGGATCAAATGAAGAAGTATTGGTAAATAATGAACTGGATGAAACAATTTCACTTGCGCCCAAAGTAGAATTTACAATACTTCCGTTAGACAGATTATATGCATTATTTGCGTGAAAAGTTTTAGGATCATTTGTTCTTGCAAGCATAATTCCTGTGCTAAGATGTATCGCATTATTTTTTACATTGTAAACATATTGAGCTACAGGTGTACCATTATAGGCGAAAAGATTTTTTTCCGGATAAATCAGTGCCAATGCACTCGGAGTCGTAATGCCTGAACCTGTATTGGGACCTGAAAACCTGCTTGCATTGTTTTCTACAATTACGTTGTTAAAATATTGAACATTGGCTACATTTATAGCAAATACTCCGCTGATATTTGACCAGGAAAGTGAACCGCAATTGATGATTTTGTTATAAGCAAAAAGATTATCTGCAGCAACTGCACCCGACATATCCGCTCCGAATTCAGCAACTCCACCACAATCATAGATGGTATTATACATCATCTTATTTCTGTTACATGAATTGAAAATTTCACAGGCACCACCATTCCAGCCAAAATCAAGACTTTCAGCCCATGCACCGCTGATATAATTTCCTGTAATCTCATTGTCATTACCATTGATTAATGTTAATGCATTGGCACCATAATCTTCATAGGCTGTGCTGCCTCCTGTGTTGGGAGTGCTTTTAAGATTTTTAAAATTAGTTAGACTGCAGCCGATAACTTTATTATTGCTACCCACTAAAACTATTCCCATGCCGCAAAGAGATATATCTACATTCTGGATAGTAAAGTAATCGGTAGAAGCCTCCCCACTTGCTCCGATATATAAAGGAACACCGCAATTAGCAGGAGTTTTTTTATCATTCGTAGGATATACCAAATCGGTAAAGTTAAAACCATCTATAACATAGTATTTAACTCCCACAAATCTCATCAGTATTCTGTTTTCAGCAGCAGTGGTTCCACCTGTTGGATATTGAAAAATGGGTTTGTTCCCTGTTCCATAAGTAGAGAATGTAATGGGATTAGTTGCTGTTCCGGAATTAGCAGTATATCCCCAAATATTGGAAACAAGCAAGGTCCCGGTAAACATATCCCCTTTCTTAAAAAGGATTTTATCACCGGCTACGATGGTTCGATTGTTACAAACAGATTGTACCTTGCTTAAAGTTTTCCAAGGTGTACTGGTAGATGTGCCATTATTGGCATCATTGCCACTACTGGAAACATAATAGTCTGTAGCTTTTGCATAGCCGGAGAAGAGAATGAGAAGAAAAAGCGCAAATGATTTAATTAGCAATAATGGCTTCATGGTTTTTCATTTAATAAATAATAGGAATGAGAAAGTCTAACTACCTTCTCTGAATTATCTATTTAAACCAAAATCCATGCCAAAATGATATCAATCATTAATAAAAATGATTTTCATTATTTTAACAAAATCTTGCAGAAAAAGTAAATGGGAAATAATTATAAAGGAATAATTATTCGCTTATTCGAGGATCAATTTTTCGGTAAATGATATCCGTGATTAAATTAATCAAAACAAAGAAAGTTGCACTGCATAAAACGGCACCGATCACTACAGGATAATCCAGTTTTTCCAGGGCGTCGACTGTAGTTTCACCAATACCTTTCCAGCCAAATATGTACTCTATGAAAAATGCACCAGCGAGTAATTCAGCAAACCAGCCTGTAATAGCCGTCAGTACAGGATTCAAAGCATTTCTCAAGGCATGTTTTAAAATGATAGAGCGTTTGTTCAAACCCTTTGCATATGCCGTTCTTATATAATCCTGACTCAGTACATCCAGCATAGAACTTCTGGTGAGCTGTGAGATAATAGCCAAAGGCCTTATGCCTAAAGTAAAGGCAGGTAATATGAGATTCTTGATGGCTAAATATTTTTCTCCTGTTACTTCGTCTATTTCATATAGACTGCCTGTAAGATGTAATCCGGTATAATCATGTAAAACAAATCCAAAAAAATAAGCAATGAGTATTGCCATAAAAAATGAAGGAGCTGAGATGCCTGCAATGCCGGATAAAATTGCCGCATTGTCAATCCAGGAATCTTTATTTATTGCTGCTATAACTCCTAAAGTTATCCCAACAAAACAGGCGAAAAACATAGCCGTCAGAGCCAATACGATTGTGCCTTTCAGGGCCTCTCCTATGATTAATCTGACTTCTTTTTTTGACTGATAGCTTTTTCCCAAGTAAGGAAATTTCAATGAAAGTTTTATGTTCTTTCCAATGAATACTCCTTTGAGATTTTTGGCTACAATCTCTTCTTTTGAATGCAATGAAACCGGAGAAACGTCATTAATATAATACAGGAACTGTTTCCATTTGGGCTTATCTAGATATAAATCTTTTCTGATGTTATCAAGTGTTTTTTTATCTCCACTTTGTCCGGCTATCATTTTGGCAGGATCACCAAAAAACTGAAATAATAAAAATACGAGAATCAGTATGCCAAATAAAACGGTTGTTGCGTATATTATTTTTTTAATAAAAATCAATGATGATGAAATTTATTTAAGATTTGACTCTATGGCTTTTATCATTTCAGCAGCATTGAATTTATGATCGCCGATACCCTCATATGATTTGATAATATTGCCGTTCCACAAATATGTTATACCGGGAGTGGTGGCATTATTACCTAGCAGTTTAAAAAACGCAGGAATATCGTTGATAATGTAATAAGGGAAAATGCCTTTTACTTCTTTGAAAAATTCCGGTATTTTGAAGGTCTCCTCATCCATGAAAAGAATATAAACGGGTGGCAGTTTTTTTGTTTTTGAAAGCGCAACGATTTCTTTGGCTGCATCTCTGCAATGATCGCAGCCGGGAACAAACAAGCAAACTATTTTCTTGCCCTCGTCAAGAGATACTTTTTTTCCGTTGAAATCAGTGTAAGATGAAAATTTAGATTGCACAGATTTGGGCTCCTCCACTTTGGCTATGGCTGTTTTAATTGAATCTTTATTATTGGGTTTATTCTTGCCGGAGGTATCCTTAGTTGTATGAGCAATTACGGTATCATCATTGCTTAACAAGGAAGAGTCTTGCTGTTTAAATAATGAGTCAGGTATGACAACCGGTATTGTGTTATTGTTCTTGTCAATTTTTTTATCACAAGGACAAAAAGGAAAAAAGAAAAATATAATGAAAGCTGAAAGAAAGTATATAAAAAGCAGATAGATAAAATTATTCTGTCCTTTTTCTTTGTCCGATGTATTTTTATACAGGTATACCAAAAGCACAATGGTAATAATGTTTTTTATGAACGCTTCCAATGGTGTCATTGGGATGAGTTGTCCAAAACAACCACAATTCCCATTCATCGCTCCCGACTGATACATTTGAATACCCAGATGAATGCAAAATGCCGTTATCAATAATAAAGTAAGCGGAATAACTATTGATTTTAAATAATGTCTTTGCAGAATAGCTATGGCTATGGCTGTTTCAAGACCAATGATCAATCTGGACAAATAAGGCGCCAGACACCAGTCCACTATACCTAGATCCACGAGCTGCTTTTCAAATGCCCAAATGGGATATAGTTTTGCAACTGCAGACAAAATGAACAATCCTGAAATAATAATTCTTATTGTTAAAGGGAGATAAGATTTTACTCTGCTCATAATTATAAATTTTAATTGCAGTTTAAAGAAAATAACTATCCTGTATGTTTGCCTTCATCAATCAGAATGAGCGCAAAAACAGCATAGTTTAATATATCATAGAAATTGGCATCAATTCCTTCACTGATCAGGGTAACGCCTTTATTGGCAATAATTTGTTTAATTCTGAGTAACTTAGACAAAGTGAGGTCTACAAAACTTTCCTGACTCATTTCTCTCCATGCTTCCCCATAATCATGGTTTTTGTTGGACATAAGATTTTTAGCTGCTTCAACTTTTTGATTGTACCGTTCAGCCACTTCTTCAACGGGTAATTGTTCAATGCTGTCGTCATTGATATCCAGCTGAATTAATCCAATAATGGCATAATTAAGGATACCTTCAAACTCACTTTTTATGTCATCCCCTATTTTCTGCTCCTTCTTTTCCTGAATGGTGCGAATTCTTTTTGCTTTTATATAAATCTGGTCTGCCACTGAAATAGTTCTGTATACTCTCCAGGAAGTTCCATAATCGGCTGACTTTTTTAAGAAAATGGTTTTACAGGTATCTATGATTTTATCGTATTGTATTGAAGTAGACATAATGAGACAGTAAAAATATTATCAAATTTTATCACTCAAATTTCGGTTTTAATTTTTAATCCTGCAAAGGATTATTCAGTGTTTTGTAAATTAACTTAAATTACATTTTTTTAAACATGTATACACTAAACTGTAAAGGCAAACTGCTGAATCTAGATATCCCGGCTGTAATGGGAATCATCAATGCCACAGATGAATCTTTTTACGAAGGTCATTTGTCTTTGAATATCGATCAGCTGCTTGAAAAAGTTGCCAATATGCTCAGTGAGGGCGCTTCTATTCTTGATATTGGCGGACAAAGTACAAGACCGGGGAGCATCCGTTTGTCTGCCAACCAGGAAGCGGAAAGAGTTATTCCTGTTATTAATAAAATCAAACAGTCATTTCCGGATTCAATTATTTCAATAGATACGTATCATCATGAAGTGGCGAAGTGGGCAGTTGAATCCGGCGCATCTCTTGTGAATGATGTAAGCGGCGGAAATATGGATGAACATATGATTGATACGGTGGCGAAACTCGGCGTTCCTTATGTATGTATGCACATGCTCGGCACTCCGGAAACCATGCAAAATAATCCTGTTTATACTGATATTACGAAAGAAATCACCGATTATTTTATTAAAAAAATATCGTTGTGTCAACAAGCAGGTATCAATGATGTAATTGTTGACCCCGGATTTGGATTTGGCAAAACGATTCAGCACAATTTTACTTTGCTGAATAAAATGAACTCATTAAACATTCTAAACAGGCCGGTATTGGCTGGTCTTTCAAGAAAAAGTACTATCTACAAAACTTTAGGCATTACACCCGGAGAGTCACTCAATGGGACTACGGTTCTGAACACCCTGGCGCTTAATAACGGAGCGAGTATATTACGTGTACATGATGTGAAGGAAGCGGTTGAGGCTATTAAACTATTTACCGCATACAAAAATGCCGCCCCTGAAAAGAGCGGCATTTAAAGAGATATTATGCTACATTATTATGGTCATTTTTTGGCTGCTTTAGCCAGACTATCTTGAATCAACAATTTTTTCTGTTTTTCTAATCTCAATTTTTGTTTTGCATCAGCTTCTGCAACTGCACGTTCTCTGCTTAATACATCTACTACTTCAATGTCAAAAACCAGTATAGAATTGGATTTAATATCAGGTCCCATCTGTTTTGATCCGTAAGCTAAAGGTGAAGGAATGTAGAATTTTGCTTTTGCGCCTTTATTGAGCAACTTCAATCCATCTGTCCAGCCCGATATTACTGATGTTCCCAAAGACCAGTCACTCGTCATATTTACTTTAAAGGGTTCAACATGGCCTTTAGAAGGATCAGTATTACTGTCAAACATTTTTCCATCTAAAGTTCTGCCTGTATAATTTGTAACTACCACAACAGAAGTATCTATCAATGGTCCGGTTCCGGGTTGAATGATCTGAACATAAGTACCCAATGCTGCCTTTGTTGCTGATATTTTGTTATTAGCAAGATATTCCCTGATTTTTTTATCATCAGAAGCCATTAATGCAATATTGTTGATTGAATCTTTGCGCTGAGCTATCTCCATCTCTGCTTTATTGGCACTTTCAGCTTCAGCTTTATTTTTTAAAATATTGACCAGCTTTACCGTTGTGATAAAGTAATGTCCCTTTTTAAAATATGGAGGTATGGTCTCAGGATTTTTTGCAAACATTGAATCTATTAGTATGCGCATTACAAGACTATCGCCTTTTTTTAACTGCGAAATTATTTTGAAGTAAGCAGGAGGAATATAAGCGGTATCCATTGGTTCGATAACAGGAGATCCTTTTCTCGTATCCTGAAGCAACGAATCTGTTTTGCCATTATCATAATACTGGCCAATATGCAATTGCATAAATTGTCCTTGTTTGATAGTTGGACCGCTACCGGAAGAAATGATTTTATATTCAATTCCATCTTCCCCTTTTTTGAATCCCGGGTTACAGGATGAAATAATTACTGATGCTACGATAATTAAATAAGTAAACTTGCGCATTATTATTGGTTTTAAAATTTATAAGTACTTAAATCATTTTTGTTTTCAATCAATGCTTTTTTAAAATGCTGAACTACAGATTCCAGTGGTTCTTTACTTTGTCCTCCTGCAGCATTGTAATGTCCGCCACCTTCAAAATATTTTCTGGCAAATGTATTTACATCAAATTCGCCTTTGCTTCTGAATGAACATTTTCTCTCCTCTCCCCTGTCTATAATGATTGCAGCCAGCTTAATACCTTCGATACCCAACGGATAATTTACCAGCCCTTCGGTGTCGCCTGTTTTAATTTCATATTTAATTAAATCGGATTGAGGAATTGATATCAAAGCTGTGTTGTATTCAAAAAATACTTCCATTCTGTTTTGCAATACATTTCCTATGAACCTCAATCGGTTTTCCGAAAAATTATCGAACAATGCCTGATGAACGGGAGTATGTTTAAGTCCTAGTTTCATCAAATCTGCAATCATTAGATGCACAGAAGCTGTTGTTGATGGAAAACGGAAGGAACCGGTGTCTGTCATCACTCCTGCATAAAGGCATTCAGCAACAGAAAGGTTGATTTTATTATGATGACCTGAAGATATAATGAAATCATACACCATCTCACAGGTGGAACTTTTGCCGGTATCACTGATGCCAAAATGAAATACTTCTGTCTGGGGTTGCTGGTGATGGTCAATCAGTATTTTTGTTGCTGATGCATTCAACAAAGTTTCTTCCATTTTTTTTGTCCGACTCATGGTATTGAAATCCAGACAAAAAATCCAGGCTGCCTCTTCGATTAATTTGTTTGATTTTAAAGTGTCTTTTTCATAATCGATTACGTTATTTGTACCAGGCATCCAGTTTAAAAATGAAGCCCAATTGGTGGGAGAAATTACCGTTACCTCGTGATTAAATTGCGATAAAAAATGATACAGTCCGAGCGTAGAGCCCATTGCATCACCATCAGGTTTTTGATGTGTAGTAATAATGACTTTTTGGGGAGTGCCTAGCTCTGCGAATATATTATTTATTGACTTCATAAATGAGTCGCAAAAGTAAGCCTAAAAGCCGAATACACAAATTAGCGGTAGATTCTATAAAGAGGATTGATTATCTTTGCGACCAAAAATTTAAAACAATGACCAACAGAACATTTACTATGATTAAGCCCGATGCCACTGAAAAAGGACATACCGGTGGTATTCTGCAAATGATTAACAAGGCAGGATATAGAATTGTAGCCATGAAAATGACTCACCTGAGCAAGGAAAAAGCCGGCGAATTTTATGCGGTGCATAAAGAAAGACCTTTTTATCAGGAACTGGTTGATTTTATGAGTCGCGGTCCGATAACTGCTGCCATACTGGAAAAAGAAAATGCTGTAGAAGATTTCAGGAAATTGATAGGTGCTACCAATCCAGCAAATGCTGAAGAAGGTACTATCAGAAAAATTTACGCTGCTTCAGTTGGTGAAAATGCTATCCACGGCAGCGACAGTGATGAAAATGCTGCTATAGAAGGAGCTTTCTTCTTTTCCAAATTGGAACAGTTCTAAGAACAATAAAATTTAATCCCAATCCCCTGCCTTTCGGCAGGGTTTTTTATTATATGACAATCTGTTTTCAATATAATCTTCTATTAAAATCCTTTTTACTATATTGTGTGCGTTATTTATGCTTGCCACTTTAACCATCATAAGATACAGATACTGGGGTATTCCTTTTGGCTTTTTATCTATGGCACTGTTTCATTTTCCTCTTTTTTTTAATAAAAATATTACTTTTTATAAATTAATGGGATCAGGTAAAAATGGCACGTTCGATAAGGAGCCGGATCTAAAACAATGGGCTATTTTGGCGGTTTTCAACGAAGATGACGCCGGAAATTTTAAAACAAGAAACACAAAGGAGTTATACGGGCGATTTGTAAATTTCTGGCTGCGCCTGTTCAAATGTGAAGTATGTACCTTTTATCTTGAACCAATCGAAGGACATGGGTTTTGGGATAAAAAACAGGCATTTGGCAGTTTTAAAAACAAACAAGAATATCACGGACCTATTGCAATTCTGACCAGAGCAACGATCAGACTGAACAGATTGTCTTATTTTTGGAGACATGTTGCGCCCGTTGCAGCTCAGATGACGATTGCCAAAGGATTTGTAACCTCTTTTGGAATAGGTGAAATTCCCTGGATCAAACAAGCTACTTTCAGCATTTGGAAGAGCCGGGAAGACATGAAAGCATTTGCCTATGGAATGAAGGAGCATGTGGAAGTAATAAAAAAAACAAGACAACAAAAATGGTACAGCGAAGATATGTTTGTAAGGTTTAAAATTTTACAACATGAAGGATCTGTAAAAGGTCAAGATCCGCTTGGCTCATTATTGAATAAATAATCTTTTATGAAAAATATTAAAATTATTGAAGTCCCCTCTGAAATTGGCGCCGGCACCCGTGGAGCGAGTCTGGGTATTGAAGCAATAAAAATTGCCGGACTGGATTTTATGAGTAATTTTTTTATTCATTTTCCTACAGAAAAAATTGAAACTGAAAACAGTCTTTTGTTTGAAGCCATTCAATCTCCTTACGCCAAAAGAATCCATGGTATTGCAAAAATGTATGAGCGAATCAGCAAATCCGTTCATGATACTATAAAAAATAATTTTTTCCCGGTTGTTCTCAGCGGAGATCACAGTAATGCGGGAGGTACCATTGCGGGAATTAAATTGGCTAAACCTAAAAGCAAACTGGGTGTGATATGGATCGATGCCCATGCCGACTTACACACGCCATATACCACGCCAACAGGAAATATGCATGGAATGCCGCTGGCAACTGCCATTGGAGAAGACAATTTGGAATGTAAAATTCATGACATAGACGAGAACACAAAAAAACTCTGGAATCAATTAAAGCACAACGGTAAAAATACCCCGAAAGTATTACCTGAAGATGTGGTCTTTATTTCTTTGAGAGATTTTGAAAAAGAAGAAAAATACATCATCGAGAAGCATGGTATTAAAGTGATCACTACATCAGAAGTAAGAAGAAACGGTGTTGAAAATATCAGCAGAAAAGTGCTGCGTTACCTCAGTGATTGTACAGATATTTACGTGAGCTTTGATGTTGACAGTCTTGATTCAACTATATCAAAAGGTACCGGTACTCCCGTAAGCAATGGACTTAAAGAGAGAGAAGCTGAAGACCTTATCAGTAAGTTTATGCAAAACAGAAAAATCTGCTGTTTTGAAATAACAGAAGTGAATCCTACACTTGACAAAGAAAATCTGATGGCTGAAATAGCATTCAACATTCTTCAGCGCAGTGTGAACATACTGATGATGAACTAAAATACAAAAACCGGGAATTTCTTCCCGGCCTCTGTTGTCCTGTATAATCAACCATAAAACTGTCTTATTTACATAAAGGATAAGTCTTTTTTCCTTTTTAATGATTCTAATGAAGGATCTATTTCAATCGCCTTATCACACATTGCCTGTCCTCTGTCTTTTTCGCCTTTTTTCTGAAAACACAATCCTGCCTGATATAATGCTTTTCCATCTTTGGCATCCAGTTCAATTAATTTCTGGCAGTAAAACAATGAACGGTCGAATTGTTTTTGCTGATAAAGTACCTCAGCTAATCCTCTAAGCAGATCCTTATTGCCGGTCTTTTTACCTAACACCGACATAATCAGTTTTTCTCCTTTTTCGTAATCACCACTGTATAAACAGGCAAAGCCATAATTTTCATTAAAGTCGAGAGACTGTGTATATCCATGTTCAACAGCATTAGAAAAAGCTGCAACAGAATTTTTGTAATCATTCATTTCATACAGTAAGATTGCCTGCTCGTACATCCATACAGCTTTAGCAATAGGTAGTTTAACTGCACGTTCCATATATGGGATAGCTTTTTTTGTTTCTTCCATATCAATATATGTACGAGCCAGTGTATAGGTTGCTTCTGCATCATTTACATTTTTATCCAAATATGGTTTTAAATATGCTTCAGCTGTAGTGTAGTCTTCCTGATGATAAGATGACATACCAATTATTCTTTGGGATTCGCTGCAATCAACACATTTTTTTGCCAATTCCACAGCCTTATCAAACTGACGATAATTGTAGTAAATGTTCATCAGCTCTTTGATTGCCTGTTTGTTTGAGGGATTGATTTGATATACTTTTGAGAAAAACATTTTCGCCTGATCTGTTTTTCTCATTTCCAGATTGGTATATGCATTTTCCAGTAAAGCTTCCGTATTATTGGGATTGAATGCAATAGATTTATCAAACTGCAGAGAAGCAACTTGGAATCTTTTTGCTTTTTTTTCTTCCAGACCTTTTAAATAGTAGAAATTTGAACTGTCAGCTGGATTTGCCTGTGCAAATGAGTACACGCATAGCGTGACAATCGTCAGTATCTTTTTCATAGGGTAAGGGTTGAATCAGTGTTATTCCACTATCGGAATATCATAGCAGATAACGCAGGAATGGATAGTTTTATTTCACAGGTCTTCGATTTTTTATCAATTATTTCTATATTCAAATTATCATTCATGTATTCTCCTGTTCCCCAAAATTCAATGCAGTCGCTGTTAAATATCTCTTTCCATTTGGTTTTACCTGATACAAACAGGCCCCAGTCCCGAAATTTATTGTTGGAAATATTCATTACAACCAGCAAATCATTGTTCCTGTTTTTGCCTTTTCTTTTAAAAGCAAGAATCCCCTCTTCTCTTTTATTTAATTCAATCCATTCAAAACCATTCGGATCAAATTGTAAATCATACAAGGCCGGCTCATTTTTATATATGTGAGAAAGTACTTTTACACAATCTTTCATTTTTCGGTGAGAATCAAATTCTAGTAATTCCCATTTTAGTTCTGATTTATCGTTCCATTCTGAACTTTGGGCAAATTCATTCCCCATGAAAAGAAGTTTGGCTCCGGGATGGGTGTACATGTATGTGTAGAGCAACCGAAGATTGGAGAATTTTTCTGCTTCAAATCCGGGCATTTTGTAAATCATTGGACTCTTGCCATGTACCACTTCATCATGGCTAAGTGGAAGCATGAATTTTTCATTGTAGTAATACATCATGCTGAAAGTCAGTTTGTCCTGATGATAACATCTTTCTGCATGGGGTAATTTGAAATAATTAAATGTATCGTGCATCCACCCCATCATCCATTTCATGCCAAAACCGAATCCTCCACTTTCTAGCGAATCCGTAATGCCCGGCCAGTCTGACGCTTCTTCTGCGATGGTTTGCACATCGGGGAAATCACGGTAGATTACCTCGTTCAGTTTTTTCAGGAACAAGATGGCTTCTATATTTTCATTGCCTCCATACTCATTGGGCTCCCATTCTCCGGCTTTTCTTGAAAAATCTAGGCGTATGATTGAATTGACAGCATCCACTCTTAATCCATCGGCATGAAATTTATTAAGCCAGAAATGCGCGCTGCTGATTAAAAATGACCTAACCTCTCCCCTTTTATAATTGAATATATAACTATTCCAGTCGGGATGATAACCCTTACGCATATCCGCATATTCATAAGTATGAGCACCGTCAAGCATATACAAGCCATGTGCATCTCCGGGGAAATGCGAAGGCACCCAGTCCAGAATAATTCCTATCCCGTTTTGATGAAAAGTATCAATCATCTGCATAAAATCTTCGGGCGTACCAAATCTTGATGTTGCAGCAAAAAATCCCGTTCCCTGATAGCCCCAGCTTCCGTCGTATGGGAATTCCATTACCGGCATAAACTCTACATGTGTAAAACCCATTTCCTTTACATAAGGTACCAGTCGCTCTGTAATCTGTGCATAAGAATTATAACTGCCTTCATCATGTTTATCCGGTCGCATCCAGCTGGCTAAATGAACTTCGTACACATTCCAGGGGGCATTGAGGGCATTGTGTTTTTTTCTGGAAATCATCCATTGGTTGTCATTCCACCGGTGATTGAAATCCCATGTAATGGAAGCCGTAGCAGGTCTTCTTTCCGCAAATCTTGCATAAGGGTCTGCTTTGACAAAAACTTTCCCATCTGAACTCACAATATGATATTTATAAAGAGCGCCCTTGGGGATATCGGGAATGAATCCTTCCCATATACCGGATTTATCTAAGCGGGAATTCAACAAATGTGCTTGGTCATTCCAGTTATTGAATTCACCAATAATGGATACCTTACTTGCATTCGGAGCCCAGATGGAAAAATAATATCCCGGTTTGTCCAATATATGCAACCGATGGCTGCCAAAATAATCATAAGCAGTGCTTAGTTCTCCTTGTTGGAAAAGATGAATGGTAGATTCATTCAGTAAAGAGTAGTTCCAAACCGATTTTGTGGTATCTACAAAATGTTCCTCTTCGTACGACATGCTAATAAAATGTAAGGGTGACGCGAATACGGTTTTATGCTAAATATAAGCATTGTTGAAAGTATTTTTTCTAAAAATCAGAAAAATACATTTCAAAGTTCAACAAAGAGAATAATAAGGATATAAAACGGGGTGTGAAGTTTTCTTAGACTGTAAGATTTTTCTCTTCCAGCCATTTATTTCTTCCCCAACCGGGAATAACATGTTTTTCACTATGGTAAGAAGATCTTACCAGCGGACCACTCTCAACATAGTCAAATCCAATCTGGTAGCCGATTTCACGGTACTCAGCAAATTCATCCGGATGGATAAATCTGTCGACGGACAAATGGTTTTTGGTAGGTTGAAGGTACTGACCAAGTGTTACAACATCAACTCCGCTATTGTGAAGGTCTTTCAGGGTTTGAATCACCTCCTGACGAGCTTCGCCCAAACCAAGCATAATGCCACTTTTGGTGCGCATGCCGCCCTCTTTCAGCACTTTCAGGGTTTCCATACTCTGCCAGTATTTGGCCTGAATACGAACTTGTTTGGTTAGCCTTTCAGTGGTTTCAATATTATGGCTGACAACTTCCGGCGCAGCATCTATAACACGTTGAATATTTTCTTTCTGTGCTTTAAAATCAGGTATCAGGGTTTCAAGCGTAGTTTCAGGATTTAAAGCTTTTACTGCTTTAATGGTATTATACCAGATGATGCTGCCACCATCTTTTAATTCGTCTCTGTCCACCGACGTGATAACGGCATGTTTCACCTTCATAAGATGGATAGCTTCAGACACACGCTGTGGCTCGTCCCAATCAACCGCATCTGGCCTTCCGGTGGCTACCGCACAAAATCCGCAACTCCTGGTACAGATATTGCCTAATATCATAAAAGTGGCCGTGCCGGCACCCCAGCATTCTCCCATATTGGGACAATTGCCGCTTTCACAGATAGTATGAAGTTTATGGGTATCTACAAGATTTCGAACATGCTTATATTCTTCTCCAATGGGGAGTTTAACCCGCAGCCAATTGGGCTTTTTCAATGAAGGAATTTGATCATCCGAAACAGTTCCGCATCCCATGTGGTGATTGAATTTAGTTAGGCAAAGGTATGAAGTAGAAATGAATGATACAAAAGGTATCAAAGAGTATAACAACCCAAGGGCGGAGTTGTTGTGAAAACTTATTTTCTTCTGCCAAAAAGTACAGATACATAAGCTCCGAGAAACAGATTATGCTGTTTTACAAAAATCATCTGAGGAATTTTTTTAAAATAAAATTCAGCGAAGCCGCCAATTTCAATAGCGCTTACCAGTTCATTGTATTTGCCGTAATCAAATCTTACTGAAGGTTTGGCATAAATTCCGGGTATCATTTTTAATTTATTCCAGCCAATGCCTGTGCTTGGTCCTCCAACAATAAATACTTGTTGCGTAGGAGGAAAATCATCAGGTAAAATAAGTTCTCCATTTTGATTAAAGGCAGCATTACCATATTTGCCGGAGTTTTCATCGAAAATTTGATTCAGATAAGGCCTCAATAATCCAAGTGAAATTCCTCCACCAAAATTCCCTGTAACACATACTCCATTTTTATTTCCTTTATTTCCCAGCAGAATTTGTTGCTGTACTCCTAACTTAACGGGGTAGAAAAAATTCATTTTGCCATAAACCAAAGGAGAGGATGGATCGTATTGATTCTCTAGTTTATCTTCTTTAGCACTTTTTCTTTCAGATATATCCAGTTGAAACAATAATGCGCGGTTTACGGATTTCGACCTCCCAATTTCCAACATTCCACCATACCCGTCATTGGTTAGTTTAAAACCAAAAGCCACGTGATGTTTATATGTAATAATACCCTCCTCTTCCTGACGAACGATAGCATTTATACGTTGTTTTTTCTCCTCTCGTCTGTTTCTTTTTTCTGATGTCTCATTTTGAGCCATTATCAACTGAACTAAAAAAAGATTGAGCAGGACCAAAAATATTTTCTTCATAAATTATATTTACTTAAGTAAATTTATGTAAAATTAACCGGTTAAAGTTTAAGTACTGTTCAAATTTTTATACTGACAAAAATCATTCATTTAAAATCACTACATTATGACAGCCAGCGTTGTTTATAAAGGGGATCTAAGGTGCGAATGCACTCATTTGCAAAGCGGTTCAGTAATAGAAACGGATGCACCAACTGACAACAGAGGGAAAGGTGAAAGATTCAGTCCTACCGACACTGTTTGTATTGCTTTAGCCACCTGTGTTATAACAACCATGGGTATTCGTGCAGGGGATATGAAAATAGATCTCAAAGGCACTAAGATTGACGTGACAAAACATATGCTCAGCGAACCCAGAAGAATTGGAAAAATTGATATTGTACTGCACATTCCCGCAATAGGACTTGATGATAAAGACAAACAGATTCTGCAAAAAATCGGCGATAACTGTCCGGTTATGAAAAGTTTGCATCCTGATCTGGAAGTGTCAACGATTTACAACTGGGCTTAAGATTTCATTTCATCAAAATGGCATTCCCGATACCACATTCCAAACATTTATTTTGTGAGCAGTATAGATTTTTCAACTGAATCAATGCCTGCGAATCAAATGCGGAGTTGTGTTCTATGTTTAATCCCTCAAATTGAATGGTTATCGTATTTTTTTCAGGACTTAATTGCTCCAGCCAGTCAATTGCTTTCATTTGCAAGTCTTTTTCATCATTAAAACAACCATAACAATACAATACAGGAATTATTGAATTAATCATGATATGCTGAATCATCTGCTCTCCTGTTTTTTTTATTTTTTTCGTACTGCATATATCGGGCATGTAATGGTCTGTCCAATAATCTGAAGTGGCAACCATCAGATTATCCATGAATCGATTTATTTCATTTTCATGCAGAAGTTTAGCAAAAAGACCATCGATAGTTTGCAATAATGCCGCCAGTTGAGCCAACCTTATTGTCGGGAAATTAGCCGGACGCATTCTCAGAAAACTGAGTGAAATGGATGACTGAATCAGACCGTATTTATTCTTTAGAAATGCATATTCTCTTTGCAATGTTTTCATGTATTCATCATGATATTCATTATCCAAAATCCTACTTTGTCCAAATAAAAACGCTTCCAGCTGAAATAATGAGTTTTTATGCCGCTGAAGAATGTTATAAGGCACACTTCTTGCTATAGAAATAAAACCTTCTCCGTTGACTTTCATGCCAAAATTTTCGGCAAGCATCCACCATAGTGTTTCTTCCCAGTGGTAATGATTACAATTAAGATACGCATCAATTCGAAGAGATTTTTCCTGCAATCTTTCCATCAGAAGTCGCTCTTTCCATTTTCTTATGATAATTGTTTCAACAGATTTGATTTGATTTTCACAGGGTATAAATCCTCTGTTTTGAGAAAGTAATTCATATTTATTCAAAAGCAACTTCGGCACTCTTTCTTGTAGTTCCAACGTAGGAAAATTTTCGCCTATTTCTTCATCATGCTTCCAAACTACATGCAATATGACATTGTGATAATTTTTGTCTTCCTGATGCTTGTGTTTCCTCCAGTCGGATGAAAGCACGTGCAGCTCTATGTTGCCCGCCCAAATGGCATTGTCTATTTTTATTTTAGCGTTTAAAAAATCAGGCCCCTGATTGGAGTTGTAATTGCCCCTTGAAATAACCATCAACTCCTGATCGTCGGTTGTCAGCAAAGAGGATGTATTGTAGCACTGATACTGCCAGATATATTGCAATAATTTCTCGTTCATATCATTTTTTCTTGTTGAAAAACGATATAAAATTATTGCCGCAGTTAAGATGCCTGAGAGGAAAAAGACGCTGTTTGAAAGTTATTTTAATCGTCCGATACCGATTTTTTTCAGCTCTTTCACCACCCTACTTACCGGAAGTCCCATTACATTGTAAAAATCACCTTTTACAGATTTTATACCTACCACACCAATCCATTCCTGAATGGCATAGGCACCAGCTTTGTCATAGGGCTTGTATTTGTCGACATAAAAAACAATTTGTTCATTGGTCAATTCATGAAATACAACTTCCGTGATGTCTGAAAAAGAAATTTCTTTTCCCTCGTATAAAATGACCACACCTGTAATCACCTGATGTGTTTTTCCGGAAAGCATGCCAATAAAACGAATGGCTTCGTCTTTATCTGAAGGCTTACCCAATATCTGATTGTCGCAGACCACAATAGTGTCTGCAGCCAATACAGGCAATGAATTATCTGCTTTTGCTTTTACCGCCTGCGCTTTGTTTCTGGCAATATAAACGGCAGCATCCTCAACGCTCAGCGTATCGGGGAAACTTTCATCCGCTTCACTTACCATTACATCAAAATTAATTTCGGCCCATTCGAGGAGTTGCTTGCGACGGGGTGATTGAGATGCTAAAATTATTTTTTCGAGAATCATTAAAATAAAAAATTAAAAAATATCATAGAAAGAATACCGGCGAGCATAACAAGTTTGATAAGGTTGCTGATGCCGTGGTAATCCCCCGCTGATTTTGCTGATAAAAGTTTTTTTAATACTATGCCGAGAGGGAGAACGATGAAAAGCAGACAATATAAAGCACTCCACCACCATCCTGATTGCCATGCGTATAGTTGTACTATTATCAGAGATGCCATTGATACTGTAATCCAAACACCTGCATATACTTTGGTTGCAGGTACACCCCATACAATCGGAATGGTTTTGCAGTTATAGCGTGCGTCACCCAACATATCTTCCAAATCTTTTATCACCTCTCTGATTAAGGTCATCACAAAAGCAAAACCTGCATATAGCATGGTCAGTTTGTAAAACAGCTTAACATTAAAAGGATATACTTCGGGGTTCCAGCCTCTGAAATTGAGCAAGGTAGCTCCTGCAAAAAAATAAACCACGACAATAACCCATCCTGTCAATGCAGCTATTACAACATTTCCTACAATAAGCATTCTCTTGAAATGAGTGGAGTAAAACCAAAGCAATAATACGGCAAATATGTTCAGAATACCTATCAGCCATTTGTCTGTTTTGGCGCTGACATAAATACTTATTAAAATTCCTAAAAGGGAAAGGATCCAGTGCCAGACTATCACCCATCTTCTTTTGATAATCCTGTCCACCACATTTTTCTCCGGCTTATTGACCGTGTCAATTTGAATGTCGAAATAATCATTGATGATGTATCCGGCTGCTGCAATCAATACAGATGCAAGCATTAAAAGATAAAAAAGATAATAAGAACTGTTAAGCTGATTGTAGATTACCGCGTTTTCGTGATACAGAGAGAAAAAAACAGCAAAATAGAAAAGCCATTGAGTCAATCCGATGAAGACAAGATTTGGCCATCTTATTAATTTCATAAATGCGGCAATCAGATTCATCAGAGGTTTCTGTTTGTGATTTTATAGAAACTATATTAACAAATAAAATTAACGATTAAAAGCGAGGAAGGTTATGACTCAAAGAAAAAATGGAATTTATTTTGCTGCGGTTTCAGTGTCAAGGTCCCAGTGGCCGTTTAATTTCAGCACTTTTTCAATAATATCTCTCACGCAACCATTTCCGCCATTTAGTGGTGAGATGTAATGAGAAACAGCTTTTATTTCGGGAGCTGCATCTGAAGGGCAACAAGCCAATCCGGAGATTTTCATTACCTGCAAATCGGGGATGTCATCTCCCATGAACAAAACCTCCTCCCATTTCAAAGAATTTTTCTGAACGAATTCAACCAGAGCGGCAGATTTATTTGTAACCCCCAGTAATACGTCTTTAACACCAAGATTGTTCAATCTATTCCTGACTGCCTCATCCTTACCGCCTGAAATAACGTGTATTTGGTATCCTTTTTTTATGGCAAGTTGAAGTGCAAAGCCATCCCTTATGTTCATGGAGCGGGCCATTTGGCCATCTTGTAGCAGCAAAAGCGAACCATTGGTCAGAACACCATCCACGTCCAGCGCAAATAATTTGATTGGCTTAAATTGTTGGAGGATGTTCATTATATACAGAAAAAATAAAGTTTAAAGGACTATTACTTTTGATTGTCACGCCATTCATACACCCAGGAGCTTTGGATCATTTCAAGGTGACCTTCATTGCTTTCTTCTGATTTACCGGCAAAATTTGGGATTTCCAAAACCCATTTGTGTAAATCAGTAAATCTGATGCGGTAAATTTTACTTTCTCCAAAGTCATCACCAAAGCGCTCATATAATTTCATGGCAATATCCTCATAATCATTCCAATGTATTGGCAAATCTAAATCCATAGTGTAATAATTTGAATATTAATTAATTGTGAGGGTTGTTTGCTTTTTAAATACAGGCTACTCTCCGTTAAATTGCGTCTGATCCGGTAGGGTGACTACAATATTCCCGCTTCCTTTTTTAAGCAAACATTGGCATCCCAATCTGGAATTTAGTTTCGGACTAACCGCCCTGTCAATGAAATCCTCTTCCTTATCACTCAGTTCCTCAATAAATTCCTCCCCTTTTTCTACATAAAGATGGCAGGTACTGCAGGCGCAAACGCCACCGCAATTGTGATGCAATTCGATATCATTGAGCAAAGCTACTTCCAGGATTGAATGATCCGGATTTACATTCTCAATGATTATTGGGTTAAGTCCTTTTTGTTCAAAATTAAACGTAATCGTATACATGTTCTTCTTTTTCGGATTGCAAACCTACATTAATTTGACAATTCCGTGAAATCAGATTCGATTATACTTTCAGAAAGATTCAAATACAATTCCCTTAAATGAGGATAATTCATCAGTAGTTTGAGATGCTTCTCCATGGTGGACAAATCGTTTCTTGCCGCAGGTCCGGTTTGCATGGAAGCCGGCGAATGAAGAACAATTCTTTCCGCTGTTTCTTTGATAATTGGTTTAAGGAGACTAAAATCAAGTCCTTCTTTTTTACAAAAATTTTCCGTGAGGGAATATAGATGATTGGTGAAATTATTTACAAATACTGCAGAAATATGTAGTTTCAATCTTTCATCGTCGCCGGCAACCGTAACTGAATCCGAGATGGATGCGGCCAGATGCTGAATCGATTTCATTGCATCATCATTGTTTGCATCGATGAGAAAAGGAATAGCAGGAATATGGGTACTTTCTTTTCTGATGCTCTGCAAAGGATATAAAACGCCGTAATTGCCAGTATGGTGCTTCAGAATGTCTTTTGACACTGCGCCTGAAGTATGAACAATGATTTTATCAGAAGAGCCTATATGGGGGATACAATTATTGATGGCAGTATCAGAAACCGAGATAATGAAAATTTCTGCCTGTACATCCGGTTTTTGAAAATCACTGCTGTATTTTGCGCCAAGTTCATCAGCTAGTTTTTTACCCGCTTGCTCATTTCTGCTTATGACCTGAATCACCTCATGCTGATTTCTGTGTATTAATCTTCCTACAACCGTCGCAATATTTCCCGAACCTATGATTGCAACCTTCATAATCTTTAACTTTGTTTAGAATGAATATATACAAAAAGCTGACTTTCCAGTATATAAGAATGAAGTTAAACATTCTTTACCGAATTAATCCGGTTAAGGCCGGACAGTTGGCATTCAGATTATTTACCACTCCTATAAGATTTCCCAGAAAAAACAGCGAAATATTCCTTAACGCCTCATCAATAAAGATAAATGTCGACGGTAAGATGATTAAAGGAGCTGTTTTTAACAGTAATCAAACCCGTAAAGCACTCATCTTACATGGATTTTCATCCTCAAAAGAAAAATTCGATTATTATGTGCAGCCATTAATCGACAAAAATTATCAGGTATTTGCATTCGATGCGCCGGCGCACGGTGAAAGTGAAGGAAAAACAGTCAATGCAGTTGAATATGCAGCAATGATCAAAAAGATAAACAATGATTTTGGAAAAATAGATGCATATATCTCCCATTCATTTGGCGGACTAGCATTGAGTCTGGCACTTGAAGAAATGGAACATGATCATCAAACCAAAGTTGTACTGATAGCTCCCGCTACCGAAACTACCACTGCTATTGATTCAGCATTCAAAGTTATCGGAGTGAAAAATTCAAATATTAAAACCTCGATGAAAGATATTATATATAACCTAAGTGGAAAAACTGCCGATTGGTATTCGGTCAGGCGTGCCCTGCATAATGTTAAAGCCGATATTCTCTGGGTACATGATAAAGATGATGATACAACACCAATCAATGATGCACTTCGGGTGAAAGAAGACAACCATCAAAATATAAAATTTTACATTACAGAAGGCCTCGGGCACAGTCGGATTTATAAGAATGAAACTACCATAAAACAAATCATTGACTTCTTTTGACGACCGTCATTCTTTTGTTGATTTTTTCAAAAAAAATTTGATTTTTCAATTTTAAACTAATATTGCATTCTGAAATTTTCGTTTTATTCTTTTCAAAAAGAGAGAATTTAACGGCTGAAATTCAGATAAAACGGGCTTTTTTTGTAAAATGTCAGATATTATTTTCCCATATCCGATAACCCATATTATAAAATAAATTAAGACTATGGCTAAAAATTTGTTGATTGTGGAGTCTCCTGCGAAAGCTAAAACCATTGAGGCTATTCTGGGGAAAGACTTTGAGGTTAAAAGCTGTTATGGTCATATCCGTGATTTGGAAAAGAATGACATGGGCATTGACATTGAGAATAATTTTACACCTAAATATATAGTACCCGCGGAAAAAGAAAGAGTCGTCAAAGAATTAAAAAGCCTTGCGAAGAAAGCTGATGAAGTCTGGCTTGCATCGGATGAGGACCGCGAGGGAGAAAGCATCAGCTGGCATCTTGCGGAAATTTTAAACCTTGACCCCGCAACTACCAAACGCATCGTTTTCCACGAAATTACCAAGCCCGCCATACAAAAAGCAGTTCAGTCACCCCGCACCATTAACATGGATCTGGTAAATGCCCAGCAAGCCCGCAGGGTGCTCGACAGAATTGTGGGATTTGAGCTCAGTCCGGTTCTTTGGCGTAAAATTGGACAAAAAGGCGGATTGAGTGCCGGTCGTGTACAAAGCGTAGCCGTTAAACTGATTGTTGAAAAAGAAAGAGAAATCAATCAATTTAAAGCAGTAAGCAATTTTAAAGTTGAAGCATCTCTGGCGGCCACGGATTTAAATAACAAAACAGTCAATTTCAAAGCCGAAGGAGCAAAATACAATCAACCCGAGCAAGCCGAAGTATTTTTACAGTCTTGTATCGGAGCCGAATATGAAGTGAAAGATGTACAGGTTCGGCCGGGGAAACGCACCCCTGCGCCTCCATTTACCACCTCTACCCTGCAACAGGAAGCCTCAAGAAAACTGGGATATGGAGTGAGCAAAACCATGCTCATTGCACAGAAATTATATGAAAGCGGAAAGATAACCTACATGCGTACCGACAGCGTAAATCTGAGTGATACGGCCATGAAAGGAATAAAATCTGAAATATCCAAAAGTTACGGTGACCGTTACCTGCAGACACGTCGTTATAAAAACAAAAATGAAAGTGCACAGGAAGCGCACGAAGCAATTCGTCCTACTTACATGGAAAATCATTCCGTCAGCGACCCGGATCTTAATCGTTTATATGAATTAATCTGGAAACGTACCATTGCCTCTCAAATGAGCGATGCGGAACTGGAAAAAACAACCGCTAAAATTTCCATCAGTACCAACAATGAAGAACTGACTGCAAGCGGAGAAGTATTGAAATTTGATGGCTTTTTAAAAGTATATCTGGAAAGCACAGACGAAGAGGAAAATGAAAATGAAGGAGAAAGCAGATTACCCAATCTTACCGTGGGACAGAAACTTGCTTTCAATCAAATGTCTGCTACCGAAAAATTCACCAAGCATTCTGCCCGCTATACGGAGGCCTCGCTTGTAAAAAAAATGGAAGAATTGGGCATTGGCCGTCCGAGTACTTACGCTCCTACTATTTCTACCATCATCAAAAGAACCTATGTAGAAAAAAGAGATAAGGAACCGGTAAAAAGAGATTTCAGGATTTTGTTGCTGAAAAATGATACCATAAAGAAAACAACAGAACAGGAAAATACAGGAGCTGAGAAAGCCAAACTGTTTCCAACAGATCTGGGATTGGTAGTTACTGATTTTCTAAACCAACATTTTCAAAACGTCATGGATTATTCTTTCACGGCGAATATTGAAAAAGAATTTGATGAAATCGCTGAAGGTAAAATTAAATGGAGCAATATGGTGTCTTCATTTTATAAACCTTTTCACAGTGGTGTAGCCCATACTTTGGAGACAGCTGAAAGAGCCGTAGGCGAAAGAGTGCTGGGTGTTGCAGAAGATGGGAAAAGTGTAATTGCCCGCATGGGAAGATATGGTCCGATGGTGCAGATAGGCGCATCTACCGATGAGGAAAAACCAAGATACGCCAAATTAAAAGCCAATCAAAGCATTGAAACCATCAGCTTCGAAGAAGCCATGGAATTGTTCAAGCTACCTTTGCAATTAGGCGAACACGAAGGGTTGGAAGTAACTGTAAATATTGGAAGATTTGGTCCTTATGTGAAATGGGGTGAACAATTCATTTCCATTCCAAAAGGAGAAGAGCCTACTGATGTAGATTTAAAAAGAGCTGTTGAGATTATCTCAGCCAAACAAATTGAGGATGCTCCCATTGGATTTTACGATGAAAAGCCCATTACAAAAGGAAAAGGAAGATTTGGCCCGTTTATCAAATGGAATGATTTGTTCATCAACATACCCAGAGCGTACAATTTTGATATACTTACTCAGGAAGACTGCAACGAATTGATTGCAAAAAAAATAGAAAAAGAATCCAACCGATTTATACAACAGTGGCCCGAAGAAAAAATCGCCATTGAAAACGGTCGCTGGGGTGCGTTTATACGTTTCGGTAAGAAAATGCTTAAACTTACGGGCAGTGGCGCCAATGGGAAATATACCAAAGAAGAACTGGCGGTCATAGATCTGGACAGTATCAAAAAAATGATTGTTGAACAGGATCCCAAGGCATTTGACAAAAAGACTGCGAAGAAAAAAACGGCAACAAAAAAAACCGTTACTAAAAAATCTGCGAAAAAGAAATAATCTATTTCCGTTTTTCAGAAAAAATTAAAGTTTGTCACGCCTGTGGAAAATTTAAGTCGCTCATTAAGAGTCATCTTAACGAAATTGGAATCAAATACGATTCCCATTGACTGAAAATAAAGAAATAGAAGCGCTGTTCAGACTGATAGACGATCCGGACGAGGATGTATACAATACCGTTAGTGAAAAGATTATCTCATTTGGTAAAGAAATCATTCCCAATCTCGAGCATTTTTGGGAAAATGTAAGAAATGAAGAAACGCAAGAACGTATTGAATTGCTGATTCACCGTTTGCATTTCAGAGATCTTACACAGGAATTGACTGACTGGGCAAAAAACAGTTCGGATTTACTCACCGGCGCTATTATTGTCTCCAAATACCACTATCCCGATATGCAGCCCACGCAGGTGAGGCAATCTATCGAGAAACTCAGAAGAAATATATGGCTCGAATTAAACAGCTATCTCACTCCGATGGAGAGGATAAATGTATTCAACAGCATATTTTTCAATTACTACAAACACAGCGGAGTGGAAATCGGATACGAAAATCCGGAACATTTTCTGATTAATAAAACACTGGAAAGCAGAAAAGGAAATGCCATTAGCAATGGTATCATTTATCAGATACTTTGTCAGCTCCTGGATATTCCGGTTAAAGCCATAAACATACCCCGGCAATTCTTACTTGGTTATTTTGATGAACAATATGAAGTATTAAATCCATCCGGACACAGTTCGGAGAAAATCATATTTTTTATTGATCCTCTGAATGGGCAGATGTATTCTCACAAAGACATTGAAAATTATTTTAAAAGACTTTCAGTTCCTCCAACTGCCTCCTATTTCAGGGCAAATAACAACAAACGTATCATTCAATTGCTGCTGCATGAGTTGGGGAAATGTTATGACAATGAAAACAATCAGTATAAACTGAATGAATTAATTTCACTTGCAAATATTTTAGACGAATGATTTATCACATCACTACTAAAAATGAATGGCAGAAAGCTGTTGAACAGGGATTTTTCGAGGCTTCATCACTGCATACAGAGGGATTCATCCATACCAGCAAAGAAGAACAGGTAAAGGGTGTCCTGGAAAGATATTATCAAAATCAGTCTGACCTGATAAAGCTGCACATTGATGAAAATAAGCTAACGGCTCCGTTGAAATATGAGCTTGCCCCGTCTGTCAATGAAGAATTTCCGCATATCTATGGCAAATTGAATCTGGATGCTGTTGTGAACACAGAAGCGTTGTAGTTTTTGTTCTACCTTTGTGAGCATGAATGAGTCAAAAGAAAATCCAATTGAAACAGCCACCCTTGGTAACGGATGTTTTTGGTGCACTGAAGCTGTTTTCCAGCAACTTAAAGGAGTATTGTCAGTAAAAAGCGGTTACAGCGGTGGACATACGAATAGTCCTGATTACAAATCTGTTTGCGGCGGACATACCGGACATGCTGAATGTCTGCAAATCGTCTTTGACCCAACTATCATTAGTTATCAAGAAATCCTTGAAGTCTTTTGGAAAACCCATGACCCTACTACGCTCAACAGGCAGGAAAATGACATAGGTACTCAGTACAGAAGTGTGATTTTTTATCACAATGACCAGCAGAAGGAAAAAGCACATGATTATATTAATCAGTTGACCGAAGTCGGGACGTATGCATCTCCGATCGTGACTACACTTGAGTCCATGACGAAATTTTATCCTGCGGAGGAGTATCATCAAAACTATTTCAATTTGAACGGGACAGTCCCATATTGTGCGATGGTCGTCAGACCGAAAGTGGAGAAATTTAAAAAAGAATTTTCAGCCAAATTGAAAAAATTGTAGGATTAAGTAGTTTGCTAATCAACGACTTAGTAATAATCTGACAGAGATTTAATCTATCTGATGAAACATTGGTCATTGTTATTGATAATTAAGAATTTAATAATTAGATTTACATGAGCGTACTACTCTTACATAAACCTTCAATAATGTTCAGGAACTATACAGTCAAATTGATTGTTATGCTGGCTGCTTTAAGTTTGATTGATAATAATTTATCAGCTCAAAGCAATATAATCAGACCGTATAATGCCATATACTCAGTCAATATTAATGGAGGAAGTACATTAATTGGTAATACGATTCTAAATGCGATGAATTCATCCAATGCGGTTGATTTTACAAAAATGAATGCTCTTACCAATACCAATGACGGAACCGGTAATTATGGAAATGACGGCGAGAATATGCAGTTTGTAGACGTAGATCAAATTGCGGCCACTAAAAATTCATCTTCTGCAAATATGGTACTCCCTTCAGGTACCAATACCATCAAATTTGCAAGACTCTATTGGGGTGGCAGATTTGATACCACCGGAATAACCAATGTGGCAGACACACTCAGAAAAGTAAAATTGCGATTTGCAAATGGCTCCTATACCAATCTTTCTACAGCAATTTCCAATGTTGACCTTTCGTCCATATTATTCAATGGGGTTAATACATCTCAAAAAAACTATCAGTCTTATATAGATATCACAAGTTTTGTGAACACCAATAAAGCAGGCACATATACTGTTGCGGATATTCCTATCTCTACCGGATCAATTGCCAATGGCGGTTATTTTGGTGGCTGGGCAATCGTAGTTGCCTATGAAAATTTATCTGAACCTTTCAACAGCATAAGAATATTTGACGGATTCTCCAAAGTGGCTGCAGGAACAGGTACCAATTCTTTAAGTATCAATTTATCAGGACTGAATGTACCTTCCACTACCCTTGCTTCCGGAGATGCGGTTATGGGTGCCATGGTTTGGGAAGGAGATGCGAGTCTGGGATCATCTGCAACAAATCCTGCGGGAGATTTTATTAAGATCAATAATGTGGCTGTGAGTAATTCACTAAATACTGTCGCTAATTTTTGGAATGGAAGTATCACCAAAAACAACACAAGAGTTACCAACAAAAATCCAAACTACAATAATCAAATGGGTATTGACATTGATGAGGTAAATGTTGGTACCGGGTATAATATACAACCCAATGCGACAAGCGTAAATGTTCAGTTTGGTACAGAAGCAGACACCTATTTTCCCAGTTTGTTTACTTTTATTGTCAGAGCAAAACAAGGCTCTCTGCCGGTCAAACTAATCTCTTTTACAGCAAATAAAACAACTGACAATGATGCTTTGCTGAATTGGACTACTGCATCTGAGGTAGGTACTGATTTTTTTGAAATTGAAAAAAGTGAGGATGGAATCAATTTTACTTTTATTGGAAAAGTGAAAAGTCTTGGTGCTGCAAGTGTTGGCAGGAGCTATAATTTTAAAGAAAAAATAAATAACTCAGCTACTGTTGTTTATTATCGTCTTAAAATAGTTGACAATGACGGACAATTTAATTATTCAACAATAGCTGCCATTAAATTCGGCAGGAATATTATTGATTATAAAGTATATCCCAATCCATTTGTCTCAGATATCTATATATTATTAAGTGGAGAAAAGAAATCAACTTCGACAATAAGAATCATGACTTTGGATGGAAAGGAATTGTTCAGAAAAACAGAAATAATTAGTCCCGGTGAAAACATTGTGAGTATCAGTGAAGTTAATAATATCCCCAAAGGCAATTATTTACTTGAAATAATTACTGAAAACAAGAGGCAAATTCAGAAAATATTGAAGAATTAAGTTTTTCCAATTTCTCTGAAAAATACCTTTTTCTAACAAAAAACTGTCCAAAAGTTTTAAATTGTTAATTTTATTTATAATTTTGCAGTAAGGAAAAAAACTATTTTCTAAATAGTTTTAAAATATCCAAGATTACTCCCCTATCCTTTGAGCAATTCTAATCCGAAATTCTGTTAATAATCAGTATTTTATAGTATCTAATCTAAAGTAAATATTTAAAAATATGAAAGGAATCATTTTGTCGATTTTATGTTCAGTTACATTATTTGTCAATGCGCAAACACCTGACAAAACATTTGCTACTACTACAACTTTGCCGCTTGATTTGGATGCAGGTACGAGCTACGCTTCTTGTACCAGCCCAGGAACCAAGGCATTTGACTTCACAGTAACGGGTGTAGGGACGCTTTCTGCAACAAATGCACTGAAGCAAATTAAAATTCAATTTGATGCTTCCTGCGGAGGAAATTTACGCGATATAGTAGGTTATATTAAATCACCCAATGGAACTTGTATAAAAATTTATACAGGAAACAGTGCGACACCAACCATGGGTACGAGTTGGTCTTCAACATCCATCAATATCATTCTAACCAACCCCTCTACTTGTTTGACTGCTCCCAATGCATCAAATCTTCCCACTGGATCACTAACTTCAGCCACCTCATCCAGTAATTATGGATTTTTCTCAACCGGAAATGATCTTGTAAGTACTTTTAATAATGAATCTGCAAACGGGACTTGGTCAATTTACTGGTTTGAAAATGTCACGACAGCACCTTGCATTAAATCATTGTCTATTGTATTTGGAGATCCTGTAGTGAATAACAGACTGACTGATGGCGACAACTGTAGCAACCCATTGCAGTGGGGAGGTGATCCAATCTGTGCATCTACAAATAGCAAGACCGGTAGCAATCAAATGCCGGGTTCACTCAGCGGTGCAGGCGGTGCCAGTTTTGGAACCATTGGAGGTGCGACATGTTCCTGGAATTCTGCTAATAACAATGATGTTTGGATTGAATTTACACCAAGAAATCAAACTACTTGCATAGGGATCAGCGGACTTCAATTCAATCTTCAATCCATTGTAGTTACAGATGCCAATCAAGATGCGGACAATAATCCTTGTACCGGAACTGCACCATCGGCAGGAAACGATCCAAGATGGACGATTGTTTCTTGTCCAAGAGATAATGTATACAACTCTCCCTCAGGATCTCAGAGAAATCAAAATCATTGCTTCACTTCTGTGCCCGGAAAGAAATACTTTCTTGTTGTAGACGGTAATGGTGGCGCGGAATCTCCTTTCTATATCTCCGGTACTTTGGGTGATTTTGATGCAGGTCCTCTTCCTGTTACACTACTTTCTTTCACTGCTTCCTTAATCAACGGTAATACCAATCTCAAATGGGTTACCGAGACAGAGCTAAACAATAAAGTTTTCATCATTGAAAGAAGCACCAACGGAAGAACCTGGGAATCAATAAAAGAAGTATCCGGTGCAGGAACAAGCTATATCAGAAACAACTATTTCCAGATTGACGAAAACACTCCGTCGGGAACAGTTTACTACAGAATCAAACAAGTTGATTTTGACGGCAGCTATTCTTATTCAGGAATACAAATAGTAAGAAACAACAAAAGCAGAGTCATCAACGTTTTACCTAACCCCAGCAATGGCTTGTACGTTTTGCAGGGATTAAATAAAACAAAAGATAATTTTATCAAAATTTACGATGGTACAGGAAAAGTAATTTTATCCAAAAACACTAAAATTGATAATTTTAAAATTGATCTGACTTCATTTGCTGATGGAATTTATTATCTTAATGTAAACAGTGATAATGAATATTCAGTGCAGAAATTAATCAAGAGAAGCAAATAAAATAAACAACATTTTTAAAATAGTCGCTTGTTCAGGCGACTATTTTTTTTGTACACTTCTCAACTCCAGCATATTTAAAGCATTAGGTTTAAAACCAGAGATGTTTTTTTGTGATAAATGCAACACCATGTCGTACCATAAAGGAACAATGGGTGCATCTTCCATCAGCATAACATCAAGCATTCTGTATTTGGCAATTCTGACAGAATCGTTCAACTCTCTTAAGGATGATTCAAATATTTCATCATAGACCGGATTGTTATATCTGGTATAGTTGGGCGGAGCAGGATTTTTTCCATAAAATACGCCCAGATAATTGGATGCATCCGGATAGTCTGCGATCCAGCTCCCTCTGAAAAAGACGAGTTGAGATTTGCTCATTTGTTCAAGTAAAAGACCTTTTTGCATCACTTCTACTACTAAAGGTATGCCTGCTGCATTGAGCTCATTGGCTATGTATGTTGCAATGGCGGCGTATGTTGGCACGGTCACCAGTTTAATTTGAGGCATTGGATGCTGTTCGTCATAACCGGCTTCTCTGATCAATGATTTTGCTTTTTCCGGATTGTATGTGTATCCTTTTACCAAACTACTGTCAAATGAGGGAAAGCCTATGGGGACAAAACCGCTGTTGGCAGGAAATCCTATTGAATTCCGCATGTACATCATCATTTTTTTTCGGTCTATTCCATAATTAATGGCCTGACGGATTCTTTTATCTCTTAAAGGCGAATGCTTTACCAAAATATTATTTGTATCATTTAATATTCCGAGATATTCTGTATTGAAATAAGGATGTTTGGAAAGATTTATTTTATGCTGCCATTTCAATTTTAAATTACCATTCTTTGTAAGCACATCATCTTTGTAGGAAACGTCAATATCATTAATAAAATCAAGACGACCTTGTTGAAATTCCAGAAACTCAGTGGATTTATTCTCAAAAAAACTCACTTTTATACCATCCAAGTAAGGCAACTGTCTTCCTGAACTATCTTTTTCAAAATAGTGCTCATTCTTTTTCAGAATCAGCGCCTGCCCTTCCTCCCATGCAGTAAAACAAAACGGTCCTGTACCCACAGGATGTCTCCTGAAATCATTTCCATATTTTATGACGGCTTCCTCTGGCACAACTGAACAATACTTCATGGTGAGAATACCGAGAACAGGAAGAAATGGAGCTTTCAGATTAAGAACGAATGTTGAATCATCCAATGCCACAAAGGGTTTCAGAGAGTCTATTTTGTCATTAAAAATCCATGCCCCGGGACTGGCAACGGAAGGGTTTACAATTCTGCTTAAACTGTACACAACATCTCCGGCAATCATTTTTCTTCCTTTGCCGTTTGGAAAAACAGGATCATCATGAAAATATATATCGTTACGCAGATGAAATGTGATGGTTTTCTTATCGGCTGAAAATACCCAGCTTTTCGCCAGAGATGGTATGATATTCATACTATCGTCAACTTCCAGCAGCGTATTATACAATTGATGCATCGGCCACATGACAGATTGATTTTTTGCATAGGCAGGGTCCAATGTGGCAATTCCGGCTGATTCGTTGTATCGAAAAATTTTCTTTTCAGGATGTTGATGATTGTTGCATGACATGACAATGGAAACAACAATGAAATTAAAAATGTAAAATATCCTGATTCTGCAGAAATGCATTTAAAGTCTTTATTTATATAAATTTATCAAATGAATGTCATAAAATGTTAACTATTTCCCACAATAAACTAAATTAGCCCATAAAATATTTTAATGAGAAATCTCACCCGGATATTATTTTACCATTTTCGTCCAATATTTTTTTTATTGGTATTTTTCTCATTCAAAAATGTAACTGCACAACAAACATCCAATAAAAAAATATTTACCGCGGAAGATAGTTTATTAGGATCGAATGGTATTGGTCGCTCCGGTTGGGATGTATTGCATTACGACATTACCGTTCAGCCGGATTTTACAAGTAAAACAATCAAGGGTAAAAACAGCATTTATTTTATTTCCCTGAATAAAGAGAAAATGCAGATTGACTTACAGGAACCGATGGAAATAGACAGCATTTTTATTGAAAATAAACCTTGTTCATTTGTAAGAGAGAAAAATGTTTTTTGGCTGGAATTGCCTTCGTCTTTACATACAAGGGCAACTATGGATATCTACTTTCATGGGAAACCAAGAGAGGCCGTTAATCCCCCCTGGGACGGTGGTTGGGTATGGGTGAAAGATAATAATGACAATCCGTGGATGAGTGTGGCATGTCAGGGAATCGGTGCAAGCGTATGGTACCCATGCAAGGATTTACAAAGCGATAAAGCTGATTCCGGAGCGACACTTCGTATAATCGTACCTGATAGCTTGACAGGTATAGGCAACGGACGGCTGATATCTGCAAAGTCTGTAAGGCCAGGATTTAAAGAATACATCTGGGATGTAAAAAGTCCCATTAATAATTACAACATCATCCCTTATATTGGCAAGTACAAACAATTTGAAAATACGCTTACCTGTCTGAATGGAAAACTAGATATGAATTTCTGGGTATTGGAATATAATCTTCAAAAAGCAAAGATCCATTTTGCTGATGCAAAAAGAACAATCAAAGCATTTGAATACTGGATGGGACCTTACCCGTTTTACAGAGACGGTTATAAATTGGTGGAAGCGCCTTATTTGGGAATGGAACACCAAAGTAATATTGCTTATGGGAATGATTACAAATTGGGCTATATGGGAGAAGATTTGTCTGGAACCGGTTGGGGATTGAAATGGGATTTCATCATCGTTCACGAAAGTGGTCATGAATGGTTTGGTAACAGTATTACATCCAAAGACATTGCAGACATGTGGATTCATGAAGGATTTACCAATTATAGCGAGGCGCTGTTTACCGACTATTGGTACGGCAATAAAGCCTCTGATGAATATGTAATCGGTTTGAGAAAAAACATTGAAAATGACAAGCCAATCATTGGCCCATACGGAGTTCATGAGGAAGGCAGCGGAGATATGTATTATAAGGCTGCCAATATGATTCATATCATTAGGAAATTACTTAATGATGACGCGTTATTCAGAAATCTGCTAAGGGCATTAAACAAACAATTTTATCATGCTACTGTCACCACAAAACAGGTGGAAAATTTTATCATTAAAAAGACAGGAAAGAATTTGGAATCACTTTTTGATCAATATCTGCGTACAACAAAAATTCCTTTGTTAGAGTATTCAGTTCATAAAGACTGTATCAGGTACAGATGGCAAAATACGGTCAAAGATTTTTATTTACCTATAAAAGTATCTTTGGGAGAAACCGGAAAAATGTTCTGGATAACACCATCTGAAAGATGGCAGTCAATCAAAAATATAGACGCTGATTCGATTAGGGTTGATGAAAACTTTTACGTGGAGACCAGGAAAATTACACAATGATTACCGAGACTCAAGCATTGCCTGGTCAATTGAAAGATTACTGATTCGTCCGGAGCCGATAAATCTTTTCTTATAGTAATCCTCATTCAAATTGCTGATTGTAACGCCCTGGCTGGTACTGGAATGAACAAAATAATCATTTGACAGATAAACGCCCACATGACTCACACCCCCTCTGGTATTAAAAAAAACCAAATCTCCTTCGGTCATCTCAAAAGGAGATATTTTATCACATTTCTCGTATTGTTCCCTGGCAGTTCTCGGAAGTTTAATGCCAAAAACCGATTTTATCAAAGCGCCGGTAAAACCACTGCAATCAACACCCGATTTACTTTCACCCCCGTATAAATATCTTGTGTTCCACCATTCTTCAATAAATGTGTATAAAGAAATGTTTTTCAGAAATTCTACTTCTGTGTTGAGTATCTGTCCGTATTTAAAATTAATAGAGGTTAAGTATTCGATTGAATTCGGAACAGCAGATATTGTTTCAGTCTGATAATCATTTTGGGAAATTGGTTTCTTTGTTTCAACCTCAATAAAATTATTGTTATTGGATGAGGTTTTTATGTCAGAGCCATTTATCTCAATTCCTTTGATAAATCTTAATGTATGTATATTGGAATTGCTATTCTGTGCGACTGAACAGAAATTCAACCACAAAATAGAAATTAATAATACTATATGTTTCTGTTTAATTTTCATTAATTTATAAAAAACGTTCTCACTAAACAGTATCTTAGATTTGCAAAGGTAAAAAAATGCTTCCAAAAGCTTCGTATAAAAAATATTAAAATTTGTTTAAACGGGGATTTGTGGAAAAATCAGAATGATAGTTCGATTTAATCTTTACGATATTTGTTGACGACGCAAAAAATCATTTTAACCGTACTGCGCTATTAACTCTACATTATGCAATTCAGTCATCTTCATGTTCATACCCAATATTCTCTTCTTGATGGTGCTGCACCTATAAAAAGTCTGTATAAAAAAGCGATTGCTGACAAAATGCCTGCATTGGCTATCAGTGATCACGGAAACATGTTTGGCGTTTTTGAATTTGTAAAACAGGCATATAACAATCTCGATGAAAATGGAAAGCCGAAAATAAAACCGATTGTAGGTTGTGAATTTTACATCACCCAGGATCGCACCAGAAAGACCTTCAGTAAAGATGAAAAAGATCCCAGAAATCACCAGATATTGCTGGCCAAAAATGAAACCGGGTATAAAAATTTAGTCAAGCTTACATCACTTGGATACATTGAAGGGATGTATTCCAAATATCCGCGAATAGACAAACAATTGATTCATAAATATCACGAGGGACTGATAGCTACCACCTGTTGCCTCGGGGCCCTGGTTCCTCAAACCATTTTAAAAAAGGGGGAAGATGAAGGGGAAAATGAATTCAAGTGGTGGCTGAATATTTTTCAGGATGATTACTATGTGGAACTGCAGCGGCATGGTTTGCCTGAGCAAGATAAGGTGAATGAGGTATTACTGAGGTTCGCAAAAAAATACAATGTAAAAGTAATTGCCAGTAATGACAGTCACTATGTAGATCAGAAAGATTTCAATGCACACGATATTCTGCTTTGCATCAATACAGGCGAAAAGCAGTCTACCCCTTCCCTCAGCGAATTTACTGACGACGATGTAATTTCAAAAAACAAAAGATTTGCATTTCCGAATGATCAGTTTTTTTTCAAAACAACACAGGAAATGTCAGAGGTATTCAAAGACCTCCCCGAAGCGATAGACAACACCAATGAGATTGTAAGTAAAGTAGAACTGCTGGATTTAAAAAAAGATATTCTGCTCCCCCACTTTGTTGTGCCATCCAATTTTAAAACACAGGACGAATATCTGGCAAGCATTACCTGGGCCGGAGCGAAGAAGAAATACCAGATACTAACGCCTGAAACAGAAGAACGAATTCAATTCGAATTGGGTGTGATAGAAAAAATGGGATTCGCAGGTTACTTTCTCATAGTAAGTGATTTCATTCAGGCGGGAAGAGATATAGGCGTATTCGTTGGTCCTGGCAGAGGTTCAGCCGCAGGAAGTGTAGTGGCTTATTGTATCGGGATTACGAATATAGACCCTATTAAATACAATTTACTGTTTGAGCGTTTTCTCAATCCGGAGAGAAAGTCAATGCCCGATATTGATACCGACTTTGATGATGAAGGCCGTCAGAAAGTGATTGACTATGTGGTACAGAAATATGGCAAAAATCAGGTGGCACAAATTATTACTTATGGTACGATGGCTGCAAAAAGCAGTATTGCCGACGTTGCCCGGGTAATGGATCTCCCCTTGCCTGAAAGCAGGGCACTGACCAAACTTGTTCCTGAAAAACCCGGGATTTCTTTAAAAAGAATTTTACATGCCCCAATCACAAACAAAGAAGCTAAAAATGATGATAAATCATTGGAGGAGAAAGAACAACTTACCGCAGACGATATTGAAAATGTAAAAAAACTTAGGCAGGTATACAACGGTAAAGATTTGCATAGCACCATTTTGCACGAAGCAGAAATTCTTGAGGGATCGGTAAGAAATACCGGTATCCATGCCGCAGGAATCATCATTGCACCGAAAGACCTGACAGATTTATTGCCCGTTGCCACTTCTAAAGATTCCGAATTGTGGCTTACACAAATTGAGGGAAATACGATTGAAGAAGCGGGTGTAATCAAGATGGACTTTTTGGGATTAAAGACATTGAGCATTCTTAAGACGGCATTGAGACTTATCCGGGAAAACCATGGGGTGGAAATTGAAATCGATAGCATTCCTTTGGATGACGAGAAAACCTACCGCCTTTACCAACAGGGTGATACCAATGGTACATTTCAGTTTGAAAGTCCGGGCATGCAGAAATACCTGCGCGAGTTAAAGCCAGATAAATTTGATGATCTCATTGCAATGAATGCCCTTTACAGACCCGGGCCTATGGCATACATTCCTCAATTTATTGCCCGTAAGCACGGTCGCGAGATTGTTGCCTATGATCTGGATTGTATGAAGGAATACCTGGAAGACACCTACGGAATTACTGTTTACCAGGAACAGGTGATGTTGCTTTCCCAAACACTTGCCAATTTCAGTAAAGGAGATGCGGATGTTTTGAGAAAGGCGATGGGGAAAAAACAAATTGCCACCCTGAATAAAATGAAATTACAGTTTATTCAAGGAGCCACTGCAAATGGTCACCCTAAAGATAAACTGGAAAAGATATGGACCGACTGGGAGGCTTTTGCCCAATATGCTTTTAATAAATCACACTCCACCTGCTATGCTTTTGTGGCATATCAAACTGCTTATCTTAAGTCCCACTATCCCAGTGAATATATGGCGGCTGTCCTTAACCATGCGGGAAGTATTGATAAAATAACTTTCTTCATGGAAGAGTGTAAACGTATGGGAATTAAAGTGCTTGGTCCGGATATCAATGAATCACAGAATGGATTTGCTGTAAATCAAAATGGAGAAATAAGATTTGGCTTCAGCGGATTAAAAGGAGTTGGCGAGGCAGCGATAGACAATATCATTGATGAAAAGAATAAACATGGTCATTTTATAGACATTTTTGATTTGGTAAAAAGAGTCAATCACAGAGCTGTAAATAAAAAATCGCTGGAAAGCCTTATATATAGTGGCACTTTTGACTGTTTTAAAAACATGCACCGGGCACAATACCTTTACCAACCGCCGGGAGAGATGTCTTCATTAGAAAAAATTGTGAAGTTTGGATCTACCTTTCAATCGCAATCTTCCGTGGTAAGCAATTCTCTTTTCGGTGATTTACAAATGCCTGAAATTGTTCCGCCTAAAATACCTGCATGTGAGCCATTTGCATTAATAGAACAGCTTGATTATGAAAAAGATGTCACCGGTATGTATATGAGCGGTCATCCATTAGACAACTATTCCTTTGAATTAAAGCATTATTACTTTACCCCGGTTACCGATTTTAATGACATTAAAAATATTACAGGAATCCCCCCTACTACTAAACAAATCAGGCTTGCAGGCCTGGTAATAGATGCGCAACACAGACTGACGAGAAATGGCAAGAAATTCGGCGTTATTCATCTGGAAGATTTCAGTGGAAATACGGAAATAGCCTTCTGGAGCGATGACTATGTGAAATATGTAAATTACATCGAAAAGGGCAGAATTTTAATGCTGGAGGGTTCTTTTAAACAACGATACAATAGCGAAAATTATGAATTTAAAATATCCAGGTTGCAATTGCTGGAGTCTGTGAAATCGTCTATGACCAAACAGCTCACCATCGAAGTTTCGCCCATATTTGTTGATGAGGAACTAATCACCTTTTTTGATAAAAACGTCAAAGAAAATCCCGGGAAAACAGTGCTGAAGTTCAATATTATTGATACCTTAAGGGAAAGGAAATTAACCATGCAGCGTTATGAAAAAGGAATAACGATGAACGATGATCTGGCTGCTTATCTAAACACTAACAAAAATATAGAAGTCAGTATTCAATCGATTTAACTGACTTTTGTTAAATTGGCAGTGTTTTTAAATGTGGATATGTCATAACAGCACATTAACAAACTTGGACATAAATTTGCAATACTCTTAAAACTTATAATCTCTTAAACTTTACAATTATGGCATTAGAATTTACAGATGCAAACTTTAAATCTGAAGTGTTGGATTCAGATAAATTATCAGTAGTTGATTTTTGGGCTGAGTGGTGCGGGCCCTGCCGTGCAATCGGTCCGGTTATTGAGGAGTTGTCAAAAGAATACGATGGCAAGGTTAAAATCGGCAAAGTAAACGTGGATCACAATCCTCAGATATCGATGAATTATGGAATCACCAGTATTCCTGCAATATTGTTTCTTAAAAATGGTGTTGTAGTAGATAAGCTGGTTGGCGCTCAACCTAAAGCTAACTTTGTAAAAAAGATTGAGGCTTTGAAATAATTTATCAATAATTATTTAAGCATGTATAAAGGCTATCTTATAAAAGAGATAGCCTTTATTTTTTTAATTATCAGATTTGATATCAATCTTAGGAAATACTGAACAGACCAATAATAAGAAAGATAAAGTCAGCACCAGGTACATCCCAGTTTTTGTTTCCACCTCTCCTTCAAATAAAGAACCGGTAAAAATAATATAGGTGCGTATGCAATAGGCGAATAACAACCCTGACACAAAAAAATTAATCCTTTTGGCCCATATTTTGGGAATAATGAAAAAAATAAAAACAATCGAGGTCATAATAGTTATTACTATTCCCGCTCTGCCATAATAATTATTGGTTGAAAAACGAGAAACATGATAGCCGGTGAAGGTTTCATTGATGGAATTATAATGTACCCATGGAAGAAAGCAAGCCAGTATCAAAGCAAAACAAATGACAATTCCGGAATAGTGACAGATTTTTGAAAACATTTGTATGGGTTTATAAAAAATTTGCCCCGATTTTCACCGGGGCACTTGTTTGTGAGGTCCCTAGCGGATTCGAACCGCTGTAGAAGCTTTTGCAGAGCTTTGCCTGAGCCACTCGGCCAAAGGACCATATACTAAATTAAAAAATCATCAATTTAGTGTCACAAAATAAGGTATTTTTATTGATAATATAAAATCCGGAAAGCATTAAATCAAATTTTAACTGTCTGTGAAATATTATTCGTTTTGGCAAATTGACTGATTATGAATATAAATTGCGGAATATTTCAATAATTATCCAACCTTTTTACTGAATGAAATTTAATTTTTATAAATACCAGGGTACAGGAAACGATTTTGTCATTTTGGACAATAGGGATCATTCTTACGATTCAATAACCAATGAAATGGTAAACCTGATGTGTGACCGCAGATTTGGTATTGGTGCCGATGGACTTATGCTCATGAACAATAAAGACGGATTTGATTTCGAAATGATTTACTATAATTCTGACGGAAAACTGGGAACTATGTGTGGAAATGGCGGCAGATGCATGGTCCGGTTTGCTTATGATATGGGCATTCACAAATATACTTATCATTTCATGGCAACAGACGGAGCGCATCTGGCGGAGATAGATATGAATAACCAGATTCGGCTCAAAATGAAAGATGTAAATGAAGTGGATGACCATGCAACTTTTGCTATTCTGAATACGGGCTCGCCGCATTTTGTAAAATTTGTAACAGATATATTAAATGTAGATGTAGCTATAACGGGAAGAGATATACGCAACAGCAAACAATTCATTGATGATGGTATTAATGTTAACTTTGTTGAAACTACAGAAGATGATGCCATCTTTGTAAGAACTTATGAACGCGGTGTTGAAGATGAAACACTTAGTTGCGGAACCGGAGTTACGGCATGCGCTTTGATGTCGGCACACAACACAAGAGGCTTTAACAGAGTGAAAGTGAAAACACACGGAGGAAACCTTAGTGTCGAATTCAACAAGGACTCTGATACACAATTCAGCGATATTTGGCTCTGCGGACCAGCGAAATTTGTATTTAAAGGAGTATTTGAAACTGAAGAATAAACATTCAGTTTAATAAAAAATTATTACTCAATGATTCAGTATTTTAAGATAGTTGAACAGAAAACAATCGCCATAGATAAACCCTCCAACGGCACATGGGTAAATATTTTACCACCTCTAAAAAATGAGGAATTTAGTGAATTGAGCAACATACTTGACATCCCAATTGATTTTTTGAAAGACTCATTAGATATTGATGAGCGCAGCCGTTTTGAATCGGAAGACAATGTAAAACTGATTGTAATTAAAACGCCCACAGAAAACAATTCATTCAACGAAAGCGATGCGTTTTATATCACCATACCGATTTGTATCATCCTTACTAACGGTCAAATTGTAACGGTAAATTCTTTTGAAAACGAGGCAATCAAAAAATTCTTAAACAGCTTTCAAAATCGCCATCCAGATAAGAAAAACATGATGGTCTTGAAGATATTTGAGAAAATAACCACCAACTTTCAGGAATATCTTAAAGAAATCAATCAGCGCAGAAATGCACTGGAACAAAAGTTATATGATGCCAACAGAAATGAGGAATTGCTGCAACTGATGAGAATTCAGAAAAGTCTGGTTTATTTTGTTACTGCTTTACGCAGCAACGAATTGCTTATGATGAAACTCGCAAGGACAAATTTTTTGCATCTGGATGATGATGAAAAAGATTTTCTGGATGATTTGATCATAGAAACCTCACAGGCGTTGGAAACTGCGAATACTTATACCAATATTTTAAGCAGCACACTGGATGCTTTTGCAAGCATTATCAGCAATAATCAAAATGAAGTGTTGAAAAGATTGACTACCCTAACTATCTTTCTAAGCATTCCGGTTCTTATAGCCAGTATATACGGCATGAATGTACCACTTCCCTTTCAGCACTCTCCTTTTGCATTTTGGATTCCGGTGATGATTTGCTTTTTGATTTTAGCTTTTGCATTGTATAACTACATAAGAAGAGTAAAAAAATAATCATGTTCAATGTAAGGGTTTACGGGATTTACATAAACGAGCATAAGCAGGTATTGGTGAGTGATGAAATAATCAAAGGAAAACATTACACAAAGTTTTGCGGTGGTGGATTGGAAATTGGAGAAGGCACAAGAGAATGTCTCAAAAGAGAATTTTTGGAAGAGATGAATATTGCTGTCGAAGTCGGAGCGCATATATACACAACAGATTTTTTTCAGCAAAGTGCATTCAACAAAGACCATCAGATTATTTCCATCTATTATTATGTGATCCCCTTAGAGCCGATAAATGCATCGGTGAGTAATTTGCCTGATTTCAATATACTTTCAGGAAGAGAAAAACTTAACGGTGATGCTGAAACATTCAGAATGATAGAATGGCAAGAATTCTCTTCAGATGCTGTAACACTGCCGATTGACAAAATAGTAGCAGACCTGATTAAAGAAACACACAAATAAAAAATCTATCAGTCATAAGCCGGATTCTGTAACCGAAATGTTCATTTCGGCGGCCATCATTTATCTGGCTGCGTCATTGCTGACACAATCTTGCTGCCTACCCTTCAACGCACCGGAAAACCGGATTCGGACGAGCCGCCCTCAAACGCTGATATACGTGGCATTACAGCACACAAGGTTTACCCGTATCAACTATTGCTAATCAATACCGTGAGCTCTTACCTCACATTTTCACCTTAACCGTTACCGTTATCACTAACGATACTTAGGCAGTAATTTTCTGTGGCACTTTCTCTTTTATCAAAGAAATAAATCCATGATAAAGCCGGCCGTTAACCGGTGTGTTGCCCTTTGCTGTCCGGACTTTCCTTCCCGATTGAACGGAACGATAGCCGACTGATAGATAGTCAAAATTAATCTTATTTCCCGGATGTAAATACACTTCGTTGGCAGGATGACTATAAATATTTAACTTACAGCAACTAAAAGATTATTTATTCATTAATAATCAACAGCAAATGTTCAATATTTTTTTTTCATCTAAGAAACAGCAAATAGAAGAATCTAGCTTTTTAAAAGCCAGGAAGTTACTTGAACGAAAGCTTGAGTTAAAAGAATTAGCTATTGATATAATTTTGATAACTGCCGGAATTTTTTCAGCCGGTTTTGGATTGAAGGCATTTTTATTGCCTAATAATTTTATTGACGGCGGCGCCACCGGTATTTCACTGTTAATTTCTGAGTTATCCGGCATTAATTTATCCCTGCTGCTGGTTTTAATCAACATCCCTTTTATAATTCTTGGCTATAATATCATTGGCAAACAATTCGCTATTAAGACAGGGCTTGCTATTATCGGGCTTTCCGTTTTCGTTGCATTCATTCCTTATCCTCAGGTAACCAGTGATAAACTACTCGTTGCTGTATTTGGTGGATTTTTCCTTGGATCCGGAATCGGCTTGGCAGTAAGAGGCGGCGCAGTGATTGATGGAACAGAAGTGCTTGCCATTGCCCTGAGTAAAAGAACCGGATTGACCATCGGAGATGTGATCCTCAGTATCAATGTAATTATCTTTTCTTTAGCAGCATGGCTTTTATCAATTGAAACAGCCATGTATGCTATGCTGACTTACCTGTCTGCATCTAAAACGGTAGATTTTATAATTGAAGGTATAGAGGAATACATTGGCGTAACAATTATATCCACCAAGGCAGATAAAATCAGACAGATGATTACCTTGAAACTGGGTAGAGGTATTACCGTTTATAAGGGAGAAAGGGGCTTTGGTAAAAGCGGCGAAAAAATGTATGACATGCAAATTATTTACACCATTATCACGCGTTTGGAAATCAGTAAAATTAAATTAGAAATAGAAAAAATCGACCCTAATGCCTTTGTTGTTATGAATAGCGTAAAGGATATGAAAGGTGGGATGATTAAAAAAAGAAGATTAAAATAATTAATGAAGTTAAGTAGATTATTCAAGGATTTTTTCAACAGCGAAAAGACTGGAGGCATTATTCTTATTTGCTGCACTTGTTTGTCGATGATTCTGGCCAATAGCCCTGCAGGTGAACATTATATTGCTTTCTGGGAAAATGAATCCATCAGTGGCCATTCATTAGGACACTGGGTGAATGATGGTCTGATGGCAATATTTTTTCTGCTGATTGGTCTTGAGTTAGAGAGAGAAGTATATGCAGGCGAACTATCCAATTTCAAAAATGCCCTGTTCCCTGTACTCTGCGCAATGGGAGGTGTAGTTGTTCCCGCCGGAATTTATTTTGCTTTTAATGCAGGAAGCCCAACGGTTGATGGTGCAGGAATACCGATGGCTACTGACATTGCTTTTGCAATAGGCATCCTGTCGATATTGGGAAATAAAGTACCGCCCTCATTGAAAGTATTTCTAACTGCTCTGGCGGTTATTGATGATCTGTGCGCTATCATTGTGATTGCCATCTTCTATACCAACAGTATTTCATTTCTTTACCTTTCATTGTCATTAGGAATATTCATTGTTTTGCTGGTATTCAACAGAATGAAAATCCGTAATCTGATACCGTATCTTATTGGCGGAGTTGGTATGTGGTATTTTATGTTGCATTCGGGCGTACATGCAACTTTATCCGGAGTACTGCTCGCTTTTGCTATACCTTTTGGTAATGGAGATGAAAAGTCTACTTCATACATACTGCAACATTTTTTACACAAACCGGTTGCATTTATCATCATTCCTTTATTTGCATTGGCAAATACGTGCATTGTCTTTAATCCCGGATGGCTTGAAGGGCTATATACAAATGAAAGCATCGGAATCATCGGAGGGCTTGCATTGGGCAAACCAATTGGCATTCTATTATTTGGCGCAATAGCAGTATTTACAGGCATTTGCAGTCTACCTGCGGGATTAAAATGGAAACATATTGGAGGCGTTGGTTTTCTGGGAGGCATTGGCTTTACCATGAGCATTTTCATCACCTTGCTGGCATTTAATGATGAAGAGCACATCTCCATTGCAAAAATATCCATCATCTTTGCTTCACTGATTTCTGCTGTATTGGGGTTGATTTTGTTGAATATGATTCTGAAAAAGCAAAATGCCGAATCAAATCAGATTGATTAGTATTGAAAATAGATCTCCGTTGCACCGAATCCATACAATGGATGATATTCATTTGTAAATGATTTCACATTATTTTTTTGACGAAGTCTTTCATGTATAGCGTCTCGTAATTTTCCTTCTCCTAATCCGTGAATGACAATCAGCTTGGGTTGACGGTGTAAAAGAGCGAGGTCAAAATATTTTTCAAAATGATTCAGCTGCAATGTAACTATCTCAAAATTAGACATACGACTCCAATTGTCAATCAGTTTTTCTATGTGAAGATCTATCACTGATTGCACTTCAGTTGTTTGTCGTCTTGGTTTAGAAGCATCATATATTTTATATCCGGCGTTGCTTAGTTTAGTTAATTCTACTTTGTGTTCCTCCTCCTTATCGGGATACTCAATGAACAGTTCATAAGAAAAAGATGGCAGATTGTTCATTCTTAACTCCTCCAACTTTTTAAACAGTTGTTTTCCTCTGAGCTTTACTGATCTCTCGTAAAATGGCGCTTTTTTCTTGTTTGGCTTGACCAATGAAAACTGAAAATCAAGCGAAGGAGAACTTCCGGCCTTGTCAAAAGGAATGTCATGCAAATAAAAATCAGTCAATGCTCTTATGGTGCCACTATGTTCAAAATCATTCTCCCCGGAAAAAGATAAAGTATAATTGAATTCATACTCCTCCTCATTTTGGTTAACAAGGTAAAGTTTCAGTTTCTCAATAATGTCATCATCAAAAACATCTTTTTGATAAACAGGAAGAAGATTAATGTATACTCCTTCTCCGGATTTTAACTTTGTAAAGTTCTTTTCTGTTTTCAATTGATCAATGTAGGTCTTTTGTTGTACCTGTTGATTCTTTTTCGTAAACATTTTGAAATAAGGGAAGTCAATCTGATCCATATAGACAGGGTACTTCACACCTTTTACCTCAATCATTACCATTTTGTCATTGATGATTTCTACCACCACTCCGTCTTCTTCGGAATGCAACACAATGATTTTATCTCCAATTTCGTATTTCACTTGGCAATTAATTATTTTGTAGAAGTTGACAGTTTACTTTTTTTATAGCCGTAAAATAAATAAATAACAAGTCCAATTACAAGCCATGCAGCAAACCATATCCAGTTGGCAGCAGTCATTCCGGTGAGTAAATAAAGACATGTAACAAGCCCCATTACAGGAATCAAGGACCACTCTTTGATAAATGAACCGACTGACATCAAAATACATATAAACCAGAAAATGATTGTTGAAATATTATAGGTGTAGTTTACATCACCGGCAGAAAAATTGAAAAGAGAAGAGAAATAATTATTGGAGAAGTATGTCAGCAATCCAATAGAAACTATAATCATTAAAGGAAAAATGTACTTTGAAGATATAAACGGCAAATAAAAACCTCCTTGTCCTTTTGATTTTTTGGGGAGCAGTAATACCCCTCCGCAAACGAGTACAAATGCAAATAATGTAGCGATGCTGGTAAAATCAAGTACAAATGTTTTATCGGTAAAAAGAATGGGGATACCGACCACCAATCCGGTTACGAGGGTAGAGAAAGAAGGCGTTTTATATTTCGGGTGGATTTCCTGAAACTTTTCGGGAAGCAAGCCATCTCTGCTCATGCTCATCCAGATTCTGGGTTGTCCCATTTGAAAAACGAGCAATACGCTGGTCATGGCTACCACAGCACAGATGGCTACAAGAAACTGCATCCAGCCAATATTCAAATTTTGTTTTTCAAAAATAAAAGCCAAAGGGTCACCAATGCCGTCGAATTTTTTATAGTGTACCGCTCCCGTAAGAACAAGTGTTAGTAAAATATAAATGATAGTACATATAACCAGCGAAAATATCATTCCTCTGGGCAAATCTCTTTGCGGATTTTTACTCTCTTCCGCAAGAACGCTCACTGCATCAAAACCTATGTAAGCAAAGAAAACGCCTGCTACGGCAGCCATTACACCGCTGAAACCGTTAGGCATGAAAGATTTAACACCTTCATCATTTACAGGAGTCCAGTTTGAAAAAAGACCGTTTGATAAAACAAAATATCCGCCGATGATGATAATGAGAAATACTACTCCCAATTTGAGATACACCATCAGGTTGCTGAAATTTCGGCTTTCTTTTACTCCCCTGTATACCAGATAGGTAATGAGAAAATTAATGACCAATGCAGGTAAATCAAAAATAATTTTTAAATTACCTAATACCGGTGCGTTGTTCCATGCAGCAATCAACTCCTGATTAGTACCAGACGATTCAACAGCATGCTTGGCCTCCATATAACTCGTAATCAAATATTCAGGGAGATGAATATTCAGTTTGTCTAAAAATGAAGTAAAATAATCGCTCCAGCTGAAGGATACATAGATATTTCCGATTGAATACTCCATAATTAATGCCCAGCCAATTATCCAGGCAAGCAATTCACCAAAACTTGCATAGGCATAGGTATAAGCACTACCGGCAACAGGTATCCGACTGGCAAAATCGGAATAACACAATGCAGTAAATCCGCATGCAATGCCTGTGATAATGAATAAAACAATCACACCAGGACCTCCATTGAATATGGCGCCGCCTAAACTGCTGAAACTTCCTGCACCCAAAATAGCTGCTATCCCGAAAAATGTAAGGTCTTTCACCGTAAGCACTCTTTTCAATCCGCCGCCACCATGTGTATCGTCAGCTCCTTCCGCCACGATGGATGATATATTTTTTCTTCGAAAAAATGAATTACTCATGATTCGTTAAGTTGAGAACTGAAAATAAGGAATTAATGGCAATAAATGAATGGGTCATGCCTCAGGGTTAGGAATCCCTTTGCAGTAAATATTGTGCTAGTTCCTTTAAGGCCGTTTTTCTTGAGCTTACTACTGCAGTGTCCTCCAGATGTTGCATGGCTATTTTGTAATATTTTTCTTTAAGCTCCCCGGCCCATACTGCCACATCACAGGCATTGAAAATATCCAGAACTTTTTGCACTTTATCAGAGCCATTGTATTCAAATAAAGAAATCAGTTCATTTTTTTGCTCAGGAGTTGCCACTGAAAGCGCATGAATCATTAAAAAAGTCTTTTTATTGGCAATGATATCTCCCCCCACCTGCTTACCAAATTTTTCAGGATCACCATAAGCATCCAAATAATCATCCTGCACCTGAAAGGCTATTCCAAGATTTTTCCCAAATTCATAGATATGCTGCTGGTTTTGGGCTGAGGCACCACCTAATATCGCACCCATTTGCAAACTTGCTGCAAGAAGAACAGAAGTTTTAAGCGTAATCATTTGCAGATATTCATCGTGGGTAACGGTTGACTTGGTTTCAAAATCCATATCCAGTTGCTGCCCTTCACAAACTTCTTTGGATGTTTTATTGAACAAGCGTAAAATAGGAGGAATAAAAGCAGCATTGACTTCACTGATGCGTCCATAGGCTTCTACCATCATGACATCTCCGGCTAAAATAGCCGTTGGTTCATTGTATTTGGTGTGAACGGTTTCCATACCCCTTCTCAAGGGAGCCTTATCCATGATATCGTCGTGAATGAGACTGAAATTATGGAAGAGCTCAATCGCCGAGGCAACGTTCAATGCGTCATTATTGAGCTCGCCAAAAAGTTCATTGGCCAATAAAACACAAACCGGACGAACTCTTTTGCCACCGATAGAAAGTATATACTGAGCGGCATCATACAATGTTGCCGGAGCATCGGGAAATTGTCTTTTGTTAAAATGATTTTCAAAAATTGCGGATAGTTCTTTGAAAGAGCGCATGGATCATTCAAGTTTAAGATATTTGATAAGACTACTTGTGCTTTTTATTTTTAGTCTTTTTAGATTTTTTTTCTATTGTTTTGACTTTATCCAATACTCTGGTTCCATCTTCCAGCACCCACTCATAATCAAGTTGTCTTTTGGTAAGATTGGCAGCTACCACTTTTATCTTGATCTTATCCCCCATTCTGAATTTTGTCTTGGTGCGCATACCTACCAGCGAATAATCGGTTTCATCATGTCTAAAGTCATCGAACTCATTCAGATCTCTGATGCTGACAAGACCTTCGCATTTATGTGCTACCGTCTCCACCCAAAAGCCAAAGGCGGACACACCACTGATGACTCCGTCAAACACTTCTCCTAAAAAATCCTTCATGTACTCCACCTGCTTGTATTTGTTGCCGGCCCTTTCTGCTTCCATTGCAGACCTTTCCCTGTCTGAAGAGTGCTTACATTTCTCCGCCATCTTTTTATCAGGTTGCACATTTTTATCCAGGCATTGCTGTAGCACGCGGTGAACCAGTACATCGGGATATCTTCTAATAGGCGAAGTGAAATGACAGTAATGTTTAAAACCAAGACCATAATGGCCAATATTTTCAGAAGTATATACCGCTTTGGCCATGGTTCTTATTCCCAGTTGTTCCAACACATGTTGCTCAGGTTTACCTTGTACTTCCTTCAGCAAATTATTAAAAGACTCAGCCACTTGCTTCTCATCATGAATATTGAATTTATACCCAAACTTTTTCGCAAATGCGGAAAACGGAAGTAATTTTTCTTCGCTGGGTGTATCGTGTATTCTGTATGGAAAAGGAATGGGTTCTTTATTGATTTTTATTTTAGAGATAAATTCGGCGACTGCTTTATTGGCAAGCAACATAAACTCTTCAATCAGTTTATGTGCTTCTTTACTTTCTTTCACCACAATACCCAGAGGCTTTCCGTTTTCATCTAATTTAAACCTTACCTCTGTGGATGAGAAATTAATGGCACCATTATCAAAACGTTTTTTTCTGAATTGCTGAGCCAGATTATTCAATAATAAAATAGGTTTATGATGAAGCCCGTCTTTGGTTTCAATGGTCTGCTGGACATCTTCATAGGTGAAACGATGGTCACTGTGAATGACGGTTCTGCCAATCCATTGTTGCTTTATCTCAGCTCTGTTAGTGATTTGAAAGATAACGGAGAAAGTATATTTATCCTCATTGGGTCTCAGAGAACAAAGCTCGTTGGAGATTCTTTCTGGGAGCATGGGATTTACTCTATCAGGAAGGTAAACGCTCGTGGCACGTGCATAGGCGGCTTTATCGAGCATACTTCCTTCGGTAACAAAATGACTTACATCTGCAATGTGAACACCTATTTCATAATTGCCGTTGTCAAGATTCCGAATAGAAATAGCATCATCAAAATCTTTCGCATCCGCCGGATCGATAGTGAACGTAAGTATATCTCTGCAATCTTTTCTTTTACTTAATTCTTCTCTGGTAATGTTATCTGATAAACTTTCAGCAACGGCCAGTACTTCTTTTTCAAAACTCAAAGGAAAACCGCCGTCAATCAGAATATCTTTCATAGCCATATCGCCTTCATTTTTGGCGGTGACTACAGACATGATTTCTCCATTGGGCTTTTTATCTTCTTTGTCCCATTTAATGAGATGGGCAACTACCTTATCGCCATCTTTAGCGCCGTTGATTTTATCCAGCGGAATGTAAAAATCAGGAATTGGCTTATCTGATGATGAAATGAAGAAGGCTACATTATTTTTCAGTTGTAGATGTCCGGAGAAAATGGTTTGTTTTCTTTCTACCACTTCCACCACCTTTCCTTCGGCTCTTTTAGTAGTATTACCGCCTTTAGCCACCTGAACCCTTACCACATCTCCGTGAAATGCTTTACCGAAATCATTGGGTCTGATAAGGATATCCTTTTCCATACCTTCAACGATTACATAGCCCATTCCACTTTTGCTGACATCCAATTTGCCTTTGTATAATTGTACCTGTGAAGATTTCTTTTTGTCGGTTTTGACAGACTTACCCATAATGGTCATTTTTCACTAAAAGCAATCATTGCTTATATTCTGCAATGTACATAATCTATTTGTGATATCTCCTCGATATAAAACAATAATGAGCATAATCCGGGCTTTTTTATTGGGTAAGATATGTCATATTCCACGGTTGAATTATAATGTTGATTACATTTCAAATGATTATGGTCTATAATACTGAACATCCCATAATCATTTTGAAGTCATAATTATTGCAACAACCCAGAAGGTAACTTTAGACAAACGCGATCACATGTACAATTATGATACCGTTGTTGACGCAATTAACGGATTGAAAAAAAGGGGCTTTATTATTGACTTCAATCTTGCTTTTAAACAATCGATTTGCGAGGAAAGCAGCGAATGCCTTACCCCATCAGATTATTTTATCATTGAAACCTACCGTTTTGAAGGAGACAGCAATCCATCAGATGAAGACATCGTTTATGCTCTTGAATCAAAAGATGGCAAAATAAAAGGTATTTTTACAGGAGCATTTGGAATGTATAATGACAGTACAGACCTGAGTAAACTGCAAAACCATCACTGAAAAATAAATATGACTATAAGCTACTCTCTCGAAGCAATTGCTTTTAATATTGAAAGCTGTAAAATTGCTGAACATGCCGGCGTTCACCGAATTGAGCTTTGTGATAATCCGGGAGATGGCGGTACTACTCCCTCTATGGGATTTATCAAACAGGCAAGAAAAAATGTCTCCATTGAATTATTTCCAATCATCAGACCGAGAGGTGGAGATTTTCTCTATTCTCCTGATGAATTTGAGATCATGCTGAATGACATACAGCTTTGTAAAGAAATTGGCTGCGATGGAATAGTATCCGGCATATTGAATGCAGATGGAACCGTTGATACTGAAAAAACGGCAAAACTTGCAGCGCTCGCCTATCCCATGAGCGTTACTTTTCACCGGGCTTTCGACCGCACCCGTGATCCATTTGAAGCGTTAGAAAAAATCATTGAATCGGGTTGTGATAGAATTTTAACCAGTGGACAACAGCCAACAGCGATGGAAGGTGCCGGATTGATAAAATCCCTAATTGAGAAAGCCGATAACCGGATAATAATTATGCCTGGCAGTGGAATAAGATCAGGTAATATTAAAGAGCTCATTCAACTTACCGGCGCAAGAGAAATCCATACTTCAGCAAGAAAATCAGAAAAATCAAAAATGAATTATATCAATGAATTGATGCATGAAAATTTGCAATCAACTACCTTGGATATAACCGAAGTGAAATCGATGATAAATACACTTTACTCTATATCAAGAGTTTAGTACAATATTCTTACTTTAATAGTATTTTTTACCTTCTTCAATAATTCCACAGCATTTTTACTGAGATTTTTATCTATATCCAAAACCACATATCCTATAGCATCATTGGTTTTCAGATATTGACCCACAATATTGATTTTATTTTTACTCAGACAGGAGTTGATTTCACTTAACACGCCAGGAACATTTTTATGAATGTGTAAAATCCTATGAGCATCTTCATGAGGCGGCAGTGAAATAGCCGGGATAGTATGCGACCCATTGCTTATTCCTTTTTCGAGGTAATTAAACAATTTTGAACTCACATCCATTCCTATATTATTTTGTGCTTCCAATGTACTTCCGCCAATGTGAGGAGTTAATAATACATTAGACAAACCTTGTAAAGGAGTTATAAATTCATCACCATTTTTTTCGGGTTCTACAGGAAAAACATCTATGGCTGCACCGGAAAGATGTCCAGACTCCAGGGCTGTTTTTAACGCAGGAATATCAACTACTTCTCCCCTTGCATAATTAATAAGTATTGCACCCTTTTTGAATTGTTTAAGGGTATTCTTGTTGATCATATTTTTAGTAGAAGGCAATTCCGGCACATGCAAGGTAACCACATCGCTGTGCTGAAGAAGTTCTTTCAGAGACTTGCTGTCGTTAGCATTTCCCAAAGGAAGTTTGGTTTCTACATCATAAAAAATCACTTTCATTCCTAAAGCTTCTGCGAGCACACTTACTTGTGTTCCAATATTTCCATATCCGATAATACCTAAAGTCTTTCCTCTCAACTCATAACTGCCTGTTGCATCTTTGTTCCATTTTCCTTCATGAGCAGCTTTATTTTTATCAATAATTTTTCGCATGAGCATTACAGAGGCGCCAATCACTAATTCAGCTACACTTCTTGTATTGCTGTAGGGAGCATTAAAAACAGCTATACCTGCATTGGTGGCAGCATCCAGATTAACCTGATTCACTCCTATACAAAAGCATCCAATAGCTTGCAGTTTCTCAGCAGCATCAATTACTTTTTGAGTAATCTGAGTCTTGCTTCTTATTCCCAGCAAATGCACATTTTTTATTTCTTTTATCAATTCCGCTTCACTAATGGAGCCGGAAAGTTTACGCACATTGGTATACCCATGAGAAGAAAAATGTTTTACTGCAGCGTCACTGATGTTTTCTAAAAAAAGGATATTTATTTTCTCTTTGGGATAACTGGTAAGTTTCTTTTCAGGCATTTGAAGAAAATTTTTTACAAAGATATTTTTTTTATAATTAACAGCACCAAATAATACAGATAAATAGGCATTTTAAGCGCAAATTTCATAATTTTATCTCGTTACAATATTAGTTTAGAAACTAAATAAATTATTGAATAATACATTTAAAATAAAAGCATTTATTCATATTTTAATTAAATTCACCTTGTACAGCCAATATCGAATTTTTAGGATTTGTATTTTTTTATTTTTAGCCACTGCTATTTTTTCTTGTAACAATGAGGAAAATCAAAATGACGCCGATGTCAAAGTTGAACCTTATGTACTTCCGGAAATTGAAAAAATTAATACAAATGAAAGCTCCCAATATTTTAATCAATGTCGGCTATGGTATGACTCTACTTTATCTAATTCCGGATTTAATGGCGCAGTACTGGTATCAAAAAATGGGAATGTTGTGTTTGAAAAATATCAAGGCGTTTCGCATCTTGGCTCTAAAGACTCCATAACTGCCAATACTTCATTTCATATTGCGTCTGTAAGTAAAACATTTACGGCAATGATGGTATTAAAACTATGGCAGGACAAAAAGTTAGCGTTAGATGATGAGCTCTCGAAATATTTTTCTGATTTCAATTACCCAGGTGTAACTATAAGAACACTTTTGAATCACAGAAGTGGACTTCCCAATTATGTTTATTTTATGGATGAACTCGGATGGGATAAAAAAAAATTAGTGAGCAACCAGGATGTTTACACTTATCTAACCTCTAGAAAAGCTGAACTAAAAAATATTTCATCACCCAATACTCATTTTACTTATTGCAACACCAATTATGCATTGCTGGCATTGCTGATAGAAAAACTTACCAATAAGTCTTATGGCGCTTATCTAAAGCAGCAAATCTTTGATCCATTATCTATGACAAATTCGTTTGTAATGGACAAGACCGATAGCAGTAATAAATATCAAAGTTATGACTGGCGTGGACAGCTGATTCCCAATAACCATCTAGACGGCGTTTATGGAGATAAAAATATTTATTCCACTGTGCAGGATTTATTTAGATGGGACAGATTCCTGAAATCGAATCTTCTTTTTACACCCGAAACACTGGAACAAGCTTATACACCATACAGCAATGAAAGACAAGGAATTAAAAATTACGGCCTGGGTTGGCGAATGAATATTTATCCTGATGGCAATAAAGTCGTTTATCACAACGGATGGTGGCATGGAAACAATGCATCTTTCATAAGATTGATTAAAGAAGATGCGGTTATAATAATCTTAGGAAATCGTTATAACAGAGGGGTTTATAAAGGAAAAAATCTCATTAGTATTTTTGGTCATACTCATGATAACAGTGAAGAAGAATAAACTTCAATACTAAAGATTTTTACCCGAAAAATATATAGGTAAGTAAAATTGAAGTAAGAATGCCAACCAAATCTGCCAGCAACATAGCCGGAACTGCATATCTTGTATTTTTTACTCCCACCGCTCCGAAATAAACCGCAATCACATAAAAAGTGGTATCTGAAGAACCCTGTAAAATACAAGACAATCTTCCGGCAAAAGAATCGGCTCCGAAAGTCTTCATCGTATCCACCATCATACCTCTGGCACCGCCTCCGCTGAATGGTTTTATCAAGGCCGTAGGCAGTCCATCTACAAATCTGGTATCCGCACCCAATGAAGAAAATAACCCTTTCATTCCATCAATTACGATATCAAACGTACCACTGGTTCTCAACAAACTTATAGCTACCAACATGCCCACCAGATAAGGAATTATACGAACGGCAGTTTCAAAACCACCTTTAGCGCCTTCAATAAATGCATCGAAGACATCAATTTTTTTATACACTCCGCCTAATATAATCAATGCGAAAATCAATAAAATAAGTCCACTGCTCAAAGAGCCGGAAAATACCTGAACCGCATCCGTATCCAATGATGTAATATATAAAATCAGCGAAGCAATAATAGCGGATAAACCAAAAATCCATGCCAGGATAACCGGCTGAAATATTTTTATCTTTTGTTTAAATCCTACAATCAACATAGCTGAAATAGTAGCTACAAATGTGGCAATCATACAGGGAATAAAAATATCCATAGGATTGGCTGCCTTGGCTGCAGAACGAAGTGCAATAATACTCACAGGAATGAGTGTTAATCCTGAAGCGTGCAGACAAAGAAACATAATCTGCGGATTGGACGCTCTTGATTTGTCAGGATTAATACTTTGCAGACTTTCCATGGCTTTGATTCCAAAAGGAGTTGCTGCATTATCTAATCCAAGCAGATTGGCTGAAAAATTCATCATCATGTGTCCGGTTGCAGGATGCCCCTTGGGTATGTCAGGAAAAATTTTGGAAAAAAATGGGCTGATAATCCGGGATAAAAAATTGATACCGCCTGCCCTTTCAGCTATGGCAAGAAAGCCCATAAACAAGGCAAGAAAACCGATTAATCTTAAACACAGCGTAACGGCAGTTTGGCAAGTCTCGATAATACCATCGGCAGATTGAATACGATAATTGACTTGACCTGATACTGTAGACGAAGAAACCGCAGCGGTATCTAAAGCTACTTTATTATTAATTCTTATGGTATCTCCTGTTTTCCCGGTAACCATACTTGTGAGAATGGTTTTATGTTCGGGAAAGAAACACAATTTTATTCCTGCAGTAAGAAGGGCGATGAGGATAAAAGCTGACCAGATTCTGCTTAGCGCCATTGAATATTTGAATTGAGGTTAATGTTTGCTGTATGTTAATGAAAAAAATCCATTATCTACATCCATACAATATAAAATGAAGATACTATTTATCCTGCATACCTTACCTTTGCAACTTCTTTAAAATAAATAAAAACACTTTTTTATAATGGCACTTAAAGCAGGAATTGTAGGATTACCGAATGTGGGCAAGTCAACTCTTTTTAATGCGGTGAGCACCAGTGCGAAGGCGCAGGCGAGCAACTACCGATTTTGTACTATTGAGCCCAATACGGGGCTAGTAAACGTTCCGGATCCGAGATTGAATAAACTGGAGGAACTGGTAAAGCCTGCCCGTGTTGTTCCCACTCAGATTGAGATTGTTGATATTGCCGGACTGGTAAAAGGTGCCAGTAAAGGGGAAGGACTGGGAAATAAATTCCTCGCCAATATCAGAGAAGTAGATGCCATCATACAGGTGATCCGTTGTTTTGAAGACGAAAATATTTTGAGAGATGAAGGTCCTATCAATCCGGTGGGTGACAAAGAAATTATTGAAACAGAATTGCAGTTGAAAGATTTGGAGAGTGTAGATAAAAAAATACAACGCGTTGAAAAACTCATCAAACAAGGCGATGCTAAAATAAAAGCTGAATACGATGTTTTGAAACGTTGCAAGGAACATTTGGAAGCAGGAAAAAACATCATTTCTCTCGGACTCGCCAAAGAAGAAAAGGCGGCTATTGAGGATATTTTTCTTCTAACAGATAAGCCTATTCTATATGTAGCAAATGTGGATGAAGCGTCTATGCATACCGGTAATAAATATTCGGAGGCGTTAATTGAGGCGGTGAAAAATGAAGGGAACGAGGTAATTGTGATGACCAATGCCATTGAGGCTCAGATTGCGGAGTTTGACAATGCAGATGACAAGCAAATGTTTATGGAAGAATATAAAATGACTGAGCCTGCCCTGGATCGTTTGATACACTCAACATATAAACTACTAAACTTAACAACCTACTTCACCGCCGGAGTTCAGGAAGTACGTGCCTGGACTATACAAGAAGGCTGGAAAGCTCCTCAGGCTGCCGGTGTTATCCATACTGACTTTGAAAAAGGATTTATTAAAGCTGAAGTAATTGCCTACGATGACTTTGTAAAATACGGATCAGAAGCTGCCTGCAGAGATACCGGTAAATTAAGAATTGAAGGAAAAGAGTATCTGGTTAAAGACGGGGATGTGATGCATTTTAGGTTTAACGTCTAACGTTTAAAGGTTTAATAGTTTAAGGGTTTAAATCGCTGCGCTGGATGTAGGAGTTTACATTCATTTAGCTTGCTCGCTGCCGCCTCGTGTTTTCACGAGCGTCAATTATGGTTTAGACGTTTAGCCGATTAGGTGGTTTAGATTTGTTTGTGGCGTGATTTAATATTCAATGAAAAATGTAAATTGAATTCAAAAGCAAAAAATCAAAATTTGAAGGGGTTAAGTTAAGTTGATATCTAAACTCCTAAACACCTCAACGTTCTAAACGCATTACTCACTTTCCCCAACCCAGCCAATCGTTAGCGTTGGCATAAATCATCAAAGAGAAGAGGATAATCATTCCCACAATCTGAGCATATTCCAGGAATTTTTCACTGGGCTTTCTGCCGGTTATCATCTCTACCAAAGTAAATACAACATGTCCTCCATCTAAAGCGGGTATAGGCAATAAATTCATAAACGCCAGTACAATGGAGAAGAATGCTGTTATCGTCCAGAAATGCTCCCAATCCCAGCCATAGCCCGAGAACACAGAGCCCATTGCTTTGAATCCGCCAACGCCTTTATAGGCACCTGTTTGCGGAGAGAGTATCTTTTTAAACTGGTCTAAATAAAAACCTAGCTCCTCACCCGCTCTTTTGATGCCAGCAGGAATAGCAGCAAAGAATCCATATTTCTTTACAGTAAATTTGTATACACCCAGACTGTCAAATTGCTCCGGCAAAACGGGTGCAGCAAATCCTACTTTACCGTCATAAGGCAAGATTGTTTTTATCAGAAGATTACTGTCATTTCGGTTAACCGTAAGCGCTACTTCTGCTCCCTTTTTTTTATTCTCCATATTTTTCACAAACTCGTCGTAAAAAAATGTGGAGACTGAGTCAATTTTGATAATACGATCGCTTTTTCTTAGCCCATTTTTATAAGCGATAGATGTATCATTAATATCCATTACAATAACGGGTACACGCGGGCTTACAAGTGGCGTTTCAGATTTTTTTCTTTTTTCCACTAATTTACCAATCAAATCAACTGGCATATTGAGTTCCATTTGTTTGCCTTCTCTTTCAATCGTGACATTTTTATTGGCTACCAGTACTTTCTTTAGAACATCCGTATAATTAATCAATTCTTTTCCATCTACAGCCAGAATTTTATCCCCATTTTTAAATCCTAATTCATTGAATATAGGATCATTGAATGCAATACCATATTTCAAGGAATCGTTCTTTATGTTTTTTTCGCCCCAGACCATCAGAATCATTGCATAAATAACAAATGCGAGCAGGACGTTTACGATGATACCTCCCAGCATAATGATGAGGCGTTGCCATGCTTTCTTACTTCTGAATTCCCACTCCTGCGGAGGTTGTTTCATCTGTTCTTTATCCATACTTTCATCCACCATACCGGATATTTTCACATAACCTCCCAAAGGAAGCCAGCCGATTCCATATTCTGTTTCACCTATTTTTTTCTTGACCAATGAAAACCAGGGATCAAAAAACAGATAAAATTTCTCTACACGACATTTGAACCATCTGGCAGTGATGAAATGCCCGAATTCATGAAGGATAACTAAAATAGAGAGAGATAAAAGCAGTTGGGCCACTTTTAAACCTACACTTGACCATTCGATAGCTAATAATGTCATATTGTAAATACTCGGTTGAGTTGATTTTTAAAGTGAATGAAATTGATGAAATAAGCAGGGTTTTACAACTTCATCAAAGTAGCTGCGAAGTTACGTGCCTCTCCGTCGCTGTCAAAATATTCCTGTAAGGTTGGTTTCTCAATGAAGTGAATGGCCTCCATGGTTTTTTCCACTACGGCAGTGATGTCCAAAAAGCCGATTCTGTTTTTCAAAAATGCCCAGACAGCTACTTCATTGGCAGCATTTAATACACATGGCTTGTTTCCTCCACTTTTTAAGGCTTCGATTGCAAGTCCAAGATTTCTGAATGTTTTATAGTCCGGCTCATCAAAATTTAAGACAGGATATTTCTTAAAATTGAATCTGGGAAAATCGTTTTTTATTCTATTGGGGAAACCTAAAGCATATTGAATAGGCAATTTCATGTCGGGCAGTCCCATTTGGGCCTTAATGCTGCCGTCTTCAAACTGCACCATACTGTGAATGATACTTTGAGGATGAATGACCACCTCGATCTGATGCGGCTCAAGATTAAACAACCATTTTGCCTCAATCATCTCCAGCCCTTTATTCATAAGGGTTGCCGAGTCAATAGTGATCTTGGCGCCCATACTCCAGTTGGGATGCTGCAATGCGTGATCTCTTTTTACATTGACCAGGAAGTTGGGTTTTTTTCCGAAAAATGGGCCTCCACTTGCTGTAAGTATGATACGCTCAATTGGATTGCGCGATTCACCCACCAGGCACTGAAAAATGGCGGAATGTTCACTGTCAACCGGAATGATGGGAGCTCTGTTTTCAATGGCTTTTTGCATTACTATATCTCCGGCAACAACCAGCGTTTCTTTATTGGCCAGTGCGATTATCTTTCCTTTTTCAACGGCTCTTAGTGTGGGCTTCAAACCAGCAAATCCCACTATCGCCGCAATCATCACTTCGTATGTATCAAATGATGCTACTTCTTCAAGCGACTCTTCTCCGGTAAAAACTTTTACATCTGTTGATGCCAAAGCATTTTTGACATTTTCGTATTTTTTTTCATCACCAATTACAACCGCATTTGGCAGAAATTCAAGTGCCTGTTTGATAAGCAATTCGTCATTGCTTTGTGCAGTTAAAATTTCTACCTGAAGATCATTGGAATTGGCTCTGATGACATCCAATGCCTGCGTTCCGATGGAACCTGTTGATCCAAATATGGCAATCCTTTTTTTAGGCGTTTCTGAAGACATTTAGAAAGATTATTTATAATATATACGCTACCGTTTGCAAGATAGCATAATATAGTCAGTCAAGTTTAAAAACGAAAATTAATTACTTCCCCACGATAAATGACTCCAGTCCTATTGCAATATTTCTGTTGTTGGATAATCTGGGGACTTTATTTTGACCTCCCAGTTTTCCGATGCTTTTCATATAATCTACAAAACCACTTTTTCTGATGGGAGTAATTTTGAGTCTTTGTAAAATATTACCAGCTATCAAATCATCATAATACACATTTTTTTCCCTGAGATTGTTGTCTAATTCAAGTGCAAACTGGTTCAAATCTTCCGGTTTATTTTCGAATTCAATGAACCATTCATGATAGCTTTTGCCTTTATCCGAACTTACATATGGGGCTACCGTAAACTCCACCAATTTTATATTGGTTGAATTCACTGCTTTCATGATGGCCGATTCCACTTCTTCAGAGATAACATGTTCTCCAAAAGCAGATATATAATGTTTGATTCTACCGCTTACGATTATTCTGTAAGGTTCGGTGGAGACAAACTTCACCGTATCGCCAATATTGTACGCCCATAAACCTGCATTGGATGAAATGATTAGTGCGTAGTTTTCTCCTACTTTCACATCTTTGAGCGTCAGTCTGACGGGATTTTCTTTTTCCAGTTCATTTACCGGAATAAACTCAAAAAATATCCCGCTGTTGGTGTTCAGCAAAAGTCCGGGTTGATCAATTTTATCCTGAAAAGCAAAAAAACCTTCGCTGGCAGGGAATAATTCGATGGTGTCAATATTCCTTCCGATGCTTTCAATTAACTTGGCTTTATAAGGCTCATAGTTTACCCCACCTTGCACCATCACACTGAAATTAGGGAATAACTCCCCTATTTTCTTTCCGCTTTTTTCTATCAGTCTGTCAAAATACATTTGCATCCACGGCGGAATACCGCTTATTAAGGTCATATTCTGGTTAATTGTTTCCTCAACAATCTTATCCAGTTTGGTTTCCCAATCATCAATACAATTAGTTGCGTAGGAAGGCAATTGATTGGATCTGAGGTATTGGGGAACGTGGTGATTAACGATTCCGCTCAATCTTCCTGTGGCTATTCCTGCAATTCTTTCCAACTCCGGAGAGCCACTCAGAAAAATTAATTTTCCATCAGCAAATGCAGTATTGCCGGTTTCAGCCATATAGCATAACAGCGCATTTCTGGCTGTATTGATATGATTGGGAATGGAATCTTTGGTAATAGGAATATATTTAACTCCGCTGGTTGTCCCGCTGGTCTTGGCAAAATAGATAGGCTGACCTTTCCATAAAACATTGTGTTTCCCTTGTTTTATTTTATCTATATAAGGTCTGAACAGCTCGTAATCTCTTATCGGCACATTTGCTGCGAAATCGTCATGAGAATGTATTTTATCAAAGGAATGATCTTTCCCAAATTCAGTTTTTTGCCCCGTTTTAATCAATTGCTCAAAAATCAGCTGCTGATCCTGCACAGCAGATAGCATTGATTTACGAATTTGCTTGTGTACATAACCCGCGAAAGGCTTTGCCAGAAAAGACTTTATTTTCATTCAACAAACAATTAAGTTATAGCCAAAAAAGATAATTTTATATTATTCCGCAAATGTATAAAATTATTATTGGGAGAGAATTATTAATAATAAAGGAGTCATTGTTTATTCAAATTATTCTAAGCACTGGCAATCAAATAAGTATGGGGTTTTGTAGTTTTTTAGGCGTATGAATAATTTAAAAATAAGCTTTAGACACTGAAAATTATATATTATATTTGATGTCATTATTTTAAAAATTTCATTGAATTGTCCTGAATAAAAAAGCTTCAGTTTTTTCTTCAAAAATACAGGGCAACGCTATTGAATAACAAATATCAAATTCATTATGATGAAAATCACCCAAAATTTATTCATTGTTTTATTATTTATACTCATTCAGACTCCGCTAAATGCTCAAAAGCATTTTTTCAGGTCGATTAATGAAAATGACATTAATCAAAATGGTCTTCAGAGAGTCATTACTCCCCTAAAGTACAATACTACTGAATTCAATATAAGCAAACTAAATACTTTTCTTTCTTCGCTGCCTGAAGAGAAAAATGTTGCAAACAACAGGAATCAGGCACCTGTCCTCACGCTCCCTATGCCCGATGGCTCATCTGCATCATTCAGAGTATGGAGAAGCAGTATTCAGGAACCGGGACTTGAAGTAAAATTTCCCGAAATAAAAACTTTTGCAGGTCAGGGAATTGATGATCCTTATGCCACTATTCGATTTGACATTACTCCGTTTGGATTCCATGCACAGGTTTTAACTGTTAATGGCGATTATTATATTGACCCTTATGCAAGAGGAAACAACAGTTATTACATCAGTTATTACAGAAAAGACAATATGAGGCAAACAGGATTTAGTTGCGAGGTCAAAGAGAATGGATTTAACAGACGACCTTTGGGTGCCACGGCTGCTTCCTGCAGAGGCAATCAATTGTTTACCTATCGTCTGGCAATAGCCTGTACGGGAGAATATGCTGTTGCGGTTGGAGGCACTACTCCTGCGCTATTGCATGCGGCAATTGTGACCACTGTAAACAGAGTTGTCGGGGTATATGAAAATGAGCTTTCCATCAGACTTGTATTGGTTGCCAACAATGACCAGATTGAATTTTTGAATAAAAATACAGATCCCTTCAAAGGAAACAATGATGCATCAGTATTGATTGATGAGAGCCAGACGGTGATTGACAACAAAATAGGACTTGCCAATTATGACATCGGTCATACATTTAGTACCGGTGGCGGCGGATTGGCCGCATTAGGTGTTGTATGTTTTAACAGCCGAAAAGCAAGCGGCATCACCGGCAATCCTGACCCAAAGGGTGACAGTTATGATATTGATTATGTTGCTCATGAAATGGGGCATCAATTCGGCGCATCTCACACTTTCAATACTAACGCTTCAGGGTGCGGTTCTGAAAGAGAATCAACCAGTGCTTATGAGGTAGGTGGCGGAACATCAATCATGTCATATGCAGGACTTTGTGGAACGGATGACATTCAGCCTAACAGCAATCCCTATTTCCATGCTACAAGTTTTGATGAAATTATAGATTATGTCGAATCCAACGCCGGCAATTGCAAAGTGTCATCCTCTACTGGAAATACGTTGCCTCAAATTACCTCGATGAGCAACAACAATGCGAACATACCGCTCAATACCCCGTTTACTTTAAATGCAACAGCAACAGACGCCGATGGAGATGCCATCACATACAGTTGGGAAGAATGGGATTTAGGTCCTGCGAGCACATGGAATGGCGGTGCAAATAGTACAACTTCTCCCATCTTCAAATCACGCATACCCAAAACCAACGGAAGCAGAACCTTCCCCACGATGCAGCGCATTATTGCCAATTATCTTCCAACAATTCCACCTGCAGATATAGAAGGACTTAAAGGCGAAACACTCCCCAGAATTGGCAGAACAATGAAATTCAGACTAACGGTAAGGGATAACCGTGCAGCCGGAGGTGGTGTGGTATCCGGGGGTAGCGGATGTCAAACAGGTTTTACCGGAGTATATCAAATCAATGCCATAAGTAATACCGGGCCATTTCTGGTTTCAATACCCAACGGTGGAGAATCATGGGTTGGCGGAACTGCGAGAAATATTACCTGGGATGTAGCAGGAACCAATGTGGCTCCGATTAACACTGCCAATGTAAAAATCTCATTATCTACAGATGGAGGCTTAACTTATCCTACTGTAATCATTGAATCTACTCCAAATGACGGTTCTGAAACTCTCAATATTCCCAATACACCCTCCACTACAGCAAGAATTAAAATTGAAGCTGTTGGGAATATTTATTTTGATATCTCAAACAATAATTTCACCATTACCGCAGGAGCAGCCGGATTTAATTTTAGTGCCATCACGCCTGTAACTGTAGCTTGTGGAACTCCAACAACTACGGCAACATTAACTTCCAATACACTTTTAAATTTTAGTTCACCGATTAGTTTATCTGCATCCGGCAACCCGGCAGGAACCACAGTTTCTTTTGGAACTAATCAGTTGACTCCGGGAAATTCAACAACCATTTCAGTAGAAGGCATCAACTCCTTATCACCAGGCACATACAATATCACTATTACCGGAACGGCGACAGGTGCTACAACTCAAACTGCAACGGCTTCATTTACGGTGAATCCCGGTACATCGCCTATCATTACAACACAGCCTGCAGATGTATCGGTTTGTGCTGGTGGCAATGCGACCTTTGTTGCTGCTGTTCAGGGAAGCGGATTTATCTATCAATGGCAAGTAAGCAATAACGGAGGAAGTACTTTTGTAAATATCCCGGGTGAGCAATCAGCTAGTTATACCATCAATTCAGTTAATTCAGCTCTGAACAACAACCAATACAGAGTAAACATCAGCAATAATTGCAGCAATCTCAATTCAAATGCTGCCACACTCAAGATCAATACTGCACCGGCAATTACCACTCAGCCTGCTGATGTGACTGTATGTTCTGGAGACACCAAAACATTATCAGTCATAGCCACCGGAAGCAATCTTGATTATCAATGGCAAATCAGCACCAATAGCGGAGCTTCATTTACAAATATCTCTTCTGCCAAATCATCAACGATCTCTTTAAATAATATTTCAACATCACAAAATAACGAACAATACAAAGTAATCATAAACGGTTCTTGTCCGGGTACGGTGAATTCAAATACAGCAAATCTCACTGTAAATCCATCGCCGGTCATTACTGCCACTGCATCCAAATCTCTTGTTTGTACAGGAACTCCTGTAACACTGACTGCATCAGGTGCCGTAACATATTCCTGGTCGCCGGTATCGCTGACAGGAAGTTCGGCGAATGTAACACCCATTGTTAATCCTGCTGAGCCAACTAAGGCAGTGGAAATAACTTATACTGTAAGAGGAACTGATGCAAAAAACTGTTCCTCGACCAAAACAGTAAAAGTCACTGCTAAACCACTTCCTCAGGTATCATTACGTGCCGATCCGGCAAATGTCAGTCTCACACCAGGAAAGACAATAAAGTTGACAGCAAGCGCCTCTCCTTCATCAGGATATAGTTTTATCTGGAAGAAAAACGGCAATGTTTTTTCGAATAATTCCAATATACTAACCGTGGGATTGAATGATCTGGGCAGTTATACAGTTGAAGCCATAGATGCTGCTGATAATTGCAACGGAACTTCGGCCGCAGTACAAATTAAAGATTCAGTTACACAAAAATTATTTGTTTATCCAAACCCCAACTACGGACAGTTTAATATTGCCTATTACAACGGCAATAACAATACATCAGGCAAAAGTCAAAAAGTCACCATTTTTGACAGCCATGGTGCCAGAGTATTTAATAAAACTTATACGGTTGCTTCAGGTTACAACATAGAAAACATCAATGTCCCAAATCTAGCTTCGGGCATTTATCTGGTTGTTATCAACGACAATAATGGAGACAAAATATACTCCGAAAAAGTATTGATTAAGCATTAAGAAAATAGCGAACACTTTCAATGCCCGTCATATTAATGGCGGGCATTATTGTAATTTCAATTTTGTTTCGGGAAGTATCATCAGCGGTATATGTGAATGAAATATCATCTGCTTAGTTGTGCTCATTAAAAAAAGGCGTTTCAACAAATTGTGTCGATGCGGTATAAGAGCGAGCAAATCAATTTTATAAGTTGTTATAAAATCTTCCAGGCCGTCGATGATTCTTTTGGATTGTGGAAATTTATACTCGGGGTGAAGCTGAATGAGTTTTTGAACAAACCGTTCTGACCGAAATGACAACTCATTTACTTCGGAAGCTCTATTGGGCATTATCCGAACAATATACACCTTCGCCATGTATCGCTCTCCTATTGACTGCAACATATCTATCGTGTGTAAATCAGTCTGGATATCGAAGTCATTCGCCAGGACGATATTTTTAATTGGCGCATAAACAGCCCGCTCCGGAATAATCATTACCGGCATAGCAGACATTCCGGCCAAATAAACAGCAGTGTTGCCGATGATTTTTTTTAATAACCTCCCTTCCCCATTCATTCCGCAGACAATCAGACTTTGATTATATTTTTTTGCATATTCAATGATTTGATGATGAGGATTACCGGTTGCTGAAACTATTTCAATTGACTGAAATTCCGATATGCGAATGGCAACCACTTCATTCAGCAGTTTGGTTTCAATGATGCTTTTTATTTCAGTTTCGCTATCGTAAGGCGATTCCCCCGGCGCAGGCACGGGACTGTCTGAACAATGAAACAGCACAATGCCTGCGCCGAGATAAGCAGCCATATTCACTCCATAAATAGCGGCATTCCTGGAAGCAGGGGAAAAGTCTGTAGCGATGAAAACAGTTTTCATAAATAATTACGAAAATAAAAATGATTGAATTGCTGTAAAATGAGAATCATTTTATTTGTTCTGACCAATATCATCCGTTATGTAACATTCATCATCAGATTGAACGTACATGTATGATAGATTCGTTTTTTTAAACCAATTACAATGACAGGAGATTTAACAAAAGATGAAATAACCAATGTACTGATGAGTCAGTCACTATGCCGCATTGCATGCAGCGATGAAGGTAAACCATACTTGGTTCCGGTAACGTTTGCCTATGGTGGAGATTATGTTTACGGACAATCAATGCCCGGAACCAAATTAAATATTCTTAGAAAAAATCCTAACGTATGTGTGCAGGTGGATATTATCAACAGCATGACCAACTGGAAAAGTGTGATGCTATTTGGCAAATTTGAAGAATTGCATGATAAAGAAGCAGAAAATGCGAGGGAGCAACTTTACAGCAAAATATTTTCTTTAATGACCGGAAGCGCTGTTCACAATTTTGGTCATGAACTCGAATCTGCCATTGATGAAAACAACCGGATTAAGTCGGTTATGTACAGAATAAAGGTTGAAAAAATCACCGGGAGATATCAAAAGTAATTGTAGCGCTATAATAATTGACATAAAACAACTAACTTTAAAGTATCGGGAAAATTACACTTCAAAATATTTACCTGATAAAAAAGATGATGAAAAGAGCTTTGTCAATTTTTGTTTTTTTTCTAATGAGCGGCTCAGCTGCATTTGCACAAAATAAAAACGAATCCCTGGACTTTCCGGTAGTAATGAAATTTGAAAGTGTTTGTTGCGGTGTGCCCGATGACAAGCCCTTTAAAAAATATCTTACCCAATTCAAAAAGAAAAATAAAATAAAATCCATTCATGCCAGCTATATTGGTCCAATGGGAAGAGAGGGTGAATATTATATAGGATTCCCGCTTACTGAAATGAAATCCGGACAAAAGTCAGCATTTATGAAGGGATTGAGATCTGTTGCCTCAAAAATGAGAGACAAAGGACAGGCTGTAACCGAAAGGAATTTTCACATAAACATATCAACATTATCCGAAAGAACCGTAATCAAGGAAGTTGAATTTTAAATCAACATTGCATATCCAAATACTAAAACACTCCATCTCTCATGATTAAAAATATCCTTAGCGATAAACCCACTAAACTATTCATATTCATTGCTTCTTTTTTCGTGGCAAATGCATTAATTGCTGAATGTATCGGCGGTAAAATATTTTCTCTTGAAAGTGTTTTGGGAATCAGTCCTGCTAATTTCACTCTATTTGGAGAGAGCAATTTATCGTTTTCACTTACCTGCGGGGTTTTGCTGTGGCCAATTGAGTTCATCATGACAGATATTGTCAATGAGTATTACGGACCAAAAGCTGTCAGAAGAATATCCTATACAGCGGTAGCGCTAATTTCATACGCTTTCGTGATGTTTTATTTGGCAATAAAAGCTACTCCTCCTGAATGGTGGTTGTCTTCCAATCAAGACAAAGGAATTGACAATATGCAAAATGCTTTTTCCGGTGTATTCGGACAAGGAATGTGGATTATTGTAGGTAGCTTAATGGCGTTTTTGGTAAGTCAGATAATTGATGTCACAGTTTTTCACCGTATTAAAAAAGTAACCGGAGAAAAATGGGTATGGCTCAGAGCAACAGGTTCTACACTTATCTCTCAACTGGTAGACAGTTTTATTGTATTGTTCATTGCATTTAAATTAGGTAACGACTGGAGCTGGCAGAAAGTACTGGCCATTTGCCTGATGAACTATATGTACAAATTTACCATGGCCATTGTACTCACTCCGCTGATTTATTTTATAGAAGGCAGAATTGAAAAATATGTAGGTCGTGATACAGCCGCGAAAATGAAGCGCTCCGCTATGGGTAAAGATGAAGATCCTTTTATCAATATTCCTACTGCGGGATAGTAGCGCTTCGCGCGTTAATCCGCTGTTGGTGTTATCACCAACAGCTATTAACAGGAGCATTACAAAAACTTGTTGGTGATAACACCAACAAGGGGGAATAGTTTGGAGTTTGAGGTTTGGAGTTAAAACAGCGAAGCGATTTAAACCCTTATATCAGCGAAGCGACTTAAACCTTTAAACTCACTTCTCAGAAAAAGAAATAAAAAATCTGCACCGGAAATAAAATCAGATTAAAAAACAGCATCCACCGCGGAGTAATGGGTTGTTTATTAAACACAATACTATAAATCCCTAAAAGAAAGAACAATGCATTTATGATGATGGCCCCATAACCTAAAATAATAAGCGTACTTTGAAAAGGCTGATATAATAAAGAATCACTTTTTATATCCGAAGTTTTTTGACGCAGTTCAACCAGTCGCATTACGACAGTAATCAAAAAGCAACAGTTGCAGAGGAATACTATTTTTGAAAAAAAACGCATAATTAATCTTTATTAATTTATCGCGATTTTCCGCTGAGCATAGGCACAAAAGAAAATTTATCAAAATGCTCCTCCGAAATATCACCGTCCTGATTCTTTGTTATTCTTACCATTCGCTGGGCATCTTCCTCGTTGAGCGGTAAAACCATAATGCCTCCGGGTTTTAATTGTTCAATCAGTTTAGGCGGAACAACAGGAGCCGCGCAGGTAATAATCACTTTGTCAAAAGGAGCATAAGTGGGCAAGCCTTCAAAACCATCTCCGAAAAAAAATTTAACCGTAGGGTATTTTCCTTTCAGGATAAATTTTTCAGTATTCTTAAAAAGAACTTTTTGCCTTTCAATGGTATAAACTATTGCATCCATTGCAGCCAGTACAGATGCCTGGTATCCACTTCCGGTTCCTATTTCAAGGATTTTATCATTGGCTTTAACATTAAGCAACTGTGTTTGATAGGCCACGGTATATGGTTGCGAAATCGTTTGACCGCTTTCAATTTCAAAAGCCCTGTCTTCGTATGCAATATTATCCAGTGCGGTATCAAGAAAAAAATGCCTGGGTATTGTATTGATAGCTGAAAGTACCGACTCATCTGTAATTCCTCTTTCTCTCAATCCGTCAACCAGTTTTTTTCTCAGTCCCTTATGTCGGTGTGTATCTTCTATCTTACTCATTAATCTTTATTGTTTACTTATTCTACCTCCAACTCTTTGATGATTTGATTGATTTTATTGTCCAGCATCAAATCTTTTTCATCAAATTCTTCTTTATTGTTCAGTTTGGTATTGACACTGAAATAAAATTTAATTTTTGGCTCCGTGCCGCTTGGTCTGGCTGAAATTTTACTTCCATCTTCCAGCAAAAACTGCAGCACATTGCTCTTAGGCAAATCAATTTTCCATGATTCACCGGTCTGAATGTTTTTGCCAATCTGTAATTCGTAATCCAATAGCTCTTTTACAGGAATGCCTACAATAGTTTTCGGAGGATTGCTTCTGTATTGTTCCATCATTGCCTTTATCTCAGCTGCTCCATTCATCCCTTTCTTGGTAATACTTACCAGACTTTCCTTATAAAAACCATATTGCAAATACATGTCTATCAGTTTGGCAAAAAGGCTTCTTCCTTTATTCTTCTCATAAGCAGCCATTTCACAGAGAATAGTTACCGCACTCACGGCGTCTTTGTCTCTGATGCTGTTGCCTATCATCAAACCGAAGCTCTCCTCTCCTCCAATGACATAGTTTTCATTTGCTTCTTTTTCTTTTATTAAAGAGGATATCCATTTAAAACCGGTAAGTACATTGTAACAGGAAATCTGATTTTCTTTTGCAATCACATCAATCATATCTGTTGTAACGATTGTCTTAATCACCATATCATTTGACTGTGCAATGCCTTTGGCCTTGCGGGCTTCAATCATATAGTTGAAAGCAAGTAAAGCAGTTTGATTGCCATTCATCAATATCCATTGTCCTTTATGATTTTTAACGCCAACGCCTACACGATCGGCATCAGGATCTGTACCCAGTAAAATATCAGCATCCAGCTCCTTTGATTTCTTCAAACCTATGCTCATGGTTTCTGTCTCCTCCGGATTTGGATAGTTCACCGTAGGGAAATTGCCATCAGGCGTGCTTTGTTCTTCTACGATATGAATATTGGAAAAACCATAACGCTTCAATGCCTGAGGCACCAGCATAATACCGGAACCGTGAATAGGCGTGTACACAATTTTCAGGTCATGTTGTTTTTCGCAAACATCCGGATAGATACTCAGGCCTTTAACCATATCAAGATAGGCCTCGTCCATTTCCTTGCCGATAATTGTAATGAGCGATTCTCCCCCACTCCACAATACTTCATCCACGGAAGCAATTTTCTCCACTTCGGTAATTACATTTTTATCATGAGGTGGCACCAGTTGAGCACCATCATCCCAATATGCTTTATAACCGTTGTATTCTTTAGGATTGTGACTCGCTGTGCACACTACACCGCCCTGACATTTCAAATGCCGAATGGCGAAGCTTAATTCCGGTGTCGGACGCAGACTTTCAAACAAGTATACTTTTATACCATTGGCTGCAAAAACATTGGAAGTAATCTCTGCAAAAGTGCGGCTGTTATTTCTTGAATCATGACCAACCACCACACTGATTTCTCCAGCGAAAGATTTTTTCATATAATTGGCAAAGCCCTGCGTAGCCATACCAATAGTATATTTATTCATTCTGTTTGTGCCAACACCCATGATGCCTCTTAATCCACCGGTTCCGAATTCAAGATTGCGGTAAAATGAATCTGCCAGTTCATCCGGAGAGGAATTTTGCATTTTTCTGATAGCATCTTTTGTAGCTTCATCATAATTGCCGTTCAGCCACACATTTACTTTAGATTGTATTTCATTGCTCATATAAACAGGTATATTTTGTCAAATTTAAATTATTCGTGGCTGAAATAAACACTTTAAAGTTATTTTTGTTTTATGAATTTAAATTCCGGTCATATTAATAAATTCATTTCAATCAGTACAGAAAAGCGTTTCAACAAAATATGCTGTTTGATTCTTTGTTTCTTTTTTTTCATTCATTCTCTTTCATTTGCTCAAACAGACAGCATTCTATATAATAATCATCCTGATACAAACCTACTCATCTCCTCCGGAAATAAAACTGCCATCAGAAATGTTGCCATAGCCAACGGCGTAATTTATGGTGGTAGTCTTACTGCATTGTATTTCGCATGGTATAAAAATTATCCTCAAAGTCATTTTCGCACTTTCAATGATTTTGACGAATGGAAGCAGATGGATAAAATCGGACATGTTTACAGTGCCTATACCATGAGCAGATACAGTACTGAGATATGGAAGAGCACAGGAATGGAAAGGGAAAAAAGCATCTGGATTGGCGGACTGAGTGGCATTGCTTATCAGACGATTATTGAAACGCTGGATGGATTCAGTGCCGAATGGGGATGGAGCTGGGCAGATGTGGGTGGGAATATTCTGGGAAGCGCCGCTTTTATGGCACAGGAACTGGCATGGAATGAGCAAAGAATACAATTGAAGACCTCCTTCCATCGGAAGACTTATGCTGATGCCTCGTTGAATCAAAGAAGCAATGCCTTGTTTGGTAAAACTGCTGCCGAAAGATTTCTGAAAGATTATAATGGCCAAACTTATTGGGCCAGCGCCAATCTTCGGTCATTTTTTCCTCATTCTAACATTCCATCCTGGTTGCAGGTATCCGTTGGCGTAGGTGCCGAAGGTATGTTTGGCGGCAGAGAAAATATTGCGAAAGACAAAGATGGAAATATCACTTTTTCAAGACCGGATATTAAAAGATACCGGCAATGGTATCTAGCTCCGGATATAGACCTCACCAAAATAAAAACGAAAAATAAATACCTGAAGGGACTGCTATTCGTATTGAATTCATTGAAATTCCCAATGCCCTCGCTGGAATTGTCCAATGGTGGACTGAAATGGAATTGGTTGCATTTTTAATTAAGATGCTGCGTCAATATAAGCTCCCATGATCTCACCCTGCTCTACTTTGACAATAATATTTTCCTGACGGGTGGTAGATACCGACATACCAACATAATCTACCGCAATGGGGAATCTTTTATGTGTACGCTCAACCAAAACGAGCGTTTCAATTTGCTGAGGAAATTCATCAAGCAGCGGTTTTAATGCATACAACATAGTTTTACCGCTATTGGCAACATCATCAATCAACAAGACACATGCATCATTGAAATCAATCTTTTTATCCAGGATTATTTTTTCGGGTTTTCTTTTATCAAGCGAAAGTTCCAGCAGTTGAATTTTCCCGGTAAAAACATCCTTCAGATATTCTGCTATTTTTTTAGCGATATACGTTCCGTTCTCTTTAATACCAATGAGCACCAGTTCTTTCTTATCAAAATTTTTCTCAGCCACCTCCAGCGCCATTCTCTTGAGTTTCTTATCCGCAGTATCTTTATTAAGAATCATATTTTTTTAAAATTTAAAGCTGAAAGTTCGGAAATTATTCAATAGTAAAACCTAAATACTTTACCTTAGCAATATTATTTTGAACTATTATGCAATATATCCAACAAGCGGCATTTCTAATACTTGCGGCTTACTCCATTTGGTTGTTCAGATCGAATATTCTGCAAATTAAAAAGAACATTTTTCTAGGCAGAGAAGAAGATTTATCAGATCAGTCTTCTCTTCGCTGGAGAAATGTTGTATTGCTTGCACTGGGACAGAAAAAAATGTTCAGAAATCCTACTGTGGCCATCATGCACTTTATTATTTATGCGGGATTTATTATTATCAATATTGAAGTGCTAGAGATCATCTTGGATGGCATTACGGGTTGGCACAGAATTTTCCTTACGCCGCTTGGTAGCTTATACTCATTACTAATCAACTTTTTTGAATTGCTGGCAGTTGGTGTTATCGGCGTATGTATTATTTTTTTCGCGAGAAGAAATATCCTCAAACTGAAGAGATTCATGAGTAAGGATCTGGATGGATGGCCGCGCAGTGATGCCAATTACATTCTCATTGCAGAGATTATATTGATGTCGCTTTTCCTGATCATGAATGCAAGCGACAGAGCATTGCAAATCCAGGGAAATGAACATTATCATGAAACAGGAAATTTTATCGTTTCCGGTATCATAGCGCCTTTGTTTAAAAATTTTTCTTCTGCACAACTCATTGCGATTGAGCGCAGTTGCTGGTGGTTGCATATCGTAGGTATTTTTGCATTTCTGAATTACCTGCCATACAGCAAGCACCTGCATATCATGCTGGCTTTCCCCAATGCATATTATTCCCGTCTGGAAGCATCAGGAAAAATGCACAATATGCAGAATGTGCAGAATGAGGTTAAATATATGATGCAGCCGGAACTGGCTCCCACCGGAGATGCACAGCCAATGAAATTTGGTGCCAAAGATGTGATGGATCTGAGCTGGAAAAGTCTGCTCGATGCCTACAGCTGTACCGAATGCGGCAGATGTTCTACTGCCTGCCCTGCAAACCAGACAGGTAAATTGCTCAGTCCCAGAAAGATTATGATGGACACGAGAGATCGTTTACAGGAAGTGGGTGAAAACATAAAAAAGAACGGAGAATTTAAAGACGACGGCAAAACATTATTGAATGATTATATCAGCGTGGAAGAATTGCGCGCCTGTACTACCTGTAACGCATGTGTGCAGGAATGTCCGGTAAGCATCAATCCGCTGGATATTATTCTGGAACTGCGGAGAAGTCTGATAATGGAAGACAGCAATGCTCCGCAGGAATGGAATGCCATGTTTGGCAATATTGAAAACAATTTCGCTCCCTGGAAATTAAGTCCGGATGACAGAGACAAATGGACAGAAGACTTGAAAAACTAAAACGATCAGTAAAAACTTTAAGATATGCATGTACCAACGATGGCTGAATTTCTTGCAAGTGGAGAGCAACCGGATATTTTGTTTTGGGTAGGTTGCGCGGGCAGTTTTGATCAGAGAGCACAAAAAATAACCAAGGCATTTGTTACAATACTCAATAAAGTGGGCATTAAATATGCCATCTTGGGCAAGGAAGAAATGTGCACGGGAGATCCTGCCAGACGCTCCGGAAATGAGTTTATGTTTCAGATGATGGCCTATCAGAACATTCAGATTTTAAATGGGTACAACATCAAAAAAATCGTGACGGCTTGTCCGCATTGTTTCAATGTTTTGAAAAATGAATATCCAGAGCTGGGCGGCAATTACGAAGTGATTCACCATGCTACTTTTCTGCAGCAACTAATTGATGAAGGCAAGGTAAGAATGACGGACACAGGCGGATTTAAAGGTAAAAAAATAACTTACCACGACAGTTGTTATCTGGGTCGTGCCAATGATATATATGAAGCACCCAGAAAAGTGCTGGAGGCCATGGATGTGGCTTTGGTAGAAATGAAACGCTGCCGGAGCAATGGTCTTTGTTGCGGAGCGGGGGGTGCACAAATGTTTAAAGAAGAAGAAAAAGGCGACACGCGCATTAATATTGAAAGAAGTGATGAGGCATTGAGTACCGGCGCTAAAGTCATTGCTGCCGCCTGCCCTTTCTGTAATACGATGCTGACCGACGGAGTGAAAAACAGAGAAAAAGAAAACGAAGTGGAAGTGCTCGACATCGCCGAGCTGGTAGCACTCTCTCTTGGAAATTAAAGTTGAATTAAGATGAGCATTGACCTAACCTATCAACTACCGGAAGATTTCGCGCCCGATTCAAGGGTATGGATCTATCAGAGCAACAGACCTTTCTCCGCTCAGGAGATTGATGAAATAAATCAAATATTGAAAGATTTCGTTGCATCCTGGACAACTCACGGTGCCAAAGTAAAAGGCCATGCGATGGTGCTTTTTAACCACTTTATCATTTTTATGGCAGATGAAACTGCTTCGGGCGTGAGTGGATGCAGTACAGATAGTTCTGTCAGAATCGTAAAAGATATTGTAAGCAGATACAAAGTTGACCTGTTCAACAGGCAATTGCTGGCCTTTATAATACAAGACAAATTGGAACTGATTCCGCTTTCTAAACTGAATGATTTATTTGAAAATGGAATCATCACCCCTGAAAATCTCTACTTCAACAATACCATTTTATCTAAAATTGAATTAAAGGAAAAATGGATAATACCATTGAAAAACAGTTGGTTATCAAATAAATTACTTTCTTTAAAGTAACCCTTTATTTCATTCTTCTTTAGATTCTTATAAATCAATATCATTCATAAATAGCGCTGACATTGTGTCACTATTTCTTATCTTTGCAAAAAAATTTGTTGCAATGGAGGAGTTAGTTGCAGGTAAAATACATGATGAAAAAAGACAGGGCGAAGCCTTTTTACCCGACATTGAATCAACCGGGATACATAACAAGCATTTCTACATTGAAAGTTATGGGTGTGCCATGAACTTTGCCGACAGCGAAGTAATTGCCTCCATTTTACAGCAGAATAATTTTGGTGCTACTGCAAACTTTGAAGAAGCAGATCTTATTCTAATCAACACCTGTTCCATTCGTGAAAAAGCGGAAGAAAGAATCAGAAAGAGACTGACTGAATTTAAAACTGCCAAAAAACAAAATCCCTCTCTCATTATAGGCATCCTTGGCTGTATGGCAGAAAGACTCAAGGGCAATCTGCTGGAGGAAGAAAAATTAGTGGATATAGTTGTAGGTCCGGATGCTTACAGAACATTACCTCAACTGATTCAGGAAGCTGAGACCGGACAGAAAGCGGTAAATGTTTTGCTGAGCAGAGATGAAACTTACGCCGATATTTCTCCTATTCGCCTGAACAGCAACGGCGTGAATGCTTTTGTGAGCATCATGCGTGGCTGTAACAATATGTGCTCATTTTGCGTGGTGCCTTTTACCAGAGGAAGAGAAAGAAGCCGAAGTGCACTCAGCATTATTGCCGAATGTGAAGCATTGTTTAATGACGGATACCGAGAAGTGACTTTATTGGGACAGAATGTAGACAGTTACTACTGGAGGGATGAAGAAAACAACACCAATGTCAGTTTTGCGCAACTCCTGGAAAAAGCTGCATTGATATCTCCCCTGCTACGGGTCAGATTTTCCACTTCACATCCGAAAGACATCACAGATGAAGTGCTTTTTACCATCAACAAATACGAGAACATCTGTAATTATATCCATCTTCCCGTTCAAAGCGGCAGCACACGCCTGCTTCAGTTGATGAACCGCACCTACAGCAGAGAATGGTATCTGGCAAAAGTGGATCGCATCAAAGAAATAATTCCAGATTGCGGATTATCAACCGATATGATTACCGGTTTCTGTACCGAAACAGAAGAAGATCATCAGGACTCAATGAGTCTCATGGAATATTGCGAATTCGATCTTGCCTACATGTACTTTTATTCAGAAAGACCCGGAACCCTCGCTGCCAGAAGATTTGAAGATGATATTCCACTGGAAGTAAAAAAACGTCGTTTGCAGGAAATGGTAAACTTGCATCGCGTGCACTCCTTAAAAAGCATGCAAAGAGATGTGGGCAAAACATTCAAAGTGTTGATTGAAGGGACATCCAAAAAGAATCAAGACGAGTTGTTTGGAAGAAATGATCAGAATAAAGTAGTCGTTTTTCCAAAAATGAATTTTAAGAAAGGCGATTACGTAATAGTGAAGGTACACGACTGTACCGCCGGAACCCTAATTGGAAAAGCAATATCATAACATATGGATTTACAATCTATAAAAAACAGATTTGGCATCATCGGCAATTCGCCCGCTTTGAACCATGCGCTGAATGTTGCCGTACAGGTTGCCAATACAGATTTAAGTGTACTCATCAACGGAGAAAGCGGTGTGGGTAAAGAGGTTTTTTCCCAAATCATACATTCGCTATCATCCAGAAAACACAATTCATTCATTGCGGTAAACTGTGGTGCCATTCCGGAAGGAACAATAGATTCTGAATTATTTGGCCATGAGAAAGGCTCCTTTACCGGTGCGGTGGATAGCAGAAAAGGCTATTTTGAAACGGTCAACGGCGGCACCATTTTCCTTGATGAAATTGGTGAAATGCCGTTGGGAACTCAAGCCAGACTGTTACGTGTACTCGAAGCCGGAGAATACATCCGCGTAGGCAGCAGCAAGGTTCAAAAAACAGATGTCCGCGTTATCGCTGCCAGTAATAAAGATTTACTGGATCTTACCAACAGAGGAAAATTCAGAGAAGACTTGTATTACAGATTGAATACTGTTCCTATCAGAGTCCCATCATTGCGCGACAGAAAAGAAGACATCTTGCTGCTGTTCAGAAAATTCGCCTCCGACTTTGCAGAAAGATACAAAACCTCCTCCGTACAATTGCAGGAAGATGCCAAGCAGGTATTGCTCAATTACATTTTCCCGGGTAATGTCAGAGAACTTAAAAACATCGCTGAACAGGTTTCTGTTTTAAGTAAAGAAAAAAATATCACGGCAGAACAATTACTCAGTTTTCTACCGGAGCAAAGTCAGAACCGCCTACCCGCTTTAAGTGGCGGTCCGGGAGCCGTTAGCCAGGCTGAATTTGCCAACGAAAGAGAGATTCTCTACAAACTCTTCTTCGATATGAAAAAAGATGTGAATGAACTGAAGAAAATGTTCTTTGATCTGGTTCAGAATCCTTCTGTAGCCACTCACGTTCCTGTATATACGCAGGATTCGGGGAATATCGGCACCATGAAGGAAATAAGCTCCAATATGGGCAATGCCTACCCCGTCAATCCTTCTGTCATCTACAAAACTGAAAATGGCAACGGGATACAGCAGCATGAAGAAGTGGAAGAGTCACTGAGCATACTGGATAAAGAAAAAGAACTGATTATAAAAGCATTAAAAAAACACAGAGGCAAAAGAAAAGATGCCTCTATTGATTTGGGCATAAGCGAACGTACCTTGTACAGAAAACTAAAAGAATACGACATCGATCATTTGTAAAACAAGCCAATAAAAATTTAAAGCATACGCATGAACAAATGGAAATTATATAGTAGTCGACCTGCAATGTTTGTCCTGGCATTTTTCATATTGACAATTTTTAATTTTTCTACCTGCAAATACTCCTTCAAAGATACTTCTCCTATTCCACCTGATGTAACGACGTTCAGAGTGAATTATCTGGAGAACAAAGCAGCTTATGTAAACACACAATTAAGTCCACAACTGACAGAAAGACTCAAACAGAAAATCATCAACACCACCCGTCTGAGACAAACAAACAATGATGACGCACACTACGATATCAGCGGGTACGTTTCTCAGTACTTTACAAGCACGATAAGCATATCGGGCAATAATTCCAGCGGTAACAGACTTACTGTTGGTTTTCACCTTTCATTCAAAAACAATCTTGATGAAAAAAAGAATATCGAGACAGATTTAATCAGGACGTTTGATTTTGGTGCCAACCTAAGTCTCTCGCAGGCAGAATCTTCACTGAATGATGAGATTGTAAAAAATCTCGTGGATGAGATATTCAATAAAATATTTTCCAACTGGTAATTTGAGTAATTGCCGATATTGTAATAGATTTGAAAAATGCAACAACAGGAACTATTCAAAAAAATATACCGAACTGATATTACCGGAGCGGACCGCATTAAATTGTTGCATCAGTCTGTCGAAGCATACCCCTTCTTCGGTTTGTCTTATTTTTTTCTGTTGAAAGAACTCGAAAAAGGAAGTGATCATTTCAATGAAATTGTCCCAAAAACTGCGCTTCATTTTAAAAACAACTACTGGCTAAATCTTCAACTCAATCAGGATGATGCTAAAAGGATTTTAAATGATGAGCAACCAGTTGAGAAAAAAGAAAAAGCGCCCAAAGAAGATTTTCTTTTTGAGCCATTATATACCACCGATTATTTTGCCTCCCAGGGTATAAAGTTTTCTGAAGAGCAACAACCTACAGATAAATTGGGAAACCAGGTGAAAAGTTTTACCCAGTGGCTCAAAACCATGAAGAAAGTTCATGGAAATACACTGCCTGAAACCAATGCCCCTATAGACAATGCCGTAGAAAAGCTCGCTGAAAAGAGCAATACGGAGACCGCTGTTATTACGGAAACAATGGCCGAAGTCTTTGTTCAACAGGGAAAAATTGACAAAGCCATTGACGTATATAAAAAATTAAGTTTGCAAAATCCTGCCAAAAGTGCTTACTTTGCAGACAAAATTGAATATTTAAAGTAAAAAGATATGTTAGCATTATTCGGAGTTTTAATAATCATTGCATCTCTCATACTGGGATTGATCGTTCTCATTCAAAATCCCAAAGGTGGTGGATTGTCCGGTACTTTCGGAGGCGTAGGCAACCAACTAATGGGTGTGAAACAAACCACTGATGTTTTGGAAAAAGGAACATGGATTTTCGCAGCTGTTGTGGGTATCCTTTGCCTTGTTTCACCTGCATTCATCCCAAAAGAAGGGGTTTCAACAGGTAAAGACATCCTGAAAAATATGCCTACTACTCCCCAGCAAAAAACAACGACTCCGGCAAATACTACTCCATTACCGGGAACAAACAAACCTGGCGGAAATTAACTGAGTTATATCAAATAATTACAAACCCGCTATCTTATAGCGGGTTTTTTATTTTAAATTTGTCTTATTTGAATCTGAAATGAAGAAAACAATCATCATAATTTCCATCATAGCAGGCATCGCAGCTATTTATACAGCATGGAATCTTTTCGGTCCCACTCTTTCAATTCCTGAAAAAAAATTCTTTTATGTTTATTCGGGCAGCGACTATGAAAAAGTCAGACAGTCGCTGTTGGATAAAAACATCATAAAAAGTAAAGGTTGGTTTGATTTTGTTTCAAAAAGATTGAAATACCCGAATAATATCAAGCCCGGAAAATATGAAATCAAAGAAGGCATGAGTCTGTTCGGACTTATCCGTACACTTAAATCGGGCAATCAGACTCCTGTCAGACTTGTCATCAATAAAATTCGTACAAAAGAAGACCTGGCCGGAAAAATCGGAAAGAACTTTGAAACAGATTCGGCCACTGCCATTCGGTTTCTGACCAGCAATGATTCATTGTCGTCATTCGGACTTGATACCAATACCGTGATGACTATTGTAATACCTAATTCCTATATGCTTTGGTGGAATGGTTCTTTTCGTAAAATCATAACAAGACTGAAAGATCAGCACGATAAATTCTGGGAAGGCAAAAGAACAGAACAGGCAAAAAAAATGGGATTCATTCCTTCTCAAGTGTATACTATTGCAAGCATTGTAGAAGAAGAAACATTGAAAGAAGAAGACAAAGGGAAAATTGCCAGTGTGTATATGAATCGCATATCTAAAGACATGAAATTGGAAGCGGATCCTACCGTTAAATATGCCATGCGTGATTTCGGGCTCAAAAGAATTTTACACGGACACCTGAAACATTCATCGCCTTATAACACCTATCAAAACAAGGGATTGCCGCCGGGTCCTATATGCACTCCATCCATGAATACTATTGATGCGGTACTGAACGCTCCAAAAACAGACTACATATTTTTTGTTGCCAAGCCGGATTTTAAAGGATATTCTAACTTTGCTGCCACCTATCCTGAACATCAAAAATATGCAAAGGCATATCAGCAGGCACTTGACAGTCTTTTTGCAAAAAGAAAAAATTTAAATCAAACGAATAAACCTTGACGAAACTTGAGAGAATATTAATTACCAAAACACCTTTGGCTTTCATTTTAAGAAAGTCTAAAAGCATTCGTCTGCCTGGTTTTCAGGGTGTTCCTCTTTATGATGTCATTCGTTTTTTTTATAACCAAATCAAGCAGCACGGATTAACAGAAAGAGCTTCGGCCATATCTTACAATTTCATTATGGCCATACCGCCTTCTTTGCTGTTCATTTTTACACTGATTCCTCATTTACCATTTATATCAAGAAGAACCATACGGATTCAGTTACATAAATTCATTTACGATATTATTCCATCCAGAGTATATAACCGTGAACTGATTCGCTTCGTAGATTCATTTATCTACGATACAAAAATCGGTTTACTCTCATTCGGTTTATTGTTTTCTTTATTTTTCGCTTCCAATGCCATCATGGGACTGGAGCGTTCATTTAATAGAAAACAATATATAGGATTTGAAAAAAGAATGGGATTTGAAAAAAGATGGATGGCTATCAGAATTACCATGCTCATTTTCGCACTTTTTCTGGCCTATTTCGTTTTACTGATTTCACAGGGTGAATTGCTGAAATTCCTGATAGCAGATAAAGGGTGGAGAGATTTCTTTTCCAACATCAGATGGATCCTGATTATTTTCCTGATTTTTTATACGATTGGATTTATTTTTAAATATGTCCCATCGGTGGAGAAGCAATGGAAATTAAATTCTCCCGGAACCATCACCACCACATTTTTGAGTATTGTCTCCACCTTTGGCTTCTCTTATTTTGTCTCCAATTTCGGCAAATACAATGTTTTATATGGGTCGATAGGTACCATTATGATGATTATGGCATTGATTTACATCAACGCCCTGGCTATACTGATAGGATTTGAGTTGAATGTGAGCATCAATTCCCTACAAATAATCACCGGGAAGAAAAAAGAGAACAAAACTGCCTAATTGAATACTTTTTTTGAATTAGCATCTTCTCTAATAAGGTTTTGGCTAATCACCTATTTCAAAGTAATTTTGCGAGTCGCTTAAAAGTATATAGAAATTTATAACTATAAAATTTAAAAATTAAGAATATGGCGTATGATGTAATTGTATTAGGAAGCGGGCCCGGTGGTTATCCGGCTGCAATCAGAGCTAGTCAGCTTGGCAAAAAAGTTGCCATTGTTGAAAGAGAAAGTCTGGGTGGTATTTGCCTCAACTGGGGATGTATACCAACCAAAGCGCTCTTAAAAAGTGCTCAGGTGTACGAATACACTAAACATGCTGCAGACTATGGCATTAAAATAGACAGTGCTACTGCCGACTTCGTAGGAGTGATCAAACGTAGTCGCGGTGTTGCTGATAAAATGAGTAAAGGCATTCAATATTTGATGAAGAAAAACAAGATTGATGTCATAATGGGTAATGGTAAGCTTCTTGCTGCCAACAAATTGGAAGTTACCGCTGCCGACAACAGCAAACAAGTGCTGGAAGCGAAAAATATAATTCTCGCTACAGGAGGTCGTGCAAGACAACTGCCTACAATGCCTATAGACGGAAAAAAAATAATTGGTTACAGAGAAGCGATGTCACTTCCTTCTCAGCCAAAAAGCATCATCATTTGCGGTAGCGGCGCTATCGGCAGTGAATTTGCTTATTTCTACAATAGCATGGGAACAAATGTGACCATCGTAGAATTTCTTCCAAGAATTGTTCCTGTTGAAGATGAAGACATCAGTAAAGAAATGGAGAAGCAATTCAAAAAACAAGGCATGACCATCATGACCAACAGCGAGGTAACTAAAGTAGATACTTCAGGTGCGGGTGTAAAAGCTACAGTAAAAACTGCTACAGGAGAAGTTGTCCTCGAAGCAGATATTTTACTTAGTGCGGTGGGCGTTGTAGCGAATATTGAAAATATTGGTCTTGAATCTTTGGGTGTTAAAACCGATAAAGGCAAAATTATTGTTGATGCCAATCAGCAGACATCTGTTGCAGGTTTATACGCTATCGGCGATTGCACACCCGGTCAGGCCCTGGCTCACGTTGCCGCCAAAGAAGGTATCAACGCAGCTGAACACCTCAGTGGTCACAAGCCTGAAGCCATTGACTATAATAATATTCCAGGTTGTACTTACACCACTCCCGAAATTGCGTCTGTAGGATATACCGAAAAAGCAGCAAAAGATGCAGGCTATGAAATTAAAGTGGGTAAATTCCCATTCGTTGCAAGTGGCAAAGCCGTTGCCGGCGGTGCGACAGATGGTTTTGTAAAAGTAATCTATGATGCCAAATACGGAGAGTTCTTGGGTTGTCATATGATTGGCAATAATGTTACGGAAATGATTGCAGAAGCTGTTGTAGCCAGAAAATTGGAAACAACTGCACATGAAATCCTTAACGCCGTTCACCCTCACCCGACTATGAGTGAAGGGCTGAAAGAAGCAACTGCAGCGGCTTACGGAGAGGCAATTGATATTTAATTCAGTAGATTTTACATACAAAAGTCCGGTTGAAAAATCGGACTTTGTTATTTTAATATATTGTAGAGTGTGATTACACCAAGGTGAAAAAGCGAAAAATTCACCGCTGAGAAAGAAGAACGCTGAGCAAACGCAGAGATAATGCCCTCCGCGAAAACTCTGCGAGCTCTGCGGCTCCGCGGTAAAAGTATAGAAGATTTGAATATAATTCTTGAAGAAACCAAACCAACTATTAAATCCTTTAATCATTATCTTCTGCCTGAAATAAATATCATAATGAATATTTTGGAAAGCCTGATGACTGCAAGGCCTGACAATGCTTTTATCAAAAGCCTTCACCATCAGTATTGTAATCGTGGTGGACTCAGCAAAAAACAACTGGAAGGCTTATACGCAAAAGCTAAACAATCAGGCGTTATCACTTCACCCAAATTAGCCACACTGGAAGCTATCATCAAAAAGAAACCCACCAGATTCAAATCAGAGGCAGTTAAAATTGCTCCTGAGTTGAAAAAAAATAATGAATCCGAAATTCTCTTGCAACAAATTCTGGAGAAATATCCTCAACATAAAATGGCATTATTTCTTCAGGCAAAAAATAAAAACAACAACTCCCTTTCTGAAGCTGAAATAAAGGAAGTGGAAAGACTGGCTAAAGTTTTAATAAAATAAATTATGAAAAATATCATTCTGCTTTTTTTAATTACAACTATTTCTTTCAAATGCTTTGCCGATGAAGGTATGTGGCTGCCTCAGTTGCTGGCAACACTGAATGAAAAAGAAATGAAGAAAATGGGAATGAAAATAAACGCCCGAGATATTTACAATATCAATAAAAGCAGTCTTAAAGATGCCATCGTAAGCTTAGGCGGCTTTTGTACTGCTGAAGTAATTTCCGATCAAGGCCTTATTCTCACCAATCATCATTGCGGTTTTGATGCCATACAGAATCATTCCTCTCTTGAAAACAATTATATCAAAAATGGCTTCTGGGCTTATGAAAAAAAACAAGAATTAACGAATCCTAATCTTTTTGTTTCATTCATTATCAATATTGAGGAAGTAACTTCTGCTACACTTAAAGGTGTTACAACAATGATGAATGATAAAGAGCGACAAGCTTTGATTGAAAAAAATATACAGCAGTTAAAAAATTTGTACAAAAAAGAAAACTGGCAGGATATCATTGTCCGTCCGTTTTTTGAAGGAAATAAATATTATTTATTCGTGACAGAGACATATAAAGATGTGCGACTGGTGGGTGCGCCCCCATCTGCTGTGGGGAATTTCGGAAAGGATACCGACAACTGGACCTGGCCGAGACATACAGGTGATTTCTCTATGTTCAGAATCTATGCAGATAAAAACAATAAACCTGCAGCTTACTCTCCCGACAATGTGCCTTACACGCCCAAACGCTCTTTAAAGATTTCTCTTAAAGGAGTTAAAGAAGGCGATTTTACTATGGTGTTTGGTTTTCCGGGAAGAACCAATGAATATCTTTCTTCCCGTGCCGTAAAACAAATCATGGAGGTAAATGACCCTGCAAAAATAAACATCAGACATCATGCACTGGCAATCATGAAAGACTTCATGATTAAAGATGAATCTATAAAAATTCAGTATGCAGCTAAATACGCCACCATTGAAAACGGACATAAAAAATGGAAAGGTGAAGTGCTGGGATTAAAGAAGTCTGAAGCGGTAGATAAAAAAAACAATTATGAAAAAATATTCACTGAAAGAATACAGAAAAATGAAGAATGGAAAACAAAATATCAAAATGTTTTGCCTGAGCTTCGCAACGCTTATGATTCAATAGAATCCTACTCCAGAGCCAGAGATTATTTTAATGAAATTGTTCCGAAAATTGAAATATTCAGCATTTCAGGTGAGTTATCTGGTCTGACAACTGCTTATGAAAAAGGAAACAGTGAATATGAAAAGAAAAAAGCAGAGTTGATTCAAAAACTTGAAGAAACATTTAAAGAATACAATAAAGCTGTAGATATAAAACTATTTGAATCTTTGATTGAGCTGTATATCAATGACCAGAAAAAAGAATTCATATCAAAATATCTTTCGGATAAATTATCTTTTTACCAGGGAGACATCAGTAAACTAAGTGAAGAAATTTACAGTACAACCGGATTTACTTCATTTGAAAAAATTAAAACAATATTAACCGAATCACCTGAAACTGCCATTGGTTTACTTAAGTCTGATATTGCTTTCATGATGTATGAGGATATGGTCAAAACATATAAATCTGCCGTTTCACCTAAAATAAATGAATTTCAGCCTTTAATAACCAGATTACAGCGCAATTATATGCAGGCGCTGCTGGAAGTATTTAAAGAAAAAAGATTTTACCCGGATGCCAATGGAACCATGCGTGTTACTTATGGAAATGTAAAAGGCTATGAGCCCCGGGATGCTGTAAAATATGATTTCTATACTTACAGCGATGGTATTCTGGAAAAATACAAACCAGGTGATTATGAATTTGATCTTCCGCAGGATTTGCTTAAGTTGTATAAATCCAAAGACTATGGAATGTATGGCGTAAATGGCAAACTCCCCGTTTGTTTTATCGCATCCAATCATACTACGGGTGGTAATTCCGGAAGTCCGGCACTTGATGCCTACGGAAATCTGATTGGACTGAACTTTGACCGTGTATGGGAAGGAACCATGAGCGATATCAACTATGATCCAAAAATTTGTAGAAACATAATGGTGGATATCAGATACATTCTTTTTATAGTTGATAAATATGCCGGCGCAAAAAATCTCATCAAGGAAATGAATATATTACATTAAATATCTAATTTATAGATTCATACATTATACTGGTATAACAATTAAACAAGATCGATTTTTTTCTTCATTCTTTTTTAAATAAAGTCGCATTTACTTTTACTTATAAAATAAGTTGTGTACTTTCACCCTTTAAATTTTTCTTTTGAATTTTTAATTTTGAATTTTTAATTTACATCTCATGAAAATTTTTGTTGCCGGTTTACCCTACGATTTAGATGATGCTGAATTAGAGGAAATTTTTGAAAAGTTTGGCAAAATCATCTCTGCTAAAGTTGCTATAGACCGTGAAACCGGAAAGAGCAAAGGCTTCGGCTTCGTTGAAATGGAAAATCGCGAAGAAGCGCTCGAAGCTATTGACAGTCTCAATGATATCTCCCTTGGTAAAAAACCTCTTGTAGTTAAAGAAGCAGAAGAAAGAAGCAGTGGACCCGGCGGAGCACCGAGAAGACCTCAGGGCAACAGCGGCGGCGGATTCAACCGCGACAGAAATAATTTCAACGATCGTAACAGAAAATATAACGATCGTCCAAAATACTAAGCTTACCGTTTTTCAGTCATAAAAAAACTGCAGCATTCGCTGCAGTTTTTTTATGACTGTATTTGTAAGTTATGTAAATCTAGTTCTTCACAAACTTAACGTTTGATATCTCTCCTTCCGGTGTGGTGTACCTCAACATATAAACCCCCGCACTTAATCTTTCAATATTGATTCTGTTGACAGAATTACCACTTACTACATTCAAACGACGGGAATCTACCGCAGCTCCTTTGTTATCTATTATCTGAATATTCAAAGTGCCTGATATACTACCATTGTACGATAAATTAATGAAATCTTTTGCAGGATTAGGATAGATAGAGAATCTACGATTATCATCTTCAAATCTAACCGCTACAATAATACTGTAACTCACGTCGCCATTGATATCAACCTGCTCCAGTCTGTAATAGTTCCAATTACTGAAAGGTTTGTTATCTGCAAAAGAATATGTACGAATCGTATTACTGTTTCCGGCAGCTTTCACTTTACCCAGCACATCCGTAAAATTAATCCCATCAGCAGAACGCTGTATGTTGAAGTGAGCGCTGTTTTGTTCAGTAGCTGTACTCCAATCGAGCTGCGTTTTATTGCCATTCTTTTTTGCCGTAAGCGATAAAAAAGATACCGGCAATGATCCTGAAGTGATATTTACAGCTACGGAGTTTTTACTCAAATTGGCACAGAATGTTGATGGATTAGAGAAAATGTTGCTGATGAGAGTATTGAAACTTCCTCCGACAAATGTATTCAGGTTGTTGATTGAATTGGCATTAGATAAACCATAAACAGTGTAGCTGCCGGCAGGATAGTTGGTTGTATTGGTCAGATTGGAATTACTTCCGATACTCTTAATATTTCCATTGGCGTTGTTTACTACGACATAATTATACCCAAAACCGCTACCAGGATTGGCGTATACATTTGATCCATCAAAAAGCTTACCTCCGCTGGGTGTGGTAAATAAAGAAATGGAATAGTTTGCCGGCAAAGCAGGGGCTGTTGCACTGAAAGTAGTTATAATCAACGAGTAAACCTGACCTACGGTCAATGCCTGCGTCAAGCTGGGCCCACTTGAGAAAGAGGAAACGAACCTGCTGTTGGATTTCAGGAAGTTGGCGCATGGTGTTGCAGGGTTAAAGCTATTGGAATAAATATTCATAATGGTATTAGCCGGAGCAGTCAGATTGAATGTATACGTTCCCGTTATATTAGGTGTAAAAGTAAATACATCATACCTTACCTCATTGGCAAATGTTCCGCAGGATGTAGCGATTGATGTAGAGTTATTGACAGTTAAATTCATTTTCGGATCACTGGTAGTCAAAGTACCTGAAATATTCAATTCAGTACTATACTGTGGCGCCAATCCCAGATTAAGCGTGGAAGATCCGGCAGGCGCTGTAACAGATGCAGCAGGGCTAACGGCGGCACCTTCAGCGGCACAGGTAGAAGTAATCGTGATATTTGCAGTATTGACATTGAAGAAGATATTCCCCCTTGATTTAACCATCACCCTTCCGCGTGTGGTAGTGGCAGAAGGAATCACTATGCTTTGAGACCCGTCATTGGGAGTATTGCTCAACAAAGTGTACAGAAAAGTCAAACCTCCATCTACTGAAAAAAGAATATCAACGGCTGAAACATTGAAAGGGGAAGCATTTGTACCAACCACATCCCATGTGATAGTAGCGGTATTGGTCCCGTTGGCAGTCCAAGTAGTTGCTGTAGTCTGGGAAGTAACGATAAAAGGGGCTGAACCGGATGTGGTGACAATCATATCATCATAACAAACCCCACCGCCGCCGGAACGGTTATCCCTTGCTGTGAGCCTGAAATTGATTGGTCTTGCAATAGCAGGCAATATCTCTCCTATTGTTCTGGTATTGTTTACTACATCTGTGATTCTGGGAAATGTCCTTATAGGAGATGTACTTGGTGTGAATGAACGAAACAGAGGAGCTTTTGTTCCTGATGGTGCATCCCAGTTAGAGAAAGCACCTCCAAAATCAGTCTGTTCCCAGCTATAAGTCAATGCATCTGCATTCGCATCAGTGGCACTTCCAGTAAGTGTAAAAGGGGTAGAAATTGGAATTGTATAGTCAAGTCCCGCAGATACTACGGGAGCAGTATTCCCTGTTGAAATACCAACTGAACAAGATCCGGCTCCTGAAGTTTTAGTCACAAATGCACTTATCTGATCATAATTTAATGCATGGAAATGAGGTATTGAATTCAGTTGCAAATTATTGGTAGCAGTACATTGACCGGCATATGCCATAATCGTACAACCACTGCCCGGCTCTGCATTGGTTGCAGTAGTTCCATTACCGCTGCAGGTACCGGTTGTTGCATTAAAAGTATGTGATGCATTCAATTGATGACCAATTTCATGCGCAACAAAATCAACATCAAAAGCATCTCCTACAGGATTGGGTAATCCGCTCACCCCTCTGGCTTTGACTCCGTCTATACAAGCAGAAGCTCTTTGTGCCAAGCCTCCTCCTCCTGTACAAAATGCATGCCCAATGTCATAATTGGCTGCGCCTATTTTTCTGTCAATTTGAGTTTGACATTCATTAATCAACGTACTGGTTGTAGTATTGGCTCCGGATGTGAACGGATCGGCAGTTGAAGTAAGAAACTCAATTAAATTATTATTTGCAATAAGAATGAATCTTACAGACACCTCCGATTCAAAAACAGCATTCACGCGATTGACAGTGGTAACGATGGCTGAACGTAATTGAGCAGCAGTAGTAGCACCTACCGCCTGAGCATATTCAAACGTATTGGTAACAGCCAAACGATAGGTTCTTAATGTTCCGCCCAAACAAGGTCCGCCCTGAATGCCCTGCGTAGAGATAGGTCTGGCTTCTTTATCAGTCTCTAGGACTCCTGTCTCAATGTGGTATTTAGGATTTAGGTCTTGTTTGTGATAAGCTATATAATTCCTTTTATCACCTCTCGCATAGGGATCAATCCAAACTGAACCGGTTATGTCCGACAAAATCATAGCATGAAAACCAAATTCAGTCCAGTCAATTTTAATTCTGGCAGTCCTGTCTTCAATACCCTGCCCACTATAAGTTTTTATCGAGGAGAATTCTTCAGACATACCTGGCTCCATCATGCTGTACTCCACAATGTTGAAGTTGCGAATAGTACCATCGGGGTATGGAATCGCCAATACGAGAGGATTACTTGCAGCTTCTTTGGAAAACTCCAATGGCGCTTTTTTGAGCTCATTGAGTAAACCATCCGCATCCAAAGCTACGGTTCTGTATTTGTTTGGAACAATCACTCTTTGATAAGAGGAATTTCTAGCCCTTGCTTCATTGATGTCTTTCCAGAAATTCTTTTGAGCATTCGTTGAATTAGAGAATAACACAAAAAAAAGCAGCGATGCAACCGGTAAAAGTTTTTTCATAAAATGATTTGTAATTCAGGTGATTATTTATAGGAGTTACTATTAATTAACAATCAGTTAAGTAATTAAGTTGCCAAATTTCAAGAAAAAACAAACACAAAAAAAATTATGAAAAAATAAAAATGTTAAAATTCAAATATGCTATTTTAATAATAAGCTACGTTAATTGTCCTTATTGTAGATATCTTTTCTGAAGTTAATACGGCCTGTTTCATCGACCCATGCGGTAAAATAAGCAATGTAAACGGGGACCGGCTTTTTTAGTGCTACATATTGCTCCACTCTACGGCTGATAGCTGCATCAATGGTAGCCGAATTCCATTGCGAATCATTTCTCAATAAATACCCCGCCAGCCACCTGGCATTCTCGAGCCTTATGCATCCGTGACTAAATGTCCTTTGATTTTGGCTGAACAATGATTTTGTCGGCGTATCATGCATATAAATATTGTGCGAATTGGGAAATATAAACTTTATCAACCCAAGGGAGTTATCCGGTCCTGGTTTTTGACGCAATAATCCGCCTTCCCATTCCATATTTTTTGATGAAAGATAGCCGGGATGACGTCTGATGATTGGCAATATCTCATTATTTAAAATACTTTTAGGTACATTCCAATAGGGACAAAATACTACATACCTAATTTTCCCGTTAAAAACTACCGTCTTGTGATTAGGCTGCCCTATGATGACTTTCATGTTGTGAACAGGAACGGATTTCTCATATATGTGTAATCTGAATTCTGGGATATTAACCAGCAGAAAATCATCACCCGATTCAGAATACATCCGCTTGATTCTTTCCAAATTAACCTTGATTTTTTGAATACGTTTTTCAATAGGAATATTCATTTCAGCAATAAGAGTTGCATCAATCTTTCCGTCGGTTTTCAACCCGGTTCTGTTGCGATATGTAATGATGGAAGTGTATAACAAACTGTCGAAAACCGGACTTTTGTTGTCTTTAATCAAATCTCCGGTGACAAATAAATGACGCCTTACTTCAGAAACAACCGCTGAGGTATCTCCGGGTTTGTAGACTTTTTTTCCGGAAATGATTTTTCCCCAACCTCCGTCAGACTGGATATCGCGATATTTTTTCAGAAATATTTCTAACCGATTGTATTGAAAAGGAAGTAATAAAGAAGTATCTCTGTTTTGATTAAAGTAATTACCTGCGAATGAAAAGAAATGAAAAAATAAAAAAAATATAAGCAGTACTGTTTTAAACCCTAAATACTTTAACATATGCAGCTGTGGAGTAGTTTGAACCAATTTAAACTAGAAAAGAAATTTAAAAAATGATATTGGTTGGTCTATGCAAAAAACACAAAGCCCGGATAATTATATCCGGGCTTCTGTGTAAAAAATAATAAAACACACTCAATACAAACTATAACTAATTTTTAGTCACCAGCATGCTATTGTTATAAACATCTGCTGTTGCCTGAAGTTTCTTGGTCATATCTTCAATATTGTTTTCAAAAATTGCCAAGGCTTCATAATTATCTCTAATAATAGATTTCATCAGCTGGGGTGTGTAAGCATAAATTTTCCCTTCATTACCTGCCTGAAGAAAATATTCATCCACTCCAACTTGACCATTATAAAATTTCTTGCAATAAACATTCAACTGACCTTTTGCAATTCTCACTGCAAAACCTGGCAGCGCTTCTTTTGCCACATAACTTTTTTTGCCGTTTACAAAAAGAGACTGAGATATGGCATATTGATCCTGGTTTTGATATGAAATGATTTCTTTTGGATAAATTTCGATGCTATTGTCTGCAAGTAAATGAGGGGTTTTAAAAGCACCTTTAATCAATTTCAATGACTTATAATAAGTTACCGTACCGTCATTGTACTTTACAAAACAAACATTTACATTTTCTTTGGAATTTTTTATTTCAACCTGACGAAGTGATGCTACTTCTTTGTTGGCAACACAGGAACTGAAGAGTACTGCTATAGCCAAAATGAATGGCAGAGTGGATAATGTATTTTTCATAAAATAGGATTTTCACAAGTATAACGCCGAATATGTACCTGATATTGTGTGGAGTAATAAGTTTAGGAGGTTGAAGAGGTTGAAGAGGTTCAATGAGTTCAAGAGGTTCAAAAGGTTCAAAAGGTTCAATACGTTCAATAATTGGGACATCTCCACATCTCCAAATCTCCAAATCTCCAATTTCCCACATCTTCTAATAAAAAAACCCCGAACAAAGCCGGGGTTAATTAATTAATATTATTAATGTATTAGTTTTTGGTTACCAGAGAACTATTGTTGTAAACATCAGCAATGTTTTGCAGTTTCTTCATCATATCAGACTTGTCGTCATCATGATTGAAAATCGCCATAGCTTCGTAATTGTCTTTAATGATTGATTTCATCAAATCGGGCGTGTATGCATAAATTTTACCGTCATTTCCTGCCTGGATAAAGTATTCGTCAATTCCTGCATTTCCATTGTAGAATTTTTTGCTGTAAACATTTACTTTTCCTTTAGAAATTCTTACTGCAAAACCCGGTAAAGTTTCTTTGGCAACGAAGGTTTGCCTGCCACCTACTATCTGTGTCTGAGAGATAGCATAATGCTGATCATTTTGATAAGCAATAATCTCCTTAGGAGAAATTTTTGTAACTCCATCACCTAATAAGTGTGGCGTTGTAAACGCACCGATAACCAGCTTAAGAGATTTGAAGTATTTTACGCTGCCGTCGGCATATTTCACAAAAGCAGTTGCGGAAACTTCTTTTGAGTTATTGATTTCATACTGACGGACTGCTACAGTTTCTTTGTTGATAGCGCAAGAACTCATCATTACTGCAACTAAAAAGGATACGGATAAAATTGATATTGAAGTTTTCATAATAGTGGATTTAAAGTTTGATTGTTTCTGATGTAAAAGTATCAAGCAGGATATGCTAATCAAAGGTTTTATTTTAATTAGTTGTAAAATCCCGATGATATACTTGTTTTACATAAGTAATACTACTTAAAAACATAAAACCCATAGCTTTCGCCAGGGGTTTTAAAATATAAGTTAAATTAAAATCAATACCCTTACACAATCGCAGATCTTATACGGTTATTGAAAACGCCGGACAAACAAACATTGTCTTTAGTAAGAATATATGAATGGCCGGTATAATTAACTCCGGTATAAAGAATAATGCGGCGACCATTAGGCACTTTAGCTGAAGAAATGTTAATAATTAATAATAATGCTAAAAAAGGTTTTTTAAACGGATGTTTATATTATGAGGCAAACTGGGATAGTTAGTTGTCTGGTGAGGATTAGTGGGCTAATAATACGTGGTTCGAACTCCGAGAGTCAACTGCCTGTTCGGCGCAATCCCTTTACTGACAAGCATTTCGGAAGAAAAAGAAAAAGGCGACTCATCTAAGAATCGCCTTCAATCTAATCAAGTGCCCAGGACTGGAATCGAACCAGCACATCCTTGCGAACGGCAGATTTTGAGTCTGCTGCGTCTACCAATTCCGCCACCTGGGCGAGCTACGCGGTTTAAAAGTTTGATGGTTTAGGAGTTTAGGGTTGAGATAATCAACAACCGTTAAACCTTTAAACCCTTAAACGATTAAACGTCCCAAAGGGACTGCAAAACTACATTAATCCATCATTCTATCCAAAATACGTTGCAGGTATTTTTTCTTGAAATAATACTCCTTAATTTTCAATAAATCATCCTGAGTTGTTTGCTCATTGTAATTGTCCAGTACAGGTTTAATTTCAGTCAGCAACCTAGTTTCATATTCTCCTACCCTTCGCTCCGCATCAGCTCTGTCCATTTCCAAAAGATCCTCGTTCCAATCCATCATCTCCATTAAAAAACTATCGGGCAATTTATATTTCTCCTCCTCCTGAAGCAAGCCCTTCTCCTTTAAAAAATAGGCAATGGTCAACTGATCATCTTTAAGCGTATTAAATGCCTTATTAATCAACGCCGATTGTTCCAATGCTTCCTCCTTCTCTGCATCCGTTGCCTGTGAAAAAAAATCTGGGTGATTCCGCTTCTGCAATTCAAAATATTTCCTGGATAAATCACGTTTATCTATGCGCGGAGCCATATCCAGTCCAAATAATTCAAAATAGTTCATCACACAAATTTACCATTACCTCCGATATAAAATGTAAATTGCCATGTAAATTAAGAATCGATGCTTACTATAGGACTAATCAAAGAAGGAAAAATACCTTCAGATAACCGCGTAGCCCTCACTCCCGCCCATTGCAAATGGATTAACAAAACACAAACAGACTTAAAAGTAGTAGCCGAACGAAGTGCCAATAGATGCTACAGCGACAGAGAATACTCTATGGCAGGCGTGGAGCTTAGAGACGATGTGAGTGACTGCGATATTTTACTGGGAATAAAAGAAGTGCCGGTAGATATTTTGATTGAAAATAAAACATACCTCTTCTTTTCACATACCAAAAAACTGCAGCCATATAATCAGCATTTACTCCAAACCATTATTAAAAAAAATATCACACTTATAGATTATGAGTGCCTGGAACATGAAGATGGCAAACGCATTATCGGTTTCGGTTTTTTTGCAGGTGTGGTGGGTGCACATAATGGCATGATGGCCTATGGAAATAAAACCGGCCTGTACAAAATGGATCGTGTAAATTCAACAAAAAATTTACAGGACCTGATACATACCTATTTCGGATTAAAACTTCCTGCTATTAAAATAGCGGTAACGGGCAGCGGCAGAGTTGCTCATGGCATCCTGGAAATAATGAATCTGCTTGGCATTCACGAAGTGGAACCGGAAGATTTTCTGGAAAAAGAATTTACTTATCCCGTATATGTGCATTTGAAAGGCGCAGATTTGTATGAGCATAAAATTACCCATACCTATAACCGACATGATTTTCATGCACATCCGGAGAACTATGTCTGCACGTTTAAAAAATACTGCTCGCATACAGACATTCTCATGAATGGGATTTACTGGGATAAAAACATTCCCCGATTATTTGAGTCGGAGGAAATTCGCAAAACTGATTTCCGTATCAAGACTATAGCTGATATAACAGATGATATGAATGGATCTATCCCCTGCAACCTGGGAGATTCAACCATAGACAATCCTGTTTATGGAGTGGATAGATTCACCGGACAAAAAACAGCTCCTTATCTTCCTGAAACTATCGACGTAATGGCCGTAGGCAATCTTCCCAATGAACTTCCAAGAGATGCCAGCAGGTACTTTGGTGAACAACTTATTAAATATGTTTTAAAAGATTTAGTGGAAGGAAACAGTGAAATTATTGACAAGGCTACTATCGTAAAAAACGGCAAACTGACAGAACATTACAACTATATGAAAGAATACGCGAGCACGGAGCGCGGTTTATAGTTTTTGGTTTAGGGTTTGGAGTTTGGGGTTTGGGGTTTGGAGTTTGGGTTGCGCTGCGCGCGTTTGGAGTTTGGGGTTGGAGTTACTTTATTGAATTTTCACTTTTCACTTTTAACTTTTCACTTTTTACTTTCTACTTTTTAATGCCTAACACCTATTTCCAATTCAAACAGTTTATCATACACCAGGACAAGTGTGCCATGAAAGTATGTACCGACAGCTGTTTGTTTGGAGCATGGATTAATAAGATTTTAAAAGGAAACAAGTTTGCTCAAGCATTAGACATCGGTACCGGAACAGGATTATTGAGTCTGATCGCTTCTCAGGGATATGATCTAAATATTGATGCCATTGAAATTGAAGAAAATGCAGCAATACAGGCAAAAGAAAATGTGTCTGCCTCAAAATGGAAAGGACGCATTTCTGTATATCATCAATCACTTCAAACTTTTACTCCGCCAAATAAATATGATGTTATTTTCTCCAATCCTCCGTTTTATGAAAATGATTTAATGAGTGATGAAGAAGGGAAAAATGCGGCGAAACACAATACCACATTAACACTGGGAGAGATTATCAGTTTCATAAGCAAAAATCTTTCAGAAGAAGGCTTGGCGATGATACTACTCCCCTTCCATCGGCTGGATTATTTTGAACAAATTCTTTCGAAAGAAAAATTGTACCTAAAAGAAAAAGTATTGGTCAGGCAAACACCCAAGCATGACTACTTCAGAGCGATGATTTGCTTTGCTAAAATTAAACCCGAACAATCAATCACAAGAGAAATTATCATTCGTGATAAGGAAAATGAATACTCGGAGGAGTTTAGGGAGCTTTTGGAGGAATATTATTTGTGTTGAAGATGGTTGAAGGTGTTGAAGATGGTTGAAGATTTCCCCTCCACCTTTGGTGTTATCACCAACAAGTGAAGGAGGAAACTTCCTTATTTCTTATTTTACATTCCTTATTCTACATTTCACCTCACCACTCGCCCCTTGCCGATGGAGCAACATCAATTTCAGAAAACTCCCCCGCCAGATATTTATAGTAAGCCATCATCGCTATCATCCCCGCGTTATCAGTACAATATTGAAACGAAGGAATATATACATTCCAACCTTGCTGATCACCAAGTCCTTTTAAAGCTTTACGCAATCCGCTGTTGGCACTAACTCCACCGGCAATGCATATTTCTTTAATGCCGTTTAGCTCAGCGGCTTTTTTTAATTTATTCAAAAGAATACTGATAATACGGTGCTGTATAGACGCACATATATCCGGCAGATTTTGTTCAATAAAGATTTTCTTTTCCTCTTCTGTAGCCGTAAACTCCTCTTTATACACATTACTCTTACCCGCATTCTGCAGAAAATACAGAATAGATGTCTTCAAACCTGAAAAACTAAAATTTAATCCGGCCACATTTGGTTCAGGAAATTTAAAGCGATTCGGGTTGCCTGTCTGCGCATACTTATCTACCAAAGGTCCTCCGGGATAAGGCAATCCCAGCATCTTGGCTGTCTTGTCAAACGCCTCCCCCGCCGCATCATCAATCGTCTCGCCAATCACCCTCATTCGCAAAGGGGATTCACATAGTACAATCTGTGTATGGCCACCACTTACAGTCAGACATAAAAAAGGAAACAAAGGTGAAGGTTTGTCTATCAAATTGGCCACCACATGAGCCTGCATGTGATGTACGGAAATTAAAGGCTTCTTTAAAGAGAGTGCCAGTGATTTTGCAAACTGAGCACCTACGAGCAAAGATCCTATCAACCCCGGAGCCTGGGTGAAAGCTATAGCATCTAATTCAGCTAATGTACAACCGGCATTTTTCAATGCCACATCCACCACAGGCACAATGTTTTGCAAGTGAGCTCTGCTCGCCAACTCAGGCACCACTCCGCCAAACTGCTCATGCACTTTCTGCGTAACAATCTCATTGGAAAGGATTACTCCATCTCTGCACACCGCAGCAGATGTTTCATCACAAGAAGATTCTATGGCGAGAACGATACACAATGATTAGAAAATTAGAAAATTAGAAAATTAAAAGATTTGAAGATTAAAATATTTGATGATTTGAAGATTTGAAGATTAAATGATGTTTAGCGCTCATTCAATTTCCTCATCTCCACATCTCCAAATTTCCAAATTATTCAACTCCGAATCGCTTTCACCGGATCCATCTTAGCTGCACGCGACGCAGGAATGATTCCGGCTAAAATGCCTACAACAATACAAATGATCATTGTAGTGAAAATCATCGGCAAAGATAAGTAAACCGGAAATTCAAGCGGACCGGATAATATCAACGTAAGAATGTAGACAAAAATCAGTCCGATTATACCTCCGAGTATGCATAAAATAGCCGCTTCCAGTAAAAATTCAAAGAGTATGGTCATCTTCTTTGCACCTATGGCTTTTTTCAATCCAATCACCGGCGTCCTTTCTTTCACAGTTACAAACATAATATTGGCAATGCCAAACATGCCGACAATCAGGCTGATACCGCCAATGATAGAACCTACAATATTAATCGTAACAAACGAATCTGAAATCGCTTTACTGAATGCTTCTACGCTATTCAATGAAAAATTATCCTCCTGCGTTGGACTCAACCTTCTGATTTGCCGCATGATTCCTCTCAATTCCTGCATGTATGCGTCGGTGGTAGTTGAGGGAATTCCTTTGGCTATCACAATGGGATTGGATTTTTCCGGATCAAAAATCTGACGGGCAAATTTATTGGTAAGCATGATACATTTGTCATAATCCCAACCAATGAAACTCTTACCCTCTTTCTTTATCACTCCGATGATTCTTACTTTTTTTCCTTTTACCTCAAGATACTGCCCCATCGCCCTTTCGGCAGATCCATATAAATCTTCAGCGTTTACATATCCTATAATACAGTTATTGGATCCGGCGTTAAACTCTGCTGTTGAAAAATACCTGCCAAGCTCAAATTGAATTGGCTGTATGGATATCTGAGGTTCGCTGATCGCATATACTCTTGCCTCTTCAATCACATCATCCTTATGGGATATGTTTGTAATGTTTTGTAAAAGATACGTAACCTCATCGGTAAGAAGTGATCGCTGTTTAATCAACTCAGGCTCTTCGATTTTCATAATAGGCCTTGCACGAAGTTTCCACATAGGTTTATTCGGCCCACCGCTGTAATCCCATTTGTCGATATAAATGGTATTGCTACCCAGACTCTTCACTTCATTCTGAATATTTTTTTCCAGACTGCCCACTGTAGTAAGTACACCAATAATACAGAATATACCAAATGCCACACCAGTCAGACTGAGTGCTGTGCGCAATTTATTCACCCTCAATTCCTGAAGAGTCAATCGCATGGAATTCAGTAAAATACTGATGGTATGACGCATGGTACAAAGGTAGATAATTAGGAGATGTGGAAATGTGAAGATGTGGAAATGTGTAGATGTGAAAATTAGCAGACTGCATCAACTCCCCTCCTTTGGAGGGGTTAGGGGGAGGTCAACTTAATCTGCTGATGCAGAGATGTGATTTGTCCTTAAATTTGGAATATGTTTATCGAATCATCCTCTTCCCTGACAATTGCCCCAAAAAGAATCATCTCTTTAGTGCCGTCGCAGACTGCCTTGTTGCATAGTCTTGGATTAGATGAAGAAGTGATAGGCATCACTAAATTTTGCATACATCCCAGGGAATGGTTTGACAACAAGACGAGAATTGGCGGGACCAAAGCGCTGAATATTGATAAGATAATTGAGCTGCAACCGGATTTAATCATTGCCAATAAAGAAGAAAATGTAAAAGATCAGGTGGAAATGCTGGCTGAAAAATTTCCGGTATGGATGACGGATGTCAACAATCTGGATGATGCCATTCAAATGATAACTGATATCGGCTCACTCACTCATAAAAACAATGAAGCTGATAAAATCAATTCCCGCATATTTGAATCATTCAGCTCAATTAAAAATACTGAAAAGCAAATACCGGCCGCCTACCTCATCTGGAAAAATCCTTACATGACTATTGGCGGCGATACTTTTATACATGATATGATGGATAAAGCAGGATTCAGCAATGTATTCGGACAGAAGAAGCGATATCCCGAAATATCAATTGAGCAGTTGAGGGAATCCGGTTGTAAAATGATATTACTTTCCAGCGAGCCCTACCCTTTTAAAGAAAAACATATTGAAGAATTAGAAGCGGAATTGCCAGATGTAAAAGCTGTTATTGCAGATGGCGAAATGTTTAGCTGGTATGGCAGTCACCTGTTGTCATCTCCCGGGTATTTCAGCGAATTATACCAAAAATGCGTCCAGGCGTTATAGTGAGTATATAAAATAAATCAAATCCCTTTCCACTCTGAAGGATTTTCTCTCCAGCTTAATAAGATATCCAATTCATCCGCACCTACTGTTTTATTTTCGACAGCAAGCTCAATCAAAACTCCATAATTAGTCAGTGAAATCAGCGGAATTCCTGCTTTTTCAAAAGCTTCTTTCGCCTGAGGAAATCCGTAATTAAAAATTGACACCATACCAATAACCTCAGCGCCCGTTTGTTTCAATACCTCACAAACCTGCAAGCTGCTCTTTCCGGTGGAGATAAGATCTTCGATGACCAATATTTTTTGTCCGGCACTAACCACTCCTTCAATCTGATTACCCATGCCATGTTCTTTGGGCTTCGGCCTTACATAACTAAAAGGCAATTTCAATTGATCAGCAGCCATGGCACCCCAGGAGATTCCTGCCGTAGCCACACCTGCCAATGCCTCCGCATCAGGAAATTTTTCGAAGATGACACTGCACAATTCACTTTTAATAAAGTCTCTGTCGTAAGGAAAAGACAGTACTTTTCTGTTGTCGCAATAAATCGGACTTTTCCAGCCGCTGGCCCAGGTATATGGTTGCTGAAGATTCAATTTTACCGCCTGCACCTGTAATAATCTGGAGGCTACCGCTTTTTCGTTTGTCATGGTGCAAAGGTAAGGAAATGGAGGGTTGAAGAGGTTGAAGAGGTTGAAGAAGTTGAAGAGGTTGAAGAGGTTGAAAAATTTTATGTAATTTGCTAATCGCCGAATTGTCGAATTGTCGAATAGCCAAATTGAAATCATGTCCATAAAAATTCATTTCCCCGATTTCAACCTGTTGCTCTGCACTGATGTGGAATTTAATCAACTGGATAAAGCCTTGAATTTATCAGTGATACGCAACGATTTTGAAAATGCTATTGCTAAAATGATGGCAGATAAAAACAATCAAAATACAGTTTTTATCCACGACGATATTGATTACTTACAATCAATCATCCAAAAACAATTTATAGTCATAGAAGCTGCTGGCGGTTTGGTGGAAAATAATTTCAACGAAATTCTTTTCATTTTCAGAAGAGGAAAATGGGACTTACCAAAAGGGAAAAAAGAAGAAGATGAAGATATTGCTGTCTGCGCCGAAAGAGAAATTGAAGAAGAAACGGGCGTTTCACATCTTACTTTGATAAAAAAATTAACCGAGACTTACCATATATACGAAGAAAGAGGAAATAACATACTCAAAATAAGCCACTGGTTTCACTTCAAATGCCCGGACCGACAACATCCAATTCCTCAGACTGAAGAAGATATCACTGAGATAAAATGGATAAATAAAAACAACCTGAACGAACCATTATTGAATACTTATGAAACAATTAGAGAGGTTTTGGCAATTTGACAATTCGACGATTTGACAATTCGGCAATTCGGCGATTGGGACGAGAGTGTAAATTTGGAAATGTGATCCTACTTTGAACTTTGGAAGTTTTACGTTAAACCAGCGAAGCGGTTTAAACCTTTAAACCAGCCGCAGGCGACTTAAACCCTTAAACCAGCAAAGCAATTTAAACCCTTAAACCAGCTTTTTACTTTCTACTTTGTACTTTTGACTTTCTACTGTATAGTATTCCTCACCTCTTCAGGTAAAAACTTAGATACATCGCCTCCATTTTTCAATACATCACGTACAAGTGTAGACGCAACAGAAGTGTATTGAGGAAGACAAGTGAGAAAAATAGTTTCAATATTCTCGGCAATACTGCGGTTCATATCTGCAATGGCTTTTTCATACTCGAAATCATTCACGTATCTGATACCACGGAGAATAAAGTTTGCTCCTACATTTTTACAACATTCCACAGTAAGACCATCATAAGCAAGTACTTCTACTTTGTCGTTGTCTGCATAAATCTCGTTCAGCCAATTTAGTCGCTGCTCTTCACTAAACATCGGCTGCTTGTTTACGTTACGACCAATGCCAATATAAAGCTTATCAAAAAGTGGCAGTGCCCTATTGATGATATCTACATGACCTAATGTAACAGGATCAAAGGTTCCGGGGAAAAGGCAAATACGTTTCAAATGTTTTTGGTTTGGGGTTTTTGGTTTGGGGTTTAGTTGGTGCTTCGCACCGTTTGGGGTTTCACATCTTCACTTCTTCACATCTCCAAATTTCCAAATCTTCACATCTCCACATTTCCACATCTCCAAATTTTCAAATCTACATTAACTCTGCCTTCCAGACAACAAATACAACACCGCCATTCTTACCGCTACCCCATTCTCCACTTGTTGCAGTATGATAGATTGATTGCTATCGGCTACGTCGCTGTCAATTTCCACGCCGCGGTTAATTGGACCTGGATGCATGATGACAATCTCTCTATCAATTTCAGATAATATTTTTTTGCTAACTCCGTAAGACAAATTGTACTCCCGAAGAGAAGAGAATAATACCTGATTCTGTCTTTCCAGCTGAATACGGAGCACGTTGGCTACATCACACCATTTCAGTGCTTTCTTCAGGTTATACTCCACCTGCACGTCAAGTGCTTTTTTAATATGTACAGGAATAAGCGTAGGCGGACCGGACAACATTACTTCCGCGCCCATTTTTTTCAACAAATATATGTTACTCAGCGCCACACGCGAATGCATAATATCTCCGATAAGAAGGATTTTTTTTCCGGCCAGACTGCCTGTTTTTTCAATGATAGAAAAAGCATCCAGCAAAGCCTGGGTGGGATGTTCGTTGATTCCATCGCCAGCATTGATAATGGAGGTGTCGGGTAAATGTTTGGCTAAAAAATGAGGTGCTCCGCTGGCACTGTGTCTCATTACCACCATATCCACTTTCATACTAAGGATATTGTTTACAGTATCCAGCAAGGTTTCGCCTTTTGATACGGAAGAACCCGATGCAGTAAAATTAATGGTATCCGCACTCAGCCTTTTTTCTGCGAGCTCAAAGGAAATCCTGGTCCGGGTAGAGTTTTCGTAAAATAAATTCACGATGGTAACATCTCTTAACGACGGTACTTTTTTAATTGGCCTTTGTAAAACTTCTTTAAATTGCTCTGCGGTTGATAAAATAGTTGAAATATCAGAGGGTGAGAGTTCTTTAATGCCCAAGAGATGTTTAGTAGTCAGTTGCATTAAGGTGCGAAGTTAAGAGAAAAAGAAATCATTAAAAAAATCGTTTTTTTTAATACAAAACAACCTCCTGGCTGTCCAACAATACTTTTACTTTCTGACTCGATACCGTATCGATGGAAATGCCGCAATAATCGGGCTGAATAGGCAATTCGCGATTGAATCTTCTGTTAACCAGCACGCACAGCTCCACTTTATTGGGCCTGCCGAAATCCTGTAATGCATCCAGCGCTGCCCTGATAGTACGACCGGTATACAATACATCATCAATCAGTATGACTTTTTTACCTTCAATGGAAAAGGGTAATGTGGTGGTTTTGGGTATATGAAGTTCTTCTCGGATATCATCGCGATAGAAGGTGATATCAAGAATTCCATACTGTATATTTTTATCGGGGTGCAGTTGAGCGGCCAGTTCCATCATTCTGTTACCTACAGGTACCCCTCTTGGTTGTATGCCAATGAAAACAATATCCCGGAGATCTTCCTCTCCTTCCAGCAGTTGATGCACCAGTCTGTTGAGCGTCAGTTGAAGTTGTTGCGCAGTGAGTAATGTTTGCATAACGCGAAGTTAGGGAAAACAAGATTAGGGGTTTGGGTGCGCAAAGCGCGTTTGGGGTTTGGGGTTTGACATCAACCCTTAACCCTTTAAACCATTCTGCAAAGCAGCCAGCTCCTCCCATTTTCCCGCAGCAGCAAGTTTGGCTTGTCTCGACCAGGTGGCAGGATTTTTGGGTTTGCTGATTTCTCCTGATTCGGTTAGAATGAGTTGAAGTTTTTTTGATGTGCATTTTCCCAAATCAGCGAAAGTATTGATTGAGGCGTCATTTAATAACTTGGCAACTTTCTTTCCTATGCCGGATATCTTAGTCAAATCGTCTTTTTGGACTTTGGGAGTTTTATTTGAAGAAACAGTTTTTTTAGATGCTGTTGCTTTTTTCTTTGCAGCCGGTTTTTCTTTTTTAGGCGGCAAAGGCACTTCTATTATGCAATTCTCTACATAATGTCCGTAATGCTCTGCATATGCTCTGGCACTGTCATCGTTCACCCATCTGCCGTCACTCAGTAAAAAACGATACTCATATTTTTTTCCTCCGGTAAGTTCGGTTTCCGCGACAAGAGCGCCGTCTTCTTCTCTGTGCAACTGCAATCCATTTTCAATGTTCCAGTCATTGAATTCTCCCAAAACAACACCGCCTTGAGCACCGGCTACATAATGTGCCGGCAGTCTGAAAATAACCTTTGTCTTCATTTTAAAGAAATTTAAATAAATATACAATGTGTATATTATACACAATAATACCGCCAAAGCACCAAAGGTAACCTTTATCTGTTAACAAATTATGAACAACGGCCCGTATTATTTCTCCTGCATGAACGGATAGCCGAAGTGTGTGGGAGGATTAAATGTTTCCTTGATGGTTCTCGCACTTAACCATCTGTAAAGATTTAAAATAGAGCCTGCCTTGTCATTAGTTCCACTCGCTCTGGCACCTCCGAATGGCTGCTGACCTACAACGGCACCTGTAGGTTTGTCATTTATATAGAAATTACCCGCACTGTTGCGCAGCTTATTCGTGGCCAATTCAACCGCATATCTGTCTCTGGAAATCACCGCTCCGGTTAATGCATATGCAGAAGTGGAGTCAACAAGTTTGAGCGTTTCCTCATATTTATTTTCATCGTAAACATATATTGTAACAACTGGCCCGAAGAGTTCTTCGCACATCGTAACATATTTGGGATCTGTTGCTTCTATTACAGTTGGTTCAATGAAATATCCAACTGTCTTGTCACATTTCCCTCCTATCCATATTTTCGCTTTGCTGTCTCGCTTTCTGGCACCTTTGATATAACCTTCCAATTTATTGAAACTTTTCTCATCTATCACCGCATTGATGAAATGGGTAAAATCTTCCACAGACCCCATCTTCATTGTTTTAATTGTCTCTACCAGTTTCTTTTTGACTTCAGCGGCTATATTGGATGGAATATACACCCTGGATGCAGCAGAACATTTTTGTCCCTGGAATTCGAAAGATCCTCTCGCAATAGCTGTCACCACCACATCGGGGTCGGCAGATTTATGAGCAATGATAAAATCCTTGCCTCCTGTCTCACCCACAATACGGGGATAAGAACGGTATGTAGGAAGGTTGTTGCCTATTGTCTTCCATATAGTATTGAATACACCCGTGCTTCCAGTAAAATGAATACCGGCGAAATCAGGATGATTAAAAATCACCTCTCCGGCTGAAGGTCCATCTACATAAATCAGATTGATAACTCCGTCGGGCAGGCCTGCTTCTTTAAGTATGCGCATGAACAACTGAGCGCTGTAAACCTGCGTATCCGCACATTTCCATACCACCACATTTCCGCACATAGCCGCACTGGTAGGAAGATTCCCGCCAATTGCAGTAAAATTGAATGGTGTAAGTGCAAAGACAAAACCTTCCAGCGGACGATACTCCACACGGTTGTTCATACCCGATGGACTGATGGGTTGTTGACGGTATATATCACTTAAAAAATGAACATTGAAACGAAGAAAATCAATCAGCTCGCATGCCGCATCCAGCTCCGCCTGAATCACATTCTTGCTCTGTCCGAGCATAGTAGCCGCGTTAATATGATAACGATATTTGGTAGACAATAAATCAGCTGCCTTCAAAAAAATATTGGCACGGTTCTCCCAGCTCATACCTGCCCACTTATCCTTCGCTTTGAGCGCAGCATTAATGGCTTTGGTAACGTGCTTTTGCTCACCTACATGAAAATGTCCGAGTGTATGCTTCAGTTCATGCGGAGGATGCATACTAACGGTATTGCCTGTACGCACTTCTTCGCTACCGATATACATCGGCACGTCCAGCTTTTGTGATTTTAACTCTTTGATCGCTTGCTTCAGTGCAGCTTTTTCTTTACTTCCGGGCGCATATTGCAGTACCGGTTCATTGGTAGGTAGTGGGTAATAGAAGTCTCCGTATTGCATCGTTAATTATTGTTTATGGTTTGGGGTTTATGGTTTATGGTTTGGGGTTAGTTCATCTCCATATCTCCACATCTCCACATCTCCTCATCTCCAAATTATTCATTCATCAAATACGCCTTTATAAATCCGTCTATTTCTCCATCCATGACCGGACCAACATTCCCTACTTCGAAATCTGAGCGGTGGTCTTTAATCATTTTATAGGGATGGAAAACATAAGAGCGTATCTGCGAGCCCCACTCAATTTTTTTCTTGGTAGCATTTTTAGAATCGATGGCTTCCTGACGTTTACGCATCTCCTCTTCATACAACCGGCTTTTCAGCATCGCCATGGCCTTTTCTCTGTTCTCCCCCTGCGTTCTTGCCTGCTGGCATTCTATGATAAAACCGCTGGGTTTGTGCGTTAACCTCACGGCCGTCTCCACTTTATTTACATTCTGTCCACCACTCCCACCACTTCGGAAAAACGCCCATTCCACATCAGCGGGATTGACTTCGATTTCTATCGTATCGTCGATTAACGGATACACATAGACGCTGGCAAAAGAGGTATGTCTTCTGGCGTTGCTGTCGAATGGCGAAATTCGCACCAGTCGATGTACACCACTCTCTCCTTTCAACAAACCAAATGAAAAAGGACCGTCAAACTGAAAGGTACAGGTTTTTATACCGGCGCCATCGCCCCATTGCCAGTCAAGTTCGGAAACTGACCAGCCCTGTTTCTCACCGTACATGCGATACATGCGGGCCAGCATTTCTGCCCAGTCCTGACTCTCCGTACCTCCTGCTCCACTGTTGATTTGCAACACCGCAGGAAGTGCATCTGCAGGATCATTCAGCGTGCTTTTGAACTCGGCATCTTCAATGAAATCAACCGCTTTCTTGTATGCATCTTTTACCTCATCCTCCGTAGTCTCGCCCTCCTTCCAGAATTCAAATAAAACGGCAAAGTCCTCTACAGCGGTAGATACATCGTAAAAGAGCTTTACCCAGTATTCGTTGTTCTTAATGTCTTTTAATATGGCAGTAGCACGGGCATTATCATCCCAGAAGCCCGGCGAAAGAGACAGTTGCTTGTCGTTGTTTATTTTTTCTTCTCTATTAGCGACGTCAAAGAAACCTCCTCAAAACCAACACACGGTCTCTTATATCTTTTAAATTTTCTATTGTCATACTACGAAGATAAGTAATAAGGTGATTACAGAGAATCCTTTTTGATCACATAAATCAGCGAACTACATCTCTCCTTTTTAAATAAGGTCACCACATTGGATAAGGCTCCTGTGATAATAGCCCCGAAGATATTACCTCCCCTGTATTTTTCACTCAGCATGCTGACATAAATACTGTCAAACCACATTGGCAAGGTTTTCTTGATACTGAGCCCATGTTTTTGCATCAGCACCCGCATACTTTCAGGGGAAAAATGGTATAAATGCCTGGGCACATCATAAGCCGCCCAGAAATGTTCGTATTTTTTTGCGTCGTAAGAAGTGTAATTGGGAACAGCGATGAAAAGACGGCCATCGGGTTTCAAAATCTTTTTTAGCTGCACCACATACTCCTGCAGCTGATGGACATGTTCCAGCACATGCCACATGGTTATGGCGTCAAACGATTGCTCAGGGAGAGAAAAGAAATGCTCCGGTGTTAATGCATTTACATCATATAAATCAAGTGCATTTTTTCTTGCCTGCTCATCCGGCTCAATACCGGTAGTTGACCAGCCCGCCTTTTTCATTTCATTTAAAAAAGCTCCGGTACCGCAACCCAGATCCAGCATATGGCCTTTTTTCAGGCCTGTTTCTTTAAGGATTAATTTTCGTTTACTAGTAAGCGTTATAGACCTTACAAAATGATACAATTTATTCACCAGTCCGCTTTTTGTCTCGCTGTGAGAAATGTATTCGGATGACTGATAATACCTACCTATCTGATCTTGTTCGGGCACGCCCTGTGTAAATCTGGCCGTACAATTTGCACAATGCCATATATCAAAGGTCTCTTCGCTTACCGTATAATCCACAGCAGAAACCACAGAGCGAATTTTGGTATCATTACAGACCGGACAATGGCTATATTGAATCATTGATGTAGAAATTATTTTTTGGGATGGCCGGTTTGCTTTCCTTTTTCAGTTGTTGTCTTGTAAAAATTAAAATCTTCAAGGTTGATAATTTTCTTACCTGGGTTGCTGACATAAAATACAACGGCAGCAATCACAAACAGCGCAATGATCATCAGCACAATACCGCCCTTATTCACAGAGACCTTTTTAGATTCGTGAAGATATTTATTCATCCTCTTGGTGGTAGTCTCGGTATCTCCCACGCGTACCTGATGAACTGCATCTGTATGAATAACCTTCTTAAGTGCTATTTCAGGAAGAAAGACTGACGGCAGATCTTTTTGTCTGAACTGCACATTTCCTGCTTCGTCTTTGAAAAAACTTCCGGTGCGTTCCAGTATGATTTCATCAGAGGCATTCAGATTTTTTATAGATGAGCAGAATTCGCTGAGTAAAGTTTGGGCCGTTGAGGGAGCGGTTTGTTGCCTGGATGAAACAAAATCTATAAAGTCATTAGAATTGATTTCCTCCGGAAGCAACGAGATAGCTGCCGACGGAGCGGAGATCCTGTTCTCTCCTAAATGAATGTGTGCAGGAATGTCTTTTAACTTCAGTGTGCCAATTCCCGGGAGTGGACAATAGTTGTTTTGACCAAGAAATTCCTCTATCAGATGATTCATATTGAATTAATAAAATTACTGAATATTCTTATCCGGTAAAATTGACGAGAATCTGTACACTACCCCGCCCAGAAAATTGAAACCATAAACGGGATAGTTGCGCCAGCGCTCGTAAGAATTTCCAAAGATATTGTTTAGATTTACAAAAGCACTAAATCTTTTGTTGATTTTATACTCTGCACCTGCACTCAAATCCGTTCCGGTCAAACGCCCTTGGATGTTCCCTTTTTCAACATAGGGACTGCCCGCAAAAAGATAGAAATCAGATTTCAACAACAACTTCTGCATTATCCACCAGCGAAGAGATGCTGTTACTTCCAATGGCACCGTAGACCAGGCTTTCTCATTCTCTGTAAGTCCAGTAAACCCGTTAACCGTCACCCCCGCCGAAGCAGTAAATTTATCTTTAACAGTATATGACGCATCTCCATGGATTCTGAAATTATAAAGCAGGTTCTCATTGGAAATCAAAAATGATTTAGAATTAGCAAAACTGGAAGTATCATTGATAAACAACTGGTAATTTCTATAGGTAACAAATCCAGCCTTGGCATTGAAACTAAAATGTTTGCCTAAGGAAGATTTAATCCCTCCATAATACTCAGTCTCTCTGGTATTTTTCTGATAGGTAAATGCCTGTAGAAAAGGATTCACCAAAGAAAGATTTCTGAAAGTATTTTTATTAATGTTTCCAACCCAACCTGCCTGTAAAACCAAAGACTTTTTACTCAGTTCAAAATCAGCATAGACATCAGGCAGATAAACAAACTGTCCATTGTCCCATGCCGGAGTTATTCCACCATGAATATTAAAACGATCGGAGAAATATGAGACTGAAACAGGAATTTTGATAACATTGTTAGATAGGCGAATATTATCAGGAGTCAAATTCTTTGTTGTATAATTGGTCAGATCTGCAACCGCAGCGGCTTTTACTGAAAAGGATTCGCCAAATAATTTTTCTAATGGTGCAGAGAATTGATAGCTGCTCTCACTTACTTTATCTTTCAGAGAGAAAAAGTTAGCCCTGATAGTAGGGTCGTATTTGACGCCCAATTTGTTCTCCCCGGTATTTTTTAAACCCACACGCACATCCATTTCCTGGAATTGTTGCAACACATCCTGCTTGGCAAAATCAAATAAATTATGATCATAGCCGTACAAAAAATATCTGTCATTTCTAAAAGAAACATCCGAATATGCCTCATGGCCAGAGAAAAAATAACTCCCGGCAGCTTTGAGAGAAAGATTCGAAAAATCCTGGTATTTAATTTTCCCTTTTGAAGAAATATAATCACCATATACATTCAACAGCTTGGAAGAACCGTCGCCTATGCTTATTCCTGCTTTGAGATAAGGAGTAGTATAATTCCCAAAGCCTGCCTTTACAAAATTACGGTCGCCCATTTCCACCATACTGTCAGAAGTATACGCCAGCGGTTTTAAAGAGATGGATTTATAACTGTAAGATAAATTCTGTGCAGGTACATCATAAAATTTTACGGTTCTGTTTGTGTCTGCCGGCAATTGAGATCCGGAGAAATTAATTTTCGCGACCTCTCTGATAATTGGTTTGTAAGAAGAGACAATTTCAACAGGCTTGATTTTAGTTGTATCAATCTGTGCGAATGAAAATTTAGCCGACGATATAAAAATTACGGCCAAAAAAAGTTTATTTAATTTTCTCATAAAACAGTTGAAATGTTTTTATATATTTTATTGATAAAAGGTCATTATTTTTCAGCGGCAACAGCCAAGTCGTACTTCTTCTGAGCTTCCTCTTTCAACTCAGTGATGGTTGAATTTTTTGCAACACTTTCATACGTCGCTTTTGCATTAAAATAATCTTTTTGTTTCATGAAAATATCTCCAAGAAGAATATAAGATTTTGTGACCCAGTAATCATAAGAACCTGTCTCTTTTATAACTGACATAGCCGCTTTTTCGGCAGCCGCCAGATTGCCTGATGAAAAAAGGCAGGCAGCAGTCTCATACCTCGCCTCTGCGCCCCAAGATGATTTATTGGCCGAAGACACAATTTTGAAAGATGAAATGGCTGAAGCACAATCATTACTTAGTTGCTGAGATTTACCCAGCACCAAAGAGGCAATCAGCTTATCATCTGTACTGATAGATTTTTGCGTAAGCAACTCCTTTGCTGCATCATTGGCTACAGCATAATCTTTCAACTGGTAATAGGTCCTGACCAAACCTCTGAGTGCCTCCATGCGGTTATTGGGATTTACCGCATTGGCACTCATTGATTCAAAATATTTTTTCGATCCTGCATAATCCTTTAATTCAAAATAATGGATTCTTGCCAACTCTAATGTGGCAGACTCATATAATTTACTCACCCCTTTGTTGTATACATAATCAAATGATTTTACTGCCGCTGGCCAGTCTTTATTTTTTTGATTACAAACACCGGAGTAATAATTTGCCTCAATCACATAACCTCCGTTTGGATAACGCAACAGATAGTTGTTAAATCCTGATGTTGCCAACGCACAATCACCTGCTTCATATTTTAGAAATGCAGCGGTATAACTCAAAGAATCCGCATCAGATACAGCGACAGCGATGCCTTTGGAACGCATCAAATCAACATACTCATCCGGCTTTCCTTCCTCTACATAAATCTCTTTAATGGTAGATACGGCTTCTTCTGTCTCGGAGGACTGAGGATATTTATCCAACAATTGCTTATAAGCAATAAGTGCATTTTTATTGTCATTATTATTGAAATAAGCCAGCCCTAATTTAGAATAAGCTTTTGGCTTCAATCCAGCCGCATCATCTGATGCGATGATTTTGTTGAGATAAGGTACTGCATCTGAAAATTTTTCATCATCAATGTATGTAAGCGCCACCTCCATATCCGCCTGTGTAAGCAAAGTGCTTTTGGGATATTGTCTGCTAAGGAACGAAAGCAGTTTAATTTTCTCGGCACTGCTCTTCACGCCGAGTATCATTGCTTTTTGATATAAGGCATAATCCGCCTGAGACAATGAATTGGTGACTACCAGATCGTACATGGATGACGCCTTTGAAAAATCTTTTAACATGTAATAACAATCCGCACTGCGAAGAAATGATTCCTGTTCCAAGGGTGTAGAGGCAGATACCAGTGTTTTGGTAATGGCCTCAAAATTAGGTAATGCTGCTTTGTAGTCTTTCAGCTGAAAGAATGCATAACCCAGATTGTATTTAGCTGAAGAATAATTCGCTTCCCCTCTGGCAGCAACATTTCCCTGGAGGAATGTATTCATGTGTCTTACAGCATCATCATAACGCTGTTGGCGATTAGCAATTTCACCTCTCCAGAAATGCACATAAGGCAAAAGATTTTCCGGATTGGTTTTGTTCATAATGGTTGTCAGTAATTCATCTGCAGCAATCAGTTGCTGATCATTGATTAATTCTATCGCTCTGCCGTATAATAATCTTGGATATGCTTTCTGCATAGTGGCAGTTGGATAAGAAAAGGAATTGTAAAGAGCCAGTCCATCTACAAAATTGGATGTATTGGCAAGAGTACCCACAAGAATTTCCTTTGCTTCTGTATCATATTCAGAGTTGGGATAATCATTGAGATAAAGCTGCAGTTCTTTTTGGGCAATATCCTGAAATCCGAGATCATAAGAAAGCTTGGCATATTGAAAACGTGATATGCGCTGCAAAGTAGTGTTACTGCCATTGTATGCACTGTATTGAAAAGCATTTCTTGCATTGGCTTTATCATTGGATTTTAGATAAAGAGAGCCCAGCAAATACATACTGTTTTGACCAAGTGAATCTTTCTCAGTGCTCAGTTTTCTGAAACCCTCAATCGCTTTTATATTATCATTCTTTTTGAAATAACAATAACTCAACTGGTACTGAACTTCTTTGGAAATTTTGTCCCCGGAAGCAGCATAATCTTCCAGCAAAGGAAGCGCTGAGGTAAAATCATTTTTTTCAAAATGCAATTGACCCAATAACAATTTCAAATCTTTCTCATAAAATATTTTTTTTCCACCTTTGAGAACTGCATTGCCATAATCAAGCGCCTCATCCTTTTTCCTCTGAAAATATAAAATCTCTGTTATGTAATAAGGCACCAGTTCATCGTAGGGTGATTTATCATCTATTTTTTTGAATAAATTCAATGCCTCATCGTACTCTTTGTTGAAATAGGAAATATAGCCATAATAGTAAATTGCATCCTGATTGTATTTGCTCTCCTTTATTTGAATGATTTCTTTAAAAAGAGGTTGAGCTAAATCAAACTTTTTCTCATTAAAATAGGCGTAGGCTTTTTCAAACTTTGCATTTGCAATTTCTTTATTGGTGAGATTAGCATTTCCGGCTTTCTCATAATACTCAATACATTGAGGATAATTTTCCGTCAGAAAATAATAGTGCGCCAGATGATAACTCATCAACTCGCGCCTGGTTTGATTTTTGTTTCTGTTGATAAAATTCACCGCATCCTGCTCTCCTACAGAATGCATCATCTTCAGTTGGGTAACAATATAATAATAGTCAATTTCATCATTGATATAAGCATGATCGCTACGAGTATTATCCGGATACTTATTTTTCAGCTCTTTCAGCAAGGGATAGGATAATGCATACATTTCTCTTGAAAAAAAGTCTTTTGCCTCTTTGAATTTGAGTTCCGGATCTGTAACAACATTTGTCGGCTGCGCTTTCAGCAGTATAGCCGAAAAGATACATATCAGACATAGTAAAAGAAATTTTATATTGTTTTTTTTCATCTTATAGTACTTAAGTGAAGAATTTCACAGATTAATTAAAGCATTCAATTTTTACAAAAATAAATATCCGTATAAAATCTGATACAGATATGATATAAGCTCAAAATCATTGCACATAACTTGTTAATATAATGTAAAAAGAATTTGACCAATTTGATTTATATTAGCACCTGTAAAACAATCATGTCATTTTATGAAAAAATTACTGTCTACCAAGTATTCTAAAAATGGCTTCAATATTGCCATGTTATTATTAAGATTAACAATGGGTTTGTTAATGATGTCTCACGGCTATCAGAAACTGCTGGATTTCGCAGAAACAAAAAATACATTCATGAATTTCATGGGCCTGGGAAGCAGCATGTCTCTGGCTCTTGTAATTTTTGCTGAATTCTTTTGTGCCTTGTTTCTAATTTTAGGATTGCTTACAAGAGGAGTTGTCGTTCCTCTCGTCATCACTATGTTTGTTGCTTTATATAAAGCACATAACCTCGATTTCATGGGAGACGGCGAAATGGCTACACTCTATCTTGGAGGGTTTCTTACATTGCTCATTCTCGGCCCAGGCAGAGTGAGCGTAGATGGAATGACAGGAAATTAGTTGTCTAAATTTTTTTTTGGGAAAATTAATTGGATGCTACACTCTGTGAAAATCTGCTCTCCATTTTTTCACAGACTGCTTTATTTGTTTATTGCTTAACCCTTCCTTAATAGCTCTGTCTGCAAGTGCTACAAACTCTTCATCTGAAGCAAAACGAAGTGCAATAATCTGTGATAATGTAAGGTCTTTACTCAATAATTTACCGGTCAAAGCAAAATACCTGAGATTCTCTTCGGATCTGATGGCTCTGTTCTGTGCTATTAGTGCGAACATTCTTGCATAATATCCAATCAGGATTAATCCCAAACCTAAAAAAGCAATTAAGACAGGGATCAATATTTCTTCCGAGTGATTACGATAGTTATTAAATAGTTTGATTAATGCACCAATCATCACCAATAGCCCGAAAAAAATTCCTGAATAATAGCTCTTAGGTGCTAATCTTTTATGATTGTCAAAATTTTGCTCTTGCATAATGAATGTTTTATTTTTTAAAGTTACTCTTTTTTGATTCAGACAAAAATAAAATAATACATTTGACTTATGACAAATGCTTCTATCATTACCATTGGAGATGAATTATTAATAGGACAAGTGATTGACACCAACAGCGCCTGGATGGCTCAACAACTCAATAAAGCAGGCATTAAAGTCATCAGAAGAGTGGCCGTTGGCGATACTCATGATGAAATATGGAATGCACTGGATGAAGAATCATCAAAAGCAAATATCATACTCATCACCGGAGGACTAGGGCCTACAGCAGATGATATCACCAAGCCATTATTGTGCAAATATTTTAATGGCAAGATGATTACAAACAAAGAAGCGCTGGAAAATGTCACCATGCTTTTTGAAAAAGTTTTCAAACGTCCGATGAACGAAAGAAACATCAAACAAGCCGAAGTCCCGGATACGTGCACAATACTGCTCAATAAAAGAGGCACTGCACCAGGCATGTGGTTTGAAAAAAACGGTAAAATTTTCGTAAGTATGCCAGGAGTTCCTCATGAAATGAAAGGTCTCATGGAGGAGCAAGTAATTCCAAGAATTACCGGATTGTTTTCTCTTGCACGCATTACGCACAGAACATTGGTCACCTTTGGCGTTGGTGAATCATTGCTGGCGGAAATGATTACAGATTTTGAAGAAAAACTGCCTGCCCATATCAAACTAGCCTATTTGCCCAATTATGGTATCGTGAGATTGAGACTCACGTCAACAACTCCGGAAAAAGATTCCAACGAGCAAGAAATAGATGCTCTTTTCAAAGAACTCCAGGAAATTGTAAAAGACTGTATTGTTGCAACGGAAGATGAACCCATGGAAAAAACCGTTGGGAGATTACTTCTGGAAAGAAAAAAGACTGTCTCCACGGCGGAGAGCTGTACCGGCGGTTATATTGCTCATTTGATTACTTCTGTATCCGGCGCCTCTTCGTATTATGAAGGCAGCATGGTGACCTATTCCTATCAGGCAAAGGAAAATCTTTTAAAGGTAAAAAAAGAAACACTTGAAAAAGAAGGTGCGGTAAGTGAGGCAGTAGTACAGGAAATGGCATCAGGACTATTGAAACATATGCAAACAGATTATGCAATTGCCGTTTCAGGAATTATGGGCCCGGGCGGAGGAACACCAGATAAACCAACTGGGACAGTCTGGATTGCCGTTGCCGGTAAACACAATCAAATGACAAAGAAATTCCATTTCAGATTTGACAGAGCGAAAAACATACAACTTACAGCAATGAATGCCTTGAATCTCCTCAGGCAGTTTATTTTGTCTGAAGAAATAAAATCATAATCCTGGGAATTTTTAAAACATGACCTTTTTACTTACTTTTGCCGAATAATTTAAGTTATATAATTGATTGCTTATGAGTTTAGTAGATTTGATAATGCCAAAACTTGGCGAAAGTATTATGGAAGCCACCATATTGAGATGGCACAAACAGCCGGGAGACAAAGTGGCTATGGACGAAACGATATTGGATATTGCCACCGATAAAGTTGACAGCGAAGTTCCTTCTACTTCAGAAGGCGTTATAGAAGAAATACTCTTTAAAGATAATGATGTTGTTCCAATCGGGACGGTTATTGCAAAAATAAGATCCGGCAGTGCAGTTGCTGCATCTGCTACCCCAGCCCCTTCAGCTCCTCCTAAAAAAGAATATGAAGAGGCAAAAGTTGTTGATGAAATTCCCTTTACGCCTGCATCAAATCCTGTTCCATTATCAGGCGCGGGTTCAATCAGATTTTATTCACCCCTTGTATTAAATATTGCTCAGAGTGAAGGTATCGGCATGGCTGAGTTGGAAAATATTCCCGGAACCGGTCAGGATGGAAGAGTGAGTAAAAAAGATATTCTTGCCTATGTTGCAAACAGAAGTAAATCTGCTGTTGCTACTGTTCAACCGGTTGTTGTTCAGCAACAGCAAGTGGCTGTTGTCAACAAACCTGCTGAGCAGCCTCGCGAACAGGCCCCGGTTGTATACACTGGAAATGTGGAGATTATTGAAATGGACCGCATGCGTAAGTTGATTGCGAAACACATGGTGGACAGTAAAAAAACAAGTCCGCATGTAACCAGTTTTGCTGAATGCGATGTAACGAATCTGGTGCTATGGAGAGATAGAGTTAAAAAAGAATTTGAAAGAAGAGAAGGCGAAAAAATCACCTTCACGCCCCTTTTCATTGAAGCCATTGTAAAATGCATCAAGAAATATCCGATGATGAGCAGTTCTGTTGATGGCGAGAGAATCATCATTAAGAAAGACCTCAATATTGGTATGGCCACTGCCCTTCCTTCGGGCAACTTAATTGTTCCGGTTATAAAAAATGCGGACCAGCTTAATTTGGTTGGGTTAACCAAACAGGTGAACGGATTGGCAAATGCGGCAAGAAATAATAAATTAAAACCTGATGATACTACCGGGGGGACATTCACCCTCACGAATGTAGGCACTTTTGGCAGTATCATGGGCACTCCCATCATCAATCAACCACAAGTAGCTATTATGGCTGTTGGTGCTATTAAAAAAAGACCGATGGTGATTGAAACTCCTCAGGGCGATACCATTGGTATCCGCCATATGATGTATATTTCATTGAGCTACGACCACCGCATTATCGACGGAGGATTGGGATCAACCTTCCTTAATGCCGTTAGTAAAGAGCTGGAGAATTTCGATCCCGGAAGAGCCATCTGATTTATTGTATCATTTTTTCTTTCTATCTTATACACAACCCTGTGGATATGTGTATAATTATTTACTATTTTTTTCTCCAATTTAATGGATTGAGTCATTGATTTTTATAATTTTAGCATCGTTATTATATACCTTAATAGTCGCATTTGATTTACTGAGTATATTACAGTTGTTATTTAAATTGATCGATTGTAAGTTTAATTCAACACAACTATTTATAAATTATAAATACTAATCCAAAACTATTTAAAAATGATCCGACGTATTCTGTTTTTTTCTTTCGCTATTTTAATGTTTGCATCCTGCAGACAATCAAAGAAAATTTCTGAAAAAATTGCTGCAGTTCAAAACAAACTGATCAACCCCGACTCTACATTACAGGATAAGCAAAAAACAGGTATTGATTTAATCGCAAATGGCAGCGATCCATCTGAATGGAATCTTGAATTAGATCTTGACAAAGAACTTGTATTTACATCTAACAATCTTAATGTAAGAGCTTCTTCAATTAAGCTGCTTCCTGTTGCAGATATGAATGGAGTTAGTTATGGCGCAACCACTGATGTCGGCCCTATTGTAATTAATGTTTTCAATGAAAAATGTAATAAAGAAGGCTATGTAAATAATTTACTTAACAAAAGAATAGAAGTTAATTTCAATGACAGTATAAATATCTTTAAAGGATGTGGTAATTATACTTACAATTCAAGAATCAATCACAGATGGATGCTGGAATACATTGATACCGTAAAACAACTGGAGTGGTCTTATGCAAGAGGTTTACCAAGAATGGAAATGAACATGACAGAAGGAAAGATGTTTGGTTTCGATGGTTGTAACGAAGTGTCCGCTAAAATTGAAGTCAGAGGCAAAAGAATTAAATTCTCCAATATATGGAACAATAAGTCAATTAACTGCTCCAACAAACTCGGGAAACAACTTTATGCGGACTTAGTGAGTGGACAACTGCTTGAGTACAAATTAATAAACGATAAATTGATTCTCTATGTCGCAGGAGATAAGAGATTGATTTTTAAACATCCGAAAAAATAATACTACTATTCTCCGGAGCCTTTCTCTCCTACAAACCATTGCTCTTTGTTTTTGAATAAAACATTGAATGTGGTTAAAGACCCGTAGATACGAGTGATATACTGCTGTAAATTCACTTTATCTTCATCGCTCAACAATTTGTGAGCATTGATTTGTTGCTCCATCACACGCAGTCTGTCCCTTAGCATTACTATTTTGTGGAAAAATACATCAATAGGTACCTCTTTGGCTTTCTGAGTTTTATCTGCCGGCTGCAGAAGCATCGCTCCACCTTTCCATCTCTCGCCCAGTGGAACAATTTCGCTGGCATCAGACCATAATCTCAAAATCTTTAACAAAGACCTCTCTACCTCTGATACAGTCTCAACTTCAACAGTGACATTTTCCGGAATAATCTCGTCCAAATTTGAATCGGTCTTATCAATCTCCTTTACACCTGAATTAATGAAAGAAATAATGTAAGTAGCATAACGAACTCCTACGATTACGCCAGGGCCATGATGAGTGTGCTGTAAGCGAGTGCCTATACCTAAATTCAGCTGTTCCATATTCTTTACTTTTTATACCTGCAAAATAATAAAAATGAGTCTGATTGAACAATTTAGTGACTTATCAAAAGATAATTGTTTTTTTGAAATATCTTTAGCAAATGAACAAAATACTCACCTTCACCTTATTTGTTATTATCTCTGCGGCAAATCTTTATGCCCAGGATAGTTTTATTTTAACTGCCCGGCAATCACGCGGAATCGTTTTTGTTGAAACTCCCGTAGGCAAATGGAGGTTTTCAACTTTACCCAATGGAATCGTTAAGACGATATTTACCCCTATGGGCAGCGACAAAAATGAATTAATTTCTGATGCTGTTATTGCAAATGAAAGTTTGGAAGTCGCTACAATAAAAAAAGAAAAAAAACAGGCCATCATATCCTGGAGCAATTCTGGCAAAATTACAGTGAGCAAAGATGGCGTCAAATATGAATTGAATAAATCAACCTCACTTCAATTAGTTAATACACATTACAGCAAAGAAGAAAGAGGTGTTAGTTTCTCTCTCAAGTCTGATGAAAAAATATTCGGTTTAGGAGAGCGAAGCATCCCCATGAACAGACGCGGTTATAAATTAAGTCTTTACAACAATCCCTGGTATGGATACAGCACCAATGCAGATGCACTGAATTTTAGCGTGCCATTTGTTTTATCAGACAAACACTATGCGTTACTGTTAGACAATCCTGCAAAGGGATATGTAGATATAGGCAAATCTGATTCTTCGCAAATGAAGTACTCCGTCATAAGCGGCGCTGTCTGCTTCTACATTATCCCGGGAGAAGATTACAAAAAAATCATGTCCAATTACAGCATCCTTGTCGGCTCACAGCCACTGCCACCCAGATGGGCAATGGGAAATTTCCTGAGTAGATTCGGATATACAGATGAGGTACAGGCTAAAGAAATCCATAAAAAAATGAAACAGGACAGTGTCCCTGCTGATGCCATCATATTTGATTTGTTCTGGTTTGGAGACAGCATCAAAAACACTATGGGCAATCTTTCCTGGGTGAATAAAAAGGCATGGCCTAACCCAAAAAAAATGATGGCAGATTTCAAACAAGAACATATCAAAAGCATACTGATTACAGAACCGTTTTTTTTGAAATCCTCGCTCAATTATGATAACTCAGTCAAATACCATGCGACGGACAGCGCAGGAAATCCATTTGTATTGACTGATTTTTATTTCGGTCAGGGCGGATTGATAGATATCTTCAGGAAAGATGCGCAACAGTGGTTCTTTGGTGAATATAAAAAACAAATGAACAATGGCGTCAGCGGATGGTGGGGCGATTTAGGTGAGCCGGAAAAACATCCTGCCCAATTGTACCATAATCTGAAAGATTTAGGTTTTAACAGAAAATTCTCCGCTGATGAAGTGCACAATATATATGGTCACTACTGGAGCAAGACGTTGTTCTATCAGTTTATCAAAAACTATCCTACCAAAAGATTATTCCATCTGAACAGAAGCGGCTATGCAGGATCACCTAGATATGCCTCTTTCCCGTGGTCAGGTGATGTAAGCAGAAGTTGGGATGGATTAAAAGCGCAACTACCGCTTATGCAGGGCATGAGTATCAGCGGCATCCCCTATATACACAGCGATGCCGGCGGCTTCGCCGGCGGCGATCGAGATTCGGAACTCTATATCCGCTGGCTGCAGTTTGCCGCATTCACCCCCATCTATCGCCCTCACGGAACCGCACTCGGCCGTATTGAACCTTCTGTTAGGGATATACCGAGCGAATCTGCTCTTTGGGAGGAGCCGGCCAGATCTCTGGGAAAAGAAGTAGCAGTTACCCGTTACCGTTGGCTGCCATACAATTATACACTTTGTTACCAGCAATCTAAAAATACCAAGCCACTTGTGACTCCCCTGTTCTTTTTAAATGCTTTGGACAGCAATCTTTACAAAGCTGAAGATCAGTTCCTCTGGGGCGAACAGGTGATGGTAGTTCCTATTACTGAAAAGGGACAAAAAATAAAAACCTACTATATCCCTAATGGCTACTGGACCAATGTTTACTCCGGCAAAATAATCAGCGGACCACAATGGTATACTGACAGCACAATTTCAATTGAAAACATACCGTTGTATGCCGCCGAAGGAAGTTTTATTCCTCAAAGTGAGAAAATGATGCATACAGAAGAATACGGAGAAAAAGCGCTGAACATCAATTATTATATTTCTGCTAAACCAAGCAGTTATGAGTTGTATGAAGATGATGGAGAAAATCCTGATGCTATCAACAGCAATCAATTTGAACTGATTAGTTTTAAAAGCTCCGGCGTGAAAAAGTCAACCACCATAACCATTTCTGGAAATGGTGGTACCTACAAAGGAATGTATAGCAAAAGAAAAATGACAGTGAACATACCCAATCTACCATTTGTTCAGTCAGTCATGGTTAATGGTAAAAAGTTGACTTCTACAACCCTAATCAACAAAAACATAAACGGAATTTCAATACCACTTGAGTACTCGCATAAACCAATTGTAATCAATCTTTCTCTGTAAACACTTAATAAAATATAATGTCAAAATATATTTTTATCATTTCCTTTTTTTTACTTTTTTCATTTCATCCAACAATAGCTCAACAGAAAGCTATTTACTCATCTGATGCTTTCCGCGTTTACGCCGACAGTATTATTCAAGGAAAATTCAAAGCCATTGCTAAATCAGACAAAGAAATATCCTCCAATTACCAAAGTCCCGCTTATTTGTCTCAAAGCCCCTCTATCATTTTTAAATTCAGTATCAACTGCAAGGACAATGAAATGAAACCGGGGGTAGACCATCGCATCAATTGTATTGGCACGAACACCGAAACACCTTTGATTAAATTTGGTGAACAATATGTCGATACAACAAAAGTTATGGAAAATCAGTATTTGCAGCCCGACAGCCGTCTGCATATTCGTGTTGACATGAGACACGTGTACGCTGATTTTAAAAAACAGGGATATTTTGTTACTTATAATGGCAACAAAATTTATCAATCGGATTTTAAAGGACTGTATGTAGCAGGCGCCACCGAACCACTTTCCTGGGATTTTGACAATCTGTTTCAGAAAGACCAATTGACACTTAAAGACCCTGATGGAGATGGCATTTATGAAACGACTGTCATTTTAAACGAACAGAAAAAAACAAGTGACATTGCTTCCACGTGGCAACTCACAAAAGATATCAGCGCCTTCCCGTCATTTGAATCCGGAAAAAAAATGATGGATGCATTGTACAACATGTCAATTGAAGAAATGATCAATGCCGTAGAGCCCGACAGCACATTCAGAACAGGAAAAGAATGGGCCGGTGTATGGACGAGGGATATCAGTTACAGTATTATTCTTTCCATGGCTTATCTGCAACCCAGAGTGGCTATGTACAGTCTGCTTAGAAAAGTACAAAAAGGAAAAATAATACAGGATACCGGTACGGGAGGCGCCTACCCTGTCTCAACAGACAGGATGATATGGGCCGTAGCGGCCTGGGAACTTTTTAAAGCTACAGGAGACAATGACTGGCTGCAAAAAAGTTTTGAGATTATAAAAAAATCAGCAGAAGATGATATGCATAATGCACATGACCCTCTAACGGGAATGGTTAAAGGCGAATCATCTTTTCTCGATTGGCGAGAGCAGACTTATCCCAAATGGATGCAGCCGGCCGATATATTTGAATCTGAAAATCTGGGAACAAATGCCATTCACTTTCAGGCAAACAAAGTACTGGCAGAAATGGCTGCGCTGTTAAATAAAAAAGATGATGTAAATAAATACAACTCTGTTGCTGAGAAGATAAAACAAGGCATCAATAAACATCTCTGGATGAAGGACAAAGGGTATTACGGTCAATACCTTTATGGCAATCCATATAAAATACGCTCCCCACGCTCAGAAGCACTGGGAGAAGCACTATGTGTATTGTTTGATATTGCTGACAGCACTCAAAAACAATCCATCATAAAAAATACTCCTCAGACTATCTTTGGCATTCCCTGCATTTATCCTCAAATCCCCGGCATCCCTCCCTATCACAATAATGCCGTCTGGCCATTTGTGGAATCTTACTGGGCGATGGCAGCTGCTAAAACAGGCAATGAAACGGCCCTGATAAAAAGCATCAGTTCAATTTATCGTCCTGCCGCATTATTTCTTACCAATAAAGAAAACTTTGTAGCTGAAAATGGCGATTACAAAGGGACGCAGATCAACTCAAGTAATATGCTCTGGAGTTTATCGGGCAATATTGCTTTGGTGCACAAAATACTTTTCGGAATTCGCTTTGAGAAAGATGGATTGAGTTTTAGTCCCTTTGTTCCGGAGAGTTTTAAGGGCAAGATGCAATTAAAAAATTTTCGATACAAAAATGCTTTGCTCAATATTGAAATTGAAGGACATGGCAATATTGTTGAGGAATTCATGATTGATGAAAAAGAATCAAACAAACGCTTTATTCCTGATGAAATGACCGGCATACATAACATCTATATAAAACTATCCGGCAATAAAACGGGTGGAACAATCAATGTAATGAAAAATAATTTTTCCCCTGTGTCACCTTCTTTAATCCATAACGGAAATGCCTTACAGATTACAGACAGAAAAAATGAATTCAATTACAAAATATTACTTAACGGAAAAAAGACTGCATCAGTCGATAAAATCATTTCGGACAAAAAACCATCATTAAAAATTTATCAGGCGATTGCTATAGATAAAAAAACAGGAATAGAGTCTTTTGCCTCTGAACCAATCAGAATCATTGACGGCAAACATGAAAGCATATACGAAATAGAAAGCCACACCCCTGCTGTTGAATTGAATTACAAAGGATTTTCCGGAAAAGGATTTTCAGAAATCAGTAAAGAGAAAAATACAACCATCAGCATTCCGGTTGAAGTAGCTGCCGATGGTAAGTACAGTCTTGATTTCAGGTATTCCAATGGCAGTGGCCCTGTGAACACAGAAAACAAATGTGCTATCAGAACTTTATATGTGGATGAAAAACCAATCGGCGTAACTGTATTTCCTCAAAGAGGCAATGAAGAATGGTCTAACTGGGGATATAGCAATGCTTTAACTGCCTATCTTAAAAAAGGAAAGCACCAAATTAAGCTGGTTTTTGAAGAGGCCAATAACAATATGAATGTTGACGTCAACAGAGCGATGCTGGATTATTTGAGAATTGTTCCAATGTAACCATTGCACCGCTCTGTCGCGTTTCGGGATATTTATCGTTTTTTGAATTGTGATTTGGGTAAAAAAATAGCGTTCCTACGGAACGCGTTTAATATTCCTATAATTTGAAATTTAAGGCATTTTGTTCCTACGGAACAAAAATTATACAAGAATCAGCAATTTAATTTAAATCATAAATCAACTAAAAATCTCCCTTCTCCTTTGGAGAGGGGTCGGGGGTGAGGTCATAAAAAAATCCTCGCATTGAGCGAGGATTTCTGTGGGAGCACACGGGCTCGAACCGCGGACCCTCTGCTTGTAAGGCAGATGCTCTAAACCAACTGAGCTATGCTCCCTTATTTGGGATTGCAAAGATAAGGTTTAAATATATTCTAAAAAAAAAAATCAGCGATATTATCTAAAAAAACAAATTCATTCTAAAATGAACCTGCTTGAGGTAAATAGTGTTATTTTGCATAAAATGATCCGAAACACATCATATAATCCACGGATTTCTGAAGAAGTTCTGACTGATGTACTCACCATCACTGAACCACCCTACTCTTTACTGGTATGGAACGACGAGGTAAATACTTTTGATTGGGTGATTGAAACTTTAATACAGATTTGCGGCCACTCCCAGGAACAAGCCGAACAATGCGCCATGCTCATTCACCACAACGGCAAATATGCTGTAAAAAAAGACAGCTACGAAAAATTAAGTCCTATGTGCGACGCCATTAAAGAAAGAGGTATCGGCGCTACCATCGAGATCGCCGTCAGTTAGTTCCCCTAACCTCTTGAACCTTTTCAACCTCTTGAACCTATTGAACCTCTTCAACCCCTTCAACCTAAAAATATATTGTCGTATTTTCGCCCTTCAGAATAATCATTATGAGCAGCGAAGAAAAAAGCCTGAACTTTCTAGAAGAAATTATTGAAAACGATCTTGCCGCAGGCAAGTATCAGTCTATTCACACCCGTTTTCCGCCCGAGCCTAACGGATATTTGCATATTGGCCATGCAAAAAGTATTTATGTAAATTTCGGACTAGCAAAAAAATACGGAGGGAAAACTAATCTTCGCTTTGATGACACCAACCCAGTTACTGAGGATACTGAATATGTGCATAGTATCAAGGAAGATATTAAATGGCTAGGATTTGAATGGACAGCTGAATTCTATGCTTCTGATTATTTTGACACATTGTATGAATATGCTGTAAAGCTCATTAACAAAGGCCTCGCTTATATAGATGACAGCAGTTCGGAAGAAATAGCCCGATTAAAAGGCACTCCCACCGAGCCGGGTAAAGACAGTACTTTTCGCCATCGCTCCATCGAAGAAAACCTTCGGTTATTTTCTGAGATGAAAGAAGGTAAATATAAAGACGGTGAAAAAGTGTTGCGAGCTAAAATTGATATGGTGCATACCAACATGCTGATGCGCGATCCGATTATCTATCGCATCAAACATGCCCATCATCATCGTACAGGTGATAAATGGTGTATCTATCCAATGTACGATTTTGCTCATGGTCAAAGTGACAGCATAGAAAAAATCACCCACTCCATTTGTACATTGGAATTCATTCCTCACAGGGAATTATACGAATGGCTTATTCAGCAACTTGACATCTTCCCTTCTCACCAGTATGAGTTTGCCCGTTTGAATATGACTTATACGGTAATGAGTAAACGCAAATTGTTACAACTCGTGAATGAAGGTCATGTTGCAGGATGGGATGACCCCCGAATGCCCACCATCAGCGGATTTAGAAGAAAGGGCTATACACCTGCCAGTATTCGTAATTTTTGCGAGAAAATTGGTGTGGCCAGAAGAGAGAATCTGATAGATCTCAGCTTACTTGAATTTTGCTTGCGTGAAGACCTCAACCATACGGCCAAAAGAGTGATGGCTGTTCTCGACCCGATAAAGCTTGTAATAACAAATTATCCTGAAGGAAAAACAGAAGAGCTCAAAACTGAGAATGGTCCTGATGAAAGCATGGGACACCGACACATCAGCTTCAGCAATACGCTTTGGATCGAAAGAGAAGACTTCATGGAAGTGCCGGCTAAAAAATGGTTTAGATTGGCTCCGGGTGCTATGGTACGTCTGAAAAGTGCCTATATTGTAAAATGTGAGTCTTTTGTAAAAGATAACAACGGCAATCTCACAGAAATTCATTGCACTTACATCCCGGAAAGTAAAAGCGGACAAGACACCAGCGGCATACAAGTTAAAGGAACCATTCACTGGCTGAATGCCGCAGATGCTGTTCCTGCTGAAATCAGACTGTACGACAGGCTTTTCAAAGTGGAAAATCCCTCCTCAGAAGAAGGAGATTTTAAAGAATATATCAATCCTGATTCACTGGTTGTTTTGTCTAACAGTTTCGTTGAACCGTCACTGTTAGACGCTTTAAACAATGAGCATTTCCAGTTTATAAGAAAAGGGTATTTTTTTCCCGATAAAACTTCAAGCAAAGACAAATTGATCTTTAATAGGACTGCAACGCTGAAGGATACGTGGGTTAAGAAGGTTTAAGGGTTTAAGGGTTTAAAGGTTATAACGTCTTCAACCTCTTCAACATTAGTGTCTCAAGTCGCCTGCCGTTTCTTCCGGATTATGTTTGTATTTAAATATCAGCGGGAAAACAATTGTTAACACCAAAGCGTATGCAGCAAATGCAAACCAGATACTGACCCAATCTTTAACTCCATTTTTTGTAAAAAAATCAACTACCCATCCGCTGCCGATACCACCAATGATAGCTCCTAGTCCATTTGAAACCATCATGAATAAGCCCTGTGCACTGGCCCTGATATTGGAGGGCGCTTCTTTTTCAACAAACAGCGATCCGGAAATATTGAAGAAATCAAATGCCATACCGTAAACTATCATAGAAAGGATAAGATATGGAAGTCCTGTGCCCGGATTGCCTAATGCAAAGAATCCAAATCTCAATACCCACGCAATCATACTGAATATCATCACCATTTTAATACCAAAGCGTTTTAGAAAAAATGGAATAGTAAGTATAAAAAGCGTTTCCGATATCTGAGAAAGAGATAAGGTTATCAAACCATGTTTCACAATAAATGAATCAGCGTAATTTGTTGAGAAGTCCCGAAGAAAACTATCTCCAAAGGTGTTGGTGATTTGCAAAGCTGCTCCAAGCAACATAGAGAAGAAGAAAAATATGGTCATCCTGGATGTTTTAAATAAAACAAAAGCATCCAGTCCAAGTGCTGAAACAATTGAATTATTTTCGGATTTACCGGCGGGCTTGCATGCAGGAATGGTAAAACAATAAATCCCCATCACAACAGCACTTGCAGCTGCCATATAAAACTGATAATTAGTTTTAGCAAAACCTGAAAGATCAGATATCCACATAGCCAGGATAAACCCAACTGTACCCCATACACGAATAGGCGGAAAAACTTTTACTATGTCATAGCCCGATTGCTCCAAAACCCTATAAGAAACAGTATTGTTCATGGCAATGGTTGGCATATAAGCCATTGAATTAAATAACATTACCCAAAACATCAATGAAGGATCTTTTACAGTTGAAGCATACATTAACATCGCAGCACCCACAAGGTGACTAATTCCAAGAACTTTTTCTGCATTCACCCATCTGTCTGCCACAATACCTAATAAAGCAGGCATGAATAAAGACGCAATCCCTAAAGTAGAATAAACACCGCCTATATCTATTCCGGAAAATCCAAGGCCGAAAAGGTATGCTCCGGTTGAAATCAACCATGATCCCCATATAAAAAACTGCAGAAAATTCAGGATGGTTAAACGTAGTTTAATACTCATGTGTAATGAATTAAGTTTTGGATATTGTTTAGCATATTAGCAATCATGCAAATTAGATACTAAACAGATAGGTTAAGTTATGGAATAATTTTTAAACAATATCTTCATTGTATATAAAAGAATACTTATTGTTGATAAGTCGGTAAATAATGGCACTTGTCATTGAAATTGAATGTAAATTTGCACCATCATTATGCAAGAAAATATAGACATATTAATTCAAAACACTCCAGATAAAGCGCTTTCCGATATTGCAAAAAAAGTAAAAGAAAATGCCCGCATTACGGATAGCGAATGTCTTATTTTATTTGAAAAAGCAGACCTCGCCTATCTGGGGGTTTTGGCTAATTATGTAAGAGAGCGACTTCACGGTGATACTACTTATTTCAATCGAAATTTTCATATTGAACCTACGAATGTATGCGTATTCAGCTGCGCTTTCTGCTCCTACTCCCGATTGTATGCGCATAAGGAAGACGGCTGGGAGTTGAGCATAGATCAGATGGTGGACATTGTTAAAAGCTATGACGGAAAACCTGTAACCGAAGTACATATTGTAGGTGGCGTTCATCCAAAAATGAACATGGCGTATTTTATTGAATTGATTCAAAAAATCCGTGCACACAGACCTGAATTGCACATTAAAGCGTTTACTGCCGTAGAGCTGGATTATATGTTCCGCAAAGCAAAGCTAACCATAGAAGAAGGTCTTACACAACTTAAAGAAGCTGGATTGCAATCGCTTCCCGGTGGCGGTGCCGAAATTTTTCATCCTGAAATAAGAGAGAAAATTGCAGGCGATAAAGTGAATGGAGAAGGCTGGCTGAAAATACATGAAACGGCTCATCAACTCGGCATGCATTCCAATGCCACTATGTTGTACGGTCATATAGAAACATACAGTCATCGCATTGACCATATGAGTAAACTGCGGACATTGCAGGATACAACGAAGGGATTCAATACTTTCATTCCTCTAAAGTTTCGCAATGCCAATAATGACATGAGCGATGTGAAAGAATCTACCATAATTGAAGACATGCGCTTATACGCCATTGCCAGAATTTACATGGACAACTTTCCTCATCTAAAAGCATACTGGCCAATGTTAGGAAGACAGAATGCGCAATTGACACTTTCTTTTGGAGTGAACGACATAGATGGCACCATTGATGATTCAACAAAAATTTACTCAATGGCCGGAAGTGAGGAACAATCCCCTACTATGTCAACAGAAGAGTTGGTTGCATTGATTAAACAAGCCAAACGAGTACCCGTTGAGCGTGATACTTTATATAATATCATTAAAGATTACAGTAACGAAGCTCTTTCAATAAATCAATAATCATCAATTAATTTTTTATGTCTGAATGCAAATTCTCCATACCCTTTCAGGGCAATTCAACGGAAGTTTTAAATAAAGCAAAATCAGCCGTTGAAAAACAAGGCGGCCAGTTTAGCGGAGATGATCATTCCGGAAATTTTGATGTAAGTGTTTTTGGCAATTCAATTGCCGGATCTTATGAAGTTGCGGAACAGCAGCTTAATATCACCATTCACAACAAACCTTTTATCATTCCTTGCAATGCAATTGAGTCTTTTCTTACCAAACAAATTGGGTAATTGATTGATTTGAATTTCCTTACCGATTTCTTAATAACAAAAAAAGCGCCGAAATAAATATTCCGGCGCTTAAAATTAACCCCCAAGAAAAACTACATTTTAATCAGTTTCAATACTTTTTTATCTTTCCCGTCAGTTACAGTCAATATGTAAATTCCGGCGTTTACAGAAGATAGATTTATTTTTTCAGTATTGGAAACAATTCTTTTTTGCATTACAACAGATCCGGACGCATTGCTGAGAGTGATGAATTTTCCGGAAAGTTCAAATCCGTTGATTGCCACTAAATTAAGATATTGATTTACGGGATTGGGATAAATCTGTACCCCTGCTACAGGCTTGTTTTGAGGAGCAGTTACCGGCTTCGTTTCGGGTTGTGTTGGTAATACTCCACCGCTTTCCAGCATTGAACTGTCGCATTTCACCGAATTCAAAAAAGAGTTTCTCTTGCCGTTTAAAGCAAACTGACTGCGGATTTTTTTTGCCTGACCTCCGGTAAACAGATTCATGCAATCATCGTTGGTATAGTCCATAAAATTCATGAACATATCCCCGTTTGCATTGGGAGAACATGAACTCATGCGTGGAAAAGAAGGACAATTGTAGTTGTTGCCGGATTGTTGAGGGGTATCATCGATGCCATCGTTACCGCAACTGTTATCACCCCAGATATGTTTCAGGCCGAGCCAGTGACCAACCTCGTGGGTAGTAGTGCGACCTTTATTGAAAACGGGACGAACTTTTGAGGTAGTTCCAAAAACATCATATTGGATAACTACTCCGTCTTTATCAGCCTGTCCGCCGGGGAAACTGGCATACCCCAGTGCCTGTCCGGAAAAATTGCACACCCAGATGTTCAGGTAGCTTTTAGTATCCCAGGCATCATCGCCACCGGAAGCCGAGAACTTCATGGCATCATCAAGAGAAAACCCTGTTTTGTTGGTATATTTTCTGATAATTCCGCTGCCAGGTTTGCCCTGAGGTGTCACCTGAGCCAGGCAAAACTCAATACGGGTATCGGCAGCAAAAGGTTTAAACGCGGCAGGCGTATTCCCCGCATCGGAATTCATTCTCCTGAAATCGTCATTCAACGCCTTGAGCTGTGACCTCACCTGGGCATCACTGATATTTTGAGCAGAGGTATTGTAAAGAATATGTACTACTACCGGAATGGTTATCACCTCATTGGAAAAAGTATCTCTAGCAGCAGCATTGAATGTATTTCCAGATATTTCTCTATAAGAAACAGACGGATTTAATTTAGCATATTCAGTTGAACCACAATGCCTTTGAGCAATTGAGTTAAAATTAAATATCAATAAAAAAGAAGCCAATAATAATAAAATCTTCATGCCGGGATATTAAAAATGATCAATAATGAATCATTTTTCAATACGATATGGATCGGCTTTAAGAAGGAATTGGAAAATACATTTCGGCAATTCAGTATATTGGAGAAAGAGAGGCATTTAAACCCGGTAGGATAAAATTACTTCTCAGGGGTGATGTAAAAATATAAACCAGTTTTTGTAAAAAGAAGCTTTTTCACGATTATTTTTTAAAATTAATTACCTAATCTCTATAAATCAATACCTATTTTTGAGCCCGAATTCAACATTGCAACTCAAAATCGACCTAAAATGCGCATTTTATTATTATTTATCATAATGGGACTACTCTCCTGTAACGGTTCCGAAACACCTGAAACAGACCCCGATATCAAATCCGGCTCGACAGGAATAGCCGCACCGCAAATGATAAATTATTCCATCCTCAGCGAATATCCCCACGACACCAGCGCCTATACACAGGGACTGGAATTTCATAAAGGGAAACTGCTGGAAAGCACGGGAGATTTTGAGGGGTCTTCTTTAAGAATAACCGATTACAAAACAGGAAAAGTGGAGCAAATACACAAAATGGGTACTGCTGAAATTTTTGGAGAAGGAATTACGGTTTTTAAAAATAAAATTTATCAACTTACCTGGCAGAATCATCAGGTATATGTGTATGATGATAAAAATATCACGCAACCAATAAAAACATTTCAGTGGCCTTATGAAGGTTGGGGTATCGCCCATAATGACAGTCTGCTTATCATCAGCGACGGCACTTCCAATTTGTATTTCGTCCATCCCGAAACATTCAAAGTAGTGAATACGGTTTCAGTAAGAGATAACAACGGAACCGTGAACATGCTCAACGAACTAGAATTTGTAAACGGCTTTGTATATGCAAATGTTTATGAAACGAATTACATCGTAAAGATCAATCCCGAAAGCGGACATGTAACAGGTATCATCAATCTCCCCTCTTTGCTCAAACCCGCAGATGTAGTGCCTTACAGAACAAACGTCCTGAATGGCATTGCGTACGACAGCACTTCTAAAAGATTCTTAATCACCGGTAAACGCTGGCCGAAAATGTTTGAGTTACAGTTGAATTGATAAGACGCTATAAAACGTTTTTAGTTTGGGGTTTATGGTTTGTGGTTATTTACTCAGCTAGGAAGAAAATTCGACTTTATTTTTACCGCAGAGCCGCAGAGTTAAAAGAGGAAACGCAGAGTTTGTTTCCTCTGCGTTTCCTCTGCGTTCTTATTTCTCTGCGGTGAAAGTTTTACTCCGCTGTTGGTATTATTACCAACAAGGGTGAACGTTCTCCTACTGAGGCAACAACACCCTGTCAATTTTATGCAATACGCCGTTAATGAAATTCTGATCGCTGGTTCCCAATGGATCAGGAGTAAGCGGACTGGTATTGATAATGATATTCGCTGCTGGATCGTTGTTGTAAACATCCTTCACCGTAGCACCCGTTACAAACGGATTGGGCGGAGTGAAAGTGGCCTGCAATTTTAATCCAGGATGAGTGCTGATAGCACCGTTTAACAAAGTAGGAAATGCAGTTTGCGTAGTAGGGAAATTATTGGTAAATGCCCTACTGCCCAAAACGTGATATACTACAATACCTCTCACCGTTTGTGGTGTCAGTACACTTGCCAATGCAGGATTGTTAAATACTTCAGGAGTAGAAGCCAGTTGCACAGCAACAGGTATAGCCACATTCAGAGGAATGCCGCTGTTAACCAAAACGGTGGCAATCAATCCGGCCATGGTTGTTTTAAATGCATTGTCTGTAGGGGCAAATACGGTAAAATTAGGCCCAAATGAACTAAGGAAACCCACCAAAGTTTGCCCTGCAGGGGCTCCTTCATCAGCTTTCAAAACAGCTGCTTTCAGATAAGTCAATTCAGGATCTGTACTGATTCTGTTCCAGAGATAACGTGAACTTGGAAGAGCCAATGTAGCGGTATGATGTATCACTCCGTTTGAAGCAGCCTGGTCTACTCCGGTAATGGGAATATTATTCAGCCATGCTCCATTTCTTGTCGATGGATAAGTATTCAATCTTGCCAATGCACTTACTGTCGGCGCAGGATTGAAAATTGACGGATAAGAGAAATTAGGAAACATATTCGCAATACTGGTCGACTTGATCGTCTGCGGTATAATGTTGTACTGAACTAGTGCTGTTGCTACAGGAACCGGAATCTGTGATATGAATCCGGAAAAAACCGCGTTAGGCGCCTGCAACGGAATGGTCACTCCCGCCTGTGCAGCCAATGCTACCAATACAGGTTTAAGGCCATTGTTGCCGGGCACAAACATGGTAAATGCCTTGCTTTTGTCATTAAGCAAATTAAGCTGACCGGCTCTGTCAACCAATCTGTAAAACAGACTGTCGTCGTCATTGCCATCCAGCACTTCTCCCAGTGTTGGGCCGGTTACCGGAGGAACAGGAATGTCCTTGATCACCTCAGGCTCTTTATTACAGGAAGACAACAGTATCATCACTGCCATCAATCCGTTGAGTATTTTAGACTTCATAAATTTTATTTTTATTGTTATTAAAATATAACTCCAAACCACAAACCAAAAACCACAAACTATTTTTAGTATACATTGTACCCAAAACTCACATAATACAATCCACCAATTTGCGAGTTACCAATCGCATTGTAATAGTATTGGTTGAGTAAGTTATTGGCTCCGAATTTCAGCATAGATTTTGTCTTAGGCAATTTCACACTTAACTGCGCATCTACAGTGTGTACATCGGGCAAATTTCCTGTTGCAAAATCTCCCTGATACAAAAATCCTTGTTGCCATCTGTAGGTAACATTGAAGCCCCAGCGATTCTCGTAACCAAATCCGGTATTGGCAAGGTATGCATTGGCTTTATAAAGCGGCGCGTTGAAAAATGCCACAAAATTTGCAGGCACATTATTAAGCCTGTCTGATGCTAAGTTACCACCCACTGTGAAATTATTTTTCAATCTCAAATCAACACTAACTCCAAATCCAAATGCATTCACTTTATCTGTGGAGTTCACAGGAAGTGAATAACGGAAGCCGGCTGCAGTATCTGCCAAAGTTATGGGAGAGGCAGTTGTTGATTGCACATACACTTTTCTACCAAGGAAATCAGTGTAAGTACCATAATAGCCATACGCGTCAAATAATAATTTACCATCCATCAGCAATCCCTTATACCCTGCTTCAAATGAGCTGATAGACTCGGGCTTCAGATTTACAGGAGTATATTTATTGATTGTCTGTCTGCGAAGATCTTCAAAGTCGTAGATAGGATTGTTGACTAAATTATATTTAGAAGTAAAGAAAGAATTACCTCCCAATAGTCGGACATTACTACCCACAGCCAAGTCTATCCATTGTTGTTGTGTAGAAGGGAAACGATAGGCCGTTTGATATGACAAACGAATGTGATTGTTTTCAGCCACTTTATATACCGCAGTAGCTCTTGGTGTAAATCTTCCTTTAAAGTTTTGATTCTTATCATATCTTCCTGATACGTTGATCTTCAATCGCTCTCCTATTTTACGGGTGGCCTGAATAAACGCACCATATTCATTGATGTTGATTGAACTGTCTTTTTTATCAGCAAACAATGTACCCTCAGAATTCAATACAAATCTTCTGGCATTGGCACCCACCAGGATGTCAGCAAACTTTGAAGTGTAGCGAGATAAGTTGTATGTACCGTCTATGCTGTACAAATCAGATCTGTCAACCAGCCTGGCACCACCTTCAGAAATTGGTTTTTTTCTGATAGAATCATAGGCGCGTTTGAAATCTGTGCTATAGTAATTGGGTCTTTCGCGGTCTGCAAATGCTCTTGCATTCTGATGTGCTATTGCATCAGTAAAACCATTCAATCTGGATCCAAGGTAAGTCTGCGCATATTGAGCATACCATCCTGTAGCACCGGCACTTGGTTTCCAGCTTTCGTTATACAATCTGGAAGCGATGGTAGTGTTGTAAGAATCTCCCGCATCTTCTTGTGTAGTATAGGCTCTCAAGCTCCAGTTCTTATTGTTCAACTCAACTTTATATTGGCCCATTTTAAAATTCAGGATGGAGTATCTTTCGCTTGCTGTGTACATGGTATTACCGGAGCCCCAGTAACCGGCAATTACCGCTTCTGTATTTTCAGATAATTTGTAATGCAATGAACCACTCAATTTGTAGTTGATGGTGTTTGGATTGGTCACCTGATTTTCTTGATAGCCGGTTCTGGAAACATTGATGGCTCTTCCTCCATTTAACGTATCAATAAAGTTTTTCAGGAAAGGAGCAATATTCGCTGCGATAGGATTTAAAGCCGCGGCACGAATATCGATTGTGGTTTCATCTCCATATACATTGATGCCATCATAATTAGGATCTGTTTCACGGGTGCCCCCTTTTACGCTGCCTCCGGTAGCAGCCCTGGCATAATTTCGGTAATCAAAGCCCAGCCAATCTTTGGCCTGAATCATTTCTGCATTTATTTTGAAAGCAAGTTTCTCATTGATTTTTTTCGCCCATCTCAAATTGAGGTTGTGATAAGGTGAAGGGAAATTCTGTCTTCCGTCTACATGCATCAATCCTTGTTTCACAAGAAATGAAAGACCCTGATATTTAAAAGGATTTTTACTGGTCATCAGCAATGTACCATTCATACCGCCGGGGCCATACAATGCAGAAGATGCACCGGAAAGCAATTCAAGATTGTCTACATCCAGTTCACTCAAACCAATAATGGCACCTACGGAAAAATTCAGACCAGGTGCCTGGTTATCCATTCCATCTACCAATTGGTTGAAACGGGTGTTACCGCTCGAGTTGAAACCTCTTGTGGTAGGCGTTTTAAATGTCAATGATGAAGTTGTTACATCCACCCCTTTTAAATTCGTTAACACATCATAGTAATTCGCAACAGGGGAATTTCTCAGTGTAGCTGCACTCACCCTTTCGATGGATACCGGAGACTCCAGTATTCTTACAGGCAAACGAGTGGCTGATACAACTACCTCCTGCCCGAGAGCAGCAGAGGGCTTCAATCCAATGTTTAGATTCTGTGTTGCAGCACTTACCACTATCTCCTGTGTTTCAAATCCTACAGAGGAAATGACCAATGTAGCAGGAAGGCTTTTAGAATTAATGGAAAAATTTCCTTTGTCATTGGTGTAAGTACCAACGGAGGTACCTTTTACAGTAACTGAAACAGCAGATGCATTTTCTGATGTAACGCTGTTTTTTACATTACCGCTGATGGTTACATTTTGAGCATAAGCAAACTGAACAAACAGATTTGCCATGAACAAAGCGACCAAATAGCTTGTAATTTTTCTCATGAGCAGTTGTTTTGGTTAAAAATAAAACGGGAAAATAACGATTGTTAGCATTCAATTAAAATTTTATTGTAAACAGCTGTTGAAATGTTAATATCTGACCGCCTGAATTAATTGAACAATCAAACTTAATTTGCAGCATGGCTACCTTACAATTCGAGCATCAGACCGCCTTTTACCGTGGAAAAGTAAGAGATGTATACACTATTTCCGATAAATGGCTGGTAATGATTGCCAGCGACCGCATATCTGCTTTTGATGTGATATTACCTAAACCAATCCCATATAAAGGACAGGTTCTCAATCAGATAGCCGCCAAAATGCTCGGCGCTACTGAAGATATTTGTCCCAACTGGCTGGTTGCCACCCCTGCCCCCAACGTCAGCATAGGAAAAAAATGCACCCCCTTTAAAATAGAAATGGTGGTAAGAGGAAATCTCACCGGACATGCCTGGAGAACCTATGCATCCGGTAAAAGAACTTTATGTGGCGTTGCCCTGCCCGAAGGCATGAAAGAAAATGATTTTTTTCCTCAGCCCATCATTACCCCCAGCACCAAGGCAGCCGAAGGGCATGATGAAGACATCAGCAAAGAAGAAATCATTCAGCAAGGACTAGCAACAAAAGAAGAATGGGACACGCTCAGCGATTACGCGTTGAAGTTATTTGCCCGCGGAAAAGAAATTGCCGACAAACAAGGATTGATTTTGGCAGATACCAAATATGAATTCGGAAAAATAGATAATGTAATTTATCTCATGGATGAAATACATACGCCCGACTCATCCCGTTATTTCATTAAAGAAGGATTTGAAGAAAGACAACAAAAAGGAGAAAGACAAAAACAACTTAGTAAGGAATTTGTAAGAGAATGGCTGATACAAAATAACTTCATGGGCAAAGAAGGCCAGCAAGTCCCCGAAATGACCGACGCCTGGATAAATGAAATCAGCGGAAGATACATCGAGCTTTATGAAAAAGTTACGGGGGAGAAGTTTGTTCCGAAAAATGTGAGTGAGGATGAAATCATAATGAAGGTAAATTCAGCATTCTCTTTGATAGTTTAAGGGTTTAAATCGCTGACGCTGGTTTAAGTCGCTGACGCTGGTTTAAGGGTTAACCCCAAACCAAAAACCACAAACACCAAACACCAAACCACAAACCCCAAATTTCCTACCTTTGCCCCCATGCCAAAAACCGTTGCCTTACATACGTTAGGATGCAAGCTCAACTTTAGCGAAACTACTGCCATTGGGCGTATGCTGGAGAATGACGGATTTGAAAAAAAGAACTTTGATGAGGTAGCCGACCTCTATGTAATCAACACCTGTTCTGTTACTGATAATGCCGATAAGGAATGCCGCCAACTGGTTAGACGCATTCAAAAAAAAGCACCGGAGGCCATGGTGGTCATCACCGGATGCTATGCACAATTAAAACCACAGGAGATTGCTGCCATTCCCGGTGTGAATCTGGTGTTGGGCGCTGCAGAAAAATTCAATATTGTCAGTCACCTTAAAGAACTCACCAAAAACGACAGCGGGAAAATATGCAGTTGCGATATTGAAGACGTAAACGTATTCACCCCCTCCTATTCAGTCAAAGAACGTACCCGCGTATTTTTAAAAGTACAGGACGGATGTGATTACAACTGTAGTTTTTGTACCATACCCATGGCCAGAGGAAAGAGTCGCAGTGACAGTATTGAAAACGTTTTGCAGAAAGTGGAAGACATCGCCAATGGCGGCGCTAAAGAAGTCGTATTGACCGGAATCAATCTCGGTGATTTTGGGAAAGGTGCTACCGGCAACAAAAAAAACATTGAAGATTTTTACACCCTCATACAGGAGCTTGATCAGCATGCAACCATAGAGCGATTCAGGATATCATCTATAGAGCCTAATCTCTTGAGCAATGAAATCATTGAACTGGTAAGCAACAGCAAGAAATTCATGCCACATTTTCATATACCATTACAAAGTGGCAACAACAAAACATTAGCGGATATGCGTAGGCGTTATAAACGCGAACTTTACGCCGAAAAAGTGGGACTCATAAAACTGATGATGCCGCATGCCTGTATCGGAGCGGATGTAATTGTAGGATTTCCCGGAGAGACAGATGAAGATTTCAAAATATCTGCTGAATTTATTGAATCGCTTGACATCTCCTACCTGCATGTGTTCACCTACTCCGAGCGCGACAACACCCATGCCCTCTCACTCTCCCCCATTGTTCCCGTGCACGTGAGAAATGAAAGAAACAAAATCCTCCGCAACATCAGCTATCTCAGAATGCAGGCCTTCACCAACCAACACATCGGCCAAACCCGCAAAGTACTTTTCGAAAGTGTCAATAAAAACGGCATGATGGAAGGTTACTCAGACAACTACATAAAAATCACTGCGCCTTATAGGAAGGAATGGGAGAATTGTGTTGTTGATTGGAGAATTTGATAAGTGCTGATGAATTTTTCACCGCAGAGAAAGAAGAACGCAGAGTTTACGCAGAGGATTTTGCGAAACCATAGCGACCTCTGCAGCCTTGCGTGAAATGGAAATAAGTATTGAATGTTAATTTTAGATCACTCAGCGAAAACTCCGCGGCCTCTGCGGCTCTGCGGTAAAGTTTTGTACCTAAATTTTTCAATCAGAAAACTTCAACAATATTCAACAAAGTTCAACAATATTAAACACCAATAGAAGAATTCCAATCCTTATTAGCTAGGTGCTCCCTAAAAACCGCCCTATTCACCGGATGAATCAATACCTCAAGATGACGAGGATGATGCAGATCGGTGCCGATGTAGGAATACAGATTATTTTTCAGCATGTACTTGGCGGCTTTGAGTGCTTCTTTGCCATAATAGCCCGTGAGAGAAAGTAAATTCAATTGCAGTGAGAAACCCATTTCCACCAACTGATGATACATCGAGTTGTTATTGAAATAATAAGGATACCGTTCGGGGTGAGCCAGGATGGGTTTATACCCTGCCAGAGAAAGTTCAAATGAATACTGACTCGGCTGATTGGGCATCAGCGCATAGGAGAATTCTGTGAGAACGATATTGTCCTTTATGGTTAGCAGAGGTTGCTTGTTCTGCAGCAATTCAAAAAAATAACCATCGAGCATGTATTCAGCCGCAGCGGAGACTTCAAAGTCGATTTCCTGTCTTTTTAATTCATCTCTCAATACTTGCAAAGCATTCCCGATAGTCTCCGGAGTATTTCTATAAAGATCTGAAATGATATGCGGCGTAGCAATCGATTTCGTCACCCCCACACTCATCAATCCTTTAATCAATTCAATAGACGCTTCCACATTCGGTGCACCGTCATCTATCCCCGGCAGAATGTGCGAGTGTATATCCGTAGTAAGGGGAAAATAACTGGTGTCTTGTTTTTTTCTGAAGAGAAAAGAGAACATGGTGGATAATTTCGAAGCAAAGATAATGATTGGATGTTGAAGATGGTTGAAGGTGGTTGAAGATAGTTGAAGGGAGTCACCCTTGTCGGTGTTATCACCAACAAAAACAGATTATTACTCGCCGTCTCCTTCTGTTTTCACAAGCGGATTAAATAGTTGAGTTGTTTAGCCGTTAGATGGTAAAGAGTTTTGATTGATTAAGTTAAACACCTAATCTGCTATACTTTTAAACCATTAGACTTCACCGCTGAGAAAGAAGAACGCTGAGATAACGCAGAGGATATCAACGCTACGAAAACTCTGCGAAAACTCTGCGACCTCTGCATCTCTGCGGTGAAGATATTGTTAATGAAAATCGTTGAAGGAGTTGAAGATTGTTGAATCTCAGTAACCCCAAACCTCAGAAGTGCATCGCGCAACCAAACGGCCACGTAGTGGCTCTAAACTACAAACCCGCGAAAAGTTGTCTTTTTATGGAATTAGATTCCATATTTTTCCATAAATCTGTATCATGATACAAAGAATTGCAAAAGACAAATTAAAAGAACTCGCAGGAAAATTTAAGGCTGTTGCTCTAACCGGAGCTCGTCAAACCTGCAAGACCACGCTGATAAAGCCGGTACGCCTCAACCTATTGAACCTATTGAACCTTTTGAACCTTTTGAACCTTTTGAACCACTTCAACCTCTTCAACCCTTTCAACCCCTTCAACCTCTTCCCTGCTCCATCATTTTTTGTTGGTCCGCCGAAAGAAAATTATCTTTGATAGTATCAAATGATATTATCAATGAAGCCTCCATACGATATTACTCCGAAGATATTGAGACTCATCACTGATATTTCCGAAAAAATTGGAGAAGTAAATGCAAATTATTTGAGCAAACAATCCCCTCAGCTTCGCAAGCAAAATAGAATTAAAACCATTCACTCTTCATTACAAATCGAAGGAAATACTTTGACTGAGGAACAAATTACAGCTTTAATTGAGAATAAACGAGTCGTAGGCCCTAGAAAAGATGTTTTGGAAGTTATGAATGCCATTAAAGTTTATAATGAATTAAATACTTATAAATTTTTCTCAGAAAAAAGTTTTTTAAAAGCTCATCATCAACTAATGAATGGTTTATTGAATAATGCCGGAAAATATAGAAATCAAAGCGTTGGTATTGTTAAGGGAAGTCTTGTTGAACATGTTGCTCCGCCATTTGAGAATGTACCCTTCTTGATGCGAGACTTATTTGAGTATTTAAAGAATGAAGATGAATTAACATTGATTAAAAGTTGTGTATTTCATTACGAAATGGAATTTATTCATCCATTCATTGATGGCAATGGCAGAATGGGAAGATTGTGGCAGACGGTTATTCTAATGAAAGAGTATCAGGTATTTGAATGCTTGCCTTTTGAAACTTTGATTAGTGAAACACAGGATGATTATTATAAATCACTGTCGATGAGTGATAAATGTGGAAAGTCAACGCCTTTCATTGAGTACATGTTAAAGGTGATGAAAAAATCATTAGTGCAGTTATTGAATTACAACAATAGAATATTAAAGGATATTGACAGGCTGGAATACTTTTTAAATCGAGGAGTGAAAAAATTTAGTCGAAAAGATTATATGAATGTATTCAAAGACATATCTTCTGCTACCGCGAGCAGAGATCTTAAAAAAGGAATTGAGTTGAACTTATTTAAAAGTTCCGGCAAGTTGAATAAAACAGAGTATATAGCCCACGGTTTTAACCGTGGGGAATAGGTTTTAACCGTAGGAAATAGGTTTTAACCATTTGAAAAATAGACATTTTTTCGTAACTTGTATCAATGAAAAAACGAAAAAACATAGGGCTGGATTTTGAGGTAGACAAACTAACCAACTCGATTGAAAACAGTAAAACAGGAGATAGTTTTACGACTGAAATTTCGTTGATCGTTAAAGAAGACTTAAAGGGATTGATAAAGAAAAATGGATGGCAGTTTAATTGGGCCAGTGAATTCAAGAATCCAACAAGAGAGATTTACAAACTGACTATCACAAACAACTCAAATATAATTCAAGGTGTTATCAGTTTGGAAATCAAGACTGACCATGTTTATTTGCATCTCATAGAAAGTGCACCTTTCAATATTGGAAAAGACAAAGTCTATCTAGGAGTTCCGGGAAATCTCGTTGTTTTCGCTTGTAAATTATCGTTTCAACGAGGTGGAGAAGGGTATGTTTTTTTTCTTTCAAAGACAAAATTGATTGAACACTACAAAAAAAGTTTAGGAGCTTTACATTTCGGAGGAAAGAAAATGGTAATAACAACTGAAAGTGCGCTGAAATTAACCAACAAATATTTTAAATAACAAAGTTATGGGAATTATTAAAGAGCCTTTACATGTTGATTTCATAGTTGACCCAAGGCCGTTGACTAAAGCTGAGCAGAAAGCCATTAGTGATTTCATTCGAGACGATAAGGAGAAGCGGAAATTGAGAGAAAACAATAAAAGAAGTTCTGCTAAACGAAGAATAAAGCAACTATCCTAAAAGTTATTTTAATTTAGGAAAATAATTAAACCTCTTCAACCTCTGAAACCGCTGCCGGCAGGCAGGTCTGGAACTTTTCAAACCTCTGAAACTCATTGACAGAGAAGTTGAAGATTGTTGAAAATGGTTGAAGGAGTTGAAGAATACGGATCACGTCTTTATTCATTTAATTGAAAATGCTCCATTTAATCGGAATAATAAAAAACTATACGAGGGCGTAGCCGGAAACCTTGTAGCATTTGCTTGCAAACTTTCTTTTCAAAGAGGTGGCATGGGTTTTGTATCTTTTCATTCAAAGACAAACCTCATCAATCATTATATAAAAACCCTGAATGCAATTCATTTTGGAAATCACTTAATGATTATAAATACTGAGGCAGCAATGCTACTTGTAAACAAATACTTTAAATCTTAAAAAATGAAAATCAAAATCAAAAAACAAGAACTCGACGTGGACTTCATTCAAAGCAGACAATTGACAAAGGAAGAAGAAAAAAAAATCAGCGAGTACATCCAAAAACAAAAAAGCAAAGCAAAGAAGCGGGTTCAAAAGGAAGCTGCGTAATATCCATCCATTATGAAGATAATTGAAGATACCCGCCGTCGCAATAGTAGATTATATAAGAAATAAGAAACAAAAAATAAGGAATAAGGAAGGGATAAAATATCGAATATTGAATACCCAATGTAGAATGTTGAAGATGGTTGAATATTGTTGAAGATCGTTGAAGAGAAGCGCCTCAACCTATTGAACCCCTTGAACCTCTTCAACCTCTTCAACTTCTTAAACCTCTGAAACTCATTACCAGAGAAGTTGAAGATGGTTGAAGTCGTTTAAGAGGTTGAAGATAATTGAAGATCTGCCTGTTTAACCCCAAACGCTGCGAAGCAGCACCAAACTCCAAACGGCCACGTAGTGACTCCAAACTAGTGTAGAGATTTAAACACTGCCGTAGGCAGAACCGCCGCCTTATGTTTTCACGAGCGGCGATTGCATAGAAAATAATGTCGGTAAATAAATTTCAGTAAGTATTTAGGAGCGCCCCGTCTAAGTATTTTTGCAAAAAATGTTATTATAATTTAAGCCAATTTGATTTATCAATACTAAAGATTTAGAGAAACTGTTGTTAGTTGTTAGTAATGAAACTTACAAATAATAAAGGATGTTTCCGTAAGTCAAAAAGAAAGGCTATCGAATATTGTGAGTAAAATCTGATGAGAAAATTTCAAAAAAGAAATGATTTATACAAAATCAAAGGGTCGCTTTAGCGACCCTTTAAAATCTTAAACTTAGTTACGTTGCTTTGCAGCAAGAGGCTTGACTAAGCATCATAATACAAAGCTAAAGATTATTGATGAAATTTAAAAATCAATTTATTAATGAAGTTTCAAAAAGTCCAATTATACCTCTCATCACAACGTATTGACAGATATCTTATTGCAACGGGCAATAAAAAAACGAGAGCAGTCAGTCTTTATAAAGCAAACTTAAAAATAGCCCAATCCTTCCATCCATTATTGGGTGTATTAGAAGTAACGTTAAGGAATCGGATCAATACAATTTTAACGACACATTTTTCAGACCCGGATTGGATTACAAATCAAAAAACGGGATTTATGGTTGCCCCTTCTCTTATTCACATTGATCGTAAAACAGGTCGAAGAATTACGAATGATTTTCTGAAATCATCTGTAGAGAAATCTGAAAGAAGATTTATACGTTTAGGAGTCCCGATTACATGCGGTAAAATTATTGCAGACCAATCATTAGGGTTTTGGACCGATTTATTTGAAGTGCATCATTATAAGCTTCTATTGGGTAGGCCCATTAAAGTTTTTACTAACCTTCCTTCCGGGCATGGACGAAGCGATGCCTGTGACAGACTTAACAAAATAAGACAGTTTAGAAACAGAATAAATCATAATGAGCCGATATGTTTTAACGGAGCTGTTATTGACTTTACATACGTTGAAGAAGTATATGACGCTATAAGAGAAATATTATCATGGATGGAGCCGGAACTAATAAAATGGGTAAAAGAAATTGACAACGTAAGTACTAATATTGCTCACGCGAAAACGGTATAATTTTTGAATAGCTTGTGTAAAGTTGAAGTTTGTTGAAGATCCAACAATGAATAACCAATGTAAAATGTTGAAGGTGGTTGAATATTGTTGAAGATCGTTAAAGAGAAGCGCCTCAACCTATTGAACCTCTTGAACTTCTTCAACCTCTTAAACTTATGAAACCTCTGAAACTCCTTAACATAGGAGTTGAAAATTGTTGAAGTCCCGAAAATACTCATCTCCACATCTCCACATCTTCACATTTCCACATCGTCAAATCGTCAAATTGCCGAATTACCCAACATATTACCATAAAATAAATGTTTAAAACCCGTCTTTACTTTACCCCTTTTTATTCATAAATTGCTTTTCGAAAACATTATACAAATACAAAGAATTAATCATTTAGTTGTTGAAAGAATATGGTTACTTCAAATAGCATCTTTTCAGTTATTTGATTTTTAGATAAGCGACTGATTAATTCATTTTTGTATTTACATAATTGTTTTGCTTTAAAATTTAATTTATCCAATATAGAATGGTGAAATGATGGCTAATATTTTCAAAAAATATTTATTGTTTATTTTTCTGTTGGTTGGTGTGAATGTATCATTACACGCCCAATGTGTAAGCAGTGCCGATCTCCCTGCATACAATAGCGGGTGGACCAATGGGTCAAATGATGATGCTGCAGGATTTGGACCGTGGAAATTTACAACAATTGGCGGGGGATCTTTTTTTCTCGCTACTACTGCAAATCCTCAATGCAATATTTTAAATAACGGAAAAGCTTTTGGTATCCTCTCAACGACTTTTGGTAACTGCAATGCAAGAAGGGATTTTAATATAGCTATGAATATCGGCGATGTACTTTCTTTTACATACGACAATGCATCAAATCCTATTTCTAATTCAGGATTTGGGCTTCTCAATGCTTCTGGTCAATTTCTAATTTCTATATCTAATCTTGATCCTTTTTATTTCAATTCTTCAATAACAAAAACCATTAATGGAATTAAGGTTGCTATCGCTTATACAGGATTAAATAATTATTCCTGTTCTATTACTAACCTTGCTACAAATGAGACCTTTTACACATCCGGTACTTTTTTAAATAACACAGATAATATTCCAAAAGCATTTATATTATTTTCAGATAGAACTGGACTTACTCCAACATCTGAAACTTACATAAACAATCTTTCTCTATTGAGCCCAGCTATCGTCGCTGAGTCTAACTTTGCTACTCAAACGACCTGCCAGAATTTTTCGCCAAAAACATTATCGGTTAATGCTTATGGTACCGGATTAACCTATCAGTGGTTTGAGAATTCCACCAGATCAACCACAGGTGCAACTCCTATCAGTGGCGCAACAACCAGCACATACACACCATCAACAACAACTCCCGGGACTAAATTTTACTATTGCATTGTCAGCTCCGGAGCGACAGGTTGTCCTACCGTAAGAAGCAATATATCCGGTGCAGTGATAGTAAATCCATTCAGCGTATCTGCGGCATCAATCAATCCAACAGTTTGTATCAACAACCCAATTCCTGCCATCAACCATAATACTATCGGGGCTACCGGCATTTTAAACAATAATATTGCCGGAGCCAATGGACTGCCTGCCGGCGTTAAAGCAGTCTGGGCATCAAACACCATTACCATCAGCGGTACTCCAACAGTGTCCGGTATATTTAATTACAACATACCTTTAACCGGCGGCTGCAGCTTAAGTGCTACCGGAACCATCACCGTCTCTCCTGCTTCTGTCGGCGGATCCATTGCAGGCAGTACCACTGTTTGCTCCGGCACAAATTCAACTACTTTAACTTTGAGTGGAAATACAGGATTGATTACAAGTTGGGAATCATCTACGGATAAATTCGCCACTGCAGGAACGAGTATTGCCAATACAACTGCCTCATTAACAGCAACCAACTTAACAGCCACTACTTCTTACAGAGCTGTTATCTCCAGCGGAGCATGCCCTTCCTTCAATAGCGCAACAGCTACAGTAAATGTTTCTCCTTCTTCTGTTGGCGGAACTATTGCAGGCAGCACCACTGTTTGTTCAGGAACGAACTCCACTACGCTATCATTGAACGGCATAACGGGAACTGTCACCCGATGGGAATCATCTACAGATAATTTCACCACTGCCACAAGTATTGCCAATACCACCAATACATTAACAGCCACTAACCTGACAGCCACCACTGCTTACAGAGCTGTTGTGACCAGTGGGGTATGTCCTGCCACTAACAGCGCAATCGCCACCATAACCGTCTCTCCTGCTTCTGTTGGCGGAACTATTGCAGGCAGCATAACTGTCTGTACCGGAACAAACTCCACCACGCTTACCTTAAGTGGCATAACGGGTACGGTCACCCGATGGGAATCATCTATAGATAACTTCTCCACTGCCGGCACAAGCATCGCGAATACAACAAACACATTAACAGCAACCAACTTATCTGCAACTACATACTACAGAGCTGTTATCACCAGCGGAGCATGTGCTGATGTAAATAGTGCAACCGCTACTATAACCGCCTCTCCTGCTTCTGTTGGCGGCACTATTGCAGGCAGCGCATCTGTCTGTACCGGAACAAATTCCACCACGTTAAACTTGAGCGGAATAACGGGAACGGTCACGCGCTGGGAATCATCTTTGGATAATTTTGCTACAGCAGGAACGAGTATATTCAATACAACCACATCATTAACAGCAACCAACTTAACAGCCACTACCTCTTACAGAGCTGTTATCTCCAGCGGCGCTTGTGCCGATGCCAATAGCGCAACCGCTACAGTAACTGTCTCTCCTGTTTCTTTCGGCGGATCCATTGGAGGAAGTACAACTGTCTGTACCGGTACTAATAGTACTACTTTAACTTTGAGTGGAATAACGGGGACGGTTACACGTTGGGAATCATCAACGGATAATTTTGCCACAGCTGGAACTGCAATTACTAATACAACTTCCACATTCACAGCAACCAACTTATCAGCCACTACCTCTTACAGAGCTGTTATCTCCAGCGGCGCATGTGCTGATGCCAATAGTGCAACAGCCACCATAACCGTCTCTCCTGCTTCTGTTGGCGGATTTATTGCAGGCAGCACAACTGTTTGTGCCGGAACTAATTCAACTACTTTAACGCTGAGTGGCAATACAGGTACTATTAAAAGTTGGGAATCATCAACCGATAATTTCGCCACTGCAGGAACAGCTATTGCCAATACAACCTCCACATTAACCGCAAGCAATTTAACTGCAAATACATCTTACAGAGCTGTTGTTACCAGCGGAGCTTGTGCTGATGCAAACAGTGCCACAGTTGCAATCACTGTTACTCCCGGTCCTATTGGCGGATCCATTGCCGGCAATACAACTGTCTGTACAGGAACTAATAGCACTACTCTAACTTTGAGCGGAATTACAGGTTCCGTAACACAATGGGAATCATCAACGGATAATTTTGCCACCGCAGGCACAAGCATCGCTAATACTACCAACACATTGACGATAACCGACATAACAGCCACTACTTCCTACAGAGCCGTTGTGAGCAGTGGTGCATGTCCTGCCGTCAATAGCACTACCGCCACCATTAATGTGTCCCCTGCTTCCATAGGTGGAACTGTTGCCGGCAGTACAACTGTCTGTACCGGCATAAATTCCACCTCTTTAACTTTAGGTGGATTTACGGGTAATGTTATCCGATGGGAATCATCATTGGACAATTTCGCCACTGCAGGAACCAACATTGCCAATACTACCGCCACATTAACGGCATCCAACTTATCTGCCACTACTTCTTACAGAGCAGTTGTCAAAAGCGGGGCCTGTGCTACAGATAACAGCACAAGTGCTACTGTAACTGCCATTCCTGCTCCTGTTGGCGGATCCATTGCCGGCAGCACTACTGTATGTACCGGTACAAATTCTACCGTACTGACGTTGAGCGGCATAACAGGAACGGTAAACCGATGGGAATCATCATTAGATAATTTCGCTACTGCGGGAAATGTTATCTCCAATACCACCAATACATTTACTGCTAACAACTTAACGGCTTCCACTAATTACAGGGCTATTGTTACCAATGGTGCTTGTCCTGATGCCAATAGTACAACCGCCGCCATAACCGTATCTCCTGCTTCTGTGGGTGGGTCCATTTCAGGCAGTACTACTGTCTGTGCCGGCACAAACTCCACCTCACTGACTTTGAGTGGCATAACGGGAACGGTCACACGATGGGAATCCTCTCTCGATAATTTTGCTACTGCAGGAACGAGTATCGCCAATGCAACTTCTACATTTACGGCATCTAACTTAACAGCCACTACCTCTTACAGAGCTATTGTCAGCAGCGGAGCATGTACTGATGCAAATAGTGCAACCGCTACCATAACCGTCTCCCCTGCTTCTGATGGCGGATCAATTGCAGGCAGCACAACTGTTTGTACCGGAACAAATTCAACCACTTTAACTTTGAGTGGAAATACTGGATCCATTACTCGCTGGGAATCATCTACGGATAATTTTGCCACTGCCGGTAAAAGCATAGCCAATACAAGCAACACGCTAACCGCAACCGATTTAACAGCCACTACCTCTTACAGGGCTATTGTCAGTAGCGGAGTTTGTTCTGAAGTGAGCAGTTCATCCGCCACCATCACCGTGTCTCCTGCTACTGTAGGTGGGTCCATAGCCAGCAGTACCACTGTCTGTACCGGAACAAATTCAACCGTACTTACATTGAGTGGAAATACAGGTTCTGTTGCACGATGGGAATCATCTTTAGATAACTTCACCACTGCAGGAACGAATATTGTCAATACTAGCAACACATTAACAGCAACCGACTTAACTGCAAACACTTCTTACAGGGCTGTTATCGCCAGCGGTGTTTGTCCGGAAGTAAATAGTGCTTCGGCTGCGATAACCGTTACGCCTGCTCCCGTTGGAGGATCGATGGCCGGCAGCACCAATGTTTGTATCCTGGAAAATTCCGCCACGTTGACTTTGAGCGGATTTACAGGTTCTGTCACGCGCTGGGAATCATCTGAAGATAACTTTGCTACTGCCGGAACGAGCATTGCCAATACCGGTAACACATTTACGGCCACCAACTTAAAAACTACCACTTCCTATAGAGCTGTGATCAGCAGCGGTGTTTGTCCGGATGTAACGAGTGCGGCAGCAACTATTTCTGTAAATTCAAACCCCGTCGTTCCTCAATTCAATCCGATTCCCAATGTTTGTATCAACAGCTCTCCTGCCCCAGTATTTCCTACGGTATCAAATGACAATATAGCCGGCACATGGAGTCCTGCGAATGTGAGCACCACCTCCGATGCCACCTATACCTTTACCCCTGCACCCGGACAGTGTGCTGTCGGTACTACAATGGATGTCAAAGTTGTATTGAATCCTGTGGTAGAAATAAGCGAACCGTTTATACAAGTATTAAGAGGACAATCTGTCACACTCATCAGCAAGGTATTGGGGACCAATAGTTTCAGATGGTCGCCTATTACAGCCATCACCAATGAAAACACATTATCTCCGGTTGTAAGTCCGCCGAATGACATCACCTATACACTTACGGCCACAACCGAAGACGGCTGTGTTGCAAAAAAATCGGTGAAGATTGTAGTGCTGGACGACCTGATCATCCCCACTGCATTTTCTCCCAATGGAGATGGTGTGAATGACCGGTTTGTGATACAGAATATTGAGAAGTACACGAATGCAACGATAGATATCTTCAACCGCTCAGGGCAGCTTTTGAAAAGATATGCCGGCGGCTATACTACCCCGTGGGATGGAAAGATTAATGGCATGGATGCTCCTGTAGGAACTTATTTTTATGTAATTACGCCCAATGCGGGCAATAGAAAAATTTTGTCAGGGAGTGTGACGATAATTCGATAATTTGACGATGTGGAGATGTGCTAATGTGCTGATGTGCCGATGTTAAGATGTGAAGATTAGGAAATGTGAAGATTCCGCCGCCGCCTCGTGTTTTCACGAGCGGCGATTTAAATCAACCTCTGAAACATCTGAAAAAGGCGTTGAAGAGAAGCGCCTCAACGGATTTAAATCAACCTCTGAAACCTCTGAAACTTTCAAACCTCTGAAACTCATTACTGGAGATTGTTGAAGATCGTTGAAGGGGTTGAAGTCAACCTCTGCAACCTCTGCAACCTCTTCAACCTCTTAAACTTCTGAAACCCATTCCCGGAGAAGTTGATTATGGTTGAAAATCGTTGAAGGACTTGAATAAGCAGTGTACAGCAACCTTTTGAACTTATTGAACTTTTTGAACCTGTTGAACTTGTTTAACTTGTTTAACAAAAATTCAACAGTATAATTTAACTTCGCCTACCAAATAACTATTGAAAAAAAATGCTATACAGAAGCAAAGCCCCACTTCGAATAGGTCTTGCCGGCGGCGGTACGGATGTCAGTCCCTACTGTGATCTCTATGGCGGTGCGATTTTGAACACCACCATTTCATTATATGCGCATGCCAGCATTGAACCTCTCGAAAACAATACCATCATTGTAGAAGCACTCGACAGAAAAGAAATTGAATCGTTTGAGGTGGCTGCACAACTCCCCCTCAATGGCACATTGAACCTATTGAAAGGAGTATACAATCGTATTCAGAATGATTATCCATTCACTACAACCGGATTTAAATTATCTACTTACGTGGATGCGCCAGCAGGTTCGGGGCTCGGCACTTCCTCTACTCTTGTGGTGGCTATTCTCGGTGTTTTTGTGGAAATGCTGAAACTGCCTTTAGGTGATTACGATATCGCCCATCTGGCTTATGAAATAGAAAGAAGTGATCTCTCACTCGCAGGAGGCAGACAAGATCAGTATGCCGCTACTTTTGGCGGCGTGAACTTCATGGAGTTTTACGACAATGATAAAGTAATTGTGAATCCTCTCAGAATAAGATCTCAATACATCAATGAGCT
>CANGYR010000005.1 GCA_947458275.1 Chitinophagaceae bacterium
AATTATCATTATTTTTGTTCTGCAAAACACGAGTTCTTTATCACTTTTTTAGCCTCCTTTTTAAGGCCCCGATCCTGAGGTTTTTGAAATCGTTTTTTAGGGGGTCAATTTGAAACGGAACGAGGGGGTCAGTTTAGCCGGATTTTACAGTCTGGTGGAAGAATGCTGATTTTACTTGGTGAATGGTTAGCATATTCAAGCCCTCGCAACGAATTAAACTTTTCTCTATGAGCAACAATGTTGTTGTATAGGTCTTTATTTTTCAATGCTTCGATTCCGTGTTCGGTATCCATCAATTTTTCCAAGTCATATAAGTGTCTTGAAAGTCTGTCCATGCGAATTTTTTCAACATCCTGTGAAAATTCTTCGTGAAGCAAAAATATTTTTTCTAAAAACGTTCTTTGTGGAAGTACAGTCGGTATAGCAAAAGGAACGGTTACAAAACTTTGTTGAGGAAATTTTTCACTTAAAATTGCGTTTATTTTTCTTTCTTCAATTGGCTCCATTAATGAACGTGAACTTACTTCTATCAAAATCCTTTGCGGTAAATATTCTGATGTATCAATTACTGAATTGTAATAAATTTCAATTACCTGTGGGTCTTTGTCTGAATCTTTTACTGGTTGAGCAATTAACTTGCATTCATCAATTGCTTTCCATTCAGTTAATATTTTTGATAAGTCCTCAAGGAAAGTCGTTGATATAAATTCACAAGATTGTTTCCTTAGATTTTTGATTTGAGTTTTACTGATGTTGCCTGCAAACCCAAAAAACTTTCTGTCTATTGCCAAATCAATATCTTCAGAAAATCGTTCTATCAAATTCCAACCTTTGCTTAGTGAAGTTCCACCTTTGAAAACAATATTTTTACTGTATGACAATGAAAAAGATGCGTTCAATGCCAATGTTACCCACCAATCTTTTTCTATTGCTACTGATGGCAAACCAGTTAATTCTGTTGCCTGATTAAGAATTTCAATTCTTCTTTCCTTTGATAATGTTAGCCAGTTGGTATTCATCGTATGGATTTTATTAATATTTTGTTTACCCAAGCTGGTGCAAGTTTGGCATCATTCATTATATTTTCGGTTTTCTCTTTTTTAAGAAGCGTTTGAATTTTCAATATTGTTTCATCATCTACTTTTGATTGACCAATAGTTTTTAGTGCCTGAATGACTAAACGGCTTATTTCGCCTTGTGCTAATAAATTTTTTGGACTTGTATTTTTAAAAGTAATTGTTCGCTTTCCAACTTTAATGCTTCTTGCTGCTCCATCAGTTAGATAAACTACTTTCATTGGAACTTGGGTTGATAACCCCAATTTATTTAATGCCTGAACTCCTGTTGGGACAATTCTTGCCTTGTCTCGCCTTGCAATCGCTTTAGCTACATCTTCGGTTGATGGAAACAGAACGCCAAGTTCTTTGTCAATTTTGGGATATAAGTAAATGCCGTGAGCCAATCGAACAAGTATTTCCTTTTCTTTCAATCGTAACAAGGCTTTCTTAACACTTTCGGGATTGCCATAGTCTAAAAAGTCGTTCACAAAAAGAACACTTCCTTTTGGGTGTGATTTCAGCACTTCGGCAATCTTGTTTTCTACTATTGGTCGCTCCATTGCGATTTATTTCGTCCCAAATTTAGTGAATATTTGGGACAAATATTACTAGCTGTCAGATAAATTATAAATACTTTTCTTTCCTAATTGTAATTTGGTATTCAACGTTAGTATTTGAACCATGGTCATGACCGGATTTGGTGCAAAAATCTGACTCAAAAAACGTACGCTGGGCAATTTGAAAAAGTCCGTTTGGCGGGGGAGTTGTGGTGCAAATTTTGGTGCAAATGGACAAAAAAAATAAGGATTTCAGCATTTCTAAATCCGCTGAAACCCTTACTGGTATTGAGCTCCCCCTGTTGGACTTGAACCTGAGACCCTCTGATTAACAATAACTACTTGTATGTCAATCTTTTAGGGAGTGTAAATGCAGTTGTGACTAAAGCCTTTCCCACCAGTTTTCCCACCAGTGATTTACAATATTATAACAACCATCCATTATTTAAAAGAAACTTTTTACACTTACTACAAAACTCCTTTTCTTCTCCTGTGTGATCACCGCCCTCCGCATCTCTCATGAAGCATGTTTTAACAGGACAGTGCGGCAGTCCTGCAGTGTGTCCGAGCTCATGTATAACAATTTTCCAGAAAGCTGATTTGTTTTTCAGTCTGTAGTTGGAAGCAACACCGGCATTACCCGGTTTGTAAGCTAACCCCATGACTCCCCAGTCCTTATGTTTACCTTTTGTTGTGCTTATATCAACAGTTGTTATACCCATTATCACTTCATTTTTCTTAGCGCGTGCGCTCATCCATTTTATTAAAGAGTCTGCTCTGTATCTGTTTCTAGGTTTATAGTAGGTAGATGCGGGCATCATCAACCGATCTGCTAAGATTGTATTTGGTAAATATTTTTTTATTTGACTATAACACTTATCAATAATGACCTTATTTATCCCATTTCCAAGTGGATGTAAAATAATTCTTTTGGGGCTAGACAATTCCCTTAAACTAAGGACTTGGTAATTGTATGAACAAGCTATGGTGCTGTTACTTGACTTAACAGCGGCAATTAAAATCACAATAATTAAAAACAATCTGACTGTTTGCTTCATAATTAATTTTGGTTTGCTTTATTAATAAGGCGTTCTGTATTTTCTTGCTCCTTTTTTTGTTGTCTCTGACTTGGTGTTGCGTAAATCTCAAAAATATCAGGTAGAGCATAACTTTTAGGAAAAACTTTTACTGTCAACTGAAATGTACTATAATTATCTTTAACGTTGTACTTGTCACCAACTTTGTCCACCGTGTAAGATGAATTTGTAGTGCTCTCAAAACCAAAGTAAAAATTCTCATTCTCAAAAAGAGCACGTTTAGTAAAACTACTATTTCTTTTCTTGCCTGAATAAGAACCTGTGTTATTGTCATTGTCTGTTGACCAGGTGCCCGCACTGTTTTCAATTTTATCCATTTCATCATTAAAGTCCTCGTAAATACCCAAAAAAGGATCATTAGGGTCATGTTTAGGCATAGAAACAAAAATATCTTCAAAACCATACTTGTATTTCAGATTGTAATCCTCCATATATATTTGAATGAAAAGGTTAATTAACTCTTCATCTGAAGTGGCAGGATAGTTATAGCTTACACTTGAAAGAAACTGATCTGTTGAATTACCATTTATTTTATAGTTATAAACATTACCCTTCTTGTCGTGGCGGACAAAACCACTAAATTCAGGGATGAGATGATAGCTATAATCTTTAATAGATAATTTTATATGATATTCTTTATTTACTTCCAACAAACTGACACCTTGAACATTTGAAGCATATCCAGCAGCATATAAGTTCCATTGTTTTATGTCTCCTCCAAAAGTGATTTTTTCAAAAGTAATTTTATTTAAACTAACTTTTAATGAATTAACTGGTTCTTGCTCAATATTGACGCCGGCAGTAGTATCTGTAACAGGTATTTGTGAGTTTGAATTTACATTACCGCAGGAAGCAATAATAAAAGATATCCAGATAGTTTTTAAAGTATTACCCATTAGAATATATTTTAATACATTAAAGTGTTTCGTGAATTATTCAAGGATTTTAACATTCTTAAATTCCCCTTCGGTAATTTGTATTGTTTTTTCAACCCCATTATTATAATATTTTACAATTCCACTAAATGAACCATCAGCATAACCATTGGCTATTTTGGTAAAGTTGACTGTGAATTGTTGTCCATCAGCATGCTCTGGGTGACAAAAATAAACCCACTTGATTTCATTATTAGCTGATGTAAATGTTTTTGGAGCAGTCAAAGAAGTAGTTCTAAGTTCTATTTCAAGAATAGGTCCCCCCTCATCACCGTAGTAATTATTTTTTGTTGCATGAATAGAGTATAGATACTTTGTATTTGTAAGTTCATCACCATTCATTAAATCAAAAGGATTATTTGAAGTATTTATATTGTCATAGGTTTGCTCTTTCCTTATTAAAGAACCTTCTCTTGCATTTTGTGTTAAGGATCCATTCATCTCATATAGTGTGCCATTCCATTTGTATTTGAATGTTGCTGCTGGTTCATTACAGTTTGTTGGTGTTTGAGCATCAGCTGGTTTATTACAGCTTAAATTGAATAAAATAAGTGATGCTGAAAATGTTAATAGCACGGCAGATGCAAGTAAAAGTTTTTTTGTTTTCATTTTTTTATTGTTTGTGATAAAACAACACGTGGGCTAACAACATCTGAAGTAACTAGAGGGAGTCAAAGCCCTTGGATACCTGCAGAGTGTAGCCCACGCTTAACGTGAACCTCATCTCTGCTTCTAGTATCCTGGTAATTTTGACTTTTCTAGTTATAGAAGCAACGATTAGTTGTAACTATTTAATATTTATGTTGTCGTCCCTACATGTTTAAATTTTTTAACAGCATAAAAATAATACAAAATACCCTTTCATGTAACAGACAGAAAGGGTGAAACAACTGCTGACTCCCTCCAGCTACAAATCACCATGCTCAAGCATACTGTAATAAGTTCCACCAGGTGAAAGGATCAGGTGGTCAATCAAAGAGATTTCCATCAACCCTGCTGCTTCCTTTAGCCTTTTGGTTTGCTCTTTATCCTGTGGAGATGGTTGTAAATTACCAGATGGGTGGTTGTGTGCTAGGATGATGCCTGTCGCGGCAATCTTTAATGCTACAGACAAAATCAACCTGGGTTCTACAATTGTACTAGTGATACCACCCTTGCTAACTTCATAAACACCGATTAGTCTGTTGGACCGGTTAAAGTAACCGGCAACTAGCCTTTCATAAAGACCAATGGTGTCATCTGAGAAGAACGGCAACAAGTGTTTATGAGCATCATCCGCACTTTTAATAACTGGGTTTACTGACAAGTCAGGTTGATAGCTGACGCTTATTTCAGCTACCTTGTTGGAAAGATTGAACATAAAAAATTGGTTTAGTTGCATTCCTAAAGGAAAAAACCACCCCCAATTAAGAGGGTGGTTGTGTTTAACTCAGGTACCAACAGTTGGTTTTATGCTGCAATCCGTGCTTCAGTTGCTCTACCAGACTGTAAGCATTCACCGACCTGTCAAGGAAGCTGTCAATGTAGGTGCTCTTGTTTGCTCCTGTGAACAGATTGTAAAGTTTCCAGAGGTTGATGTCGCCGCTGCGGTCTTTACAAAAGCTCTCATCCCTGTAGTAGTCTTTGACCACCGTACCAATTTGCTGATCCCCAAACAGTAATGCTGGTATTTCAGATTTGATATCTGAGGGCAGGTGGTTGTACATCCTGCATCTTCCTACCAGTTGTGCAAACTGCTGTTCCGTGATGGAGTAGTCTGTCAGTGATTTGAGATGACTGAGGTGGTAGTTCTTGTTGTAGCTTTCCAACAGCATCCGTATAGCTGCTTTTAGCTGACCAATTGTTCTAACCTTTAGGTCTGAAAAATAACCATCCGTCCAGACGCATAGATTGGTGCATACTTTATTCTGAAACCCTATAAACAGTTTAAAGTGCTGGTCGCACTGATTTCTGCTATAAAGGTTGTCCAGATTGTATGCTTTAACACCGCCTATGGTAAGAGAGAGTGTGTTATCGCCTACATCATCCTGTATGGAGGGTATTTCTATTACAAACATCATGCGTTCATAGTAGATGGTTTTCTCCCAGTCCTGTAAATGATGAGCAGGCTTGTCTTTAGCTTCAGGTATTCTACCCTTAATAGGATGTGATACCCTTACAGATGGTCTTAGGATGTGCTCACCGTGAAAAATATCAGCGGTGAGATCCAGGGTGCTGTCAATAAAGTCAGCATGACTGATCAGCGGTTCATTGTCTTTAACAAAAACAGGAATGATGTGCTCATCCCTGATGTTATTAAAACCAACCTCTACAGTGTTTGCTTCTATAAAGGCTTTTGTGTTGCTGTCCGTCCGCTCTGTTTGTGTGGGGAAGCCTGCAGGACGGACAACTGCAGGGTAGTGATTAATGACTTGTTCCATTTTGATGAATTTTGAGATTAAGTAATTCAGTTACACTATCCTGTTTCTTAAGGATGTCTTTTTTCTGCTGTTCAAAGAAGGGCAGCATGCTTTCTTTGTACTCTGGGTGTTTGTTATAAAGCTCCCTGAGTTGCTGAACTGTAGTACATTCTTTAATTAGAAGCAACAGATCATCTGAGGTGACATCTGCTCCTGCATTACACCAGTCCTGAATGAGCTTACCTGTTTGTATGCTCAACTTCTGTTCGGGCTTGCCTGAGAATAGTCCTGTTCGGTCTTTACTGGCAGTAGCATTGTTTTTAATGTCCAGGTCAAAGACCAGTGTAAACTCATAGTCCATCCCGTCGCGCTGTACAGTTTTGAGACCTACCTTCTCCGGAACCATCTTACCGTTCTTTTCACTAAGAACATAGTCCTGTTTGGTTCTCATAGTAGCAATGACATGTGACGGGCACTGAAGTATTTTCTGTACAAAGTCATTGTGTCGGGGCGTCACCTTAGACCAGTTGGTAAAGCTGTTACCTTGCAGGGATGAATGGTAGTCTAGCAGATACTCCCATTCATGAGTGAGACTGTCAATGATAATGACCTCCATGCCGGCATCTGTGCATACATCAATAGCTTCACTGTACTTTTCAGGAGTGTACGGTGCAGTGAGAGGTAGGACATTGTAATTACCCAGATGTACATACAGTTCTGCAGAATGGTTCTCCGTGTCAATCACTGCAATTTTTGACCAGTTGTTGCAGAGACCATAAGCTACCAGTAAAGAACTCATGGTTTTACCTGAACCGCTGGGACCACTGCAGGACATTTTCATCTTGCTTCTCTTTCTAGAAGCAGCTTGAAGCTTCATCATAGTTTAAACTTTTAAGGTTTGAAAAAAATATTATCAAACTCTAAAAGGATGTCTTTAAAATGGAGTTCTGCGCAGCAGGATAAAACTGCTTAAGTAAGTTTTTGAGGGGGGTATCTCTTTTAGAAAAGAGGTGGGGGGACTAGTGTGTTGATATCCTTGTTAAATACGAATGCAAAAGGTCTTCATTATTTAATTATTTAAACATTAAATGTTTATAGCTATGTACTGGTATAATTATTCTTAAATTACTAAAAATATTAGTCAATTAATATTTATACATGTATTATATACTTTCACTGTTGAAACAATGTTGAAAATAATATTTATACTAAATTATTTAGCATTGTTTTTTGTGTTATTTTTATAATGTACCACAGGCTGAAATCTGTATCACCCAAGAGGGCTTCAAAAAGTAGTTATTGGGTCAGAAGTCGGATTGAGACATCTTGAAAATTGTCAACATAACAATGACACTTAATATAAAGATTGTTTGGTATCTCCGATAGGTACAAAAATGGTTCATTTATAAGTCTGAGGGTGGGAATATGCACAAAGGGTAAAGTGCTCTGAAATAACAGAGAATTAAATTTCCATGTAGGTGTAAAGAGTAGTAACTACTCTGACGTACGGCTCAGATGAAGTAATGAGTTAACCATCAATTTTTGGTAGGGGATAACTGTGTCAAGTTGAGAGTATTTTTCTTAAAGTCTTTTCTTTTTTATTAGAGGTTTTATGCTGTTGTTTTATTTATACAACATACTATAAAACAACTTCCTACCATTTTACCAGCTCACTTGTAATGATATTTTGGGTAGTTATAGCATAAACCCGCTGTGTAATGAGTGTATTACTATGTCCCAGTATTTTAGAAATTACATTTATGGATATACCTCTACTTAGTGCAAGGTTACCAAAGGTTCTTCTACCAACATGAGAACTGAGTTTTTTCTTCAACCCAATCAGGTCTCCTATTTCTCCCAGGTACTGGTTGTATTTCTGTATGCTATAATGAGGGAATATACAACCTGCTTTATTACTAACAATAGTGTACCGGCGTATCAGGTCTTCAACTGGCGGTAATAAAGGGATAGTACTGGTTATACCGGACTTCTGTCTAGGTTTGATAATCCATCTTCTCTGTTGTCCGTCCACTGTTATGTCAGCATATTTCAGGTTGATGAGATCGGTGTAGGCTAACCCAGTAAAACACTGAAATATAAACAGGTCTCTCACCAGCATGTGGTTGCTCTTACATAAGCGCGCATTTTCTATGAGTGTCACTTCATGTCCTTCTAAATAGACCTGCGGTGTGTCTTTATAAACAGTCTTGTAATTTTTAAAAGGATTGACCGACAGCTTGCCCTGAAGTACTGCAAGGTTGATTACTTTCTTGAGGTTAAGACAGTACTTAACAGCGGTGTTATGCTGGTTTTTATCAACTGTCCGTAGGTAGTGGTCAAACTCAATGATAAACCTAGTGTTCAGGTCGCGGAGATAAATGTCCTTTTGTTTATAGTGGTGGGTGATAAATGCCTGTAGTTTATTGTAAGTGAATACATATTTCTCATAGGTGGAAAAAGAGAAGTCATGACCAGTCCTTTCTAGCATAGCAATGTTATGCTCCTGTATAGTATTAAGGAGGGTGGGGTCATCTACTGGTTTGGCAAATAACAGGTTGATGATACTGGGTAAATGAACCTCTTGCTTGTGTACGGCATCTCTAAACAGGTCTCCCAGTCTGGCGGTACCGTAGTCTAACCAGCTGTTTACCTGAATAGCTATCGGTTTTTCTCCCTTTACCCTCTGTTTAGAGGGATTCCAGTCTTTGGGATGGACATAAAACCCTGTAGCTTTTTCAGCTTTAGTCCTGTTATAACTGATCCGTAGAATGAGAGGTGCAAGACCTTGTTTGTTCGCCTTGGTCTTGTGTAACCAGAATAATACTTTTAGTGCATTTGCCATTTTACCAGGTTTTAGACCTGGCGGTATACTGCTGACAAAGACTTTAAAAAAGTGATGAAACCATCCCACCACTTTTCCCACCACTTGAGCACTTATTCTAAAGAAAAAAGCCTCATAAATCATTGATTTACAAGGCTTTGGCTCCCCCTTCAGGACTTGAACCTGAGACCCTCTGATTAACAGTCAGATGCTCTAACCAACTGAGCTAAGGAGGAGTATGTTTCCTTATTTACTTTCTTTCCTTTTATTTTCTTCTTCCCTGGTAGGGAAAATGGAGGATTGAGGTAAATAGGGACGCAAAAATACTGATTTTCAGTTTTTAAACAAATTCATTTTCGATTTTATCCGCCCAAAAATCCATTTTTTTCTTCAATTCCCACATAAATCCCGTCAGGACGCTCTTCCACAGCATAAGTCTTCAAAAAATATCCCTCCCCACTCACATTTCTGCCTCCGGATAAACTGAACTTATATCTATGCAAGGGACACACAATATTCCCCAGCGCATCAATATACCCTTCCGCCATCCGGGCTCCGGCATGCGGACATTTAGCCGCACAAGCCTTCACCTGATCCTTCACCAATGCCACACATACCGGCTTCTCCCCAGCCAATACTTCGGTTATGCCGTTCTCTCCGGAAAATAATTCCAGTCGGCTTTCTGCTATTTTATGCCAGACGAGGGAGTTTAAAGGTTTAATGGTTTAAAGGTTTAAGGGGTTTCAACTAAATTCTACACTCAACACAGTTCCTTATTTATTATTTTTTGTTTCTTATTTCTTATTGATAAATTTTTCACCGCAGAGTCGCTGAGAACACAGAGTTTTCGCAGAGGGATGTATCTCTGCGTATTCTCAGCGCTCTTCTTTCTCAGCGGTAAAGTTACTATAGTTTAATTGTTTAAAGGATTAGACGTTTAGATCAATCATTAACGATATACCTAAACCCCTAATCTCCTCGACTACTAAACTTTGATATTCTTTTTATTGATATCTCTAAAGGAAACTATATTTTAATAATGTCAGTAAAAAAACTCCGCCTTATACGGATACCTGATCTGATACAACTCGCGGACGCGATTGAGAATGGTTTGTCTTAATACATCCAGATTGCGACGTTCTGTAGCAGACACAAAAACACAATTCCCCTTAGTCTCTTCCTGCCATCTTTCTTTTAATTCTCGCAGTATATCTTGTTTCACTTCGTCTTCCAGCCACTGATCAAATGTAATGGCCTCATACCGATCCATCTTATTGAAAATAGTAATCGTAGGCTTCTCTCCGGCTTTCAATTCAGCCAATGTTTTATTCACCACCTCCCACTGTTCTTCATAACGGGGATGCGATATGTCTACGACATGTAATAATATATCCGCCTCTCTCACTTCATCCAGCGTACTCTTGAAACTCTCCACCAAATGATGCGGTAATTTTCTGATAAATCCTACTGTGTCACTCAACAAAAAAGGCGTTTGTTCAAACACCACTTTTCTCGTGGTAGTATCCAGTGTGGCAAACAATTTATTTTCAGCAAAGACATCACTCTTGCTCAGGATATTCATCAACGTGGATTTGCCTACGTTGGTATATCCCACCAAAGCTACACGTATAAATTCTCCTCTTTCTTTTCTTTGAGTAAAAGCCTGTTTGTCAATTTCGGATAGGCGTTTCCGTAATAAAGCTATTTTGTCTTTAACAATACGTCGATCCGTTTCTATCTCCGTTTCACCAGGACCTCTGGTACCTACTCCCCCGCCTTGTCTTTCCAGATGTTTCCACATTCCTTTCAAACGTGGCAATATATATTGATACTGCGCCAGCTCCACCTGCGTTTTGGCCTGTGCTGTCTTGGCCCTACTCGCAAAAATGTCGAGAATCAAATCACTGCGGTCGATGATTTTAACTCCTAATAATTTTTCAATGTTAATGATTTGTGATCCGGTGAGTTCATCATCAAAGATGACCATATTGATATCTCCTTTCGATACGAGATAGTTTTTTATTTCTTCCAGTTTACCTTTTCCCAAAAATGTCTTGCTATCGGGATGCAGCATTTTTTGTGTAAACCGCTTAGTCGTCTGCGCTCCGGCCGTCTCCGCTAAAAAAGCAAGCTCATCCAGGTACTCAACCACCTGCTGCTCCGTCTGTCCTTTTTGAATCAGACCAACCAGCACAGCTTTCTCTTCTTTGTTTACTATTTTTTTCTTCTCTATCAAGGTCTTAATTAATAATGAGGAAATTTGAAGATGTGCAGATTAGATAGCTTAATAAATATTTGGGTGTTAGTCTGGGCTGACGACAAAATTTTCACATTTCCTAATTTCCAAATCTTCAAATTAACTACTTCGCAAATTCAACCCACTTCTTCAATGATTCGCAGGTTTTATACTCATCATCAATCATGATGTAGTAGTTTTTTATTTTATCGACAAACCATTTGTCCAGTGCATCTTCTTTCTTTACTTCCAGTGCACGTTGAGCAATTTTATTGTAGTCATCTTTTAGGTTTTCTCTGTGCGGTTCAGTTTTAGATTTCAAGTATACAATTCTAACACCTTTTTTTCCGCGCTCATCATTGTATTCTAACGGCTTTGAATACTCTCCTACTTTAAGTTCTTTCAACATCAACACCAAATCCTTGTCCAGCTGATCGATGTTTAAAAATGATCCTTCTCTTCCCTGCAACATGCCGGCGGTGAATTTGCTTGATTCATCATCGCTATATCGTGAAACTGCACCACCAAAATCGATTGTCCCGGCAATGAGTTTTGATCTTACGGTATCCAGTTTATTAAATCCTTCTTTGATTTCCACCTGAGTAACCTGAGGTATCTTCAAAATATGTCTTACAACAGCATCGTCACCAGCTCTGCTCACCAGCTGAATGATGTGATATCCAAATCTCGTTTTGAAAGGATTGGACACCTGTCCTTCTTTCAGGGTAAATGCCTTTGAAAGCCAGACGGGATCAAGGTCTTTCTGATTTCTGTTGATTTCATATTTACCTCCTCTGTCTTTACTGCCCGGATCATCTGTATGCAAAGCTGCCAACGTGGCAAAATCTTTGCGGCCTGATTCAATCTGTGTTTTATACTCTTTTAATTGTTCAATGCAATACTCTTCCGCATCTCTGCTGGCTTTGGGAAAAACAACAATTTGTCCTATTTCCACCTGCGTTTCATAAAATGCGAGACTATCCTTCGGAATGGTTTCGAAGTAAGCCTTTACTTCATTGGGGGTGATTTTGATGCCATCAACAATTTTGTTGCGCATGGCTGCGGCCAGTTTTCTATCTCTGAAGCCATCTTTGAAATCATCTTTAAGTTGATAGATTGATTTGCCGGCAACTTTTTCCAGCTCATCTTTCGAGCCATACTGACTTATAAAAAATCGTATCTGATTATCAATATCAGCATCTACCTCTTCGTCCGAAACCGGCAGAGAATCTTTTTCCGCCTGCAATACCATTGCTTTGATTCCCATAGCTTGTTCAAGACTCAAACATCTCGCATCCGGAGGCAACTGCATACCTTGGCGTTGCATATCAATCAGACTATTATCAATATCACTTTTAAGGATAACCTTATTACCCACCACCGCAATGATTTTATCCGCCAGTACTTTTTGTGGCTGAGCGAATGCTGCCGTGAGGTTGAGGGAGAGGATGATTGTTAGAAGAATATTGTATTTGAGCATATTTTTAATGGTTAGGAGGTTTAATGGTTTAATGGTTTAAAGGTTGTTCAAAATTCAATGATACCCTTTAAACCCTTAAATTTTTAAACCCTTAAACTGAGTTTACCTTCGGTAAACTTAAAGCGTTCTCTTCACTTCCACTTCTTCAAACGCCTCTACGATATCGCCTACTTTTATGTCGTTGTAATTTTTGATTACCAATCCGCATTCCATTCCTGAAGTAACTTCTTTTGCATCATCGCGGAAACGTTTCAGACTGCCCAATTCACCGGTGAATATTACGATGCCATCGCGTACCAGACGAATGCGGTTGTTACGCGCAATTTTTCCGTCGAGCACCTGACAACCGGCCACTGTAGCTTTGTCGAAGCGATATGTTTCCTTGATCTGCACGTTGGCAAGAATTTTTTCTTCCACCGTCGGTTCAAGCATCCCTTCCATCGCACTTCTGATTTCTTCGATGGCATTGTAGATGATGGAATACAATTTGATTTCGATTGATTCATTTTCAGCCATGCGTGCTGCCTGCATAGAAGGACGAACGTTAAAACCAATGATGATAGCATCTGAAGCGTTAGCGAGTGTAACATCACTTTCTGTAATGGCACCCACCGCTTTATGAATCACTTTCACCACAATTTCTTCTGTGCTCAATTTCTGTAATGAATCACTCAACGCTTCTACCGATCCGTCCACATCACCTTTGATGATTACATTCAGTTCTTTAAAGTTTCCAAGTGCTAGACGACGACCAATCTCATCAAGCGTAATGTGTTTCTTCGCGCGCATACCTTGCTCACGCAAAATTTGTCCGCGTTTATATGCCGTCTCCCTCGCATCAGCCTCGTCTTCAAATACTTTGAAAGTCTCACCCGCCTGAGGAGCGCCGTTCAATCCAAGAATAAGCACCGGCGTTGATGGTGGGGCAGTTTCAACTCGCTGGTTACGCTCGTTGTACATGGCTTTCACCTTACCGAAGAACTGTCCGGATACAATCATGTCTCCCTGATTCAGCGTTCCGTTTTGAACTAAAATAGTGGCAACATAACCACGGCCTTTATCGAGAGAAGCTTCTATGATAGTTCCTGATGCCTGTCTGTTTGGATTGGCTTTCAGTTCCAGGATATCTGTTTCCAGCAATATTTTTTCCAGCAACAAATCAATATTCATTCCTTTTTTGGCACTGATTTCCTGGCTCTGGAATTTACCTCCCCAGCTCTCTACGAGAATGTTCATAGAGGCGAGTTGTTCTTTAATTTTTTCGGGATTTGCGCCATCCTTATCAACTTTATTGATGGCAAAGATCATAGGAACACTGGCTGCCTGCGCGTGAGAGATGGCCTCTTTGGTTTGAGGCATCACCGCATCATCGGCCGCTACCACAATCACCGCAATATCTGTGACCTTGGCACCACGGGCACGCATAGCCGTAAACGCTTCGTGACCGGGCGTATCTAAAAATGTAATGGCTCGACCATCGGACAATGTAACCTCGTAAGCTCCGATATGCTGGGTAATTCCCCCTGCTTCACCGGCAATCACATTGGTATTTCTGATATAATCAAGCAAAGAGGTTTTACCGTGATCTACGTGACCCATGATGGTTACGATGGGAGGTCTTGGTATTAAATCTTCGGGATTATCTTCTTCTTCCTCTACTTCCAGTTCTGCCGCATCATCTACCCCAATAAATTCAACTTCATAATTAAATTCACCGGCTACTAATTCAATTACATCTGCTTCTAAACGCTGGTTAATTGACACCATGATTCCGAGACTCATACATTTGCTGATGATGTCTGCAAAGCTCACGTCCATCAAACCTGCCAGCTCGCTCACAGAGATAAACTCCGTAACCTGAAGCTTGTTGGAGGTTTCGGCTCCATCACCCATTTGCTCGGCCATCTCTTCACGTTTGGCTTTGCGGTATTTTGCTTTCAGGCTCTTGCCTCTTCCGCCGGCACCGGCCAATTTGGCTTGTGTTTGTTTGAGTTTTTCCTGAATTTCTTTTGCATCAATAACCTTGTCTTCTTTTTTAGTATCCGAACCGCGATTAAAGCGACCGCCGCCACCACCGGGTCTGTTGTCCTGGTAGGGTCTGGCTCCTCTTTGAGGACCTTGCTCATCTTTAACCGGCACCCCTTTTTTCTGAATGGGTATGCGTTTACGTTTTTGTTTCTCTTCCGCGGATTCTCTCTTTGGTCTGGTATCGCTGTCGACAGGAAGTTCTATTTTACCCAAGATCTTCGGACCGGTGAGTTTTGTGGCCTGAATATTTTCAATAGTGGGTGGCAAGACTGGCACTTCCGGTATTTCCGGCGTGGGCGTCTGTTCTTCTTTTTCAGGAGTCTTTTTAGATTTTTTCTCTTCTTGCGCCGGCTGTTCTTTCACCGGCTCTTCTTTCTTTTTGCCTTTTTTTGGTCTGGTAGATGAGTCTATGGCATCCAAATCAATTTTATCAAGCACTTTAGGCGCTTCCAGTTCGGGTGCATCTATTTTGCTGATGGTTTTTTTATCACCTTTTTTAGAATCATCCTCCGCCTCAACCACCGGAGTTGCTTCGGGTTGCACTTCCACTTTAGGTTTTTCTTCTTTCTTTTTTATGGAAAGATCTTCTTCATCGCGTTTCTTTTTTGCGTCACCGCCTGCTCCTTTAGGCAGATCTACCTGTTCCGCTTTTTGTTTGGCAGCCTTATCCTGCTGGAACTCGGCCTGCAAAACGCGGTACATTTCTACCGTAAGTTTGGTAGTTGGTTTTAAATCGTCTGCATTGAAATTTTTGGACACAAGGAAGTCAATCAAGGTATTGGTACCTATGTTAAATTCCTTGGCAGCAGCCATTAACCTTGGTGTATTTATTTCTGACATTCTTTTATTATTGATGCACTTTATTGTGCTGCAATATTTTTTTATCGGTTACTTAATGATAGCAGGCAAAACGCTTACCCGTATTTACTCTTTTTCAAATTCTTCTTGCAATATTCTTCTGATATCTGCGATGGTTTCTTTTTCAAGATCCGTTCTGCGCTCAAGTTCATCTGCTGTCAGATTCAGTACTGAACGTCCTGTATCACAACCTACGCGTTTAAGCTCGTCAATAATCCATGTATCAATTTCATCACTGAATTCATCGAGGTCAATATCAAATTCTTCTTCTTCTCCTTCATTGTCACGGAACACATCTATTTCAAATCCTGTCAGTTCGCAGGCAAGTTTGATGTTAACCCCGCGGCGTCCGATGGCCAGAGAAACCTGATCGGGCTTGAGGAATACGTTGGCATGTTTTTTCTCCGTATCCATATCGATGCTGGTGATTTTTGCCGGCGTGAGTGAACGCTGAATCAACAGCTGCGTGTTGGCCGTCCAGTTGATTACATCAATATTTTCATTTTTAAGCTCTCTAACGATACCGTGTATACGACTTCCCTTCATACCTACGCAGGCACCCACCGGATCAATCCTGTCGTCATAGCTTTCCACAGCTACTTTGGCTCTTTCTCCCGGATCTCTTACAATTTTCTTCACTACTATCAATCCGTCAAAAATTTCAGGTACTTCTATTTCAAGTAATTTCTCCAGGAATGATGGGCTGGTGCGGGAAAGGATGATGACCGCCTGGCTGTTTTTGAGTTCTACTTTTTTCACTACCGCGCGGATGGTATCTCCTTTTTTGAAATAATCGCTTGGTATTTGTTCTGATTTAGGCAGCAGCATTTCATTGCCGTCTTCATCAAGAATTAAAACTTCTTTTTTCCACACCTGATAGATTTCGCCGCTAACGATATCGCCTATGCGATCTTCGTATTTTTTAATCAGTACGTTCTTTTTCAAATCGTTGATACGCGCGGCCAGTGTTTGTTTGCCGGCAAGAATAGCCCTGCGGCCGAATTCTTTCTGGATATCCACCTCTTCGTACAACTCTTCCCCTACCGTATAATCGGGCTCTATTTTAATAGCGTCTTTATACTCAATTTCTGTAAGGGTGTTGTACAAATCGTCATCGTCTACGATGGTTCTTCTGCGGAAGATTTCAAGGTCACCTTTCTGGTCATTTACGATAACATCGAAATTTTCATCGCTGCCGTATTTTTTACGAATCAGTGTTTTGAATACATCTTCCATTACTTTCATCAGCGTAGGACGATCGATGCCTTCGGCTTCTTTAAACTCCTGAAAAGATTCTATCAAGTTAATGCTTGCCATAATCCTCTCCGAACTTTCACCCGTTTTGCGGGACCCCGTCGGACGTGGGTTTTAGGTTTAATTAAAATTTAATAAGCACTTTTGTTTGTTGTATTTCTGAAAAGGGCAGTTGCAGTTGTTGCTGCACGGCCTTTTTTCCTTTTCCTTCGGTAAACTCCAGCGTAATATCTTCCTCGCTTACATTGGAGAGTGTTCCTTCTTTCACGCTACCATCTTTCAACTTCACTTCTATATTTCTGCCAATATTTTTGTTGTACTGACGGCGCAATTTAAGTGGCTCGTCAATTCCGGGACTTGACACCTCGAGGGAAAAATCTCCATCGGGATAAAGCCCTTCTTCTTCCATTTTTTTGTACAGCGCCCGGTTGATTTTGATGCACTTTTCAATCGCCAGGCCGCCGTCGGCATCCAGGTATATTTTGAAATTGTTGGTGGGCTTGACTTTCATGTCTACCAGAAAAACATCTTCTTCCAGCAGGGGCTCAATCAATTTCTTTATTGTTTCCAATTTTGTATCTGTAACCATAGTGCTTACAAAAGAAGAAGGGAACGATTCCGTTCCCTTCCATTTTTCTCATTTGCTGATGCAAAGTTAGTCAAGCTGATGCAAAACGCCAAAACTATCTGCTTTGTAAAAAAATTTAACTAAATGATATTTGTGCTGTTTATACCTTTGCGACATGTTAAAACTATTTTTCGAGCTTTTCTTACTCTATTTGTTATACAAACTGGTGTTTGAATTCATCATTCCTGTGTACAGAACTACTTCGCAAGTGAAGAAGAAAATGAATGAGATGCAGGAGAAAATGCAGGAACAGCAGCATAATCAAAATAATCATACCAATCCTGCTCCCCAGCCGAAGAAAAAATTCGATGCCGATTATATTGATTATGAGGAAGTTAAGTAAATAGCGAAATATTGAATGTAGAATATAAAATATTTAATGAAAAATATTATGTATTTTATTTAATTTAAATATAATTTATATTTTAACAATTTTCCCTTTCTTTAAATTGGCTTAGAAACTCCTCACCGCTCTTACTCTAATCAACGCTCCTTTTCCGGCTTGTCCTTGACAAATAGAGGGGTAATCACAGGCAAAATTGATCGTAGGAACATTGACTGCATTATCTTCAGTGGAGCACATATAAACATCAACCAAACCATCGGTCACCATGTTTCCAATCGCGTTCTTATTTATCAATAACATGATTAATTCATTATAGCTCGGCAAGTACCAGTCGTTGTATCCATTCAATACAAGATCATTACATATTCTGGCTCCTATGCCAGCCGTTGAACAACGGGTTACAATCGTTTGCGTGTTCGCATTTCCGGTTCCAATAAAATTGCTGGTTCCATAGTAAGTGCCGGTGCAGCCCCAGGGTGCGCCATTGCTTTGATTGCTGGGGGCAGCAATGAGTCCGTGTGTCACAGAGCTCGAATATCCTATGTCCCATGGTTGTAAAACATATGCAATGATACCACCGCCGTAACTTGCTCCGATAGGGAATGTTCCAAGACTAATGGTATTTCCATAGGCGGTACCGGCAACGGTGGTGGCATATGCCTTTGCATAATAATTAGTAAATGGTGTAAGGCCGGTAATGTTGCTGACGAAGCTGCCATTTCCTGAACCGCTGACAACTTTATTTGATGTCTCAACCGTGAGATTGGTGGTAGTGCCCCATACAATACCTCTTTCAGTAACAGGATTGCCTCCATTGGAAGAAATCGTACCGCCGGAAGTGGCGCCGGTAGATGTGATTGAAGTAGCAGCGTTTGTTGTAACAGATGCCAGAGTAAGCGTTTGAAAACTCAGTTCATTGCCATATGATGTTCCGGCATTATTGGTAGCATAGGCCCTGATATAATAAGTGGTTCCGTAATTAAGGCTTGTTACATTGCTTGTAAATGATGAAGACCCGTTACCATTAACGGTTTTTGTGGGTAAGTCAACAGCTGGGCTAGGTTCGAAACCCCAGACTACTCCTTTTGCGGTAATTGGAGAAGAGCCTTCATCTGAAATAGAGCCGCCACTAACGGCGGAAGAGGCTGTTATAGAGGTAACCGCAGCAGTACTAACTACCGGTTTACAACCACCCCATGTTGGCGCTCCATTACAAAAGAATAGACCCTGATTTTGTTGGCCAGCAGCAATAGTGACCCAGTTTGAGCCATTCCAATACATCATATCTCCGGGGTTTGATCCATTAAACAAGCCCTGAAAAAACCAGTTACTGCCATTAAAAAACCAGAATCCTTTTGTTTCATCTGTTTGATACACCATCAGTCCTTCTGCGGGATTTGAAATCGCTGCTCTCTGAACGGATGTCATTCTTGGTATCAAAATTCCTTTTGAATTATCCTTTACTTCAAGTGCTGCTGAGCTATGCGGAAATGATGTACCGATTCCGACATTTTGAGAGAATGAAAAATCAGAGATGAAAAATAAAGAGATAAGAATAAGTAGTTTTTTCATACAGTAATTTTTTGCCATACTAATTTAAATGATTTTTTTTGTCAGACAAAGCAGATCAAAAAAAAAGTGTGCTTTTCTCAAATTTATTTACATTTGCATCCCATTTCCTAACAGGAAAGGGCCTATAGCTCAGTTGGTTAGAGCATCTGACTCATAATCAGAGGGTCCTAGGTTCAAATCCTAGTGGGCCCACGGAAAAAGGAGGTTGTCTTAAAAAGGCAGCCTCTTTTTGTTTGATGGTTTACGAGATTAGAAGTTTAGGAAAACCCTACAACCATCTTCAACCACTTTCAACATTCTCTCCAACTATTGTTTTTCGGGCAAAAAACAAATTTGTACCGTTGTTTTTCACCTCGTTACTCTTTGGGGCTAAAATAAATTGCAGGATATATCTTTTCAGATGCAAGAAAATCCGGCTTCCATATTTTCTAATGTAGAAAACAAAATATTCACCATCAGAGGATTACTGGTAATGTACGATAGGGATTTGGCCAATTTATATAATGTAGAAACCAGGATACTCAATCAAGCCGTTAGCAGAAATATTGAAAGATTTCCGGAAGAATTTTGTTTCAAACTCAATAAGACAGAATTTGAAAATTGGAAATCACAAATTGTGATTTCCAATTCAGACAAAATGGGATTAAGAAAACCGCCCTCCGTATTTACAGAACAAGGAGTAGCAATGCTATCAGCATTATTAAAAAGCAATACAGCTATCAAAGTGAGTATACAAATTATCAATGCTTTTGTAGCAATGAGAAAAAGTATATCGAGTATTGGAAGTCTGGCAATAAGAATGGGTCATGTTGAAAATAAACTTCAACAAGCAGATGATCAATTTGATAAAATATTTTCAGCTTTGGAACAAAAAGACTCCTTACCCACACAAGGCATTTTCTTCAACGGACAAATATTCGATGCGTATAAGTTTGTTGCGGACATCATTCGTAAAGCCAAACACAATATATTATTAATTGATAATTACACAGATGATAATACCCTGCAACTGTTTGTCAAAAGAAAAACAACCATACCTTTGACTATTTTTACTCAAAAAATCACCCGTCAATTAGAGCTGGATGCTGAAAAATTTAATACCCAATATGGTCCGCTTGTTCTAAAAAAACTAAACCATAATCATGATCGATTTTTAATGATTGATGAAAAAGAAATGTACCATATCGGGGCCTCCCTGAAAGATTTGGGTAAAAAGATTTTTGCCTTCTCAAGAATGGACAATGAAGTCAATCTTATTCTTAAAGTACTTAAACAATGAGGTATGGCCATTTGAATTTCCATCCCCTATTAAATTCACACAGCGTTCCTACGGAACGCGTTTTATTCTTCTATTTTTGACGTTAGAAACATTTTGTTCCTACGGAACAAAAAATCAAAATATATTCTTATTAGACGGAAGAATCTAATACTCCCCTTCAACCTCTTCAACCTCTTCAACAACCATACACTACCTTCAACAATCTTAAACCTTCTTCTTAAAATCTATACCCAAGCGACAGCGCAAATGCTCTCAAACCTGCCCATGGGCCAGATGATTTTATTTCTGCTGAATTGGCAGACAACACTTTCCCATCAAATGAAAAAGGTCCTGCACTATGAAGATCATTTAACGTTAACTGCAAGTCATCTTGCGTTGCCTGATCCATACCCGGCTGAATATTGGATGCCGTCAACACACCGTTACTTTTACCAACATGCGCTCCCAGTATCCAGAAATCAATCACAAGGCTTTTGGATAAATTGTATTGCACCCCAAACATCAGTCCCCCGCTGAAGGAAGTTACTTTTCCATCAAAAATAATGGGAGCATATGTAAGATTGGTTGCGGGATCATTGCTTGGATTTTCAACCGGTAATGAAGCAACAAAATTTGCATACCTGATATAAGGGGCAATATAAAAACCTCTCATCGCTTTTTTTCCTGCATACCACCTTAGCTCTCCGGTAAAAGCAGTGTTGCCAATTTTAAAATCATTGATATTTACATCCGGACTGGCAATAAAATTTTCAACGGTTGACTTGAATGGTATTGTTGACTTTGGCATATACCTGAATCCTGCGGACGCCGTGAACTTTCTGCCAATCTTACGCTCATAGGTAATATTATAATTGTTGATTACAAGAGAAAATAAGTTGGTTTTAATGATGTTATCTTTTTCCAACGAATGATATTTTACCTCACTTACTTGACTTGCATCCTGAGCGATTAATGAAAGAGGCGATAAAAGGGCTATAAATAATATTTTTTTCATCTGTATTGTTTTTTGATTGTAAATATAACTTTTCTGTTTGTAAAGTCCTACTGAAACACAAATTATCTATTTTTTCCCTCAATTTTGCTGAAATTCAATTGGAAGAATGGAACGTTTTAAAAACATTTTATTTGATCTCGGAGCCGTACTCATTGATATCGACTTCAATAAAGTAGCGAGGGCTTTCGAAAATTTGGGTATTGAAAAATTTGAACAACAGTTTTCACAACTCAACGCCTCCCGTCTTTTTGAAAATCTGGAGATGGGAAAAATTTCAGAACCCGAATTTCATAAGGCCATTCAGCAACAAACAGGCAAGTCATTGAGCGCAACAGATATCAATAATGCATGGAATGCTATCCTGATGGATTTCAGAAAAGAAAGCATGAGTTTTTTATCTTCTTTAAAAGATAAATACGCGCTGTATTTATTGAGCAACACCAACGCCATTCATCTTATGAAAGTAAATGAGATATTAGAAAAACAGATGGGTGTACAAGATTTGGATATTTATTTTCACAAAGCCTACTATTCTCACAAAATCGGCTTGCGCAAGCCCGGAAAAGAATCTTTTCAATTTGTTTTAAACGACGCTAATATCATAGCAGAGGAAACCTTTTTTATAGATGATACATTGCCCAATATTTTGTCTGCGCAGGAACTTGGATTTAAAACCCATCACCTCCTTCCCGGAGAAAGAGTGGAGAATATCATTAAATAAATTGAATAATACCTGTTAACTAGGGTATCACAAATGAGACTGCCGCGGGAGATGTTGTATTCAGATTCGGAAAGATTCTTTTACCCGAGTTTGGATCCTCATAGTCGTTGCTGATGAATGAGTCGCCATACATTTTTATATACACAGTCTGTCCGCTCTGAAAGCCCAATGCAGCGAGATCATCCACACTAAAACCGGCAATGTTGTTACTGCTGTAGCTTTTCACTTCAGTAAATGCCTCATAGTTGGTGTTACTTACAGAAGCTGATTTGCTTAAAAAATATCTTACAAATCCTTTGTTGTTTACAGAAGGAACCGGATTTAACGTATAGGTGAATGATGCGCCCGGTGCGCCATTGAAGGAATTGTTATTATAAGAAAATGCATCTACTTTAGTAGTGCTTATTTTACCCAAACTTTTATTAGGGATGACAGTTCCGGATGTATTGAAACTGTGATTAATACCCACCAGTTTGGTAGTACCATAACCCGATTTGCTAAAAGTAATCGTATAAATATCATTAGTCAGATTATCAAAAGTATATTTTCCGGTAGCGTCAGTAGTGGTTGATGGAATCCCATCAATAGAAACCGTCACGCCACTTTTATCCAGATTGAAATCGACTTTATCGTCCCAAAGCTGAACAGTGCCGGTCAATTTACTTTTTGTTCCTGTTGGCGCGGGATTAGTGCTTTCTTTTTTACATGCATTCACAGTAAATAAAAGTGTAAATGCAATTAATGATTGTTTAATAAAATTTTTCATTTTTTATTTAATCAATTCAATATTGTCATTCATCAATGCAACAAACAATTTGTTTTTGTTGATATATTCGCGCTGATTGATCAGCGTATTGAGATTGATTTTACCAATCATGTAGCGATAGTCTTTTCCTGTATATACTTCATGGATGGCTTCAAATGGAAGGACTTCCAGATCTTTGGGAGAATTGTATCTCAGGTACACTTCAGCAAGCACATTGTTAGTAAAAACCGGCAGCGGACTTTGGGCATGTTTTTTAAACTCATACTTGTACCCATGGGAAAGTGCAGATAAATCAGACAATACCGCTGATCCGGTAGGGATACTTCCTGCGCCCTTACCTTTTAAAAACTGTTCGCCTGAAAATTTGCCTTCCACAATTACTCCGTTGAATTCATTATCTACATTAAAAATCTGATTGCTTGATTTAATAAACTGCGGAATCAGCAATGCAGAAATATTGTTGTTTTCCAGTCGCTTGATGAGCGGTGTGAGTTTTATTTTATAACTTTTTTCAGAAGCAAATCTGATGTCGTTTTCATGTAAGGTGGTGATACCCAGATTAAGCATTTTATCATCCGGTATGATTAAGCCGAATGCATGCAATGCAACGATGATGGCTTTGTATTTGGCATCAAATCCTTCAACATCGTTTGTAGGGTCGCTTTCTGCAAAACCTTTTTCCTGGGCCTGTTTGAGTGCAACCTCATAAGAAAGATTTTCGCTGATGGTTTTGGTGAGAATATAATTGGTGGTGCCATTGAACACGCCGGATACTTTTTCCAGTTCCTCGTTATCAAAATATTCTTCCAGAGAACGGATGATGGGGATGCTACCGCATACAGACGCTTCGTACAACAATGAAACATTGTGTTTTTGTTGCAGTGCATATAATTCTTCCAGATGCAGGGCAAGCATTTTTTTATTGGCGGTAACCACATGCTTTCCTTTTTTCAGTGCCTCGCTTACAATTGAAAACGCCTCTACGGGATCATCGATGAGTTCTACTACCACATCAATATTATCATTGTTGAGTACCTCGTCTTTATCGAAAACAATCAATTCTTTAGCGATTGAACGTTCTTTATTTTTGTTTTTTACAACAATCTTCTCGATATCGGCTTTGAAGCCGGTGCTGTTGTTCAGTACATGGTAAAGCCCCTGACCTACGCAACCGAAGCCGAACATGCCGATTTTTAATTTGTCACTCATATAAAGAGTTAGATATTATTTAAATATGACGCCTAAACGGAGTGCAAATATCTGCTAAAATTGACGGATAATGAATGATTTTTATTTAAAAGTATAATAAAAGATAGTTTTATCATGGAGTAGATGGTTTAGATAAGTATTAAGGCCAAACTTTCAATAATAATGGATAATCAGAAAAAGAGTTTTTAGTAGGGGTTTAATTTTGGGGGGATTGCCTTTCTTAGTTAAAGATGCGGCTTGTAAATTGATATAAACTAATAAACGTTTTTTATCAACATTCGTTATTACTTCTATGATTTTCAAATAGGGAAATATCAGGTTTCCTATTCTTTGAATATCTACAAAACGAATCGTCATTTCAAAATTTTTGTCGGTATTTCCTGTTTTAATGACTTTTATTTTTTCAAATAAATCAACAATGATATGACACTAAAATAGAACTGAAACAGAAATCCGACATGATTTTAAACTCTTTAATTTTATTACTTAGATTTTAATTCATTCAACAAGTCTTGAAATTTGTTTAATATGGAATGGCATAGGTTGTTTTTTTCTTTTCTATTAACCATGTGTAATAATCTGGCATATTGTCCGAATAAAAGTCTTTTTTATTTACTTAAAACATATACAAGCAAAGGGTTTATGATTGTAAATTGAGGCATTTTTGTGGAAACAGAAATTTTGAGTTGATTATTAACTTAGGACTAAATTAAATTGCATTAAATTGATGATTATAAAATTAATTCTAAAAATAAGCTAAACCTTATAATATATGTTTACCAATGCAGTTTTTCTTAATGCCTATCGTTTTTCTACCTATGAAATAAAAAAAATGGAGTGGCTTAAACAGTTGTTTATTCTAAACGGATATGAGTTTAACCCCGATCGCTTTCCAGAGGTGTATTATGATGAACGGCGGAAGGTAAGGTCAAATTTACCTGATCCTGATCATGATCACATTCATGAGGGTACTCCTGATTTTTTGGGAATCTATACATATAATGCTAATCCCGGTCTGTGTGGCGAAAGTAGTGAAGGCGTAATAGTATTATTTAAAGATCGTATTGAGAATTATTGTAAAAATACAGGTTTAGATGAGGGTGATGTAAGATTTGTAGTGCTGATGCATGAGCTCGGTCACTGGCTAACTCATTGGGCTAAATATCCGGCAGCAAAAACCTCTAATGTAAGATGGACTTACGGTTACAATCTTAAAAGAAGAAGAACACATGAAGCCTTGGCGCAGCTGATTGCCTATTGGGCTGCTGACGGCAATCCTAATCACGAAAATGTCTTATTTGAATTAAGTCCTAAAGTAGGCGGAGTTGTAGATCCGGCAAGTGTTTACGGGGGTTATATTGATTTGGTGGGTAAGTCGAAATCGAAGATACTGGAAAAAGTAGGTCAACTGAGAATGTTCTGGGTTTTTAACGACGACAGGATGATGGAGTTTCTTTTGAATCCTGTAGTTGATATTATGGTTTGGATTAATACCCATCCTGATATACCAAAAGCGCCCTCTAATATTAAGGATAATGCTTGGAAAGAATGGATAGAGGAAGGTGTGCGAAAAGATCTGATAGAGAACTTTGACCTAAAATTTTGTTGTGCCGGCTTTCTGGAGCTAGAAAGTAATAAGACACTACCATGCCTAGATTTTTATCCTTTGTTAGTTGACAAAATTTATAGTCCCATAAATTCTTATGAGGAGCTCGCGGATTATATGCATAAATATTTTAACCCCAATAATACGCGTAATATTATTGATCTTTATAAATTAATAAATAATAATGATGATATGATGGGGAGGTTTATTGAAACTTATAAAAATAAGTATGATGAAAATTTTTCTACATTAAATACAATTAAAGAATTGACCGAAATTGACGGGATTGTGAGATTTCATAATTAATCCTGATGTGACGGAGGATTATAATAAACTTTAACTATTATATTAAAATACATAAAAACTATGTTTAATAGATCTACTGCGATAAACAACCTTTTGTCTTCCTCTAATTTCAGCAATTATTTTATCACATTAATAAATAAAGTGGAGAAGCTTAAAGTGCTAAATTCATATCAAAAAATAATTGCCCATGCAAATACACCTAATGTCAATAGTCTGAAAGTCGATAGTCTGAAAATTATTTTTGGAGAGGCAACACAAAACTTAGATAGTTTTATTTACGGTGTTAATGACAAGAAAATAGCAGGGAATAGTTTTTTAAACCCTAAGGCCTTATTGGATAAGCCTTGTGGAAAGAATAGTGGATTCAGAGCAAGTGATCTGCATGATTTTCTTGCTGAAAGGACAGTGACTGCACTAGACCTTTTCCTTGTTCCATTGCCAAGTGAAATGTATAATTCCGCTTCATTACGCTCCATACTGACTGACATCAATGCTCTTGGTGGTCAGCAGAGATTTTACATTCAGCAAAAAGTAGATGAAATTGTGGACTTAGCGAAAGCCATTGATGTTAAAAAGATTAAAACCATTTCCCGATACGGGAAACCTCATGTTTTGGCAATGGGTTCAGAATTCAACAGGCAACTCAAAACTGCACTAAACAAAACAGGCATTAGTTTGCTTACTTTTCCTGGAGATCTTAGTAATGGTAATGTCGGGATAGACATCAATAAATTTAATAGTTTTATATAGTGTATAATATCTTTTATCCGCTTTTTATCAATGGAAATCTTTCTTCAATAGATTCTATGTTTTACTTTCCTATTTGAGATTGCCTTTCCTAGCTAAAGATACGGTCTGTAAATTGATATAATCTATCAAAAGTTTTTTATCAGCATTCTTTATTATCTCTATGTTTTTCAAATAAGGAAATATCAAGTTTGCTATTCGTTGAATATCTACATAACGAATCGTCATTTCAAAAGGCTTATCGGCATTTTCCGTGTTAATGATTTCTATACTTTCAAATAAATCAACATGATATGATATTAAAATTGACCTGAAATAGAAATCCGACATGATTTTAAACTCTTTAATATCGTAGTTGTTTTGTTGAAGAAATCCAAAGTCATCTATCGCTCTTGCATCAAAATTATCTAACTCATACTCTTCTCTTAACTCCTCAATTTTTTCAAGAACTTTTTTAGGTATTTGAGTAATATTCCTCATTTTATCAATTCGAGAAAAATAAAATCGTTTGATTTCGGGATCTGCCTCAATTACTCTTTTATTTTCCTTTATTGAATCTTTTAAAATTATAGCCCAAAAAAAAGATAGTTTTTTGTTCTTATTTATTGATGTCTTAATAGGATAAACTGAATCATAAGATTTAATATTTTTGTCTTTCCCGAAATACATCTCAATATTAAATACCCTGTTTTCTTTTATACATTTTTCTATAGTATCAATTTTATATTTAATGGTATTGAAGGATGCTTTGCTTATTTTTTTATTTATATTTAAATTTTTAGAAATTATATATCTATATTTATTTTTTACCTTTTTTTTCTGAACATCATAAATACCTTCATTTTTTATTTTTTTGACTACCCTTGAAATTTGTTTAATGTGGCTTTGATTGGGGTTGGTTATATCTTTTCCGTAAATCAGTTGTAATAATCTCTCTTTATTAATCTCTTTTTGTTTTAACCATGCTCTGATTATGATTTTAATATCAGATATTTTTTGGGGCATATTGTCCTATTTAAAGTCTTTTTTATTTACTTAAAACTCAATTATAGCAAGGATTTATAAATATAAATTGAGGCTTTTTTTGTGGCAATAAGCAAGTGTAATTTTATTATGATTTTTGGGTAAAGTAGGTTTGCATAAACTATAATCTGCATTTAAGTGATGATTATAAAAATAATTAATTTATTTAAAAAAATAAAAAAATCTTATTATGAACAACTCAAATGAAAGGGATGCAATCATCGAACATCTGTCGGACGGCTATATTCATCTCTATAATAATTTTAACGAACTGCTCGCAGAGTTTACAACGCTGCTTATTACCATTAATGGTGGCTCATATTTTGAAACAGATACTGAAGATAAAGTTAAGCTGGCATCAGAAGCCGCGATGATTTTTAAAAAGAAAAACAAAACCAAACAGCTTAATGTAATTATTAATGGGTTACAGGAATATCATGATCAACTATAGTCCATTTATTTTTTAGATGAACTAATACAACAATGGCGGATTTCGAGAAGACGACTATTGGAAAAGCTATGTCATGTAAAAATCAATTAAAAACTATATAAAAATGAAAGCAGAAGAAGACGAATACCCTTTCAAAGCAATAATCAGAGAGAAATATTATAAACTGTACAAAGAGATGAAAAGCAAAGGTCTCGCATATTTTGAACCTGGGTTTGAGCTTTATTATCTGAGTATGGCATATACAATAATGATTTATTACACGAACGAAGAGAAATTTGAAGAATGTTGTTTAATCAGAGATCTGATTGATGATTTTATGAGGAAACAGCCGGGTGCGGCTCAAATCGCCATCATGAAAATGATGAAAAACAACGAGGAATTATTTAGAAATCAACCATATTCAAAAAACAGAAGAAAACATTAAAATCATGAGTAAAAACAATTATCCCGACTCCGGACTTTCATACCTTATCAGTATTGTGGCTTTTGTGCTTCGAATCACAGGTAAAATTCTGGCTTTCCCTTTTCGCGTTTGGTGGCATTATATTAATCCACTTAATGTTACAAGGATTAAAATAGAAAACAAACGCCGATCCGTTTAGTCAACTGATAAAATAATTTTTATAACTAAATCAACTATTATGACCTGTCCCGAATTTTATTCCTTTATAAAAAAGGAGTTTATCAAAGACCAAAATTTCATACTCATCGAAAGAATCCAGCAAATTACTCCCCGACCTCATTACGGAACATTTGGAACAGGTGAGGTTGCTTTTTGCGAAATCATTCTTCATTACAATGACCAAAGAAATATAATCAGGTTCATTTCAAATATTCTCAGCGATGGAATTGATCCATATTTAAAAATTGAACTCATATCTATTACACTTGCCAGCCCCAGTCACCCTAATTTAGCTGGTTTCTTTGAAGCGAAGGGCTCTGTAATTTTTCAAGGATCAATGGCTGATGAAAATAATCCAAAGGAACTGAATACATCTTTTCTGATGAACATACTGAATAATTATCACTCATTTGTAAGATAAACAGATACTTAAAAGACAAAATCAATCTATTTTTTTTTGATTGCTTTCTTAATCCAACAAAATGTTAAGGTTCAATAAACAACATCAAAATATTTTTTTCGCCGACATGTCGTTCTTATATTTGTGGGCTCAATTACTTTTTTATGTAACCTTTCACAGAGAAAATTAAGCATTTAACAACCCGACAGCCAGTGGTCTGCCATTGAAGTTCGGGATATTTTAAACCTTAAATTTTCTCAACATGAAAAAGCAAAAATTTTCAAGACCGTCTCGTTCATTAGTTTCTCAACTCAAGCCAGTAGATACTGAGCGTTTTGTCTGGCACGTTTCGAACTGTTTTTTTCAAAAAGACCTGAAGGATTATATGCCTTCCATCTTCCAGTGTTTCCGTCTGGAGGACTCGCCGAGCTATTGTGAGGCGTACTTTAAGCACGCTCAATATGTACGGGAGAGCATTTCCCGTAACGGGCTGCTCTTGGGTAAAAAGGCGGAGTTGATATTTGCCAATAATGGCATCGATGACATAAATTTTATGTTTCCGCTGTGGCTTGACAAGTTCGCACAAGACGTGTACAACCCTGCCAAAACCGAAATGGGCTGGGTATCTGTTTACGATTTCTGGCGCATTGACACCAAAAAGTGTGAAGGCAAATGGTTTGTTGATCCTTTTATGGAAGAGGATTTGAATTTATTGGAAAAAAACGAACTCGGCTCTGTAGTTCCCGCCAACTTTGTGTGTACAGACAAGCCCGTACCTGCTGAAGCGTTGAAGCTTTTTCGCTTCAACGAGGCCGCTTACGAAAGTAAGCGCTCCAGGTTTGTTTTCCGTGACGGTGGCCTTAAAGTGATCTCCTACAAAGGTGTATGGGACGCTATTCGCGAGGTGGATCAGGCGGACATTCCCTTCATGCAGCTCGAAAGAGCTGCGTGATGAAATGTGGAAAACATTTGATCCATTTCAAAGAACAAAAAAACATTTGTTAAAAAAAGACATTGTAAAAAGATTACAATCTGAAGTATTAAGTTGCATTCCGTTTTATTCGGAAACAACTTAACGATCCCATTTACAATATTAAAGCAACTCACCGAGCTGCAATTGGTCAACCGACCAAAAGGATACCCTTTTGGATTAACCATTGTAGTGTTGGATGTATAAATATTAAAAACAAACATCTATGATAAATTTTAAAGAATCAGCCAATGAATTACTGGATGCAATTTTTGCCGTGCATAACGGAATGGAAGACAGCGGATTTGCCGTTGACCAACTTGATGCGTATGAAAGTCAGTTGAAAATACTTACTGAGTATTTTAATTGTAATCCTCAAGAAGCGGCTGTGCTTGCTACGCTTTACAGACTTCAAATTTCATCGGACAGCGCGTCGGTTAGAGGAGTGTTGAAGCATGCAGGACTTAAAATTTCTTCTGCGAAACATATTCATCGTGCACTCGAAGTGTTTGTTGACAGAAACTGGCTAAAACCTGTAAAAGAAATAGGATTGTTTCCGCTTACAAATTATCAGTTTTCACAGAGGTTTGTTCGTTCGGTGAATAACATGGACAGAGAGAAACTTAAGGAAAAGAAAATTGAAAATGCTATTCAGTTATTTAAAAAAATTGAATCATTATTAATAGACAGAAGGGCTAAAACCATCAGCAGGGAGGTGCTTATCGATAAAGTGCAGCATTTACTTAAGAGCAATCCGTTTGAATTCACAGATTATGTAAATAGTCTTTCCTTGTCACCAAGCGACTTGATTTGTTTTCTGTATTACTGTGTAAAATATTCATCCGGAAATGAATCAGCAGAAGTAAATGATTTATTGAGGGCCTTATCGTTTGAGGCGGAAGAAGAGTATCGCATAAAAAAACAGTTTAGATTATGCACCGGGCCTCTTTTTGAAAATGATCTTATAGAAAAATCAGAGTCGGAGTTCGTATTTGGAGGAGCAGAATATAAAATTTCTGACAAGGTATCCTCTATTTTTGATGATGGATCAAAAGAAAATAAGGCGGTGAAATTCAGCTCTGAATTGATGCAGTTTCAGACGTTTGATAAAATCAATCACTGCGAACTTTTTTATAATGACAAGGAAAAAGAGTTGATTCAAAATCTGCACCAGTTGATTAATGAAGATGCTTACAAAGAATTTGTTCAGAAAATGGATGCAGAAGGCATGAGTTCTGGACTTACTGTATTGCTTCACGGAAAACCCGGTACCGGAAAAACTGAAACCGTTTTTCAATTGGCCCGCGAGAGCAAGCGCCATCTGCTTTCTGTGGAAGCCAGTGCTATCAGAAGCAAATGGGTGGGTGATACCGAGAAGAATCTGAAAAAAATGTTCAAGGAATATCATTCGGCAGCAGCCAAATTTGGGCACACACCGATTCTTTTGTTCAACGAAGCAGATGCAATTCTGACTAAAAGAGGAGCGGTAAAAGATCGTGGCGACCATTATGAAAATGCCATTCAAAATTTATTGTTGCAGGAATTGGAGAATTTTAAAGGGATATTCATCGGCACTACCAATCTTACCGAAAACCTCGATAATGCTTTTCAAAGAAGAATATTATATAAAATTCATTTTAATAAGCCGGTGAATGGTATTCGCAGAAAAATATTCCACAGTGCATTTCCTCATCTTACTGAGACAGAGGTTATAGAATTGGCTGAAATGTATCACATGACCGGAAGTGAGATTATGAATGTAAAAAAGAAAATAGTCATTCGCCAAATGCTTCAATCAGACCAGCCAACTCTTTTATTGTTGCATGAACTTTGTCAGGAAGAGCTTAGTCTTCAGTCGGAAAATTTATCCAAGACTATTGGATTCAGAAGGGCTTAGACTGGAAATAAATGGGATAAATATATAATCAATGTATAAATTTACATCCCGGGTAATTAATAGTGTTTTATCCAAATAAATCAAATTCATGTACACCATACAGGACATTCATAAACAATTTGCGGAGAGTTTTCCTATAAATGAAATTAAACCCTTCGCCTACTTGTTATCCAAGCGAATACAGGAAGGGCATATTTGCATTTCGGTCAATGATGTATTGAATAATCCGGAGCTCCCCTATGAAGTAATGTCTTTACCTGATTTTAATTCATTGAGCACAATGGTTTCCGACCATGAAAATGCCAATACTCCATTCGTATTGCATGACAACAATTTATATTTTCAGCGGTATTTTAAATATGAAACGGAAATCATCAAATTGATCAATGAAAAGATAGAAACTGGTAAGTCATCGTTTGAAGACAGAAAAAAACAGCTGGAAAATCAACGTTCCGTTATCAGTGAGTTATTGGCTGATAATGACTTGATGGGATTGGACGAAGCCGAGAAAGTAGACTGGCAGCTGATTGCAGCAATCCGTTCCTTATTGTATGATTTCAGCATTATTACCGGCGGACCCGGAACAGGTAAAACAAAAACACTTTCCAAAATACTGCGCATTTTATATGCCATTGAGCCGGATGCAAAAATAGCGCTGGCTGCTCCTACCGGAAAGGCGTCTATGAGAATGTTTGAATCTTTAAGAGAAAGTGCAAAAGATTTTCCTACGGATGTGGTAGAAAAAATCAATAAACTACAGCCCTCCACCATTCATGTGCTGCTGGGATATATAAAAGACTCTGTTTATTTCAAACACAATGCCCAAAACAGATTGCCACACGACTGGGTAATTGTAGATGAGGCATCTATGATTGATGTTCCGATGTTTGCAAAACTCATGAGTGCACTGGGAAAACATACCAGAATTATTCTTCTGGGAGACAAAGACCAGCTGGCCTCTGTGGAAGCGGGCAGTCTGCTCGGCGATCTATGTCAGCCAATGGGAAGAACAAATCATCTTTCTCAACATGAAGCAGAATGGATAAATACATTTATTGGCGATAAAGAAAGAGAGATAAGCAGCTCGTTTATTTCATCGGAAATATATTTGCTTGCCGGATTTATAACAGAACTTAAGCTTAGCCACCGGTTTAAAGCATTGGGTGAAATAGGAAGACTGAGTCGTTGTATCATTGGGAATAAAAAACAGGAGCTCCAAGAGATGATTGACAACTCCTCCAGTCCTGAAATTGTATTTGATCAGGAATATGACAATAATTTATTTGAGGAATTCATAAAAGGGTATGATGAATTTTTATCTGAAGCAGATATAAAAGAGGCCCTGAAAAAATTAAACAAATTGCGTGTACTCGTTACTGTAAGAGAGGGTAAAAGGGGCTTGTACGAAATCAACAAAAAAATAGAGACCATTTTACAGCAAAAAAGAAAAATCAATAAAGACAAAGAGTTTTACATCAATCGGCCGGTAATCATTACCAGAAATAATTATGAGCTCGGCTTGCTTAATGGAGACGTGGGCATCATCAGACCGGATAAAGACAATCAGCCAAGAGCATGGTTTGAAGATGGTGAGAGCCCAGATGGAATAAGAGGCATTCTCCCGGCGTATATAAATGATTGCGAGACGGTATTTGCAATGACCATCCATAAAAGTCAGGGTTCTGAGTTTAATAATGTGATGGTTGTGTTACCTGATGATAAAGAAAACAAACTGCTTACCAGCGAACTGATTTACACCGGCGTAACCAGAGCAAAAAAGCAGGTAATTATTCAGGGGAAAAAAGATACACTCTTAACCGGAGCAGGAAAGACCGTGCAAAGAGGATCGGGACTTCAAAAGCGACTGAAATAAGAAATAAATTAGTACAAAACACATTAAATATAGTTAATGGCTATTGACTTAAAAGTTTCCAACTCACTGAAAGCGTTATCAAATCAGATAACTGAGGATTTAATGATTATTGATCCCTCTCCTTTCACCAAGCAATGGATTGTTACGCAAACAGATGGCATCAACAATTGGCTGAAGTACAACATAGCCGAAAGACTTGGAGTAGCTGCCAACATACAGTTTATTCAACCCAATGATGTCAGCAGTATGTTGTATAACTGGATATGTCCGGACAAAAAACCTTTGCTTGATGTAGAGATTATGAAATGGACATTATACTCCCTTTTGGATGAGCCGGATTTCAACAACAGATTCGCTGGTTACAGCAGTTATTATGCCGGCGATAAAATAAAGCAATTTGCGCTGGCGGAAGAACTGGCAGACTTATTTGACCAGTACCAGGTTTACCGGGCAGAAAAAATTGAAGAATGGAATAACCGCATACAAGAAATTGAAAACTGCACTGACTGGCAGGAATATTTATGGATTAAAATAAAAATGGCCCTGAGCGATTCTTATATTGACCGCTCCGAGATGTCGAAGCTACTTCTCAGTTCTCTGGTCGATAAAGAAAATCATGCTATACTTAAAGAAAAAATCCCCACGCTGCATTTTTTTGGCATGGCCATTATCACGCCATTCTATCTAAGGTTGTTTTATGAACTCGCAAATATCATTTCTGTAAAATTTTACTTACAAAACCCTGCACCTCAGGAATTATGGATCAACGATCTTTCAGATAAACAATTAAAAAGATGGTTGCGTTACAAAAAAATTGATCCGGCAAAAGCAGTTTTAACAAATACCGGAAATGATTTATTGCTCAACTGGGGCAGCGTAATAAAAGACAGCTATAAACTTTTACTTGAACAGGATGACTATCTGAATGTGTATGATGACAGCCTGGTGGTCCTTCCCGATAACAGTTCAAAGCTGCTTGGAAAAATTCAATCTGATATTTTCAACAATGCAAACAATGAAAATCGGCTGTCTATTCAATCAGATGAAATTCACGATGGCTCACTGACCATTAACGGTTGCTATACTCCTGCCAGAGAAGTGGAAGTATTGTACAACTATCTGATGGAGCTTACAGATAAAAGAAATGTTGAGTTGTCGGCAAGAGATATTGTCGTAATGGTGAGTGATATTGATTTGTATGCGCCCTACATTGATGCCGTGTTTGGCAATTCAAACAAAAGATTTCCCTATACCATTGCCGATGAGATAATTACTTCAGGAAATAATTTATTTACGGCGATACAGGACATTTTATCTGTCAACCTCTCCTCTTTCAAGGCGGAAGAAGTTTTAGGATTGCTGGAGTCTCCTCTGATCCGCAAACGTTTTTCATTTTCCGATACCGATGCGGTAAGAAAAGTCGTTCGGCAGGCCGGAATATTCTTTGGCACCGACGGAAAGCTTGAGGGAAAGAAAACAAATGTTGATGATGAAGCCTGGATGTTGAGCTGGGAATATGGATTGAAAAAAATTCTTTACGGCATTTGCATGAGCGGAGGCGAAGAATTCAATGACGGGTTGCATGTTTTTTCTCCATTAGACACTGCCGAAGGTTCAGCAACGATGGACAGAATCAGATTGATTCATTTTATTGAAGTGCTCAGAAAAAATCTGGAGCAGCGCGACAGAGAGCGGACGATTACAGAATGGGCCGAATACCTGCAGCAAATTGTGGACAATCTGATATTTAATCCTGATGAACAGGAAGACAGCGACTATCAGCTTTTTGTGCAACTGCTGGAAAAAATGACATTGCTTGATGACAAAGCAGCAACGGTTATCAGTTTTGATGTATTCCGTCAGAGCTTTTTAAAGCGAATGAACCGTGAGAAAAGACTACACAGATTCGGCGGGGCGGGGATTACATTTTGTTCGTTGCTGCCGATGCGGAGTATTCCTTTTGAAGTTGTAGCCATGCTTGGAATGAACTTTGATAAATTTCCGCGCAAGGAATCGCCCTTAAGTTTTAACATCATACAAAACGATAAACGCCCGGGAGACAGGAATATCAGGGAAAATGACAAGCACCTGTTTTTAGAGACCTTATTATCGGCAGGGGAATTTTTGTATATCAGTTATCTGGGGCGTAGTGAAAAAGACGGCAGCGAGCAGCCACCCTCCTCTTTAATTGATGAACTGATTGACTATGTAGCAAGAGGAGCCAATCAGGATACTGATGATTTGAAAAAAGAATGGATTACCATTCACCCGCTGCATGGATTCAGCAGTAAATATGATGATGAAAAACTGTTCAACTATCTGACTGACAAGCATTTTAAATCGGATGAGAAAGGAACGGCTAATAAAAACACTCAGAACGAAATAAAATCAGCTGAAATAAATATCGAACAGTTGTCGAGGTTTTATAATAACCCTGCAAAATATTTTTTGAACAAACGATTTGACGTTTATTATTTTGAAATGGATGAGCTTATTCCGGAGCATGAATTGTTTGAATTAGGAAAGCTGGATAGTTGGGGTATTGAACAAACGCTGATTGAAAACTCATATAAAGATAAAAATCAGCTTACGGAAAAATTGAAAAAAGAAGGCAAACTCCCTTTGAGCAACATGGGAATAGTTGCAATCAACAAAGTTGAAGCTGAAATTGATACCATTAAAAAATTATTCATTGATTATACTGAAAATAAAAAAAGCGTATCCATAGACATAGATATCAAAGATGCAGAGTTTGTATTATCCGGAAAGATTAATGAAATTTATGGAGATAGAATGATTGTATTGAGCAATTCCAAAACAGACCCATACAAATCTATTATTCAGTCCTGGGTGAAATATATCGCCTTGATTGCACATGGTGTTGCGACAGAGTTTGTGTTCATTTCAACAAAAACGGAATCTGCCCTGACTTTTCCTGCGGGAAAAATCAGTAGGGATGATGCCATGGATATACTAAAAAGATATGTGGAGCTGTTTCGTAAAGGTCAGGAAAAGCCACTGCCTTTTACTCCTGCATTGAGCAGAAATAACTTTAAAATGATCAAATCCGGTTATGAAGATTTCAGAAGTCAATATGAAGCAGCTATGGAGAGCGAGCGAGATTTTACATTTAAAGAAAAATATCTTGTAAAAATGATAGAGGGAGGGCTTTACGCTGAGGAAAATTATGAAGAACTTAAGCAGAATACTTTTGAAATAATGAGTCCGTTGATTGAACATTTTCCTGAACTATTCTAATAAATTATACAAAACATCACCTAATATTTTATATGCCAATATTGAAACCAGCTTTTAAGGCGGAAACCGTTGATTTGGAAGGGAGCAATCTTATCGAAGCCAGTGCGGGAACCGGTAAAACTTACTCCATTGCACTATTGACAATCAGATTGATTATTGAAAACGAAGTTCCATTAGATAAGATATTGATGGTTACGTTTACCAATGCGGCAGTAGCCGAACTGGAAATAAGGGTAAGAAAATTTATCCGACTGGCATTGAAAGCCAGTAGAGCCAAGGCAATCAATGACGAGACAATTTCAAAAATCGTAGAAAAAGAAATTGCCAAATCCGGAAGAGAGTTGGTAGAAAGAAGACTTTCAGAGGCAGAACGCATGCTGGATCAAACTGCAATATTTACCATACATGGATTTTGCCAGAGAACCATCGCTACATACGCATTTGAATCGGGACAAATATTTGGTGCTGAAGCAATCAGTCCGGATGAGTTTAATCAATTGATGGAAGATGAGTTTAATCTCATCTGGAGAAGAGACATTACTACTTTAAAAATGGATCTTTTAAATGTATTATTAGCCGGCGGACTCAAACGAAATGATGTTTATTCTAAAGTAAAAAATGCCATCGGAGGTAAGTTGATTTATACATCCAGGCAGCAACTTCCCAATGGTTTTTTGGATAAAAAAAGCCAGGATGATATTTTGGATAATTACCTCAATCAAGGGGATGTAATCACCAGACAAGCTCAGCCTATATATGATGAATTTGAAAGAAATTACAATGATTATCTGCCTGTAATTGATAATCATAATCATGCAAAAACTGCTTTACTGGAACCCTTTACAATTAAGGACTGGGATGCTGTAATCAAAGTTATTGCCAATAAGGCTGATAAAGGATATATTCAAAAGATGTTTAGCGCTATACTTGATTTAGCAAAAGAAAATAAAATCCTTAATGAAAATAAGGAGTATTATATAAAAGATACTATCAATCAAATAGCCCTCTATATTTATCAAAATGTAAATACTGCACTTAAACAAATAAAAGACAGTCGGGGCAACATCACCTTTGATGATATGATTGGAAAGTTGCACTCCGCTATCTGTACCAACAATCACACTGCACTTACACATAGCATAAGGGAGAAATACGATGCTGTTTTTATTGATGAGTTTCAGGATACCGATAAATATCAATATGAAATTTTCAGTAAATTATTTCAATATTCACATGCGCAAAATAAAATCAATGGCCATACATTATTCTATATCGGCGACCCCAAGCAATCCATCTATGGATTCAGAAAGGCAGATATCAATACTTATTTCAATGCAGCAACAACGGTAGATTTCGTTCATAAAATGAATACCAACTTCAGGTCAAATGCCGGTTTGATTGAAGCAATGAACACATTTTTTAAACCTACAGATGATTTTGATACATTTCATTATGGCGCATCCGTTCCTGGAATTGAGTATCATCCGGTTGACTCTCCTACTTCAAACGATAAAGGAGTGTTGTTATTTAATGGAAAACCAATCAATCCGCTGCAGATTTCCAATCATGCTAACAAGACACAACTCACGGATAGCATTATCGCGATAGTTTCGGAATTACTGGGGAACAAGCAATATCAGATTAATGAAAAAGGGAAAGTCAGACAAATAAAACCTTCTGACATTGGTATTCTTGTGAGAAAAAACAAAGAAGGGCGAACAGTCAAACAGCGCCTTGCCAAGCACCAGATACCTGCTGTAAATATTGACGAAAGCAAAGTTCTAAAATCCCCTGAAGCAAAAGAAATCTTTTACGTACTTGAGGCAGTAAATAACATAAGCGCAGGAAACATCAACAGGGCATTGCTTTCAACGCTGGCGGGTTATACCATTCAATCACTTGAGGAGGAAAGCAAAGAAAAACTAAGAGAAAGATTTCGTCATTATCAGGAAAGCTGGAAAGACAAGGGAGTGTATGTCATGCTGCGACAGTTTTTAACTGATCATCGTTTGACCGAAAGGATGTTCAAAGATGAGATTGAAAAAGCAGAGAGAGTTGTTGCCAATACCTATCAGCTGATGGAGTTGCTTCATAAAATAGAGTTGAGAAAAAACTTTGACGAGGACGAGGTCATTCAATGGCTGAAAAAAGGAATGGAGGGTGACACAAGAGAAGGAAATGAATTTGAACAAAGAATTGAAAGCGATGAGGAAACGGTTAAAATTGTTACAGTACACAAGAGCAAAGGACTGGAATATAATATTGTGATTGTTTGTTTCATGGATCTGGAGGATGATGTTTCCGCTCATAAAACCACTGACCTTAGAAGAGTTAACGGCGATTACTACCTGGCCGACAAATCCTTATTGAATGACGAAGATACCGCCTTGTATAAATTGCAGGCAGAACAGGAGAACCGCAGGTTGCTTTATGTAGCGCTGACAAGAGCAAAATATCATTGCTTTGTAGCGTCCAGCAAACAATCCAGCAAATCATGTCTGAGAAAATTCACCAATCATTTTAAAGCAGGAGAGCCGCGCAGCGGGGTTGAAGTATGGACGCCTCCTGCATTTAACCGTAATTATCGCTATCAAATAAACGGCGGAAAAAGTCTGCCAAAATATTCAGAACCGGTTAGATTCAATTTGCTTCAGAAAAACTGGCGCAAGACAAGTTATTCGGGCTTGAATCCTGAACATGCCATCATCTCTTACCCATACCACGATGTGCCGTTTCTGAATACCTATGATGAATTTGTTTTCCGAAATCTTAAAAAGGGTGCGCAAACAGGAGATTTGTTGCATTATATATTTGAGCGCATAGATTTTGCAGATAGTACCTACTGGAAGACAACGGTTGAACGGGCGCTTAAACGCCATGGTTATCCGGATGATGCTGCTCATGGGGAAAACATTGTTAAAATGATTGAACATGTTATCGAAGCCGGTATTCCCTCTTCTGCGGGTACATTTTCACTAAATAAAGTTGGTCGCGATAACAGACTCAGTGAACTTGAGTTTGACTTTCATCTGAACGAATTTGAATCAGAACGGCTGATTGATATTTTTTCTAAATCACCCACGCCAATAGGAGTTAAGAAATTTGATGAACTGGAAGGCATCATGAACGGAAAAATAGATTTGTTCTTCCGGCATGATGGCAAATATTACATACTTGACTGGAAATCAAATTTTCTTGGCGGAAAAACGGAAGATTATGCGAATGAACATCTGTGGCGCGCAATGGAAGAGAACAACTATCACTTACAGTATCATATTTACATAATAGCATTGTGCAAATATCTTTCGCTAAGGGTACCGGGATTCAGTTATGAGAATGACTTTGGCGGAGTGGTTTATTTATTTCTGAGAGGAATGCGTAAAGACAGGCCGGAAGGTATATTTTATCACAAACCGGATGTGCGCATTTTTGATTCATTGCATAACCTCCTAACGCCTGAAAAAGTGACGAGCTGATTGTCTTTATATCAATAAAAATGTGCTTAACTTACTTCATCATTAGAATACCATTATAATCATTAATAAATATGAGCAACGAAAATCAGATTATTTGTCCTAGCTGTCAGACACCCATTGACATTACAGATGCCATCACAAAACAGTTGGAAGATGCTTATGAAAAAAAGTTTAAGGAAAAACTTGAGTTGGAAAAAGCCTCTCTGAATGAGGAGAAGGTAAAACTCAATAAGGAAAGAGAGACTTTTGATGAATTTAAAAATAACGAGAGAGAGCGAATTAATGAAATCATCAAAAAAAAGCTCGAAGAGGAAAAGAAAACAATTGAGTCTAAGGTTAAGACAGAATTTGACCAGCAAATAAAAAGCTATGAAGACGAGCTGAATGAAAAGTCCAAACAACTGATTGAGCTCAACAAGCTTAGGGCCGACATGTCGAAGCTGGAGCGGGAGAAGCAGGAGCTTAAAACAAATATAGAAGCTGAGGCGGAGAAGAAGTTTACGCAGCAATTGAATGAAAAAATTAAAGAGGCAAAAGAAAAAGTAATAAGCGATACGGAATTGAAGATTATTGAGCTTCAAGAAAAACTTGCCGCACAGGTTGAGCTCACGGAGCAAATGAAAAAAAAGCAGGAACAGGGCTCTATGCAGTTGCAGGGAGAAGTACAGGAAATTGCTATACAGCAATATCTGGAAACAAAATTTGTGACGGATGAAATACTGGAAATCAAAAAAGGACAAAGAGGGGCAGATATCTTACATGCTGTGAAAGGAAGCAATGGCAATATCATTGGAAAGATTTTATATGAAAGCAAGCGGGCGAAACATTTTGCCGGCGACTGGATATCTAAATTAAAACAGGATATGCGTGCTGCGGATGTTGAGATAGGCGTTATCGTTACCGATGTATTTCCTGCTGATGTAGAAAGAGTCAGTATGGTTGATGGTGTTTGGATTTGCTCATACACTGAATTTAAAGGACTTTGTTTTGTATTGCGTCAGGGAATTGTGGATATAGACAATGTGAAGACTTCTGATGACAACAAAGAAACCAAAATGGGCATGCTCTATGACTATCTTGTGGGAAACAAATTCAGGGCGCATATGGAAGCAATCGTTGAAGGATTTTCACAAATGCAGGATGATCTTACTAAAGAGAAGAAATCCATTATGTCGCAATGGAGTAAAAGAGAAGCTATGCTTGAGAAAGTGCTCTTGAATACCACGGGAATGTATGGCTCTATAAAAGGAATAGCCGGCTCTGATGTGAGTGCAATAAAACAATTGGAGCCGGACAATGAAACCAATTTACTGGAATCAGAATCAAATGATGAAGAATAACTTTTATTATTTAGGTAAATTATCCTTAAATACCGCAAATAAAAAAGTTCCTATAAGCGCGAATACAAAAACGATAATCATTGAATAATATCCATAGCCGATGTTGACCAATATTGGTCCGGGACAAGTTCCACACAATGCCCATCCCAATCCGAATATTGTTCCTCCCAATAGATAGCGGGAGTATTTTCTTTCTTTTTTTCTGAATGTAATTGTATTATTATTAAAATCCTTTAACTCGAATTTTTTAATCAATGCTATTCCGACAACTCCTATTATAACAGCAGTACCAATTATTCCGTACATGTGAATTGAACGAAATCGAAACATCTCCTGAATTCTATACCAGGAAATAGCTTCCGATTTTGTCATGATAATGCCAAACAAAATGCCAAATATCAGGTATTTTAAAAGTCTCATACGCTTGTTTTCTAGAAAATAAAGGGAAAAATAAAATGAATCATAATTAAACCGCCGATAAAAAACCCAATAACAGCAACCAATGAAGGAAGCTGCAGATTGGATAGCCCGGAAATGGCATGTCCGGAAGTGCATCCTCCTGCGTATCGTGAGCCAAATCCAATCAACAAACCTCCTATTGCCAAAATTGAAAAGCCCTTCAGTGACATTGCCGCCTCCATACCAAAAATTTCGTCTGGCTGAAGTATTGGTCCTGCAGACAACATTTCTTGAGTTCCCGGTTCGTATTTATTTATATCTCTTCTGCCAGATTCGGTTTTAGAGTTATCAGATAAACTAACGAGGCCGGCTTTCTTTTTTTCGACCTGCATCAAACTATCGGTGATTCTTGGAGGCAGCATCCTCATATTAGCCAAATCTTTTTCAAATGTTTTTGAAATTTTAATAGGTCTGTCTATTGACAAAAATGTTTTTGCTACAAAGCCGCCAATAATTGCACCGACTAAAAATACCAAATTCCAGATTTGCGTCTTCCATTTGTAATTAAAAAATTTAAATTTTTTACCTAGTCCCATTGCAGCACAAATTGTCCTGAAATTAGAGGAAAAGCTGAATTGCTTTCCATTAAATATCAACATAAACATCACTGCGGCTATCATAATTCCGGAAAACCACCATGGCCAGGGATGTGTAATAAAATATTTCATACATTAAATATTTATTGGTCAATTGGAAGACTGTTCTTACAAACTTTAATTATTCGTTATCATTAGCAAGCACTAATTCTCTTAATGGTATTAATAAAAAGTGATTACAAATTTAATAAATAAACCCCTGAGATTATTTTTCTTGATGAATTATTTCCATTTGATCTTCAATTACCCTGTCTGTTTCTTCAGGAGGTTCATTTTTCCAGTTGGGATTGTATTTGACAAAAAATGACAGCCAGATGATTCTTGCCAAACGCATCAACCAGGGCTGAAGAACAATAAGCAAAACAGCGTTGAATAAAATCCACCACAACACGCGATTGTCCTCAATTGAAATTCCGACAAATACCCACCAGGCGATGAAAGAAGCGACAGAAAGTGCAACAGTGAGTGCATAGCTGACATAGCCCGATCCGTAATAAAAGCCGACTTCTATTTCTGAGCGCTGATTGCAGGCTGGGCAACGTTCATTCATTTTCATGAAATGTCTTGAATATGCATAGCGCTTGGAAAACATTCTCCCTTTGCGGCAGCGGGGACAACGATTGGTGAGAATGGCATAAAGGTAATTCATGGATTAGGGTATTCTTGTTATGTGTTAAGTAGTAGCAGTCGCTACAGTTTTAGGTAAATCTGTATTAACCATTGCTCTGTATCCCCCTTCCACTTCGCTGAAGTTTCTGTACCCGCGGGCTTCCAGAATACTAGCGGCAATCATGCTTCTGTATCCTCCGGCACAATGGATATAAAAATGCTCTTCGGGATTTATGTCGCCCATCCAGTCATTGATACTTTCAAGCGGCCTGTTGGCGGCATTTTCAATATGGCCTGCATTGTATTCGTTCTGCCTGCGTAGATCAACCACTTTTATTTTTCCGAAGGCGTACTCTTTTTCAAATTGATGTAAGGTAATTCTGTTTACTGTATCGACTTCTTTTCCTGAGGCTGCCCATGATGCGAAGCCTCCTTTAAGGTAACCGAGAATATTATCGAAGCCGACGCGGCTAAGTCTGGTTACTGCTTCTTTTTGATTGCCCTCTTCTACTACCAATAAAATTGGCTGTCCCACATCTTTTACAAGAGCGCCCACCCACGGAGCGAAGTCGCCCTCGAGGCCAATATTAACCGACTGAGGAATAAATCCTTTATAAAAATTTTGAGGAGCTCTGGTATCCAGCATGAGTGCACCGGAGGCTTCGGCTAGCAACTCAAACTCATCCGGACTTAACCCTTCAGTTCCTTTGTTCAGCACTTTTTCAAAACTTTCATAGCCTTTCTTATTGAGTGCAACATTCAGACTGAAATAAGCGGGAGGTGGTTGCAACCCATCCGTAACAGCTTTTATGAAAGATGCTTTATCGGGTTGATTTAACGCGTAATTAATTTTTTTCTGATTGCCTAAGGTATCAACCGTTTCTTTCATCATATTCTTTCCGCAAGCACTGCCGGCTCCGTGTGCGGGGTAAACAATCACATCATCCGCCAGTGGCATGATTTTATTATGAAGGCTTTCGTACAACAAACCCGCCAGGTCTTCCTTTGTCATTTGCGCGGAAGCCTGTGCCAGATCCGGACGGCCTACATCTCCCAAAAACAAAGTGTCTCCGCTGAAAATACAATAATCTTTGCCGGTTTCATCTTTCAATAAATAAGTGGTACTCTCCAGCGTATGTCCCGGAGTGTGCAAAGCGGTAATGCTAATTTTTCCTATCGTAAACTCCTGTCCGTCCCCTGCAACAATACTTTCAAATTCGGTTTTGGCAGTTGGACCATAGACAATCGGCGCATCTGTCTTTTTACTCAAATCGATATGGCCGCTCACAAAATCAGCATGAAAATGAGTCTCGAAAATATATTTAAGTTTTACTCCGTCTTTTTTTATTCTTTGAATGTAAGGATCAGTTTCACGAAGCGGATCTATGATGGCAGCCTCTCCATTAGAAGTTATGTAATACGCTCCCTGTGCCAGACACCCTGTATAAATCTGCTCAATCTTCATATGATTTGTTTAAAACATCCAGGATAAAATGTAAAGGTGGTAAAAATTTATAACAAAAAACAGAACATGTAGAATTTTTCGTCTTTCACAGTATATAAACCCCCGTCAATATATTATCTTTATTATGTAACCTGAACGCCGAATATACATGCAGCTGTTAAAAACAAAAAGAAACATCACTATTACCTTCATCGCAGCGGTATTGGGTATTTTAATTTTACTGATATTTTTCTACAGAAACATGGTGCAGATGAGAGCGGAAAATAACTCCATCATTGTCTCTACTGATCGGCTGGATAAAATTCAGCATATATTGTTTGACATTGAAGCAGTTGAAAACGCACAAAGGGGATACATAATCTCCGGAAAAGACAGTGATGCTACTCTTTATGCTGATGCTGAAAAAATACTGCTATCTGATTTGAGTATAGTTGAGAAGGGCTTAATGCAGGAAGTTGAATTTCATTCAGATTTTAAAAAAGTTAAAGAAGAGATTCTTAATCAGCTGGATTTGGAAAAACAAATAAACAACATCCGTAAGATAAATGGAATAGATGCTGCAGTTAAATTTTCAAATGACAAAAACACTGCCGAAATTTATCATAACATAAGAAAAAGCATTCTCAGTATTGAAAGCAGAGACTGGGAAAAGCTCTACAAATCAGCAAACAGAAACGAGCAGCTTTCACAAAAGCGTTTTTGGCAACTGGTACTATTGACCTCGGTTTTTCTGACACTTCTTACTATAAGCTATATTAATTTAAGTATTGATTTTAAACAAAAGAAAGAAAAAGAAAAAATTCTAAAATTTAATTCATCTATTGCTGAAAGTATTTCCGATGCCATCATCACCACCGATACGGAATATAAAATCTCCGGATGGAATAAATATGCCGAACAGATTTTCGGTTATTCAGCAGAAGAAGCTATCGGACAAAATATTTTGACATTTCTTAAAGTCTCTTCTGATTACATTTCTGTAGATGAAATTTTAAAAGATTTCTATGAAAAAGAGAAATGGAGCGGAGAATTGATCAACTATAATAAAGAAAATAAAAAAATTTATGTGGATGTAGTCGCTTCAATCATAAAAGATGAAGAAGGAAATATAATCGGAGGTGTAAATGTAATAAGGGATATAACCGAGCGTATTACCAATGAAAAAAAACTAAACGAACTGAGCAGTTATCTTGAAAACGAAGTCAAGGTTAAAGTATCCGAACTCAATCTTTCAAATGAGCGATTCAATTTATTGTCTAAGGCCACTAATGATGCACTGTGGGACTGGAATATTAAAGAGGATAAGCTATGGTGCAACAATAGTTATTATGAAATCACAGGCCTTAATGCTGATTCGCATCTTCGTTTTAATGATTTTGCAGATTTGTTGATTGAAGAAGACAAGAACAGAATAATTGAAAATTATAAATATGCGGTTGAAAACAAGATAACTTATATTTCGGAGGAGTATAGTATCAGAAGAATTGATAACAGCATTATCAATATATACAACAGAGCCTATATTGTTTATGACGAATCAGGCAGTCCCGTTAGAATGCTAGGAGCGATGCAGAACATCACCCTTCAGAAAAAAATACAACATCAGATAATATTCGAAAAGGAGCTTTCTGATACAGTCATCAATAGTCTGCCCGGGGTTTTTTATATGTTCAATGATAAACTTAAGTTCATCCGCTGGAATAAAAATCTTCTGAAGATTACAGGATTTATGCCTGAGGAAATCGCAAATATCAATCCCGTAGATTTTGTTCCTCTTGAGCAACAGGAAACCGTTGCTGCGAAAATCGCCAGTGTATTTAAAACCGGAGAAGATACTGTGGAGGCGGATTTGTACACGAAAGACAAAAAAAGGATTCCTTATTTTTTTACCGGCATGGCCATAAACTTCAATGGCGAAAATTGTATGATGGGTGTTGGTATAGATGTGTCTGAGAAAAAAAGATCGCAGGAGGAACTGAAAAGACTAAATAATTATTTACAGAATATCAGAGAGGAGGAAAGAGGTCGCATTGCCAGGGAAATACATGACGACCTCGGTCAACAATTAACCGGATTGAAAATGGAAATGTCATTGATAATGAAAAAAATTCATCCGGAGAATGTGGAACTTAAATCAAAAATAGAAGATTCTATTCAGTTGGTTGACAATGCCGTTAAGTCTGTTAGAAGAATTGCTACTCAACTCCGACCCAGCATACTGGATGATCTGGGACTTGTTGCCGCACTGGAATGGTTAAGCGAAGAATTTGAAAAAAGATATCACATCAAAACAAATTTTTCGGCTGGTACCAATATAAAAAATATACATCCAGATAAATCAATAGCCTTTTTCAGGATTTATCAGGAAAGTCTCACCAACATTTTAAGACACTCAAAAGCAACGGAAGTAAATGCAACACTTTCTGAAGAAAACGATGTTTTAAGGTTATCGGTTTCAGACAACGGAATAGGATTTGAAGTTGAAAATATGAATACATTTACAACGTTGGGTTTGATTGGAATAAAAGAACGAACAAATTTGATTGGAGGTTCACTACACATTGAAAGTAAAAAAGACCAAGGAACTTCTTTATTAGTCATTGTTCCTTTACATAATTAATCACTACTTTTAGAAATGAAATGCCCGTATTGGCCGGCTCAAACCAATAGAGAATTATTATTCAGGGCATAACATGTGACAAAATTTAAAGACTAAAAAAACACATGAAAATTTTAATTGCAGACGATCATTCGGTAGTCAGAAAAGGACTGAGACAAATATTGCATGAAGGCTTTCCCAATGCTGAAATTGCTGAGGTAGCCGATGCAGAATCAATGGTCAGTGAGGTTATTGACAAAAGCTGGGATGTGGTTATCAGCGATTTGGCTATGCCAAAAAGAAGCGGACTGGATGCATTGCCTCAGATTAAACAAATAAATCCTACACTACCGGTACTCATTCTTAGCATACATCCCGAGGAACAATATGCTGTTCGAGTTTTAAAAGCGGGAGCATCCGGATACCTAAGTAAAGATGCCGCCCCGGATGAACTAGTTAATGCCGTAAAGCAGGTTATTCTCGGAAAAAAATATATCAATGCTTCTGTTGCTGAAAAAATCGCGGCTTCTTTCAGCAATAAAGAATCAAAACACCCTCATGAAACACTTTCAGACAGAGAGTTTTCTGTACTTAAACTACTTGCCTCCGGGAAATCAATTACTGAAATAGCTGAATCATTTTTGCTGAGCACGACTACTGTAAGTACTTATCGCGCAAGAATCCTCAATAAACTCAACCTGAAAAACAATGCAGAAATGATATTGTATTGTATTGAAAACAAACTAATGTAGAGTTTTTACTACGTAAGATTCATTTCATCAACTACAATTTTACTTATATATATGAATTAGTTTAGCGATGCAAAAATAGCATAACTGATTATTGTTGTATAACACCTGCTATTTAAGGCCGCCTAACCTAATGAAAAAAGTAAATCTATGAAACAACCCCGTTTTTGTTTCCAATACCTGATTGATTGATTATGCCGGCTAAAGCCGGCTTTTTTTATTGATACATCTCATCTACCAATGTCTGGTATTTTTCCTGAATCACTTTCCTTCTCATACTCAGCTTAGGAGTCATTTCACCGGTATCTACACTCCACTCATCCGGCAGCAGCTTGAACTTTTTAATCTGTTCTACCTGATTGAAGAATTTGTTGAAGGAATCAATCAAATCGCGATAAAAAGCAACTACTTTCGGATTGTTTATGATATCACTGTTGTGCTGAAAAGGAATATTGTTCTCTTTCATCCAGATTTTTATGTTGGCAAAAGAGGGAACTATCAATGCACTCACAAATTTCTGATCTGAACCCAACACCATTAGTTGTTCGATGTAAGGGGATTCTTTTAATTTATTCTCTATGGCTTGAGGAGCAACATATTTACCACCGCTGGTTTTGAAGAGCTCTTTTTTTCTGTCTGTGATTTTTAAAAACTTGCCGTCTTCATAAACACCTATATCTCCTGTATGCAGCCATCCATCTATGATGGTTTCTGCGGTTAAATCCGGTCTTTTATAATAACCCATCATTACACTGGGTCCTTTCACCAATATTTCTCCGTCTTCAGCCAACTTCACTTCCTGACCATCAATCACCAAACCTACCGTCCCGAATTTAGTGCCACCTTCTTTTTTACAATTCACGCTTATTACGGGACTGTTTTCTGTAGGACCGTATCCTTCAAAAATAGGAATGCCGGCAGCAGTGAAAATTCTGATTAACTTAATCTGACAGGCCGCTCCGCCGGTGATGATGAAATCAACATTGCCGCCAAGTGCCTCTCTCCATTTATTAAAAATAATTTTATTCGCCAGAGAAAGCTGAAAATTATACCAGCCACCCTTACTTTCAATATTATCATATTGCTCTGCCAGCGAAACGGCCCAGTAAAAAAGTTTTTTCTTTAAGCCCGTCAGTTCAGCACCTTTTGACATGATCTTTTCATACACCTTCTCAAGTAATCTTGGAACAGTGCTGAACAAATTCGGCTTCACTTCTTTCAAATTTTCTCCTATGGTTTCCATACTCTCCGCATAGTAAATGGATATCCCTGTTGATATGTAGATATAAGAAACCATGCGCTCAAATATATGATTGAGCGGTAAAAAACTCAATGATCTTCCATTAGGGTTTTGGGGAAATGGAAATGAAGCGGTGGCGTTTACTACATTACTCACCAGATTGCGGTGGCTCAACATTACGCCTTTAGGCGTTCCCGTTGTGCCTGATGTATAAATGATAGTGGCGCAATCGGTTGCTTTGATTGTTTTGCTGATTTCAACAACTTTCTCAATGTCTGCATCAGAATGATTTGCTGTAAGTGTTTTCCAATAAACAGCACCTTCATATTGATCAAAGCCATAAATATTTATGAGAGATGGTATTTTATGACGAATGCTGCTTACTTTATCTAAAATATCTTCTCCGCTTACAAAAACATGTTTAATAGTGGCATCATTGAAAATAAACTCAATTTCATTTACATGCGTTGTGGGATATATAGGACAAAGAATAATTCCAATTTGCTGGCAGGCTAAATCCAGCATCAACCACTCGGGACGATTACGTGAAATGATAGCAATCTTATCCTGCTTTTCTACAGTCAAATCATTTCCGCTGAGTCCAAGTTTCAATAAGCCGGCAGCCAGGTTTTTTGCTGTGCTTTCAACCTCCGCAGTGGAATGCTTCACCCATTGCCCATTTTCCTTTCCGCAGAGCATGTCCTCTTTTGGGAAATGTTTTACCTGCTCTTGTAAAAAATCGAATATTCTGGATTGCTCGTTCATAATAGTCTCGTTAAAATTATTACAGCAAGCTACTGATAAATTTATTTATGCCGAATTTCTGGCAGCATTTATTATCCCAAAAGAACTGCGCATAATCAGTTTTTCATAAATCTCCGCCTCCTGTTTGCCGGCAAGGGCATTTCTCTTGGCGATGGCATATTGCTGAATGGTTGTCAGTGGCATCACGATGCGCTCTCTCATCTCAATGGAAATTCTTTCTACCGGATAATCCTGCATCAGCTCTTTTTTGCCGCTCAGCTTCAAAATATATTTCCTCGTCAACTCATACTCATCATAAATCATGTTCCATATTTCTCCGTATCTGGGATGCCCTGCTAAATGCTGAGTAAGCGGGAAGAAAGTTTTTTTCATCGCCATTTCGCAGTTGTCTAATAATGTTTTCAAAAACAGCGACTGTCGGTATAATTTTTTTGCCTTCTTGAATTTTCCTGCTTTATCAATTGCCTGCAATGCAGTTCCCAGTCCGTAATAACCTGTAACATTTTGTTTGATCTGACTCCAGGCGCCAACATAGGGAATGGCTCTGAGATCTTTGAGTTGCAGTTTTTCAGCCGATTTTCTTTTGGTTGGCCTGCTGGCAATATTGGTCTCGCTGTAATATTTCAGCGGACTGGTATCTATCAGATACTCCATAAAATGAGGATGCTCTTTCAGTTTGTTGTACGCATCAAAACTTATTTGCGATAATTCAACGAACAGCGCCTCCTCTTCTTCCGACAACGTGATTTTAGAAGAAGAAAACAGGTCGTTGCTGATGCCCGCGTTGAGCAGCTGTTCAATGTTAAACTGAGCTGCGTCCTGCGTACCGAAGTTTGAACTGACGGTCTGGCCCTGTACCGTGAGCTGAATTTCTTTATTGGAAATATTTTTGCCCATCGAAGCGTAGAACTTGTGCGTCTTTCCACCTCCGCGTGCCGGAGGGCCGCCGCGTCCGTCAAAGAAAACCACATCTACTCCGTTTTGCTGTGAGATGCGGGATAAATCTTCCTTTGCTTTATAGATAGCCCAGTTGGCCATCAGATAACCGCCATCTTTTGTGCCGTCGCTGAAACCGAGCATGATTGTCTGACGATTGTTTCTTCTGCTAAGATGCTTGCGGTAAACTTTATTATCGTAGAGCTCCTGTAAAATAGCTCCGGCCTGTTGCAAGTCATCTACTGTTTCAAACAACGGAACAATATCTACAGCCAACTTATCTTCTTTCCATCCGCATAGCATGAAAAGCTGAAACACTTCCATGACGTTCGTTGCGGACGAACACTGGCTGATGATGTAGCGTTGACAACCTTCCTCACCGTTATTTTTCTGAATTGTTTTCACAGACTTGATGGTTTCAAGTGTATCATTCACCAGCTCTTCCGAAACAGATGAATCGGCAGAAAAATTGAACTGCGGGAGATGGGGATAGTTTTTAATTTTTTGTTGGGCCGCAACGGCAGCGAGGACTTTGCCATGCACAGTGCTTTCCTGACGAATATCAAGTGATGCAAAATACAGTCCGAAAATTTGTACGCGATTGATCAACTGATCTACAAGATGTAAAAACAATCCGTTGTGTTGCTGAATAATGATGTCGCGAATTTCTGTGAGTGTAGTAATTATTTCCTCTTTGGTAAGCTTTGTTGTCTGACCGGGAATGAAAATGTTGTTATACAATTCATTTTCCAGATTTGTGAGCAATGGTTCTATACCATCAAATGTCAGCCTGCGTTTGAGAGAGCGCACATCCATATAATAACACTTGATGATGGCGCCTCTTAGTGCCGAAGAAACTTTTAAAGTGGTATCGGCTAATACAAAAGGATTGCCATCTCTGTCGCCCCCGGGCCAGAACCCCATTTGAACAAGGGGTTTGTTGAATTCCACGCCCAGCTGCAATTGATTTTTTATGGCAGTATAAATTTTTCCGGCAGATCTGTAAAAAACATTTTCAAGATACCATACCAGACTCATGGCTTCATCGTAAGGAGTTGGTTTTTGTTTTTTAAAGAAGGGTGTTTTTCCTAACTGCTGCAGATGCGAATTAATTTGTCCTGAATTATTATCCGACAATGCATTAGCAAGATCGTTGATAATGCCGAGAACTGTACCGGGATAAAATTGCGTAGGGTGAGCTGTCAGCACCAATCGAACAGAATAGTCATTAATTTTTTTCAATAGCTCCTCTTTTTTGCCGGAAAGTTCTGAGTCTAGTAGGAGTTGCTTGAGCGTTCCAGCGCCCTGCATATCGTTGATTTTGGAGAAAGCCGCATCTTCCAGTGCATCGAAGAGCACCACTTGTCTTTCTATATATTGAACAAAACGAAACAGCAAATCCTGTTTATCCTGTTCTTTTTTCAGATTGGTATGAGAAGAAAAAAAATGATCAATAATTTCAGCGGGGCTCTCCTTGTTTTCATACCCGTCTGCGCAATTGTTTTGAAGCAGGGATAACAAGATACCCGTACGCTCGATTCTGTAAAAGGGCAGCGAGGTAAATAAGCTGTTGTACAATTGAAATTTCAGTCCGACTTCATTTTTAAAATGCTGCAAGCCGGCTGCCTGTGAAATCTCCATCTCTGTTTCTAATTTTTAATGTAAAAAAAATGGCCTGTCTTAATGCAAGCAGGCCAATCCGTTTAAAATTAATAAAAAAAAATGATTTAGGGAGGAAATGCTTTAAAAATTATGTGTTGTTTTTTACTTTAAATAACTAATTGGGTGTTCCAGCATAATCTCTAATATATGACATCAATAGCATCGATCCCAGGTCCTGTCCTGTGAATCTCTAATCTCTTGAGGACTTCCATAGCCGTCTCTGATAAAGAGAAACTTCATATTTGGCAGATGGGAATTAACGCCACTAAACTTGTAAATGATATAAGTAACAGGACCATATACCCCCTCATCGCGTAACTCCCAGGTTCCTAATGTTGTTTTTATCAAATTATCATTTGAATCATACAATTTAAACGTAGCGCTTTGATCATCATCCTGATTAAAAGTAATTACATACTTACTGGAGTATGTATAGGAACAAAATTTAAAAGATTGAGATATGGAGGCAAAAGGCATTGCCATTAAAATAATGATCGTAAAGAAAAATTTATTGTTCATGTTGATCTTTTTTAAATTATTAAAGTGAGCCAATATACATTAGCGTTATGCTACCATTCGTTATACTTTTATCAACAGAATTATAGGTCCAATATGTGTTTCCTGTCCCTTTCTTCATATTCATAGTCAAATCAGAACCACTCATTGTAAAGTCTCCTGTCATTATTCTACCAGACTTTATCCCGCCTGCTATATCTGTAAATGCTCTGCCGGATGAGCTTCCAAATGCCATAAACACAAGTCCGTTTTTATTTAAAATATAAAACATATTCATGCCCTGGATATCAACAGGTTCGGAATATTGATAGGCCTGATATACTCCAGATACTCTGGAAAAGTTCTGAGAAAAAGCGTTTGTTGAAACAATGCTCATTGAAATAAAAAAAACAATAGACAAAATTATCCTCTTGTTTCTTGAAATGCTTAATGGATTCATTGTAATTTAGTTTTTAATTATTGTTGAATTGGGCTTTCGTCTACTTGGTGATTGATTCTTATTTTTTATTAAATCTATTTTATATTAAATATTTTTCGAAATTATGGGTTATTTACAGTTAAAACAAATTTTTCTTTTGCCCTTACAACAATATTTATTGCTCCCATAAAAAATGGCCAATCTATTCTCATCATCTTCTCCCCACCTCCTTTTATCTAATTGGGTATTTATTCAATAACCGACAATTTTATCCTTGGGCTGTGGATGTTGACATAACTCCGCTTATTTTTGTGCTTCAAACAATCTCCATATATGTATCGATTTCTATTGATTTGTACATCTTTTCTGTTCTCTCAGATTTCACTTGCACAGGTAACTGACAGCACCGATGAAGAAGTGATTGACTACAGCAGCTTCGGAGATGCAGGAGGTGTTAAAAGATATGCCACTCAAAAAATAATCAATCAAGCGCCCAATCGTATTGTAAGTATTGGATATGAATACCTAGGCGCTTTTGACATGCCCAATGTGCCGACCTATCCGGATAATTCAACCCGACAAACATTTAATGCACAACGATTATCCGGTATGCGAGCGCAAGTGAATATTCCGATTGTTTCCAATACAAAAATTATTTGGCAGATGGGAGCCAATTATTGGATGAGTGGTGTAAATTTTAAAGCGCCATCCAATAACGATTTTATTGCCACACTTCAATCATACGGCATGCAGAGTGCAGGAATTAATACCACCATTTTTAAACCATTAAACGAAAAGAACTTTCTCATTTTCCAGGGAAGTGCTGATATAAATGGTGTGTTTAAAAACTTTAAAGACATCAATTCCAAAGCCCTGACAATAAGTGGTACGGCAATTTATGGTTGGAAGACGTCAGATAGAAATATGTTTGGATTTGGTGTGGCAAGAACTTATCGTGCAGGACAGGTTATACATGTTCCCGTCGTCCTTTGGAATAAAACATTCAATGATCATTGGGGAATGGATTTATTGCTACCGGCAAGAGCTCATCTCCGCTATAATTTCTCCACTTCTAATATTTTACAGCTGGGCTTTGAATTGGAAGGTAATCAGTTTTGGATGCGTACGCCCAGTCCTAATGGAGAAGTATTTATTCAGCGGGGCGAGTTAAAACCCAGAATCATGTGGGATAAAAAAATCACCGGATTCATTTGGCTGAATGTTCAGACTGGACTTCGTTACAACTGGCGTTTTGATGTGATGAATCAGTATAATTCACGTAAAGAAGACCTGTTGTTTTTTAACAGCAAACTTACCAATCCGCTGTATTTCAATATCAGCCTGAATTTCGTAAGTCCTTAAAAATAAGATTACAAATAAAAATTTCCGGTAAGAAAATGTGAGTGCGACTTGAATGATACTTTTTATTTGGCCACCTGCCTGGTCCATACATCAGTACGGCCAATCAATGAAATGCCGATATAGCCACGCACATCAAGCGTGTTTTTATCTTTTAATTTCATCGTGCAATTGTAGGTATTCCCGTTTTTAGGATCATAAATACTTCCTTCTTCCCAGATGTTTTCTCCTTTATAAACAAAGCCCCAGGTATTAGTCAATCCCAAAAGAGGACGACTCCGAACTTTTTCATCAGGATGATTTTTATCCAACTTAGGCTTCCCTGTTTCCGGATCATTAGGTTCTTTCAGCCAAACAATTTTACCCTGATACTTTTCGCCGTTACGTATTATTTTAATCATACCTGTTCCTTCTCCATTTTTCCAAACGCCCACAATGGCATCACTTTCTGTTTGAGCATGACTAAATGGGCAAAGAGAAAAAAGAAATAAAAGCGAGAGAACAATAGATTTTTGCATATGCTAAAACAATTATTAGATTCTTAAAGATATTGATGAAAACCCATAAATTAAGCCATATTTTTTAATTAAACACATATTTTAATTTTACGTTCATTCAATTTAAAATCTTTTTCCCATAATGACGGCAATTTTTGCTACTAAGCCCAGTTTTGTATTATTTCAGCCATTATTATACTTTCACCTCCCAAAAGCACTCTTCCGTTTTCTATCAGTTCACACTCTATAATTCCTGTTCTTTCAGAAGTTTGAAAACCTATTAATTTATTTTTCTTGAGCTTGTCGGCCCAATATGGTGCCAGGTAGCAATGAGCTGAGCCGGTAACAGGATCTTCATTTATTCCAATAGCCGGACCAAAACATCGGGAAACAAAATCAAAATCCGGTTTTTCAGATTTGGCCGTAAATGTAAAAACTTTTTGTTGATGTGTCTTTAACAATTCAAAATCGGGATGAATGGATGTTACAGCTTCTGCATTCTCAAGCTCCACCAAACACCAATTTTGATCAATCCCCACAAAGATTGGTTGTGCTTGGGTAAACTTAATAATAATATCATCTGCATTGCTCTGCTTAACTTGTCTTGATGGAAAGTCCATGATGATTTTTTCTCCTGAAATTTTAGTTGTCAAAATACCGCTCCTTGTTTCAAATTCTATTGCAACCATTTTGTCCACGATTCCATTTTCGTAAAGTACCCTGGACGTTGCTAATGTTGCATGTCCGCATAAATCAACTTCTTGTTTTGGTGTAAACCATCTCAAAATAAATTCATTGTTTTTTAGCTGTAATGCAAATGCAGTCTCAGAGTAGTTAAGTTCTTTAGTAATTTTCAACATCAAACTATCGTCAATCTTTCTGTCAAGAATACACACTCCGGCTTGATTTCCTGTAAAAGGTTTATTGGTGAAAGTATCTACTGTAAATATTCTCATGGCTTTGGGGTTTTCACTTAGAAACAGTTAAAACACACTTGTAATTGTTGGTTTGACGACAGACCATTGTGTTTCAACAACAACCAGAATGGTCGGAAATTTTGGTTTTGAAACATTTATAGTTTCAGACGCAACAGCAACATTAAATAAAAAGGAGTTGATGGTCCACTTTTTTCAGCTGAATTAATTCACGAAATAGCCTTAGCAAGTTTAAATAGCGAGTTTGCAACAGTCTGCTACCAAACTCAGTGCTTTACCAATTTGCTCCGGTAAGCAATACGACCATCATTCCTATTCAGCACTTCCACCCAGTAGATGCCAGCGGTAAGTCCATCCAGCTTCAATGCGGTAATGGGTTGTGTTGTATTCTGACGAATTACGGTAGCACCCACGCTGTTCAAAACGCGGATCTGCATAACGCCCCGCACCTCAGGCACACGAAGGTTGATAAATTCTCTTGCCGGGTTGGGGTACAGCATGGGAGCGCCTGATGCCAAGGCCGGACGGGAAGCGGTGCCGGTAGATACACGCAGGGTGTAACATGCGCTTGCATTGAACGTATTTATGTCGATGGCATAAACCAGTGCATAATACACCGTGTTGGAGGTGACGGTAGCATTGATGGTTTCGGTAAGTGTTGCTGTTCGAGTGGAAGTGGCAATCGTATAACCCAAACTATTCACCAGATTGACTTTATAATTGGCCGGCAAATTGGTCAGTGCCATCGTGATAGTTCCTCCGGTTGTGACGGTGAACTTGTAATAATCCCTGTCGTTTGACGTCTCAATCCTGCCGTTGACATCTGTATTGAAAGGAATACTCATGGGACCGGGGAAATAAATTGTGGTTTGATAGTCGTCATTCCATGGGGTATCGTAGGCGCTGGCGCAGGAGGGCAGTGTAGTGCCGGAAGTCGTGAAACTTGAAGTCGACCCATATCCGACACCCGCTGCATTGACGGCAAAAGCACGGACATGGTATGTGGTATTAACACTCAAACCGACAAGGTTGGCGGTAAAGGCACCCGTTCCGCCGGAGGCATCAATTATTTTTCCGCCTCCGGAAATACTGTTTGTATCCGTTATCGCGGAAGTGCTGTAGACGAGACCCCTCCTGGTTACGGAAGCGCCACCTTCTGAGGTAACATTTCCACCTGCCAAAGCGCTTGAGGAAGTTATTGAAGTTACTGAGGCGGTGGTGACAGCAGGGGAAAGCGATTGTGGCAATATCGACGACCAGGAAGTGCCGACCCGGATACCATCTACGATAACGGATGGGGATGTGTTTTTAGCTCCCTGTCTCAAGCCAACCGCATTAACGGCATTTGTTCCGGCGGTGGTTGTATTGCGGACTAGCGGTGTTCCGGCTGCAATCTCTGTAGCAGGTATCCCTGTGGGGATAACCCAAAGTGACACAGGATCATTTGCGGCGCCGGTGGCAATCGTGTACTTTACAACAAGAAGATACGTGGTGTTCCTGGAAAAGTTTGTTGTGCCGTAGGAAACTGTTGAGGAATTTGTTATCCCAAAATTCACATTTCCGCTCACTACCCGGGCAGCTACATTTGCTGAAAATGCCGTCCAGTTTGCGCCGCCACCGCTTCCGGTATGAAAAAAAATATCGCCGGATTTTGCCGTGGACAACTCATTGACGTTTACCAACAGGGAAAAGTAAACAGATTGACCGTTTGTACTTTGGGAACTAAAGGTCCGGTTGACATCTTCTCCGGATGCATTACCGATTCGTGCAGCGTTTCCAACTCCACTACCCTCATAGCCTGCAAAAGACAAACCAGTGGTGGTAGAAATCGGGTTTACGCCTCGGCTGCTGTGCGCGGTGTAACCATTCGCTGTCAATGCGCCGGTAAAATTGAAGTTATCTGCAAACAATGGTGCCTGGCCTTTCACAAGGGAACAAATAAACAATAAAATAAAAGAGGCTTTCAATTTCATCGATAACAGGTTGGAGAATAAGTGAAAGCTGTTTGATATTGCGGGATATGTTTTTCTCATAATTTAAAATTATGATGCGAAGATAAGACACAACAGTTGAAAAAAATAAAACATCCATTTAAACGAGGAGTAGGCTCAAGTCTCCTAATCTATCTCTATCCGTTCCTGTATCTTACAAGCAGATATAAAGATAAAAGGGGTATACTTGTATAGTATAATCCTTTTTTTATGAATGAGCTTAGCAATAATAAGTTCAAACAACAAGTAGACAAATATCTAATAGACGCCTGTGAAAAACAATGTGAGTTATTGAAAGAAAATCAGACAGGGCTTTTGTCGAAGTTGAGAATTATCTACAACGATGGAAATGATGAATATGAAATACAGATAATCATCCATTTGTAGCCTCGTCAGGAATCGAACCTGAATCTGGAGCTTCGGAAACTCTTATACTATCCATTGTACTACGAGGCCAATTCATAAGTTTGAAGGTTTAAGGGTTTGAGGGTTTAGAGGTTAAGACACAAGCGCCAACCCAAAACTACAAACTACAAACCACAAACTATTTCATACCAACGCCCCAATATTCGTTACAAATATCTTCACGGCGATGGCCAGCAAAATTACACCAAAAAATTTTCGTATTGCCAAAAGACCCGCAGCACCGAGCAAACGCTGAATTTTATCCAAAGAGCGCAATACAATAAAGATAAATAAGAGGTTGGCCAGAATAGCAAGCAAAATCATCCACTCATTTTTATCATGACTTTCAAAGGTTGCTTTTAAAGACATGATGGTAGTCAGCGTACCGGAGCCGGCTATCAGTGGAAAAGCAATGGGAACAAGCGTTCCCACTTTAGGGTCTTTATCTGTTTTGAAAAACTCTACCCCTAGTACCATCTCCAACCCCACAATGAAAATCACAATTGATCCCGCTACCGCAAACGACTTCACATCCACCCCCAATAAATTCAGCAACGGCTTTCCCATAAAAAAGAACAACACCATTAACGAACCCGATACCACAGTAGCTTTGACCGCATTGATTCCTCCCATTCTTTCTTTGAGAGAAATCAGCAGAGGCACAGATCCCACAATATCAATTACCGCAAATAAAGTAAACACTAATGTGAAAAACTCTTTTGTGCTCCATTCCATAAAAAGCATTTATACAAAGATACCAATAGGCAACAGATTATCTTATGATATTATAGGGTTGCAGATTTGAATGATGGCTTATGAAGATTGCCGATTAAACCACTACTGAACAAGTGAATAATTAAACTTCTCTCCGAATTTTTCAATTTTAAATACCGCTCCATAAGGAATTTCAAATGCAGAGAAAGATTGATCCAATGGTGTGGTCGTGATATGTGATAAAATACTTCTGATGACTCCGCCGTGGGTAAATACTCCGGTAGGTAAATTTCCCGCAGCAATCTTTTCAAAGCATTTCACGGTCCGATTGAATAAATCAATATAATTTTCTCCGCCCGGAAAAGGCTTATTGACAAAATCATTCATCCACGGTTGTAAAATATCAGACGGAATATCATCCCATAACTTCATCTCCCACTCGCCGCAATGTATCTCTTTGAGATGATCCTGCAAATCTTTTTCCAATTCCGGAAATACATGATTGGCAAGTTTGTGGCAACGTTGCAACGGACTGCTATATATGCGCTGTAATGTAGCAGGCAAAAGGCGTTTTACTTCATTCGCTTCCTGTTCAAATGTTTCCGTCACATCCAAATCGGATTGCCCATAGCAAGTACCTTTTGCTACTGCAGGAGTGGTATGTCGTATCAGATAAATTTCCATAAAATAATCATGCCTATATAAAATAATAATTCAGTAACCTGCTGAATGGTACCCAGACAATCACCGGTGTAGCCACCAATCCATTTGTGAAAATAATAACGCAGATACAACAATCCTAATAAAGGAAGTAGTATAACGGTAGCGTATACCCCAAAATAGGTAAGTGGCAACAATCCAAATATGCACGCAGGAATTATTTCAGCAGCAGTTATGGATTTTGCCAGCGGCTTTGCTTTTGCATCTTCGTTCTCTCTCACATACGCGCTGGTAATCATCATCAACACAGGACAAAGCCTGCTGAAACTATGTGCAGCAATCAAGAGCATGCCCATATTAAAAGGCGGAGCTGTATATAAAGCTGTTGTCTTAGTCAGCAACATCAATGCAATGCCAATCGCTCCGTATGCACCTGTACGACTGTCTTTCATGATTTCCAAAATCCGCTCTTTGGTCCACCCACCACCAAAGCCATCGCAAACATCGGCAAAGCCGTCTTCATGGAAAGCTCCGGTGACAAATATACCTGTGATGGTTGACAATAATATCGCTAATGGAACATTGAGTAAATATTCAAAGAGATAAAAAGACAATGCAACTATTCCTCCCACAATCCAGCCCATCAGCGGAAAATATCGGGTGGCCTTATTGAGATAATCAGGATCATGATCAGCAAATTGCGGACATGGTATCCTTGTGTAAAACATCAAAGCCGTAAAAAATATTCGTATTTCTTTTTTCATTATTGATAACAACAGAAAGCCGAAGTTATGATTTACTGCTCACTCCAGCACTCTCAAAGCTGGCCATCTCATTGAGAAAGTTCACAGCACTCTGAATAACCGGTATGGCCAATGCTGCGCCCGTCCCCTCTCCCAGTCGCATACCCAGTTGCAACAATGGCGCTACATTCAAATGATTGAGCATCTGCCTGTGCCCCTGCTCATCTGAGCAGTGCGCAAAGAGACAGCCATCCAACACCTTGTTATCCATCTCATTTGCAAGCATCAATGCGGCAGTAGCAATAAATCCATCAACGACTATAACCATATTGAGTTCGGCTGCTTTAATGTAAGCACCCGTCATCATCGCGATTTCAAAACCTCCTATCCGCATTAGTAATTCAGATGGAGATATGATTGGATCAGAAAGCTGATGTAAAACAGATGAATGTGTAAGCGCCTGAATTTTATTTTTCAACTGCTCATCATTCGACCCTGTGCCTCGACCCACACAATCGCTTATAGGAAGTTTCGTGTAGTGATGCATGATCAACGCAGCTGAAGACGTATTGCCGATGCCCATTTCACCAAAACCAATAGTATTGGAGCCCTGATTGTAAATATCCTGTACAATTGATTTTCCTTTTTCAAGAGCCAGTTGCATTTCATTTTCACTCATCGCATTTCCTTCACTGTAATCTTTTGTGCTATGATTTATTTTAGCATGTATGATAGGCAGTGAATGATCAAAGTCAAAATTCACTCCGGCATCTACAACCGTAAGTCCGATACCATGTTGTTTGGTAAAAACATTTATCGCCGCTCCTCCCTTTACAAAGTTCAATACCATTTGTGCAGTCACCGCCTGAGGATAAGGGTTCACCACTCCTTTAGCTGCAATGCCATGATCGCCGGCGAATACGATAATATGTGGCTTGTTGATTTGTGGTTCTAAGGTATTCTGAATGATGCCAACTTTAAGCGCAATTTTCTCGAGTACGCCCAAAGCGCCTACCGGCTTGGTTTTGGCATCAATCTTATGTTGTAGTTGTTTAGCTATGCTCATTGTTTTACCATTCAAGTGTTAAACCGCCCTGCACCATCACCGGTATGCTGTTAAAGCCGCGAATATCAAAAAATTTCACGTTGGTAATGTTTCTGCCTTCGGCAAAAAATTTCAGTTTGTTGTTGAATTGATATGAACCATACGCCCCGAAAATCACATAGGGATTAAGCAGTTCATCGGGAACCTGGTAACCGCCCACATCATAACGCTTGCTTACTGCGCGGGCATTGAGAGAGAAATACCATTTGTTTTTCAGCGTATATCCGGCATTTACTGTCATGCTGTGATCGGGACGCTTGAGCAAATAGCCGTAGGAAGTATCTTTTTGTGTAATTCTGCTTTGAACAAATTCTGTTCCTTTTAACAAGGTGTAGTTAAGCGTGAATTGTAGATTTTTCACAGGAGTCATGGTCAATTCATATTCAATTCCTCTTACAATTTGATTGGGTATGTTGTAGTATTTGAAATTTACATAATCAAAATCGATTCCGGTTTTTGTTTCTCTGTAAAAAAACACGGCGCGCTGGCGAACGTTTTTATTGTTTTCCTCAATCCCTGCTTCGTAGGTAATGCTCTCTTCTGGGCGTAATTTGATATTGCCGGCATACGCATCATAGAGCTGATACAGACTTGGGGTTTTAAATCCGGTAGCGATGCTTCCGAAAATGCGATAGCGGTCGTTTATAGAATAACTTGGGTTAAATGTAAATGTGTGATTGCTGCCGTAGCGGCTGTTTTCATTGAGTCTGGCACCCAATTCAACATTAAGCTTTTTATTGAGTCCGTTATATATCAGCGAGCCATAAATGGATTGCTGGGTGAGAAAGGTATCTTTAAAGGAACTGTTGAAAGGACCAAAGGAACTTACAGAGGTAAAATTATTATTGAACGACTGGTATCTGTAATCCACTCCCTGAAGCAGCGTCAATCCTTTACACAACTCAACACTTAAAAACAATTCAGCAAAATGATTTTTACTCGAATAATCGTCGCGTGAATATTTATTAAATCCTCCTATGTCCGTGCTGTCATCAAGATAATTTCTTTTAGTCTGAGTAAACATGTAATTACCGGTTAAAGAGAATGCGGATTTCTTAAAAACAAATCCACCGCCGGCATTCAGACTCCTGTTTTTTTGTGTAAAATCTTTATCGTCTTTAAATGTGCCGTTGTCAACCGTTGCACGATACTGACTCATTTGAACAAATCCTTTCAGGCTAAGTTGTTCGGTGGCATTATATTTAAGCGAACCGCCAAAATTTTGTCCGCTGAATCCGTCCTTATCAAAATCAGCATTGCCTGTTTGATCATTTGCCGATGAAAAACCATTTGTTCTGCTGTAAGACTGGCGAATTTGATATTCCAGTTTGCTGATGGTTCCACCGGCTTTGATGGCGGTACGGAGTGTACCGTAATTACCGCCGATAATGGTACTTCTTCCCTGCAGAGGTCCATCTGCATTGGCAGATTGAGTAATAATATTAATAACGCCGGCTGAAGCATCGCTGCCGTAGAGTGTTGACTGCGCGCCCCGGGCAATCTCAATTCTCTCCACATCATTCACGGAAAGCAGATTGAGATCAAATTCGTTATTGATTTGTGAAGGATCATTTACCGGTATTCCGTCAAGCAAAATCAATACCCTTCCGCTTGCTGCTCCTCTCATATAAGTTGTCTGCACCGTCCCGGCATTGTTCAGTGCGCCGTTTATAGTTATGCCTGCCTGATCATTGAGAATCTGCGCAACGCTGCTGCCCTGGCTTCTGTTGAGTACATCTCTGCCAATTACCGTTACCACTTTACCTGTGGAAGATTGTTTTTGCTGAATACGGTTAGCGGTTACGATAACCTCGTCAAGTGAGTGAATAATAGTGTCTTGTTGCGCGTACGCGTAACTGCTGAACAGAACAGCAGTCACAAAAAAAATTTTCTTCATCTTAATGAAATTTTTTGGTGACTGCTTCCAGGAAATAAAAAAAGAAAGAAAACTGAAAAATGATTGATGCATCCTTCAATCTTCAAGCCTTTCACCCGAAAGCTGAATATTGGTTGTGATGTTGGCAGGTCTTCTGACTTACTCTCTGTTCACCGCCTTCCCATCCTTTGGGGACAGTGGCTTGGAGGATGAACAGGTTACTGAGCTTACAGCTACGGGGATAGTGCCGGACTTACACCGGGCTTCCCTTTTAATTCCGATTACTCGAAAACCAAATCGGTTGCAAATATAAACGTAAAGTAGAAATTGCCTAATTTATTTTTACATAGCATTATTCCTGAATAAATACGCGGTCTGTACCGTCAAATTTTGGCGATTGAATGGACAATACTTTCAACGGTTTGTCTCCGATTACGCGGACAACCGCATGCTTTGTTCCTTTTGGAATATTAAGGTAGTCGCCCGACTGTATAATAATTTTCATATCGCCAAATATCATTTCAGCATTACCCTCCAGCACTACAATATTTTCTGTATGCGTTTGATGAAAATGTCCTTTTACTTCCTTTTTTACCCAAATAATAAAACTGCTCTGTAGAGAGTCTTCTGCTATTTTCTGAACGTGAACATTGTCAAACTGTGCCGGCGGATCATAAGAAGACAAGGATTGAAAAGTCTGACCACTGGCAAACCGGGGAGAAGTTGCAAATAAAAAAAATATAAGTAGGCGCATGATTGATTATTGGCTTCAAAGATATTGGCATTTTTCTTTCGGGGAGGACTGTGATGATAAAATATAAACTCAGAAGGTAATCCTCCCTGCATCTGATTGGATTTTTCACTCGAATGGGCCGTTTTTTTCCTCTCATTATATAACTGTTTATGTTGAGCTTTACTCATTCAAGACAAGCAAGAGTATATTTTTTTAACTGGCAAAACTTCACTTTTTGTGAAGTATTTCTTAACTTTACATAGAACAATGAAAATCCATTTGATTAAAGAAAAAACAATCAAATCATTTATTTACAAAAGCCCTAAAAGCCATGAGTCTTTCAACGAATGGATTTACAAGGTAAAATTTGCAGACTGGAAGACTCCGGCGGATATTAAAAAAACATTTTCAGCGGCGGATCTGTTGGGAAACGGTTCCTTGAGGGTTGTTTTTGACATCGGCGGAAATAATTATCGCATGATTTGTAAATATCATTTCGGAAAAAACAGGATTCACTTGTTTGTCTGCTGGATAGGAACACATGCACAATATAATAAACTATGCAAAAGAAATAAACAATACAACGTAAATGAATACTAAATAAATAAATATGGAACAAGGATTAAAATATACCGTCATTCATTCGAAAAAACAATACGATACTTATTGTAAAAAGTTGGAAGAGCTGGTTTTTCTTAAAATTAAAAATAAAGCTATAAAAGAGGAAGTTGAATTACTGACAGTGCTCATTGAAAAATATGATGAAGAGAACAACATCAGCTATAAGCTCGACCCAATCGATCTTCTTAAGTCTTTAATGAAAGAACACCATATTAAGCCTGTAGACCTGTCAAAAATCCTTAATGTCAGCGAAGGGCTGGTATCTGATATGCTACACAGAAAAAAAGGAATGTCAAAGGAAACCATCCGCATTCTATCAAAGAAATTCAAACTAAGACAAGAAGCTTTTAATAAACCCTATAAATTGGTCACGGTAGATTTCAAAAAAGCAGAAAGCAGTAGGAATAAAAAAAATAAATTAAAATTAACAGCATAAGCACCAAGTTGAAGCGAATCGTGAAAGCCAATGACCTTAGTCAGTCCCTTTGGTTTCCTGTAATATTTCATCTACTAACCGCTCATAGAATTGATTGATGATTTTACCCCGGTAATCAGTTAATTTTGCAGTATGCGTCTGTTTGTATTTTTTGCTGTTTTATTACTTTCCGGATCAGGATTGATTGCTCAAAAAAAATGGGATCTCAAATCCTGTGTAGAGCATGCTATGCAGAACAATATTTCTGTAAAGCAAACGGATCTTCAATCAAAAATTGCCGAGCTTACCTATAAACAGAGCAAACTCTCTCTCTTCCCTAATGCAAATCTAGCTACGAATGGCGCTTTCAACAGCGGTAATAACCAGGACCCTACTACGTTTACCAGGGTAACGCAGAATTATTATTCGGCAGGAATGCAACTGCAAACAAGTGCTGATATTTTTAATTTTTTCAGCAAACGCAATACCATAGCATCCAATGAATGGGAATTACTTGCGGCCAAAGCCAATGTCAATAAGGTTAAATACGACATCGCGCTTTCTACCGCCAATGCTTATCTGCAAGTGTTGCTTGCAAAAGAACAACAAAAAATTGCGGGCGCTCAAATTGAACAAACAACGCTGCAGCTGCAAAAAACCAGAAAACAGGTAAATGCGGGTGTGCTGCCTGAATTAAACGCTACGCAACTTGAAGCGCAATTGGCCGCCGACAGCGGAAATTATATTGCATCAAAGGGAAATGTTGAACAGGCAATTTTGTCTCTGAAAACATTGATGAACATAGACGCCGGCGAAGCATTCGACATTGAAACGCCACCTGTTGAAAGTATTCCAATGGAAAGTATTGCTGACTTACAACCGGAATATGTATACAGCGAGGCATTGAAAAACCAGCCACAACAACTGGGTAATGAATTCAGAATCAAAGCCGCACAAAAAAGTATTTCGGCGTCTAAGGCAGCCCGTTATCCCGCTTTGTCCGCTTTTGGGAGTCTCGGGACAAACTATCTCGCTTTTGATAAGCGACCAATCTATGAAAAAATCATCACCGGTTATACTTCCACCGGATTGGTTGCCAATGCAGGCGGAGGAGTTTTGTATGACGTACAAATGCCGGTATTCGTCAATGGCAATGTGATTGATTTTATACGTGCAGGCTCTTTTGGCGAACAGTTAAAAAACAATTTCAGAAAGGCAGTAGGACTCAATCTAAGTATTCCAATCTTCAACGGCTGGAGCGCGTCCTCTCAATATGAAAGAAATAAACTGAATTTATCCAGACTGCAATTGCAAAAAGAACAAGACAATCAAAAACTGAAACAGGACATCTACCAGGCATATACTGCGGCAATGGTTGCACTTGAAAGAAACAATGCCACACAAAAAGCAGTGGCTGCAAATGAAAAAGCATACGATTTTGCAGGGAAACGATACAATATCGGAGCATTGAGTACGTATGATTTCATTGCTACACAAAACAATCTCCTCCGCGCCAAACTTGAATACAGCATCAGCAGATTTGATTATGTATTTAAAATGAAAGTGCTTGAATTTTATAAAGGCGCAGGATTAAAATTGTAATTTCCAAAACGTCAAACTCGTTTCTATGAATAAAAAAACTAAATGGATTGTGATTGGTTCGGTCTTATTGACCGTGGCATTAGTGGTTATGAGCAAAATGGGCGTATTCGGAAAAGATGAAGGGATAAAAGTAACTGCAGAGAAAGCGCAAAAACGCACCATCATCGAGCTTGTAAATGCCAGCGGAAAAGTATATCCTGAAATAGAAGTGAAAATCAGTCCCGATATAAGCGGAGAAATTACCGAGCTGTATGTACAGGAAGGAGATACAGTAAAAAAAGGACAGTTAATGGCAAAAATTTATGCCGATATATACAGCATCCAACGCGATCAGGCCGCTTCCGGTGTTGAACAATCCAGGGCGCAGGTAGCTAACTCACAGTCTGCCTTAAACGCACTTAATGCACAATTGGAACAGGCACAGCGCAATTACGACATGCAGAAAAAATTATTCGACGAAAAAGTTATCAGTCTGAGTGAATTCAATGTTGCTGACGCTGCACTGAAAACAGCAAAAGCCAACTATAATGCTGCGGTTCAGGGTATCCGCGGCGGCTCCGCCGCCGTGCAGGCCGCACAAGCCAACCTCAACAGAGCTGCGAAAGACTTGAGTCGAACTATGATTATAGCTCCGATGGACGGTGTGGTGAGTTTGCTCAATGTAAAAAAAGGCGAGAAAGTTGCAGGGAATAGTTTTAATGTGGGAACTGAGATTTTACGCATCGCAGATATGGATAAAATTGAAGTAAGAGTAGATGTAGGAGAGAATGACATTCCTAAAGTAAAATTAGGCGACAGTGCTATTGTCGATATAGATGCTTACAGCGACAGAAAATTTAAAGGCATCGTTACACAGATTGCCAGCAGCAATATAGGAGCGGCTCAAGCCGGCCTTACTTCTGCCACAACAGATGTAACACAATATAAAGTATATATCCGCCTTCTCCCTGAAAGCTATACTGATCTTTTAGGAAAAGGATCTTTCCCATTCAGACCGGGAATGAGTGCCAGTGCCGATATTCAGACAAAAACAGAAAAGAATGTATTGAGCGTTCCCATCAATGCTGTGACTACGCGAAGTAAAAATGAAGAAGAAGAAAAAATAAAAAATAAAGACGCGAATAAAGAAAAAGAAGAATCTTCCCCTTCAATGGACGACTTAGAGGTGATTGTATTTAAACTTGAGAAAGACGGGAAGGTGAGTAAAGTAAAAGTTAAAACCGGCATTCAGGATATCAATTATATATACATCACAGAAGGACTGAATGAGGGAGATGAAGTAATTACAGGGCCCTATGATGTAGTAAGCAAAACACTTAACGTAAAAAGTAAAGTGAAAAAAGTAGATAAAAAAGAATTGTTTGAAAAAAAATAACATCTCCTCACTCTGTACAAATTATCAATCAAGAATACAACCCGGTCGCTTCATTACGACTTTGATTTTTGTGCTGCTTCCGTTTTTAAATGCCATAGCACAAAAAACGCAGCTTCGCATTAATGTAACAGATCAGCGAAACGCACCTTTTCTCAAAAGCACCGCTATCCTGAAGAAATTGCCCGATAGCATTATTATTTATCAAAAGGTACTGGACAAGGAAAGTTTTTTTGAGGTTGATACCAACAGTTCTTATATAATGACAGTTTCTGCCGCAGGCAAGAAGAGTGTTTCAAAGCAAGTCAATATCAAAGAAGCTGCATTGATTGTTGACATTCAACTACCCGATGCTACCGGAGATCTTTCTGCTGTTACCATCATTTCAAAAAAGCCACTCATCACACAGGAAGATGACAAAACCATTGTTGATGCTGCAGCTTTATCAGTCAGCAGCACCAATGCTTTTGAGGTAATTGAAAAAACTCCTGCTGTAATCATCGATCAGGATGGCAACGTTTACCTGAACAGCGCTACTCCAGCCACTATTTTTATTAACGGAAGAGAAATGAAATTGAGCGGCGCAGACCTGGCATCCCTTTTGAAAAGCCTACCGGCTAATAGCGTAAGTAAAATAGAAATCCTTCGTACCCCATCTGCCAAATTTGATGCAGCCAGCAGCGGAGGTATTTTAAATATCGTCTTGAAAAAAGGTGTTAAACTTGGCAGCAGCGGAAGCGTAAACGTCGCTCACTTTCAGGGAGTATACGGAACAACCACCGCCGGAGTCAATTTCAATAAAAGTATTGGCAAGGCCTCTACATACTACAGCTACCAGTTCACTAAGAAAAACAGTTTTGAAAAGCTTACCTCAGACAGAAAAGCCGGTGAAGCTGTATTGTCACAAACCGCATACACCACTTACCCTTCTCAATCACATTATTTTTCCACGGGAGTTGATGTTGCGCTTAACTCCAAATGGAATACGGGTTACGATCTCAGACTGACGCAAAACAGCAACCAAAGCAGCGCTCTCAATGAAATCGACATTTCACTTTTGCCGACCAATACATTTGCAGGAAAAAACAGTTCATCCATAGGCAATGATAACTCCTCTCTTTTCTGGCAAAATATTTTTACCGCCAAATATAAAATCGACACTACCGGCAGCGAATGGACGAATAATTTAGAGTATAGTTATTTCCAATACCAGAACAACCAGAACTATAGAAACAACTATGCAGTTCCTGTAAGGCCGGCTATCATTGGAGATGGATTGCTCAACAATAAAAAAAATATATTTTCATTCCAGTCGGATCTGACATATAAGCTTCCGCGAAAGTATACACTTGAGGCGGGCATCAAACTAAGTATTAGCAACAGTAACAACAGAGCGAATTATTATATCGATACGGGGAACAATATTCGCAGAGTGGACTCCTTGCAAACAAACACTTTTTCTTATAACGAAACTATTGGTGCGGCTTACCTGCAAGTATCAAAAACATTTTTCGGTTTTACTGTAAAGCCGGGAGTAAGATTCGAGACAACCGATATTGAAGGGAGACAATCCGTCCCAAAAGACACATCCTTTTCATTGAAAAGAGTTGATTTATTTCCATACATTTTTATCAAACATAATCTCTTTAAAATGTTCGGACAGATGCTTGTTGCCAATGCTGTCTTCAGAAAAAGCATCCGACGTCCTTACTACGAAAGTCTGAATCCCTATCCAAAATATATCGACCAGTATCTTTTTGAAGTGGGCAACCCCAACTTAAAACCGCAGTTTACCACCAACTACGAGTTCAGCGTCAATTTCAAAGAATTTCCGGTGGTGGCAATAGGCATCAATGATACAAGAGATATATTCAGCAATGTGACTTATCAGGATGTCAATACTAAAGTAGCATTACGCACTTTTGACAATCTGGGAAAAAACAGAGAACTCTATTGCCGCATCGTCACTGGTATACCTCCCGGCGGTAAATACTTTTTCTATCTGGGTGGTATTTACAACTATAATGAATACCGCGGATTTTATCAGAACCTACCGCTCAATTACAACCGCGGAAGTTTTACTTTTTTTACTTTTCATGAATTCAAAGCAACCAAAACATTTACCCTTAATATGCAGGCATTTATGCGCACGAGAGGTTTGCAAAATTTATATGAACTGGAAAATTTCGGTGGCATGACAATCTCCGCAAATAAAAGCATCTTCAACAAAAAAGGAAATATTATTCTCGCTGTAAACGATGTATTCAGAACCAACTATGTAAGATTCGCTTTAAATCAGGGAGATATTTCTGCTGCCGGACAAAGAATCAATGATACCAGAAGAGTGGGATTGACTTTCAGATATAATTTCGGCATCAAACCAAAAGAAGAAAAGAAAGCGGGATTTGAAACAACGGTTGAGGGCGTTAAAGACTAATCAAATAATTGCTCTGCAAGAGCTACGCTTTCGGGCTTGCCCACATCAATAAATTTTCCTCCGGAGTAATTATACCCAAGAATAAGATGATTTGCTGCAAGACTCAGGTAAGTATCTGTCAGCGAAAACTTTCCCCTTTGAGGAATTAAGTCAAATACCTCGCGGTTAAAAATAGCCACACAACTATATGCCATTTGATGCAATCCTTTTTTATCAATAGATATTTTCTTTTCTCCCGTCTGGTTATTTTCCCACCCACACAATCTGTTATCGTCATCAAATAAAAAACAACGAGATGATTTTCTGTTTGTCACACCAAATGAAATCAATGCATTGCATGAGTGATGAAATGCTGCCAGTTTATCAATAGGCAAATCGGTGAGAATATCAGCATTGAGTGTAATAAATTGTTCGTCTGATTCCAGCAGCGCCCTTGCTTTAAGCAAACCTCCTCCGGTTTCCAGTACTTCCTCTCTTTCATCACTGATGGTAATCTTACTTCCCCAGCCATTATTTTTTTCGACAGCATCTATTATCTGATTAGCGAAATGATGCACATTCACTACCACCTCTCTGATATTGTACTGCTGCAGGTATTCAATGTTCCTCTGTAACAATGATTTACCGTTCACCAAAGCGAGTGCCTTGGGATGATGGTCTGTCCACGGTTTGAAACGCGTACCCAATCCGGCTGCAAAAATCATTGCTTTCATAGATTATTTCTTAGAGTTATTTTTAGTTTAATGCTTCCATTCAAAAGGTCTGGTATAAACCTTTCCTCCACTTTGAATTTTTTCAGGCATAACTGATGCACGAAATTTATCTTCATTGTTTTCCAAATAAACAACCTGTCGCAAAACAGCTAAAAGTTCAGCGGATTTTCGATTGGGTGGAAAATATACCTTTACTTTTTTTTCGGGGAAATTCTTTTTTATTGCCTGGATGGTTGGAACCTGATCGCTGTCTGCACTTATTAGCACGAGTGTATCTGCATTGTTGTTAAAACAATCAAGCATCATACTAACAGCAATGTTTACATCAGTCCTTTTTTCCTCAGGATGTTCAAATTTTTTTCTACACTTTTTACATTCAATAGTTTTGTTTTGATAATTTCCATTTATTTGGGAAAATGTATCAGGGTATAATAGTTTATTTGCTGAAAATAATGCTGATTGTCTGCTTCTCTGACCATCATTTGAAGGGGGAGCCGTAAAATACTTTACTGATATTAACTGTCCTTCCTGTATAAATTGTTCACACAGTTTTATAAAATCTATCCAATAATAATTTTTCCATACAGGAAACTCCATGGCTCTTTCTTTTAAGCCATTAAAAAAATTAAATCCGTCAAAATAAAATATTACTCTATTCATTTTGTTAGAAAAAAAAAGCCTCCAGGGGAGGCAGAGCTATAATACAGAGACTATAGCGGGGCATGTCCAAAGACAATACAAAAGTAAAGATAACTTTTTAAAAAAGAACGTTTTTTGATCAAGTAACCGGGTGAAAATTCCCCTTTAAATCAGTTTATTTACTCCCTAACCCAATTCTCTTTGTTCAAATGATTCACACTTGCCTTAACCGAAAATTTATTTCTGAGATGTCGTGCCAGTGATTCAGCAGCATATACACTACGGTGCTGGCCGCCGGTACAACCGAAATTGATTTCCAGGCTCTCGAAGCCCCGTTTGATATAATCCTCCACCGTGATGTCCACAATATCAAAAATGCTGTTTAAAAATTTCGGCATCTTGGTTTGCTGTTCCAGATAATCTTTCACCGGCTTGTCTTGTCCGCTTTGTTTCTTATACTCCTCTACCCTTCCCGGATTTAAAATTCCTCTGCAATCAAATACAAATCCGCCGCCGTTTTTTGTCTCATCTTTTGGATAACCATTTTTTATATAAGAGAAGCTGTTAATTTTAATTTGCAGCGGCGTCTCCACTGTTGCTTTCACCGTCTCAAATTGCTGAATCATTTCATCGGAAATAACAATCGACAACAATCTTTCAAATTCCGGCAAACTGATGCCGACATATTTATTGGCCAAAAACCATTTCAGATTGCGCAATGCCAATGGTATGCTTGTAAGAAAATGTGCTTTGCGCTCAAACAACCCACGGAATCCATAAGCACCCAACACCTGCAATAATCTGATGAGTACATAGCCGTTGTACTGATTGATAAAATGATTTCTGTTCAATGGCTTCTCAATGATTTCATCCACACAATCCATGTAATAGTCGAGCAGTTTATTTTTCCATTCATCACTTAGTTCGGCTTTTGCCTGCCACAACAAAGAAGCGACATCATATTGCAACGCTCCCTTCATACCGCCCTGATAATCGATGAAATAAATGTTGTTGTCTTGCACCATGATATTCCTGCTCTGAAAATCGCGGAACATAAAATGCTTATGGTCAACATGCGATAAATAATTACTCAATGCTTCCAAATCTCCGAGCAGTTTTTCTTTATCGTAAGGAATTTTTAAAGTGTCGAGAAAATAATATTTGAAATAAAGCAAATCACTCATGATGGCCTGCTGACCAAACTCTTTGCTGGTAATACATTCATTGTAATCCAATCCTTTGTCACCATTTATTTGAAGATTAGCCAGTGCCTTCAGACTTTTTTTATACAATTCAAAAACAGATTCCGTTTGGCCGAATTTTTCCAGCTCATTCAGCAACGAGCTGTGACCTAGGTCTTCCTGTATATAGATACTGCCAGTTTCATTAACGGCATATATTTCCGGAACGGGTGCACCGATGCTTTTAAAATGTCGACTGAAATAAATAAAAGTCTTGTTTTCTTTTATATTGATGTTGTAGGTGGCAATAAAGTGTATGTCGCCTTCACAGACGATTCTGAAATAGATCCGGTCGCTACCGCTTTGAGGTATCTGGTCTATTTGTTTGACAAGAATATCACTGTAAGATTTGAATAAAGTCTTTATTTCTTCTGTTATTTGCTGCATCGGGGATATAAATATTTGTAAAAATAACCAATTTTTATCGCCTCTTACGTATAGACACTTACGCAATGCCCGATGAATTACTTGATTTTAGAACATCTCTCATAAAATAGTATGCCGGCAATCATTGGGTTTCTATCTTTACATCAGTTATCCGATATCCTACTACAACCGAAGTATCCTGTGAAACAAACCTTATCCAATCCAATGAAATAGCCAGTGGCTTCCATATCCTAAAACCGATTAAAACTAACATTTTATCGAAGCCATATAAAGAACCCCGAATCACTTCGGGGTTTTTTATGTTATTTAGCGCCGGTCTCTAAACGGTGTCTGAAAAATCTTCGCTTTTTTATTAAACAAACATTTGAATACTAAATTTATTAGCCTATATTTACTAAATAAATTAGTAAATATAGGATTCATATGGAAATAGAAAATTTTCTTTCTGCCGAATATAAGGGCAGCAAGCAGTTTAAGCAACAGGACGTTCCCAATGCCGATGCTACGGGATTTGGCGCGGCTACCGACGATTACATGGAACGAGGCATCGACCTCAACGAGCGGTTGATAAAAAACAAGCCGGCAACATTTTTTATGCGGGTGAGCGGCAACAGTATGGCTGGTGCCTGCATTCATGACGGCGATATTGTGATTGTAGACAGAAGCACAAAACCACAAAGCGGCAAAATCATCATCGCCATACTCAACGGAGAAATGCTGATACGCCGATTCGAAAAAACATTTCACCGCATCAGACTCGTTCCGGAAACACCAAAACTCTCTCCCATAGAAATCAGCGAGTACGCAGAGTTTTCTGTTTGGGGTGTGGTGACGTATATAATAAAGACGGTTTGAAATAAGGAATAAAAAATAAGAAAGTATGGGGAGTATATCTTGTATTACGAGTGCATTCACTTTCTTATTCTGACTTTCTTATTTATTATTTCGTATTCCAACTTCCTTATTCTGACTTCCTTATTTTATATTTTCTAATGAAAGCTATTGTGGACTGCAACAGTTTTTATGCCGCCTGTGAGCGGTTGTTTAAGCCGGCTTTGCACGGCAAGCCCGTTGTGGTGCTCAGCAACAACGATGGGTGTATTGTTTCCCGCACAGATGAAGCTAAGGCGCTGGGCATACAAATGGCCGGACCTTATTTTCAGCATAAAAAAGAAATTGAAGCACACAATGTAGCGGTATTTTCCAGCAACTATCATCTGTACGGCGATATGAGCTGGCGGGTAATGGAAACACTTCGTATGCTGGCGCCTCAGGTGGAGGTGTATTCTGTAGACGAATCTTTTCTTGATTTGGAAGGAATAGAACCAACTAAACTTTACGAGTATGCGCTTTTTTTGAAACACACTACGGAGGAATGGACCGGCATTCCGGTGTCAATAGGCGTGGCACCTTCCAAGGTTTTATCAAAGCTGGCCAATAAGCTGGCAAAAAAAGATAAGATTGGAACAAAGGGCGTGATGATTCTGCAAACACCCGAACAGCAAATGGAGGCCTTGCTGAGGACTCCGGTGGAAGACATCTGGGGTGTGGGAAGCGCCGGAGCCGGAAAGTTGCGGATGTTCAACATCAACACCGCATGGGATCTCAGGAATATGAATGAAGAATGGGCGCGAAAAAATCTCGGCGGTGTGGTTGGCGTTCGGCTTGTAAAGGAACTGAAAGGAATTCCCTGCATCGAAATGAAAGATTCACGCACCGCCAAAAAAATGATTGCTACCACCCGCATGTTCGGGAAGCCGATTTATGAACTGAAGGAATTAAAAGAAGCTGTCACCACCTACGTGGCAAGAGCAGCTGAAAAACTGCGCCGGCAAAACGGTGCCGCTCTTGAAATGAGCGTTTTTGTTGTTGTCAGCAATAACAATGGTTTGCATTATAACCCATACGCGCGCTCGGCGCATACCACACTGCCCATAGCCACGGCACTCACCAATGTGCTCATTCATCATGCTGCTGAAATGACCGCCTCGCTGTACAGAAAGGGCAGTAAGTATATCAAAGCCGGTGTTGTTTTAAGTCATATTATTCCCGCAGATACCATTCAGTTCAATTTGTTTACCCCTCCGGAAAACATCAACGCACGAAAACTCATGAACACCATTGACAACATCAACTTCAGTATGCAACAAGACATCCTAAAATTTGCCGCCAATGGTACTTCCAAAAACTGGAAGATGCGCCAGGAGATGCGAAGCAGCCGGTTTACCACCAGATGGGAGGAATTGTGTATAGTGAGATAATTGATATAGCTTCGGACTTATATGTGTGCAATTAAAATTTATTGGGCTTTAGATTTTTAAGTAAATTCACATCCCAAAACCAAACACCCCAAAGACTTATGAAGAAATTTTTATCCTCATTTATTTTAATTGTTTTCCTCTCATTTATTGCCCTTGAAAGTTTTGCCCAACAAAGGGTAAAAAAAGTGGTATTCCAGGCATTCTGGTGGGACTACTGGAATAGTAATTTTAAATATAAATGGGCCGATTATCTAACAGAGTTGGCACCGCGTCTGAAGGCTTCGGGTGTAGATGCAATTTGGATTCCGCCGATTTCAAAAAGCGGAACTCCGAATTTTGTCGGGTATAGCCCATTTGATCATTATGATCTGGGGGACAAATATCAAAAGGGAGGAGGAGATTCTCTTTCTGTCAGAACCCGCATGGGTACAAAAGATGAATTGCTCCGTATGATTGCAGTAATGCATGCCAACGGTATTGAGGTTATACAGGATATCGTTTTAAACCATGTGAATGATGCGGGCACTAACAATGGCACCGGAGGACGTGATCCGCAAAGTCCGTTTTCCATCGCCAATGCAAATGGATTCAAAAACTTCCGTTATGTATCATACAGTACCCCGCTGCTGGATGAATCACAAAATGATTATTTCACCCGCAATGGAAGATGGCCAAAAAACTTCACCAATTTTTATCCCAATCAGAATAATAACTGCACCACAGGTGATATATGTTCGCCATTCTTTGGACCTGATGTATCTTTTGAGGCCAACGCCATCGGTCGCAGTTCGAATATCCCTACAACCGGTTCTGCCAGAATAGGAACTATTTCCAGAAATTTCGTGAACCCTACACAGGCTACCAACTACATGCGCGACAATGCACGTAACTGGATTATGTGGTTAAAAAAACAAACCGGTGTGGATGGATGGAGATGGGATGCAGTAAAACACTTCCCTGTTTATGTGCAGGAAGATCTGATATTCAATACAAAATATAATTTACCTGCTTTTGCCAGAGGCGGAGAAAACATGCTATGTATCGGTGAGTGGATTGGAAGCAGCGGCGACCTGGATAACTATGTGAATGCTGTAAAAAGCGGTACAGAAGAGCATACCGGAACATTTGATTTTAGTCTGAGAGGTTATGGTCCCAATGGAGGTATTTATGGCATGGTGCTCGGACTGGGAGGCTATAACATGCAAAACCTTCCCGGCGAACAGCAGTCAAAGCGCTATTTTGATTATGCTACACAAAGAGTACACAGAACCGTTCCGTTTGTAAACAGCCATGATACCTATCGCCCTTTTCTTAATGCAAATGGCGATTTCCTCAAACCGCTTGGAGATGCCACCGGATGGAATACCGGACAAGAATTGGGTGGCAACGGACAGCATATTGACCCAAGAGAACCAAGATTATTTGCTGCTTATGCTGCTTCTTTTGCTCTTGATGGCAATCCCTGCGTTTTCTTTGAAGATTTGTTTGATATTGGAACAACAGGTAAAAGGTTTTCTCATTTACCGACCAGCACAACAGACTTGCCTATTCGTAGGGATATACAAAATATCATACAGGCTCACCAAAGGCTGAGTTTTAAAGACGGCGATTATGCTGTCCCTACAGCACTTACCGGCACCCAGGCTCCTTTCTTTGAAAAGGGATCTGCCGGCGATCACCTGGTAGTAGAGCGTACAGGTCGCGCTATCATTGGCATTACCGATAAATTCAGTGCTGTTGCTGACAACTCTCAGGATGAGGAAGTCTGGGTAAACGTATCCAATCCCACTTGGAGAAATATAGATTTGATTGATTATAGTGGGGCACATGGATTAACTACCACCAGAGTCTATGACGATGGAAGAGTATTGATTAAAACCGCTCCTGTGGGACACACCATTCCGGGGGCTAACGGACACGGATACTCGATATGGGCTCCTGCTCCTGAAGCATTTGGTTTTACTTCTGTAAATCAGATGTATGATTACCTGGCTACTTACAATCAAAGCAGAAGCGTTCAGACAACTCAGGAATGGGAAATGGCTAATGATTTAGGAGACAGCCACGCCAAATCACTGAAGCAAGGAGGAAGTTTACCGGCAAACTCCACTGCCCAAAGAACTGTAGGAAGAATTTTTGCTGTTGCCGGAACACCAATTAACACAGCGCTTTATCCGGAAATAAACGGCAGAAGCCAGCGCATAACTATTCAAAACGGAACTGGTACCATTGTGAGCTCTATCACCGGAAACTCTTCCAATACTGCGCCGCTCACTTTATCATATACTGCACCTTCCACAGGATGGTACACTATCAGAATCAACAACACCCTCTCAACGGTTTCCGCACAAAAAGCCTGGGTTAATGTCACGTATACCGCACCAACAACAGTAAATACCAGAACTACACCTGCTCCGTCATTCCGTCCGCTTGCACCGGATGCAACCTCGGAAAGCATTCCGGTCGCCCTGGAAAATGCTGTTTACCCCAACCCTACCAAAGGCGACATCAGATTTGATATCCCCGAACTGAGGGCAGATGAGCAAATCACTTGCGTAGTTACAGATGCTTCCGGAAGAAACATCCTGAGCATAAGAAACAATATTTTCGCTATTCAAAAAACCATCAGCAGTGTGCTGCCGGGGAAAAAAGCAGGAGTATATATCATACAATTATCATCACAAAAGAAACAGTACAACACAAGAGTCGTAAAGTTATAGTATCCTGCCTCTGAGGTGGGTTTAAAAAACAAAAGGGATCTTTTTCTTCGGAATCAGGTCCCTTTTATTTTTGATAAAATTCAATTGGTAAATTATCAGGATCAGCTATGAAAGTAAATTTCTTTTGCGTGAGCTCATCTACTCTTACCGGCTCTACCTCAATGTTGTAGCGGTTTAAATGCTGAATGACTTCGTCCAGATTGTCCACTTCAAATGCCAGGTGACGTAAGCCAACTGCTTCGGGTTTTGATGGTCTGGGTGGTGGGGATGGAAATGAAAATAATTCAATAACATATCGGCCATTCAATGAAAGATCTAGTTTGTATGATTGTCTTTCTTTTCTGTAGGTCTCTCTAATAACTTTCAATCCTAAAATTTCAGTATAAAATTTCTTCGAGACTTCATAATCAGAACAAATAATGGCAATATGATGGATTCCTTTAAGCAACTATTAAAACGTTTAAACATCAAAGCTTTTCACATCTTGATGTTGCAATAAAAACTGATTTACTAAATCATAATTTCTGTCGGGCGAACTAATCCTGTATAAATAAACGGCGTCATTGTTTTCCTTAAACATCTTCATACAACGAAATGTCAGACCGTGGGTGTTAAAGAATTCTTCTAATTCGGGTTTTAATGTGTTTCCCAATAATACGGTCCGTATCCGATAGTCTTTCACCTTATGGAATCTGCTTATAAAACGATGTACCGGCTCAAGAACAAATAGTGCTATTACCACTATGATGGTTACTACAATTGCAAGAGGGTAATTGTGATAACCTATTGCCATTCCCAATGCAGCAGTAATCCATATCAATGCAGCTGTGGTGAGTCCGTTTACAGAAATGCCTTCTTTGAAAATCACCCCGGCACCAATGAAACCGATGCCTGTTACAATATTACTGGCAATACGATCTGCACCACCTCCCGAAACTATTTCCTTTGAAAGAATGGTGTACAGACAAGAACCCACAGAAATTAAAATCATTGTACGAAAACCAGCCGGCTTACTTCTGAACTCACGTTCAATTCCCAGAATGGCGCCTATAATAAAAGCAACAGAAACCTGAGCGGCTTCCTCAAAATAAATTGAAATATCCATGGTTCTTTATTAAGTACCAATAAAGTTAAAGATAATAATCACATTCAAAAACATTAAAACAATTCTTCCACAACTTTGTACCGATAATCAAAAATTTGTTTGAGTTGATTTTTCACGAAGAGAGTATGTGCGATGTCGCCAAGAAAGCCAAGCGGTAATTTATAATGTACAATATCTGTCATCTCCACACCTTTATCATTTTCTTTGAAATGATGCTGGTGATGCCATAAACTATAAGGACCAAAACGTTGTTCGTCAATAAAATATTTTTTGTCCTCCACATGCGTAATCTCTGTCATCCAGTAGAGCGGGATACCCAATACCGGTTTTACCTTGTATTCAATAATCTGACCGGAATACATTTTTTCTCCATGATGTTTGGAAATAATTTGAAATCCTAAATGATCAGGAGTGATTTTCTGAAGGTTTTTCGGACTACTGAAAAAATCCCAAGCTACCTCTAATGAAACTGGCAGCTGTTGTACTGTTTGAAGGCTATAAACTTTACTCATAACATTCAAACAATTAAATAGAGGTATTGTTTGGGGATTATATTAATCTTATTTGAATGGGTCAAAGCCAGTCAAAAAGGTTTTAACTTTACCCCGTTAAAACAACAGTTTCAATATTTAAGCATTCTATTAATGAGAAATGCCATTTTCGGGTTTTTATCTCTTTTGTTCCTGGGATATCTGATTATCGCCACATGCGGCGGATGTGCTCAAATCGGTGCACCTACCGGAGGGCCGAAAGATACTACCGCACCCATTCTGGTAAAGGCAGTGCCCGATAACCAATCAATTAATTTTAAAGAAAATAAAATCACCCTGCAATTTGATGAGTATGTGGACTTGCAAAATATGCAGAGCAATCTGCTTGTATCGCCACTACCCAAAAACACGCCTTCGGTATCAAGTAATCTAAGAACCGTGACCATTAAATTGAAAGACAGCTTACTTCCTAATACTACTTACACAATCAATCTCGGCGATGCAATAAAGGATGTGAATGAAGGGAATGTTTACAAAGATTTTGTTTATACTTTTTCAACTGGAGCAGTGATTGACTCTCTTGAAATTAATGGAAAAGTGATCATGGCAGAGTCGGGAAAAATCGACAGCACGCTCACGGTCATGCTTTATAAAAAGGCTTCAGACAGTGATGTAATTAAAAGGAAGCCGGATTATGTCTCCAGAATGAACAGCGAAGGAAGGTTTGTTTTTAAAAATCTACCTGCGGCATCATTCAGCGTATATGCATTAAAAGATGGCGATGGTAGCAAAACTTACAACTCAGGCACTGAAATATTTGCGTTCATTGATAAGCAAGTAAATACTGCTGAAACAAATGGCCCCGTTAAACTTCTGGCTTATGCTGAAAAGAAACAATCAGCTAATACTCCAGTTTCCTCAACAAAAAAAGTAAAAGAAAAGAAATTAAGGTACACCACAAACCTCTCCAACCAGCAACACGATATCCTGCAGCCAATAGAGCTCAATATGAATATGCCGTTGAAAAATTTTAATTCGGATAAAATTATTCTCACAGATACTTCTTTTAATCCAATTAAAAATGTTTCAGTTGCATTAGACAGCAACAGAGAGCGTATTTACATTCGTCACCAGTGGAAAGAAAATGAAAAGCTATTTCTCCTCGTTAGCAATGACGCTATTAGTGATGAGGCCGGCAACGGATTGTCAAAAGCAGATACTATTACATTTAGATGCAAAAGCAAAGAAGATTATGGAACAGTATTGCTTAGGTTTAAAAACATAGATGTAAGCAAACATCCTGTTGTACAGTTTATGGAGGGAGATAAAATTAAGACAGAATCGGCTCTAACAACTTTGGAATATTCAAATAAAATGTTTTCGCCCGGGGAATATGAAATACGGATTTTGCTAGATGATAACAACAACGGCAAATGGGACCCGGGTAACTATTCGCAAAAGCTGCAGCCGGAAAAATGCCATGCTTTCCCACAGAAACTTACGGTGAAAGCGAACTGGGACAATGAAAGAGATATTGAATTAAAAGAAGAATAAACTTTGTCTTTTGTCCGAATAGAAAAAATTTAGATTGCTTACGGCACTTAGTAAAAGTAAAAAATCAGCGCAATGTCTTTTAATCCTTTTGGCATAACCGGAATCGTATTATGCGGAGGTGAAAGCTCCCGAATGGGTTCAGACAAAGCTTTTTTACAATACCATAATACAGAGCAATATCGGCATATCGCCAATTTTTTTTCGGATAAGAATATTCCTGTAATAATCTCATGCAATGAACAACAGGCGAAAAAAATAGAAAAAGAATACACAACATTGATTGATGATGAATTGTATAAAAACAACGGTCCAATCTCAGGACTTCTGACTGCTTTTAAAAATAATCCGGATGAATCATTTATTCTTGTAGGATGTGACTATCCGCTGGTAAATCAAGATCACATTAAAAAATTGGTTTCACTAAGTCAGCATGGATATGATGCAATCTGCTATGTACGAAAAAGCAATTTGACTATTAATGAGCCGCTGATTACATTTTACAATAATAGTTTTAAAGAAAAATTATTTACTTCATTTAATTCAGGAAATACATCGATAAAAAAAGTTTTAGACCAAGTGAATACTTTTAAAATTATTGTTGAGGATGATTTATTTTTAAAAAGCTTTGATACGCCCGAGGATTTCCATTCCTTTTATAATTAATATCATACATGAACTATTCCATTACAGAAGTCAGAATCAATAAGTACACAGAAGGTAAATTTTCTGAGACGGATGATATACTTGCCGCTGAAGAACCACTGGAAATTAAGCTGGTACATGGTCCTGCAAACAACCGACAAACTACCAATGTTTCCATTACAATGCGTACTCCCGGTAATGATCTCGAACTGGCAGTTGGGTTTTTGTTTACAGAAGGCATTATCAATAATATCCATCAATTAGCCATTAATCCTAAAACATACGAGCATCAGCATCTGCTTAATACCATACATATCCATTGCAACGAACAAATACATATTGACGAAAAGCTTTTACAAAGAAATTTCTATACAACATCAGCATGCGGAGTTTGTGGAAAAGCGAGCATAGATGCAGTTTTTAATCTGGTAGCCGACAACTCGATTATAAAGAATTTCACTTTTTCAAAAAATGTAATCATTCAGTTGCCGGAACTTTTAAGCCAACGACAAGACGTATTCAATCATACAGGTGGCATTCATGCCGCTGCTCTTTTCAGTAAAGAAGGTGTATTGCTTCAAACAAGGGAAGATGTTGGCCGACATAACGCGCTCGACAAATTGATTGGTGCATATTTTATGCAATCCTCTGATCAGGAAATTATTCCGGAAGAAACTATTTTACTATTAAGCGGCAGAGCCAGCTTCGAATTGATGCAAAAATCAGCTATGGCGGGCATTTCTGTTATTTGTGCCGTGGGAGCACCATCAAGTCTGGCTGTTGAAACTGCCAAAAAATTCGGAATTACGCTAATAGGCTTTTTGAGAAACAACCGCTTCAATATCTACTCAAATCCACAGCGAATTGAATGGTAATATGAATTTTTGAGCTTACTTTTATTCTTTCAAATTATTCGTCAATGAAAATCAGAATCAAAGGCAATTCTATAAGAATAAGACTTACAAAAACAGAAGTGGAAAATTTCAGTAAGGAAGGTTTCATTGAGGAAAAAACCGAATTTGGCAACAATGATTTTTCATACAGAATAGAATCAAGTACAACTCATAAAGAACTTACTGCGGCATACATTGAAAATCGAATAGTTATTTATATTCCCATGGCTATTGCGGAAAACTGGATCTCAACTGATCAGGTGGGATTTGAAAATAAAATGGACATTGGCAATGACAAACATCTTTTTTTATTGATTGAAAAAGATTTTGTTTGTCTGGATAATACATTTGAAGATCAGACTGATAATTATCCCAATCCAAATGCGGTTTGTTAACCTAGATACATGAGCGACAATTATCACAATAATCCTAATGCAGAAAATCCGGAAAAATTCACCAGAATCAAACTCTCTGAGCCAAAAACTGCTGCAGCCGGTATTCCTGCTGTAATAGAGTCGGCAAAGCATGTGTTTTCTGAGATGGGTCCTGTAAGGGCGTTCAAAGCTTTGTTCAGCGTGAATCAAAAAAAAGGATTTGATTGTCCCGGTTGTGCATGGCCCGATCCCGATGATGACCGCTCAAGCTTAGGTGAATATTGCGAGAATGGCGTTAAAGCCATTGCAGAAGAAGCTACCAATAAAAAGCTGACTGAAAAATTCTTTGCTGAACATTCTGTTGCTGATTTATCCAAACTCGATGATTATACAATTGGCAAGAAAGGACGCATCGCGCAGCCCATGTATCTCCGAAAGGGTGCTACTCATTATGAACCTATATCCTGGGAAGATGCATTTAAACTCATTGCTCAGCATATTCACAAACTGGATTCTCCTGATGAAGCTGTGTTCTACACTTCGGGAAGAACAAGTAATGAAGCTGCTTTTTTATACCAGTTGTTTGTCAGAGAACTCGGCACCAACAATCTGCCTGATTGTTCTAATATGTGTCATGAAAGCAGTGGCGTAGCGCTCACTGAATCAGTGGGCATTGGGAAAGGTTCTGTTACCCTTGAAGATTTTTACGAAGCAGAGGTTATTATTATTCTGGGTCAGAATCCCGGAACCAACCACCCGCGGATGTTACAGGCCTTACAGAAAGCCAAAGAAAACGGATGTAAAATCATCTCGGTAAACCCTTTGCCGGAAACAGGTTTGATTGGCTTCAATAATCCACAGCAGATAAAAGGCATGCTGGGCATCACAAACGAGTTGACTGATTTGTTTTTACAAATAAAAATCAATGGAGATCTCGCCTTATTAAAAGCCATTGAACAAAGATTATTTGAAGAAGAACAAAAAAATCCGGGTGCTGTTTTTGATTTGAATTTTATCAAAGAACATACTCATCAATACGATGATTTTATTAATAATATCAATAAATATTCAACCGAGCTTTTATTGAAAGCATGTGGTATTTCAACGGCTCAGTTAGAGGAGGCTGTTGAAATATTAAAAAATAAAAATAAAATCATCGCTTGCTGGGCAATGGGATTAACACAGCATAAAAATGCGGTGGCCACTATTCAGGAAATCGTCAATTTATTATTGCTGAAAGGCAGTATTGGTAAGCCCGGAGCGGGCACCTGTCCCGTTCGCGGACACAGCAATGTGCAGGGCGACAGAACGATGGGTATTTATGAAAAGCCATCCGAAAAATTTCTGGATGCAATAGATAAAAGCTTTGGTTTTGCGCCACCCAGAAAACATGGATTAGATGTAGTAGACAGTATTAAAGCAATGCATCAGGGTAAAGCGAAATTATTTTTTGCAATGGGAGGCAATTTCTTATCGGCAACTCCTGATACAAAATTTACCGCTGAAGCGTTGCAAAAATGTACCCTTACGGTACAGGTTTCTACGAAATTAAATCGCAGTCATTTGATAACCGGCAAAGAAGCCCTGATACTTCCCACCTACGGCAGAAGCGATAAAGATATTGTTAATGGAGTAGAGCAATTTATAAGTTGTGAAAACTCAATGGGCGTAGTGCAACAAAGCAAAGGCAACTTAAAACCAGTAAGCAAGCAGCTTATGAGCGAGTCACTTATTGTCTGTAATCTGGCCAAACATGTTTTGGGTTCAAAGTCAACAATAAACTGGAGTCTATTCGCAACAGATTATGATCACATCAGAGATGCGATAGAAAAAACAATTCCGGGATTTGAAAACTATAACGAACGCGTAAGAAAACCCGGTGGATTTTATCTGCCCAATGCTTCCCGGAAAGGAAAGTTTAATACTTTTTCCGGCAAAGCCAATTTTAGTATTTCCGATATTGAATTCCAACAACACCAACCGGACGAATTGGTAATGATGACAGTTAGAAGTCACGATCAGTTCAACACTACTGTTTATGGATTAAATGACCGATACCGAGGTGTAAGCAATGAGAGAAGGGTTATCTTTATGAATAAGGAAGATATCCTCGAAAGAGAACTAAAAGGGGGAGATATAGTTGATTTGTTTAATTCTCATAATGGAATTGAAAGAGTTGCCCGGAAATTTCTGGTCATTGAATTCAATATTCCTAAAGGCTGTGTAGCTACCTATTTCCCCGAAACCAATGTGCTGGTGCCTATAGACAGTGTGGCAGAAAAGAGCAATACGCCCACCAGCAAATACATAGTGTTGAAAGTTAGAAAACATATCGATTGATTCCTTGGAATATCTTGATAAAAAGCGCATACTAAATGCCATTGGCAACTCTTCCGGTGTTATTTTTGCTTAATGACTTTTTCATCTACTTTATTAGAAAATGCAGTTAACGAATTTGCCAAATTGCCCGGCATAGGTAAAAAGACTGCTTTGCGTCTTGTCTTGCACTTAATCAAACAGGATGCTGCAGAAGTCAATTATTTTAGCGAGGCCATTGCCACCATGCGTAAAGAAATTAAATTTTGTAAACATTGTTTTAATATTTCCGATAAAGAGATTTGTAACATTTGCATCAATCCCTCACGGAAAAAAGAAATTATTTGTGTCGTTGAAAATATCCGCGATGTGATTGCCATAGAAAGCACTCAGCAATTTAACGGCGTGTATCATGTATTAGGCGGTGTCATTTCTCCTTTGGATGGCGTTGGCCCTGATCAACTGAACATTGAACCTCTTGTTAAACGCGTAACAGAAGAAAAAACAAGCGAAATCATTTTTGCACTGAATCCCAATATACAGGGCGATACCACCATTTATTACATAGGAAGAAAGCTAAAAGAGCTCCCGGTAAAAATTACTACTATTGCAAGAGGTATTGCTTTTGGAGGAGAGCTTGAATATGCAGATGAAATGACACTGGCAAAAAGCATCAGTAACCGTATACCGGTGGAGCAGTATATTACACCTGTTTAATGTTTCTAAAGACCCATTTTTAGGTCAGCTTACCATTTTTATATTTTGCATTTTCCCCTTCTTAAACTACCTTTGCGCCTAGTGTTGAAGCAGATTTGTTTATTGTTCAGCTTCAACATATTTAATTGCGATAGAACTAATAAACGATAATGCACTTCCCTCTCTTTTCACGGATTTCATCTTCGTTTATTATTTCTCAGATATAAGTCCCTTAAACGGATTAACTATTTAATTTTTGAAAATGACTGACATAAGAGCTTTACTAAATGAACGTATTCTTATCATCGATGGCGCTATGGGTACGATGATACAAAGACATAAGCTGGAAGAAGCAGATTACAGAGGCGAACGCTTTAAAGACTGGCACAAAGATGTAAAAGGCAACAATGATTTGTTGAGCATCACACAACCAGACATCATCATCGGTATTCACAAACAATACCTCGAAGCCGGAGCAGATATCATTGAAACAAACACCTTCAGCAGCACTACCATTGCGCAGGCCGATTACGATATGCAATCCATTGCTTATGAACTAAATGTAGCTTCTGCTAAATGTGCGCGCATCGCTGCCGATGAATTTACCACAAAAGACCCTTCCAAACCCCGCTTCGTAGCTGGCGCCATCGGTCCTTTAAACAAAACTCTTTCATTGTCGCCCGACGTTAATAACCCCGGTTTCAGAGCAGTAACTTTTGATGAAGTGGCAGAAGCATATACCGAACAAATAAAAGGTCTTGTTGAGGGCGGTGTTGATTTACTGCTTATAGAAACCATCTTCGATACGCTGAATGCAAAAGCCGCTATTTATGCTGCAAAGAATTTTTTCAGAGAGAGCGGAATAAAAGAATTGCCCATCATGATCAGCGGCACCATCACTGATGCAAGCGGAAGAACATTGAGCGGACAAACACTCGAAGCTTTTTATGTTTCATTGATGCACGCCAATCCATTGAGCATAGGTCTCAACTGTGCCTTAGGTGCAAAAGAAATGAGACCGCACATTGAAGAACTCTCGGCAATGGCTAGTTGCTATACCTCTGCTTATCCCAATGCAGGATTGCCCAACGCTTTTGGTGAATACGATGAGCAGCCACACGAAACAGCACACATCATTGAAGAGTGGGCTAAGGAAGGTTTCTTAAATATCGTGGGCGGCTGCTGCGGTACCACGCCCGACCATATCCGCCACATTGCAGAAGAAGTAAAATCATACAAACCGAGAAAATTACCTGTAGTAGTTACTGCATAATTCGACATCATGGAGAACACAACATACATACAACCTTATTTACGCCTCAGCGGTTTGGAGCCTTTAGTCATAAGACCCGAAACTAATTTCGTAAATGTAGGCGAACGCACCAATGTAACCGGCAGTAAAAAATTTGCACGCCTCATCAGAGAAGGGCAATATGAAGAAGCCTTATCAGTTGCACGTCAGCAAGTGGAAAGTGGCGCACAGGTCCTGGATGTAAATATGGACGATGCATTGCTGGATGGTGTAGAAGCAATGAAGATATTTCTGAACCTGTTGCAGGCAGAGCCTGACATTGCCAAGATTCCTGTGATGATTGACAGCAGCAAGTTTGAAATCATTGAGGCAGGATTGAAATGCGTTCAGGGAAAATGTATTGTCAACTCTATCTCCATGAAAGAAGGAGAAGAAAAATTTATTGAACAGGCATTTATCTGCAAAAGTTACGGTGCTGCCGTTATTGTAATGGCCTTTGATGAAGTGGGTCAAGCAGATACCAAAGCGCGTAAAGTAGAAATCTGTCATCGTGCATATAAAATCCTCACCGAAAAAGTAGGATTTGCACCGCAAGACATCATCTTCGATCCAAATATTTTTGCCATCGCTACCGGAATAGAAGAACACAATAACTATGCAGTTGATTTCATAGAGGCCACCAGAGAAATTAAAAGACTGATGCCTTTAGCTAAAGTCAGCGGCGGCGTGAGCAATGTATCATTTTCATTCAGAGGAAATGACCATGTGAGAGAAGCCATACACAGCGTATTTCTTTTCCATGCCATCAAAGCAGGAATGGATATGGGTATTGTAAACGCCGGACAGCTGGTGATTTATGATGATATAGAACCAACACTCAAAGCGCTTTGCGAAGATGTGATATTGAATAAAAACAACGATGAAAACGGTGCCACGGAAAAGTTAATTGCATTTGCAGAAACCGTTAAAGCTAAAGGAAAAGAAATCGTTAAAGATGAAACATGGAGGAAAGAAGCGGTAGAAAAAAGAATGAGTCATGCTTTGATACATGGCATCACTGAATACATAGATGCAGATACCGAAGAGGCACGCCAAAAATATCCTACCCCACTCTCTGTGATTGAGGGCCCGTTGATGGATGGTATGAACATCGTAGGTGATTTGTTTGGTGCAGGTAAAATGTTTTTACCTCAGGTGGTGAAAAGCGCGCGCGTAATGAAAAAAGCGGTAGCGGTATTAACGCCTTTTATCGAACAGGAAAAATTAGATCGATTAAACAACCCTACTAATGATGGGCAGGAAGAAAACAATCAGAAAGGCCCTGCAAAAATTTTGCTGGCAACAGTTAAAGGAGATGTGCATGACATAGGCAAGAACATAGTTGGTGTGGTGCTCGGCTGTAATGGTTATGATATTATTGATCTGGGTGTAATGGTTTCTTCTGATAAAATTTTAACAGAGGCGCAGAAACATAATGTTGATATCATCGGATTGAGCGGACTGATTACTCCTTCACTGGATGAGATGGTGCATATCGGCAGAGAAATGAAGCGCCTGAATATGAATGTGCCGTTGCTTATCGGCGGTGCTACTACCAGCCGCATGCATACTGCAGTAAAAATTGCTCCAGAATATGAACACGGCGTTATACATGTACTCGATGCTTCTCGTAGTGTAACCGTTGCCGGTAGCTTACTGAATAAAGAACAGAAAAATATTTTTTTAACAGATATCCAAACTGAATATAAAAAACTGCAGGAAGATTTCGGCAACAGAAAAACTGCCAAACAACTGCTTCCTTTCGCAGAGGCCCAAAAAAATGCTGCCCTAATCAATTGGGAAGATTATAAAGCAACGGCACCCACTTTTACAGGAACTAAAATTTTAGATAATTACAGTCTGAAGAAAATCGCACAATACATCGACTGGCAACCGTTTTTCATTGCATGGGAGCTTCATGGAAAGTTTCCGCAGATTTTATCGGATAGTGTTGTCGGTTCAGAAGCCACTAAGCTATTTAACGATGCACAAAAATTATTGCAACAGATTATTGAAGAGAAATGGCTTACGGCCAAGGGTGTAATAGGATTCTGGGAAGCAGAAAAAACAGCTCCGGATTCGGTTCTCGTAAAAACTAAAGAAAAAAACATTTCACTTGAATTCCTCAGACAGCAAATGAAAAAAGCTGCCGGACAGCCCAATAATTCACTGGCAGACTTTATTAGCCCAAATAGCAATGATTATATCGGTGCTTTTTCTGTCACCATACAGGGAATTGAATCTCACATCAAACGATTTGAAGAGAACCTGGATGATTACAACAAAATTATCCTGCAGGCGCTGGCCGACAGGTTGGCGGAAGCATTTGCCGAGGTATTGCATGAGAAAACAAGAAAAGAATACTGGGGCTATGTAAAAGAAGAGCATTTAAGCAATGAAGAACTGATTAAAGAAAATTATCAGGGTATCAGACCGGCACCCGGTTATCCCGCCTGTCCGGATCATACAGAGAAATACAAATTATTTGATTTGCTCGGTGGTGAAACAGCGACCGGCATTCATCTGACAGAATCGCTGGCCATGTATCCTGCCTCTTCTGTATGCGGCTGGTATTTTGCACATCCTGAAAGCAAATATTTTGGAGTAGGAAAAATTGAAAAAGACCAGCTTCAGGATTATGCACAAAGAAAAGACATGAACATTGAGGATGCTACAAAATGGCTTAGACCAATATTGGAATAATGTTTTCTGAAAATTTTATTTTACTTAATTTACCGGCATGCGAATCATCTCCTACAATGTCAATGGCATACGTGCCGCAATCAAAAAAGGTTTTATAGACTGGCTGAAAACAAATCCTGCCGATGTGATTTGCTTACAGGAAACCAAAGCCACTGAAGGCGATGTGGATGTAAAGCAACTCGAAGCGCTTGGATTTGAGCACCATTGGTTCAGTGCAAACAAAAAAGGCTACAGTGGCGTGGCCATCTTCTCAAAAATCAAACCTACCGCCGTAGTGAAAGGCAATGGTCATCCTGAAAGTGATTTTGAGGGCAGGGTGATTCAAATGCAGTTTGGCGATATTACACTAATTAATGCATATTTTCCGTCCGGCACTTCCGGTGAAGAGAGGCAGGCATTTAAATATGTATGGCTGGATGAGTTTTATACCTATTTGAATAAACTGCGCAAAAAAAATCCGAAGCTCATTTTATGTGGCGATTATAATATAGCTCATGAAGAAATTGATATCCATGATCCCAAGGGAAATAAAAATACCACAGGGTTTCTTCCGGAGGAAAGAGCGTGGATGACAAAATTTTTGAAATCGGGGTGGATTGATACTTTCAGGGAATTTCATAAAGAACCTCACCGCTACAGTTGGTGGAGTCAGCGTTTTCCAAGCGTTCGCCTGAACAATAAGGGTTGGCGAATCGACTATATCACTGTAACAGAAGAACTGAAAAAAAATTTGGTGGATGCTGAAATCTTTCCGGATGTAAAACACAGCGACCATTGCCCGGTTTATCTGGAGATTAAAATCAAATAGCCGCTTTTCATACAAACTTCCAAACTGTATTTATATGTTCATTTACAATGTTACCATCAAAGTGCTTCATGAGATTTCTTCAGATTGGCTGGAGTGGCTGAAAGAAGAGCATATCCCTGAAGTCCTTGCTACAGGCTGTTTTACGAATGCCACCATACACAGATTGCTGGAAGTTGATGATGCAGAAGGGCCTACGTATGCCATACAATACAAGGTCGAAAGTAAAGCGTCATACAACCTTTATATAGACAAACATGCCGGAGCACTTCGTGAAAAATCTTACATAAAATGGGGTGATAAATTCATCGCCTTTCGGTCATTGATGCAGGTTGTGAACTAATTGTGCAAAACAAAAAAAGAACCGTTTTTTTGTATTGAAATTTTGTGTATATAGGCCAAAACACAAGCCGGACAAGGTTTTTAAAGAGCACGCTCCGAAATCCGCTCCCACAAAGGATTTCAAAGGATACACTTCGAAATGCGCATTACAACTTATCGATCTTATTTTCTCAGAATGCCCTATTTTAAGGGATTTCAGCCAATTTGCCACAACCCAAAAAAAATAAAAAAAATTTTGTTGGAAATAAAAACCCTCTATATTTGTTGTACTTAAAAATTTCAAAACTTTTATTATGAACAAAGCTGAATTAATCGCAAAAATCGCTGATGATGCCGGCATCACTAAAACTCAGGCAAACGCTACAGTGGATTCTTTCATTGAAGCTGTTACCAAAACTTTGAAAAGCGGTAACAAAGTTACATTAGTTGGTTTTGGTACATTCTCTGTTACCAAAAGAGCTGCTCGTAACGGTCGTAATCCGCAAACTGGTGCTGTGATCAAAATCAAAGCTAAAAAAGTTGCGAAATTTAAAGCAGGAAAAGAACTATCTGCTAAAATCTAATTAGCGGAAAAAAATTAAAAGCAAGGCGCATATGCGTCTTGCTTTTTTATTATACCTTTGTAAAAATTATTTATACTATGGGACGCGGAGATATCAAAACTAAAAAAGGAAAAATATTTGCAGGAAGTTTCGGTAAAACAAGACCAGCTAAAGTAAATACTGCTGCAAAAGCGGCTCCTGCTAAAAAAGCTGCTGCAAAAAAGAAATAAATTTTATTTTTTGCTGACATTAAAAAAGTTTGCCCACGTTTAAAACGTGGGCAAGTTTTTTTATGGGGAAAGGCGTTTAAAAGTCCAGCTGTCTGATTCCTCAAGTGTATACTCAATCCGGTCGTGGAGTCTGCCGGAGCGCCCTTGCCAGAACTCAATAAGGCTGGGAATAACACGATACCCACCCCAATGCGGAGGGCGTGGTATTTCTTTATTAGAATAGGTTTGTTCCAGCGTTTTAAATTTCTCTTCCAGCGTCTCTCTTGAATCAATCTCACTCGACTGATCCGATGCCCATGCACCGATTCTGCTGATCATCGGGCGTGAATGAAAATATTCATCACTTTCCTTTTCGCTGATTTGTTCTATACCTCCTGTGATACGTACTTGTCTTTCGAGTTCTTTCCAGAAAAAAACAAGACACGCGTTCGGATTTTCTTTGATGTCGGCGGATTTATGGCTGTTGTAATTGGTAAAAAAAATAAACCCATTATCATCATATCCTTTAAGCAGAACTATTCTTGCAGAGGGAATTCCGGCGGTATTCGCCGTGGCAAGCGTCATAGCATTCACCTCGTCAATTTGACTGTCAACTGCTTCTCTCCACCACACATCAAATTGTCTGAATGGATTTCTATCAACGTCCTTTTCAGATAACGACTGAAGTTTGTAGTCTTTTCTTATATCGGCTATGTTCATTTTGATGACTGATTATGTTCAGAAGAAAGTATTCGGTACTGTTGCAACTCTTCTTTTAAAAACTGATTGTCCATTTGAATGAGTTCCAAACTGCTCTCCAATTCAGCAATACGACTGTTTAATTGAGCAATATCTTTATACACTTTAACAGCCTCGTCCATTTCCTTATATACATCTTCCAGTGCTGATTGGGTGGAGGAGTATTTATCTTTTAACTCGTAATAAGATTTTTCAACAGAAACATTTTGTGTGAGTTCATCTTCCAGCGATTGCTCTCTTTTTAAAGCGCCGGATGCCTGATGTTGAGCATCTTGAAGCTGATGCCGCATCTGTTCCATTTCATAAATATTAACCTCCAGTCTGCTTTGAAGTTCAGCAATTTTTTGGGCAGACACTTTCAGAGATGCGAGCTCCTCTTCCTTCACCTGGATAAGGTATTGAAGGTCTTTCAATTCAAAATGCAACTCCTCATTTTCTTTTATCACATGTTGAAGTAAGTCATCGGATGGAGCAGACATTATTATTGATTGAATTTTTAAAAAATCAATTTACAAGTGTACCTACTTTTTCTCCGGTTATCACCCTCATTAAATTTCCCGGCTTATTCATGTCAAAAACAATAATAGGCAGGTTGTTTTCCATACAAAGCGTAAATGCAGTCATGTCCATCACACTGAGCTTTTTGGAAATGCAGTCGGCAAACGAAATCTTATTGAATTTTTTTGCAGTGGGATCTTTCTCCGGATCAGCAGAGTAAATGCCATCCACGCGGGTTCCTTTCAAAATAACATCCGCTTTAATTTCTATTGCTCTTAATGATCCTGCTGTATCTGTAGTAAAATAAGGGTTTCCCGTTCCCGCTCCGAAAATAACCACACGGCCTTTTTCCAGATGTCGCATTGCTCTTCTTCTGATATAAGGCTCTGCAATCTGCTCCATTTTAATGGCACTTTGCAAACGTGTATAAACGCCTGCTTTTTCCAATCCGCTCTGGACAGCCATTCCGTTGATAACCGTAGCCAGCATTCCCATGTAATCTCCTTGCGCTCTCTCTATACCGGTTTCGGCTTCGTTCATTCCTCTGTAAATATTTCCACCGCCAATAACCAACGCCACCTGTACACCAAGTTCTGTGATTTTCTTGATGTCTTTTGCATACTGTGCAATGACATTAGAATCAAGTCCGAAATTTTTTTCTCCCATTAAAGATTCTCCTGAAAGTTTTAGCAATACTCGTTTGTATTTAGGCAACATAGCTGGCGCGATTTATTGTTTTAAGTTAAAAAATTAAGCAATATGCATAAAAAAACCCGGTAAATACCGGGTTAAAAATAAAAAAATTAATTATCCTAAAGCAACTCTTTTAAATTCAATTACTTTCAAATCAGCACTAATGCTTTTCAGATAGTCAGTTACAGATTTATTACTGTCTTTTACGAAAGGCTGAGCTAGCAGGGTATTGTCCTTGAAGAATTTATTCAATTTTCCGATAGCTATTTTTTCAGCCATTTCAGCCGGTTTGCCTTCTGCCTTAACCATTTCGATAGCAATTTCTTTCTCTCTGGCAATTACATCTGCAGGGATAGATGTCTCGTCAACAGCCAGCGGATTCATAGCAGCAATTTGCATAGCTAAATCTTTACCTGCTTCTTCAGCAATTTCAGTCAGTCCTACCAATACACCCATTCTGTTGGCACCGTGGATATAACTCGAAACATAAGGAGCTTCGATTCTTTCGAATTTAGACACCTCAATTTTTTCACCGATCGCTGCTAATTTATCATTGATTAAATCAGCCACTTTTGCTCCGTTGATAGAAACATTATTCAATTCATCTACACTTTTTACATTGTTGGCAATCGCAGCATCAGCAATAGATTGAGCAAAAGCAACAAAGTCAGCATTTTTACTTACGAAATCTGTTTCGCAGCTGATGCACAAAACAATACCGGCTTTATTATCCGCAGTTGTTTTAGCTAAAATAACACCTTCTTTTGCTTCACGATCGCTGCGTTTTGCAGCAACTTTTTGTCCTTGTTTACGAAGCCAGTCGATAGCGGCTTCAAAATCACCCTGACTTTCAGTCAAAGCTTTACGGCAATCAAGCATACCTGCTCCGGTAGCCTGACGTAATTTATTTATATCTGCAGCAGTTATTGTACTCATGATAATTAACTCTTTTAAAAGTAATTTTTAAATGGTTTTTTTAAAGCTTTAATCTAAGATTAAACGATAAACATTCTTATTTACCCATAGGTTTTCTTCCGGGTCCGGAAGAAGCAACACGACGTTTAGCAGGTGCTCCGCCTCTCCCGCGCTTATTTTTATCATCTCCCGCATCCAGCTTCTGCTCGAAGCGTGCAGCTTTTGCTTCAGGAGTTTCTTCAACGTCTGATTGATCATCGTCCTCTTTATCAGCCTGGCGCTCTTGCAATCCCTCTGCAATAGCAGCAGTGATATAATTAACAATGATGGAGATAGATTTAGTAGCATCATCATTTGCAGGAATCGCAAAGTCAACTTTGTTAGGATCGCAGTTGGTATCCACCATTCCGAAAGTACCGATGTTTAATCTTTTTGCTTCAGACAAAGCGATGTGCTCATGTCCGATATCAACAAGGAATAACGCAGATGGAACTCGGCTGATTTGTGCGATACCGCCCAATACCTTTTCCATTTTATCTTTATCTCTGCTTAATGTAAGTCTTTCTTTTTTGGTAAGATTTTCTGCTGTTCCATCTGCAAGCAATTTTTCAATGCTCTGCATTTTCTTCACGCTCTTACGAACAGTATTAAAGTTGGTCAACATACCACCCAACCAACGCTCTGTAGCGTAAGGCATGTTCACTCTTTTAGCACATTCCTGAACAATTTCTTTTGCTTGTTTTTTTGTGGCAACAAACATGACTTTTTTACCGCTGCGCGCAATAGCTTTCAATGCTGCAGCAGCTTCCTGCAATCCTTCAACCGTTTTGTTCAGGTCGATGATATGAATTCCTTTTTTCTCTGCGAAAATGTAAGGAAGCATTTTAGGATTCCATTTTTTCTTCAGGTGACCGAAGTGAACACCTGCTTCTAGAAGTTGCTGTTGTAAGGAAGTATTTTCCATTATTTATACTTTTTTTATTTTATTTACTTTGATTGTTTGTGGTTTGTGGTTTATAGTTTGTGGTTGAAACAACTACAAACTACAAACCATAAACAAATATAATTTTAACGCTTGCTGAACTGGAAGCTTCTTCTTGCTTTCTTGCGTCCTGGTTTTTTACGCTCAACAGAACGTGGATCGCGTTTCAGCAAACCTGCTGCTTTCAAAGCCGGGCGATAGTCAGCACTTACTTCCAGCAAAGCTCTTGAAATAGCTAGCTTGGCCGCTTCTGCCTGGCCTTTAACGCCACCGCCGGTAGCATTTACCTGAATATCAAATTTATCAAGCGCTTCAGCAATTTTCAGCGGAGCTTCTACTTGATTTTGAAGATATACAAGTGGGAAATATGTTTTATAATCTTTACCGTTTACAGTTATTTTACCCGCGCCTTTAGAAAGGAAAACACGCGTAACCGCTTCTTTTCTACGGCCAACTGCATTTTTTTGTTTTTCCATATTAGTATGTTTTTTCGTCAGTTAAAATGACGGTTGAATTATTTAATTTTTGTGAAAGTTAGTTCAGCAGGTTGCTGTGCAGTATGTGGGTGTTTATCTCCCGCATATACAAACAACTTCTTGTACATTTTACGTCCAAGGCGATTTTTAGGCAACATACCTTTAACTGCTCTTTCAATAACAACTTCCGGACGACGCTTCAACAAATCTTTTGCCGCCTCGCCTTTCTGACCACCGGGGTATCCGCTATAAGTCAGATACTCTTTGTCTTCCATTTTGTTTCCGGTGAATTTTACTTTTTCGGCATTCAATACAATTACAAAATCTCCGCAATCAACGTGTGGAGTGTAATAGGCTTTGTTCTTACCACGGAGAACGGACGCAATTTTTGCGCACATACGACCAACGGTTTGATTAGTACCGTCTACAACGTACCATTTACGCTGCACGGTAGCCTCGTTCGCATGTTTAGTGGTGAAATGTAGTTTACTCATTGTTCTGTTTTTTAAGTGATGCCTCAGCTATCCCTGTGGCAATAAAATTTTGGAGTGCGAAGGTAGGGGGAATTGATTGTTTTACACAACAATTTAAGCGCAATTTTTTATCGCGCTTTTGTAACTGATTGATTTTCAGTAAAAATTTTGAGTTTTTTTATCTCCCACATTTATCACTCACTAATATCCCATCTATAAACACCTTACACACATTGGTGACATATTCAAAAGGATCGCCATTATATAATACCAGATCGGCATCTTTACCGGGCTCTATACTTCCTACTTTTTTATCAATTCCCAGTAGTTTGGCCGGATTGATGGTAATGGATTTCAATGCCTCATCGTATGGAAGTCCGCTTGCCATGGCAATAGCCGCTTCGAACAAAACAATACGGGTTTTGGGAACATACGGCTCAAAGCCGCTTTCAATGCTCACCGAAATTCCCGCATTGGTTAATATCAATGCTGTTTCTCTTGACAAATTGACCTTATCTTCCTCTCCCGGCGTCATCGTAGCATGTAAGATGATTTCAGCTTTTGCGTTTTTAATTTCATCAATAAGTCGGTATGATTCAGCCGCGCCATCTATCACTAGTTTGAATTTAAATTCTTTCGCCAACCGAATGGCATTCATAATGTCTGTCGATTTATTAGCGGTAATCATTCCTTTGACCTCTCCACTCAGCAATTTAGCCAGAGCATCCATTTTCAAATCCGGTGAAGGTCGCTTGGAACTGTCTTTATCATTTAATTTTTTCAGATGCGCCTGCGCTTTTAGCAACTCCGTTCTGATCATCGCCATTTGCTTGGCTTTGGTTCCGGGAGAGGAGAAATTTCCTGATACCGATGGCCCCAGTGTCATAGCAATCATGCTCAAAGGCTGCAGCGTTACACTTTCTACTGTTCCTTTTTTTGTTTTGGCAATCATGGTTTGTCCACTCACCAATGCCCCGATGCCATGTCCGGTATGAATGGTGGTAACGCCGTATTCTCGGGCTACTTTAACTAATGTCTCATCGGGGTTGTAGGCATCTATTGCCCTCAAATCGGGCTGAATGGGAGAAGATTTTTCCAGCTGATCTTGATCAGTGGAAATATTCAACACACCCGACATACCAATGACTGTTCTGGCATCAATCAATCCGGGTGTAACCACTTCAGATTCATGAATGGTATAGTTGGCCGGGATGGTAATAGATGTGGCTGTTCCTACTTTTTCAATTTTCCCATCCTTTACCAAAATTACTCCATCGCGGAGAGGGCTACCCGAAGCTGTGTGAATGACTTTTGCCTTGATGGCAATCTGCGCCATTAACAAAGCAGGTAGACTGATAATAAATAAAGTTGAATATATTTTTTTTTGCATAATGACTGCTTGGATATTAATAAATGGTATGCTTAATTATCGTCAGTTTTGTGATGGTGATACTCAGATCTTTCGTTGGAATATACATTATACCCACCGAGTAAAAATGTCTTGTCGGCAGGATTAGCAAGGTCGAATCTTTTCACGCCTTCCACCCAGGTCTGTTCCACTTTGGTGTACACACTGAAAGGATCACCAGAGAGAATAATAAAATCAGCATCCTTCCCTTTTTCCAGCGAACCCACGCGGCTCGACAAATCCAGCATTTTGGCGCCTGCTGTGGTAAGACCTTCCAGGGCTTTCTCTCTGCTCATGCCTTCTCTGACAGATAATGCTGCAGAGCGAAGAAACAATCTGGAATCGGTGATGCCATCATCAGTATGAAAACCTACCAACGCGCCGGCTTTTTCTAAAATGCCTCCTGTAGCCAATGTGAGATTAAGTGCTTCCATTTTTCCGCCGGGCACTTCTATGTTGATGATTGAACAAGGCACTCCGGCTTTTACAATTTCATCTGCCACCATGGCTCCTTCTGAGATGTGATGTAAAACTATTCTGAAACCAAACTCTTTCGAGAGTCTGATAGCGGTTAAAATATCATTGGCTTTATGTGAATGAAAATGCACAACCCTTTTGCCACTCAGCACTTCCAGCAGCGGTTCCATGCGTAAATCTCTTTCGGGCATTTTACTGCTGTCTTTTCCGGCTTTTTCAATTTTCTTTTTGTAAGCCAACGCCTGCATGTAAAGATCTCTGTCCATCGATGCGCTCCTTGCTCTTGTTCCTGGAAAAGAAGTGTTGTTGCGCATAGAATTGGTCCCGTTGGCCATCTTCATCCCGCCAAACAACCCTTTTTCATTTACAAGCAGCAAATCCTCCACAATTTTAGCTTCGCGCATTTTTACATAAATCGTTTGTCCGCTCATCAGATGTCCGGATCCCGGCATGATGTTGATGGTGGTGATACCGCCGGCAAGTGCTTTTTTAAAACCGTCGCTGATTGGATCAATCGCATCAAAGGCACGCGCTTCCGGATTAAGCGCGCTTGAACCATCGCCTCCTTCCGGACCTCCGAGATGTGAATGGGTATCTACCAAACCGGGCATGATGATTTTACCGGTAACATCCCTTACTTCTGCATCTTTTGGAATGGAACTAACGTCGTCGGTTACACTAAGTATTTTTCCTTTCTGAACAATGAGGATGGCATTCTCTATGGGCTTGCCTGCCATTGTATAGATTAATGCCCCGCGAAACGCGATTGGTTTTTCCTGCGCTTTAATTTGATAAACAAATGAGAGCAAGAGTATCGGAGACAAGATGATTATGCGCATATTCAATATTCTATTGGTTTAAAAGAATTATTTAGTCAAATCAAATTTCGGATAAATAATAAAGAAACGCGGTAAAATAAATTTATCCAGGGATAATATACTTGGTAAAAATATTTTTTTATATTTGACAAATTGGTTATGTTTGTTGAGGTTAAGTCATAATATATGAGTTCTTTAATTCAATAAATCCAATTATGAATTACATTATATACAACGTCAACGAAATATTATTGTGGCTCGCGCAAACAACTCTAAAAAATGCGAGGACTCCGAAAATAGAAAAAAGTAGGAATAAAATTTAAAAAGAATATAAAATGAAACATTTATTGATTTTAGCAACTATGTTGCTCACTTTTGGATTTGCTAATGCGCAATCAGCTACATTCATTGGAAAATGTAGATTTACGGGACCTCAACCAGGAAAAGGCACTTCGCTTTCGATTGGCGGTGACGTTCAATTGTATCATAATGGTAGCTTTAAAAGAACTTCAATTGGTGGTGGTGTAGATTATTACACTGGGGATGGCGATATATGGATAATCTTCAGAAATCCTAAAGCTAGATCAAAGTATAATTTCAAAACATCTAATGGTAAAGTACAAACTTGTGATGGTTATTAAAAACAGCGCATAACTGCACATTTATAAATGATTATGTTGTTTTTTGAAATCTCAGAGAATTTATTGATATTATAATTATTACTGGCGATAAACAGAATGCTTAATCAGCCCACGATAATAAATAGTTAAATTGTCAAAAAGAAAAATTATCCGGATATCGGCTGCTCTTTTATTTTTATCGCTCACCCTCTATTATTTTTATCCGGAACAAAAACTTCCTGCAGGTACTCCGATTGACAGATTGGTTGTTTTTAAATCAAAAAGACAATTGCTGGCTTATTCGGGTGGACAACTAATAAAGATTTATAAAATTGCTTTGGGCAAACAACCAATTGGTAAAAAAGAATGTAAAGATGATAATAAAACCCCTGAAGGCATCTATATTATCAATGACAAAAATCCTAATAGCAACTTTCACAAGAACCTGGGTATTTCGTATCCAAAGAATGAAGACATACTTAATTCAAAAAGAAAAGGCAAGCCCGCTGGCGGTGATGTAAAAATCCACGGACTTCATAACATGGCTGGATTCATTGGCAAGCTGCATCGATGGGTTGATTGGACTGCCGGCTGCATTGCTGTGACAAATGATGAAATAGACGAACTTTACAATGCAGTAAAAGTTGGAACTAAAATTGAAATTAATCCTTAGGAAAAAGAATCGTGTCGGCATTCCTAAAAAAACTGGTAAATGCGAACTGACATCAAATCAGGTATATGGGTTTACATCTGACAACGAAGCTCTTAAACAAAAGTTTAACATTTCGAATTTACAATAATCCCGTCTTTACTGCGTTTACCTATAAAAACGCCGCATCTATGTCCCTCCAAATAAATAACAACAACGTTTCATCTGTTTTCGGTTACGTAAAAAAGCTTGTACTGAAACTTGTTCACAATCCCGATAACTACCCCATTAAATATTATAAAAAAGGAGCAGAACCTAAAAGAAACTACAGACCAAACTGACCAAAACCAACAAGTAAGGATTAAAGAATTAATTAAAACGGTTATATAGAATATCAACCGAAAGAAGGTGTTTTAATCACTCTTTAAATCCTTATTTATGAAAAAAAACCAACACAGACTCTCAGGTCTGCTAAAAATGGCCCTGACAGTAAAGTCGGTATGGAACCTGCTTTTCTTCTACTCCGACAAAAGAGATTTCGAGCGGCTCAAAAATTTTATAGCTTCTTGAAATGTATTACCATCAAACAAAATCCCCGGGACTTCCGGGGATTTTGTTATTAGCTGAATAAATATTCTACATCTGCTTTGGTGAGCGATTTCACAAAACCACTTTCATCGGAGATTAATTCCTTGGCAAGTATTTTTTTCTTTTCCTGCAACTGCAGAATCTTATCTTCTATCGTATCAATACAAATCATACGATAAGCAAAAATATTTTTCGTCTGGCCAATGCGGTGTGTACGGTCTATTGCCTGCTGCTCCACTGCCGGATTCCACCAGGGATCAACAATGTATACATAATCCGCAGCGGTAAGGTTCAAACCCACACCTCCTGCTTTCAATGAAATTAAAAACACCCTGCACTCATCTTTGCTCTGAAAATTCTGAATGGCCTTCTCTCTGTCGGTTGCAGAGGTGCTTCCGTCAAAGTATTCAAACGGAATATTCTTTTCAATAAGCTTTTCTTTTATCAGTGCCAACATGCCGAGGAACTGTGAGAATATCAATGCTTTGTGTGAGCCGATATTTTCTTCTATTTCTCTGGATAGTTCTTCCAGCTTAATGGAATAATTTGGGTATTTGTCTTCCTCATTCAAAATAGCCGGACTGTCGCATATCTGGCGCAACTTCATCAATCCCTGTAAAATAGTCAACTGCGATTTATCAATACCCTGTGTTTCAATGGTGCCCAATATTTTATCACGATAACTGTTTCTATACGCTTCATATATTCTTCTCTGATCAGTATCCATTTCACAAAACAAAATAGTCTCTGTTTTTTCCGGAAGATCTTTCGCTACCTGCTCTTTGGTGCGTCTGAGAATAAAAGGATTAATTAGTTTACGCAAATGCTCTTTCTGTTCCTGCTCGCCAAACTTATCAATCGGCGTGGCAAATTCATTTCTGAAATACTCCATGCTTCCCAGCAAACCGGGATTGAGAAAATTCATTTGTGCATAAATATCGAATGTATTGTTCTGCAACGGTGTACCGCTCATGCATATACGGTTTTTAGCCGTCAGCAATGTAGCTGCTTTGGTCACCTTTGAAGATGGATTTTTTATCGCCTGGCTTTCGTCCAATATCACGTAATCAAATAAAATTTTCAGAAAAATATTGATATCACTGCGCAATGTTCCGTATGTTGTAATAATGATATTAAATTTCTCCAACTCTTCTGCTTTTCTGTTGCGCAAATTTCCATGATGAATATGATAACTGAGTGCAGGTGTAAATTTTCCCACCTCATTTTTCCAGTTGTAAATAAGAGTAGTCGGACAAATAACAATTGCTTTGAGTGAGCCATTCGCCGTCTTGTACTGTTCAAGCATAGTGAGCGCCTGTACAGTCTTACCCAAGCCCATATCATCTGCCAATATACCACCCCAACCAACTTCATTCAGATAATTCAGCCATTGGAAACCTGCCAGCTGATACGGTCGCAATATTTTCTCTAAATTAGCAGGTGCGGGCGTTTCTGGAATATTTTTAAATTCTCTCAGACGTTGGAATTTCTCATCCAAGGCGAAACTTAATTCTGACTCGCTTCTGTTTTCATACAATTCATCAATAACCGTCATGTGGTAACGCGACAAACGGAGTTTATCCTGTTTGCCTTCACCTGCTTTAAAGAGAAGTGAATATTTTTTGAGCCATTCATCGGGGAGTATTCCAAGTGTTCCGTCTCCCAGCTGCACGAAAGACTGTTTGGCAGCCAATGCTTTTTTAATATCGGCAATGCCTACACGCTGTTCGCCGAATTCAATTTCCACTTTAGCATCAAACCAATCAAGACCGCTGCTCACATGTATGTGTGTACTCGGCTTCGATGTATTGAATCTGAAATTTCTCAATGCCTCAAAACCAAATACAGGAACTTTCATTTCCTTCATGGCATCCATGAAAAGAAAAAACCAGTTGTTGCGCAACACCTCAGTTCCTTTTAAAATAAAACTTCCTGAATCATTTTGATAAACAAACGCAGAATGTAAATTTTGCAACTTTGTAAGAAAATCCTGCTCCTCCTCATTGTTACGCTGTATGACAAGTATTTTATCCCCATCCGGAATGGTTAATGTTCCGGTAATAGGTCCAACCGCCTGAAATCCTTTATATATGAATACCGGCTGAAACAGAAGATATTCTCCTTTTTCCATCAATTGCATTTTCACATCGGGAGCGCCGCCCTTAACTTCACGCATCAGCGATTTATCAAATTCAACGTTATATGCTTTTGTAAGCGGTAAAATAAATTCCTGCATTTGCACCGCCCAATCGGATTTGTTTACCCTGATATTTCCTTTTGCCAAAAAGTTTTCGGCCTGAACAATGTCTTCGGTTTTATTCCAGGTATACAATACATCATCATGAAGAAAAACCAGACTGCTATTGCATTCATTTTTTTCAAACGGAATTTTTCTTCCATTGATGTTAACCATACAGGTGAGTTCAAAATGATCGTCAACCGACATCAATTTGAATGATGGAGAAATAAAACTATTGCTGAGTTCAACGTCTTTTAGATTAGCCGTTACAAAGTTTTTTTTATTTGGAAGCCGAAATACAAAATAGCTGGAGGCCTGTTCCTCAAAAATCTTTTTCAGTTTCGGATGGATATATTCAGCTATCAGCAATTTGGTTTCTTCCGGCAATTCATCTCCATCACTTTGAATGATGTTTTCCCAAATTCCACTGAATGGTGAGTTTCTGTTGATGAACTTGTTGATTTCCGGAGACTGCAGTTTTCTTATTTGCAAAAACAATTGTTTGTCGCCTTCGCTGTAATGTTCGGTATCTACAAATTTTGTCAAATCAATGGCCTCAACTTTGCCGATGAATTTTTTTGCTTCATCATCCTGCTCTCCCTGAACGGCATCAATTCCAAAACCCGGATAGGATTTGGCATTAAAATTAAAAACCAGTCCCAGCTTTTTTGCCGGCTTTTCTTTTTCTACCTGTTCTTCTTCCTTTTTTTGTATAGGCATGAAAGTGGCGGCAGGCCTGGAATCAGTTGAACTGCCTGTCGGAGCGGAGACTCTTTTGATGGTTGGATCAAGCAGCTTTAAAAACGGCTTGCCATCCTTGTATATAAATTCGAATTTACCAGTTAAATCATCATTTAAACTGTAGCCATAAATCTGCAGCAACTTGTTTTTGTCTTTATCCCAGTTTCTGATGGAATCAAAATAATTGGAGCCATAAGCATTCAACAATTGAAGGAAAAGTGCCACCTTGTGCTCGCATAACGGATGTTTGGATTCCGCACAAGTACAAGAAGTGTCGAAATTTCTCTCATCATTTTTTTGAATAACAATCGGGTATGCAACACCGTTATAATTCAACTCAGCTTCTACACGTTCGTCTGCTGCTTTATTAATGGTGGCTTTACCGCTGCGCAATATTTTTTCAGCATCTTCATATATAGCGGGAGACGACAACATTTTGATCATTTTCAGATCAATGTGTTTCATCTTGGCTACTGTATGGTATTGATTGTATTGTATTACAGAACCGCCGAGCATATTTTTGTCGGCCATATCCTGTAAGCGGAATAAAGCAGCCGACTCATGACGGCAAATATCTCCCATATTATACGGACAACCGCAGCGAAGTGATATCAATTTAGGATCTGCATATTTATTAATATACACTTTATAAAACATGCTGTAAGTATCATCCTTTACCCTAAAAACCATATTCCCCATTAGCTGATCATGTTCAATCATCTCCACCATACCAGCGCTATGGATTTTCTTACCTCGACGAATTACTTCATCGTTGCCGTTATTGTAAATATGTTTTATGATATGCGGTAATGCCAAAGCAGAATTCCTTTATGGTTGAATAGTTAGGCCTATTAAAAATCCCCCTTCTTCTGAAAAGGGCAATTTGCAAAAGTAACGGAATTTTGGGGTAAAAATTCTAGTATTTTACCAGTTTTCCTGATTGATAAATTGGTAAAACTGGAGCTGTGTTGGAAAGCAGACAATGGCGGATATCTTTTTCCAATCCGAATAAAGACAGGCGGACATAATGAGAGGCCTCGCGTTGTTTCATAAATTCAAATAAATCGTTTCCCGCCTCTTTATATAAAGACAAGGCCATCCTTGAAGCATCGCAGTTGACAGAAAAATGTGAACCGATTTGATTAATGACTGCGCCGGCAAATAAGGTGTCTTCAATATTCACACGATCTTTCCATGCGGAACAAGCCAACAGTACATTTTTCTTCTGTTGCAAAAGATAGTTGCAAACAGCATCCAGATTGGAAAAAGCGCCTGTAATGATTTGTTCGGCACCTTTTTCGAGTGCCATATGCAATAGTTTGGTACCGTTTGTAGTAGTCAGCACCAAGGTTTTGCCGCCGATAAACGAAGCCGGATATTCAAAAGGAGAATTGCCGTATTGCAAACCCTCTGCTACCTTACCGTCTCGCTCACCTGCAGTGATGGCATCGAGTTGTTTCCCTATCCTTATGCACTCCGGTACACTGTCAACCGGAATAATTTCTTTAGCTCCGTTGTGCAAAGCTGCAGCTATGGTGGAGGTTGCTCTCAACACATCTATAATTACCACAATGCTGGAGCTGATATCGTACAAATGCAATAGCGCCGGGGAAAGCGATGTATACAAAACCGGTTTATTGTTGGTGTCCGACATTTGATATTTCAGATTTTAAAAATTTATTCAAAAGGAACCTTCACTACTTTGGCTGCAACTGCGATGTTACGGATTTTAATGAATATTTCCGTTCCGATTTGCGTAGAAGACGTCTCAACATATCCCATTCCTATAGCCTTACCGAGTGAAGGCGACTGCGTTCCGGAAGTTACGATGCCGATATTTTTTCCCGATGCATCCACCATTTCATAATCATGGCGGGCAATACCTCTTTCAACCATTTCAAAACCGACGAGCTTTTTTGTAATTCCTTCTGTCTTTTGTTTTTCAAATATTGCTTTAGAGGTAAAATCTTTGGTAAACTTAGTAATCCATCCCAATCCGGCTTCAATGGGAGAAGTAGTATCGTTGATATCGTTCCCATAAAGACAAAAGCCCATTTCCAAACGTAATGTATCTCTTGCGCCCAGGCCTATTGGCTGAATGCCGTATGACTTGCCCGCTTCGAAAATAGCATCCCAGATTTCATTGGCATCATTATCCTTGTCTTCAAAATATATCTCTACGCCTCCTGCGCCGGTATATCCAGTCGCGCTGATAAGTACATTGTCAATGCCGGCAAACTTTCCTTTAACGAAAGTGTAATACTTTAGATTTAGTATATCCATTTCCGTTAGTGACTGTATGATTTTATTGGCATTAGGTCCCTGAATAGCCAGCAGCGCTGTCTTTGATGAAATGTTGTGCATTTCCACACCCTTATTGTTTCTGCTGCTGATCCAGTTCCAGTCTTTTTCTATATTACCTGCATTTACTACCAGCATGTAGGTCTTGTTTTCCTCTACACAATAAACAAGCAAATCGTCTACTATTCCACCCTGTTCGTTGGGGAGACAACTGTACTGTGCTTTTCCGGCGGTCAATTTAGAAGCATCATTGCTGGTAAGTCGCTGAATAAGTTCAAGTGCATCGGGACCTTTTAGGATAAATTCTCCCATATGGCTTACATCAAACACGCCTGCATTTTTTCTTACCGCAGCATGCTCTTCGTTAATCCCTTTGTAGGAAATAGGCATATTAAATCCGGCAAATTCTGCCATCTTGGCGCCAAGTGAAATGTGTTTGGATGTAAAGGGAGTCGTCTTCATGTAAGCAATTTGAGGGCAAAAGTAAATGAAAAATGACTCAGAAAATACATTCCTGTAGGCTATTTAATTAATAAAAAAGGATTAAAACTGCGTATTTCCTGCATAGCGGGAGTATTGCGCCTGTGTTCGGTTTTTATTTTATGCTTTACTGTCCTTACGGGCTTTGCTTCGTTTTTTTCTTCCGGAAGAACAGGCTCAATCTCTTCATCATTCCGGTCTTCCTGTTTTTCATTTTTTCTTTTTTCAGCACGCTGTCCGTCAATGGTGTACAATCCATCTGCCTTCATAATGTACTCAACTCCGGATTCCCATTTCTGCTCAATCATTTCAGGAAAAATAGCTTTACGAACATCTTCATCTATATCATTGTCTGAAAACATACCAATGTTTTTTCCGATTTTTATTCTCTTTCCTTCAGGAACATATACGGTAACGATTATACGCTGATTTCTGAATTTATTGTCTCTTGTAATCGGAATGCCTCCATCCAGCGTAAGAATGGAATCTCTTTGCATCAGATTGAAATGAATGTTTTCTGCTGTTGCGTTGGCATTTTTTCTGTTATTTCCATTTACCTTCTTTATGGTGGTTACCCTAAAACTGTCATTGGATGATTTCAATATCTGAATGCTGATGTTTGAGGTGTACAGCGTATCTTCAAATAGCGCGTCGAGTTCCGTAATCTGAACTCCTTCGTTAATGTTGATGTTATTATTGGACGGAAGAGTAACCATCTCTAGCTTTCCAACAGCAGGATTGGACAGCGCCACCTCTTGTTCATAAGTATCATTGGTGGATTTGAATTCTTTTACAATAGAGCTGATTAGTCCGCCTAAAGAAAAAGCTCCCAATACGAAAAGAGTGAAAAAAGAAGTCGTGAGCAATCTGCTGCTGCTCTTCGCTTTTGTCAGCCATCTGATAATGGAAGTAATAATCCATACCATTGGTGTAATAATGAAAAACAACAAAGTTCCCCAGGCAAAAGCTGTCTGCCACCCCTCATTCAATACAAATCCTTTAAGCGGGAAAATAGCAAAAGAGGCAATGCTTATTGAAAACAAAACAGCAAACAAAGCAATAATAATGATGGCCAGAATGAAGTAAACAAAAATTTTCACCAGGGTAACGAGAATTTTTCCAATGATGCCGGTTGAATTTTTCCAACCTTTTTTCACTTCTCCCGCCACTACTTCTGATTTTTCTTTTGCTACAGTGGTTGCCTCTTTGCTAAATTCTTTAAGTCTGCTTTCTACTCCTTTCATTTCCGACATCACCGTTGTTTTGATTGAGTTCATGTCAACTTTCTCTCCTTTCATTTCAAGTTTTTCGGAGGTTGTTTTGGCAAGCGGTATGGCAATCCAACATATAATATAGGCTATAAATCCAAAGGGAGTAAAGTGTGAAATCCGATCCCAATCTATGAAGTTGCTAAAAAATGGAGCCAAAAAAATTACTCTTGGTATCCATGGGTTTATTCCAAAATAATGCCCCAAGCCGCTGCAGACACCGCCGATGATTTTATCATCATCATCGCGATACAATCTTTTTCGGGTGCTTCCTATTTCTTTGGATGCGCTGCTGGGTATGGCAATCCACAATATGAGATATGGTAGAAATCCAAAACCAAATGAAATTACGGACACTACAAAAATGATGCGGACAATGACCACATCAATACCAAAATAATTGGCAAGGCCGCTGCAAACGCCGCCAACAACTTTGTTATTTTCATCTCTGAATAATCTTTTTGCTTTGGGCGATGAATGGGTCGAAGAAGCCGACTCGGTGGATGCTGACTGTTCGCCGTCGAACTCTTCCGGGCGACCGATGCTTTTAATAACGGCCTCAACATCATTGTCTGTAATGCATACAGCTCCCTGTTTGATACGCTCCTGAAAAAGCTCTCCTATTCTGCTTTCTATATCATTGATAATCTCCTCTTTGCCTTCTTCATTGGCAAAATGTTTATGCAGACTTTCAGTATAGGCTTTCAACTTATCGTAAGCCTTAGTTTCAATCGGAATAATTCTTCCGTGAAAATTTATATTGATGACTTGTTGCATCCTGATTTGATTTAATTATTTACTATTGATTGTTATTAATTGTTACCATATTCACCGCGTTCACCAACTCACACCAGATTTTTGACAGCTCATCATAGAAAGCACCGCCTTCGTCGGTGAGACTGAAATATTTTCTTGGAGGGCCACTATTGCTTTCCACCCATCGATAAGTTAGGAGACCTGCATTTTTCAAACGGGTCAACAAAGGGTACAACGTTCCTTCAAATATGCTGAGATTGGCGGCTTTCATTTTTTCAATGATGTCGGAAGGATATGCTTCACCTTGTTTAATAATAGAGAGAATGCAAAATTCCAGAACCCCCTTCCTCATCTGACTGCCGGTATTTTCGATATTCATTTTTTGTTTATTTTAGTACTGATTAGTAACAATTAATATCCGTTGAATATTGTTGAATGTTGTTGAACTTGGGGCCCGTTGTTGGTGTTATCACCAACGACAATCCTTCCTTTCAACTTCCATTCAATCGACTTTGGGCTCCGTTGTTGGTGTTATCACCAACAACAATCCTTTCACGTCCATTCAACAGACTCACCCCACAAATTTATACAAACATATGGTACTATGCAATACATAATACTATATTTTTTACATAAACCTGTCTGATAATTATCATTTTTATTATATAACTCACTCCTGTATTGATTTTTAGAGAAATAAGGTCGGATAATACATTAATTGAGCGTTTATATGAACGGTAGATTTATAAGATGAGCGAAGGAATTTGTGTGCAAAAGCATTCAAAAAATAGACAAAAAAGTATTTTACACCTTATGATGAAGAAAATTTTGATTGGATTATCTATTGTGGTAATCGCAACCATATCCTGTAAAAGTAGTAAAGACCTGTTGGAGAGAACCGATACGGAAAGTGCCCTTCGGGATGCAGTAAAAAGATTATACAAAAATTCGGATGACCAGTATGCTGCCGAGGCTTTGCCTATATTGTATAAAAAGATACAGGAAAAAAGGATGGATAAAATAGAATCCTTGCAAGCCTCGAGCGATTTGAATAAATGGGATAAAATCATAGCAGAGTATAAATCCTTAGAAAATTCCCGCAATACAATCATTGAAGCTCCTCCGGCATATAAAATCATGAAGCCGGAAAGCTATGAAAACAAGATCAAAGAAGTTTCTCTGGCCGCAGCAGAAGATTATTACGTGTACGCACAAACGCTTTTATCGAGACCGGGAAGACAAAATGCTTTGCAGTCCTATGCCGCCTTTGGAAAGGTAATTAAATATGCACCGGGTTATAAAGATAGCAACGAAAAAATGCAGCAGGCATATGATAAATCAATTGTCACCGTAGTTGTTTATCCTGTGGAAGATAATTCACTTTTCAATAACAACAACTGGGGCAATTATGGAAGCAATTTCAACAATGAATATTTTCAGCAACGATTGTTGAGAGAGTTGAGTAACGAAAATAATGCATTTGCCAAATACTATTCAGATTGGGAAATAAGAAGAAATAATATTTTTCCCGACTGGTCGGTCTACCTCAGACTAAGAAACATTGACCTGCCTCCTGCATCAAATAATTATTCAACCAGAAGAGTCAGCAAACAAGTACAAACCGGAACAGACTCCACCGGAAGACCTACATACTCTACTGTATATGCCACGCTAAACATCACCCGTTCAAGTTTTATAGCAAGAGCAAATATGGAAATAGATATCAGAGATTTGAAAAACGGAGGAAATATTTCTTTACGAACATTCCGTGAAGATTATCGATGGGAACAGGAGACGGCCAATTATAATGGTGATAGCAGGGCGCTCTCACAAAGAGACTGGGATTTAGTCAACGCCCGTTTAACTATGCCCAGGAGAGAAGATGTTGTAAATGAATTATACAGAAAAATTTATCCGCAGGTATTGAACGGCATTCGAATGGCTGCGAGGGGATGATGATTTAAGTGGAAAAGAATTCTACAACATATTTTTAACCTTAATGATTATTGAAGGTCTGATACTGGAATATACCCTCGTTTATGGAAATCAATCACCTGAATGCTTTGCGACTAGGATTTTCTACTAAAGAAAATACAAAGATTAAAGAAGCGGGAGTCAACAAATACATCAAGCACCAACTCAACGGAAATCTATCAATTTCCGAACCATCCTTTATCCAAAATAGCCCCAGAAGTATTCAGGAAATTCAGGAATTGAGAAGAAAATCAGAAAACGGAGGAAAAGATATTGAGAGTGTTGCAAAACAATTAAATCAGCTGAGCTTTGAATGGAAAGCCTATATACTCAGTCGTTGCCATGAAACCAACTTTCCTTTAAGAGAGAAAATCAATTTGTTCTTTCAAAATCATTTTGTATGCACCCTGCAATCTGTCAAAGTTCCTTATTGGATATACAAATACTACGAAACGATTCATACTCACTCTCTTGGCAACTATAAGAACTTGGTTAAGGAAATTGTTTATTCCAATGCCGTGATTAAATATCTCGACAATCATAAAAACAAACGAGATAGCATTAATGAAAATTTAGGCAGAGAGCTTTTAGAATTATTTACTTTGGGGGAAGGAAATTATAGCGAAAGCGACATTAAGAATACAGCTTTGGCTTTGGCCGGTTTGACTTTTGGTGAGGAAAAAGGAAAGTATCGTCCTTTTCTTAAGGACAATTCCACAAAAACAGTATTGGGCAAGTCTGGGAATTTCATCATTGATGATGTGATAGACATCATATTCGAACAAAAAAGCACCGCTTATTTACTGGCAGAGAAAACATTAAAATGGTTTTTTTATGATGTACCCCATTCCGATAAAATAAAAAAATACGGCGATTGCCTCTTAAAAAACAATTTTGAGTTAAAGCCGTTTTTCCAAACGCTATTTGAAGAAGAATGTAAAAATGAAATGGGGGGAAATCAAATAAAAAATCCATTGATTTTCATGTTTCAGATTTTTCATGATTTGAATTTAAAGCCAAATTACAAGCTAATGGCATTCATTCTGAAAAACCAAAGCATGGATATTTATGATCAACCAAATGTGAAAGGGTGGAAAGGAGGCCAGAATTGGCTTACCTCGCAAATATATCTTGAAAGAAATCAGTTGATAGATTTTATAGTCTCTGGCAATGCGAAATATCAAAAAATCCTGAATAAACGATTGGAGAAATTTAATGCGGGAGAAATCTCATTTAGTCCCATATTCAATATATCAGATAAGAAGAATGCAAAATCAATTCTAAATGAATTAATTCAACGGATGATATTTGAAAAAAATGAAGATATTCAAAACGAACTCAACCAGCTATTGAAATATGACTTCGATCCGAATGCGGAAAATGCTGATAAAGCTATTCTGAAAGTATATCAATATCTGGCAAAAACTCCTGAATTTCAAATTATTTGATAAATGCAAAGAAGAAAATTCATACATCTTACAGCCACAACAACAGGAGGATTATTATTGTTGCCAAACTTTCTTACTGCTAAAAGTTTTTTGACGAACCATAACAACAATGGCAATGACAACGTTTTGGTTTTTATCCAACTCAATGGCGGAAATGATGGACTAAATACATTTATTCCATTTGACAATCCTTTATATTATGAATCCAGGCCTACAATAGCTGTTACAAAAAACAACATCATCAATGCCGTTAATGGCATGGGTTTCCATCCTGCATTGAAAGATTTAGCAACCATCTCACAAGAGGGAAATCTTTGTGTGCTCCAAAATGTAGGTTATCCCAACCCCAATCGTTCACATTTCAGAAGTCAGGAAATTTGGCAAACAGCCTCTGACAGTAATAAATATCTTGACAATGGTTGGCTGGGAAGGTTTTTAGATATTCATTGTAAGGATCAGACATTGTCTTCTGTCAATTTGGATACAATCGACAATTTGGCGCTGAAAGCCAATCAGGCAAATGTGATTACTGTAAAAGATTTGAATAAAATAAAAAATTACAATGCGGAAGATAACCAACACAAACTTTCTGATAATCCTCAGTTGGATTTCGTGAGAAAGCTTCAATATTCCTCATTGGAAGGAATGGAAGAGATACAAAAAGCATTGAAAAAATCAGAAAATTTCAATGAAGTGTATTCAAACAATCCATTGGCAAAAAATTTGGAGTGGATTGCGAAACTCATAAAAGGAAACCTGAGTTCAAAAGTATATTACACCGCTCTTAATGGTTTTGATACACACAACAATCAGGCCTCTGTACATCAAAAACAACTATCGATATTAAACGATGCCGTTTATTCTTTTTATAAAGATGTAAAAAATAATAACTTACTAAGTAAGGTAACTTTGGTTATTTTTTCTGAATTTGGAAGAAGAGTAAAAGAAAATGGTTCCGGAACAGATCATGGAACAGCCGGGCCAATGTTTATCATAGGTGGAAATAATAAAGGCAAAATAGTTGGAGCAAATCCCAATCTGAATAATTTAGACAAAGGAGATTTAATCTACGAAATAGATTTCAGAAGTGCATATGCGACATTATTGCAAAAGAAATTCGAATTTGATCCAAAAACAATTGGAATAAAAAACACCCTTCTCAATGGAGTTTTTTAATTTTCATTAAAACAGCAAGGAACATCTCATTTCATTAAATTGTACACGATAAAACTCAGCAAATAAGCCAATCCGGTCATATACAACAACTGAATGTTAAATCCCGATTAACCCATGCCCAGAAGAGAAGATGTTGTGAATGAATAATACAGAAAAATTTATCCTCAGGTATTGAACGGCATCAGAATTACTGCAAGAGGGTGATGGGGTTTATTTTAGGCGCCACTTGCCGTGGTTTGAACCACGGCAAGTGATTTTTAAATTTTATTAATACTCACATTGTCAAAATAAATTAATTCTTTACACATCTTACGGAAAGACGAAAGCTCTTTTCTAATGGATACATCTCCACCAAATCATTAAGTAGATCTAGACGATAAACCCCTGCTTTGACATCAGGTGTTGTTGTATTATCCTCAGATGATGTCCACCACCAAGCCAAAAGAACAGGATTCAGCTGACTGGGCAGCGCTGAAAAACAACTGCTATTATCGGCAGGTGGTATTGAATAATTTTCCCAAAGATTAGACACCGCTTTCATTTTGTGAGCGGCTCCCGGGCTTCCTCCTAAAGAATTCACCATCGGGCTTGCTCCTAAATAATTCACTAGCGTCGTAATTTCTGCATTACTCGGTAAGTGCCAACCCGAAGGACAAACATTCGTAGCCGTAGACCAGTCATACAGCCTGCCGTAGGTATCGCAATTAGCTGTATTGTTGTCGACGCACCCGCTATTTCCTATAGTATAATTTAAATTCTCTGCCATCCATAATTGACTACCTATCTGCACTGTTTTATAAACTTTACCATCACGCGAATCGGTCATTGTAGCCAAACTGCTGCATTGGTCCTTGGATACTACCCTGTTTTCAACCGTTTCACAATTATTGGCATCTTTAATCTTGATCTGATAACTATTCCCACTGATATATGGCCCAACAAATATCTCACTCGACTGATAAGGAGAACTAGCCACCGAATACTTATACGGAGCAATCCCTCCCTGAGCATTTAGAATGGCAATAGAACCGTCCCCACTCATACTTGTTCCAAATGTAATTGTTGGACAATTTACCTTCACATTAGCAGACAAAGTCTTCTCCTCTGTGAATCCCTGTTTTGATACCTGAATTTTATAAGTAAACGTCTCATCCTTACCCGATAAAGATTTGAAGGTTACCGATTGATTTGTATGACCAACATACTGAACATTAGCGTTGGACACATTGGTTATCTTTATATCAGCAGTTGCAAGCGTAGTCGTGTTTTCTTCATTCTTAAAAACCGGATAATTGCCAAATACAGCAGTCAGCTTATTCCAATACTCCTCCAACGTTTTCATAGCGCCAATGAAATAGTCGATACCTGAACCAATGGCTCCATCCGCTGCACTAAGTGTTCGAAATGCAGGCTTCAAATTCAATCCTGTACTCACCTGATTCTGAAAATCAGCAACAACCACATCAAATAATGCATTACTGAATACCCAGCGAGACTCTAAATAAGGGAAAAGCGCTTGCTTAAAATGCAATGAAGCCGGTATTACTTCAGTAAACAACAAATAGGCTGCCGTACCTCCTCCAAGAACCGTTCCGAAAGCTGATAATCCAAACGATGCAGGAGCCAAATACGCAGATGCACCGGCCATGGTAAGCATAAACAAAAAATCTTTGGAAGATTTTTTTAATCCCGTAGCCGCCTCGCCCAGATTGTCTGCCGTACAGTCATAAAATTCTCTGAAATTTGTTCTCAGACACTCAGATTGCTTCTGCATAGTAGTAGGAGCATCTAAATTGGAAAAAGTGCTGCTTGCATAAGATTGAAATTCGGCTTTATTAGCTTCATAAAATAATAACGCCTGGCGCTTTTGATCCTCCGTTAAACCATTGAATAAGGCAAGAGCTTCTTGTCTGTAATCATTCAGTTTCTTAACGTCGGCAATCTCTTCTGGTGTACTCGCCGGCAACGACTGCACTTGAGCATCAAACTTCTGATTCAAATTGGCGATAACTACATCAGCACCGAGGGCGATCGTCTTACTAACATTAAAATCAATAGAGGCCAAATCAAATTTTAAAGTTGCTGCCCCCTCCGCAACATCAGGCACATAAAAACTGAGGGTAGTATCGGAGGTCTTTATCAATTCTACAGTTACAGCACCAAAAGTACCGGTATACTTATTGGATAAATTTTGTTTTGTTGTAAGATCTATTAGCTCGTAAGTCTTTACATTTTTTTTCTCAGCAAGAACTGTTTTATCTGAAATTGATTCCTTTTCCTTTTTACAAGAATTAATGGTTGTCAAGCTTAACATGCCGACTATTATCAATATAATTTTTTTCACTTTTACTTGTTTTAAAATTTTACTTGTTTTAAAAAAAACTACTCAAATGGGTTTTCGGAAAATACCCAGTTTTTTAAAGTTATAAAAAATTTTGAAATTACCCTTTCATTTGCCCCAACTATTATTAGGAAATATTTAATAGTATACTACGTGTTTATATAACAAACCGTCATAGTTATCATTTTAATAAAGCTTGGGGCATTATTCGCTTCACTTAAACATTTGATAGACTAAAAAACTCAACAAGTAAGCCAATCCGGTCATATACAACAACTGTATCAAAGGCCACTTCCAGCTGTTGGTTTCTCTCTTTACCACAGCAATGGTACTCATACACTGCATGGCCAGTACGTAAAATATCATTAAAGAAAGTCCGGTTGCCAGTGTGTACACTTTACTTCCGTCCTCTCTTATGGCGGCTGACATTTTTTCTCTCAGTGTTACACTGTTCTCATCGGCCTCTTCTCCCACGCTGTACAATGTAGCCATAGTGCCCACAAATACCTCGCGGGCCGCAAAAGAAGTAATTAATGCAATGCCAATCTTCCAGTCGTAACCTAACGGAGCAATCACCGGCTCTATCGTTCTTCCCAAAAGACCGGCATAAGAATGCTGTAACAAATCCGTTTTTTTCTCATGCAGTAAAAAGGATTTTTTTTCTGGATGCGCTTCAATCTCATTGTTATAATAAACCTCAATGTCTTTTGTTGTTTTAGATGGACCAAACGAACTAAGTGCCCAAAGCAGCAGACTGATAACCATTATAACTTTTCCCGCATCAAAAACAAAAATCTTGGCCTTTTGCAACATGGTGATCAACACATTTTTCCATCTCGGACTTCTATATACCGGCAACTCCAATATAAAATAACTCTTCTCCTTGATGTTCACAAACCATTTCATAACAAAGGCCACAGTCATCGCCATTACTGTACCCAACAAGTACAATCCCATCATGACCAAGCCCTGTAAACTTAAAAAACCAAAGTATAGTTTAGATGGTATGACTAACGCAATTAAAATAGTATATACCGGAAGTCGCGCACTGCAGCTCATCAGCGGGGTAACCATAATTGTCAATAATCGTTCTTTTCTGTTTTCAATATTCCTTGCACTCATGATTGCCGGAACTGCACAAGCAAATCCGCTGATCATAGGCATCACACTTTTCCCATTGAGTCCCACTTTTCGCATAATCTTATCCGTTAGAAAACTGATTCTTGCCATATAGCCGGTGTCTTCCAATAGTGTTATCAATCCAAACAGAATCATTATCTGCGGTATAAACACCATGATACCGCTTATACCGGCCAGAAATCCGTTTATAAACAAATCAGCAAACCAGCCCACGGGTAATACTTCTGTAAACCAGCTGCCTAATTGCCCAAACATCCACTCTATAGCCGACATCGGATATTGAGCAATCCAGAATACGCTCTGAAAAAGAATAAACAACACCAACAACAATATCAGGTATCCCCAACGTTGATGCAGTAATATTTTATCAAGCTTTTCGGTGAACAATGATTTTTTTAAAGGGTCTTGTTCCACTACCGTTAGCTGCATGATGTTTTTTATGCGCGCATAACGTTGCATAATCTCCTCTGCCTGCGTACGGGTGGCATTGAATTTATTAGCGGAAATAATTTCGTTTATGCTTTGACGCTGTTCCGCTTTGATAGACAAGTTTTCATTATTGATCAGATAATGTATGGCCGTGTAATTACTCGCTTCAGGAAATATTTCTTTTACCATTCTTACTGCCACAGGGGCCAGCATATCATTGTAAATAAAATCACGAGGATTGATGGATTGGTTTTGTCCCGCGGATAATTCAACGGATTTTTTCAATGCGTCAATGCCTTTGTTTTTTCTCGGATTGATGGCAACCACCGGCACGCCCAGCTCTCTTTCCAATCCGGGAATGTCTATTTGTGTCCCATTTTGCTTTGCCAGATCCAGCATACTCAAGCCCACCACTACCGGAATTTTTAAATCAAGTATTTGTGAGCAAAAAAGTAAATTCCTCCTAAGATTGCTGGCATCTATCACCAGTAAAATCATATCCGGTATCAATTTGGAGTCTTGTCCCAATAATACTTTATACGCCACCCATTCATCAGCCCTTTTGGGATAAAGACTATAAGTGCCGGGCAAATCAATCAAATTGACCGTGAGTTTATCTGATAGCTTGAAGATTCCAGTCTTTTTATCAACCGTCACTCCCGGAAAATTTCCCACTTTCTGGTTCAGACCGGTCAGTGCATTAAACAATGAACTCTTCCCGGAATTAGGATTGCCTACTAATGCTATGTTTATTTTCCGGTTCAATAATCAAGAGTTGTAGTCTGCAAAATTAACATTATCGGTTTTGATGTTACTTACGATTTAAAGAAACTTCCTGCTTACAGCACATGAATTATTTAAAAAAACAGATGGATGTATCACTGAATACTTAAAAGAGAGTATATTTAGTATATGAAAAAAATATTTACCATCTACATCTTATGCAGTCTTTTGTTACTGATCGGATGTGAAGGGAAAATCACTAAAGAGAATTACAGTAAAATTTCCACCGGAATGACAAAAACAGAAGTAGAAGCTATTATGGGCAAAGGTCAATCAGTGGGCTCTTCAAGTGTTGATCTCGGAGAGTTTGGCGGAGAAATGAATACAGAAGTCATCTCCTGGCAAAACGGTAAAACTGTCATTTCTGTTTCCTTCCTGAATGGAAAAGTGCAGGCAAAAGCCGAAAATGGATTAAAATAATTTAGAAAAAAACAAATAAAAATGAGTCAACCAATCCCACAGTTTAAAAACGAGCCGATTGTTGTTTTACTTCTCGGTGTAATCACCTGCGGTATTTACTTAATTTACTGGAACATCAAGACCGCCGAAGTTCTTAATGCTGTTGCTGAGAAAGAAATCATCTCCCAGCCGGTGGCAATATTCTCCGGCTGTTGTATGCCCGTAAATTTATACTTCTATTACCTGGCAGGCAAAGAAGGATTGCCAAAAGTTTACGAAAGAACCGGTGAAAGAAATAAAGATGAGTCAACCCTTCTGCTCGTATTGGGTTTTCTTTTTCCTATGGTTGCAGCAATGATTGTTCAAGGTGATATCAACAAGTTATATAAATAATTCAGGCCAACGCAAAAAATTATTAGGCATTGCCGGCGCTTTATTGACGCTGGTGATTCCATGTTTCATAATGCTTCGCCATAGCGAACATATTGAAACAGCTCAGTCGCTTTGTCCGTTTAAAATGATTACAGGGTTTCCCTGCCCCGGCTGTGGTATTACCAAGTCGTTGATTTTTTTATTTAAGGGGGATTTATATAAAAGTCTTCAATATCATTTATTCGGCCCGTTGACTTTTTTGTTTTGTATCACTATCATCGCAATTCTTGCTGTTGAATTGATAACAAAAAAAGAATACCTGCGAAAATATTTTTTCAGTAAAAAAATCGCCTACACATTAGGAGGAGCTTTGATTATCTATCATTTTACCAGATTGATATATTTTATTTCATCCAACAGTATAGATGAAATTCTTCGTGAATCTTTATGGAAATAATATTCTGTATAACAGAAAAAATAAGTTACGAATGCGATATATCAATACATTTACAAAATAATGTGGATATATGAAACTGAAAATTGATAATGATTTACTGGCTGAAGAGTTTTTTGAAGACACTCGTCTGCTGGGCATAGTAGCGCCTATAAAGAATTATCAGTTTGTGTGGCATGTCAATCAAAAATTCGGTTTTCAATTTGAAATCAATCACAGCATGGAAATACAGCTGGTTAAAAAAAATCGAAACTATTTTTTTTCTATCTATGATTACACTGTGCCTAACCGGTTTCTTTCACATTATCTTTATCAAAACCAGCACGACGGAGAATTTCTCCTGCCGGAATTCAGGCATCTCGATTATTTATGGCTGACTAAAGGCGACGAGGTAGGTTCAGAAGAGCTCAATGACCTTTCGCAGGCTATTCGAAAATTGCCCTCCGTTCAGCTGGTGAATGAAATGTCGAATGAAAAAATAAAAAACAAACAACACCTGATTTTTTAAATATCAGTTTTTATGTGGGAAGAAAAAAACAATCAGCTCTATAAAAAATTTCAGTTCCGTGATTTCTCAGAAGCATTTGCTTTTATGACAAGGGTGGCTATTGAGGCAGAAAAAATGAATCATCATCCGTTATGGAGTAATGTGTACAACACCGTTGAAATCTGGCTAAGCACACATGATGCCGGAAACATTGTCACGGAAAAAGATATACAACTGGCCAAACGTATAGACGAAATTTTCGGCTAATACTTATCCATTCATCGATGTCAGGAATTCTGCATTGTCCTTGGTTCCCTTCATATTTTTCAGCAGCATATTGATGGCTTCCTCTGCATTCATATCGGCGATATGCTTGCGCAATACCCACATACGCTTGAAGGTATCTTTATCAAGCAATAAATCGTCTCTTCTTGTAGAAGATGAAACAATATCGATAGCTGGATAAATACGACGGTTAGATAATTTACGTTCGAGTTGCAATTCCATATTACCTGTTCCCTTAAATTCCTCAAAAATCACCTCGTCCATTTTACTTCCGGTGTCCACCAGTGCAGTCGCAATGATTGTCAGGGATCCTCCGTTCTCTATTTTACGAGCAGCACCAAAGAATTGTTTCGGCTTCTGCATGGCATTGGCCTCCACACCACCCGACAATACTTTACCGCTTGATGGTGCAACTGTATTGTGCGCTCTTGCCAAACGCGTTATGGAATCTAATAAAATCACTACATCATGTCCGCACTCAACCAATCTTTTTGCTTTTTGCAATGCAATAGTTGAAACCTTTACATGTTTTTCGGCGGGCTCATCAAATGTTGAGGCAATTACTTCAGCTTTCACGCTGCGCTCCATATCTGTAACCTCTTCGGGCCTTTCATCTACCAGTACAATCATCAGGTAACATTCAGGGTGATTTTCTGCAATAGCATTGGCAAGCTCTTTCAACAGCATTGTCTTACCCGTTTTTGGCTGAGCCACAATCAATCCGCGCTGTCCTTTTCCTATTGGAGTGAAAAGGTCCATGATACGCGTACTGAAATTATCAGACTTTGTAGTAAGATTCAATTTTTCAAAAGGAAATAACGGCGTCAGATAATCGAACGGAACACGGTCTCTTACATCTTCCGGACTTTTGCCATTGATGGTTTCCACTTTCAGCAGGGCAAAATATTTTTCGCCTTCTTTGGGTGGTCTCACAGAACCATACACGGTGTCTCCGGTTTTTAAACCGAATAATTTTATTTGTGAGGGTGAAACATAAATATCATCGGGACTTGACAAATAGTTGTAATCGCTGCTTCTCAAAAAACCATATCCATCGGGCATCATTTCCAGCACACCTTCTCCCAATACCACTCCGTCAAACTCTATATTGAATACGGGTTGTTCGCGGCGCGCAGGGGGAAAATTTTTTACTTCTCTAGATGCTTGCTGTTGCTGCTGTACATCTAAAAGCTGATCGGGTTGTTGTACATCTTCCTGTTGCAGCATTTGTGCAATAGCAGGCGGAACGGTACTTTGTTCCGGGGTGATGGGAAGTAGCTCTTCTTCCTGTAGTTCTACTTCTTCCGACTTGGTCTTTCTCGCTACCGGCTTTTTATCAGACTCGATCTTTTTTGCTTTGGCAGGAGCAGCTTCTTCGGAACCGTCTTTTTTCAGAATCCTTTTTCTTTTAGGCTTTTCGTCTTCAGAGGATTTTTTTTCTTGTGGCATGTTGTCTTGATAATCCAGAATGAGGTTAATTAGATCGTTTCTGGCAATTTTTTTTGTGTTTGGAATATTTAGTTGTTCTGCAATATCGAGCAGTTCGGGAACGAGAAGATCGTTCAGTTGAGATTTATCGTACATAAATATATGAGAAAATGCGTTTCAAAAATTACACGCTTAAAAAACTAAATGTTGATGTTGAAAAAATATGTTGAAAGTGGTTTCGGTCCTGAAGTGCTTCGATCAAGCGATTAGTAACAACCAATTCTGTAACGAAATTACACAGATTTAATTAAAAATCGCTTTTTCTTAATAAAATTTATTTTTAAATAATATGTAGCGTATTATATATTAACTGTGATTAAGGGACAACCCTTTACCATCTCTCTTCTGTATCGGAAGACGGTTTGTCGTGATCCTGCATTCTTGCCTTTAGTTTCATTATCTGTCTTTCTATCATCAGCGATGCAATGATTTTTCCGGCATCTTCGTCGGGGTTGTCTTTTAGAATATTTTTAAGTTTCTCTTCGCTCACATCAAGTCTGTATAACAATTGTATCAGATGTGGAAAATCATCTTTGATGAGTTGGTTGATGTATGCAGATAGTTCATTGAATATTGATGGATTCGACAGTTCTTCTTGAGTTGCGTTAGTTAAGATGTGTTCGATCATTGTCTGTACTATGATTTAAATGATTGAATGAATACTATGATTCCAATTATCGACGAGCAATATGCTTTATATACTATGGTTTTAATGATTGATTGAATACCATGATTCCAAATATCGACGAGTAATATACTTTATATACTATGATTTTTTGATTTAGGTTTCATAACTCTCTTAAATTGTAGACTCCTCTTTCCAAAATTAATCAGTAAACCAATGTCTAATCTATAAATTTCTAAATAATTAATTGCTTGGGCTAGATGCATATCATCAAGTTGCACAACAGCTTTTAGTTCCAACATTATTTTACCTTCTACAAAAAAATCAACCCTGCGCAATCCGATTTTTTGGCCTTTATAAAAGATATCCATTTCGTGCTCTCTGCTAAATGAAATGTTATTTTGAGCCATTTCAATTGCCAATGCCCTTTGGTAAATTACTTCTTGAAAGCCATTCCCTATTATACGATGAACTTCCATTGCACAACCAATTACTTTACCGGTTAGATCTGATAGCGGGTAATCCTGATTTATCATAGCTGTTTTTTGTAACTAGGACTTAGTATACTCTTAAATTAAAATGAGCCTTGAATTTTAACATTAAGCCCGTTTTTTAATCATAGTAATCATTTAATCATAGTAGTCATTCAATCATTTAAATCACAGTCCCGACGTTTTACTGCAATTTATTACAGGGCTTCTGTATCAGTAGGAGAAAAACATCAGAAAAAAGATGTTTAAAAACAGTATTAGAAATATACAATCGTTTTCTTTTGACTTTCTCAAAACTTCTCCAACACACCCAATCCAAACAAGGCAAAATCGTATTTAACGGGATCTTTTCTGTCCATTTGTTTGAGTGCATCAGTCAACTCAACTGCCGCCTGCCAGTCAGATTGCTTCCTCGTTAATAAACCAAATCTTTTGGCTACACGCAATACATGCACATCAGTGGGGATGATCAATTGCGATGGCTTGATGTTATTCCATATTCCGAAGTCAACACCTTTTTTATCCTTTCGCACCATCCAGCGCAGATACATATTCAACCTCTTGCACGATGAGTTTTTTAGCGGAGCAGCAATGTGTTTTCTGGTTCTCTCCGGGACATCCGGTAAAGAAAAAAAATAGCGATAAAATCCATTCAGTGCATTTTCTATCGATGCATCTTTTTTATTCATCCATTTTGAAAATGCTGTTTCTAGTGTTTGATGTTGTTGGTAATGAAGTTTAAAAAAAGATACGAAGTATAATAAATCTGTTGCATTGAAGGTACGATGCTTAAATGCTGTAAGTCGTTTCAATTCCTTATCACTGTGATGCAAACAAAAATCATGCGGGGCATTGTCCATCAGTTGCAATAACTCTCTAGACTTACTAATAATAGTGGTTCGGTTGCCCCAGGCAAATATAGCCGCAAAGAAACCCGCAATCTCTATGTCTTGTTGCTTGCTGAATGAATGCGGAATGCATATTGGATCCGCCTCAATAAAAAAAGGCCGATTGTATTCATCCGCTTTATTGTCGAGAAATATTTTGAGAGAGGGTTGAATGAGATTGAATTTAGTTGAATATAGTTGAGTATGTCTCTTCACCGCAGAGAAAGAAGAACACAGAGATAACGCAGAGAATAAAGTCCTCTGCGAAAACTCAGCGAACTCTGCGGCTCTGCGGTAAAAAAATGTTTAGCAGTTTAGGAGATTAGAAGTTTAGTTGTTGCAACCTCTTCAACCTATCTCTCCATCGCCTGCTTCAAATCCTCCACCAAATCATCCGCATCTTCAATGCCAATGCTCAATCTGATGAGGCCGTCCGTTAAACCATATTTCAGTCTTTCTTCTCTTGGTATGCTGGCATGTGTCATGCTCGCCGGATGATTGATCAACGATTCCACTCCACCTAAACTTTCAGCCAGTGAAAATATTTTTGTGCCGGATAATACTTTTGTTGCTGCTTCTATACTTGGATCTTTCAAGGTAAAACTCAGCATGCCGCCAAATCCGCGCATTTGTTTTTTAGCTATGGCATAACCCGGGTGATCTTCAAATCCGCACCAATATACTTTGTCCACTTTAGGATGATTACGCAAATAATTCGCCACAACAATCCCATTTTCACAATGTGCTTTCATACGCACATGCAATGTTTTGATGCCGCGCAATACCAGAAAACAATCAAAGGGCCCCGGCACCGCGCCGCAACTTTTTTGTATGAAATACAACTGATCTCTCAAAGCTGTATCATTCATAATCAATGCACCCTGAATCACATCACTGTGACCGCCCAGATATTTTGTAGAAGAATGCATCACAATGTCTGCGCCCAAGTCGAGTGGGTTCTGCAGATAGGGAGAAGCAAAGGTGTTATCTACACAGAGTATGGTTCCGGCTTTTTTGGAAATCGCCGCTACGGCTTCGATGTCCGTTATATTCATCAAAGGATTGGTAGGTGTTTCAATCCATATCAATTTCGTTTTCGCATTCAGCGCCTTGGTGATATTGTCAGGATTCGTGGTGTCGACATAATGGAATTTGATGCCAAACTTTTCAAAGATTTTGGTAAACAAACGATAGGTACCGCCATACATGTCATTACCGGCAATGACTTCATCGCCCGGAACGAGCAGCTTGATGACCGCATCTGTTGCCGCCACGCCGCTGCCAAACGCCAATCCGTATTTACCATTCTCAATGGTTGCCAATGCCGACTCTAATGCAAAGCGCGTGGGATTTTGCGAGCGGGCATATTCATAGCCTTTGTGTTGACCCGGAGCCGACTGCACATAAGTGGATGTCTGAAAAATCGGCGTCATAATCGCTCCAGTAGAAGGATCCGGCTCCGCACCTGCATGAATGAACTTAGTGGCAATTTTTATATTTTTTGATAAATCAATACTCATTTGATGAAATATTTAGGGAGCATAAAATTAGGAATAATTATTCCAAGGAAAGAGGTTAACGGCCAAGAATCTTTGCCACACAGAGATAACGCCAGTCATGATTTTTTTCATCATGAGCATGGGCAGGAATAACTTTTTTCTGTAAAGTCTGTTTATTCAAAATTCCGTTTTGAACGAGTTTCGTCTTGGCTTCGGTTACTGCTTCCTGCATCACGGGAGCATCGAGCCATTTCTTTTGCGGCGGCTCGTAGCCAATTTTGTCGGTACGCCACACTATTTCATCAGGAAGTTTTTTGTCCATCAGTTTACGTAAAATATGTTTGGTAAAGCCTCCTTTGATTTTATAATCTGCCGGCAAGGAAAAAATAAATTTCACCAGTTCATGAGATAAAAACGGCAATCTCGCTTCACAACCGTGCGCCATCGAATTGCGGTCGCTGAAGCGCAGCAATTCTTCAATACCATGCTCCATCATATTGAAACAAAGAATATCATTCAGTTTGGTCACCACCGGCTTATGTATACCATCCCACTCTCTTCCTTTTAAAAGAGAAAGCAAATCCTTGCTTACATCATGATTGTGTGCAATTTTATTGTACTCTCTTTTTTCCAAAGCAAGCGACACATGAGAAGGAAGATAGGCGGCAACATAATTTTTTATTCCCCACTCAACCTTGATATTATTTTTTTTGAGTGACCGCATTTCATTCCGCATTTTAAAAAACTGATAGCGGCTAACCTTCTCTTGCAAATACCAGTGCAGATAACGGTGATAACCAGCGAGCACCTCATCGGCTCCCTGACCATCGAGCAAGACCTTTATACCGTTCTCTTTGGCTAATTTAAACACACGATATTGCGCATATACACTTGATGAAGGAATGGGCTCTTCATGATGATACATCAGCTTTTCAAAATCCTCATACAACTCTTGTTCGTTGGGCGTTACTATGTGATTGGTAATCTTCAATTGATTTGATACGGTTTGAATAAAACGACTCTCGTCTTTTTCAAATCCCGGAAAAACAGCAGAAAAAGTTTGTACGTCCTTCGGCTGAAATTGTTTTATGTAATACAATATAGATGAACTGTCAAGACCTCCGCTCAAACTGGTTCCCACAGCCACATCACTTCTTAATCTTCTTGACACTGAAACAGCAAACAATTCGTTCAGTTTTGTAACCGCTTCCTCTTGATCTATTGTATTCAACTGCTGCTTATCGATGTTCCAGTATTTGCGGACAGATAATTTTCCTTTACGAAAGAGCAAATAATGAGACGGGGGAAGGGAAGATATGTCATTAAAAAAAGTCTGGGTTTTGTCTGCCGGATTTTGCACATACCCCAATGTGATGTAGTTGAGAATCATTTTGTAATCTGCCTCTTTTTCAATTCCTGCAGCCCATATTGCTTTCATTTCACTGGCAAAAACAAAAACTTCTTTTTCATTAAAATAATAGAATGGCTTTTCACCAAAACGATCGCGCGCTGCAATCAAAGTCTGCTCAGCTTCATCCCATAATGCAAAAGAAAACATTCCATCGAAATGCTGCAGACATTTGATTTTATAATAATCATAGGCCGCCATGATTACTTCGGTATCGCTGTTGGAGAAAAATTTATAGCCAACCTTTTTCAGCTCATCTCTTAATTCGATATAATTATAGAGTTCGCCATTATACACGATAGTGTATCTGCCCATATAATGCATGGGCTGTGCCGCCTGATCAGTGAGATCAATTATGGCCAACCGACGGTGTGAGAAGCCAACTCGCTTGCCTTCATTCATCCATACGCCCTCTCCATCGGGACCACGATGGCGCAAAGTATCACCCATACGCTGCAAAACATAGGTGTTAATGTGTTCCTGATTGGGAGATATGATACCGGCTATTCCGCACATGCTATAAATATCCTACTAATAATTAAATGAAAAAGTGATAATGTTAGTATGTGTATAAATACAGGAGAATATAAAATAAAAAAAGGAAACTAGCCCCTCCTGTAGTTACCGCCTTGTGTTTGCACAAGCGGCTTAAATAGTTGAGTGGTTTAGGAGTTTAGGTGGTTTAGATTTTTCTTCTCCCTTGTTGGTGTCATCAACAACAACGGAGATAATATTTCAGCCCCTCCTACGGAGGGGTTGGGGAGGTACTGAATAATGTTGCTTTTCCTAAAGCATGCTCTTTAACTGCAGGAAAAAATTCATCATAACATCGCTGAAGCTGTTCAATATTTTTTTCGAAGACTGAAAAAGCGGGACTGGCATCACTAAGATATTTTGCTCTTCTTACAACCCCACCAAAACTTTTTTCAATTCCCCATGTGTGCCGATAATTCAAGAGCCAGTTTTGCTGACGCATATAGTGAAATGCCGCACTAAAGTTTTCGGGAAAGAACACAGACTGATTGGCAAGCTGTGTATAAGTCTCTTCTGCAAAGTCAGACAAATGCTGCTCTTGAGAGAACTCCTGGCTGTCATTAGCAAGAAAATAATCATACACTACATCCGCGAAAGCAGCCGCATAAAGCCCATAAAAGGGCTTGAACAGCTGTTTGATTCGTTGTGTCGACTCATGCTGGTCTGTAAAAGCATCTATGGAACGATGCAACAAAATGCCTTGGTGTATCTTTTCAGGATAATCATATTGTTTTTTTCCTTTTACGAAATCGCTGATCATATTGCCCAGCAACAATTCGGGTTGATTGAAGGAGAGATAAGCGTGAGCCAGAAAATTCATTTGTAAATTTACAGATATAGTGTTGATAAATATTTACTTTCGTATATCATATGTCATCATTAACAGTTACAACCATTCAGGCTAATTTATTTTGGGAGAATAAAACTTCCAACCTGAATATGCTGGAGGAAAAAATTCTTTCTATAAAAGAAAGAACCGAGGTGATTATTCTTCCCGAGATGTTCAGCACCGGCTTTACCATGAATCCGTCTGCATTTGCAGAAAAAATGGATGGTGCTACCATAGAACGAATGAGAGATTGGAGTAAAAAGAAGAATGCAATCATCACCGGAAGTATCATTATTGAGGAAGAGGAGAAATATTATAACCGGCTTATCTGGATGTTGCCCAATGGCACTTATGGATTTTACGATAAGAGGCATCTGTTTGCTTTTGCCGGAGAAAACAATCATTATGCTGCGGGTAACAAAAGATTAATCGCTTCGGTTAAGGGCTGGAAAATCAATTTGCAGATATGTTACGATTTGAGATTCCCTGTTTGGGCGCGACAACATCCTTTGAGCGCACCCGACCGAACTGATGCCGAGTATGATGTACTGATATACGTGGCGAACTGGCCGGAGAGGAGGAGTGGCGCCTGGAAATCACTGCTGACTGCAAGAGCCATTGAAAATCAGTGTTATGTTATCGGCGTAAACCGAGTAGGTAAAGACGGTAAAGATATTTATCATAATGGCGACAGTATGATTATCAATCCCCTTGGAGAAATCATTCATCATGTTGCTGATAAGGAAGATGTATTTACAACTACGCTGAATAAAGAAGCGCTGACTGAAGTGCGAACCAAATTTCCTTTTCTGAAAGACAGCGATGAATTCATTATTCGTTAGTCCGGCTGCCTGATATTTTTTTTATAAATCAACTCTTTTGTAACAGTCATTTTTTTGTCAATACCTTTCATTAGACTTTCATAATCTATTTTAACCTCTACATCCGGGGGAATACCGCTTCCTTTAAGATTCGGATGGTTGTACTGAACTAATCTGAACAATGGCAGCCTTATATGAAGTCGAGTGTTTTGCAGTACAATATCAGGTATCAAAATACCATTGTTGCCATACCATCCTCCTCCTGTTTCTTCTCCAATAATCGTTATTCCTTCCTGGCCTTTTACAGCATTAGTAAACAAGCATGATGCAGAAAAAGTTGGTCCGCTTGTAAGCACATATACATTGCCGCTATAATGATGCTTCTTTTTGATTTTATATACTTTCTTTTCCAAACTCCGGAAATGAAATTTTCCGTCTGACATTTTTTTTGTGGTCAAAATCATTTGAAGGGTATTAAAAAATCCGCCGTTGATGTGTCGGGAATAGGGTGCAATTGTATTGGAAACAGAATAAAGGCTGTCTGCTACCTTAAAAGGTTTTCTGGAAATATACTTTGTCAATAAAGTAGAGGCATTAACTCTGCCGCCTCCATTCAATCGAATATCAAGTATGAGATTGGGGACATTATTCTTTTTTAAGGATGCAAATGAACGTTTGAAAAAATAACGCTGATTCCATTTGGTGAAATTATCAAGCGACATTACAGCAAATTGTCCTGAACTGTCAATTGAAAGGCTCATTGGTGCACGTGCACTCGAAAGTGTTGGTTTTCCCTTTTTTGTGCTGTCTTCAGCAGGAAGGAATGCCGGCAGCGTAGTTTGATGGACTATTCCAACGGAATCTTTATATCCAATGCGATATTCCTTCATTGTCCCAAATATGGACCGGTAATAATAGGAAAAGCCGGAACTCAACTTGATAAAATTTAAATTTTCAGCAAACCCGTCTTGTGAAAGGCGACTAAACATCATATGAATCAGGCTGTCTATCTGTATGCCATTAATATGCTTAATAAGGTCCCCTTTTCTAATAGATGAATCACGTTGTTGTAAATTCCTTATGACGACAACCGTATCTTTCCAAATTCTAAGCAACAAAGGAAACATTGGGGGTTTGTTTTTTATTTCCCATCTGTTAAATGATTTACTCATGCCCATACTTGTATGACCGCAACGAATTTTACTGATAACAGGAGCAACAATATCCCAGCCAAATTCTCGTTCAGTCATGCTGTCTTTTATTTTTTCGTATTGTCCTGTAAAATAATAGTCCATACTATCTTTTGATGTATACCAATAGATTGAAGGATGTTTATCTTCCAGAATATTCCTTAGTAAATGAAAGTCTGCTTGTAGAGCATCTTTTGAGTATCTCTTTTCAGGCGAATAGTTTTTCCTGCCGGCTGAACAGGAAAAAAGCAGTAAGATAATAACCAGATGAAAAAAAATAATCAACCTATGCATATAATATCCGAAAGAAAAGGAAACTTGGCTTTTCGTACATCTAAGTTAATTGTTTTAATGTGAAGTGAATTGTTCTGTTGTCTGATTTCCAATAACCATTTTCTTCATAGTAGACAATACATCCTGCATCACCGTCTGCAACTGTTCGTCTTTTTTCTGAATGCTGCCGATAATAGCGTAAAGCATTTCTTTTTCCAATACAAAATGATTCTTTGGATTTTCATTTTCGGCAACATAGTTATTGGATGTAATCGAATCCTGCGGATCTGTGAATAAATTTTCAACCGGAATATCCAGCATTGCAGATATGTCTTCCAGCTGACTGAGTGTTACATCAGTTAAATCATTCTCAATGTTGCTGATGGCCGCCTCTGACAAACGAAGCGCAGAGGCCATTTCTCTTTGCTTTACGGATTTAATGTTTCTCCATTTACGAATGTTGGAGCCAATTTTTAATCTCTCGTAACCGGAGATGTTGTTTTTCTTTTTCATTGTTAAAGTTTTATTGATAAGGATTAAGTTGTAAAAGTAAATTCAGAAAAAATTTTTTTAAAGGATTTATTCTGCTTTAGGAAAGAGAAAAAAGCAAATTTTAGCAGAGGAAAACACGGAAAAACAAAGGCTTAATAAATTTAGTTTCAACTGAAATTAATTAAGCGCGAAAAATTGGGCATTATGATTCAATGAAAGATTTTTACATCATCAATGGCCATTGAAACGGAAAAGCTGAAAACCGGTAAAAAGAGTAAGCAAATTTTAAATACAATCCGTAAAACAACACTTTATGAAAAGACTATTATTTATTGCACTGATGTGCTATGCTTCTTCTGTCAATGCTCAACAAGCAAGGCTGGCTGTGCCAGATAACGAATTGACTTGTCCGGAAGGATATATTTTTGGCTACACCTTTCAATTGGATATTTTTAATTTTCACAAACCAAGAACCGGTTGTACTTCTGGATTTGGTCTGTGCTTCAGACTTGCTGTAGGTGTAAAGTGTATTCAGTTTGAACAGAAGGCGTTATTATCATCTGGAAAAGTAAGTGGCTACGCGAGGCTTGCTAAATCCACAGCTGAGCTGCACCTACCACTTGAAATGAAAAACGACACCAGATTCAGTTCAACAAACATGACACAATTTGAAATTGACCCCAATACATTGTCTTTTGTAAACAATGCGGGTCTGGCAAAATGGGTAAAAGGAGGAGTTTACCCGGTCACCATAATGAACAATGAATATATTATTAAACTACCAATCAATTAATCAACTTTCGGGCGATGATAATTATAATTGTCGCCCTTTTTTTTATTAAATCTGCATCAATGAAAACAACATTACATCTAATCACCGCGAGCGCCTGCATTTTTTTATTATCCTGTTCTTCTTATGCGAAGAAAAAATTTAAACTTGAAAGAAAGTTCAACTTTGAAAGCAAAGAAGATTTTAAAAAGTATATTTATAAGAATAGGTTGTTTCCTGAGGATAATATTTTATACATAGACACTTCGTCTTTATATGGATTTTTTGTAGACAAAATGAAAGGCGGTAGCGCAGGGGTATATTTAGGAACTTATCTGAACGACTCATCCTTTATCAAGAGCGGCAGTTTTCTGGAAGAAAACACATCCTGCAAGGGGAGAGTGGAAGATGAGATATTGCGCAATGTTAACTTAAAAGAAATTCCTGACAGCATAGTGAAAAAAGGGAAAAAAATGTCTTCATACAAACTGTATCATTTGAGCAACAACAAGCTTTTTGATATTAACAAACATTCAAAGAGGCACAAAGTCTTTCTTATGTATGCTCACGCATTTGGAACTTATTATGATTCGATGTACAAAGAGGTTTTAAGTATTCAGCAAAAAAACTCCAGTGAAGTAGGTGTTTTTATCGTTGTAGCCGATCCCGTTCAGATGCTAAAATAGTTTTTCAGTTTATTAATTATTTTTTAATCCGCTATATGAAAATATTTTATTTGGCGCTTGTCATGATATTAATGTGTGTGAGCGAGAAGAAAATTTATGCCCAGTCTTTTTCAAAAACTCATCATAGCCCTGTGCAAACCTGTAATGTTATACTTGACAATTACACTTCCTTAGTTTTGAAAGCATATAACAAGTCGCTGTCAAACATCAATCATTTTGACCCGGGCAATCCCTATACTTTTATTCAGACCATACAAGATGAAAATGATAAGACTTATCAGATCTTGTATCAAACTGATTTTGGGGGAAATGTATTGTTTCTTGCCTACAGCAATAATCTTGAAGATATATTTAACCGAACGGAAAAACCTCTGTTCAGATTTTTGTCCTGCATAGGAAATGTCAACGCTTCAGATTTTTCTACGGAAAACATTGAAAAGAGTGTGAATTGTATTGTTGAACGGTTGAATTATTGCAGAGAATAGATTCTCTATTTCACATGATTCCATCCCTGAGCCACCAACTCGTGTTTGTTGCCTCCTCTTGTGATGATATGATTTCCTTCTGAGTGTTCTGTGATATAACCGATAATAGAAATGGATGGGTTTAATTTAATCTTTTCGTAATCCTGCTGGGGAACAGTAAAAAGCAATTCATAATCTTCGCCACCGCTGAGTGCACAAGCGGTAGGATCTAATTGGAGTTTGTATGCAAAAGCTTTCGCTTCCTCGTTGAAAGGGAGTTTGTCTTCATACAACACACATCCCTTTTCGCTTTGCTTGCAAATATGCAATATATCGCTGCTCAGTCCGTCACTTACATCTATCATGCTTGAGGGTAAAATTTCCACCTCGCTAAAATATTCAATGATGTCTTTTCTTGCCTCCGGTTTTAATAATCTGCCCACAATAACCTTCTGCCCTTCAAGGTCCGGTTGCGCACCTGTTTCGGAAAATATTTTTTTCTCTCTCTCCAGCAAGGTAAGTCCCAAAAACGCTCCCCCCAATTCACCGCTCACACAAATCAAATCATTCACCTTAGCGCCATTACGCTTTACATATTTATCCGGAGACACTTCACCAACGGCAGTGATGCTTATGATGAATCCTTTCTGAGACGAACTGGTATCTCCTCCAACAAGATCTACATTATATGCTTCACAGGCTGCATATACTCCCGCATAAAATTCATCCAAAGCCTCCAGACTAAACCGATTGCTAAAACCTATGCTCAGCAGAATTTGTGTGGGCGTAGCATTCATGGCGTATATATCGGAAACATTCACCACCACAGATTTGTATCCCAGATGTTTCAGAGGAGTATAAGACAAATCAAAATGAATGCCTTCAATCAGCAAGTCGGTTGATAAAACTGTCTGCCTCCCGAAATGGTCAATGACCGCTCCGTCATCTCCCACTCCAACCAATGAGGATGAATTCTTGATATCAATGTTCTTTGTGAGATGGTCTATTAATCCAAATTCACCCAGTGAAGCAATTTCTGTACGTTGATCCATTGTTTTATTTTCTTCCGTTTACATAATCTGCCAGCTCATCGTGTATTTTTCCGTTGGTGGCAATGATGTGTGGCTGATAGGGAGAATAATAATTCCCTTCGAAGTCAGTAATCTTTCCACCCGCTTCTTCCACCATCAAAAATCCTGCTGCACTATCCCATGCCTGTAATTTATGTTCGTAAAAACCATCAAATCTTCCGGCAGCAACCCAACATAAATCAATCGCTGCACTACCCAGTCTCCTCACCGGAATCCCTTTCTTAATCAACTTCTCAAATACCTGTATCGGTCCGTTGGGGCTATCCAAATAAGTATAGGGGAAGCCAGTAACCAAACAACTTTCAATGACTTTGTTTTTATTACTAACGGAAATATTTTTGCCATTTAATGAAGCGCCCAATCCTCTCTGAGCAAAAAATAATTCGTTCATAAAAGGATTGTACACGGCACCTAAAATCATTTGTCCGGCTTTTTCAACGCCAATGCTTACACAGCAAATGGGAATTCCATTGGCAAAATTGACCGTCCCGTCTATAGGATCAATTATCCATTTAAATTCGCTGTCGCTTGAGATTTCTCCCGTTTCCTCACTCAATATAAAATGATCGGGATGGTTTAGTTTAATTACGTCGATAATGGCCTTTTCTGCAGCATGATCCGCCTCGGTAACAAGATTGTTGATTCCTTCCTTGTTGGTGATTTTAAAATTGCCGTTGAAAAACCTTTGCAGTTCAACTGCTCCTGCCTGAACAGCATTTAATAATGTTGATTTTAGCATTTTGCAAAGATATTGATTGTTAGAGACATATCGTTCCTTTAGAAAGAGACATGGTGCAACTAAGTAAAAGAACGCAGTGTGTTAATTAAGAAATAAGGAAGTGAGCAAAATAGTTTTGCGTTGCTTATGTTATCGACGACAACCATCTTAAACCATCCTAAACTATATTCAACTACCTTCAACCAATTTCAATATTCATATTATCTTCCTTATTTTTGTTTGATAAACTATATTCAAAATGAAATTACTCGAAGGAAAAGTCGCCATTGTTACCGGAGCTGCCAGAGGTATCGGAGAAGCTGTAGCTATTAAACTTGCCGAACATGGTGCAAACATTGCCTTTACATATGTGAGCGACAGCAGTGCTGAAAAAGCTGCGGCTTTAGAACAAAAGCTAATCGGATTGGGTGTAAAAGCCAAATCTTATAAAAGCAACGCCGGTGATTACGCACAATGCGAAGCGTTGGTAAATGATGTCATCAAAGAATTTAGTCAGATTGATATCTGCGTAAACAATGCAGGAATATCTAAAGATAATTTACTCCTTCGCATGAGTCCCGAACAGTGGAATGATGTTATTCAAATCAATCTCTCCGGAGTTTTCAATATGACCAAACAAGTCATCCGGCCGATGATGAAAGCCAAATCGGGCAGCATCATCAATATGAGCAGTGTGATTGGAGAAATGGGAAATGCAGGTCAGAGTAGCTATGCCGCCAGCAAGGCCGGTGTTATCGGCTTCACAAAAAGTATCGCCAAAGAATTGGGTAGCCGCAATATCAGATGCAATGCCATTGCTCCGGGTTTTGTTGAGACTGATATGACCAGCTACCTCAAAGAAGGCGAGGGTGCTGAAAAATATAAAGCAGGTATTCCTCTGGGAAGATTCGCTTCAGGAGAGGATATTGCCAATACTGTTTTGTTTCTTGCATCCGACTGGGGTAATTATATAACCGGACAAACCATCAGTGTTTGCGGAGGATTAAATATATAAAACGGCTTAGAATCAATTATGATGATTTCCGCCCAACAATTAATTGACAAATACGAACTCCTTGCTCATCCTGAAGGCGGATGGTATAAAGAAACATATAAAAGCAATGAAATGATTGCTCAATCTGCTCTGCCAAAAAGATTCAGCGGAGACAGATTCTTTTCTACTGCGATTTATTTTTTACTGGAGAAAGGAAACTTCTCCGCTTTTCATCGTATAAAAAGCGATGAATGCTGGCATTTCTATATGGGCGACCCTTTAACCATATATATTTTTGAACCTAACGGACAGTACAAAGAAGTGTTGCTTGGCTCGAATATTGAAAAAGGTGAACTATTCCAGTATGTTGTTCCGGCCAATAGTTGGTTTGCAAGCAGACCCGCCGCAAACGGCAACTATTCGTTTGTAGGATGTACCGTAGCACCGGGTTTTGATTTTGATGATTTTGAACTTACGGATGCTGCACCTCTTATAAATCAACATCCGTATTATGCAGATTTAATAACCTCTCTAACCAGATCATAATTTTTTTCGCTTCAAATTGTTGAAAACTTTGGCATAAGTTTTTTCATTGGATTATAATATCTGTATAACTTCAAAGAGTCTTCTGTAGTTATCTCCATTTAATCAACAAAACCGGAACAAGATGACAAGTCCCGCTCTTTCTGATGTCTTAATGGTATCTGTTGAAAAACACGATTTTGCTGAAGTGGTGCAGCATCCGGTAACGGGAGAGAAAGCTCTTTGCAGTCTAGTTGCATTTAAGAAAGGGGCTGTCATCAGTAGTTTTTCTGCAAAAGATATTTTATCTATTCCAACATATCTTACTGTTCAGACAGGCGAACACACTCATATTACACTAAACCCTTCTTATTTACAATACATCAATCATAACTGTAGCCCCAATATATTTTTTGATACAACAAACATGCAGTTGATTGCACTCAAACAAATAGAAGCAAACGAAGAGCTGACATTTTTTTATCCATCTACAGAATGGGAGATGACTCAATCTTTCAACTGTTTCTGTGGCAGCAATAAATGTTTAAGAACAATCAAAGGAGCAAAATATATTCCATCTCATATCATTAAAGAATATCGTCTTACTGATTTTATCAAAAAGCAACTGAAAAAGTGATGAGTGAATTCACATCGAAAAACATTAACGACTCATTAAATATTCACTCACGTAAGTCACTGCCGGCGGGGAACATAAAGATTTGGGTTCTTGCCCCTCAAATTGAAGGCGGCGATGCCAACATTGATTATTACTACGACTTTACACAAAGTATTGAAGAATATAAAAAAGTTTTTGAGTTACTTCAAATGCAGTGGAAGTGGCAGCCGGTAAACATGAATAATTATAAAAGTATTATTGATGAAATATCGGGAGAAAAAGAAAATGGAAAGGTTTTGCCTGTTGTATTAAATCTTTGTGATGGTGATGAAGTTAATGGCACTCCTGGCGTTTCCGTAATTAAACTGCTGGAAGAAAAAGAGTTAGTATATACCGGAGCGGATCAGTTTTTTTATAACATCACGACTTCTAAAATACCTATGAAACAGGCATTTGATGATGCGGGTGTTTCTACGGCGCCGTGGTGTAACGTTAACGAATACACGAATAATTTATCAGAAATTTTTAACCGGCTTGGCAGACCGATTATTGTAAAGCCAGCAGTTTCAGGCGGAAGCATGGGCGTGGGCGTGAAGAATGTGGTGGAAAATGAAGAACAATTATCCAAGCTGCTCAACGATTTAACATCGGGATATCGTGGCTGGAATCTGCTCTCGGGAGGAATCATTGCCGAAAAGTTTGTTGCCGGTCCCGAATTCACTACACTCATAAGCGGCTCGTACGACCATCCGAAATATTTAAATATTTACAATCCCGTGGAACGAGTTTTTCATGATTCGCTTCCTGAAAATGAAAAATTTTTATCTTTCGACAGATTGTGGGAAATATATGAATCGGAGAGTGCCATGCCTAATAATGAAAACTTTTATGAATACCGTTTAGCGGAAGAGCGGCTTTCTGAGACCATTAAAAATATCAGTCGCGACGCATATTTCGCCACAAAAGGAAAAGGATATACCCGTGTTGATTTACGAATGGACAAAGAAACCGGAAAGATTTATGTATTGGAAGTAAACGCCCAATGTGGCATCAGTGAGGATGAAGATTATACTTCCATCGGTGCGATTTTAAAATTTTCAGAAAAAACTTTTGCCGGTCTTGTGGATGAAATCATTAAAGATGGTGTAAAAAGAGCCATAGCCAGGCAGATTGATTATATAACTACAGAAAAAATTGAGCGCGCATAAAGATATAAATGAACTGATTGAAAAACTGATGTCCGGTAAAACACCGGAAGATCTGCGCGTTTGTGTGTTGCAACCCGACTATTCAACTTCTTCTGTTGATTATCAGCATTACGATCCTCCAAGAAATCTAAGTGCATTGATTCCCGGAGCGGAGATAGAGCATGTGTTTCTGAATAAACTTACCACCTACAGGCAACTAAAAGAATTAAGCAAAAAGAACTTTGATGTATATGTCAATCTTTGTGAAGGTTATCTTGAATGGGAAGTGCCTTCTATTGATGTAATTTATTTTTTAGAGTTACTCAACCTGCCGTATACCGGGCCCAATAGCATTTTGTATGACCCTACAAAGGAGCTGATGAAATATGTAGCATATACCCAGTCTGTTGCTACGCCCGCGTATGTTGTGCTGAACAATAGAGAGGAGGTGGATGCGGCCTGTGCGGAACTAGCATTTCCAATGTTTGTGAAGCCGGCTAAGGCGGGGGATAGTCTCGGTATCGATGAGCATTCTCTTGTTCATAATAATAAAGAGCTTCATGAAAAAATTAATTCCATCATTGATGAGTATCATTCATTGCTTGTGGAGGAATATATTGACGGAAGAGAATTTACCGTCCTGGTGGCGGGAGGAACCAATAAAAACAATGAGGTAAAAGTTTTTGAACCCATTGAGTATATATTTCCTAAAGGAAAAAAATTCAAGACTTATTCTTTAAAAACATCCGAATTACATCCCGATGCAAATATTCCTGTTGCAGAAGAAGAAATTAATGTATCATTAAAAAACGCTGCTGAAAATATTTTTAAAACATTTGGCGGAATTGGCTACGCGCGAATGGATTTTAGAATGAATCAAAGCGGAAAACTATTTTTTCTGGAAATTAATTTTACCTGTTCTGTTTTTTATACTGAAGGATACGAGGGCTCTGCAGATTATATTTTAAGAAATGATGGGTATGGTCAGGAGAATTTTTTACGTCACATCATTGCAGAAGGAATTTACCGGCATCATAAAAAACAAAAAAAATATCAGATAAAAGGCAACTCTATTTCCGGTTATGGAATTTATGCTTCTGTGAACATTAAAAAAGATGAAGTAATTTTTTTAGGCGAAGAAAAGGCACAGCGAATTGCTACAGCTTCTCATGTAATGGATAACTGGAACGAAAAAGACAAAGAAGTTTTCAGGCGATATGCATATCCAATTGGACGGGATGTTTTTTTATTGTGGGATGACAACCCGGCAGAATGGGCGCCTCAAAACCATAGTTGTAATCCGAACTCCCAATATTCCGGACTAAATGTAATTGCCGCCAGAGATATTCAACAAGGAGAAGAGCTGACACTGGATTACGCCACCTTTTTAGATGAACACATGGAACCATTTGATTGTAGCTGCGGCAGCGAAAATTGCAGAAAAAAAATTCATGGTATTCCTAAGAACAACATTAACCCCCTTAATAAATCAATATAGTTTTATTCTAACTCCATTCTTCTTTTGACTTTACTATTACACAACTAGACTCGTCCAGCGAGAGAACACCATAATCATAACAGTAATAATAAATTGATCCTTTTTTATTAATGTAAATATGGGTAGCGTATTTGGAAAGATATCCTCGCTCCATTAGTTTTTCTTTTTTAACTTTTATCATTTCTTCATCCTCCGCCAAAAACGACTCCAGAATACGTCTATTTTTTGCAAGAACATGATTGATGTTTCTGATGAGATTGTTTACCGGCGCTTTTAGTTGATTGTTATAACTATTGCGACAATAATCATTACAGAATTTTTTATCGGTTCTTCCTCTCAATTGCTTTGTACAAGAAAGGCAATTTTTTGATTGAATAAACGTGGTTTGCATAAGTAAAGATTAATGATTGAAAATAATGACAGCTATTCAATAATCAAGACGTGTTTTAACCACTTACAATCGGTTATTTTCACCTGTAAACGAATAAAATACAACTAACGGCTTCCGTTTAATTCACCTTTGCCATGTCGATATGAAGGCGCCTCATCCCGACTGGAATAAATTTTTAAACATTAAAACACAGATTATGTACTCATTACGAAACAAAGTCCAACTAATTGGCAACCTGGGTAAAGACCCGGAAATTAAAAAAATTGATTCAGGTAAAAAGCTGGCAAAGTTTTCCATTGCTACCAATGAAATCTACACCAACTCTAAAGGAGAAAAGGTAAAAGAAACCCAGTGGCATAATATTATCGCCTGGGGAAAGGTGGCGGATATTGCAGAAAAATATCTCAACAAAGGAAGCGAGGTGGCTTTGGAAGGTAAGCTTGTTACCAAGGATTATCAGGATAAAGAGGGCAATAAAAAGTATTTTACCGAAATACAGATCAACGAATTGTTGATGCTGGGTGGTAAATCAGAAGACTAAAGCCACTCCTTTCTACAGAATCTTTTAATGTCATTATGCAATGGCTGAACGATTATATATTTTATCTTTAGATGACAATATGTGATCATCACAAATAGATTATTCTTATTTATTGAGAATATATTCAGTAGCGTTGCATAATGACATTTTTTGGAGATTTTACATAACTTAAATATGGAAATTAAAAATGATGACAACCGGGAGTTTAATTTGGCGGCTGATTATATTAATCTCAGCAACCAATCTGTTTTTCTGAGCGGGAAAGCAGGAACAGGAAAAACCACTTTTCTTAAATTCATCAAAGGGTCATGTAAAAAAAATATTGCGGTAGTAGCTCCAACGGGCGTAGCTGCTATTAATGCAGGCGCAACCACCATTCATTCTTTCTTCAACTTACCTTTTCATCCATTTATTCCCTCTGATAATGTAAAATTCAATTCGGAAAATACATCAAACAAACATGATTTAATCTCTAAACTTCGACTTAACAGCGAGAAAAAAGAAATTTTGCAACAATTAGAATTACTGATTATAGATGAAATAAGCATGGTGAGATGCGACACCCTGGATGCAATAGATGCTATATTGCGTTATACCCGAAACAATTTTTCAAAAGCATTTGGTGGCGTTCAGGTATTATTTATTGGAGACTTATACCAATTGCCGCCCGTTATAAAAGAAGAAGATTGGCAGCTTTTGAAAGAATATTATACCCATCCGTATTTTTTTAATAGTAAAGTAATTGAGGAAGGTCAACCGATATATATTGAGCTGAAAAAGGTTTACCGACAAAGCGATCGGAAATTTATTGATTTACTCAACAAGGTTAGAAATAATAAAATGGATGAGGAAGGATATAATTTGTTAAATAGTCGCCTTGTAAATAATCAACAAATTAATTATGATAAATACATAACGCTTACCACGCATAATCAAAAAGCCGATGTAATAAACAATAGTGAATTGGGAAAAATAAATAATGACGAATTTATTTTGACTGCAAGTATAGATGGCATTTTCAGCGAACAATCATTTCCGGTTGAACAAAAATTGATTTTAAAAGTTGGCGCAAAAGTCATGTTCGTGAAAAATGACAGTGAAAAAATTAAGCGGTATTACAATGGAAAAATTGGAACGGTAAAAAAAATTGAAGAGGAAAAAATATGGGTGGAATGTACAGATGCAGAAACAACTTCGCAGATTTCATTAGGAAAAGAAACCTGGAAAAATATACGTTATGCTATTAACGCAAAAAGCAAAAAAATTGAAGAAGAAGAATTAGGCTCATTTACTCAATATCCACTTCGGTTGGCATGGGCCATTACGATTCATAAAAGTCAAGGCTTAACATTTGATAATGCTTTGGTAGATGCCTCAGCGGCATTTGCTTCCGGTCAGGTGTATGTTGCACTAAGCAGATGCAGAAGTCTTGACGGATTGTTTTTAAAAAGTAGCATCAGCCTTTCAAGTCTTAGAAGCGATGAAAGAATAGTTTCCTACATAAAAATGTTGGAATCATCTAACGACGATGACCACTTATCGGATGCAATAAACCAATATCAAAAAGAAATTATCAAAGATTTATTCGATTTTAAAACCATTGAAAGCGATTTATCCAGCTGCATCAAATGGAACAACGAAAAGAAAGCATTTACAAAAAATATAAACGATTGGCTGAATAAAATTAATAGTGATCTAAATATTCTTATTGGGTATAGCATTAGGTTTGAACCCATACTCTCTTCATTCTTTTCCGAAATTACTTCTCCCTCTGATAACATCTCCTTAAAACAAAAGATCGAAAGCGCAGCGAATTGGTATATCGTTGAGTTGGAGAAATTAAAAAATGACATACACAATTGTACTGCCGTTTCAGATAACAGGCAGCTATCAAGCGAGTTTACTTCTTTGTTGAAAAAAGTCTTTCAATCTATTTGTTATAAAAAAGAAATACTGTCTTGTTGCATAGGAGGTTTTTCGCTAGAAAATTACCAACTAAAAAAGACCGGCGTAAAAAAAGAGCTTTTTAAATTTAATGCTTATGCTGGGGCCGCTGATTTTATTTCAGATGATATCAAAAAGAATAACTTATTTCATTTACTGAAATCTAAAAGAAATGAAATTGCTGAAGAAAAAAACGTACCGGTTTATATGGTTTGCAGCAGCGAGTCTTTACAACAGATGTCCACTATTCTTCCCATTAACATTAGTGAACTGTCTGACATTAATGGAATGGGACCAGTGAAAATAAAACAATATGGAAAAATCTTTTTATCAATAATTGAAACTTATTGCGAAGAAAATAATATAAACAGATCAGAAAAAGAAATTGTTATTAAGCCATTAAAGAAAAAGTCAGTCAATAAAAAACCGGATACAAAACTAGAAACTTTCAAACTTTATAAAGAGGGAATATCAATAAAAGAAATTGCTGCTTCCAGGAATTTGACAATTACAACAATAGAAGGACACCTCGTGCATTATATAGAGACCGGTGAAATTAATATAGATTCATTGATTGAGTCAAAAACCCAAGACCTCATTAAAAGAGTATTATCTAATAACAACATTTCCGGGTTGACAGAAATTAAAAACCGACTTCCGGAAAATATAAGTTATGCCCAAATAAAATGGATGATTGCGTCTCTTAAAAAGTCAGAAAATGTAGACGTATAATTTTACTTTCCTCTGCCAAAATCATCCTGCAGTCTTACAATATCGTCTTCGTTACTTGGATTTTCTGGGTCTGTATGCATCCAAATTTCAGCAATAATACCCCAGTCATTCAAGCCAACCAACCGGTGTCTTTCTCCCTGTTTCAATTGAATGATTTCATTTAAACTTAGGTGGTAGAGTTCTTTTTCCTCGTCCGTTTCGCTTCGAACAACGCCGGCTTCGCCTCTAATTAGTTTCCAAACTTCCGCACGTCTGAAATGGTACTGCCAGCTTAGTTTTTTTTCGGGCGCAACCAACAATATTTTGGGACTCAGTTTACCTTTCAGTAATGCTGATTTATCAAGTGATGGAAAAAAATGATCAATGAAATTGGCCGCATCTCTTTCTTCAATAACAAAAAATCCACCCCATGGTCTGGAGGAATCAATGTTATGGACGGATAAATTGTTTTCTTTAAGATAAATTTCAATTTCGCTAAAAATTTGTTGCTGACTTTTCATTTTTAGAGGTGTTTAGTGGTTATCTGCCCATGTACAGCATAAGAATTTGTACATCACTCGGGTTTACTCCGGAAATTCTGGATGCTTGCCCAAGCGTTCTGGGTTGTATCTTGATAAATTTTTGCCTCGCTTCCGTACTTAATGAAACCAGTTTGTTGTAATTGAAATTATCCGGTATTATCAGATTTTCCAACTGGCTCATCTTTTGAACCAACTCTTTTTCTTTCTCTATATATGTATCGTATTTAAGTTGTATTTCTGCCTGCTCCAACTCCTCAGAAGTATACTCTTCAAAGTTTTCTTTGAGTCCGGCTATTTGCTGCAACATCGATCTGATGTCAATTCCCGGACGGAGTAAAATTTGAGACGCCTTTTGTTTTAAAGATAACGGTGACGAATAAACGCTATTTAGGTAGTCGTTCACGACTGCCGGCTCCAATGAAATATTTTGGAGTTTATTTTTTATTTCCTCAACGTTTTGTCTTTTCTTTTGCAGAAGCTCCATTCTTTCCTGCCCTGCCAAACCGAGTCTGTAACTGATCTCCGTCAGACGCATATCGGCATTGTCTTGTCTGAGCAAGGTTCTGAATTCCGCTCTGCTTGTAAACATCCTGTATGGCTCGTCGGTTCCCTTGTTAATTAAGTCGTCAATCAACACGCCGATATAAGCCTCACTCCTTTTCAATACCAGTGGGTCAAGCTCGTTTGCTTTTTGATGGGCGTTAATTCCTGCCATCAAACCCTGACAAGCAGCCTCTTCGTATCCGGTTGTTCCGTTGATTTGTCCGGCAAAAAACAGATTGTCAATCAGCTTGGTTTCCAAACTGAATTTAAGCTGAGTCGGTGGAAAATAATCATATTCAATAGCATATCCCGGGCGAAACATTTTGACGCTTTCAAAGCCGGGAACCTTTCTAAGTGATTGATACTGAACATCTTCTGATAAAGAGGTGGAGAATCCATTGACATAAATCTCTACCGTATTCCAGCCCTCCGGCTCAACAAACAACTGGTGTCTGTCGCGCTCCGCAAATCGGTTTATTTTGTCTTCTATACTTGGGCAGTACCTTGGACCCGTTCCCTGGATACGTCCTTTAAACATTGGACTGGAATCAAAACCCTCTTTTAAAATATCATGTACTTCCTGACTAGTATAAGTTATCCAGCAGCTTCTTTGTTGTTCTGCTTTCAACTCCGGTTTTGACAGATAACTAAATCCCACAAGCTCCTCGTCTCCTTTCTGTTCTTCCATTTTGGAATAATCTAGACTTCTTCCGTCAATTCTGGGCGGAGTCCCCGTCTTCAAGCGATCACTTTCAAAACCCAAAGAAACAAGTTGTTCAGTTATCCCAGTTGCCGCTTTTTCGGCTACTCTCCCGCCCCCGAAATTTTTCTCACCAATATGAATGACACCATTTAGAAATGTACCATTGGTTAATACGACAGACTTAGCGTGTATTGAATGTCCCAATCCGGTTACAACACCAGCCGCTTTTCCATCTTTTACTATGATTTCCTTAACTGTATCCTGATAAAAGTCGAGATTAGGTGTATTTTCCAGCATTTCTCTCCAGGTAGCAGCAAACAACATTCTGTCACACTGTGCTCTTGGGCTCCACATTGCCGGACCTTTTGATCGATTCAGCATCCTGAATTGAATCATGCTTTTATCCGTCACTATGCCACTATATCCACCCATTGCATCTATCTCCTTAACAATCTGCCCCTTGGCAATTCCTCCCATAGCGGGATTACAACTCATTTGGGCGATAGTCTGCATATTCATAGTAACCAACAAAACCCTGCTACCCATATTGGCGGCAGCGGCGGCGGCCTCACAACCGGCGTGTCCGGCTCCAACTACTATGACATCGTATTTTTGAAACATGAGTGTGCAAAGATAAAAAAAGTTTAGGGGTTTGATGGTTTAGAAGTTTAGTGGGGGTATTACAACCCGTAAGAATTTATTTTTCGGAAAGAGTAGTTTTGTTCCACGTGAAACGAAGAGAAAAAACATTGAAACTAATAGCCCACCATTTAAATGGTGGGCTATTGATTATTTATTGGACAATGCAATATATGTTCCACGTGGAACGAATTGTTTGTTCGATACAACGCCACAGAGAGTTTAAATTTTAAAATAAAGATTCAAATACTCCTCTTCTTTCTTCCTCATGATGGTTTGTTGAGCGGGATTCTTGTCTTTATACCCACATAAATGGAGAACTCCATGAAAGATTACTCTGTGAAGTTCTCTTTTATAGGAAGGAGAATATAGTTTGGCGTTTTCTTTTACTCTCTCAGTGCTAATATAGATCTCGGAAGTGATTGATGACTCGCCTTTGGGTGTTAAATTGAAGGTTATGATATCTGTATAATCATCGTGTTTTAGAAACGTTTGATTGATTGAAAGAAGGTATTCGTCTGAACAAAAAATAAAATCAACAGACGCAATTAACCGACCTTCCGTTTTAGTCATTTTTTTTAGAAACTCCTTGAGTCGGGTTCTGTCGGAAAGTGTTGTTTTATTAAGAAAGTGAAAACGTGTATTCATTTTTAAAATTTCGTTTGTCGAAAATAAGACGTTTATCTATAAACTATCTTTACATCCTTAATTGAATCTAGAGAACTGTATGTTTAAAAAACTTTCAGAATTGTCGGTAGGAAAAAAAGCAATCATTAAGTCTTTTGAAAGCGATGAAATGTTTTTAAAATTAATGGAAATGGGATGCACACCAGGTGAAACCATTCTGGTTGAACAAAAAGCACCATTTAATGATCCTATATCAATAATTGTTTCCGGATACAAATTAAGTTTGCGAGTTGATGAGGCTGAACAAATTATAGTTGAAGAAATATTATAATTTTATATATGAATATTGGGTTATATTTTGGTTCTTTCAACCCCATCCACAATGGGCACCTAATCATTGCAAATTATACTCTGAATAATACAGATCTGGATGAGGTTTGGTTTGTTGTTTCACCACAGAATCCTTTTAAAAATTCCAGTGTTTTACTGAATGAACAACACAGATTATCACTGGTACAGACTGCCTTAGATGGAGAGATTAAAATAAAAGCATCGAATGTTGAGTTCAAGCTTCCTAAACCATCATATACTTCTAATACGCTTGTATATTTAAAAGAAAATTACCCTAAACATAGTTTTACAATTATTATGGGCAGCGATGGATTTCAAAACATTGATAAATGGAAAAATGCTTCTTATATTTTGAAAAACCATAAAGTTTTTATTTATAAAAGACCCGGATATGATGTAATAAATAATGTTGGAGCTGATATAAAAGTGTTAGATGCACCTCAACTCGAAATCTCTTCTTCGTTTATTAGAAAACAAATTTCATTAAAGAAATCAATACGATATTATGTACCAGATTCGGTTATGATAGAGATTGAGCGGGAGCAATATTATTCTTCTCATTTAGAAAATCCAGCCAAGGGCGATACATAAGATTACTATTAGCTGTGATGGAATCTTAGTAAAATGTAACATAAAGAATGTTCCTAAAGTAATTAAAAGACTATAAATAAAAACGCTTGACGTTTGTTCGGAAAAAAGAGTGTAAGTCAAATAAAGTCCGGCGGCAAACATAAAACCCACTACTGCCGCATTGATACCTTCCAAAGACCTGTATACCACAACAAACTTCTTTAGGTATTGCAATAGCGGAAAGAAAAAGAAAACCAAAAGAGCGCTAGGTAGAAAAATGGCAATTGAAGCAATGGCGCAACCCAACGCTTGCATTTTTTTTCCTTGTGAAGACATGGCCATACCACCCGCATAAGATGCCAGGGAAAAAACAGGTCCCGGCACCACTCTGACTATACCATATCCCGTGACTAAATCATTGCGTTCTATTTTGATAGCATTTGGATTTTTAGTTGCGTGTTCTTTATCAGACGGCCTTACTACATATTGATCGAGCATCATTGGGAAAAGGACATCACCACCACCAAATACAATACTGCCAAAACGATAGAAATTTTCAAATAAATTAAATGCTTTTCTGTTTTCCCAATTATTTTTTCTTGCCGTTTCACTGAAAAAAGCTGCTAAGGAGAAAATAATTATAAATAGAAACAGGTTCGTCCATTTAACTGATTTTATTGAAACGTCTGTTGTCTTTGGAATCCTTTTATTACTAAAGTTGGTAGAAATTCCTGCTAAGATAATCAGTGCGGGAAAAACCCAGGGTGTTTTAAAAAACAGGTAAGTGATTATAGTAGAAGCAAGCAATATTATAACTGTTATCGTGTTATATACAGAAACCTTTCTTGAATTAAAAGCGGCGTAAAGTAAAAATCCAATTGCCATTGGTTCAAAAAATCTGAAAATCAGAAGAATATTTTGTTTGTCTTTAAATGTCGTTACAAAAAAGGATAGCGCCCCCATTATAGTGCACGCGGGTAATATCCATATAATGAATGTCAGGATTGCAAGCGGAAGTCCTCCTTTTTTATAACCAATCAAGGTTATCAATTGTGTGCTTGATGCACCAGGTAGTATTTGACACATAGAATTGTATTCTACCAACTCCTGCTCTGTTAGATAATTTTTTTGATAAACGAATTTTTTCAGTAGGATGCCATAATGAACTTGAGGCCCACCAAAAGCGGTAAGTGTATAAAAGAAGACCTCTTTTAAAAAATTAATATGGTTCTTAATCGGCATCTTTAATAATGTGATAAATGTATATAATTTGTTGGTGTTTGTAAAAAATATAATTTAACTAATTAATTGTATATAAAGTAGATTTGAGTATGAGTCAGAAAAATATTCTATTTGTAGGGTTATTGATTGCTGTTTCTTTAATAAAAAATACTTATGCCCAGCAATTAAAAAATAGTTCAGATAATAAAAATGAGAATGAAATTATAGATTATAGTAATTTGAAAAACTGGGCAGCACATCCCTTGAAAGAAGATCCGTCTGACAGTCTGCCTGCGCTTTTAAAAAAAGATTATTATAAAGACTCTTTAGTCGATGTGTTTTTTATACATCCCACCTCTTATACTGATAAAAGTTTCACCTCCTGGAATGCCTCTATTGATGATGAAAAGCTCAATAAAAAAACGGATGAAAGTTCTATACTGTATCAAGCCAGTGTGTTTAATGAAAGTAATAGGGTTTTTGCTCCCAGATACAGGCAGGCTCACTATAAAAGCTTTTCACTGGATAGAGAAACAGCTAAACCGTATTTTGACAAAGCTTATGATGATATAAAAACTGCTTTTATCTTTTACCTTGAAAAATATAATAATGGAAGGCCAATTATCATTGCAAGCCATAGCCAGGGTACATTACATGCCGGCAGGTTAATGAAAGAATTTTTTGAAGGTGAAATATTACAAAATAAACTTGTGTGCGCTTATCTGATTGGAATGCCAGTACCGGAAAATTATTTTACTGAAATTTATCCCTGTAAGGACAGTTGTGCTACTGGTTGTTTTGTTTCCTGGAGAACTTTTAAATCTGGTTATACGCCAGATTATGTGAGTAAAGAGTCTTTTAAATCTATTGTCACCAATCCGTTGAGTTGGACGATTGATGAAAATTATGTTTCAAAAGAATTTAATACAGGTGGGGTATTGAAAAATTTTAATAAGGTAGTACCAAAAGTTGTAGATGCTCAGATTAAGGGAAATATTTTATGGAGTTGTAAACCTGATATATTTGGTAAAATATTTTTAAGGCAAAAAAACTTTCATATAGGAGACATTAATCTTTTTTATCTTAATATCAGAAATAATGTCAGGCACAGAATTAATTGTTTCTGGAAAAAATAAATTTACAATCCATATTGGGCACTTATTTGCAACATTCTGTCCATTGGTTTTTTTGCTGCTAATCTTAATTCTTCATCCATTGTAATTTCCGGGCTTTCGTATTTCAAGCACAAATAAAGTTTTTCAAGGGTATTTAATTTCATATAAGGACAGTCATTGCAAGCACAGGAATTATTAGGTGGGGCAGGAATGAATGTTTTTTGTGGACTTGATTTTTGCATTTGATGCAATATCCCCGTTTCTGTGGCCACAATAAACTCATTGGATGAATCATCAATGGTATACTTTAAAAGTCCCGTGGTGCTCCCTATATAGTCTGCTAGAGCTAATACAGGTTCTTCACATTCGGGATGCGCGATGAATTTAGCTTTTGGGTGACGAATTTTAAGTTTGGTGATTTTTTCAAGACTAAATATTTCATGAACCATACATGCACCATTCCATAACAACATATTTCTGCCGGTCTTTTTATTGATATAAGCTCCAAGATTTTTATCAGGAGCAAATATGATAGGTTGATCTTTAGGCAGACTTTCAACTATTTTCTGCGCATTGGAAGATGTGCAAATAATATCACTCAAAGCTTTCATTCCTGCACTGCAATTGATGTAGGTGATTACCAGATGGTCAGGATACTTATCTTTAAATTTTTTAAATAATTCAGGAGGAGCAGAATCACTTAAAGAACAACCAGCATTAAGATCGGGTAATAAAACTTTTTTTGATGGATTTAATATCTTGGCCGTCTCAGCCATAAAATGTACTCCTGCAAAAACAATTATATCGGCATTAGTACTTTGTGCTTTCTGCGATAAACCTAAACTGTCGCCAATATAATCTGCCACATCCTGGATGTCCGGTTCCTGATAATAGTGCGCAAGTATAATGGCATTTTTTTCTTTTTTTAATTTTTCTATTTCTTTAAAGAGATCCAAAGATATGTCTATATCCACATCAAAAAATCCTTTTTCTAAAACCAGTTTTTCTTTTGAAAAATCATTGTGTATATCTGCCATAATATATTCTAATACTATATTTTTAAATAAACCCCTACTATTATTAGGGCTGTTAATAAGTGTATATTTTTATTTCATCCCCTATTGTAAAATTAAATAGTTTGTTTTATCCACACTAATAAACAGTTAACTAACATTATGGTTATTTTTTACAACACCTATTATTACTATCTAAAAACTCATTCTATAAAATTTATTCAAACAAGTGAGTAAATATGAAAGTGGAAAAAAATAAAGGAAAAATTTTTATAAATCATGTGAAAACAGAGCGGATAAAATTTTAAAAAAGTTATTTTATTAATAAAATAAACAATATAATATATATTTATTCTTTTTTTGTTCAAACAAACGATTAACCAATTATGCTGTTTTCCACAGAAAAATTAATTATTAACATCTTGGTTGTTGAAAAATTAAATTGACCGTTTTTTTTAACAAAGTCCAGTTTTTGAATTTTAATAGATTCAATATTTTTAGTTGTTTCAAGGGTTTTCCACAGTTTGTTCATAACCTATTTTAACCTATTTTTGCTGAGCAAAAACCAATAATATATAATATGCAGATTATCCAGAGTATTAGAGACAAGGGAGCGGCCATCATAATAGTAGTGATAGCTCTAAGTTTAATAGGTTTTATTTTAATGGATGCCAAACAGGGGGGAAACAATGTATTTAGTTCTATCTCCAGTCATGTAGGAAAGGTGAATGGTGAAAAAATAGAACTGGCTGAATTTAATAAAAGAGTAAGAACTGCCGAAGATATGCAAGCTCAGAGAACCGGTCAGCGTCCTTCAGGTACTCAGTTATATCAATTAAGAGACCAAACATGGAATCAGGTAATCGCTGAAAAAATATTTTTTGCGGAGACTGAAAAACTCGGACTTGATTTTACTTCAAAAGAATTATCATACATTTTATTGAGTAATGACCCTTCAAATCCATTTACGCAGGAGAGATCTTTGCAGGATTCTATAACCGGTAAACTGGATGTTAAAAAAGCTCAACAAGCGCTGGCTAACATAAAAAAATTAAAAGGGGAACAATTAGAAGGTGTTTATGCTCAAATCATTGATCCGCTGAAACTAACTACGATTGCTGCTAAATACAGCGGGTTAATCAATGCATCAGCTTATTATCCAACCTGGATGCAGGAAAAAGAGTCGAATGAAAATAAAAACTTCGCCAACATTTCTTATGTTACGATTCCATATACTGACATATCAGACAGTACCATTAAGGTGACTGATGAAGACGTAACAGCATATGTAAATAAAAACAAAGAATTGTTTAAACAGGAAGAAGAGGGTAGGGCGATATCTTATATTTCATTCAGTCAACTTCCCAGTAAAGAAGATTCACTCGCTGCGCTTGAGCAGTTAAATCAATTGAAGACATCATTTCAGGCAGATACTAATGCTAAAATATTTGTAGCAAGAAATCTATCCAGTATTGATTTTAAAGATGAGTTTTTGCCAAAAGATAAATTGGGTTCAACCAAAGCAGACTCCATACTTGCACAACCAGCCGGAACTGTTTATGGACCATATGTTGACAACGGAAATTATATTCTTGCTAAGCTGGTTAGCACCAAACAACAACCCGACAGCGCAAAGGCCAGACATATATTAATACCCGTTAATGATCAAGCGTCTAACGGAGATGATGAAGCAAAAAAACTCGCTGATAGTCTTTATGGTGCAATACTTAAGGGTGCTGATTTTGCCGGGCTTGCAAAAACATATTCAACTGATCCCGGAAGTAAAGATAAAGGTGGAGACCTTGGATCTTTTGCATACGGAACGATGGTTCCTGAATTCAACGAATTTTGTTTTACAAAAACACCCGGATCAAAAGGTGTGGTAAAAACACAATTTGGTTATCACATAATAGACTTGTTGGGACAAAGTAATTTCAAATCAGCCTACAAAGTGGCTTTTCTGGGAAGAGAAATTGTAGCGAGTGATGTTACCATCAACAAAGCTAGTCTCGACGCAACCAAAGCATCTTCAGAAAAAGACAAAACAGCACTGGAAAAATATGCAGAAAAAAATAAGCTGAGCCTTACACCAAGTCTAGGCTTGATTAAAGAAAACGATTATGCCATCGGTGCTTTACAAGATGCGAGATCATTGGTTCGCTGGGCTTTTGAAGCAAAGAAAGGAGATGTGAGTGAGCCCTTCAGCATAGGAGATCAGTTTGTGGTGGCTACATTGGATAGGGTTGTACCCAAAGGATTGCAGGATGCAGCAACCGCTAAATCTGGTTGTGAAGTGATGATCCGCAAAAAGAAAAAAACAGAAATAATTTCAAAGAAACTGGGAAGCAACCCCACCCTCGAGTCGGCCGCTGCCGCGTACAATAAACAAGTACAAATCGCCGGAGCAGACTCATCCATCACCTTCAACGCTACTATCATCAACGGAATTGGAATGGAGCCCAAAATTATTGGTGCATCATTCAATAAATCCTATCAAAACAAAGTATCTCCTGTTATAGAAGGAACCACCGGCGTATTCGTTATGAAAGTAAACGGCATTCAGTCTAAAGCAGCAGAGACACCTGAAGCTTTACAGCAAAGAGTTTCCAGCAGAAGCACCGCGCTTCGCAATCAAACGGGTAGCTGGTTTGAAGGATTAAGAAAGCAAGCTGATATTAAAGACGAAAGAAGCAAACACTTCTAAAATACTTTATCAAACATTTATATAGCCGGCCTTTCAAGCGCCGGCTTTTTGTTTTAATTTTGTACAGCCATGTCAGAAACATTTGTAAATAAGGTAGCGGAAAGCGGAATTGTCACCATAGATATTGAGACTTTTTTTCCAAAAGAGCCCATCGTTTCTTTTGATTTGAAAGACTATTTATTTATGGGACTCATTCTTAAAGAAAAAGAATTCAGACAAGCGCTGAAATCGCTCGACATTTCTGTATATGAAAATAAAATAGTTGCCGTCAACTGTACCGCCGATGCTATTATTCCCATGTGGGCTTACATGTTGATAGCCTCTTTATTGCAGCCCATAGCCAAAGGGGTGTTGCTTGGAAATAAAGAAGAAGTAAAACATAAACTGCTGATTAAAAATATTGACCGAATTAATATTGATGAGTATGCAGATAAGCGCGTAGTGATTAAAGGTTGCGGAGAAACACCAATTCCCGAAGAAGCATATCTGCAAATAACACAACAGTTAAGACCTGTTGTAAAAAGTATCATGTACGGAGAGCCCTGCAGTACGGTACCGGTTTATAAGAAGGAAACTAAAACCAATCCTTCCGTTTAAAAACAACAATCATCCAAACCGGAATCATCAACATCAATCCTACGGAGATATAGAATCCCCATTGGTTGTGCAACAAAGGAATTCTGTCGAAGTTCATTCCAAAGATTCCGCCGATAACGGTGGCAGGCGCAAGCAGACAAGTAACGATGGCCATCACTTTCATTACCTCATTTAATTTCAGGTTTACATTGCTCATGTACAAATCCTGCAAGTTCATCATCATATCGCGATAGTTTTCGGCTAGATCATTTGCCTGAACTATATGATCATACACATCTTTAAAATATTTTTCTGTTTTTTCTTCTATCAGTTCGCTTTCGCTGCGTAATACTCCATTGACCAATTCCCTAACAGGTCCAATACTTCTTTTCAACACAATCATCTCCTTACGGAGAATATTTATTTTAGCAAGCGTTCTTTTATTGGACTGTCGGATTACATCTTCTTCCAGATGTTCTATTCTATCGCCGAGCTTTTCCATTACCAGATAATAATGATCTACGATAGAATCTATCAGCAAATAAAATAAAAAATCGGCTCCGTTTTGACGGAGCTTACTTCCCGGAATTTTAATTTTATCTCTCAGCGAATTAAACACATCCCTTGATGCATCTTCCTGAAAACTGATGACGAAATTTTTTCCAAGCACCAGACTGATTTGTTCGGATTCTACGGAGGAGTTTTGCTCATTGAAGTAGAGCATGTTTAGCACACAATAGATCAAACCATTGATTTCATCCATTTTTGGTCGCTGCCCTAAACTTAAAATATCTTCAATAATCAACGGGTGTACACCGAAATGAGTACAAATTTTTTCAACCGGCTCTTTGAGAATGCCATCTACATTTATCCATGAAACCATAGGCGTTGTGGCGTGAGCAAAGCTTTCCTCAGGAGATTTTAAAGAATAGAATGCACAATTATCTTTATCGTATTCGTATAAGAATAACTTTACTTCGGTTTCTTTTTTTCTCTCCGGTTCAATAGTGGGATTTACGCTCAAAACTTTTTTTGTGCGCAGGAGTTCTAACGGATTTAAAATATAATCGAGATAATTTATTTTTGACATAGCGATAGGTGATATAAAGCTAAAGAAAAGAAATTGAATGGCATTGACTGTATTTCGACCTCCCCCATCCCCTCCAGAGGAGGGGGCTATTCGCACTCCGAAAATAGCTTTCCGTGCCTTCATCAGATAATTCATTAGTCTTCTAAACGATGTATTACTCCCCTCCTTTGGAGGGGTTGGGGGAGGTCAAAATGTTATTGACCTCACCCCCGTCCCCTCTCCGAAGGAGAGGGATGTTATTCTCCGAAAATAGCTTTCCGCGCCTTCATCAGATAATTCATTAGTCTTCTAAACGATGTATTACTCCCCTCCTTTGGAGGGGTTGGGGGAGGTCAAAATGTTATTGACCTCACCCCCGTCCCCTCTCCGA
>CANGYR010000006.1 GCA_947458275.1 Chitinophagaceae bacterium
AAAGTGTGGAAGAAGTCATTGAACAGGTTGCAGAATGAATAGTATAAAAAATTAGGGGGCAGTAAAACCGCCCCACTAAACTGGCTGACTTAACGTCGCCTAAAGTGTAAATTTAATTAAAAAATTATTGGTTTTTAACACAGAATCTCAGCGGTAAAGAGAAAGTCTTTAGCGTTTAATAGTTATAACCCTTAGACAATTAAACTATAGAACCTCTTAATGCAACCAACTTCTCCAACAACCCTTCCAGCAAATCTAACTGCAGCATATTCGCTCCGTCGCTTTTTGCCTGTGATGGATTGGGATGCGTTTCTATGAAGAGACCATCGGCGCCTACGGCAATGGCCGCTTTGGCAATGGTTTCAATCAGTTGAGGATTGCCGCCGGTGACTCCGGAAGTTTGATTAGGTTGTTGAAGCGAGTGCGTACAATCCATAATTACGGGGACGCCCAATTCTTTCATCCAGGGGATGTTGCGGTAGTCTACAATAAGGTCCTGATAGCCAAAGCTATTACCCCTTTCCGTTAGCCACACATTTTCATTGCCGGCTTGTTTGATTTTATCCACTGCAAATTTCATGGCCGGGCCACTCACAAACTGTCCTTTTTTTACATTCACAATTTTGTTGGTTGCGGCAGCTGCCAAAAGCAAATCAGTTTGTCTGCACAGGAATGCCGGTATTTGCAACACATCAACGAATTGTGCTGCCAACTCCGCTTCTGCAGCAGCATGAATATCTGTGGTGGTAGGAATGTTGAGTGATTTACCCGCTTGATGAATTAATTGCAATGCTTCTTTATCTCCTATGCCGGTAAAAGAGGAAATGCTCGTGCGATTGGCCTTTCGGTAGGAGGCTTTGAAGATGTAAGGAATTTCCAGTCTCTTACAAATGGCATTTACTCTTTCCGAAATATCAAATACCATTTTTTCATTCTCAACCACGCAGGGTCCTGCAATGAGGAAGAAATTGTTTTGGGGGTTGGAGGCTGCTGAATTCAGAAATAATGAGTTGTTGCCATTCATTTGGCAAAAGTAGGTTTTTATTTATTTTGATTGATGAGTGCTACGATAAAAGAAATCCCGGCCACGTGAGTAACCGGGAAAAAATCTTGTTAACCTTAAAGACTTAAACTACTTCATTTTTAAGGTGGCGCCAGTTGCATTCAAAACAACACGGGCTTTTTGTGTAAAGATTCCTGGATGGTAGTCAATTTTATATTTTGGATTGACAAAAACATCCACATCCGGGTTTTCGTCTACTAGTTTATAATAAACCTGGTTGGTCAGTCCACTTGCTGCAACCCCGCTCCATAAAAGGTTATTGGTCGCACCCGCAAATGGTAGACCTATTAGGTACTGTAATCCATTTCTTAATTTATAGTCACCTTCTATTGTATAGTTTTGGCCAGGTCCAAAGTTGATAGTTTCTTGTTTTCTTCCAAAAACACTTTGAGCCAAATATCCATATCCATATGTGAAGCCAATCATAGAAAGAATGGGTAAGATTCTGGGAGTTCTACCTATCGCAACTCCGTTGAAACGAAACATTAATCCGTGTTTGTTTTTGTTTTGATTATTTTTTGCGCCCAACCCAGGAATACCACAAATGGCATTTCCATCCATTTCAATTTGTTTTATTCTTTTAATGGTGTATTCATCCGAATTTCTGTTTAATGAAACATCGCTGAAGCCTCCGTTGCCTGACTGCAGATACTGTGAACAGCTTGAGAAGCTGATAATAATAACAATCGGAATTAAATTGTAGAATAATTTTTTCATATAACTTTTTTTTGCGAAGATATATTGTTTATTATTTTATTTTAAAAAAATTATTTTATTATTTTTCCTTTTACATTTACACCCCGATAAACGATTGTTATGGCTAAAGAGAAAATTCTGGTAATTGGAGCAAGCGGACAAATAGGAGTGGAGCTGACGCTTGCGCTGAGAAACATTTATGGCAACAATAACGTGATTGCCTCGGATTTAAGAGAGGAAAATCCTTTACTTAAAGGCACTGGTCCCTATGTGAGCATGGACGTAATGAACAAGGAGATGCTGCATGTTCAAGTTATCCGCCAGGGTATTACCCAAATCTATCTGCTCGCAGCGATTCTTTCTGCCACCGGTGAAAAAAATCCCAATCTGGCCTGGAGCCTTAATATGCAGAGTCTGCTTAATGTGCTCGATATTGCCAGGGAAGAGAAGCTGCACAAAGTTTACTGGCCAAGTAGTATTGCTGTTTTTGGCCCCACCTCTCCAAAAATCAATTGCCCTCAGCAAACCATTATTGAGCCTACAACTGTTTACGGCATCAGCAAATATGCCGGTGAGTTCTGGTGCAATTACTACTTTAACAGATATGGGGTGGATGTGCGGAGTCTTCGCTATCCGGGATTAATCAGTTATAAAAGCGCCCCCGGCGGTGGTACAACCGACTATGCGGTGGAGATTTTTCATGAAGCCATGGAAGAGAAAAAATACGAATGTTTTTTAAAAGAGGATACTTACCTGCCCATGATGTACATGCCTGACGCCATCAGGGCCACGATAGAACTCATGGAGGGTCCGGCATCCAAGATATCTGTCCGGACATCCTATAATATTTCTGCAGTCAGTTTTTCTCCGGCAGAAATTGCCGCAGAGATTAAAAGGCATATTCCGGATTTTTCTGTTAGTTATAAGCCTGATTATCGACAGGCAATTGCAGAAAGCTGGCCCCAAAGCATAGACGACAGTGTGGCAAGAAAAAACTGGGGTTGGAAAGAGGAATTTGGTCTGGCTGAGCTCACTAGCGACATGATTAAAAATATCAAGTAACAAGACAATGCTAATTGATAATAAGCTAATTGTAATAGATTTTTTAGCAAAATAAATCCAGGGGATTTATTTTGCTAAAAAATCTATTGACGTCAGTTTGACCACAAAATACCGGGGCTGGAAAGAAGACTTGTTCTCATGAATCCCACAATATCCCTCAAAATAAATTTTAAGTAGCACTTAATATTAATTGATAGTGAGTTACTTAAAACTTTATAATGCGCATATTTTTCTGATTTCATTTCTGTAACAGCTGCTTCTGTTAACTCAATTTCTATCAAATATTTAGATAAAAATTGAAACGTTAATTTTTATTAAAAAATTCATAAAATGTTGATTATAATGGGGTTTGGGTTGATTTTTAATTTATATTGCATTTATATTTACTAACCAAAAATTAACAACACATGAAAAAAGTATTATTCATCGCTGCTTTCGCAGCTGTTTCTTTAACGAGCTCTGCTCAGTTTGCTAAAGGAGATTCTTACATTTCGGGCAATGTCGGTTTTACATCTAGCTCCAAAAAATTAAATTCAACAACAACAGTCCTTGAAAACAAAACAGATCTTTCTGTTTCACCTAACTACGGCTATTTTGTAACCAACAACATTGCAGTAGGTGTGGGTTTAGGTTATGGTATGAACACAACTAAAAATGATGCTACAGGGGCTAAAATTGTGGATGGTTCTACTCTGTCTGCTGGTGTTTTCGCAAGATATTACACCACTCCTGCTAAGGCTTTCTCTTTCTTCGGTAACCTGGGCGTAAACTACACATCAGGTACAGAAAAGTTGCCTACTTCTGTTAAAACTACCGGATTTGACGTTGCTATCGCTCCAGGTATCAGCTATTTCGTATCTAACAGACTAGCTATCGAGTCTACCATTGGAAGTCTTGGTTATAGCACGAAAAAAAGGGATGTAACAGGTGCTGTGGCTTCTAGCGATTTTGGTTTGAATCTTAACCTGTCATCTATCAGATTTGGTGCAGTTTACAAGTTTTAATTCTGATTTAACTTGACTTATTAAAAAATGGGCTGTTTAAACAGCCCATTTTTTATTGGATATAATTCCTGTAATAAGGGACTAGTTGATTTTCAATACATCCTTCATTCCATAAACCCCTATCTTCCCTATCATAAATTCTGCAGCTAAAACTGCTCCTGATGCAAATCCCGTTCTGCTATGTGCTGTATGTTTGATTTCTATGCTATCGACAGGGGAGTCGTAAGTAATGATATGTGTGCCCGGTGCTGGATCTATTCTTTTACTGATGATGCTTAATTCGTCTTTTTGTGAGGTTTCGCCTAGTGCCCATTTGTTTTTTGCCGGCAGATTTTCCAATATGCCTTCAGCCAGTGTAATGGCGGTGCCGCTGGGTGCATCCTTCTTTTGCTTATGGTGAATTTCTTCTACAGAAACATTATACTCATTTCTGCTGGCCATCAAACGGCCCAAGTGCCTGTTTACCTCAAAAAAGATATTCACTCCTATACTGAAATTACTGGCATACAATAGACCACCATTGTTTTCATTGCAAAATTGTACCACTTCTTTCCATTTGTCTAACCAGCCGGTGCTTCCGCTAACCACTGGCACCCCGGCTTCGATACATTTTTTTACATTATCAACAGCACTCTCCGGACCGGTAAACTCAATGGCAACATCCGCCTTGGATAGATTTGCCTGGTTAAATTCATCGGCATTCGTAATGTCTATTTTCAATACAATGTTATGACCTTTTTGCAAGGCAATCTCTTCAATGGCTTTACCCATTTTTCCGTAACCGATAAGTGCGAGATTCATTGTTAATTATTTAAAAGAGTAAGAATTATAAAACAAAAGTTGAAGATTGTTGAACATAGTTGAATTTTGTTGAAAAAAACTTCGCTTTCAACTATCTTCAACCACCTTCAACCATCTTCAACCACGTCTTACTTGAAATCCCCCTCACTCACTCCCTCATTTATTTTGATATCAGACACAATCATCTGAAATTCCTGTCCCGCCATATTTTGGGTGATAGAATAGGGGAAAAGTACATTTCCGGCCTTTTTGTAATCACCATAATCTACAGTTAATGATATATCCTGCCCCTGAGCACTTTTTGTACTTTCTTCTCTCAATAATAAACCAGTTTTGGAAGAATAATATTCTACAACCACATTGCCACTTGGCTTGGTAACTTTTAATTTATAAGCCTGCTCATCGCCAATTTTTTCTACTCCCAGATAGCTGAGTTTATAGTCGCTGGTTAGGTAATACAACTGAGGTATAAGTGCTCTGTCATCCTGCGCTTCTTTGATTTCTTTTTCATCCAATTCTTTCTTTTGACCCATTTGTGCCTGATACCCTTTGCTGCCATCAAATAATGCCTGCATTACTTTTGCCTCACCCATTTTTATTTCGGTATTGCGTTTGTTGGGAGCCATTTTAATGTCGACGCCATCAAGTTTAGTACCCATCAACTCCATCGTTAATGTTGATTTTATTGTATTGATCTTTTTAGCTTCTTCTTTTCCGCCAATTGCTTTAAGGTAGCCATCAATTACAGTGAATGCAGAAATAGCTTCTGAATTCATTTCAGATGATTTTACATTGGTTTCTTTTTCTTTCTCTACAATTGGATTGGCAAATTTGTCATACAATTTAACCGGATAGCCCAAACGGGAAAGGTTTGGTAAAATTTTACTTCCGTTTCCAACAATGACGATTCTGCTGTTGTCTTTTTCAAAATATTTTTTAGATGCACGCTGCACATCACTTAATGTAACAGCATTCACTTTTTGAAGGAATGTACGATAGTAGTCTTTAGGTAATCCATTGATCAAAATATTTGAAGCATAGGTGGCTGTCTTCGCAGGGTCTTCCATGCCTAATGCGAAGGAACCGTTGTACAAAGCTTTTGCACCATCCAGTTCTTCCTGAGTCATTTTTCCTTCGCGCATGTTCTCAATTTCTCTGATGATTTCAGCAACGGCACTGTCGGCTTTCTCGCTTCTTACCTGTGCTGTACTGCTGAATCTGCTCTGGAATCTTCCGCTGCCGGTTTTAGAATAACTGCCGTAAGTGAAACCATGCTTTTCTCTGAGATTCATAAACAATTTACTTTCTGCACCGCCACCCAAAATCTGATTGGCAAGTAACAGGGCATGGTAATCTGAATTATGCATCGGGTTATTGATCAAATTGCCTACGCTGATTTCTCCCTGTACTGCAGTTGCAACATCCACAAAATTGATTTCGGTGCCTTTTACATTTGCTACATTAGGTATGCTTGGTAAAGTTAGTTTCTTTCCTTTCCAGCTGCCAAAAGCTTTTATAGCCAATGCTTTTGCGGCCTGAGGTGTAATATCACCAACAAAAGTCAGGTATGCTCTTGAAGGGGTATAGTAATCTTTATAAGCAGTTTTCACGTCAGCCAAAGTGAGCTTTTTAATACTTTCTTCTGTAATAAATTCTCCCATAGCGGTATTCTTTCCATAGCTGAGTGCCTGAGCTACACGGTTTGAAATTGCTGTGGCACTTTTTTCTTCAGTTTTCAATGAAGTGATGGTTTGTCTTTTTAATTTGGTAAAGGATTCTTCAGGAAATGAAGGGTATTGAACAGCCTCTGCCATCAACAAGAATGCCTTTGAGAAATATCTCGTCAGCGCAGATGCATATCCGCCGGTAGCATTCAAATTTACATTGGCACCAATAAAGTCAATAGATTCGTCAAATTTGGCCTTCGGCGTCTTGGTGGTTCCTTCTCCCAGCATCTGGCCGGTAATATCAAGAATGCCTGCTTTTTCACCTTCCAGTACCGGTCCTCTATCGATATTCAAGCTTGCAGAAACTCTGGGTAATTTGTGGTTTTCTACCACAATAACAGTGATGCCGTTGGGCAGATTGAATATTGCCGGATCTTTTATAGAAATAACCGGAGCCGGGCCCGCTTTTGGAGGTTTGCTCCTGTCAATATCATTCTGTGCAAAGCCGCACACTGAAGTGACGGTAAGTATCAGTATTGAGATGATTTTGTTCATTGTAAATATTTTTTAACTGCTAAATGAGTGGTGATGAATTATTTTTTAGGAAGATAATAAATTACAATCCTTTGGTTTTTGTTCAGGTATTTTTTAGCTACATTTTGAATGTCGTTTCTGGTGATAGAACGAACAATATCCAGTTGCTGGTTAATATAGTTGGTGTTCTTGTGGAAGGTATAGCCGTCAGCTAAGTTTTCCGCAACTCCCAGCATTTTTGCATTAGCACCAATGTAGCTGTTTTCATATTGATTACGAATTTTGGTAAACTCAGTTTCTGTAATAAGTTCATTTTGCAGTTTCACAATTTCATCATCCATATCTTTTAATAAAGTATCTAAAGCTACAGGTCCGCTTGGTAAAGCATAAGTCAAATATGCACCATAGTCTTCTAGTGTATAGTTGAAGCAACCTACCTGGAGAGAGTTCTTTTTATCATCCACCATTTTTTTATACATTCGGCTGCTGGAGCCGGTGCTCAACACATCAGAAGCCAATTGAAGCGCGATTGATTCTTTATCTCTCATACCGGGGGTTCTGTAGCCGGTCATGATAGCAGGAATCTGTATGTTTGGATCGTAAGTAGTATCAATTATTTCTTTTGTGATAGGATCATCTTTGATGACTTTTCTTTCAATAGGTGCACCTTTGGGTATGGCGCCAAAATAAACCTGTACCAGTTTTTTAGTTTTTTCAACATCTATATCTCCGGCAACAACCAATACAGCATTGTTAGGAACATAAAACTTTTTGTTGAAAGCAATGAATTCATCTAATGTGGCTGAATCTAAATGATCCAGACTTCCAATAGTCACCCAATTGTATGGATGCTTGGTGAATAATTTTTTCATGCAGGCAGAGAGAAAATTGCCATAAGGCTGGTTGTCTACACGCAAACGCTTTTCTTCTTTTACGACTTCGTTTTGTGTTTTAACGCCTATTTCATTGATAACGGGATGCATGAGGCGCTCACTTTCCAGCCACAATCCTGTTTCAAGCTGATTGGACGGGAATACCTCATAGTAGAATGTTCTGTCTTGAGTGGTATTAGCATTATTTTGTCCGCCATTGTTGGTCACAATTTTAAAGAATTCGCCTCTTTTGATATTCTTACTTCCTTCAAATAAAAGATGTTCAAAAAAGTGCGCGAATCCTGTACGGTCGGGGTTTTCATCCTTACTTCCTACGTGATACATCACGGAAACGGCAACAACAGGAGCTGATTTATCCTGGTGCAAGACAACATGAAGTCCGTTGCTGAGATCATACTCAGTGAAAGCTACTTTCTGCGCATTGGCGAGCATAGAGCCTGATAATAGTAAAAATAAGAGGGGTAATTTCGACATATATTTTTTATTTGGTGTAAAAATAGCGACAAAATTGGCTGTAAAGCAGATTTTGAAAATTTTTTAGATGAACGGCAAATAATAGATTGGTTTAGAGGTTTAAGAGGTTTAATAAGGTTCAAAAGGTTCAAAAGGTTCAAAAAGTTCAAAAGGTTGATAGTAACCCCAAACCCCAAACATTCGAAGCATAACCCCAAACTATAAACGCGCTTCGCGCAACCCAAACCAAAAACGGTATTCTTTATTTATTCAATTTAGAAATCATCCCTTGAACTTGCTCTTCCAGGTCTTTTTTATATTGCTTTAATTTATCAGCAAGTGCGCTGTCGGAGGTGGCCAATATTTGTGCTGCTAAAATACCCGCATTTTTTGCGCCATTCAGTGCAACAGTTGCTACCGGAACTCCTGTGGGCATCTGAAGGATAGAGAGGACAGAGTCCCAGCCGTCTATCGAATTGGACGATTTCACAGGTACGCCTATAACCGGTAAATGTGTGTAAGATGCTACCATCCCAGGTAAATGTGCCGCTCCTCCCGCTCCGGCAATAATCACGCGAATGCCTCTGTCCGCCGCCTGGGTAGCGTAGTCTGACATCCTTTTGGGCGTCCTGTGCGCAGACACAATGGTCAATTCATATTCCACACCGAATTGCTTCAGCATATCCGCAGCGCCTTGCATAACCGGGAGGTCACTGTCGCTTCCCATGATGATACCGACTTGTAATGCCATTTTTTTTATAAGTTTAAGAGGTTGAAGAGGTTGAAGAAGTTTAAAAGTTTCAATAGGTTTAAGAGGTTCAAAAGGTTCAAAAAGTTCAAAAGGTTGATGGTAACTCCAAACCCCAAACACCAAACACCAAACCCCAAACGCGCGCAGCGCAACCAAACGCTAAACGTTTATCGCGCGAAGCGTGTGTCTGATCTGATTCGCCTTATGCAACAACTCCTGCTTCTCATTGCTCAATATCGTCACATGTCCCATCTTTCTGCCGGGTTTGGTTTCTTTTTTTCCGTAAATATGAACAAATACATTGTCCATTGCCAGTACTTTATCCAGCCCCTCATATTTGACATCTCCCTTGTGACTTTCTTCTCCCACCAAATTAACCAGTGCTGAAGAAAGAATCGGTTCGGTGTTTCCCAGCGGATAATCCAGCATAATCCTCCACAACATATCAAACTGGCTGGAATAATTTCCCTCGATTGTATTATGACCGCTATTGTGCACTCTCGGTGCGATTTCGTTTACAAAAACATTATCCTCCGCATCGCTAAACATCTCCACAGCAAAGATACCCGGACTATTTAATTTTTTCACCACATTTAAAGCAATTGCTTCAGCTTTCCACAAAACTTTCTCCGGGATATCTGCCGGGCTTATCTGGTAGCTGAGCAAATTGAGGTCATTATCAAAAACCATGTCCACCGGAGGGTAGAGCGTCGTTTCTTGGGTATTGCTAACGGCCACAATGATGGATATCTCTTGTTTAATGCGGATTTTTTTCTCCAGTACGGCAGGGGCATCAAATCCTTTTTCAGCATCTTCTATCGTGTTGATGATTTGTACTCCTTTGCCGTCATAACCGCCGCTAGCCAGTTTGTGAACGCAAGGAAGAAAGGAAGCGTTCGATTTTATATCATCAATCTTTTCCGTAATGATAAATTCACTTGTAGGAATCTGATGTTGCCGGTAGAATTCTTTCTGTGCAATTTTATTTTGAATAATTTTAAGCGTCTGAACACAAGGATAGATTTTTACACCCTCAGACTCCAGTTTATCCAGTGCAGCAGCATTCACATTTTCAATTTCGATGGTTATGGCATCCAGATTTTTACCGAAACGGTAAACGTCATCATAATCTGTGATGTTACCTTTGGTGAAATGATGGCACAAATGAGCTGCAGGAGCTTCACTGTCATTTTCCATGAGAAAGGTTTCAACAGGGTAATTGGCAGCTGCCTGAAGAAGCATCCGCCCCAGTTGCCCGCCTCCTAAAATTCCAATCTTTTTCATTGAGTCGATTTCGCCGGCAAAGATAAATCAAGGAGTCGGGATTTCTTTTTTATTCCTCAGAATCGATATAAATATGATGAATTGTTAAAAAAGTATGGCCGATTTGTTTCGCTTTTATGTTCCTATCAATTTTATTAACTTTGAGCAACTATGCAGCCTGACTATCCACATAAAGTTTTCGGGGATAAAAGAGTAAATTATACAATGCTGATGATCGCACTGGCTATGGATTCGGAATGATATGCAGTTTAAGGGAAAGTTATCTTACTTCCTTATTTATTATTTCTTATTAATTATTCATTATTCTCAATCTCATGTCAACTACAACAATAGCAACAAAAAACACTTCCACTGCAACAGCAGATTTCTTACCTCTCAACGGGACAGACTATATCGAATTTTACGTGGGCAATGCCAAACAAGCCGCTCATTTTTACAAAACTGCTTTTGGCTTTCAATCACTGGCTTATGCCGGCCCTGAAACCGGTATGATGGATAAGGTGAGTTATGTGATTCGTCAGAACAAACTGACTTTTGTGCTCACCACACCTTTGAAAACAAACAATGAAATAGCTGATCATATTTACAAACATGGCGACGGCGTGAAGGTGCTTGCTTTGATGGTGGATGATGCCACTGATGCATGGAAACAGACTATAGCAAGGGGAGGAAAAAGTTATAAGGAGCCAACTGCTTTGAAAGATGAAAATGGCGAGGTAATCCTCAGCGGCATTCATACATACGGAGATACAGTCCATATTTTTGTTGAGCGCAAAAATTACAAGGGTGTATTTATACCGGGTTTTAAAAAATGGGAAAGCAATTACAATCCCACAAGCACCGGTTTACTATATGTAGACCATTGCGTGGGTAATGTTGACTGGAATCAAATGGACCCATGGGTAAAATTTTATGAAGAGGTACTGGGCTTCAAAAACATTCTTTCTTTTGATGATAAAGATATTTCTACCGAGTACTCTGCTTTGATGAGTAAAGTGATGAGTAACGGTAACGGTTACGTGAAATTTCCTATCAATGAACCTGCGGAAGGGAAGAAGAAAAGTCAGGTGGAAGAATACCTTGATTTTTATCAGGGTGAAGGCGTACAACATGTGGCGATAGCTACTGCCAATATAGTGGAGACGGTAGCCGAGTTACAGAAACGTGGCGTAGAGTTTTTGAAAGTACCTCAATCATATTATGATACGGTGTTGGACAGAGTGGGGCAAATAGAGGAAGAGTTATCTCCATTGCGTGAGCTGGGTATTCTGATTGACAGAGATGATGAAGGATATTTGTTGCAAATATTCAGCAAGCCGGTAGAAGACAGACCTACTTTGTTTTTTGAAATCATTCAGCGCAAAGGCGCCCAAAGTTTCGGCAAAGGAAATTTCAAAGCGTTGTTTGAAGCTTTGGAAAGAGAACAGGCAGCCAGGGGAAACCTATAACGTTTAAAAGTTTAGGTGTTTAGAGGTTTAATGTTTGGTTGCGCGATGCGCGTTTGGTGTTTGGGTTACCGCTTTGCGGTGTTTGGGGTTTGGGGTTTGGAGTTGCCATCAACCTGTTGAACCTCTTGAACCACTTGAACCTCTTCAACCTCTTCAACCTCTTGAACTTTAATTACATACCAATACAATTATGAAATCAATCACTTTTATTGCCTTGCTGGCATTGTCGTTTACTTCCCGTGCGCAAAATTTATCCAGTGTCGGGAAGTATTCTTATAAGTATGCCGGTCAGCTGGCCAGGGTGGAGGATTCATTGAAGAAACAATTTCAGCAAAACAAGCTCTCATGGCCACCTCAATCTATTTACATAAGGTCATTCAAATTCGATCGCGAACTTGAAGTCTGGATAAAAGACTCTGCCACTACTGTTTTTAAGTTGTTTAAAACTTACAAAGTGTGTATGCAAAGCGGCACAACAGGACCCAAACGAATGGAGGGCGATTATCAGGTGCCGGAAGGTTTTTATCACATCAATGATTTCAATCCCAACAGCAACTATCATCTCTCTTTGGGATTAAGCTATCCCAATGCTTCCGACAGATTATTGAGCGATTCTCTGAGACCTGGCAGTGCTATATACATTCATGGCAACTGCGTTTCAACAGGTTGTATTGCCATCAATGATATTCAAATAGAAGAGTTATTTGTACTGTCATCCAATGCAAAAAGTATGGGACAGGAATTCATACCGGTACATGTGTTCCCGGCCAGATACAGCAATAAGACATCAATGGAATACCTTTCCAATGCAATAAAAAAGAACATTTATCTGCAAAATTTCAATAAGAACATCAGGCAGATGTATGATTATTTTGAGACAAAAAAACAACTCCCCATTATACTGGTAAACAGAAAAGGGGAGTATGTGTTCAATTAAATTATCTTACCACCATCTGAGTGGTTTCAGTTGTTTTTTGTTCAAGTACAACCAGTTTGTTTTTGGAAAGCTTTTCCAGCGTTTCTTCGTTGTAGTGTCTGATGGTAAGCAGTATCAGTCCTTTTTCAACCGTTACATCAAAAATCTCTGATGCCACTGCCGCCAGTTTGTCGATTTTTTCTGCATGGTCATCAAAGCAACACAATAATGAGATGGCGGTATTTTGAGAAAGATTCGGTTTGATTTTTACGTCTTTAAACAATTCATGCAATTGATGAATCGGGCGGTCTTCCATAAACGAAAAATCTTTCGTTTTGAATTGAATGATTACCTGTTTTTCTTTGTTGACGATGATAGGAGGAAGGTTTTTGTTCGTCTCCTTGCTGATGACTGTGCCCGGCAAAGAAGGGTCTAGAAAGCTCTTTACATAAAGTGGTATGTTTTTATTTTGAAGAGGCTTAATTGTCTTGGGGTGAATTACCTGTGCACCATAATAAGCCATTTCAATAACTTCAGTAAAGCTTAGAGAGGCGATGATAGATGCATCAGGATATTTTTTTGGATCTGCGCTCATTACAGCATCCACATCTTTCCAGATGGTTACGGAATCTCCGTTCATCAGATTGGCAAAAATCGCTGCAGTATAATCACTTCCTTCTCTTCCCAGTGTAACACTTTCATTCTCATCTGTGGAGCCGATAAAGCCCTGGGTGATGATGACATCATAGTCTTTATACAATGGAGCAACTTTCTCTTCCATTTGCTTGCCGGTGAACTCCCAGTCGATGGCCGCATCTCTGAAATTATCATCAGTACGGATGATGTCTCTTGCATCCAGCCATTTTACTTTTAATTTCTGCTCCTGCAGATAATGGGCTATGATAGCGGTGCTGAGTAACTCTCCGCAACAAACAATCTGATCATAATAATAATCGTAGTTTCTTACGGGCTTATCATGCAACAACCATTCAATTTCAGTAAAAAATTCTTTGAGTTGCGCTTCTGCAGCTTGCCATTGAGTGACAGTAAGATATTTGAGTGTGTTTAAATGACTTTCTTTCAGTTGAGAAAAAACATCCAATGCTTCTTCTTTCTTTCCTGCATAATATAATTCAGCAACCTTTTCTAAAGCATTGGTGGTTTTGCCCATTGCGGAAATAACTACCAGTAATTTTTCATCTTTAGCATGGCTTATGATGTTGCCGGTGTTTTTGATTCTTTCTACACTGTTGATGCTGGCGCCGCCAAATTTGTAAATCTTCATTTTACTCAATCTTTTTTTTGGTTAATAACTTAGATTTTTTGTAATAATTCATCGCAATTTGTACAACCAAAAAATATACTATACCTTAGTTTTACGATTGCAAAAATAACTTCGTTTTACCTAAATCGAAAATTTAATGAGAATTAACAGAAAAATTCAAACGCTTGATGAATTTACAATTCAACAGATGCGAGACTTCCCCAATGCCACGGGGGAATTATCAGGATTATTGAGAGATATAGGATTGGCAGCCAAGAGGGTACATGTGGAGGTAAACAAAGCAGGATTGGTGGATATTCTGGGCGATGCCGGAACCATGAATGTGCAGGGAGAGGATGTGAAAAAGCTGGATATTTTCGCCAACAACCAGTTTATGGGAGTATTACGACATGGAATTAGCTGTGCGGGAATCGGAAGTGAAGAACTGGATGATATTGTTGTATTTGACGATGAAGTCAGCAATAACTCGAAATATGTATGTTTATTCGATCCTTTGGATGGCAGCAGCAACATAGATGTGAATGTTTCTATCGGCACTATTTTTAGTGTATTCAGAAGGGTGAGTGAGTTGGGTAAGCCTGCCACGAAGGCCGATTTTTTACAAGCCGGGATTAAACAGGTTGCTGCCGGTTATGTAATATACGGATCGTCCACTATGCTGGTATATGCTACCAGAAGAGGAGCCAACGGATTTACATTGGATCAGTCTATTGGTGAGTTTACTTTGAGTCATACTGATATCAAATGTCCGGAAACAGGAAAAATGTATTCGGTGAATCACGGAAACTTTTTTCAGTATGAAGAAAATGTGAAGAAGTATATTACCGCTTGTCAGAAAAAAAATAAATCTAACGGGGGGCCATACACGCAGAGATATATCGGAAGCATGGTGGCGGACGTGCACAGGAATCTGATTAAGGGCGGTATATTTATGTATCCCGGAACAACTGATAGGCCAAAAGGGAAATTGCGTTTGTTGTACGAATGTAATCCCTTCGCTTTTATCATTGAAGTTGCCGGAGGTAAAGCTACAGATGGCAATGGCAGGATACTTGATATTCAACCAACAGAAATACACCAGCGAACACCTTTCTTTATCGGAAGTCGTTTGATGATGGAAGAGCTGGAGGCAACCGAGTAAAAAACAAACATGCAAAAACCAATCATAGAAGTAAAGGATCTCGTAAAAAGTTATGACAATTTCAATGCTGTAAAGTCTATTTCTTTTAATGTTTACCAAGGAGAGATTTTCGGTCTGCTTGGTCCCAATGGTGCCGGCAAATCAACTACGCTGGAAGTAATAGAAACACTCAGGGAAAAGACATCCGGCACGGTAATCGTTGACGGCATTGATTTGGATGAAAATCCCGGAGCCATCAAAAAAATCATCGGCGTTCAATTGCAGTCATCTGGTTTTTATCCGGGGTTGAATTTGTTGGAACTGATAAAATTATTTGCGGGACTGTACAACAAGACAGTTGATCCGTTTGAATTGCTGAAAAAAGTAAATCTGGTTGACAAGGCAAAAAGCAAAAGCAAGGAATTGAGTGGTGGGCAGCGTCAGCGCTTCTCCATAGCAACCACACTCATCAACCAACCGAAAATAATATTTCTGGATGAGCCAACGACCGGACTGGATCCGCAGGCAAGAAGAAATCTCTGGGATTTAATCAGGGAGATTCGTGACAACGGGACTACGGTCATCATCACCACGCATTATATGGACGAAGCCGAGCAGCTGTGCGACCGCATCGCCATCATGGATGAAGGGAAAATCATCAAACTGGACTCTCCCGATAAAATGATAGACGAGCTGGTGGCCGGAGGGTTTGAGCGCCCCAAACAGGTAAAAGCTGCCAATTTGGAGGATGTTTTCATACATTTAACCGGCAAAGAGATGAGGGATGAATAATCTTCCGTTTCTTTGCATTTTATTTCAACATCACAAAACTTAATAAATGAAGAAAATTGTCTTTTGCCTTTTGGCAATATCTCTGCAGCAATTAAGTATTGCTCAGGTAAAGAAATCACCCGCTCCTAAATCTAAAACAGCTGCAACTGATGTTGTATTGAAAAACGCTGTCGACAGCTTCAGCTATGCGGCTGGACTTAGCATAGCAGGAAGCATGCAGCAGCAAGGTATTGATAATATTAATTCAGCAATCTTATCAAAAGCTTTGGATGATGTTTTAAAAAAGAAACCACAATTGTTAACTCAAGAACAAGCAACAATGACATTGCAGCAAAAATTACAGGAGTACGCGAAAAAGAAAAATGAGGCACAAAAAGCAAAAGCTGAAACATTTTTTGCTGAAAATAAAAAAAGAAAAGAAGTCACTGCATTGCCCAATGGACTTCAGTATGAGGTGTTGAAATCCGGCGCAGCCGGCGGTATCAAACCTGCTCCGGTAGATACTGTAGTGGTTGATTATGTAGGTACACTGATTGATGGAACTGAATTTGATAATTCCATCAAACGCGGAGAACCTGCTGAATTTCCGCTGAATGGCGTAATTAAAGGCTGGACAGAAATACTGCAGTTGATGACTAAAGGCGACAAATGGAAAGTTTATATACCAAGTGAACTAGGCTATGGCGAGCGTGGAGCCGGCGGTTCTATTCCACCAAACTCAACTTTGATTTTCGAAATCAATCTGATTGATATCAAACCCGCTACCAAACCGTAATGGAAGACGCCATTTATCCGATTGGTAAATATATTGAGCAGCCTTTTTCTGATGAGTTATTAAAGGAATGGCTGCTTGATATACAATATCTCCCTCAGTATATTGAAAATGCGCTCATTAATTTAGATGAGCATCAGATAGATACTACTTACAGAGAAGGAGGTTGGACCATCAGACAAGTGGTTCATCATGTGGCAGATAGTCATATGAATGCTTACATCAGATTCAAGCTGGGATTATCCGAAGAAAATCCTTCCATAAAACCTTACGATCAGGATGTCTGGGCTGAAATGCCTGACACGAAAAATCTACCGGTTAATATATCAGTCACATTGTTATTTGCCCTGCATCGAAGATGGACGGAGCTGCTAAATAATATGCAGCCAAATGAATGGGAGAGGACTTTGTTTCATCCGGAATATAAAAAAACAATGACGTTGTGGTATGTATTAGGATTGTACTCATGGCATTCCAGACATCATGTAGCGCAGATTACTGCTCTTCGTAAAAGAATGGGCTGGAAGAACTAACTTGTTCAATCATTTATTCTGAATAAAAATTCTATGAAAGCCAAAATTTTATCCTCAGAGTACATCAGTAAGCATCAATATTTTAATGCAAGAAAAGACAGTTATACTTTGCCCTCCGGAAAAACTGTTGATCCTTATTTTGTTGTGGAGCTTCCTTTAAGCGCTGCCGCGATGGCTATTACGGAAGACAATAAAGTGATACTGGTTGAACAATACAGACATCCCATAGGAGAAAAATTATTGGAGTTGCCCGGTGGTTTTATTGATGAAAATGAATCTGCTGATATTGCTATTAGAAGAGAGCTGATGGAAGAGACAGGGTACGAATTTGAAAACGTAACTCATCTCGGAATTACAGCTGCCAATCCCGGTGTGTTGAATAATTTCACCCATTTATTTTTGGCTACCGGCGGAAGAAAAGTCAGCGACCAGCAATTAGACAGTAATGAAGAAATTGAAATTGTTTTGAAGTCTTTGGAAGAGGTGAGAAGTTTGTTGCTGGAAAGCAAAATCAAACAGAGTATGCATGCGCTTTGTCTCTTTTATGGATTTGCAAAGTTGGATAAGCTTACCTGATTTCTCCGATTATAAAAAAGCTTCCGCATACAATAATGATATCTGATTCTTTGGCTGCTTTTTTTGCCGCATCAATAGCATCGTTTACATCATTATAACTTTTTCCGATAAGATTATTTTCATCTGCACTCTTTTTAAGATCATCATGAGCCAGTGCTCTTGGAATGTGCGCGTTGGTAAAATAGTAGGAGGCATTCTTTGGGAGCATGTTTAATATGCCGCTGATGTCTTTGTCATTTACAAAGCCCAATACGAAGTGAACAGATGAATTCGGATGAAATTGATTTAATTGATTCAGGACTTCCTGTATTCCCTCTTTGTTATGTGCCACATCATACACAACCAATGGATTATTTGAAATAATGTCCCATCTGCCTATCAAACCAGTAGTTCCTTTAATATTTTGTAGGGCATTTTTTACACAAGATTTGTCAATCTTATATTCAGTATTTCTCAAAGCATTTAAAGCAGTCAGGACAGTGCAAAGATTTTTGGCCTGATACATTCCTGAAAGATCCAACAGATAGGAATCCACAATACCACTTTCTATTTCTTTGATATCGCATTGTAAATGATTGTCGGCTTTACTTACTTTTAAACAAGTAAATTTTTCTTCAGCGAAATAAACCGACGCTGATTCATTGTGCGCTTTTTTCAAAAAAACCTGTCTGGTGTCATGATTCGTTGAGCCGATGACCACGGGTGTATTTGATTTTATAATGCCTGCTTTTTCGAATGCAATTTCAGGCAATGTATTGCCCAGTAAATTCATGTGATCGTATCCTATGTTTGTAATAACTGACAAAATAGGAGAGATAATATTGGTGCTGTCCAGCCTTCCACCCAGACCGGTTTCAATGATGGCGATATCAATTTTTTCTTTTGCAAAAAAATCAAAAGCCATGGCAACCGTAAGTTCAAAAAATGAAGGCTGAATATCTTTACAAAGTTGTTTTGTTTTTTCGGTGAATGCAATGACGAAATCTTCATCAATCATTTCTCCGTTTCTGCGGATTCTTTCTCCGAATTCTTTCACATGAGGAGATGTGTATAAACCGGTCTTGTATCCTGAATGCTGAAATATTGAAGCGAGCATATGGCTCGTGCTTCCTTTCCCATTGGTGCCCGCAATATGGATGGATTTGAATTTGTTCTGTGGATTCCCTAATGCACTGCATAGCGCAATAATGTTGTCTAAATCAGCTTTATATGCTCTCTGTCCGATTTTTGAGTACATCGGCAGTTGTGTATATAAGTATTGAATGGTTTGTTCGTAAGTCAAATGAAAAGTAAAAAGTATAAAGTGAAAAGTAAAAAAAACTACAGAGAATTGAGTTTAATTAACCGTAAAGATAAACTGGACGGTTACAGTTGATTCTTCTTCTGATTTATCAAACTGAATGTGACTTAGATAATTTCTGATTGCCTGAGCATAGGACTGATTTCTGCTGGTAGATCCTTTGTCGAAGTCAATAAACGTTCCCTGACCTGAAGGAGATACTTTTACTTTTGCATATACAGTAGCTCTTTCAAGTTCGCCGGTGAATGAATAAGCCTTCACTATTTTTCTGTTGCCTTTGGTTACTCTGGGACCACCGGTGCTGCCACCGGATTGGGTGCCATATGAATCTTTATTTCCGTTAGGGTCTCCTTTATCTCCTTTCCCATTTGGGTTACTGCCTTGATATTTGTAGCCGTTGTCTTCATCTGCATTGTTTCCGTTCACACCGGAGTTATTGCCATTATAAGTGAGTTTTGCTTTTTGTTCTTTTACGGGTACTGTGGTTGCTGTGGATGTTTTTGAAGGATTTTTATTAGGTTCTTTTGTTGGTTTCACCAGACTTGCAGCGTTATCATCTGCATTATCATCGGTTTCGGAGGTATTGTCATTTAAAGCGGATGCCGCTGCGTTATTGTTATTATTTTCTGAAGGAGTAGGATTCCCTTTTATCAATGGTTGCACATCACCCAGTCCCTCTTCCTCATTGCCCAGATTGATTTCCATCAAATCCTGAATTATAGGAGAAGTTGGCGCTACTGACTTAAATTTGATTAGCCAGAAAAGTAACAATAGAGTTATGCAAATGATTGCAGTGTATAAGAAAGCTTTTTTATTGGCTTCTGTTTCGTAGGAAGTATACATAACGCGATGGCTTTAGTGCTTAAAGTTATTTAAATTAAACAAATTGGTTAAATCGATGCCTATTGTACCTTTTTTTTAACGAAATATTTAACAATACTTACTTTATACACTTATTTTATATAATTCCTCTCTCCAAACAACATACTCCCAATTCTAATCATATTGCTTCCCAGTTCCAGTGCTATTTTATAATCGCTGCTCATGCCCATACTCAATAAAGCAGGTTTGAAGTTTGGAGTTTGGTGTTGTTGATACTTTTTAAAAATATTCCGAAGCGTAGAGAATTCAGTTTTAATTTGTTCAGGGTTTTCTGAAAAACTGGCCATTCCCATAAATCCGCAAACATTAACATACTCAAGAAGCGGAGTTGAATGTTGAGAGAAATATTTGTCTACAATTGAATTTAATTCTTCTTCATCCAAACCGAATTTTGTTTCTTCAGTAGCAATGTGAATCTGTAAAAGGCAATTAATGACTTTGTTTATTTTCTTTCCTTGTTTATTTATTTCGAGTAATAATTTTTCACTGTCAACACCATGAATGAGGTAAACAAAAGGAGCGATGTACTTTACTTTATTGGATTGCAGATGGCCTATAAAATGCCAGCGAATGTCATTTGGTAAATTCGCTTGTTTTTCTACAAGCTCCTGTACATAGTTTTCTCCGAAATCTCTCACTCCGATTTCATATGCTTCAAGTATGTCGGAGGCGGGTTTGGTTTTAGAGACAGCCACAAGGGTAGTGGTGCTCAAATCAATGTCTTTTTGCAGTAACTCGTATTTTTCTTTAAGGAATCCCATGAAACAAAATTAGCAAAAAAAAATGCTGACCACGAAATCAGCATTTTTTTTGAAATAATCTAATCATCTAAACCCCTAAACATTCTAAACGATTTATTTTAGAATGGTTCGGCTGATGACTATACGTTGTACCTCACTGGTACCTTCATAAATCTGAGTGATTTTAGCATCGCGCATCAGTCTTTCAACATGGTACTCTTTCACGAAACCGTATCCTCCGTGAATCTGAACAGCTTCTGTTGCAGTCCACATCGCTGTTTCGCTGCTGAAAACTTTAGCCATTGAGCTACTCAATGTATAATCAATATGCTGGTCTTTTTCCCATGCTGCTTTCAGGCACAATAATCTGGATGATTCTATTTTTGTTGCCATATCAGCCAGTTTAAACTGTATGATCTGATGGTTCATGATTTCAGTGCCAAATGCTTTACGTTGCTTGCTGTAAGCAAGCGCTAATTCAAATGCTCCACTGGCAATTCCCAATGCTTGAGCAGCGATGCCGATTCTTCCTCCGGCAAGTGTTTTCATGGCAAATTTGAATCCAAAGCCATCTTCGCCAATGCGATTTTCTTTTGGAACTTTTACATCGTTGAACAAGATAGTATGCGTATCACTTCCTCTGATGCCTAATTTATTTTCTTTGGCACCTACAACCACGCCAGGCCAGTTTTTCTCAACAATAAATGCATTGATGCCTCTGCTTCCTTTGCTTACATCGGTTTGAGCAATTACCAGATACACACTGGCGCTGTTGCCATTGGTAATCCAGTTTTTTGTTCCGTTCAACAAATAATGGTCTCCTTTATCTTCAGCTGTAGTTCTTTGTGAGGTAGCATCACTTCCGGCTTCCGGCTCACTCAACAGAAAGGCGCCGATGTATAATTCGCCGTCTTTTTTGCCTTGAGCAAGAGGCACTAGATATTTTTGCTTTTGTTCTTCGTTACAATATTCCTGTAAGCCATAGCAAACCAGACTGTTGTTTACACTCATACAAACGCTTACACTCGCATCAACTTTACTGACTTCTTCTATCGCCAGCACATAACTGATGGTATCCATACCGCTACCTCCGTATTCCGGTTTTACCATCATTCCCATAAAGCCGAGGTCAGCCAGCTTTTCAATTTGTTTTTTTGGAAATTGTTGTTTTTCGTCGCGTTCAATTACTCCGGGCAAGCATTCGTTTTGTGCAAAATCCCTGGCAGCTTTTTGAATCATCAAATGTTCTTCAGAAAGTTGAAATTGCATAGTAGATTTTATTTTGTCGCAAAAATAGGGCTTGTTGGATAAGTAATGAAATATATAATTGCAGTTATTAAATAATTACCACTATTTCCTCCATTTTGTTTAATTTTTTAATTGTTTTCCACATAAAATATATAAATAAGATATAGGTATATATTTGTGCGGTAAAAACCTTCCATTGAAAGCATCTGATCAAAATTTCAGGCTTCAGCGAAACATTGCGATACTTTCTGTTGCTTTGCTTCTTATTAAAATTTTTGCCTGGTTTCTTACCGGTTCAGTTGCCATACTTACCGATGCTTTGGAGAGTGTGGTTAATGTGGTAGCCGGTTTTTTGGGGTTGTACAGTTTATATGTTTCCGCCAAACCCAAAGACATAGATCACCCTTACGGTCACGGTAAAGTGGAGTTTATTTCTGCTGCCATAGAAGGTACATTGATTGCTGTAGCCGGGATACTCATTATATATGAGGCAATACTCAACCTTAGTGTGCCACATGAGTTAAAAAAACTCGATTATGGAATTTATCTGGTAGGAGGTTCGGCTATAATCAATTATATCTCCGGGGTTTTGTGTGAAAGAACTGGAAAGAAAAATAATTCTCTTGCACTTATTGCCAGCGGCAAGCATTTAAAGACTGATACCTATACAACTGCTGGTATAGTGGGGGGACTCATTTTATTACAGATTACCCAACTGACTTGGATAGATAGCGTGGTGGCAATATTATTTTCTGTCATTATCTTATATACCGCCTATAAAATCATCCGAAGTTCTGTGGCAGGAATCATGGATGAAGCGGACAATGAATTGCTGGAAAAAATGGTGGAAGTGCTCAATAAAAACAGAAGAGAAAACTGGGTTGATTTGCATAATCTGCGCATTATAAAATACGGACCAACTTTACACATGGATTGTCATCTTACAGTGCCCTGGTATCTTAATGTGCATGAAGCACATAAAGAAATTGACGCATTATCCGGCCTGGTACGGGAAAATTTCGGCGAATCAGTTGAATTGTTTGTCCACTCCGATGGTTGTTTAGATTTCTCCTGCGCTATCTGCGATAAAAAAGAATGTGCAGTCCGTAAATCACCATTTCAGAAAAAAATTGAATGGACGATGGAGAATATTTCAAGGGATAATAAGCATAGTGTTTTGTCGGTAGAGTAGAAAGTTGAAGAGGTTGAAGAGGTTGAAGAGGTTGAAGAGGTTCGCCGTTGTTGGTGTTATCACCAACAGCAAAAGGCAATACAATCTTGTTTCTTGTTGGTGATAACACCAACAAGGGAGAAACTACTTCCTTATTTAGTATTTTTTATTTCTTATTCTTTTTTTTCAATGCTGTTGGTGATAACACCAACAATGGAGCAAAAGCCCGTCAGATTTTATATGTTTTTACCGCAGAGTCGTAGAGAGCGCTGAGCTTTCGCAGAGGGAACAATCTCCGCGTAAACTCTGCGTTCTTCTTTCTCAGCGGTGAGCAAATTGGTTTAAAAAAGTTTCGCTACTCCAAACGCAGCTGCAGCTGCCAAAGCGCCTATCAACGTCACTCTGATAGCGCCTAGCCATGGATTGATACCAGTGATTTTACTTTTGAAATAACCGAAAATAAAAAGGCATAACAAAGTTGCGATGACGGAATATTTGAGGGCAGCTGTTGAATCATCAATAAAAAAATACGGGCTAAGCGGGATGATTCCGCCTGCTATGTAGGACAGTCCGATGTTCAGTGCGCTTTTTGTAGCTCTCTTAGGATCAGGTTTTTCCAAACCTAATTCGTACTTCATCATAAAATGTACCCATCTGTCTTTGTCTTGTACAATTTCTTCTGTCGCTTTTTCCTGCAGTTCTTTGCTTAATCCAATGTTTGCAAAAAACTCTTTTGTCTCTTCAATTTCTTTATGTCTTACATTATCAACTTCATCATATTCTCTTTTTACCTCGCTGTTATAATGATCTTGTTCCGTCTTCCCCGCCAGGTAACCTCCAAGCCCCATGGCGATACTTCCCGCAGCGATTTCCGCGATGCCGGCAATAACAATGATGCTGCTTTTATCAACGGCACCGCTCAATCCGGCAGCGAGGGCAAAGGGAACGGTTAATCCATCACTCATTCCTATAACAATATCCCTAAGCATGTCAGAGCTCTGCAGATGAACTTCATTGTGATCGTGATGAAGATGCGTGTCCATGTTTATGAATGTTAATTAAGTATGTGAAGACTTTTTTGAATGATGCCCACGCATTCTATAATCTGCTCTTTCGTGATTATGAGAGGAGGAGCGAATCTGATTTTATCCCCATGAGTAGGCTTTGCCAGTAAGCCATTTTCTTTTAGTTCCATGCACAAATCCCAGGCAGCATCAGGGTTTTGATGTTTTATCACAATTGCATTTAGCAACCCACGGCCACGTATAACCGAAATATGGGGAGAGTTTATTTTTTTCAATTCATCTCTGAATAATTGTCCCATGGCCTCTGCATTCTCAGCCATTTTTTCATCTTTCAACACCTGCAGTGCGGCTATAGCTACTTTACAAGCCAGGGGATTACCGCCATAGGTACTGCCATGTTCACCCGGTTTAATGGTCAGCATGATTTCATCATCAGCCAGTACGGCACTTACGGGCATAGTGCCACCGCTGAGTGCTTTTCCCAGAATTAGAATATCAGGTCTTGCTTCTTCGTGGTCACAGGCAAGCAATTTGCCGGTTCTTGCTAATCCTGTTTGGATTTCATCTGCTATCATTAGCACATTGTACTGAGTGCATAGCTTTCTGATTCCGCTGATATAACCATTATCAGGAACAACCACGCCCGCTTCGCCCTGTATGGGCTCAAACATAAATGCTGCAATATTTTTATCCTGGAATGCTTTTTCAAGCGCACTCAAATCATTATAAGCTACTATTTCAAATCCCGGCATATAAGGTCCGAAATTTTTATAACTGGAAGGATCAGTAGAGGAGGAGATGGCGGCCATGGTTCTTCCCCAGAAATTCCCTTCAGCAAATAAAATCTTTGCTTTGTTTTCCTCTATTCCCTTTACAGTATAACCCCATCTGCGCGCCAGTTTGATGGCAGTCTCTCCGGCTTCCACACCTGTATTCATAGGAAGCACCTTGTCGTATCCAAAGTATTCGGTTATGAATTTTTCATATTCACCTAAAAGGTTGTTGTGAAAAGCTCTGGAAGTCAGGGTAAGTATTTCTGCCTGTTCTTTTAAAGCATTGATGATAGTAGGGTGACAATGACCTTGGTTGACAGCAGAATAACCACTTAAAAAATCAAAGTATTTTTTATCATCGACATCCCACAAATAAACACCCTTGCCTTTTTTAAGCACTACAGGCAAGGGATGATAGTTGTGCGCGCCGTATCTTTCTTCCAGTTCAAGATAAAAATTTGCAGCGGGTGATGTATTTATAGCAGTATGCATAGAAGTGAAAAGTGAAAAGTGAAAAGTAAAAAGTAAAAAGTAAAAAGTAAAAAGTAAAATAGTTTATCCTAAGATGACATCGATTTATCCTCGATGATTGAGCAAATCGAGATTGTTTTTCAGCACAAGCGGTATGGTGATAATCGTTTTGATAAGTAAAATTAAAGAATTAAACCCATATTTTAAAGTAAGTGTCAGGGAAATTGAAAGTAGGGGAGGCTTTGTCATCAAAAATCCCGTATACGGTGCTGCCGCTTCCACTCATCAATGCAAACAATGCTCCTGCATCGTAAAGGGTTTGTTTGATTTCTTTCAAAACAGGAAATCTCGCAAAAACGGGTATTTCAAAATCGTTTTTAATTAGTTCTTTCCAATTCTCAATAGGTTCAAGAATAGCGGCATTCAGATTGCAGTGGTCGTTTGTATGCTGAAGCTCTTTAAACGCAGCAGCAGTGTTGACATGTATCCCCGGATTGACTATAAAGATTTTACAAGAGGAAAGATTCATTGTAATCTTTTCAAGCAATTCTCCTCTGCCTTTAGCAAAGCATGGCTGATTAATGATAAAAAAAGGACAGTCGCTTCCTAACTGTAACGCATACCCTAATAACTTTTCCTGAGAAATACCAAGTTCGAATTTTTTATTCAGAGATGTCAGCACAAATGCTGCATCGGCAGATCCACCACCTACACCTGCGCCCATTGGTATGTTTTTATGCAGATGCATGCTGATATCCGGAATGGATGGAAAATCTTTTTTAATGAGATGGTATGCTTTTACACAAAGATTGTCCTCCGGTTTTACATCGATTGTTCTTCCGGAGCTGCTAAAGATTACTTCTCCCGAATGAGTTGTTTCATTGGAAATAATTTCCAGTGCATCATGGATTTTGACGGGATAGAATATGGTTTGAAGATTATGGTATCCGTCGGCGCGTTTCCCCAACACCTGAAGTCCAACATTTATTTTGGCATTAGGAAAGGAAACCATGAGGGCAAATTGACTTTTATATTAAGTAGATATGAAGATTAAGCACCTCTTCTTTTTAATTCATCTCTGATGGCGATGGCCTTTATATAATCTTCTCTTTCCAGCACTTCGCTTAAAAAATCATTCAGGTCATCTACAGTCATTGTTTTGAGATCGTCTTTATCACCTTCGGAAGTAGTTATACTTTGTTGAGCACCTGCTTTGACGGTAGACTCGCCTGTTTTTTCAATGCCGGCTTCATTAATAATATTTTCGTAAGTATATATGGGACAACCGAATCTAACCGCGAGCGCAAGGGCATCTGATGTCCTAGAATCTATTTCAACAGTATCATTATAGGATGTACATAACAGTTTCGAAAAGAAAATGCCTTCCTGTAAATCATTGATGATGACTTCATTTAAGTCTACGTTGAAAGCCAGCATGAAATTTTTCATGAGATCATGTGTAAGCGGTCTGCTTGGACTCATATTTTCCAGTGCTACTGCAATGGCCTGAGCCTCAAAACCTCCGATCACAATTGGTATACGCCTCACTCCATTCACTTCTCCCAAAATAACTGCGTATGAATGCGTTTGGGTAATGCTGTGGGATAGCGCAACGATTTCCAGTTCAATTTTTTTCATTATCGATCGAGCAGATTTTTTGATTCTTTTACAAATATAAAAAAAATAGCCTTTTAATTGGTATTAAAAGGCTACTATTAATTGACATGATGACTTATATCATGCTACTCCTTTGATTTTTTTTACAGCATTGATAATTTTAGGAACCACTTCGAATGCATCGCCTACGATTCCGTAGTCGGCAGCCTTGAAAAAAGGTGCTTCAGGGTCTTTATTGATTACCACAATCGTCTTACTTCTGTTTACTCCGGCAAGATGCTGAATGGCTCCGGAGATCCCGATGGCTATGTACAGATTGGGGGCAATGGCCAATCCGGTTTGTCCAACATGCTCATGATGAGGACGCCAGTGGATATCGGCAACAGGTCGGCTGCAGGCGGTTGCTGCACCCAATAGTCCGGCCAGTTCAGTAACCAGTCCCCAATTTTCAGGACCTTTCAATCCTCTTCCTCCGCTCACCACAATATCCGCTTCGCTTAACGGCACATCGCCGGAAACTTTATTTACGGAGACAACCTCAATTTTTGGAGCATCTACGGTTGCAGACAGTGCTGCTATTTCGGCATTTCCACCCACCTCAACTATAGTAAAAGAATTGGGGTTCAATGAAATGATTTTTATTGAGGTGCTGATGCCAATGTTGGCATAAGCTTTACCGCTGAATACACTTTTTCTTACGGTAAATCCATTTGAGGTATCGGGCAGGGCTACTGCACCTGAAACCAGTCCGGCTTTCAATCTCACACTTAAACGAGGTGCGATTGCTTTTCCTGTAGTAGTGTTGGAAAGAACAATCACCTCAGCATTCAAAGATGATGCAGCCTCGGCAATTACTTTGGTGTAAATCTGCGCATCGAATTGATTGAGCGTATCATTTGAAACTGTATGCACTTTCTTTATACCATACTTACCCAGTGCACTTAAATCATCTTTGGAGCTTCCCAGTATGATTGCTTCAGCCGATTTTCCCAATTGCTCTGCAACCTTGGCTGCATAAGAAGCTGCTTCATAAGATGCTTTTTTTATCTGGCCTTCAGACTGATCTAAAAATACTAATACCATAATTATTTTTTTGAGAATTTATTCAATAATTAAAATCTATATAGCTTTTGCTTCTTCATTCAACAAACGAACCAGCTCTTCTGCATTTTCCGGATCAACCAGTTTTACACCGGCTTTAGCAGGAGGCAAATCAAAAGACACTACGCTGGTATATGCATCTGTAGCAACTGCTTCTACCACTTTCAGCGGCTTGGTTCTTGCGCCCATGATTCCTTTCATGTTGGGGATTCTTTGTTCGGCCATACCTTTCTGGCAACTCACCACAAGTGGCAGCGTTGCTTTATCTGTTTCTTCGCCACCTTCAATTTCCCGCACAACAATGGCGCCATTGCCTTCGAGATTGAATTTGGTAGCATGAGAAATATATGGAAGATCAAGCAACTCGGCTACCATTCCACCGATGGAAGAGCCATTATAATCGATAGTTTCTTTTCCTGTGAAAATCAAATCGTAATTGCCTTCTTTGGCAACTGCTGCTATTTGGGAAGCAATGGTAAAACTATCATTAACATCGCAATTCACTCTGATGGCTTCATCTCCACCAAGAGCCAATGCTTTACGGATGATGGGTTCAGATTCTGCATTGCCGACATTTAAAAGATGTAACACAGTAGAGGGATCTGTTTCTTTGATTTCGATGGCCCTTACCAAAGCATACCATTCATCATAAGGGTTGATGATCCATTGTACACCATCTGCTGCAAATTTCGTATTGTTGTCGCTGAAAGCTATTTTTGCCGTTGTGTCCGGCGTTTTGCTGATACAAACCAATATCTTCATAAATAAATTTGATTTTTCGTCAGAAGAAATAAAATTATAATAAGTATTAATGCAATCGGGTGCAAATGTATTACAATTTTAGCTTTATATCACTAATAATGCATCCAAAATATTGGCTAATTAAGAGAATAAATTCGTTGATATTGCTATAAAAAAATAGTTTGTTATGGAGAGGATTCAAAAATTGCTGGAATTTCTTAAACAATCCGAAGGGGACAGTTTTTTACAGCATGCGCTGGCTTTGGAATATATCAAAATTGGCAACGATAAGGAAGCACAGCGTCTTTTTACTAATGTTTTAGAAAAAGACCCTGCTTATATTGGATCATATTATCATCTGGGAAAATTGCATGAAAGATTGGGTGAAACCGATAAAGCTATTGAGGTATATGAGAAAGGAATGTCTGAAGCAAAAAAAGCAAAGGACAATCATAGTTATAATGAATTGCTTGGAGCGAGGGAGGAGTTGGAGATGTGAAGTGCCATACGATTAAAAGTTTAGTTTTCACCGCTGAGAAAGAAGAGCGCGGAGGAAACGCTGAGATTAATTTCTCTGCAAAAACTTTGCGACCTCTGCGGCTTTTTACCAATGTGATAGAAAATGATTCCGGTTGCCAAGGATGAGTTGGAAATGTGAAGTGCCATACGATTAAAAGGTTAGTTTTCACCGCTGAGAAAGAAGAGCGCGGAGGAAACGCTGAGATTAATTTCTCTGCGAAAACTTTGCGACCTCTGCGGCTCTGCGGTGAAAGAATAGCGGTAGTCGATTATTGTTTTAGGTGAAAAAGTAAAAAGTCAGAATATGGATTTATTAAATGCATTTAATCATTTCATTCAATCCAATAATCTTTTTACAAAAAAAGACAGGATACTCGTTGCCGTTAGTGGTGGAGTAGATTCTGTTGTTTTTTGTGAGTTGATGAAAAGAGGCGGGTATGATTTTGTCATAGCGCATTGTAATTTTCAATTGAGAGGGGAGGATTCCAACAAGGACGAAGCATTTGTAAAAGGATTAGGCGGGAGATATGGTGCCGAAGTTTTGGTTGAAAAGTTCGATACGGAGCGGTATGCAGCTGAAAATAAAATGAATATTCAAATGGCTGCCAGAAGCCTGAGGTATGAATGGTTTAAAAGTTTATTGTCTGATTCAGAATATAATCTAAAATACCTCGCTACTGCTCATCATGCTAATGATAATATTGAAACATTGCTGATGAATTTTTTTAAAGGTACTGGTATTTCGGGTTTGCAAGGTATTCATGCTAAAGAGTCGGGACTGTTTAAAAATATTATACGGCCGCTGCTATTCGCCAAAAAAGAAGAACTCATTTCATTTGCGCAAGAAAATAATTTAGTATGGCGGGAAGATATATCCAATGAAAGCAACAAATATACCCGTAATTATTTCCGGAATGAATTGATACCTTCTATTCAAAAAGTTTTTCCTGAAGTAGAACAAAATCTGTTGGATAATTTATTTCGCTTTTCAAACATAGCCGTTTTATATAATCATGCGGTTGAGCAGTTTAAAAGGAAGCTGATGGTGAAAAAGGGAAATGAAGTACATATTCCCATCCTGAAATTGCAACAAACGCCGGCTTATCAAACCGTTTTGTTTGAGATAATCAAAGCGTATGGCTTTACTCCGGGTCAGATTTCAGAGGCAGTAAAACTTATGCATGCTGAATCCGGTAAGTATATTGAATCTGCCAGCCACAAGTTTTTTCGCAACAGAAACTGGATGATATTGTCACCTAAAGCGCCCATAGCATCAGGGTATTTTTTAATTGAAGAAAAGGATCTGGAAATTATTTTTGGTGATAATAAATTCTCTATTGAATTTTCTCAAAAGATTCCACCTTTGATTAACGATTCAACACTGGCTTTGCTTGATTTAAACAAAATAATATTTCCATTGCTTCTCAGAAAATGGAAACAGGGAGATTATTTTTATCCGCTTGGAATGAATAAGAAGAAGAAAGTCAGTCGATTTATGATAGACAATAAGTTGTCAATGACAGAAAAAGAAAATGTCTGGGTGCTTGAATCGGATAAAAAAATCATCTGGGTTGTGGGACATAGAATTGACAACCGTTTTAAGCTGACTGAAAAAACGAAATCAGTTTTGCAAATAAAATACTTATCTGCCGAATAGGGAAGGGCGCTTCAGCTCTTCCAGAATAATACCAAAAAGTCCTTTTTGCAAAACAGCAATTAGAATGATGGTAAAAGCCAATCCGTACAATGCTCCCCACAGATGGGCATTGTGATTGATGTTGTCGCCGCCTCTCTTGTCCATATACATACAATACACAACAAAAAGAACAGCGTATAAGGCAGCGGAAATTTTAAGCGCACCATAAAGATAGATACTGCTCCATGGACTGAACACGACGGCAGCAAAAACCACTCCCGAAACTGCTCCCGACGCCCCCAGCGATCTGTATCCGTAGTTGTCCTGATGCTTGAAATAACCCGGTATGTCAGCGGCAATTAATCCGCCCACATATAGTCCGATAAAAGAGGCCGTGCCACCCAATCCACCTATTTGAAAAACAGCTTCCACATTTTGTCCGAAGAAATAAAGTGTAAACATGTTGAAAAACAAATGCATTAAGTCCGCATGTAAAAAGCCCGAAGTGACGAAACGATGATATTCATTGTTTCTTTTAACATAATAAGGCCACATGATGGTTTTATCGAGCAATTGTTTGTTTGACGTGCTGATAAAGTAAAAGATAACGTTAACGGCTATGAGAAGAAAAGTAATGGACATTGCATTGGTTTAAACGTGATGGTATTTTTCATTTCTGATGATGCTGCATGCTCTGTAGATTTGTTCTGATAAAATAAGTCTGACCATCTGATGTGGAAAAACCAGTTTGGATAAACTCCATTTCAATTGGGCTCTGTTGAGGATATCTTTGCTGACACCATAGGCACCTCCAATCAGGAATATAAGATTCTTCTGACTTTCATTCGCTCTTTGTTGAATGAATGCAGCCAGTTCTTCACTTGACAGCTGTTTTCCTCTTTCTTCAAGAACAACAAGGAAATCTTCTTTTTTTAATTGAGACAGGATCTGTTCGCCTTCTTTTTCTTTCAGTTCTGACTCAGAAATGATTCCGGCATTTTTGGGAGGGGGAATGATCTTCCATTCAACCGGAAAATAGTTGCTGATTCTTTTAGTAAAGATTTCAACACCTTCTTTTACATAGTTTTCGTGCGATTTGCCAATTGACCAGAACTGTAGTTTCATCAATCAGGATTTATTTTTTTTCGGGCAAGTCAAAAGCTTTCGCGTCGGCCTCAAAAACACCTTTATGTGCTCCGTCGCAAAATGGTTTGTTGTTGGAAAGTCCGCATCTGCAAAGCGAAACAACAATTCTTCCACCGAGATCATATACTTTTCCGGTTTCATCAATTATTTCAAAATCTCCTTCAATTTTCAAGGCGCTGTTGCTTTTGATAGTTATTTTGGTGGATGGCATAACTTGTATTTAATGAGGTTATTAATTTTTGTATAAAATTATTCTTTAAATTCCATCTTAAATGAAATATTTTTACATAAACACAAACATTTAACAGAAGATAAATGGTATTGGCAATTATCATATCTCTGATCGTCGGCTTTGCTTCAGCCTGGATCATTCAATTCATTCGAATTCAAAAAATCAGCAGGGAGGTGAAAAGTATGGGCGGTATGCTGGAGAGTGAAAAACTGATTAAGGAAACTCTTCGTAAAGAAAATGCGATGGCGTTTCAGCTAAAAGAGACTGCTGAATTAGAACTCTCGGCCAAATTAAAAGAGGCACAGACTACCATTAAAATGATGGATGAAGATATTCTATTGCTGCAAAAAAGCAATGATGAGACAGAAGCGTTGTTGAAGGTTACTCAGCCGGAGGTTCACCAACTGAAGATAAAACTTATTGAAGCGAACAATGCTATTTTAAGATATAAGGCAAAATATGGAGTGTTGAAAAACTAATAAAAATGGAATGCCTATATGAGCCAGCACAAACCAGCCGATGATGTCCCGATAGCTATCGGGATAGGGCATTGCATGTGGCTAAAAACAATAAAAATAAACACATGAAAAAAATCAAATGGGCCTTACTTTCGGTATCATTGCTTTTGATAGTATATGTTATGGGACCTCATCCTGCAACACCGGAATATACAATGTCGTTACCTGCCATTCCCGGGCCGGATTCAGTAGAGTCATACGTGCATGAAATGGAATCAGGTCATACAATCAAGCCCGGTAATGAAGCCAACATTGTATGGGCCAATGATTCTTCCCATCAAAAGACAGATTATTGTATCGTGTATCTCCATGGTTTTTCTGCATCACACGAAGAAGGTAATCCTGTTCACCGAAACATAGCAAAAAAATTCGGTTGCAATCTTTATCTGGCGAGATTATCTCAACACGGCATTGACACCACCGAACAACTGATTAATTTAACTGCTGAAAATTACTGGGAATCTGCCAAACAGGCATTGGCGATAGGTAAGCAACTTGGGAATAAAGTTATTTTAATGGGAACGAGTACCGGAGCCACTCAGTCTATACAGCTGGCCGCAGCTTACCCGCTTGATGTTGCTGCAATAATTTTATTCTCTCCGAATATCGCCATCAATGATCCCAATGCCTGGTTGTTGAACAATCCATGGGGACTGCAAATTGCGAGAATGGTTAAGAAAGGTAAATATCATGATCCTGATGATCAGCGACCTGTATATAAACAATATTGGAACAAGCCCTATCGGCTTGAAGCGCTGGTGGCATTACAGGAAATGATGGAAACTACAATGATTGATTCAACTTTTAAGAAAGTGCATCAGCCTGCTTTAATGCTTTATTACTATAAGGATGAGGCGAATCAGGATAAAGTTGTAAAGGTTAATGAAATGAAACGAATGTTTGAAATCTTATCAACGCCCAAAAATCTTAAAAGATCATTCGCTCTTCCCAATACCGGAGATCATGTGATTGCATCACCAATAAAATCGGGCGATGTAGCGTCCGTTGAGAAACAGACTCTTTTATTTATGGAAGAAGTATTAAAAATGATTCCTGTCAATTAACCTATCCAAAAATTCCGCTTTTTTTAAGCGGTTTTTTCCCCTGGCCGATTAAGAATCCGTTTTGATAAATCTCTATTTTGTATTCGCCTTCTATAAAGTTGCCTTCAGGAGCAAACGAAAAACTGATATTCTTTGTTTTTGAAGGTTCCAGCTCTACAGGAACTTTTGCGGTAAAAGTTTTATTGCCTTCTTCTCTGGTACTGAATGTGCCGGGAAGATTGTTCTTTGTGGCAATGGGTTTATTATCAGGTCCAAGTATGACAATGTATAAGTCAGTTGAGCCAGTTTTGATGATGCGGTTGCTTAAATCAAAACTCACCACCATTTTATCCACCCGATTGGGGTTGCTGGAAATCACTTCCTTTCCACTTTTTTTGACATTGAATGCTGTAATGTTGATATTTGAAGCATGCAGAGTAGAAGCAACATCCACTTGTTTTTGTAATTCTTTTTTTTCATTATTGGTGCTGGAGAGTTCATTGTTCAATTTCTCTTTATCAATTGTCAGCACTGCATTATCATGTTCAAGTTTTCTGTTGTCATCTGTTAATTGAGCTATTTGCTCTTCCATTCCATTTATCTTTTCATTTAATGAACTGATGAGTTTTTTTGCTTTGGCTAATTCCGCCTCTGTGATATTCTTTTTATTTAGTATTTTTCGAATTTCTGCTTTTGCATTAGTTATTTCAGATTTTTTTTCATCCAACTCTACTTTAAGATTATCCGTCACCGATCCAAGAGAATCAAGTCTGGCTAATGATTCATCAAAACTTAATTGCAATTCGCTCTTTTGATTATTTACCTCTATAAGCTCAAATCGTTGTTCCTGAATAGTTTTTTTAGTGCTGGTTTTAACAGCAATCAAATAGCCCAACGTTGCTAACAATGCTACAGACAGGCAGACAATGATGATGTTTCTGTAATCCTTTTTGGATTCATTTTCTTGAATCGGAGGGATGTTTGTTTGATTAATTTCCATATAAATCTTTAGAGATTTTGAACAAATATTATGCCATCTATTTTACTAATCTAACTTGTTTGCACTGAACGTATCAGCTTCATTTATGTCACCCAAAGTAAATCCTTTTTTAAACCAGTACATTCTCTTGGCAGAAGTTCCGTGTGTAAAGGATTCGGGTAATGAATAGCCGCGTGCTTCTTTTTGCAGTCTATCATCTCCGATAACATTGGCAGCCGTAAGCGCCTGATCAATATCACCGATCTCAATGATACTTTTGACGCCAGTTGTTTTGATATTTTGCGCATGGTTTGCCCAACGCATATAATTTTGGTTTACTTAAAAAATAATTTGAAAATACTTAATTTATCACAAATGTATACAGATGTTTACAAAAAATTAATTTCATTTTATTTTGCTTTGTTGATATATATATACCTTAGTGAATAACATAAAAATGTATAAATGGAAATATCTGCATTTAAAAATCAATTGACTAAACTCACTGATGGATTGTTCTATATGAGTGAATCGGATTATCCTTTTGAATTCATTGAGATAAATAATAACAATCCTGAAGAAATAAAAAAAGAAATTATCGAGTTACACCCGCCGGACTCTCCAGTAGAGACTGTAAAAGCGGATGATTTTTTCAATAAACTCATTCAAGCCTACCTGGCCTCAGGAGATGATTTTCTTATTTCGACAGCCAAAAACTATGACAAATTATATTCTTTTATTTCAAACCATGCAACAGAAGTGAATATTATTCGCTGTGGGAGGATTGAAGTTGGAATTTACATTGTTATTTATCTGAAAAAGGGGGGAGTAACTGTATTGAAAACCACCTCCATAGAAACTTGATTTGGATCTTTTTAAGTATCTCTACTTAGGTATGTCAAGTGGTAAGTGCTATTTTTTAAATTATTGCCTCACAATTTGTTTAATAATTGTTTCGTATCTGTAGATTTATATCCGGATCAGAAATCGATATGATTTTACCGCTTTAAAATCCTTTTTATCACTATTGGTTGTCGTTTTTTTTAACCCTATTAGAATAAATAACATTTTTAATGCTTGCTGCTGAGGTATTTATTTCTTATTATCTCCGCAATAGGCTTTTTATTTACCTTGCTTTCAAGCCAGGAGATGATATCTAGATAAACAAAAGCTCTTGCTTCAAATCGGTTGTGTTCAAATTGCTTCAGCTTGTTGAGTAGAATTTCAAACTCTTGTTGTAATTTATTTTTACTGATGTGAAATGAATTTCTTAAGAACTTAAAAATTTCTTCTTCTACCGAAGTGAAATTTTTCATTCTAGCCATAAAGCGATAAACCGATTTAATGAGGTATTCAATGATTTCAGTATTGCCTAATTCATAATGCGCAATCAAATGGAGTAGTCTGGAATAACATTGCAAATCAGTTCTTAAATCAATCTGGTCATTGATGATTTTATGCAGGTAATCGATGCACCTGTTGTAATCCCCCGCACCAAAGTAAATAGTTGATATCTTGTAATTAATGACAAGTACACGATGTCTATCAATAAACAGAGAGTATTCTTCCAGTTTTTCTTCAATTAACGGAAGTAATTTAAGGCCGCCTTTGAAATCTCCAACAATGATGTGTTGATTTAGTCTTCCGCTAAATAAATAAACAAAAGTTTGAATTCTTGTATTCTCAAAACGGTTTGCAGCATCTGTTTCGGAAAATTTTTCAAATTCAGCAAGCGTCTCTCCAAACTTCTTATAATTCCTCAGATCAAATTGTGCATTCAGCAGGTTGTGTAATCCCTTAATATAATGTCCTGTTTCAATTTCAATCATATTCTCATTTTCATGAAACAAGTCAACCCATTTTTGTGTGTATCGATAATACATCAAAAAATCTTGTCTTATAAATGCAAACCAGCAAAAGCTCTGATAGATGTATAGTCTTTCATAAAATCCATCAAGTTGGAGATGGTCTTTCGGTAGTTTTCCGAAAAAGAATTCTTTGACAACGGCCTCGTCATCTGTATTTCTTGCATGCCCGTTTTGAACATACCAACTGTAAAGAAGCAATGCCAGATTGGATAAACCTGTGATGGTTTCTCTTTTTTTATTTACCCCAAGTGCTTCCAGGCTTAATTTTTCAGCCCTGTCCTTCATACTTCTAGTGATATGAAGGGTTTCTATTTTTTTCTCAAAGGAAATTACTTGAATCAGGAAAGTATACTGATGGTGATGGATGGCCATCTCTTTTACTTTCTCCAGTATTTTTAAGCTTTGGTAATAAAGTCCTTTATTGTAGAGTATTCTGGCATAGTCCAGCTGTTCATGCAACTGCATATCAATACTTTCCGAGGTTTTTATCACCCTCAAACTTGCCAGTAGTTGTTTATATAAGTGGGCTTTTACGTTGGAAAGCTGAGGTTTTTCGATGGAACTTAGTTTTTTAAGTAAAATAGCCTCATCGTACTCCTTCAATTTGTCTATTGCGTCAAATAATTCAATGATTTTAAGGTCTTTATTACCTGAATTTCGCTGTATGTAAAGTTTAAAATTCCTCTTTTCCGACTTTTCAAGGGAGCGAATTAATTGAAATAATATGTCTGCAGATTTGTTGGGCATAATGAAATGAAATCGCTCAAATGCAGTAAAATTAATGGTTTTATGGCAAAAAACTGTTTTTTACCATCATTAAATATCAAATAACTTGTTTTGCAGGTACAAAAAAAACATGCCACATTTGTATTGTGAATATGGCATGTTTCTAAATCAAGCAAGCAATATCAAAAAGACGTTTAACTCAACTGCTCTTTGATGAGTCCAAAGTTAAACAAAAAAGTTCTAAAAAAAGTCAAAATAAATAGTTTTTTAAAGTTTGTAATAGTTCTCAAGCAAGCAATCGTTAAGCCGCTTCGTTTCTACGAAGGGGCTTTTTTTATGTCTTTTTCTAATTTTTAATCCTGTAAACAACATAGGCAAAGGCTTCTTTAAAATAGAAACCCCATCTCATCAGTACATCAGGCTGAGGAATTATTCCTGTGAAAGTATAGGCCTCATTTCCGGCAACATAGCTGCAGGGGAGAGGGGTAGTCTGAATGCCAGCTTTGCTGAACAATAAGGTGGCTCTGGGAATATGGTGAGCGGAAGTAATCAATAAATAAGGGGGCTTTAATTTGGCACTGTCCATGATTTTTTTTGCATTCATGGCATTCTGGGCGGTATTGGTTGATTGGTCTTCATACAAAATAGCAGAGTCTGGTACTCCCATAATGCTGAGTTCGGATTTAGTCCATTCTCCCTCATTAAAATTCTCTACCATCACTTTGCCATTACCACCATTGACCAGTATGTATTTTACTTTTCCCATTTTGTATTGTCTCACGGCCTGTATAAACCTGTCGGAGGCGCCATTAAAATACCCCTTCTCATTATAGTCCGGACTGGCGAATCCACCCAGGAGTAAGGCACAGCTGTATTTAGTTTGGTCTTTTTCGTCATATTGTTTCGGCTGCCACCATCTGGCGTAGGCAGTGATTAGCCAAAGATTACTGAATACGAGAAATATACATAATGCCCAAACGAGAAACTTCTTTTTCAGGTTAGATGATTTCGTTAACAACGATAAAATAATTAAAGATATAATCCATACAAGTGGATTAAGAAAAAATGAAATGATGCTGGAAATATAATAATGCATATTTTATTATTGAGTATTTACAAGGTATTATCTATTCTCTGAAATTCAGCCTTATCTGTATTTTTTATCACCTTATTGGCTTCGAAAATTTTTCCATTCATAGCAATGTATACCCCGGGGGTTAATATTTGAACAAAGGCCAGTGCACTGCCGAGGTTGAATAGGCCATCAGAGCTGCCAAATTTATATGGAACCATTGCTCCGGTTAAGACAATGGTTTTGCCCGGACAATGTTTGGCAAGGTAAGAAGCAGTAATAGTCATAGTGTCTGTACCGTGGGTTATCAAAATCCTTTGTTCCAGGGTTTCTAAGCATGCATCTGCAATAATCTTTCTGTCACGTTCTGTAAAATCCAGACTGTCTTTCATCATGAGTGTATCGATAGATAAGTCGAGTCGGCATCTTCCCAAATCAAGCATCTCATATAAATGAGTTTCTTTAAAATAAAGACTTCCGTTTAACTCATTGTATTCTTTGTCAAAAGTCCCGCCGGTAATAAATATTTTTATATCGTGTTGCATTTGCTAAGAAGATGAAAGGTAAAAGTAGAAAGTAATAAAGCAATTTAATGAATGATATGAATGAAAACAAATTCGGAATTATTATCTTAACGGCGTATTTTTAGTTAATTTAACTTCCGTGATCAGTAAGAAAAAAATATTCATTCCGATAGCATCAACGCTCAGATATTATCTCAAGATTTATAACAGAGAGCACAAATTGCCTGTGAGTTATAATCAATTGAGATACTACACGGATTCTGTTGCGTACATAAATGACCAGGGGAAAGATACCTTGTGGGAAACAGTATTATATCCTCAGGATCAGATTCAGGATATCCATGAGGGCTTGAAGAGAGTGTATGCACGATTAAAAGCCGGCGGAGATGTGAAGGCATTGAATCACTTATATATTGAGCGCATAGATTTTTGTTCATTTGGAAATTCGCATCCTTTTCGAATTAAAATAGTGAACAGTTTTAATGATGTGTATGATTATTTCTACATCAAGACAGCAGATGCTTCCCGTGTGTATGGTTTGGAAATAGAGCACATACTTTCTCCCAATCAGTTGCATTATCTTACTGATGAAGATACACTGGTGGAAGAGCACATAGCGGGTATACCGGGCGATCATTTTTTGCCTTTATATGAAAATAGGCCTGAGTTCAATCCCAAGCGTATCGCCAAAGAGTTTGTCAAATTTAACGAGCGTTGTTTTATCCGATTGTTGGGAGATATGCGTGCTTACAATTTTGTTTTTGATATCACGCCAGATTTTGATGCCCATCAGTTTCGCATACGTGCAATAGATTTTGATCAGCAGTTTTATGAGGGGAATAAGAATATCTATATGCCACAATATTTTAAAGAGAATTTCCCATATGTTCAAATGGTGCAAAAACTTTTCAATAAAGATGTAGTAAAGCAGTATCAGCAGGAAGAGCGTTCTCTTATTGCGAGGCGATTAAGAGAGGAACGGCATCGCGTTAAAAGTTTGAGAGATGTGTTGGTAAAAGAAGATTTATCTACACCTGAAAAGATTTATCAGCTAGGTCATGAACTGTCTGATCATTACGAGGATAGCATTTTTGCCAAATGCGATAGTATGGGGCATATTATAGACAGGAGTTTGAAGAGAGTTTTGTTGACTACTCACAATAAATAATCATTAGCGTCAGTTGAAAAAAGAACCCGCCATAGAAATGGCGGGTTTGTAACCTCAAATTAACAAAATGAAAAAATCCGAACTTGTATTTAAAACTATAGTGATTAGAAGTTGAAGAAGAAGGATAATTTGTAGAAGTCGTTGCTACTGTTTGCAGGCGCCTCATCTGTAAGGTCTGTACCGAAAGAGAAACGCATGCCTCCTGCTCCTTTTGATACTTGTATGAAAGGACCGATCCATTGGTAATAATCTGCACTGTTCGTTGTTCCGCCGCCATTAATTTTACCTCCAGCAAGGTTTAGGTTTTCGAAGTGAGCACCAATTGCTAACCAAGGTGTGATTCGTCCGCCGACATTGACCCAGTAATGTAAATAATTAAGAGTTGACTGTTTTGCAGCAGGTGGAGCTGTGGGTGCAGTTTCGTTGCGAAATGCAGCATAGTATCCAGCATACAGTTGACCGATGATTTTCTTATCATCGTAATTCACTGTAAGATTTGGTACTATACCATCACCAATGACTCCACGCTGATTAGTGCCACTGCTAAGAAGATTCCCCATAGTAAAACCTAATTGGGGGTTGATGGCAAAATCGCCTGCTTTAAAATTGGCACCAAATCCAAATTCTGTCCAGTTGCCCCAGGCCCTGGCAGTACCGGCTCCCCACTGGATACCGTAGAAGGTAAGATCAGTTTTTTTGTTAATCGGATAAGAGGCGGTTACGGTTGGGTTGAATCCAAAGAAGGCATCATGATTCAACGAAAGTGAAAGAGAAAGTTTGTCTTCCTTTTTTTCCTGTGCCAAAACAGGTACAGTTGCTGCAAAAAGGAATGAAAAAAGCATTGCAGAAAAGTGCATGTTGATTTTGCGCATAAACATCTGGGTTTTTGGTTAATAAAAACTCTTTGTTCTGAGCAAAGCAATTCGTGTTTCTGATTTATTGCCAAATCAGTAAATGCAGCAAGCAATTGTAAATTGGAGTGGGGTGAGTGATTTTAATGAATCTCTTCCTCTTTTTGTTTTCCATTGAGCTGAGTTACCAGCAAGGTTCCTTGCATATACTTTTCATCATGTTGAGTTTGATCTAGCCCAAGCTCTTCCTCTTCTTCGGTTACGCGTAAGGGTAAGATGAAATTGATGAACTTAAAAATCGCAAACGAAACGGCGAAAGCATATGAGGATACCAGCAACATGGCTTTAAGTTGAGTGAAGAAGAAACTGGGATTTCCATAGAACCAACCTTGGGGTCCTTCAGCGATACCATGAACTACCTTATTGGCAAATACGCCGGTGAGTAACATGCCTACCATACCGCCGAATCCATGGCAGGGGAATACATCCAGCGTGTCATCTAATTTAGATTTATGTTTGATGCCAACAGCAATATTGGAGAGCAATGAAGCTACTACGCCAATTATGATACTTTGAGGTACAGCTACAAATCCGGCTCCCGGAGTGATGGCCACCAGTCCAACAACAGCACCGATGCAAAAACCAAGAACAGAAGGTTTTTTTTCTTTTATGACATCAAAAAACATCCATGCCAATCCGGCTGATGCCGCAGCGGTGTTTGTTGTAACGAAAGCATTAACGGCAAGGGGAGTAGAGCCAACGGCTGAACCCGCATTGAACCCAAACCAGCCAAACCAAAGCAGACCTGTTCCAATTAAAACATAGGGAACATTTGCAGGAGGGATTTCTTTTTGTTCCTGATGGGCTATTCTGCGTTTTAGCACAAGGGCGCCCGCCAATGCAGCGCAACCTGCTGTAATGTGAACGACTGTGCCGCCGGCAAAATCCCATACGCCCATTTTGGCAAGAAAGCCTTCAGGGTGCCAGCTCCAGTGAGCTACGGGAGCATAAACCAATAAACAGAAAAGAACAATAAAAAGGATGTATGAGGTAAAGCGGATTCTTTCGGCAACTGCTCCTACAACCAAACCTGGTGTAATGATGGCGAACATCAGTTGAAATACAGCAAATAAAGAAAGAGGTATTGATGTAGCCAACGGCCAGGGCGCCCCTGATTTTACACCGCTGAAAAATAAATAGGTTGTAGGATTTCCAATAAACCCTCCCAAAGAATCGCCAAAACTCAAGCTGAATCCTACTGCAATCCATAAAACGCCAATTACGCCGGCGGCCACTACACTTTTAATCATCGTGGATATTACATTTTTGCGGTGTACCATTCCTCCGTAAAAAAATGCCAGGCCGGGTGTCATTAAAAATACAAGAGCAGTTGAAATTAGCACCCAAGCAATATCTGCTGTGTTATAAGCTTTTTCTGCAGAAGGAATGAAATCTGCTTCTGGTTTTACAAACATTGCAATCAAGGCAACGACAACCAGTAATATGAATGGCGTAACCGTTTTCACCGAACTCTTACTCATAATTATGACTTATAAATAATTATAATAAATAAATTAATCAGCTAAATTAGTAAATATTTATCAAAATAATTCCAAAAGAATAGATATTTAAAAAACTAATGTGTATAAAATTCAAAAATAGCTATGCGTTTGATAATAATTTTCAATTAGAAGGTAAAAAGCATGGTGTAGGTATTAAAAAATTAAACATATTTTAATATACAATTTGATTATTTTGGAATTTATATTTTCAAATTTCGATTTTACTAAATTCTATAACTCTAGCTATATCTACAATTACATTTGAAATCTTATGAATCTTTTCCCCTTCATCTTGATAAATAATAAACAATGAATCTATTTGTTGTTTATTTTGCAGTTCGAAATTTTGATTATTTTTTTAAGTTTTATAAACTAATGCCTCATGATTAAAAAGTCATTCAGACTGCTCTTAATTTTAATTTTATTTTTTAATGTCACTTCTTATTCACAGATCAGCGAGTTTTCTAACACAAAAAAAGCTGACTGTGACAACTGGAACTCAAACAATAATTGGGCTACTGCACTTAAAAGACCAGTAACTGTAAGCGGTTTGCCGGTAACAGGATTAACAGCTAATGGGATACAGCTCAGAGAAGTACGCGTTCGTTTAGGTAATTCAGCATGTAAAGGAAATCTTTCATCTTATATATTAAGACTCTCCAACCCACAGGGTGTGCAAATAACTTTAGCATCTGGTCTTACTACTTCTATTGCGGCTAACTGGGTTGATATGAAGTTTAGAGACGACATTGCATTGGAGCAACTCAGAGAATATCCAGATAATGTACAAAGTTTGTATGTTCCCCATTCAATAGGATATTATGCAATCAGAACAGACGGGGATTTCAATCAGTTTCTTACTTCCGATGATCCAAATGGAGATTGGTTGTTTGAAGTAATTGAAGCTACAACATCAGAGGTTAGTTTTGAAAAAGTTGAATTGGTATTTGGCCCTTCTTTAAATGTCCGGGATGTTACGAGTTGTTTTACCAATAACACTTGTGCAGGTGCTTCTTGTATTTACAATGGAGTTTTCAGAGGCAACAATGCGCCTCTTGATTATCCGCAAGGAGATGCCCAGTATCCTGGAAATACAGTTAATGGTTGTTCATGGAACGGAGCTAACAACAACTCTGCATGGTTTTCTTTCAAGCCGACTTCTACTACAGCTAAAGTCACTATTTCCGGTATACTCAACAGAACCAATCCGGGAGACAATGATATGCAGCCGATTATTTTAAAAGCAAACGGCAATTGTCAAACACCAACCATAGTGCCTAAAGGCGGATGTCCAAATGACCAAACAGTAAACAACCGCGCTTATTCCAGTGATTTGACAATCAACCCTGCACCCAACACCGGAGGTATAAGCACCGGAAATATTTATTCAAATGGTATATCTGAGAACTGCGAGTTTAATCTCAGCGGTCTAACAGTAGGGGATACATATTATCTATATGTTGATGGAAATGGCGGGCAATCTTCATTCTTTTACATTGAAATAGAAAGTGGAGTTTCAACTCCTTGTGATTTTTGTTGTACACCAATAACAATCTCGGGTCCAACTTCTGTTTGCTCTGGAGCATCAGCAGTAAAATATACCCAAACAGGAGGAGCTTCAACTGGTACGTGGTCTGTTAATCCTGCCTCCGCCGGAACTATTGATGCGAGCGGTAATTTTATCCCTGCATCAGGTTTGACTTCTGATATTGCTGCAGAAATTGTTTTCACTGATGCAGATTGTATCAGAAGATATGATGTTATTATTACCAAGTGTACTACATTCGGTTCTTTTGCAACAGCTGCCTGGTTGACTACTTGCAATGACAACAGTTTTTACAATACTACCGGCACTGGAGAAGACTTGATAGATCGAGAGTTTAAAGATTTCAACGGAAGATTTTTGGGCATATTCGTACAAAATTCCAACAGTTTGAAATTAAGAGGAGGAGAGGTTAAAACTTTCAAGAATATTGCATTATCAAATGTTTGCGGAGCAACAATGTACTACCGAGTTTTTGCACAAGGATCAACTCCTGGAACATTTACTTCATTGAATCTTCCTTTCTTCCAGAATTGCGATGTTCCAAACAGTAAGTTCCCTTCAGGAGGGCCTTGTAAAGATGGTGATCAGAAATGGCAAAAAGTTCTGACTGATGCTGAAGGTCCTGTTAATCTTACGGCATTCCCTCCAGGAAATTATGTTTTGCAGGTTTACTACGATGTTAGTGGGGATGCAAACTCAACCACATCATGTGATCCCAATGATTTGCTGGTTGTTGACAATGCCGGAAGATATTTCTCTGCTAATTTTACAATTCAAATTACACCTGTTTATAGCTCAACTAATCCAACCACCTGTAACGGTACAGACGGTGAAATATCCATTAGTGGTCTTGCACCAAGCACAATTTATTCATTGTCTTATACAGATGGCGCTACTGCCGTTGGTCCAACTGATTTTACCTCTGATGCAACAGGTAAAATTGTAATCAACGGATTGAATGCTGGCAGTTATGCTGCGTTTTCTCTGACCGTCAATGGTTGCGTGCTCAATAATAATTCATCTATCGCACTTACAGATCCTGCTGTTCCAACAGTGACAGTCAATAGCCCGGTTGTTTGTGACGGCAATACTCCTACGTTAACTGCAGCGCCCGGAACCGCCGGAACTTACAGTTACGTATGGACGACGCCATCCGGTGTGACGAATCCCGGAAATGTAGCAAGTTTTTCAGCGACTGCTTCAGGAAGTTACAGTGTTGTCATAACCAATACAACCACCAATTGTGTAAGCAGCAGCGCATCAGGTATTGTAACGATAAATTCTAAACCTTCAGTGACTGTTAACAGCTCTTCTGTTTGCGCTGGACAATCTGCCAGCGTAGTTGCATCACCCGGTGTTGCCGGTAGTTATAACTACACCTGGTCAGTACCTTCAGGAGCGACAAGTCCGGGCAATAACGCAAGTTTTACAACAAATACTGCTGGAGAATATAGTGTTGTAATTACAAATCCATCAACGAATTGCGCCAGTGAATCTGCATCCGGTACAGTTACAATCAATCCATTGCCGACAGCATCTGTGAATAGTCCTGCAGTCTGCAGTGGTCAAACTGCAACCGTTACTGCGATACCGGGATCATTGGGTGAATACGATTATTCATGGACTGTGCCTGCGGGTGCGACTAATCCCGGAAATGTGGCTACATTCATAACCACTACTCCTGGATTATACAGTGTGGTCATTACCAATATTGCAACAAATTGTGTAAGTACAAGTGCTTCCGGAACTGTAACCATAAATGCCAATCCAACAGTTTCAGTTAACAGCGCAACTATATGCGCAGGTTTGACCGCAACAATTACTGCAACACCGGGAAATCCGGCCAGCTACAGCTATGATTGGACGGTACCAACAGGTGTAACGAATCCTGGCAGTGTTGCGAGTTTCTCTGCTACTACAGCCGGTACATACAGCGTGGTTATAACTAACACTGCAACAAACTGTTTGAGTACCAGCGCTTCCGGTACCCTTACTTTGAGCACAAATATCACACCTTCATTTTCACCTGTAGGTCCTTTATGTTTGAATGCTACTGCACCAACATTACCATCAAAGTCTGATAATGGGATTGACGGTTCCTGGCAGCCTACAACAATAAATACTTCAGTTGCCGGAACACAAACATATACGTTTACTCCTACTGCAGGTCAATGTACCTCAGAATCAGCTCCATTGGAGATTGTGATTAATCCGCTTCCTACCGTTTCTGTCAATAGCCCTGCAGTGTGCAGTGGTCAAACAGCAACTGTTATTGCTACCCCCGGAACACCGGAAACTTACAGTTACGCATGGACGATTCCTTCGGGGGCTACTACTCCCGGAAGTGTGGCTACATTCTCAACAACCACACCCGGAACATACAGTGTGGTTATCACCAACAATGTAACCAATTGTCTAAGCGCAAGTGCTTCAGGAACGGTTGTCATAAATCCTATTCCTACAGTTACAGTAAACAGTCCTGTAATTTGCTCCGGAGCAACTGCGACAGTTACGGCTACAACAGAAGGTGCAGGAACTTATAGTTACGCTTGGACGGTGCCAAGTGGCGTATCCAATCCCGGTAATGTGGCGAGTATTTCTTCTGCTATTGCCGGAACTTACAGTGTAGTGATTACAAACACATCTACAAACTGCTCTAGTTTAAGTGCTTCAGGTGATCTTACAATAAATACTCTTCCAACTGCAACGGTAAATAGCCCAGCGGTTTGCCAGGGAAATCAGGTAGACATCACAGCTACACCGGGAAGTGCAGGAACATACAGTTACGCATGGACGACACCCACAGGTGTGACAACCCCCGGTAATGTAGCAACTTTCACTTCAGTTACAGCCGGTAACTATAGCGTAATCATTACAAATACCACCACAAACTGCAGCAGTGTAAGTGCTTCAGGTTCTGTAACTATCAATCCATTGCCAACTGTGACAGTGAACAGTCCAACTATTTGTGAAGGTATTCCTGCGACCATTACTGCAACTCCCGGAACAACCGGAACGTACAGTTATGTATGGACAGTTCCTGCAGGAGTTTCCGATCCAGGAAATACATCCAGTCTGAACAGTGCTATTGCAGGAACATATAGCGTTGTTATTACCAATACAGCGTCTAATTGCAGCAGTACAAGTGCTTCAGGAACCTTATCTGCTACACAGAAAACTGTTCCTACATTTACCCAACTCGGACCATTCTGTAAGGATGCTGTTATATCTGCAGTGCTGCCAGCAAAATCAATTAACAACATCTCAGGAAGCTGGGAACCATCTGTAATAAGCACAGCAACGGAAGGAACTACAACTTATACATTTAAGCCAGATGCCGGACAATGTGCTGCAGATGCATCCATGGATATCATAACCAAAAATCTTTCATTCTCAGTGGATGCTGGACAACCCATTACAATAAACGCAGGCTCATCTGCACAGGCAAATGCATTATTGACAGGTATATCAATAACTGATGTTGCAAGTATTTTGTGGACTCCATCTACAGGATTAAGTGCAGATAATGTAATTGATCCATTGATTACTCCTGCAATATCTAACGGAACTCTTACTTATTCTATTAGCGTAAAAGACAATGCAGGTTGTGTTTCAACAGATGATCTGATTGTAAATGTATTGGGAGAATGCCTCGATGTTAAAAATTCATTTACACCTAATGGAGATGGATTAAATGACAGATGGATTGTGTACAAAAATTTCTTCTGTTTAAAAAACATTTCTGTCACAGTATTCAATCGTTACGGTAGTGTTGTCTATAGGAATTCAAACTATCAAAATCAGTGGGATGGTACGTACAAAGGTAAACCATGTCCGGACGCTACATACTATGCCGTTCTCGAAATTGAATTGACTAACGGCAGAAAATACATCCAGAGAACGGATGTTACGATTGTGAGATAAAATCTCTGAAATTAATCTATCAAAAATCCCGACTGATGAAATAGTCGGGATTTTTTAATGGCTTAATTTAATAATCATTTTTGACAAATTTGTAGATCGGATTCTGTCTATTGATAGATTTTCAAATAACTTAATTGTTTTAACAATGTTTGTGTAAAACAAAAAAGCCTGTTGTAATCAATTGATTTTCAACAAGCTTTTGATGTGATTTGTGACCGCGTTAGGATTCAAACCTAAAACCTTCTGATCCGTAGTCAGATGCTCTATTCAGTTGAGCTACGCAGCCGAAATTTTGGACTGCAAATATAGTAAATAAAATAACTTATCCCAAACCTAGATGTCTTGTAAAAAACTCCAGCCAATATAGTCCACTACATCTGAAAGATTGTGATTTTCTTTGAATACTTTTAATTGCCGGTCCGCTCCAGTACCCATTTCCATCATTTTATGCACATGGCTAATAGCATGCTGGCTCCCCAAATGAGGGATTACATCATCTATGAAATCAAGCAATTCATAAATCAGGATTCTTGTATTTACTTCAGTCTCTTTGCCAAAATCAATCATCTTCCCATCTAAGCCATACCTACTGGCCCTGAATTTATTTTCATTAATCAATGCTCTGCTATAAATCATGAAGTTCAGATTCTGCATACGCAGTTTATATAACTTGGCACAAATAGCTTGAAATACACCGGCAATGGCAATCGTTTCATGAACGGTCATCGGGATATCACAAATACGGAACTCTACCGTATTGAAAAAAGGATGTACCCTCAAATCCCACCATATTTTTTTTGCATTGTCGATACAATTTGTTTTAATCAACAGTTTTACATAGTTGTCATAATCCTCAATACTGTTGAAGAAATCCGGGATGCCTGTACGAGGAAATTTCTCAAATATTTTTGTGCGAAAAGATTTATATCCTGTATCTCTTCCTTCCCAGAAAGGGGAGTTGGTACTCAATGCAAAAACATGTGGTAAAAAATATCTTGCTGTATTGGCAATATGTATAGCAAGTTCTCTGCTTTCCATGCCCACATGCACATGTAATCCGAAAATGAGGTTGCTTCTTGCGGCTTCCTGCAATTCGTTGATGATTTCATTATAACGAATATGTTCTGTAATCAACTGCTTTTCCCAGTGACTGAAAGGATGTGTTCCACTGGCACCAATTTTCAATCCCATGTTGCCGGCAATATTACTTATGCTCTTCCGCATATTCGACACATCAGCAAACGCCTCGTCCACATCAGCACATATGTCAGTTCCAACTTCCACCACTGCCTGGTGCATCTCGGCCTTCACCTTATCTTTAAAAATTTTCTGCCCTTCCAGAACAATTTTTTGTTCGTGACTTTTCAGCTCACGCGTCTCAGGATCAAGTACCATGTACTCTTCTTCAACGCCTATGGTGAAACTTTTGTAAGATATGCCGGACATAGAATAATTTTTAAATTAAAAGGTTAAAAAAGAAAAGGCCAACCAAACAAAGTGGCGAAATGACAGGTTTAGTCGTTTAGTAGTTTAGGTGTTTAGTTAACCCCAAACCATAAACCACAAACTACAAACAATTTAAAACAGCTTATTTTTTTCTACACTTCTTTTCACATATTCCCCCCACGTTAGATTATCGGCTCCGTCTTTATGTTCCAATGCTTTTTCAATTGCATAGTTGGCGGCAGTCTCCACCACCCAGTCGAAATTTTCCTGTCCTACGCTCTTGATGTCAGCATCAGGTGCAGGATTGCAGAAGTCAATCGCATAAGGAACGCCATCTCTTACCGCCAGCTCTACTGTATTGAAATCATAGCCTAAATATTTACAGATGCGCAATACAATGTCTTCCATCTCTTTGTATCTCTCAGGAGTAGGAGTGAAGTCGGCTACATATCTCAGGTGATGCGGATTGCGTGGTTCATAAGGCATGATACGCACATATTTTCCGCCAATGCAATAGCAGCGATAGTATTCTTCAAATTTTATTTCTTCCTGCAACATCATCACCAGCTGTTCCGTCTCTGCATGTTTTTCATAAAACTCTTCCATGCTGTTTAGTTGATATACACTCTTCCATCCGCCGCCGGCAAAAGGTTTCATGTAAGCAGGGAATCCTATATATTCAAAAATAGCTTTCCAATCCAGCGGATAAGCTAGATTAGAAAAAGATTCAGCAGATGTATCGGTAGGCAATTCTCTTGAAGGCAATAAAACTGTTTTAGGAACCGGTACATTTATTTTTGTAGCCAGACAATTATTGAAAAATTTTTCATCGGCACTCCACCAAAATGGATTGTTAATCACCGCTGTGCCACAAAGTGCAGCATTTTTTAAATAGGCTCTGTAAAAGGGAACATCCTGAGATATACGATCAAAAATTACTGCATATTCTGTAACATCTCCCTGAATCACTTTGTTAATGCTCACGGGCTCTGCCATAACACCGTCAATTTTTTTACTGTTGACTCTTTCTACAAATGCAGTTGGAAAACTTCTTTCTTTTCCAAACAGCATACCAATTTTTTTCATATTTATTTTTTTGATTTTTGATGATAATTTTATCCGATTTTTTTATTATTTGATGATAATCAGGGCTTAATATACTATTTTTATCATTATAACGTTATATCCGGGTTATTATTTTTTACAAAACTATTAAAATGGTTGGGTAAAAATGACTAAGATAGAAGAGTTTACCTATTTTTAATATTATGTCCGAAAGCAAGGAATTAGACAGCGTAATTGTTCTAAAACACAAAATATCCTCCAAATATCTCAAAAGAGAAGTCCTTGTTGACGGATATCTTCCTCCGGGAATTGAAAATCCCTCCGAATTGCCTCTATTGCTGGTTAATGATGGCCAGGATCTTAGAACAATGAAATATGAAAATATCGTTCAACATCTTTTTGATAAGGAGGATATAGAACCGTTATTTACTGTTGGTATTCATTGTTCTGCAGACAGGAAAAATGAGTATGGCACGGCAGGTGTTTTGGATTATCTGGGCAGGGGCACTAAGGCAGATGTTTATCAACAATTTATATTCGAGGAGCTGCTGCCTTTTATCAGAAAGGAATACGCGGTAACTTCTTTCAAGCACAAGGCTTATGCAGGATTTTCATTAGGCGGATTGAGTGCTATTGACATAGTTTGGAAACATCCGGAAGAGTTTTCTTTTGCCGGTGCATTTAGCGGATCATTCTGGTGGCGCGACAGGGATCAGGATCATGAAGATTTTGATGAGAATACCGACAGGATAATGCATCGCATCATCAGAGAAGGGAATTATAGCCCATGGCTTAAGTTCTTTTTTGAAGTAGGCGCTAAGGATGAAACGGCAGACAGAAATAATAATGGTATTATAGATATTATTGACGACACCCTTGATTTAATTAAAGAGCTTACCAATAAAGGATATAACAGGGAAAATGATATTAATTATCTCGAGTTGCAAGAGGGAAAGCACGATGTGCCCACCTGGGCCGGAGCGTTTCCGGTATTTTTGAAATGGGTTTGGGGTAAAAAATAATCTTAGTTTTCAATTAATAAAAAAGCGACAAGTTGATTGTCGCTTTTTTATTAATTGAAAGTTGAAATTTTATTTGTTGAAACTTGCAGTCACCACATCCTGATCAGTAGATATTTGAATGATGTATTTGCCATGAGGAAGTTTTGATACATTCAACATGCGTTTATTGTATCCCGCTAGTGCCATGGTATTTTCTGTTTGTAAAACTCTTCCGGTGATGTCAATAATTTTAACTATAGCTTTTGCTTTAGTCAAACTGTTCCATTCAATTGATATGTTTTCTTTGGCAGGATTAGGATAAATATTGTTCACACTCAAATTGCTTCTGGAAGGAACTACTTTTACAATTCTGGAAATAACAAACTTGCCGGCTTTGTCTATTGTTTTTATACGATAGTAAGCAGTTTTATTTTCATTTGTCTTATCCGTAAACTGATAGTTGTTAGAGTTTGATCCGATGGCATTTACGTTTGTAATGGCAGTAAAGTTTTTACCATCATAAGATCTTTCCAGAATAAATTTATCGGTATTTAATTCGTGTTCTGTTCTCCATTTGATGATATTGGCATCTTTAGTATTGGATGCAGTTACATTAATCATTGAGACTGGGAGGGCCGGTCTGGTGCATAATGTGTTACTGTAACTTGCAGTAGATCCATTCCATGTTACAGCATTGCCGTCTTTATTAGATGACCATGAGTTTGCATTGTATGATTTGACAGGTGCTAAAGTAATAAGGGGATTTCCCAAGTTTGCTGATGCACAACTTGCATTACCTTGAACTGCCAACTGAAGATATCTCAATGTATTGGTTCCGCTTGCGGAATTGGCTAAATTGCCTGTGTGACTCCAATTGGAAGTCACATCTGTATTTATATAAACCACATAAATAGGATTAGTGCCATTACATAGTCCGGTAACATCATAATTTTGATCCAGGCTATCAGTAATAAAAAGTACCCTGCTGTTCGCAGGTATATCTGTACTGGGAGATGTAACTTCAATTATACTGCAAGTCCCTCCAGTCGTGGTGATGCTGCCTGTACCCAATTTGATTGAAGCTTTGGCTCCTGATAGAGCTTTTGGCGGAGTAGAAAGATTATTAGAAAAAGGCGGATTAACAGAATTATAAATTAGGTTGTACTTGTCTACAGTTGATGCGGTTGTTGTATTGAATACTACGAATTCATTATAACCTTCAAGAGTATTTGTAGTCCCCGGAATAGGAGCGCCGCAAGAGTTAACCATTGCATAGATAATATCAGGGCACTGAGCATATGAAAATGTAGTTACAAACAAGCCTAATACAGCGGATAAAATTTTTTTCATTTTTTTCGATTTATTTGAAGTAGCTATAAAATATCGAGAGATAATATATAGATAAAATTTATTTGATCCTATTTTTAGGAAATTAAAGTTCGCAATTTAAACAATTTAGTGGTTATTCTGACATTTGTTAAAAACTTTACTTAAACCTAATCTTTGCGGCAGAATTATCATTTTGGAGCAACTCTTAGTAACTTTGTGTCTCAAATTGAAAAAATATGTTAGATAAGGTAGAGTCGGCCATAGAAGATATCAGATCAGGGAAAATGGTGATTGTGGTGGATGATGAAGATCGTGAAAATGAAGGCGATTTTGTCACCGCCGCCCGCAATGCCACCCCCGAAGTGATCAATTTCATGAGTACGCACGGGCGTGGGCTGATTTGTGCTTCCCTTACAGATGATCGCTGCGTGGAGTTGAATTTGCAGCCGATGGTTCAGGACAACACCTCACTTCACGAGACTGCATTTATGGTGAGTGTAGACCTTTTAGGTAATGGATGTACTACCGGAATTTCCGCTCATGACAGATCGAAAACGATTCAGGCACTGATTAATCCCGATACCAAACCGGAAGATCTCGGTCGTCCGGGGCATATATTTCCCCTCCGTGCCAAAAAGGGCGGAGTATTAAGAAGAGCAGGTCATACGGAAGCAACAATTGATTTGGCCAGATTAGCCGGTTTTGAACCTTCAGGAGTTTTGGTAGAAATCATGAATGAAGATGGTTCCATGGCCAGACTGCCAGAACTAATTGAAATAGCTCAAAAGTTTGATTTGAAAATCATTTCCATAAAAGATTTGATTGAATACCGTTTAAGAACCGAGACGCTGATACGAGAGGAAGTAAGAGTGGAAATGCCTACTATTTTTGGAAAATTTGAACTAATCGGATTTACCCAATTGAATACCGGCGAAACGCATCTGGCACTAAAAAAAGGAAACTGGGAAAAAGACGAGCCTGTTTTAGTTAGGGTACACAGCAGTTGCATGACAGGTGATATTCTGGGTTCGCTTCGTTGTGATTGTGGCGAACAATTGCATCATGCCATGCAAATGATTGATCAGGCAGGAAAGGGGCTCATATTGTATATGAACCAGGAGGGGAGAGGAATCGGCTTGGTCAATAAATTAAAAGCATACAAATTACAGGAAGAGGGTTTGGATACTGTAGAAGCTAATCTTAAACTTGGCTTTGGAATGGATGAAAGAGATTATGGAGTAGGGGCGCAAATTCTGCGTCAACTGGGCATATCCAAAATGAAATTATTAACGAATAATCCTAAAAAAAGAGCCGGTATAAATGGCTATGGTTTGGAGGTCGTGGAAACAGTTCCAATTGAAATAAAACCGAATGCGCATAACAAGAAATATCTTTTTACGAAAAGAGACAAGCTTGGTCACGAAATATTGAATGGACTCTAATCTGGCTGTTCCTTTCTTATTCCTTATTTTATATTTCTTATTTTATATTTCGCTTTTCTTCCGCTTCAATATTTTTTCTGCTTTTAAAAACGTCAGAAATTTTATTCATATCCTTTCTGTATGAAAGCTGAAGCCCCGATCTGTTTCTCTGATTGAGTGCAAAATCAATACTGCTTCTGTTGAATCCAACAACTCTTAGCGAGCCATCTTTATTAATCAGCCATTCCACATTGATATCAGGAGTTAGCAGTCCTCTTCGGTCAAGTTGTTGAAGATATTGAGAGTTGTTGTAATCAAGATTGCCCCCAACCAGAACTACCAGTCTGTTGTTCAATAGGATTTTTAATCCGGCTCTTACATTGGCCTGTAACTGTGACGCGCTTCTTTGCAAATCAAGAGAAGGATTGATGTCGATATATGTTGATAGTATGCCGTCGGTGGCTTTCTCCAGCTCACGATTAAGAAAATTGGTCAGTAAATTACTTATCATTCCACCAATGGTGCTGGTGATCAAAGTGCTCGCATTGCCTTGTGACAAAAAATTCTGATTCCCTGAGATAAAAGAGTTGAATAGCAGCAGGCTCGCTACCTGTTTATTCATTTCATTGTCATCTGTTTTAAAATCAGCCAGCTTTTTCACGATAACATCATTTCTTCTTGCGTCACTTTTTTCAGGTAATTCAAAAGTAAATTTTACGGTTGGTTTTAAAAGTATTCCGGTTAGTCTTGATATAATTTTGATATCCTCTCTTTGCTTGAATCCGCCGTCTGTAGTGAGACTGCTGATGTCTACATTTTTTGCCAGATACTCCGCTTCGATGTCAATATTCGCCTGATAGGGGTCCCCATTCCAGTTGATCATTCCCTTGTTCAGCGTAAATGGCTTTTTAAAAAAAGTTTGGAAATTAAATGTGTACTCTCCCTTGGTAATTTGATAAGTGCCCCTCATGCTAAGTGGCTCATTGTTGCCAACTCTGATGTTGATCAATCCTGTTCCATGGCCTCGAACAATATCACCGGTTTCTTCATCAAGAATTACATCTACGTTACAGGCAGGATTTGCTTTTACATTCAGATTCAATAAGATGTTTGTGGTGGTAGTAGTTTTTAATTCTTCTATTTCAGAACCATATTTCACAAAGTCAATGTATTCCATCGAATTGCTTTCTTTCTCTTCAGATGTTGATAGATATATCTGACTGGAGTCAAGTATGCTCGGTTCTCCGTCAATATTGATTTGTATGTTGTTGATAGGCCCGTTGAGATTCATGATGGCACGTCCAATAATATTGCCCCAAAATACTGGGTTGTCATTTTGTTTGGTGTTTAAAAGCGCCAACTTTTCCGATTCAATTCTGATATCTTCAAAAGAGAAATCGCTGAAGAAATTATGACGAATCTTTCCATTGAGTGTAGCACTATTGCTCAGAGAATCGGTTAATTTTATTTTATCTAAATTGATTATGTCCTTATCAAATATTACTGACTGTTTATTGAGGTCATAACGGCAACGGGTATATCCAACCTCCATGCTCGCTTTTTCAATTTGTGCATTACCTGTTAGATAATTCCGTTGTTGATTCCCCCATATTCTTAAAGCTGCCGATGCATTTCCTTGTATTTTACTGAAAACATCATTCAGGTAGGGTTCAAGGATGGAAAGCTCTAATTGATCGGCTATTATTTTTATATCAGTCTGGTTGTCAGAGCTGTCTTTGTAATTATGTGTTCCTTCAACATTTATTTTGTTTTTATCATTGTTTAAATCTCCTTTAAATGAGATTAACCCGGTTTTTAAATCAGCATTGGCATCTAACATGATCTTGCCTATAAGCTTATGCTCAATTTCCAGTGAATCAATTGCACCATTATAATTAATTGCTGTTTCATTAAGCGGGTCTGTCACAACAATCAAACCGCTCAAGCTTCCTTTTACAAGTGGATCTTTGAACAAATAGGGCACAAAATCATTCAGTTCAATTTGATTAAGGTTCGCTTTAATGAGTGGAAGTCCGGATTTTGCATCAGTATCTGTTACGATGCTGATGAATTGATTTTTGTGAAAAAACATGACCTCTTTAGCATCAATCAGTTTGTTTCTGATGGTTAGCTCTCCGTCTTTATTCAATAACCATTTTTTTTCGTTTATGATGAACGAAGAAGGGTAGAAATTTATTTTTACACCATCTGAATAGTTTTGAACACTGGCATTCAAAATGGCCTCGTTTAGTGTGGAAGTGGCACTGGTTCTTAATTGAATATCTGAAATGTCGTTATGAGAAGTTATATATAATTTGCTTGCAGGAAATTTAATGCTGTCGGACAGTGTGATTTCTCCGAAATTAATAATTGTACTGAGCGTATCTTTATTTCCCTTGCTATTCAGGATGATATCAGAGAATCTCTTGCCTTCATATGCAAATTGCGGGATTTTTGCTTTCGCATTTAGTTCGTACTCATCCAGATTCAGATTGCCTGAAATGGTTGTATTATCAAATCCTCCAATATTTTTATCAATTAACTTTATGTATGAATCAACATTCTTTGTTTCGATATCAAATGAAAAATTTTGTCTCGATGCAGCAATGCCAGGTTTCTTTATATAGGCAGGGTAGTATTTATGCAGAAAAACACTAAAGGCATCTTTTAGTTCCATTATTTTAAAATCGCCGTTTATGTTTGCACTTACTTCATTTGAACTGAGGGATATTTTTTTCTTGTCATTTAAAATAACCGAGGTTATATTTAATGAGTCGAATGACAATCTTTTATTTTCTTTTTTAAGCTCAGCATTATAAATCCTGGCAGTGCCAATAAAATTGTCAATGTTATTTCCTGAGAAATTCAAATTAAATAACCCTTTCAGTGTTATATCTCTGTTGATTAGTTGTATGTTTTTAAGATTGATATATTCCACATCAGCATCAATGTTGAAAGAGGGATTATCTTTGGAAACATTCAGACTTCCATCCATTCTGTTTATCTGAAAATTCGGATCATTCATCGATAAATGACCGTTAAATAAATTTTTAATAAATCTCCCATTTACATTGATGTTTTGATAGTTGTAATTATTGTATTCCAACTGAGAAATGTCTCCCTTGAAATCAACATTAATGCTTTCGGCAGAAAATCCTGTTCCTTTTATTTTGCCGGACAATGAAACGGTTCCCAATTTCTTTTCTGCGGTGAGTTCAGACAGTTTAAATCGTGAGGTGTTTATGAAACCTTCATATGAAGAAAGTTTATTTTCCGGGAAACTCATTTTTACATCTGCATTCAGATTGCCCATTCTTGAAGCAAATAGCCCTTTTGTTTTAAAGTCATTATATAATCCTGAAAAATCACCTTTAAATTCAATTGTTCCAATTTTTTGAATCGTATTTTGGTCTATTTTTTTCAAATCAGGGGCGATAGAAATAAGGTCAGTTAAATTAATTTTTAATTGGTTTGTTGTATAGTTTATTATCGTACTATCAATATCCGGCAAACCCTTCATGCTTAAATTCCCCGTTATCAGAGAATTGCCCGTTCTGATATTCATATTGCTCATGGAAAGATCCTCAATTGTTCCTTTTGCATCACCATTCAAAATGATTGTTTTTTTCCAGCCAATCAATTCAGGAGCGAATATGGCAATGTCATCAGTATGAACCTCGCTGTCTTTAAAGTGGCCTTCCAGCAAAACATTGCTGATGAATTCATTCATGTCCTTGTTGAAAGATGAATACCTCATTGAATAGTAATCTTTCAAATGACTGCGATTTGTGATTAAGTTGAGCGATTTGAATTCCATGATTTCGGGAGTGAATGTCATGTCGGCTGTCAACTCTTTTATAATGAGTCCGTTCTTCTCCTTTGTGGATAAAGAAACCTTTCCTGTGATATGGTCATCTTTTAAGGTAGCATTGTTAATGCTTCCGTTAATATCCCCAAAATAAATATGGTTTTCATCAAATTGATTTACATACAGAGGCCTGCTGGATTCTCTCTCATTTTGATATGCTCCGTTTATGATGTTCAGCCGGTCGAGTGTTATATTTAAGGACGTATTATTTTTTTTGTCTGTTTTTTTCGCAACTACCGGTTTATAATTTATTGGTCTTCTGCCTGTATAATCAGTTTGTAAAAAATAGGGTTTAAGTAAGTTTAGTTTTTCAATAGAAATATCTTGATTGGTTAAATCAAACTTTTTAAGTGTAAGGTCTATTTCATCTGCTGAAACAATCATATCCTCTCCAATCCATTTATCAATGCGAGATAAATGAATTTTTTCAATGTGCAGCTCTTTGCAATCAAGTTCTATTTTGTTTTTCTTTTTTTGAGAAGTAGGGGAGGAGAAATAATCAACCAAAAACTGATAATTCCATTTTTCATCTGTACGATCTATATTTACAATTATGTCGGATAATCCTAGGTACTTAATGATTATTTTATCTTTTGTGAAAAACCAATCGTTGACATTTACTCTCGCACTCCCCGCATAAAGCAAAGTGTCTTTCTTTAAATCTTCAATCAACAATCCCTTAAATTCCAGTTTGTTAAAAAAGGCAATGTCAACCGACTGAATGCTTACTTTAGAATTAAGTCGTTCAGATAGAATGCCTGCCGCTTTTTGAGTAAGTTTTGTTTGAACATAGGGAAGATGTAAAAGTCCATATGCCAGTAATAGCAGCATTAAGACAATGATGACTACCCGGGATGATATTTTTAATATTTTTTTCAGTCTGCTATATTGTCTGTAAAATTAAACAATCGTGAGGTCTGCACAAATTGAAACTTACATTTTAAGGAATTATTTGAATGATTTAAAGAATTATTTTGCTCCCGGCCTAAATTTGATGTAATAAAAGATAGTTTTGATACATTTACATACTCAAAGCATACATTATGAGATATTTATTATCCGGAATTGCCGCAATGATTTTAGTCAGTATTCAGGCACAGAATATTAAAAGCCCCGATGAATTTTTGGGGTATAAACTGGGTGAAAAATTTACTTACCATCATAAGATAGTACAGTATTTTAATGAAACAGCAAAAGCGGCTCCTGGAAAAATGAAGCTCGAGCAATATGGTACAACCAATGAGGGTAGAGAGTTATTGCTTGCTTATGTTTCCTCATCTGAAAATATCATTCGCCTCGAAGAAATAAGAAAAAACAATTTACGTCTCGCAGGCATATTAAAAGACAAAGCGCCGGATACCGATATGCCCGTTATCGTCTGGCTGAGTTATAATGTTCATGGAAATGAGGCAAGCTCCTCTGAGGTGTCAATGAAAACATTATATGAATTTGTTTCCGGTAAAAATTCAAATATAAACAACTGGCTAAAAAATACTGTCGTTATTATTGATCCATGTCTTAATCCCGACGGGAGAGACAGGTATGCAAACTGGTACAATCAGGTAGTTGGAACAAAGCCGGTTGCCAATCGTATAGCGAGAGAACACAACGAGCCCTGGCCGGGCGGTAGGACCAACCACTACAACTTCGATTTAAACAGAGATTGGGCATGGCAAACGCAGGTAGAAACCAAACAACGTTTAAAAAAGTACAACGAATGGATGCCTGAGATTCATTGTGATTTTCATGAGCAATCTTACAACAGTCCTTATTATTTTGCTCCTGCCGCTGAACCCTATCATGAAGTAATTACCCCCTGGCAAAGAGAACTTCAAGTCACTATTGGGAAAAATCATGCCAGGTATTTTGATGCCAACAATTGGTTATATTTTACCAAAGAAATTTTTGATCTTTTTTATCCATCATACGGAGATACGTATCCAATGTACAATGGATCAATTGGTATGACGTATGAGCAAGCAGGATTAGGAAAGGCAGGGGCAGCTATAGCAACAGAGGATGATACACTCACGCTTTTCGATAGAATAGCTCATCACTTTACTACCAGTTTGAGTACGGTTGAGGTGGCTGCCGGCAATTATCAAAAAATTAATCAGGAGTTTAAAAAATATTTCGATGGTGTTGCTGCCAATGGGTCCGGGACCTATAAGTCATATGTCATATCAGGAGATAACAAAGAAAAAATCAGCTCACTCATAGATTTGTTTAAAAACAATGGCATCAATTATGGGTATGCAAAAAATGGCACAATTATAAAAGGGCTGAATTATTTTAATAAAAGAGAACAAAGTTATACAACATCATCTGCAGATATTATCGTGTCTACAACACAGCCAAAGGGTCCTCTGGTAAGGGTACTGTTTGAGCCTGAGTCAAAACTTTCTGATTCTGCAACATACGATATTACAGCATGGTCATTGCCTTACGCCTATGGAACTGACTGTTATGCAGTTAAAGAGCAGTTGGCTGTTCAATCAACACCATCCGGTTCTCAAAAAAATAATTTTAATAAAAATGAATTCGCATACCTTATCGAATATCAATCTTTCCGGGGCGGAAAAATTTTGTCTGAGTTATTGAAGAATAACATCAAAACAAGATTTGCGGAAAAAGATTTTTCATTCATGGGTAAAAAATTCAAAAAGGGAACTTTGGTAGTATTAAGAAAAGGAAATGAGGATAAAATCAATCAACTGATTGATCTGATAAATATATACGAAGCAAGTGTAACCGCTATCAACTCCGGATTCATGGAGAGTGGATTTGATTTTGGTTCAGATAAACTGCAATTGATAAAAAAACCAGTTGTTGCCATGCTTACCGGTGAGTCTGTTTTTGCAGAACAGGCAGGAGAGGTATGGCATTTATTTGATAAAGAACTGGATTATCAGATTGTCCAGTTGAATGCCGATAATTTGAATAACATCAGTCTTTCAGGAATTGATGTGATTATCTTACCAAGCGGCAATTATAAAAATATACTTGACAAGGCGGACCCATTAAAAACTTGGGTAAGGCAGGGTGGCAAGTTGATAGCCATAGAAAATGCTGCGATACAGCTGGCTAATGCTGATTGGGGCATTAAACTCAAAACAGAGGATGCTCAGAAGTCAGACGAGTCAAAAGAAAACTATACTTATTTGAAGCGTTATGAAAATAGAGAAAGAGACTGGTTGACCAACAATACGCCCGGTTCAATTTATAAAGTAGAGCTGGATGAATCTAATCCGCTGGCTTTTGGGTATCCTTCCTTCTACTTTACGCTTAAGATGAACAGTAGTTTGATTGAATTTATTAAAGATGGATGGAATGTTGGAGCAATAAAGAAAAACGCTGCCGTAGCAGGCTTTGTAGGTAGTTCAGCGAGAGATGCCATTAAAGACGGAACGGTTATCTCATCTCACGCATATGGAAACGGTAATGTGATTTGTTTTGTCGACAATCCCATATTCAGATGTTTCTGGGAAAACGGAAAGTTATTACTGACGAATGCGGTGTTTTTGGCAAGATAATTATCAATTTGACAATTTGGAAATTTGGAGATGTGGAGATGTGGAGATTTGGAAATTTGGAGATGTGGAAATTTGAAGATTTTTAACCCCAAACCCCAAACTCCAAACCCCAAACGCGCTTCGCGCAACCAAACTCCAAACTACAAACGCGTCGCAGCGCAATATATCTAATCTGAAGACTCAACAATATATGTGAAAAGATCATTTTCATCAGCGTTGATTCTTACAACATAGGTTTCTTCCTTCTTGAAAGTGTACTTGAATTTAATCAAACCCTCCGCTTCTTCATAAATCAAGGGTTCTTTCTTTTCCGGCTTGTTGCCTTCTTTAGTAATCAACAACATTCGGTTGATGGAAGTGCCAGATTTTTTTTTGAAACTGAATTCTACGGCTTTTGATGTCTTAGTTTTTACAAATCCATTATTGGGAGTCGGGGTGTTGGCACCGGAGAGGTAGGCCCCAGATTCAATAATCGGAAGTACATAAAACTCGGTTTTATTTTTCGGGCCCAAACCCAGCATCCAGGAATGATTTTCGGGGAGATGGTCGAGGTTGAAAATTTTTCTGTCTGCAAAAAAATATCCGCTGCTGTAATTTTTTTTGAATGTTGTATACTTTATATCCACCGATCCACTGGCTTTTGCCACATCAACATAAAACCACTGGTCCGGACTTTGGCCTGTTTGAACAACATTCCAGCAGTGATTGGGCTCATCGGGAGCATTGTTGATGTCATTGAAATTGTATCTGGTGTAACCATTTACCAATAGACAACGGATGTTTGCCATACTGCACATTTCCTGAAAAAGTAATGCAAATCCATAGGCATTTGTTTTTCTGGATTGTATAACGGAAACAGGATCAGTTTTTTTTCTGTCGTTTGTTTTTACTGACTTGGGGTCTAAAGCGATATTGTTGGCTATCCAGTAGTAAATAGCCATGGCTTTATCAGTCTTGTCCGGAAAGGAAAAGGTGATGGTATCCGCTATGGTAGCAATATTAAAATTATCAAGAGCGCCCATCGTTTGAATTTGCATTTCAATACGAGAACGCTCCTGATTGTTATTTTGCGCTTGAGCTTGCGAAATCACTATACAAGCGAAAAGATAAAAAATAATTCGCTTCATTGAAATCGGTTGTTATTTAGGCTGTTTGCCGCCGCTTAATTCATAGTACTTCTTAAGCTGGTCAGCAGTTAAGATAGCTTTAATCTCTTCAATATTCTTATTGCGTAAAGATGCAAATTTTTCTTTCTTTTGGGCAGGAGTAATCGTTGCATCTGATTCTACAGCATCTCTGGATGATTTGTATTGAAGATTAACAGTTTTTAATTTAATCTTCTGTGCATCGGTGAGATCAAGTTTTTTGATGATTTCTTTTCTGTCTGAAGTTAAAAGACTCGAAGCCGGGATTTTAGCATCTTTTGTCAGCTTGTTGGCAGTTTGTCCGATGCTGGTTAATGAAATTGTCAAAGCAAGGGCAATTGAAAATACTTTTATCATAGTTATATTTTTGGGGTAAAAGTATGAAAAAAAGCCCTCCGAAAAACAGAGGGCTTTGATATAGGTTGAATTATCTTAAAAATAACAATTCGCGGTATTTTGGCAGCGGCCATAGGCTGTCATCAATCAATACTTCCAGTTTATCGGTGCGGTAACGAATAATATCGAAGTATTTACCTTTTACTTCATCGCAATACGCGATAGCTTTTTCTCTCGAATGGGCGATATCATTAGCTTTTTTCCTCGCCTCTATCATACTTTTAACGTTTGTACTAATGACATTTATATGTTCATTGATTTTTTCGAGTATTTCTTTCTGTGCATGGTAGGTATCCGCTGAAAGACCAGCCTCTTTGAGACCTCTGATATTTTCAATCAGTGAATTTTGATATTTGAGCGCAGCGGGGATGATTTGAGTAGTAGCCAATTCTCCCATCACCCTTGCTTCAATTTGCACCTTTTTAATGTAAGCTTCCAGCATAATTTCATGTCTTGCTTCCAGTTCAAGGTGGTTGTAGATATGATGGTCTTCAAACAATTTTTTGGCTTTATCCGAAGCATAGGCATCTAAAGACTCAGGAGTTGTTTTGACATTTGGAAGTCCTCTTTTAGCAGCTTCTTTTTCCCACTCTTCACTGTAGCCGTCGCCTTCAAACAATACCTTTTTACTTTCAACAATGTACTTCTGAATGATTTGCATGATGGCTACTTCTTTTTTGTCACCTTTTTCAATCAACGCATCTACATCTTTTTTGAAATTGGTAAGTGTTTCAGCCATGATAGTATTCAATACGGTCATTGGTACGGCACAGTTTGCAGAAGATCCTACCGCGCGGAATTCAAATTTATTTCCTGTAAATGCAAAAGGAGAAGTCCTGTTTCTGTCTGTATTATCAAGCATCAGCTCAGGGATGCTTTTGTGAATATCCAGCTTTAGTATTGCCTCATCAGTTTCATCGAAGTTGCCGCTTACTCTTTTTTCAATTTGTTGCAAAACTTCGGTCAGATATTTTCCTATAAAAATTGAGATGATGGCAGGAGGTGCTTCGTTGGCTCCAAGTCTGTGGTCGTTGCCCGCACTCGCAATAGCTGCTCTCAATAATTCAGCATAATCATGAACTGCTTTGATGGTGTTCACAAAGAAAGTAAGGAACATCAAATTTGTTTTGGGAGTTTTTCCGGGAGCAAGAAGGTTTACTCCGGTATCTGTGCTCATACTCCAGTTGTTGTGCTTACCACTTCCATTGATACCTGCGAATGGTTTTTCGTGCAGTAATACCATCAAATTGTGACGTTTGGCCACACGGGTCATTACATCCATTAGCAGGGTGTTATGATCTACTGCAAGGTTCAGCTCTTCATATATAGGCGCACATTCAAACTGCGCGGGTGCTACTTCATTGTGGCGGGTGCGTAAGGGGATACCCAGGCGATAAGATTCGGTTTCAAAATCTTTCATAAAAGCGTATACGCGTTCGGGTATTGCTCCGAAATAATGATCTTCCAACTGTTGTCCTTTTGCAGGCGCATGTCCGAAGACAGTTCTTCCGGTAAGAAGAAGATCAGGTCTCGCAGTGGCCAATCCGGCATCCACCAGGAAATATTCCTGTTCCCAACCAAGGGTCGCATTTACTTTGGATACGTTTTTGTCAAAATACTGGCAAACATCTACAGCTGCTTTGTCCAAAGCTACTACAGCTTTAATCAAAGGCGTTTTAGTGTCGAGAGATTCTCCGGTATAAGATACAAATATGGTAGGTATGCAAAGTGTTTTTCCTTGTCCGGTTTCCATTACAAAAGCAGGAGAGGATGGGTCCCATGCTGTATATCCTCTTGCTTCAAATGTTGCTCTCAATCCTCCGCTAGGAAATGATGAGGCATCGGGCTCTTGTTGTATAAGCGCGCCTCCGTCAAATTCCTGAATGGCAGTACCATCACCTTTTAATGTAAAGAATGAATCGTGCTTTTCAGCAGAAAGACCCGTTAGTGGCTGAAACCAGTGAGTGAAATGGGAAACCCCTTTTTCTTCAGCCCATGCTTTCATTCCGTTGGCAATGTTGTTGCCCATAGCACGGTCTATTTTTTTCCCTCCGGAGGTAGAGGCCAGCAGACTTTTGTATGCATCATCACTAAGATAATGTCTGGCTGTTTTTAGCGTAAAGACGTTCTCATTAAAAATTGAAGTAACTTTTTCAGATGATTTTACTTCGTAGCTGATCGCATTTTTAGCGATGTTTTTAATTGCTGTAAATCTTATTGAGCTCATTTTTTGGAAATTTAAGCCACAAAGTAATGGATTAAATTCCAAAAAATCAATTTAATTGATAAGTCAGGCTTTAAAATGGCCTAAATCTTGAACAATAATACATATATTATAAATAATAATATTTTATATAAAGAATCAAGTTATTCTTTTAAATCCATTAATCGCAGCCAATAAAGGTGTGATTATCAATGGCAGATAGGTGCTTTTGTATCTTACAATGGAGCTGGAATTGGGGACTATATATCCTATAAGTAAGAAAATGGTAAAACAAAAGAAAATACAAAAAAGCAGAAAATGATTTCGAAAAAGTATTTTGATGTTGCCTCTGAACAAAGCCATAATGAAAATGATAATGTAAATGAACAGCTCGATTGCCCAATAAGGCGTAAATTTTCCTCCTTTATCCCATAAATAAGGTTTTAAAAAACCGTGATTCAAAGCCTGAGGTAAATTAGACAAGAAGCTGCCGATAGTAGGCTCCAGATTATTGACAGTTAACTGAGAAGCTGCTTTATCCAGATGCATAAAGTCATGCTGTCGGTTGCTGATAATGGCAAGTGGCTGTATTGAAGGAAAAAAGAATGAAATGAGTAATAATATAACTAACATCGACGAATAAACGAAAATAAATGATTTCAATGGAGTCGACTTGCTAAATTTATTACTGATTGTCAGTGAAAGTAGAGCAGGGATGAGTGCAATGAATAAAAAATTCCGCATCAGCAATAAAATCACAAGCGAAGAAACTAAAATGAATGATTTTTTATATGAAGCTTTTTCTCTTATTATAAAATAAAGAGCATAAAAAAACAATCCCAGAAAAGTAAATACGATTAGGTCTTTATGCATGGCAGAAGAAAAGAACAGCGTAGAGGGCAAAAGAAAACTTCCTATTAATACAGCCGACTTTTTATCGGGAAACATATCTTTAAATATCCGGTAAAAAGCCACAGGGCCAAGTATGCCCAAGATATTAAAAAACAAAGTGTTGGTATAAATAAATCCTCTGCTGAATATATTGCAGATGGCCAGGATTTTAATTACTAAAGTTGTTCTCAAATCATTCCAGAATGAGTTGGTGGTACTGAAAAATCCCCCATATTCATTACTATAATTTGACTGGAAAATATCCAGGAAGAATAACTTTGGCTTGTTTAAAAGTATATCATACTCAATCAGCGATTCACGATGCAGACTCCAATAATCATTTGGTAAAGAAAAATAAGCGGGCAACCATACTGCAATTATTCCGGCAGCCAATCTAACGATAAATAAAATAAGGATTGTTTTCGTTGATAAGCCTGCTTTTTTTACAAACGGTATCCTTGTAACAATCAAACATGCTGCTGCCAGGTACAATAAAAACAAAAAGTAATTCAACGCCGGTTAATTTGTGGGAAGATAGTTAAAATATTTACTTCTTGGATACTTGCTTCATGAGGTTCTGTAATTACATTTGCAAAAAAAAATTATAACCTCACTCCTTTATGGAAATTACAGCAAAAACAGCAGCCCAATTAAGAATTACAGAAGAAGAATTTGAACTTATTAAATCCAAACTGGGCAGGACACCGAATTTTACTGAATTGTGTGCATTCAGCGGAATGTGGAGTGAGCATTGCAGTTACAAAAACTCAATAAAATGGCTCAAAACTTTACCCCGTGATGGTAAAAAAATGCTTGTCAAAGCAGGGGAAGAGAATGCTGGATTGATGGATATCGGAGACGGGTATGGGGTTGTTTTTAAAATTGAGTCCCACAATCACCCCTCGGCCATTGAGCCATTTCAGGGTGCGGCTACTGGTGTAGGCGGAATCAATAGAGATATTTTTACAATGGGGGCTCGTCCGATAGCATCATTGAATTCACTCCGTTTTGGAAATCTTTCCGAAGCAAAAACTCGGCATCTGCTATCCGGTGTTGTGCATGGCATAGGTCATTACGGCAACTGCTTCGGCGTACCAACGGTTGGCGGCGAAATTTATTTTGAAAATTGCTACTACACTAATCCGTTAGTAAATGCCATGAGCGTAGGAATTGTCAAAAATGGGGAGACGGTTTCGGCTACGGCAGAGGGTACGGGCAATCCTGTATTTTTTGTCGGCAGCGCCACCGGTAAAGACGGAATAGGCGGAGCTTCTTTTGCCAGCGCTGAAATTACGGAAGACAGTGCCGAAGATTTGCCTGCCGTTCAGGTGGGAGATCCGTTTCAGGAAAAAAAATTATTAGAGGCATGTCTGGAAGTTATACAAACCGGCGCAGTGGTGGGAATGCAGGACATGGGCGCGGCCGGTATCATTTGTTCAACCGCTGAAATGAGCGCAAAGGGCAATGCAGGAATGCGAATTGAACTGGATAAAGTTCCTATGCGTCAGTCAAACATGAAGGCCTGGGAACTGTTACTTAGTGAGAGCCAGGAGAGAATGTTGCTGGTAGTGAAGAAAGGGGAAGAGAAATCAGTTCTGGATGTTTTTGAAAAATGGGATCTTCCCTGCAGTCATATCGGAGAGGTAACCGGTGACGGTTTGCTACAATTCTATATGAATGGAGAGTTGGAAGCAGTTATCCCTGCGCACGAATTGGTTCTTGGCGGTGGCGCTCCTCAGTATGAGCGTGCTTATTCCAAGCCTGAATATCTCAAAAAGATAGAAGCATTTGATGTTAATTCAATTGTAGATGATAAAGACATAAAATCTATCGCTGAAAAATTGGTTGCACTTCCCAATATTGCCAGCAAGCGCTGGGTATATGATCAGTACGACAGTATGGTGGGTACCGGTAATACCAATACCAATTCCCCCAGCGACGCTGCCGTAGTAATCGCCAAGCCCACCAACAAAGCACTTGCCCTCACTACAGATTGCAACAGCCGTTATGTGTTTGCAGATCCTTACAAAGGCGCCATGATTGCAGTGGCAGAAGCTGCCAGAAATATTGTCTGCAGCGGCGGAGAACCATTGGGCGTGACCAACTGCCTGAATTTTGGAAATCCCTACGACCCCCAGGTGTATTATCAGTTTGTTCATGCCATACAAGGAATGGGAGAGGCCTGCAGAAAATTTGATACACCTGTCACCGGCGGAAATGTAAGTTTTTACAATCAGTCTCCCGATGGGCCTGTCTATCCCACACCCACCATCGGAATGGTAGGCTTGCTGAATGATATCAGCGATAAAATGACACTGGATTTCAAAGAGGCCGGTGATTTGATTTATGTGCTCGGTCATTTGAAAAATGATATTCACTCATCAGAGTATCTTCATAAAATAATTGGCGAGGAATTTTCTCCGGCTCCGTATTTTGATTTGGAGGAGGAGTATGCTGTGCAACAACTGGTTCTTCAGTTAATCAGAAAAAAAATGATTGCCTCTGCACACGATGTCAGTGAAGGCGGACTGTTGATTTCTTTACTGGAAAGCGCTTTTAATCGTTCGATGGGATTTGAGGTGAGTCAGACTGATAAAAATATCCGAACAGATGCATATTGGTTTGGTGAGGCACAAGGTAGAATAGTTGTTTCGGTAAAACCTTCAATGGTAGATTCATTTCTTCAACTGCTCAATGCTCAATCAGTGCCATTCGCTCAGTTGGGAGTGGTAACATCAAGAGAAGTGACAGTAGAAAAATCAAATTTTGGAGCAATTTCGGATTGGAAAAAAATGTATGATAATTCCATTGGAAATGTAATGTCTGTTTCAAATTAATCTTACAAATGCCATTCATGCAAAAAGATTCAATGATCGTCATAACAGGCGCTGCCGGATTTATTGGCAGTTGCATGGTTGGATTTCTCAATGAACAAGGCTATGAAAATCTTATTTTGGTAGATGAATTTGATGACGAAAAAAAATCGCTCAATCTGCGGAATAAAAAATTTTCATATAAAGTTGAAAGAGATGATTTTTTTGAATGGCTGGACAGAGAGAATGTGGTCCCCTCTTTTGTATATCATTTGGGCGCGCGAACAGACACTACAGAATTTGATTATGCGGTACATCAAAAATTGAATGTGGATTATTCCATAAGAGTATGGCAATATTGTACTGCTCATTCCGTGCCCCTGGTCTATGCTTCCTCTGCAGCTACCTACGGAGATGGGAATCTGGGGTATGATGATGATCACGCAATCATTGAAAAGCTTTCCCCCCTGAATCCTTATGGGGAGTCTAAAAATAATTTTGATAAATGGGTGTTGCAACAAGATGCAGCTCCTCCCTCATGGGCAGGATTGAAGTTTTTTAATGTCTACGGCCCCAATGAATATCACAAAGGCAGAATGGCAAGCGTTATTTTTCATTCTTACAATCAAATTATCCGGGATGGAGTGGTGAAACTTTTTAAATCTCATAAGGACGGGTATGAAGACGGAAAGCAGTTGCGCGATTTTATTTATGTAAATGATATCTGTAAAGTTTGTTACTGGCTGATGCAGGAATCCGCTCAGGTGCCGTCGGGAATTTACAACCTTGGCACAGGTAAGGCCAGGACCTTTATTGATCTTGTAAAAGCCACATATCATGCAATGAAAAGAGACCCTGAGATTAATTTCATAGATATGCCTGTGGACATCAGGGAAAAGTACCAGTATTTTACCGAAGCAAATATGAAAAAACTCCGTGATGCCGGCTACAGCGCTGATTTCTTTTCCCTGGAAGATGGGGTAGATGACTATGTCAGAAATTATTTGTCGGTAAATATTTTCTATTAATTTCAGAAAAATTTTCTCCTGCAAAAAAAATCATCCTATCTTTACACGACCTCTCGGAAGTTTTTTATTCCCTCGGTCATTTTTCTGATCTATTACAGTTTTATATTGGCGACTGCTAAATATTTAGTTACTGTGTGATAGCCTGTATTGATCTTGAACGCATATAGAATTCGACTCTACATGCTTAATGTTTTTTGGGGTTTAAATTTTGACTTTTAAATTTTGAATTTATAATAAATGGCCAAGTACATTTTTGTAACCGGTGGTGTTACATCTTCATTGGGAAAAGGAATTATTGCGGCGTCTTTGGCAAAACTGCTTCAAAGTCGCGGTCTGAAAGTTACCATTCAAAAATTTGATCCCTATCTCAATGTTGATCCGGGAACACTGAATCCATACGAGCATGGAGAATGCTTTGTTACCGACGACGGCGCTGAAACGGATTTGGATCTTGGGCATTATGAAAGGTTTTTAAATACCCCTACATCACAAGCCAATAATGTTACTACCGGTCGTATATACCAGACCGTTATAAACAAGGAAAGAGAAGGAGAGTATCTCGGCAAGACTGTGCAGGTTATTCCACACATTACCGATGAAATCAAAAGGAGAATGTTGTTATTAGGCGAAACGGGTAAGTTTGATATTGTCATAACTGAGCTTGGTGGAACGGTGGGCGATATTGAAAGTCTTCCATTCGTGGAAGCAGTTCGACAATTGCAATGGGAGATGGCTGAGGAAGATTGCCTTGTGCTTCATTTAACCCTGATTCCTTATCTGAAAGCAGCAAAAGAATTGAAAACCAAACCTACTCAGCACAGCGTTCGTTTGTTGAGTCAGGAAGGGGTGCACCCCGATGTGATAGTATGCCGTACTGAACATCATCTGACAGAAGATCTTAAAAGGAAAATTGCACTTTTTTGCAATGTTAAACCCAACGCAGTCATTGAGGCAATGGATGCTAGCAGCATCTATGAAGTGCCGCTTAAGATGTTGCAGGAAGGGCTGGATGTAATTGTGTTAAAAAAATTACATATCAACGGATATTCGGCTCCGGAATTAAACAAGTGGCAATCTTTTCTAAATAAATTACACAAACCCAAAGGCAAAGTAAAAATTGGCCTCATAGGTAAATACGTTGAATTGCAGGATGCTTATAAATCTATCCTCGAATCATTTATTCATGCAGGTGTGGTGAATGATTGTAAAGTGCAGGTCATAAATGTACACAGCGAACATATTGATTCCGGTAATGTTGCTGATCAGCTGAAAGAATTAGATGGATTGCTGGTAGCACCCGGTTTCGGTTCAAGAGGTGTTGAAGGAAAAATAGAGGCAGTTAAATATGCCAGAGAAAATAATCTTCCTTTTTTTGGTATTTGTCTGGGAATGCAAATGGCGGTAATTGAATTCGGACGCAATGTAATTGGATGGAAAGATGCTCATTCCACAGAGATGGACGCCTCAACAACTCATCCGGTGATTGCACTGATGGATGAACAAAAGAAAGTCAAAAAGAAAGGTGGCACAATGAGACTGGGTGCCTATAACTGCGCAATCGAAGAAGGAACTAACGCCCATAAAATATACGGATCGCTCGAAATAAGTGAAAGACATCGTCACAGATGGGAGTTCAATAATAACTATCTCAATGATTTTACAAAAGCGGGTCTGATTCCCAGTGGTAAAAATCCGGTGAACGGGTTGGTGGAAATTGTCGAGATCAAAGACCATCCATTTTTTGTCGGAGTTCAGTTTCATCCTGAACTAAAAAGTACTGTAGAAAACCCTCATCCTTTATTTGTCAGTTTTATTGCCGCATCTAAAAATTATTCCGAAAAGAAAGAATCAGTTAAAAGCAGCGCTAAAACCATAACCGCCTGATATTCTTGCGTAACTTTGCCAAATGCAGAAATTGAGCATGGCTGAGCTGAACAGAAAATCACCGGAGGAATTCAAACGCTCAGAAAAAACTCCGCTTATCGCAGTACTGGAAAATATTCGCAGTGCTTATAATGTCGGCAGCTTATTCAGAACTGCAGATGCTTTTCTGCTGGAAGCCATTTACATCACAGGTTACACAGCCCGACCTCCTCATAAAGAAATAAAAAAAACAGCGCTCGGCGCCGAAGAAACTGTCTCCTGGGAATATTTCCCCAATGCAATGGTAGCTATTGAATCGTTGAAATTAAATGGGTATAAAGTATTTGCTGTTGAGCAGGTAAGGGACAGTATTTCTCTGGAAAAGTTCATAGCCGATAAAAATGAAAAAATCGCCGTTGTTTTCGGTAATGAAGTATCGGGTGTTGAACAGGATACTATTTTAAATTGCGACGGATGCATCGAAATACCTCAGCTGGGGATGAAGCACTCATTAAACATTGCTACAGCTGCAGGTGTTGTATTATGGGAAATAGTTAGAAACAGACTTCATTCATAATTTTTCGTATCAATGCGAACATTAAAAAAATATCTCTCACTCATAAAGTTTTCCCATACCATTTTCGCGATGCCATTTGCGTTAATTGGTTTCTCGCTCGGGTTAAAAGCTAATAGTATTCAATCAGACAGCAGACAATTAGCATATAAATTTATTGCAGTTGTTTTTTGTATGGTTTTTGCAAGAAGTGCTGCAATGGCATTTAACCGGTATCTTGATAAAAATATAGATGCTAAAAATCCCCGCACCGCCATCAGAGAAATTCCTGCCGGTAAAATAAAGCCTTCTCACGCGTTGGCATTTACCATTCTGTGCTCTTTGTTATTCATCATCAGCGCCTGGTATATTAATTCGCTTTGTTTTTATCTCAGCTTTCTTGCGCTGTTTGTTATTTTATTCTATAGTTATACAAAAAGATTCACTGCTTTGTGCCATCTGGTATTAGGGCTTGGGCTAAGTCTGGCTCCAATCGGTGCATATATTGCACTGACTGAAACGTTTGACCTCTTGCCACTGCTTTTCTCTTTCATTGTTTTGTGCTGGGTCAGCGGTTTCGATATTATTTATTCTATGCAGGATGAAGAGTTCGATAAATCACAGCAGCTTCATTCGATTCCTGCGGTCGTTGGAAAAAAGAATGCACTAAGAATATCTGTTTGTCTTCATTTGATTACCGGTATGCTTGTAATCTATGCCGGATTTTTTGGGCAATTCAGTTATTTTTACTGGATTGGAGCAATTGTTTTCCTGGGGATGTTGATTTATCAGCATTCTATCGTAAAGCCGAATGACTTAAGTAAAGTTAATGTCGCATTTATGACAGCCAATGGAATTGCTTCAGTAGTATTGGCTGTTTTTGTTTTACTGGATTTATTTTTTTAAGATAAGTTAATGATTTAATGGCAAGAATTTTAGCAATAGATTATGGAGGTAAAAGAACGGGAATAGCTGTTACCGATCCTTTGCAAATTATTGCAACAGGACTGAAGACTATTGCTTCAGCTGATTTGATTTCTTTTTTAAAAACATATCTGAAAGAAGAAGAAGTCGAACTCATAATTATCGGTATGCCCAAAAACTGGGATGAATCAGATACACACGGCACTCCCTTGGTGAAAGAAGCCATAAAAAAAATCAACAAAGATTTTCCTCAAATGAAAGTTAAAGAGGTCGATGAGCGCTATACTTCAAAAATGGCAAAAGATGCCATGCTTCAAATGGGACTCAAGAAAAAAGACCGAAGGAATAAGGGTATTGTTGATGAAATAGCCGCTACTATCATGTTACAGGAGTACATGCAATCTCAGTCTTCATAAGAAATCGCCTCTCTGATCTGATAATCATCTTGTGTGTTAGCCCTATATCTGCTAAATTTGCACTTTAAATCGATTATTAATACAGAAATTCAACATAATGATTTTGTCAATTGCAGCTTATGGTTTACCGGTACTGAGAAAAGTATCCTCAGAGATTTCCGCCGATTATCCCGGTCTGGAAAAACTGATTGCGGATATGTGGGAAACGATGTACAACAGCAATGGCGTTGGTCTTGCCGCTCCTCAGATTAATAAAGACATCAGATTATTTGTGGTGGACAGTATGCAGATTTTTTCAAATCAAGAGGAAGATGAGAAAGGAACTTATCCCGACGAACCCGGATTCAAGGGCGCATTCATAAATGCAAAAATTATAGCGCTTGAAGGTAATGAATGGAGTTACAATGAGGGTTGTTTAAGCATACCCAGAATCAGAGAGGATGTTCAGAGAAAAGAATCAGTAACATTGGAGTATGTTGATGAAAATTTCAATCCGCAAAAAAAGACTTTCAACGGATTGACCGCCCGAATCATTCTTCATGAATACGATCATACTGAAGGAAAACTGTTTATCGATTATATTTCTCCGCTCAAGAGAACGCTGCTCAGAAGGAAGCTTGATGATATAAGCAAGGGGAAAATAAAAGTTGATTATAAAATGGTTTTCCCGAAATAATTCATTTCCAGGATTTTTGTCTTTCTTTAATTATTAAAAAAATGCGGTCAATACTCATACTCTTCATTTTTTTGATAAATTTTTTTCTCTGCTATGGTCAATCTGCCAATGACAGCGCAGTGCAATTTGGTAAAAACTATATAACCTTAAAAGAAGTGGTTGTAGACACTAAACTCAATGTGCCTGCATTTATTCAAAAGGTCAAAACAGACACCAGTTTTTATAAAGCTTTTAAAAATCTGAGAATACTGGGTTATTCAGCCATCAATGATATCAGAATGCTGAATAAATCGGGCGGACTCAGTGCATCTTTGCACAGCAAAACAAAACAGGAAACTTCAAATGGCTGTCGCTCAATGAAAGTACTGGAGGAACAGACTTCAGGAGATATGTATGATAAGAATCTCAATTTTAATTATTATACTGCGCAACTATATGCCTCTTTGTTTTTTACTAAAGGGAATGTTTGTGGTGAAACGAATATCGTTGGAATCAATGAGTTTTCTCTCAGTGATAAATCCGGCATTGAAAAACACAAAGAACAACTGAAGATGCTTTTTTTTAATCCGGGGAAAAGAATTGCCGGTCTTCCTTTTATGAGCAACAAAACAGCTTTGTTTGATGATGATGTTGCAGAGAATTATGATATGGAAATTGATATGGACGTATTCAACGGCAATAGCTGCTATGTGTTCAGGCAGAAAGTTAAGCAAGGAAGAGAAGATAATGTAATTGTTGATGAAATGACAACCTGGTTTAATGATAGCGCATTTGATGTGGTAGCCCGAAATTATTCACTGGCATACAATGCCGGGGTCTATGATTTCAAAGTGAATATGGAAGTGCAAATGACTAAATATAATGGGTTTACCGTACCCAATTTAATCCGGTACAATGGGGACTGGAAGTTGTTGTTCAAAAAACGGGAAAGGGGAGTGTTTACTGCAACGCTCTCAAATTTCGAATAAAATGTTAGTCTTCAGCATTTCTAAATTGGCTGTATTTTCTCCATTTTTCAATTACCTGTGCCATGTCATCCGGTAATTCACTTGAAAAAAGCATTTCTTTTTTGGTTGTGGGATGAATGAATCCAAGCTCTTTGGCATGCAACGCATGTCGGGGACAAATAGAAAAACAATTATCAACAAATTGTTTGTATTTGGTAAAAACTGTTCCCTTTACAATTTTATCTCCACCATAAAAATCATCATTAAATAAAGGGTGTTGGATATGCTGCATGTGCACTCTTATTTGATGGGTACGCCCGGTTTCCAGCCTGCATTCTACCAATGTAACATAGTTGAATCTTTCCAGAACTCTGTAATGCGTAATGGCATCTTTACCATAGTCTCCTTCAGGATAGGCTGTAAAGAGTTTTCTGAAACGCTGATGACGTCCTACATGCGCAATAACGGTGCCGCTTTCTTCTTCAAAGTTTCCCCATACCAAAGCAATGTATCTTCTGTGTACGGTATGATTAAAAAATTGTTTGGCAAGGTCACTCATCGCTTTTTCCGATTTGGCCATCACCATCAAACCGCTGGTATTTTTATCAATCCTGTGTACCAGCCCATATCTGGGGAGTAACGTGTCATCCATCTCTGGATTAATTTTTTTGAGATGAAAGGCTGCTGCATTGAGTAAGGTTCTGTCCGGATTGCCACTGCCGGGGTGGCAAACCATTCCTACTGGTTTGTTGATAATAAATAAATCATCATCCTCATACACTATATCCAGTGCAATATCCTGAGGAATGATGTCGGAGGTATCCGGTGCATTGGTATCAAAAACAACTACTCTGTCGCCGCCTTTTATTTTATAATTGCTTTTTACCACATTGTCGTTAACGAACACCAGATTGTTTTCTATGGCCTGCTGAATCTTGTTACGCGTTGCGCCTTCTATTCTGGCCATTAGAAATTTATCTATACGCAAAGGTTCTTGTCCTTTATCAATAGTAAGAGAGAGCTTTTCATAAAGTTCCTCCGATTCGGGTATTTCGTCTTCTATGTCTGTATTCATCTTGATGGGTTTACGGCAAACGCCGTTTTGTCTTAACTTTGCAAATTAAAACAAACCTTTGGATAAGCAACAGGTTATCTTCACTGATTTAGGAATAATTGACTATAAATCCGCCTGGGATTATCAGGAGAATTTATTGCATAAAAATATTTCTGTCAAGTCTGCTGCAAGGGAGAATACTCCGGAACTTCAACCTGCCCAACTTTCCACCGAACATTATCTGCTGTTTTGCGAGCATCCTCCCGTCTATACATTGGGTAAAAGCGGCAATATTGACAATGTTCTACTGAATGAAAATCAACTGGAAGAAAACGGTATTGAATTTTTCAGAACCAACAGAGGTGGAGACATTACCTTTCATGGATTACAGCAAATTGTAGGATATCCAATAATGGATCTGGAGAAATTTAGTACGGACATTGGATTGTATTTGCGCAATCTGGAAGAAACCGTTATTCAAACCATCGCGGAGTATGGTATAAAAGGGGAGAGAAGCAAAGGAGAAACGGGCGTATGGATTGAACCGGGAGTTCCGGGAAAAGAAAGGAAAATTTGTGCCATTGGCGTAAGGTGCAGCCGGTGGATAACTATGCATGGATTTGCGTTGAATGTAAATACCAACCTCGATTATTTTAATCATATCATACCCTGCGGCATACAAAATAAAATGGTGACTTCAATTCAGAAAGAAGTAGGAGCCGAAGTGAATTTTGATGAAGCTAAAAAGATGTACAAATCAAAATTTGAAAATGTATTTCAGGTTGAATTACGCTGATTATCTATTTGAGACTTTCGGATCTTTGTTGATGTAAATGCTGTTTTTCTCAATCAATTTGTCATCGCAATAAATTTCAAAATTAAACCAGCCGGATCGGATGAAATTCACTTTCTCTATGAACAAATAATCTTCCGTAATTTTTTTCAAATCAACAACAAGCTTTCCGCTTTCGTCAAAAAACTTAATATTGTATTTCTTTAAAAGTGCATCAGGTAAATCAATAACAATATGATTGTTTTTCCCCGGATAAATTCTCTTACTTGCCGGAATAATCGCAGTTTTGTCTTTTGATTGATTTATTGAAATTAAACTGTCTTTTTTCTCTGTCTCCTTTATAATTTTTATAACTGCCGAATCGTCGATGTCCGAAACGATTTTTTCTTTCACCGGTCTTGTAGCCGGGCCCACTGCATAAGTGCCACCTTCAAAAATAATGGTGACTCTGTAGTACATTTTATTGTAGGGTGGATTCAGGTCAGGATATCCGTTTTCAAGATTTTGGGGAACTAACACGGAACCGATGGTAGTATAATTCTTCAAACTGTCGTAAGATCTTTGTACAAGAATGTCAGATATTTTCTTCTTGTAATCATTTAGCCAGCTGATGATAATTTTCCCATTGTAGTTTTTAACGGTAATCTCAGGTAAGCTGCTTTGTGCATAGGTATCTCCGAAACTGAAAATCAGAATAAAAAATAAAGCGGAAACAACTTTTTTCATGTTCATGTGAAATAGGAGCAAAAGTACGAAAAGCTCCTGTTAATTGTCTTTGGTCTTAGCTTTAGTTATAGTATTAACATACTATTTTATTTATGTCTGAAGCAAAAATATAGTTGGTATTTTTCAAAAAATTAGTAGTCCCGTCGGTAAAGATTTGTTTCCTTGTAGCCCTCCCGTATGCAAACAAATAATATTGCTTCCTTCAGGGAAGAAATTATTCTGAATTTTATCCATAACGCCGTACATCATTTTTCCGGTGTAAACAAAATCGGTAGGAATGTTATAGTTGGTATAAAAATCGTTCATGAAATTTATTAATGCAGGCGTTGACCGGGCATATCCTCCGAAATGATATTCATTCCATATTGTTGGCAACGACTCATTTACCTCGCCTATCAAGTGATTCATTCTTTCCTGAATATCTTTCATCCCTTTAAGAACGGGGATGCCAATAATTTCCTGATTATCATTTTTATTTGCAAAAAGACCCGCCAATGTTGTTGCGGTGCCAACTGCAGTACAAATATGCGTGGGCTGATAACAGAATAATTCGTTCATTATTTTCCCAGCCCCTTTTGCACCTGTAGAATGGTAGCCGCCTTCAGGTATAATCATGCTATTATTTACATCCAGTCCAAGTTGGTTACAAAGATTTTCTGCTGATGTATGGGCATAATCAAACCTTGCAATAAATCTCAGCTCCATTCCATATTCTATACAATTTAAAAGAGTATGTGATAGTTTCTCCGGTTTTTCACCTCTGATGATTCCAACAGATTTAATTCCAGCTTCTTTACAGTAGAACGCAGTGGAGACTATGTGATTGGAATAGGCACCTCCAAAAGTTATAATAGTAGAATAGTTTTTTTCCTTCGCTTCTTTTATGAAATATAATAGTTTGTATGCTTTATTGCCGGATACAACAGGATGGATTTTGTCGAGTCTGGCAATGCTAAGTCTGATCTTTTTTTCAGAAAGAAAGGCCGTGTTTAATTTTTCTATCGGATAATTTTCAAGTTCCGGCAGCATTGATTTTTATTAAGTGGTTTCCTTTATTTTTGTCCTAATTATTGTCAAATATATATTTATAAATTATACTTTAACTATTCGGCTCAGGATACAAAACTATATAAAAACATATGCAACCAACTCTTTTAATATTAGCCGCAGGTATGGCAAGCAGATATGGCAGTATGAAACAGACGGAGGGATTTGGCCCGTCGGGAGAGACTATTATGGATTATTCAATTTATGATGCCATTAAAGCCGGTTTTGGAAAAGTGGTATTCATCATCAGAAAAGATTTTGCTGAAAATTTTAAGAATAAATTCGGATCCAAACTTGCCGGAAAAATTGAGGTGGACTATGTGTACCAGGAAATGGATTCCTTTGTTGAAAAAAATCAAATTCCTACGGAGAGAACAAAACCATGGGGCACGGGCCATGCCATTCTTTGTGCAAAGGATGCGGTGAAAGAACCTTTTGCTGTTATTAATGCCGATGATTACTACGGACCAGATGCATTCGTTAAAGCCGCCGGTTTTCTGAGTAATCAATGTAATCCCAATCTGTATGCTATTGTTGGATATCAGCTCGATAAAACATTAAGTAATCATGGTACCGTCAGCAGAGGCGTTTGCCAGGTAGATGATAATGGTAATCTGATAGCCATCAATGAGAGAACCAAAATATTTCAACAGGAAACTAAAGTTGTATATGAAGAGGATGGGGGACTGAAAGAAGTTGCAGGATCTTCCAGTGTGTCTATGAATTTCTGGTGCTTTCACCCATCAGTATTTGATTTGTCATTGAAATTATTTCAGCAATTTGTTCCTCAAAATGCAGAAAATATCAAAGCTGAATTTTTTATACCGATCATTGCAGATAAGTTTATTACAGATCAATCCAATTCGATAAAAGTAATTCCTACCACTGCGCAGTGGTTTGGCGTGACTTATAAAGAAGATGCTCCGGGAGTAAAAAATAATATAGATGAGCTGATAAGCAATAAAGTTTATCCCGAAAGTTTGTGGGTATAAAGAGCCGATAGGCCTGATTATTGTAAGGGATTAATTTCCTTTAATCATGAAGATATAGTCCTGTACTTTTTTAACCTGGCTAACACGGTCACTTCCTCTCAGTGAAGGATTCGTAGTGATTCTTATGTTTGTTAGTTCAGATGATTGCTTCAAATCGTTGATTGCTTTTTGGATAAATGATGATTTAATCACAAAAACAACCCCTTCTGAATTTGTTTCTCTGCTTGAAACTACTCCAATAAGGTCACCGTTTTTGTTGATTACCGGAGATCCGCTGTTCCCTTCATTCGCAGTGGCGCTAATCTGATAAAAAACAGTGTCCATTTGATATCCATTCTTCGCACTCACATATCCTTCGTTGTAAACAATCTCTTGTTTTGGATATCCGAGTGTAAATATTTGTTCTCCCAATTCCGCAACATTCTTCTTGATGCCAAATGGAGCCGGCAAATACTTTTTAAAATCTTCGTCAGTAATCTGTAAAATCGCCAGATCGTTTTCATTGTTCACAAAAACAGGTTTCGCAATGAATTGGTTGCCTTTGTTGTCTTCAATAAAAAGCTGGTTTTTTGCTTCATTCAATACATGAGCATTAGTGACAATTAGGTTGTTGTTTACGTCAACCAAAAAACCTGTAGCTCTGAATTTACTTTCTGCCTTTGGTTTGTTGGAAATATTGCCAGTATTTAATTGTCCTATTTTCTTTTCGAGTGATTTGTATTTGTTGTCCTGTTCTTTTATTTTCTCAACAAGCGGCTTAATATTGTTGATTTTATTGTTGTTGAAAACTGAAGTAAGAATTCCTCCAATTATAGAAACAATACCTGCTATAGATGCAGCAACGGCAATTGTTTTTTTGTATTTGTTCCAGAGGAAAACCACTTTTGCTCTTCCTTTAACTGCATTTTTTTCAATAATACCTTGTTCGGTAAGTTTGGAAGAAGTTTCATTCAGAAGATGAATGAAATGTTTTGTTTCGCTGTACTTATCCAATTCATTCAAAAAGAATATTTTCTCCACAACCAGTTGATCCAGCTCGGCATTATTCTTTCTCATCTCCTCAAAAAATTCTTTTTCCTGAATGCTCATTTCACCTCTGAGGTATCTTTCTGCGGCATCAATCAGTAATGCGTCTTCCATTTTTATCCGTTTTTATATTGAGCAAAAAACAACTTTTTTAATCTGACCAGACACTTATATTTTTGAGTCTTGGCATTGTCAGCATTAGTATAACTGAATTCATCAGCAATCTGATGCATGGGCTTTTTATGGATATAATAAGCTTCCAGTAAACTTTTACAGGGCTCACCGATTTTACTCATGGCATTCTCCATGATAGTGAAGTTTACCTGATTTCTTTCGTGCAATTCTATGTCTTCTTCTACGGAGATGACTTGTTCGATATCCTCAATTTTAACTCCGCCTTTTTTCTGTTGTTGAAGCTTTTTTAACCAAAGTCTGCGACATACAGAATATAAGTAGGTTTTTAACTGACAGTGCAACTCAAATCCGGGTTGTTTTGACTTTTCAAACAACACAATCATTCCTTCCTGAAAGATATCAGCCGCATCGTCTGAAGAACCATTATTGTTTATGACAAGATTGGTAATCATTGAGTAATTTTCCTTATAAATCAACTCGATGATTTGATTGTCCTTATTCGCGAGTCCGACTAATAGCTGTTTTTCCTCCTCTGATAGATTCACTATACTTTATTTTATACTTTTTTTGAGCATAAGTAACCCGATTTAAAAAAAAATATATATTTTTGGGTTACCTTATTAATATTTAAGTATTAATAAGCAAATTATAATTTTAAATCAAAAAAAACACATCAATGAAAAAGTTTTTTGCAATTGCGATCATCGCTGCTTCTTTGACTGCCTGTGGCGGTGAAACTAAAACTGAAGAAACAACTGTAGACACTGCTGCGGCTGCTATAGACACTGCTGCTGCTGCAATAGATACTGCTGCTAAAGCTATAGATACTGCTGCTGCTGCTGTAGATACTGCTGCTAAAGCTGTAGAAGTTAAAAAACCTTAATATAAGGATCTTTTAAAAAAGGGTCATTCCATTTTGGAATGACCCTTTTTTTTTGCAGATTTTGACACTAAATATTTATTTAGTATGTAAACTAGTCATAATAAATCGAGTTTTTATGACATAATAGCAGAAGAATAAATTTGGTTCTTGTTTTGAACATTTTATTTTAATAAAATATCATGACTATGAACTTGCAAAATTTTACCATCAAAGCAACTGAAATTATTCAGCAGGCTCAGCAATTGGCCTTCAATGCTAAGCATCCCAATATTGAGACTGAACATATATTGAAATCCTTATTGAAATCGGAGGATTCTCCCATTGATTATCTGCTGAAGAAGAATAACGTTACCATTAATTTACTGGAAGCCAAACTGGATGAGCTGATAAATAAATTGCCAGTCACCACATCAGAACCTGCACAAAATATCGGCAGAGAAGCGAATGCGGTTTTGCTTCGTTCCGGTGCTGTGCTCAGTACTTTCGGAGATGAGTTTGTTGCCACCGAACATATCTTACTGGCCATTGTTCAGGGAAATGATGCTACGGCAAAGATTTTAAAAGATGCCGGTCTTACCGATAAAGGTTTAATTGCTGCTATAAAAGAATTAAGAAAAGGAGCAACCATCTCATCTCAAACTCAGGAGATTCAATTTAACGCATTGAACAAATATGCCAAGAACCTTATTGAGATGGCAAGGTTGGGAAAACTGGATCCTGTTATCGGTCGAGATGAAGAAATCAGAAGAACGCTGCATATTTTAAGCAGAAGAACCAAAAATAATCCCATTTTGGTGGGTGAGCCCGGAGTGGGTAAAACCGCCATCGCAGAGGGATTGGCCATACGTATTGTAAATGGGGACGTTCCTGAAAATCTGAAATCAAAAATCATCTATGCACTTGACATGGGGCAACTGATTGCAGGTGCAAAATATAAAGGTGAGTTTGAAGAGCGCCTGAAGTCAGTTGTGAAAGAAGTGACAGACAGCGACGGAGAAATTGTTTTATTCATTGATGAAATTCATACCCTCATTGGAGCTGGCGGTGGAGATGGTGCTATGGATGCAGCAAATATTTTGAAGCCCGCACTGGCAAGAGGTGAACTGCGCGCAATAGGAGCCACCACACTGAATGAATACCAAAAATATTTTGAAAAAGATAAAGCCCTGGAGCGTCGTTTCCAGAAAGTGATCATTGATGAGCCAACTACTGAAGATGCTATTTCAATATTAAGAGGATTGAAGGATCGTTATGAAACCTATCATCATGTAAGAATAAAAGATGAAGCCATCATTGCGGCAGTGGAACTTTCACAAAGATATATTTCAGATCGTTTTCTTCCGGATAAAGCAATTGACCTGATTGATGAAAGCGCAGCCAAACTCCGATTGGAAATGAATTCTATGCCTGAAGAGCTGGATAAGCTGGAGCGTCAAATAAGACAACTGGAAATTGAGAGAGAAGCGATTAAACGTGAAAATGACGAGGTTAAATTGAAAGAGCTGAATACCGAGATAGCTAATCTCTCTGTGGAGCGAGATACCTACACATCTAAATGGAAAGAAGAAAAGGAAATTGTTGAAAAAATACAAAACGGCAAAGCAACCAAAGAAAAACTAAAACTCGAAGCAGAACAAGCGGAAAGGAACGGGGATTATGGTAAAGTAGCCGAAATCAGATACGGTAAGATCAAGGAGCAGGAAGCGTTAATTGAACTGAGTATGAAACAGCTGGGAGAACTATCCGAAAAAAGACTGCTGAAAGAGGAGGTAGATGCTGAAGATATTGCCGAAAGTATTGCTAAAAGCACCGGAATACCTGTTTCCAAAATGATGCAAAGCGAGAAAGAAAAATTACTGCATCTGGAAGATGAATTGCATCAACGTGTGGTTGGTCAGGAGGAAGCCATCGAAGCGGTTGCAGATGCTATCAGAAGGAGCAGGGCGGGGCTGCAGGATCCAAAAAAACCAATTGGTACATTCATATTTTTGGGCACAACAGGAGTAGGTAAAACCGAACTGGCTAAAGCACTGGCAGAGTATTTGTTTGACGATGACTCTATGATGACACGAATCGATATGAGCGAATACCAGGAAAAGCATACAGTAAGCCGTCTGGTGGGTGCTCCTCCCGGATATGTAGGATATGATGAAGGCGGACAACTGACAGAGGCAGTAAGACGTAAACCTTATTCTGTGATTCTTTTAGATGAAATTGAAAAAGCTCACCCCGATGTTTTTAATATTCTGCTACAAGTGTTGGATGACGGTCGCCTGACCGACAATAAAGGCAGGCTGGTAAACTTTAAAAATACCATCATCATCATGACCAGCAATATGGGCAGCAATATCATTCAGGAAAATTTTGGAAACGTTTCAGAACAAAATAAAGAGTCAGTTGTTGAGATTACTAAGGTTGAGGTGGTCAATTTACTTAAACAAACCATCCGGCCTGAGTTCTTAAACAGAATTGATGAGATAATCATGTTTCAGCCTTTGATGAAAAATGAAATCAGGGGCATCATCCAGATTCAACTGAATGAATTGAAAAAACTGGTCGCTAAAAATGGGGTAGAACTTCAGTTTAGTGATTATACTCTGGATTATCTGTCCGAAAATGGGTACGATCCTCAATTTGGCGCAAGGCCATTGAAAAGACTGATTCAGAAACAAATAGTTAACCAACTGAGCAAGAAATTGCTTGCAGGAGACGTTAATAAATCACAGCCTGTTATGGTAGATGTTTTTGACGGTGTGGTTGTCTTTCGTAATGAAATCATGTCAAAAGTACCCGCCTGATAAATGCTAACAAAACTTTAATAAATATCAAATCATTGATTATCAATAAGTTGCATTGTTTTTCACTATAAATTATTTTAACGGCTATGCCGAGAAACTTAAATTCATTACCTTTCACGCATTAACATAAATATGTTAATTTGTTTTCAATCGTTTATGTTTTAAAAGAAAAAATTCATTTTATATGGCATTCAAAAAAGAAATTGTAGAAATAATAGAACCAAGGGATGTTTTTGTTGGAAATCCAAAAGCAGAAGTTACATTAGAAGAATTTGGTGAATATGAGAGTGAGGTTTGTGCAAAAGCAAATGAAGTAGTTAAGAAATTACTGGAAGATTATGATGGTAAAATTAGATTCAATTTCCGTCATTTTCCATTAACAAAAATTCATCAGAGAAGCCTGAAGGCAGGAGAGGCTGCAGTAGCCACTGCTCAGGAAGGTAAATTCTGGGAAATGCACAATATATTATTTGCCAATAGAAGAAACCTCGGTACCACCAGTCTGAAATTACATTCTAAAGAAGCTGGTGTAAAAAACAAACGTTTTTTGGATGATTTGGTAAATGCAACTTATGGCTGGCAGGTTCAAGGCGATTTAAAAGAAGGAATTGACAGGGGCGTTAAGGATGTTCCAACTTTCTTTGTAAACGGAACACTTATAAAAGGTAAGCCAACCTATGAGGAGCTTAGTAAAGCCATTGATGCCGAATTAAAAAAAGTAAAAAAGAAACCTGCGGCAAAGAAATCACTCAGCAAAGCTTGATTAATTCTATGATATCAGGATGGTGTGTTAAAAGTAAGTAAACAGAAACCCGGCAAATTTTGTCGGGTTTTTTGCATAAAAAAAGCTCCACTTTTCAGTGAAGCCTTTTTTGTGAACTGGCTGGGACTCGAACCCAGGACCCATACATTAAAAGTGTATTGCTCTACCAACTGAGCTACCAATTCTCCTTATCCGTTTTAAACGGAGTGCAAAAATAAGGCAAAATGATATTGTATCAAATTTTTTATGAAAGAATTTAATTTTATCGATTAAAAATAATCTTCGGTAAATTTTCAAATGCCACTTTATCTAACTTAAATTTGCTTTATTTGACTTGTATGAGCAATTATTTCAAAAATAAAGTAGTGGTCATTACCGGCGGTAGTGACGGTATAGGTAAATCATTGATAGAACTATTACTTCCGATGGGAGCAAAAGTTGCTACCTGTGCAAGAAATCAGGATAAGTTGTATGATTTGCAGATCAGGCACTCTAAAGAACCTTTGCATTGCATTGTGGCGGATGTAAGCAGTTATAATGACTGCAAAATGTTTATTGAATCGACTATCAAACAATTTGGTGGCATTGACATATTGATAAATAATGCCGGAATTTCTATGCGTGGTTTACTAGCCGATACAGATATAGAGGTTTTCAAAAAAGTAATGGACATCAATTTTTTTGGAACTGTTTATTGCACCAAACTGGCATTGTCTTCAATCATTGAGAGAAAAGGTACCATTGCCGGTATTTCTTCCATTGCCGGATATCGCGGATTGCCCGGTAGAAGCGGCTATTCTGCAAGCAAATTTGCCATCAACGGCTGGCTGGAATCAATTCGTACTGAGTTGCAGGAAAAAGGCGTAAATGTTATGTGGGTGAGTCCGGGATTTACCCGCAGCAATATCAGAAATGCTGCTCTCAATGAAAAAGCAAACCAACAGGGAGAAAGCCCACTTGATGAGAGCTCGCTAATGAGTGCGGAAGTATGTGCTGATCATATTCTACAATCAATTGAAAATCAAAAACGCTCTGTCATACTTACGCTTAGAGGCAAACAAACTGTATGGTTGAATAAACTTTTTCCTTCTCTTGCTGATAAATTGACCAGAAATTATTTTTTTAAAGACGGGAAACTAATCAAATAAGCCCATCGTTTAAACGGTTGGCTATTAATTTAAACGGTGGGCGGTTAATTTTTTCGCATACTTATTGACGTGGGTATATTTATTATTTATATCTTTAAATATAGACCGCATTAAAAAAATAAAAATCAATCGCCAGCATGCCCATTCTGACTTTTAGCAGTGATATAGGTAGCAAAGACTATCTAACGGGAGCGATAAAAGGTCAGTTGCTTTCTATTAATGATGGACTGTCGGTTATAGATATCACTCATGATATCATTCCTTATAATTATCTTCAGGCAGCTTATATCTGCAGAAATGCCGTTTTCAATTTTCCTAAGGGCACTATTCACATGATATTGTTTAATATTTTCGATGAACGCCCGGAGCATTTACTACTTGCAGAACACAATGGCCACTATTTCTGTTGCGCAGACAATGGATTGCTCACTATGATCCTCGAGGGAAAACCGCAAAAAGTTGTTTCTCTCAAATTAAACAACAACAATCCCATTAATACACTCGAATGTACAGAGATATTTGCCAGGGCTATTGCTGAAATTAATAAAGGAAAAAAAATCGATGATCTTGGTAGCAATGATTTTAGTTTAAAAGTCAAGTTGCCATTGAAGCCGGCGGTAACAGATGATGGCATCGACTGCCACATAGTTTTTATAGATAACTTCGAAAATGTTATAGTCAATATTCGCAAGCAAGAGTTTGAGCAATATCGAAATGGAAGGAATTTCAGTATTGTATTTAAACGTGATCAGGTAATTAAAAAAATAAGTGACACCTATGCCGATCTCGGCGATTCGGAACCGCTGGCTATATTCAATTCTGCAGGTTATCTGGAGATTGCCATAAATAAGGGTAACGCGGCGGGACTGTTTGGTTTACAGGGATATTCTGAAATGCAGCAGCAGTATTTAAACAATAGAATGTTCTATCAGAATGTGAAAATTTATTTTGAATAATGTTCAGAAAGATGCTATAGCGAATGATTTAAATTGCCATTAGGCTGCATCCTCTTATATCCGAGTTATCCAGGCGTCCGGTTATTTCAAAACTGCCATTTGGATGGAGTTTCCCGCAATCATCAGTAGCGATAAAAGAACAGCTGTAGACATTTGCTAAGTCAATAATATTGACAGCGCCTGAACGTATTTTCTTCTCATTTATGTAGCTTACATCAAACGGATCGTCTTCTGCTCTGATTAAAACTTTCATCCAGGGAGGAGAAAAAAATAATCCATCTTTTTTTGAATATGCCTGAGACAACAATTCCGTCATTCCATATTCTGAATGAATGTTATCAATTCCGAGTTTACTTTGAAGAATTTCATGAAAGGCACTTCTGATCATCTCTTTTTTTCTTCCTTTCATACCACCCGTTTCCATTACAATGGTATTTTTTAATTGCATCGGATATTGTTCAGCAAAATCAAGCAGGGCAAATGAAACGCCTATAAGAAGTGTTTGTTGTTGGTTGTACTCATTTTCCAATAATGTCTCCTGCAATTTCATGAAATCGTTTAGATAAAATCCGCTTTTATGGTGACGACTGTTTTCAATCAGTCTCTTGACCATATACACCAGAGATGAATTTTCTCTTTCAAGATAGGAGGGGAGTAACCCAATGATACAGTAATTTTCAGGAGCTCCATAAAAAAGTCCGAAATTTTTTAAAAAACTTTCTTCATAAATTTTTACATCCTTTATGACATGCCTGCTTTTAACTGAACCGGTTGTTCCGCTACTTTCAAATATAGTTTCAGGTGTAAAGGAAGTACTTACAATTTCTTTTGTTTTGAAAAATTGAATCGGAAGAAAAGGGATGGATGATATTTTTTTTATCTCTTCCGGGTTAATACGTAAAACATCACAGTATGATCTGTAAACTGTATTGAAATTATATTGGAACTGGAATGTTTCAATGGCCAATTGATTAAAATCATCATCATTGCAGAGAAAAATCCTGTCTCTTAATTCGCTGTAATTGTATAAATCAGACATACTGAGTGCAATTTCCCTATTTATTTTAAAATTGCCATATCAATTTGGTTTTGTAAATTTGAATACAAATCCTCACAATGCGCACGCTTTTTTTATTTTTATTCGCTACAATCATATTAACATCTTGCAAAAAAGATAAATTCACTACTGCGCCTCAAATTTCTTTCAAATCTGTCAATCCGGATACATGGAAAAAAGGGATATCAACGCCCGGCACCGGGCCGGTTTTGTCTTTAACATTAACTGATGCAGAAGGGGACCTTGGTTTTATAAGAGGAAAAGATACTGCTTATGTTTATTTACAAAATAATCTGACCAACAAACTAGATTCAGCCTTTTTTCCTGAAATGCCCATCACCAATAAGAGCAACATGAATGTAACTGTAGACGTATTGCTCACTAATTTTTTGGTAAGTTCCGGCGCTGATAAAACCGATATCAATTACTTTGATGTGTATGTAAAAGATTTTGCCAAGAATAAGAGCAATGTGATTAAAACGGCCCAACCGGTATACTATATTCCATAATGAGGGGCTTCAATTATTTTCTTTCTAATAATTTTTTTATTTCCTTTTGTGCTGTAGCACTTGTATGGCAGACCAACATGCTGCTCAATAAATCTGGCACCTATTTTAATTACTGTTTGATTTTTTCTTCAACGCTTGCTGCATACAATTTCTATGTACTGGTTAGCCGATGGTTTAATCAAAATGATTCAGGCCTGTTCAGTTTTATGTTCAAACAAGCACATATTCTGGCGCTTATTCTAATTGCTGGATCATCACTTGTGTATACATTATTTCAACTGCCTGAAAATTTATGGATTGTGCTTATTTGTACTGCACTTACCTGCATCTATACAATTTCTGTCATTCCAAACAAAAGTATTCCTGTTTTCAAAAAAATGGGATTTCTGAAGACTGGGTTACTTGCACTGACCTGGAGTATGGCTACGGTTTTAATTCCTGCGAATGGCCTTGTACATCTTTTATTCTATAAAGTTCTCTTGATTTTTTTCATACGGCTTTTAGGTTTGTTAATGATTTGTCTGATTTTTGATTTAAGGGATATTCATGTGGATAAGATAAATCTATTACGAGCGATAATTGACATCAATCCCAAATGGATTCAGCGTATCATGCTTGGGTTATTATTTCTTTATGCAGTTTCTTCAGTTTTTTTTGGAGTGATTTATGCTGATTATTCACAAATGTTTGCACTTCTGACAGCAGGGCTTGCAGCTTATCTACTTTATATTTTTTCTCTTAAAAAAATGGGATATTTTTTTTATTATTTCTTGGTGGATGGCTGGATGATATTTACTGCTTTTTTAACCTATTTAGCAACTATTTAATTAACTTGCATTTATAACTATACATTATGGCAAAAGCGATCAGAAAAAAATCAATTCTTACAGATACTTCTTATAGTTTTTTGAAAAATTACATCAACAACCCTTCTCCAACAGGCTTTGAGAGCAGTGGACAGAAGTTGTGGATGGAATACATTCGTCCGAATGTAGATGAAATTTTTACTGATCCTTACGGAACGGCTGTTGGAGTAATCAATCCTTCTGCACCTTTTAAAGTAGTTATAGAGGCACATGCTGATGAGATTAGTTGGTTTGTTAATTATATTTCAGCCGATGGATTGATATATCTGAAAAGAAACGGGGGAGTGGATCATCAGATAGCGCCGTCTATGCGGGTGCTGATCCATGGTAAGAAAGGAATTGTGAAAGCTGTATTTGGGTGGCCTGCTATTCATACCCGTTTGGGAAGTGCCGATAAGGAAACGCAGCCGAGGGTAGACAATTTGTTCCTTGATTGTGGTGCCAGAAACAAGAAAGAAGTGGAAGCATTGGGCATTCATGTCGGAGCTGTGGTTACCTATGAAGAAGGTTATGATGAATTGGCACATGGATATCTCATTGGAAGAGCTTTTGATAATCGTATCGGTGGATTTATGATTGCAGAAGTAGCCAGATTATTGAAAGCCAATAAAAAGAAATTGCCGTTTGGATTATATGTGGTAAATGCTGTTCAAGAGGAAATCGGACTCAGAGGTGCTGAAATGATTGCGCGTCGCATTAAACCTAATGTTGCTATCATTACAGACGTAACGCATGACAGCACTACTCCAATGATCAATAAAATGATTGAGGGCGAGTGTGCTTGTGGCAAAGGCCCATCTTTATGCTATGGTCCAGCTGTACACAATAAATTACTGGATTTCGTTCAGAATATTGCGCAGAAAAATAAAATTCCTGTTCAGCTCAGAGCAACAAGCCGTAGTACCGGTACCGATACTGATTCCTTTGCTTATGCCAACGATGGTTGCCCATCAGTGCTTATATCTATTCCACTGAGATATATGCATACTACCGTTGAAATGCTGCACAAAGATGATGTTGAAAATACTATCAAATTGATGTATGAGTCAGTATTGTCGTTAACACCAAAAACCAACCTTAGTTATTTCTAAGACAGTTCAATAATGGAAGACACTCTTAGTAAATACCTACGGCTTTTTGGGAATATCCTCCTGATATTCATAATATTCCTGATTTTTCTGTTTGGATTATTATTGATTTTAAAACTTGTATTTGGAATGCTGGACCATATCTCATGGTTTAGTTATCTGTATACTGTATTTATATTACTTCTGCCGGTCGTGCTATTCTCTTCAGTGTATTTCATCTTTTTTAAGCGAACAAAATATCATCCGTCAAAAGCGGTGAGAGGAGTATCCTATTTTATTTTCAGTGCAGCCATTTTATCCTGGTTGGTATTTCTGGCAATGGATATTAAAACCTACTCAATTCGTCAATACGCTGAGATAGGAAAGTATAATAGTTACGATACTATCTACCTGACCGCGAATGTTGCAGTGATTTTTCTGGTGGGAATAATACAGGCATTAACTACAGCAAAAGAAAAAGACTGGATGGAAAAACATAATAATTAGCTTAAAGCTAGTTCCAGCACTTGTTGCATCGTTTTCACATAATGAAAAGTTATACCGGTAATGAATTTCTGATTAATTTCTTCCACATCTTTCTGATTCTGCCAGCACATGATAATTTCTTTGATGCCTGATCTTTTTGCTGCAAGAACTTTCTCTTTAATTCCTCCAACGGGGAGTACCTGTCCTCTCAGTGTGATTTCGCCGGTCATAGCCAGATAAGGTTTTATCTTTCTTCCGGTAAAAGCACTGGCTAAGGCAGACATCATGGTTATTCCTGCGCTGGGGCCGTCTTTAGGTACGGCACCTTCGGGGATATGAATGTGTACATTTTTTTTATTGAATATTTCCGGCTCGTTGATGCCAACTTTTTTTGCATTGGCCTGAATCCAGGTGAATGCTGTACTGGCACTTTCTTTCATCACATTGCCCAGATTGCCTGTTAATTTCAATTCGCCTTTGCCGTCACTAAGTTGAGTTTCAATAAAAAGAATATCACCTCCAACATAGGTCCAGGCAAGGCCCACAGCTACTCCGGGCATATTCGACATTTTATATAAGTCATTGGAGTATTTTGCCCTTCCCAGAATTTTCTCTACATCACCATTGGAAATAGTAGGTTTTATTTTTCCTTTCATTACCAGCTCTTTGGCTTCATAGCGCATTACACTTGCCAATAAACGGTCTAGTTCTCTCACTCCACTTTCTCTGGTATAATCGGTAATTATTTTAGCCAGAACACTGTCGTTTATTTTGAGATTATTTTTCTTTAATCCATGCATTTCTTTTTGCTTTGGAATTAAGTGCTGCTTGGCTATTTCAATTTTTTCTTCTATTGCATATCCGCTCAGATCTATTATTTCCAATCTGTCTCTCAAAGCCGGTTGTATATTACCTATGTTATTGGCTGTAGCGATAAACAATACTTTGCTGAGATCATATTCCAGTTCAAGATAGTTGTCGTAAAAACTATTGTTTTGTTCAGGATCCAATACCTCCAGTAATGCCGAAGAAGGATCGCCTCTGTGATCGCTGCCTACTTTGTCGATTTCATCGAGAATGATTACCGGATTGCTTGATTTGGCCTTTCTGATAGATTGGATAACTCTTCCCGGCATAGCTCCGATATATGTTTTCCGATGGCCTCTTATTTCACTTTCGTCGTGCAAACCTCCAAGACTCAAACGGATATATTTTCTATTGACTGCAGAGGCGATGCTTTTACCCAGACTGGTTTTTCCTATACCCGGAGGGCCAACAAAACAAAGTATAGGACTTTTCATATCCCCTTTCAATTTCAACACAGCAAGGTATTCCAGAATACGCTCTTTGATTTTATCCATGCCATAATGATCATGGTTCAATAATTTCTTTGCTTTTTTTATATCATAAGAATCTTCAGTGCATTCATCCCATGGCAGGTCGAGCAGCAAATCCAGGTGATTGTATACGACTGAGTAATCAGGTGTGGATGGGTGCATGCGCTCTAATTTCTCCAGACCTTTTTTAAACATTTCCTTGGCAGATGCAGGCCATTTTTTATTTTCTGCCTTTTTAGCCATCTCTTTTACTTCGGCCACATTATCGCCACCCAGTTCATCTTTAATGGCTTTCAATTGTTGCTGTAAAAAATATTCTCTTTGTTGTTTGTCGAGTTCGGCTCTTGTTTTGTTGGTGACTTTATTTTTTAATTCTGCATATTGAAGTTCTGTATGCATTAAGTTCATCAGCAATTCACCGCGCTCTTTTATATTGTTTATTTCAAGCAGTTGTTGTTTTTTCTTCAAATCGCAATTGAGGTTACTCCCTACGAAGTGAATCAGGAACGAGGGGTTCTCAATATTTTTAAGGATGATGGCTGCTTCGCTGGGAAGGTTAGGGGAGTGACCTACAATTTGAGCAGCAAGATCTTTGATACTGCTCAACATGGCATCGAAATCAGGGTCATTAGATATTTTTTCTTCTGATAAAAGCGAAATCTTTGCTTTGAAATAAGGCTCTTCTGAGGTGATTTGTTCTATTTGAAATCGTTTACGACCTTGAATAATGATGGTAGTTCCGCCATCAGGCATTTTAATCAGTTTGACGATTTTTGCAACCGTTCCAATAGATTCAAGATCGTTTATGGAGGGTTCTTCAATGGTGCTGTCTTTTTGAGCCAGCACGCCAATCAGTTTGTCGGATTTATAAGAGTCTGTTACAGCTTTGATGCTTTTATCGCGTCCAACGGTTATTGGAATAACCACTCCGGGAAACAAAACGGTATTGCGTAATGGCAAGATGGGTAGTTCTTCAGGAATGTCTTGTTGATCGTTTTCGCCCTCTTCTTCATTCAGGGGTATAATCGGCATGAATTCCGTTTCATCCTCATTCCCCTGCAGAAATATGTTTTTGTTCATAATTGGTCTTGATTTAATCCTTCATGTGCACAAATAATTCGCTCGGTATTTACGCGACAATTTGGCAAAATTAATTGAGTTATTTGATTTTTTAGTATAACGTCCAATTAAGACAAGATTAATGCCAATCTATTATAAATTCAAAAAATGAGTCCTTTTGCTCATGTATTGTTTAGCTTCAAATGGAGTATTTTTGTTGAATATGGATATTAATTGTTCGCCGGCAGAATCGGCTCTTTTTGAAAAGGTAGCATCGGCAGCTCAGTCATTAGGGGTTGATTGTTATGTCATTGGCGGTTTTGTTAGAGATAAATTACTGGGTCGAAAGACGAAAGACATAGATATTGTTTGCACCGGAGACGGCATTGCACTGGCACATGAGACGGCTAAAAAGTTTACGAATCCCCCTTACGTAAGTTTTTTTAAAAACTTTGGCACTGCCCAGATAAAGATTGGTGTAAATAATGAAAAAATGGCAGAGTTTTCCGATGAAGAATCGGACTTCATTGAAATTGAATTTGTTGGCGCCAGAAAAGAAAGTTACAGTTTCGACAGCCGAAATCCTGTTGTTGAGCCCGGAACCATTGAAGATGATCAGCGAAGAAGGGATTTTACCATAAATGCACTGGCTGTCAGTTTAAATAAAAAAGATTACGGAAAACTCATCGATCCTTTTGGCGGGTTGAATCATCTGGAGCAAAAAATTATTAAAACGCCGCTTGCACCAAAAGAGACATTCAGCGATGATCCGCTGAGAATGATGCGTGCCATTCGGTTTGCGACGCAACTCAATTTTACCATTGAAGAAAATACTTTAGCAGCCATTAAAGAAATTGCCGAAAGGATTAAGATTATCAGTAAAGAAAGGATTGCCGATGAGCTGAATAAAATACTATTGAGTCAAAAGCCTTCCATTGGTTTTGATTTATTGTACAAGACCAATTTGCTTCAATTGATTTTTCCTCAAATGACTGCATTGGCAGGAGCAGAATATATTGATGGCAAAGGCCATAAAGATAATTTTTATCATACCCTTCAGGTGGTAGATAATATTTCAGAGACTACCGATGATTTATGGCTCAGGTGGGCTGCAGTCTTACACGATATTGCCAAGCCGGCGACCAAGAGATTTGAAGAAGGCCATGGATGGACTTTTCACGGACATGAAGTAGTGGGGGGGAGAATGGTGCCTAAAATTTTTACTCAATTGAAACTTCCTCAAAATGAAAAAATGAGGTTTGTTAGAAAGATGGTAGAGCTTCATTTGCGTCCGATTAGTCTTACAAAAGAGAGTATAACGGATTCGGCTATACGAAGATTGATTTTTGATGCAGGAGATGATCTGGAATCGCTGTTTAAATTATGCAAAGCTGATATTACTTCTAAAAACAGGAATAAAGTCAAAAGATATTTGGAGAATTTTGAGCTCGTTCAAAGACGCTGTGCTGAAGTTGAAGAGAATGACCATATAAGAAACTGGCAGCCGCCCGTTACAGGTGAAATGATTATGGATTTTTTTATGCTTTCTCCCGGAAGAGAAGTGGGGATCATAAAAAATGCCATAAGAGAGGCTATTTTGGATGGGCAGATAACCAATGAATACAGCGCAGCTCATGAGTTTATGATTCAAAAAGGACGGGAGATGGGCTTGATTTAATTTCTCAGCCCTATCAACATGTTAAATATGTCATAAGTGTTGTGTAAAACCTCTAAAGGAGTTATATTGCATGAGTCTCAAACAACGAAAACTTTTTAATAAACTTAGTTCTACCACATTTAATAATGCATGTGTATGAAAAAACTTCTTTTACTGATTTGCTTATTTCCCGCTTTAATTCAGGCGCAGTCGAAAAAAAAGTCCAAGGCTTCCTCAACAAATGAGGTTCAACTTGAAGCCGGCAGTTATAAAATAACGGGAACTTTAACCGGATATAATGATGGTACGGTCATTGACTTAGTAAATCCCAATACACGCATTCCAGAAGCTACGGCCAAGTTGTCAAATGGCAGTTTTACTCTTTCAGGTAAATTGGAATCACCAGATATCAAACTGCTCACCTTTGATAAATCCAATGCTTTCATTCCAATTTTTCTGGATTACAGCAATGTTACTGTCACAGCTAAAAATGGAGAATTGCAGAATGCTTCAGTAATCGGTTCAAAATCTCACGATGAGTTTATTCAGTACAATACTATCATTAGACCATACGATCAATTGTTTAGTGGAAACGGAGCTTCCGATCCTGCACAGTCTAAAAAATGCGCAGATGGTCTTGAGTCATTTGTAAAACAAAATAGTTCCTCTTTTGTAGCTCCTTTGGCCATCTATCGTATCAATCAGCTTACTGATAATGGGGAGCAAATGGAACGTTTATTCAATGGTCTGACAGGTGATGTAAAATCTTCTCCCATCGGAGGATATATTGCCCAGCAAATTGCTGAAGCAAAAAGGAACCCTATGGGAAAACCATTACCGGATTTTTCTCAGGAAGATACCAACGGCAAATTAGTGAGCTTTTCTTCATTCAAAGGGAAGTATGTATTGGTTGATTTCTGGGCAAGCTGGTGTGGCCCCTGTCGCCAGGAAAATCCAAATGTAGTTAGAGCTTACAATAAATATAAAGGTAAGAATTTCACCGTTCTGGGAATTTCTTTAGACAAATCAAAACAACCCTGGTTGGATGCTATTCAGGCAGATGGTTTAACCTGGCAACATCTAAGTGATTTAAAAGGATGGACCAATGCTGTAGCACAGAAATTTGGCATCAACAGTATACCTCAAAACTTTTTGGTTGATCCTAATGGAGTAGTAATCGGTAAAAATCTTCGCGGAGCGGATTTGGATAGTAAGCTGGAAGAAATTTTGAAGTAACGTTTAGGCGTTTAGACGATTAGGTGTTTAGGGGGATAGGGGTATAGGTGTATAGGTTTAAAATTAGTAACCTAAACTTCTAAACTCCTAAACTATCAAACCAGTTTTCTCTTATACATCTGCACCGTATTCTCCAATCCCAAATTAATAGCATCACAAATAAGCGCATGGCCTATGGATACTTCGAGCAGTCCGGGAATGTTTTTTGCGAAATAGGAGAGGTTGTTTAAATCGAGATCATGGCCGGCATTGATGCCTATACCCAGTTCATTTGCTTTTATTGCAGCTTTCAAATACGGAGCGATGGCAGCTTCTTTATTTCCTTTTGCAAAATCAATGGCGTATTGCTCTGTGTATAATTCAATTCTGTCGGTACCGGTATTTTTAGCCGCTTCAATCATTTCTGTGACAGGATCAACAAAAATAGAAACACGAATACCTGCATTTTTAAAAACAGATATGATATCAGTGAGGTATGACTGATGTTCAACAGTATTCCATCCGTGATTGCTGGTTAATTGTCCGGTTGCATCAGGCACCAATGTAACCTGGGCAGGTTTGTTTTCCAGTACCAGCTCAACAAATTTTTTTTCAACAGGGTTGCCTTCAATATTGAATTCAGTATGAATATTTTTTTTAAGTTCAACAACATCAGCATAACGAATATGTCTTTCATCAGGTCTGGGATGAACCGTAATGCCATCAGCGCCAAAACGTTCTATATCCAATGCAGCCTTCAACAGATTCGGATTATTGCCGCCTCTGGAATTGCGAAGGGTAGCGATTTTATTTATGTTGACTGATAATTTTGTCATTTTTGAAAAATCATTTTTATAAAGTTAGTATTATTAGACATGATTTAAAATCAGACTAATCAGTTTTGATTAAATCTCTGATGACAACGGATGCTATTACGGCACCAAAGGTGGCGGGCAAGTATGACATAGTTCCGTAGGCGGATTTTTTAAAATTGCTACCGTCGGTGAGCATCAGACTTTCTTTGTTGTTTTCTTCAGGCGAAAATACTGTTTTGATACCTCTGTAGATTTTATCTTTTTTAAGCATTTTTCTTACCTGTTGTGCAAAGGGGCAATTGTATGTTTTGGATATATCGGCTACTTTAAGTTGTGTAGGATCCATCTTACCTCCGGCGCCCATGCTACTCACAAAAGGGATTTTTTTATCGTAGGCGATTTTTATGAAAGTCAGTTTAGGCGTAATGCTGTCAATGGCATCCACGATATAGTCGGGGTTGGCAAGAAGAATTTTTTCTACCATTTCCGGACTTATAAATTCTTTGATAGAATTGAGTTGAAGTTCGGGATTTATCTGGCAGAGTCTTTCAGCCATGATATCGGCTTTTGATACACCATGATTGGTAGCCAGTGCCGGTAATTGACGATTGCGGTTGGTAGGGTCTACCACATCACCATCAATGATGGTCATTTTTCCGATGCCGCTTCTGCAAATAAATTCAGCAGCAAAAGAACCTACACCACCCATGCCGATTACCATTACATGCTTGTCATTTAGTTGCCTTACTTTATCTTCTCCAATAAGCAGAGATGTTCTGCTGAGCCATGAAATATCCATTTTGTAAAATTACAATTGATTTGGGATAGATGGTTGAAAGTAGTTGAAGATGGTTGAAGGTAGTTGAAGTTATTCAACTGTAATACCTTGAAATCCTCAAATATTTTTACCGCTGAGAAAGAAGAGCGCTGAGATTCGCAGAGGTTATTTATTATTTTAGGAGAGGATATGTTCAACAAATTTCAACCATCTTCCACCATATTCAACACAAAAGCCCTGTTTTTTGGACAGGGCTTTTGTTATTGTTTTGCTGAAAGAATCGGTTAATAACGATACATATCTGTCTTATACGGACCTGCAGCGTCAATGCCAAGGTATTCAGACTGATCTTTTGTAAGCACTTCCAGTTCAACGCCAATTTTAGCCAGGTGAAGACGGGCAACTTTCTCATCGAGGTGCTTAGGCAGAACATATACTTTGTTCTCGTATTTTTCTGAATTAGCCCACAATTCAATCTGAGCAAGTGTTTGGTTAGTGAATGAATTACTCATCACAAAACTTGGGTGACCTGTAGCACATCCCAGATTAACCAAACGGCCTTCAGCCAAAACGATGATGTCTTTTCCTTCTATGTTGTACAAATCAACCTGTGGCTTGATGGTATTTTTAGTGTCACCATAATTATCGTTCAGCCAAGCCATATCAATTTCAATATCGAAGTGTCCGATGTTACAAACAATAGCTTTGTCTTTCATCAGTCTGAAATGTTTTTCAGTGATGAGGTCGCGGCAACCGCTTGCAGTAACGATGATATCAGCTTCTTTTACTGCATCAATCATTTTCTTTACTTCAAAACCGTCCATAGCCGCTTGTAAAGCGCAGATTGGGTCGATTTCGGTAACGATTACACGAGCACCGGCACCACGAAGACTTTCAGCTGAACCTTTACCTACGTCGCCGTAACCGCCTACAACAGCCACTTTGCCGGCCATCATTACGTCAGTAGCACGACGGATAGAATCAACCAGACTTTCTTTACAACCGTATTTGTTGTCGAATTTAGATTTTGTTACAGAGTCATTTACATTGATAGCAGGGATTGGTAAAGTACCTTTCGCCATTCTCTCATACAAACGGTGTACTCCTGTAGTTGTCTCTTCGCTCAATCCTTTGATATTGGCAATCAGTTCAGGATATTTATCAAATACGATGTTAGTCAAATCACCACCATCATCCAAAATCATATTCAAAGGCTTATCTGCACTTCCGAAGAATAAAGTTTGCTCAATGCACCAGTCAGCTTCTTCCTGAGTTTGACCTTTCCATGCATATACGCCAATTCCTGCAGCGGCAATAGCAGCAGCAGCCTGATCTTGGGTAGAGAAAATGTTACAGCTGCTCCATTTTACTTCAGCACCTAAAGCTACCAATGTTTCAATCAGTACAGCAGTTTGGATAGTCATGTGTAAGCAACCTGCGATACGCGCACCTTTCAAAGGCTGGCTAGCTGCATATTCTTCACGAATGCTCATCAGACCGGGCATTTCTGCTTCAGCCAGACGAATTTCTTTACGGCCCCATTCTGCGAGGCTCATGTCTTTCACCTTGTATTTCAGGTTAAAGTCGATAGCACTTAAAGTTGTAGTTGACATATTAATTTTTTTAGAACACAAAGGTATACTAATTGAGCAGATATTCTAAATTATTTTAAAAAAATAGAATGAAATAATATAAATTTGATTATTATTAGAATAAAATAATAGTTTATCATGAAAAAAGTAGAAAATAAAGAACAAAATGCTGTGATTATGCCTTCGCTGGACAAAACAGACCTTGCTATACTGAAACTATTACAGGAAAATGCACGGATTACAGTGAAGGAAATTTCGGAGAAAGTGCATTTGAGCACAACGCCGGTGCATGAGCGAATTAAACGTATGGAACAAACAGGGGTGATTAAACAATATGCAACGCTGGTTGACTATGCCAAAGTAAAAAAAGGTTTGATGGTGATTTGCTATGTCTCTCTCAAAGAACATAGTAAAAATGCCGGATTGAAATTCATCAAATCAATCAATGCCCTTCATGAGGTAATAGAATGCTATAATATCAGCGGGGAGTTTGATTTTATGCTGAAAGTAGTAGAGGAGAATATGGACAGTTATTATGATTTCCATGTCAATCGACTCAGCTTGATTGAGAACATGGGAAATATTCAGAGCGTATTTGTGATGGGAGTGATCAAGCAAACGCATCAACTGGTTTGGTAATAGAATTGAAATGTCAGAAATGAATTTCCATCAGATAATCGTCCATCACAAAGTTATTGCCAATATCCAGCACCAGCTCACGATATATTGAAAATCCGTTTTTGTGATAAAAATCAACTGCGGTATTTTTTTTATTGACCTGCAATTCAATTCTTTCCGCATTTTTTGATTTAGAAAACTGCATCACCGCATCCAATAATAATTTACCCGCACCTTTGCCTTGACAGCTCGGTATTACATATAACTTGTGCAGTTTGAATGATTTCACATCTGTGTCAACAGCTGAACAACTTGCAAAACCAATGGCTTCATTGTTTTCATTAAAAGATATGAAGAAAGTATGTCCGAGTGTATTGAGCTGATTTTCTAGAGAATCCTGGCTGTACATCATCTCCAGCATATACTCAATTTGTTCCTTGCTGATGATTTTGCTGTAAGCAGTTGGCCAGGTTACCAATGCAATATGTCGGATAATATTGAGCTGATGTCTGTCTGCGAAAGAAATTTTCATTTCCCTCTGTTATTTGGTAAAAATTTTAAGATTGGGAGCATACATCACAACGCCTTTACTGTCTTTGACGATAATGTCAAAAAAAAGCATTTCTTCCCCCGGTTTGATATCTTGTCTGATATTGTCAATCCACACTTTAGGGAGAGGAGTGGCTTTAAAATTATCAGAAATCATACTGGTGGTAGGGAATGGTTTGCCGGTGGTTTCATCTTCAGACATCACTCTTCTTTTGTACAGGAACTGATAATAAGTGATGGTGTATAGATTATTTTGTTTGTCAGTCACTCTAATGGGACTATCAATCAGTTTAAACAACTCCTGTGCAGATACCGTTGCAGTGTCTGAATAAGCTCCCAAATAGGTCTTTAAAACGGGCAACTCCGATTTTTTTATAATAGTTTTTTTTGAAGTAGTAGCTTTCTTTTTTTGAGCATTTGCTGAAAAGATAGTAACCAACGTAAAAAAACTTAGCAGTATAATTTTTGTTCTATGCATATTTTAAAAGATGTCTATAAAAATAACAAAGAATTACTTTAAACCGGTTGTTTGGATTTGTTAAAATTAAAAGCTTTGTGGCTTTGTTATTTCAGCAGAGAAAGACTTTCCTCTATTGCTTTTATTTTGGCTTCAGCATCTGATTTCTTCTTTCTTTCCAGTGCTATGATTTCCGGTTTGGCATTCTGTACAAATTTTTCATTGCTTAGTTTTTTATCAACCGACAATAGAAATCCTTTGAAATAGTCCAACTCTTTCTGTAATTCTGCAATCTGGTTGTCGCTATTGACGGGCTGTTTCGCAATAATGTACAATTTATCTTTTCCAATTACCGAAGTGATTGCAGATGCTACGTTCTCTTCTGTATAACTTAATTTTTCGGTATTGGTCTGTTTTGCTAAAATGGTCTCAATTTTTTTGTAAATGGCTTTTTCCTCAGTTTGTATAAATAACTCAATCGTCTCTTTTGGTTTTATCTGTTGCTTGTTACGGATGTCTCTTATTCCGGTAATGACATTTTTTAATAACTGTCCGTTACGAAGCATCTCCTCCTCGGCAGGTGCAACGGGCTGTTGTTGCCTGTTACATATGTCATCCGTTCGTTCGCTCAACAAATGGTAAACCTCTTCCGTGATGAAAGGCATGAATGGATGCAACAATTGCAGCAGTTCAGTGAAATAGTGGATGGTTTTTTCATATACTGATTTACTGATAGGTTGTTCAAATCCGGGTTTTACCCACTCCAGATACCAGCTGCAGAAATCATCCCATATCAATGAGTATATTGTCTTGAGTGCTTCGCTGATGCGGAACTGCTGCATCAGATTGTCTACTTCAATGCTCACTTCACGCAGTCTGTTTTCAAACCAATCCAGGGCAAACTGATTTTCAATGGCTGTCTCATCCTGTCTTCCTTCCCACATTTTAACCAGTTTGAGTGCATTCCAGATTTTATTATTGAAGTTTCTGCCTTGCTCAAGAGATGATTCATCAAATAGTATGTCGTTGCCTGCGGGAGAAGCAATCATAATTCCAAAGCGGGTGGCATCGGCACCATACTGGTCTATCAATGCAAGTAAATCAGGAGAGTTGCCCAATTGCTTGCTCATTTTTCTTCCTAGCTTGTCTCTCACCATTCCGGTGAAATAAACGTCTTTGAAAGGGACTGATCCTTTGTATTCATAGCCGGCCATAATCATTCTCGCCACCCAGAAGAATATGATATCTTGTCCGGTCACTAATGTGGTGGTAGGGTAGTAGTAGTCAATTTCTTTATTGCCGGGATGGCTGATTCCTTTAAATACTTCTATTGGCCAGAGCCAGCTGCTGAACCAGGTATCCAGACAATCCTCATCTTGTTGTAATGTTGGGTTGCTGTCGCTATATTTTTGAGCGTACGCTACTTTTGCTTTTTCTTCATTTTCAGCCACTACAAAATTCCCCTCTTTGTCATACCAAGCAGGAATTTGTTGTCCCCACCAGAGTTGGCGACTGATACACCAGTCTTTGATATTTTCCAGCCAGTGACTGTAAGTGTTTTTTGTTTTGGACGGATGAAATTGAATGGTGTCGTTCATTACAGAATGAAGCGTATCGGGATTCTTTTTCATAAATCCCTCCATATTCAAAAACCATTGTAAAGAAAGTCTGCTTTCAATTACGGCACCTGTTCTTTCACTGGTACCAACCTGTCCTTTGTAGGATTCTGTTTTTTCCAGTTGTCCGATGGTCGAAATGTCTTCTGCAATCTTTTTTCTCAGTGCAAAGCGATCCATTCCAACATACGATAATACCTGCGATGATGGTTGATCATCTTTTAAATCAATATCAGTGAAACTTCCTTTTTCATCGAGTGTATCAATGATTTTCAGTTTGTATTTCGTTCCGATTAAATGATCATTCTTATCGTGAGCGGGAGTTATCTTGAGCGCACCTGTTCCGAAGGTGGCATCCACGTAATCGTCGGAGATGACTGGAATTCGCCTGTTGATGATGGGAACGATTACTTCTTTTCCAATAATATTTTTATAGCGTTCATCTGATGGATTTACGCAGATAGCCACATCTCCCAAAATAGTTTCCGGGCGTGTAGTCGCTACCGTTATACTCAGAGAGCTGTCGTCAGCAGATTTGTAATTGACATAATATAATTTAGAGTCAATCTCTTTAAAAATTACTTCCTCATCACTTAGTGCTGTCAGGCCAACAGGATCCCAATTGACCATTCTTTTTCCTCTGTATATCAATCCTTTTTCGTAGAGATCTACAAATACTTTGATTACACTGGCATAGTAATCTTTATCCATTGTAAAACTGGTTCTATTCCAGTCTAGACTGCAACCCAGTTTTTTTAATTGTTGCAATATGATGCCACCGTATTTTTCTTTCCATTCCCAAGCATATTTCAGGAACTCTTCGCGGGTAAGGGAGGATTTGGCAATGCCTTTCTCGCGAAGCATGCCAACGACTTTGGCTTCAGTGGCAATGGATGCATGGTCGGTACCCGGAACCCAGCAGGCATTTTTTCCGCTCATTCTGGCTCTGCGGATGAGGATATCCTGAATGGTGTTATTCAGACAGTGTCCCATATGCAGCACACCCGTCACATTCGGAGGAGGCATTACGATGGTGTATGGCTCTCTGTCATCAGGCAGGCTGCTGAAATATTGTTTTTCCAGCCAATGATGATACCATTTGTTTTCTATCGACTGAGGTTCAAAATTCTTCGAAAGTTCCATTATCAGTAATATAAGATTTGTAAGTATGCGAAGTTACTAAATCAATGAAGATAAACGGATTGGTGGAAGGGAAATTAGATAATCAAATCTTCGGTATTTATTCCAGTGTCTTTACAAGATTGACTCCCCAGCTGCCGTTCTGATAAGAGGGCAATATAATGGTATTCTTCCCCTTATTTTTTAAAAGCCTGGGCTGAATCTCATTGTAAAGCAAATAAGCCAGTTTGGTGGAAATGACTCCAATTCCTGCACCTGCAACTATATCGCTGAACCAGTGTTTGTTGTTATACATCCTGAGATATCCCGTCAGGAAAGCTGCGCCATAACCGGCAATGCCAATCCAGGGGGAAACATCTATGTATTCATTTAAAAGAAATTCGGCTGAAACAAAAGCTGCGGCAGTATGGCCTGAGGGAAATGAATTATCATTAGACATATCGGGCCGCATAACAGGAGTTGTTTTTTTTATAGAGACAACAATGCCGCTCATGATGGCATTGCTCATCAAATAGATGGCTCCGGCATCAAGCATTTTATGTTTGCCTTTAATTCCGAATGCATTCAGTCCGAATACTGCAGCCGCAGGAGTGTATTGCAGGTAATCATCAATGCGAACGGCAGGATGAGGGTTGTCGAGAAAAATTTCTTTATTTACCCGCCGGTCAAATTTTTTCAGATAATCATTATTCACCGCCCAAACACCATAAGCCACCATCGATGCAGGAATGATAAATGAAATTGGCTTAATCCGTTCATTTTTGTATGAAAGGGTATTAAATTGAATGGAAGAAACTGAATCGGAATATTTGTTGTTTAGCTGAGTATTCTGTGCGAATGCGTATTGATAAAAAAAAAGCAAAAAGAATAATAAATAAAAATCCTTCCTTTTTTTAATCATTACAAGTATCGTTAAATGTATGAAGATTTCAAACTACCAAATCACAGAATAATTAAATCTTGACCAAAGAGAGATGGTATGTTGGGAAATGATGGTGTTAGCGAATTGAAAAATTTAAAAAGAATAAGAAATCAATTTTTCCATAACAAAGATTTTAAATTAAAAAAAATCTAGAGTGTTCCCATTCTTCTCAGGTGCAAACTGTGAGAAAGAATCGCATCTCTTGTCCGTTTGAATTCTATATACTTAACATTAAATTCATCGCAGACATCTTTAATGATTTTACTGATGGCGGGATAGTGTACATGTGAAATTTTTGGAAAAAGATGGTGCTCTATCTGGAAGTTTAATCCTCCCACAAGCCAGCATACCAATTTATTGTTGGTGGCAAAGTTTGCAGTAGTTTGAACTTGATGAATCGCCCATTCATTTTCAATATCGTTATTCTCAGCAGGAGTAGGGAATGCCGTTTCTTCCACTGTGTGAGCAAGTTGAAACACCATACTCAAAATTAATCCTGCAAACAACAAGATAGTCAGAAAACCTACCAGCCAGTTTACAAAACCAAGCATATAAATTGGCAAAACAATCATCATGAAGTAGTATCCGATTTTTGCAATCCAAAAAGCAAAATGGTCGAAAGTGCTTAGTTTCTTGATAGGGATAGCACCAATTTTTTTAGAAAAGTATTTTGTGTAGTCAGATAAAAACACCCATACTACGAGAAGCAGAGGATAAAGCATCCACACATAAATATGCTGAAAGCGATGGATGTAATATTTTTTTTGTGTTGGACACATACGCAACATAGGTTTGATTTCAATATCATCATCAACACCATCAATATTAGTATAGGTGTGATGCACAATGTTGTGTTTGTTGTTCCACATCAACATGCTCGCGCCAAGTCCGTTTACTGAAAAGGCAGCAATCTTGTTCCAGAATTTACTGCTGCTGAAACTTCCATGTCCGCCGTCATGCATTACATTAAAGCCGATAGCAGCAGTGAGTCCGCCCATTATCAGACATTCAATAATTGCAATCAGGGGAGTGGGAGTGAAAAATACTACATGTATGTACAGAAAAATATAGGAGGACCAAAGTAAAATCGCCTTAAAATAAAGCGAAAAGTTACCGGTGGGTTTTACGTTGTTCTCCTGAAAATATTGTTGTACTCTTTTCTTTAATTCCTGATGAAAATTACTGCCGTTGTTGTTTCTGAATTTTGGTGTGTTCATTTTTATTACTAATTTTTTTTAAATCATTGCATCAAGTGTCTTAATGCCTATGTCTTTTTTTGTTACAAATCCTTCAGCATATTCAACTCCTATTCTTTTGCCAAATATTTTGCATCTGTTTACTATAAACTCCAGAAATCCTGGTCTTGAAATGTATGTTTCAGGGCCTTCTATTTCGTCGTTGTGAAATTGTGTTTTATATGCTTTAATGGCGGCCATTTTTTTCTCAAAGACAGGTGTGATGTCCACAATAAAGTGCGGCTCAATATAGCTGTCTTGAATGTAATGAAAAACATGCTTTGGCCTCCATGCTACATTGTGCTCTTTCGTTTCAACTTTTAAAAGCCCTGAGAGAAAAGAGGCCTCCTGAATAAGTCCGGCGGCTTTGCCGTGATCTGGATGTCTGTCTTCTATAGCGTTACAAATGATGATATCCGGCTGGTGTTTTCTGATTACTTCAATTACCTTAAGTAATGTTTCTTTATCATTTCTAAAAAAACCATCCGGAAGTCCCAGATTTTCTCTTACATCAATTCCCATAATTCCGGTGGATGCTTCCGCTTCTTGTCTTCTTGTCTCAACATTTCCTCTTGTGCCTAATTCTCCTTCTGTAAGATCAATGATGCCCACTTTTTTGCCACGCTGTTTTTCAATCAGCAGCGTGCCTGAACAACTGAGTTCCACATCATCAGGATGCGCACCAAAGCCTAAAATGTCTAATTTCATATTAAAGGAATGTCCTATTCTTTTGCAAGTTAATTCAATTAATTCGCATTATCGTCTTTGTGGAATAGATGTGAAGTATTTTACCAAAACATTAAAGTGATCGGGATTTGGCAATATCGGTATATCCGTAGAGCCGTTGTACCTCATTTACAAATCGTTCTATCAGCACATCATCCTGTCTTGGATTGTATGGTTGCTTTAAACTGGTACTGAAGAAAAATGCAACGGTTTCATACAATCCGGCAGTGAGACCTCCGCGATATTCTTTGATGATTTCATAACAGTTGTTTCCTGTTTCCCGGTTAATCAATTTCATCAGCACTTTTCCCTGATAGACAGACAAATTGGTAAGCGGAGTGGTAAATTCTTTTCTGAGTTCTTTTTCTCTGGAATGAATGTATTTTTTCTTGTCTTTTTTCTCATTGATTTTTCTCAAATCTATATTCATTTCATTCATCAGCATACCTGCTTTTCTCGCGTAAGGATAGGTGACATATACTGCATTGCGCAAACGGTTGTATTTGGCAATCGCCTTCTTTTGTTCTTCTGTAAGAATTGCCTTAATGTAGACATTTGTCAAAACCGACATGGGGATGGTATCGCCCTGATAAATGATTGCCTGCATTCTTACTGTATCATTTGACGAAGACTGGGCAAATGAGTTTGTGGGAATGAATGATAGTGCCAGGACTAAAATCAAAATCAGTGTAAAAATTATATTTGAGTTGCGGATTTTCAATTTAGTAAATTTAATAAAATCGGTTCAAATATTTATATACTGATTAGGCCAAAAGGTAACCTTAAGAAAAAACTAATTAATTGGCAAAAAGGAACATATAGAACAGTCCGGCTATGGCAAAAATCAGTGCAATAGTTGACTGAGTCTTATTGAATCCCGCCCTGTGTATCATGCTTGTGGTGATGCCCAGCGCCATGATTATCAGTCCCAGCCATACCAGGTTGATGTAGGGGAAAATGAAAGTTTTTACTGTCACAAAATCAATAAAGCTATCCGATTCTTTTATGCCAATTTTAACTTTTCTGTCATCATTCACTCCGGAGAATTTAACAAAAAGGTTTTGCGCATATACGGTATCGTCAACTTGTACAATGCCCAGTGAATCTACCTCAATGAGCGGTCTGGCGCGATAGCGCATGCTGTCTTTGCTATAAAAAGTAATATCGGCCATGAGAGCAAGATCATTCTGCCGGAATTGGTATTTTTCGTTGGATGGATTTTTTACCACTTCATTCAGTATGAAATAACCATTGCTGTAAAATCCGGTATCACCTTCTTTCATCTCGGTAATTTTAAATGAGGCGGTATCCTCATTTTTTTCCTGATTGATGGCATAGGTGATATAAGTAAATATATCCTTGGTCAGATATGATTTGGTATCCGGATTGCTGCTCATGTTGTTATCTTTCATGATGTACACATCCGGCTGTAATATGAAAGATTCAACGATTTTATTTTTGTCTTTTTCTTTTTTATCAAACTGTAGTAAAAAGAACTTTCGACCTTTTTCATTGCCGGCGGAATCTTTTAAATAAGATACTTTATAATCGCCCATGGTTGCGGGCACTTGCCTGATTAGCGTAAGATTTTCTTTAGGATTGTCCTGTTGTTTGGTCATAGGATCAACGCCCATATTGAGATTAATACCGTTGGCACTGCTGTCGCTGATTACTTTTTTATTGCTGCTCGAAATAAGCATACCGGCAATCATTAAAGCAAATCCAAGATGAGCAATAGATCCTCCTGCGAATTTCAGATTATTCTTTAGCACAGTTGAGATATACATTGCGTTTGCAACCAATGCATAAATGGATGCAAAAAAGGCAAGATAAATCGCTCCTAAAAATCCGGGACCATTTTTATTGTACTCAAATGGATAAACAATAGCTATTACAACCGTCAGTAAAACCGCGATAACAGTAGGGACAATAATTTTTTTGAGTAAAAATTCACGCGGTGTTTTTTTGTATTTAAAATACTGCGCTATTGCAGTGAGGATACCAACAATGATAGCAACCATCACCATTACTTTGTTGTAAAGGAACTCCGCGTTCTCAGGCATGGCTAACTGGCCGCCATTAATTTTGAGAATCAGATCTTTGAGAAAAGGTGTTTTGTTGTATACAGGTATGGAAGTAACGACGATGATGAAAATCGCAGAAAGAAAAAATACCAGCGAGCCGATAAACATCCAGAACTCTCTTGAATCGGTGGATTCTTCAGCAGCAATAGCAGGTATATTTTTGTAATTTCTGAAAAACAAAAAAAGAAGAGGGCCTGCAAAAGACAATACAAAAATGCCAATCATAATATTGATGGCTTTGCCGGCTTCTGTGAAGGAATGCACAGAAGTATCTCCCAAGATGCCCGTACGGGTGAGGAAGGTGGAGTAGAGTACAAATACAAAAGAAAGAATGACAAATAAATAACTTGCTCTTAATGCGTTTTGTGTAGAACGGTAAATCAGCATCGTATGTATCCCCGCGATTAAAATCAGCCATGGTACCAGAGAAGCGTTTTCCACAGGATCCCAGGCCCAGTAACCACCGAAACTTAAAGATTCATATGCCCATTTTCCGCCCATCATAATACCCACCCCTAAAACAGCAACGCAGAACAGCGCCCAGGGTAAGGCAGGGGAGATCCATTCTCCAAATTTTTTTGTTTGCAATCCGGCATAGGCAAAAGCAAAAGGAATGATGGTAGAGGCAAAACCCAGAAACAATACAGGAGGATGGATGACCATCCAGTAGTTTCTCAACAATACGTTTAGTCCCATACCGTCCTTAATGAAAGAAAGGTAGTTGGGCTGACTGAAAATTGGTGCCGCAATTTCGTTGCGCGTAAGACTAAATAAGCTGTTCCCGATTTTGACATCAAAAACATACACACCCAAAATCATCAGAGTCAGAAAAAACTGAGCCATGCTGATGATGGTCATTACCGGAGCCTGCCAGTTGTTTTTGCGATCTTGATTCTTGTTTAAAATGAAAATCAATCCGAGAGCACCATGCCATATTGACCAAAGTAAAAAACTTCCTTCTTGGCCTTCCCAGATGCAGGCCAGCAGATACTTGCTTTCCAGCTCTTTGGATGCATGCTTGTAAGCATACATGTATTCATAGTAGTGATTCTTGCAGATAAAAAAAACAATCCCAAAAATGACTGCAAGACTCGCGGCCTGAATCATAAAACTATATCCGGCAAATTTCAGCCAGTTGTTTTTTTTGATCGTATCAACCTGACGGGAGGCGCTGAAATATGAAATCATTGAAATCAGAGAAGACACAAAAGCGAGTATCACAAAAAAATGTCCTAACTGTCCAATCAGCAGATGTTCTCCTTCAAAATTCATACAATTTATTTTTACGGGCGATTCAATGAATTACTTTCGGTTTGCTCATTCACATTCTTTTCCAGTGTGCTTTTTTCGTCTTTGTATTTACTGGGGCATTTCAATAAAATATCCTTGCACTCAAAATAATCTTGATGCATTTTCCCTTTCAACACCAGTCGTTCACTTTTTTCCAGATCCGTGGGCTTGCTGTTATGGTAGATGACTTTTGTCTTACCACCCAGACTATCTACAGCATGAAAAATAAGATAGTTCGGATTTTTTATCGGGTCGTATTCTACAGGTTGTGATTTATCAAGTTTGGCAATGATATGAACAAATTTTTCCTGTTTTTTTTGCGCAGAGGCAATGGAGTCATAAGTAGAAAAGTCAGCAGAGAAACTGATGAGGCCGGCTATCAGTCCGGCAATTCCGATGAGTATGATGATGTGGGTCTTTTTCATATGTATCCAATTTAATTTAGGACAGGGAATAAGGTGTTAAAAAATCTTCGCAAAGGTAATTCAAATACGTGCAATGTCATTATTGATTTTTTAGTACAAATTGTATTCTTCAGTTATCTTTGTTCTCTATATAAAATTCAACAATGGCTGATTTGTCCACCTTTGACCCCAATTCTGTCGGAAATCCTAATAACAATATTTTCGGACTTCCGTTCACTGAAGAAGATGCGAAACTTGTTATCCTTCCTATTCCCTGGGAAGTTACGGTGAGTTACAATGGCGGTACATCAAGGGCGCCTGACCATATTTTTAAAGCGAGTTTACAGGTTGATTTATTTGATCCGGATTATAAAGATGTATGGAAACATGGTTTTTACATGCGTACGCCCGATAAGAAGATACTCATGAAAAGTGATTATCTCCGTAAAGAAGCTGAGCTCTATATTAATTATATTTCACTGGGTGAAGCATTGTCTAAAAATAAATTCATGACCAAAACCCTGAAGGAAATCAATCAGGGCAGTATTTTTCTTAATGACTGGGTATATGAACAAACTACAGAATTGCTTAAGAAAGACAAACTCGTCGGGTTGCTCGGTGGCGATCACAGCACACCTTTAGGTTATTTCAGGGCCATTGCAGATAAATATCCCGAATTTGGAATTTTGCAGATAGATGCGCATTGCGATCTAAGGAATGCCTATGAGGGGTTCAACTATTCTCATGCCTCCATCATGTATAATGCGCTGCAAGAGATTCCTGCTTTGAGTCGTTTGGTGCAGGTAGGCATTAGAGATTATTGTGAGGAGGAGATGGATTATATCAGCAATAGTAATTTCAGAGTGGTTACCTATTTTGATAAAGAAATCAAAACAAGATTGTACGAAGGTCAGACCTGGATGCATATTGCAGATGAGATTGTATCAAAATTACCACAGCATGTTTTTATAAGTTTTGATATAGATGGGCTGGATCCAAAACTTTGTCCACAAACCGGTACGCCCGTCCCGGGAGGGTTTGAAATGGAGCAGGTTTTTTATCTGCTTAAGAAACTGCAGGAGTCGGGCAGGAAAATTGTTGGATTCGACCTGAATGAAGTAGGAGTGAGCAACAATGAATGGGATGAAAATGTGGGTGCTCGTGTGTTGTATAAATTGTGCAATCTCTTAACCGCTTCCCATATATAATGAACAGTTATTCTATTGTTGTTCCCAACAAAAAAGCAGGCAGCTACCGGCTGATTTCTCTGATTATTGCTTTCATGAATATCGGCATGTTTTTATTTGCATTATTGGGTAATCCAACATCTCTGGTAAAATGGGTAATAATCACAGGGATAGTTGTTGTGGCGTCTGTACTCGCACATTATTTTTTTATTCAAAAAAATAGCAGCACCACAGTTTATATAAATTTCTCTTTTATTTTTTGCGGATTTATCTGGTTTATGCTGGGACTTTATTTTTCCGGAGCCGGCATGATACTTTTTGGCGTTTTCGGTATTTATGCCAATAAACCATTGAGATTGGTTTTTAAAGAAGACGGAATCTGGTATCCATCCTTTCCTGCTAAAATTATTCCCTGGGAAAATATTGAACAAGTGATGCTGAAGGACAATGTTCTTACCATTGATTTGATAAATAATAACCTGTTGCAGTTTTCCGTAACGAATAACGAAACGCTTCCTCCGGAGAAGGAGTTTAATGAGTTTTGTAGGAGGTATGGAGGCTTAAAGGTTTAAACCGCCTTCGGCTGGTTTAATGGTTTAAGTCGCTTCGCTGGTTTCACCCTTGTTGGTGTTATCACCAACAAGCATTGGAGAATACATATTTTTGCTGTTGGTGATAACACCAACAGCGGGGTAAGACCCCAAACCCCAAACTCCAAACAATAAACACTGCCGAAGGCAGTCACATTTCCAAATTGCCACATTGGAATGCATTTCCTAATTTTGTGTACTAATGCAACCACTCACACAATCTCCTTATTTGCTGTATTCTGACGGCAGCGGCAATATTTACGAAGACACTACGCTCTATGTAACCGGCAGAAGCGGATGGGATGCATATCCAATTCCCGTAGAGGAATGGATTGATTTGCCCGATGGCGGTCAGTTGTATGAGTTGCCGGGAAGAAGAGGTATTGGGATAGATGTTGAAACCGGAGAGATGCGGTTGTGTGAGAAAGGATGGGCCGTAGCGGCTTTTATTCCTCCTGCTCATACCGGTTTGTATATGGCAGCATACGAGACCTTGCCTGATGCACCCACCTTGCCGTTGTTTTGTTATACTGCCGCAGGCTGGCTTGATGACAAGTTATATGTCCCTGCTGTAAGAATTGAAAAAGATATTCGCCAGGAAGCAAGTGGCTATGATGATGATAAGATTGAATCAGGATACAATCATTTATTAAAGGCATATCCGCAAAACAGATTGGTGAAGCATTTGATGGATAATTGTTGCATGAGTTATACATGTCCTGCTGCAAGAAACCTTGCACTGGGAAGATGGGAATGTCCCGTGCCTGTATCACCTGCCTGCAATGCCAACTGTATAGGATGTATTTCTTTTCAGCCGGAAGAGGAAACGATATTCAGTACGCAGGACAGACTAACTTTTAAGCCTAACCCGGAAGAGATAGTTGAGTTTACTGTTCCACATTTGCAGACAGCGCCTTTTCCCATCATCAGTTATGGCCAGGGTTGTGAAGGAGAGCCACTGCTTATGTGGGAAACCATAAAAGATTCAATCATCGAAATACGAAAGCATACGGATAAAGGAAGTATCAATATTAATACCAACGGTAGCAAGCCGGATGCAGTGAAAGCATTATGTGAAGCAGGATTGAATAGCATACGTGTCAGCACTAACTCCGCCCGGAAAGATATTTATACTGCTTATTATAAGCCCAATAATTATTCGTTTGAAGACATCGTAGAAAGTTTAAGAGTCGCCCGCAGTTATGGCGCCTGGACCAGCATCAATTATTTTGTATTTCCAGGAATGACTGATAGCGTAGATGAATACGAGGCATTGCGTAAACTAATCATTGATACAGATTTGTGTATGATTCAATGGCGCAATTTTAATATAGACCCGGACTGGTATCTTGAAAAAATTAACGTTAATGATACCGGTGAATGCATGGGAGTGAAGCAAATGATAGAACTCATCCGCGAAGAATTTCCCAATTTGAAATTCGGCTATTTTAATCCTTCTATGGAGAGAATAAAGGGGGATTATGAGAAAGACTTTCCCAATAGTTTAGTAGTTTAGATGCCTGACGGCAAGTTTAGAAGTTTAGGAAATCCCAACCACAAACCCCAAACGCGCGAAGCGCATCCAAACCCCAAACTTACTTCATTGTGTCACTCAACCATTTAAAAAACTCCTTCTGCCATATCTGTGCATTTTGCACACCCAGTACCCAATGGTTTTCTTCGGGGAAATAGATGAATTTGCTTTTAATGCCCCTAAGCTGTGCGGCCTGAAATGCCTGTTGTCCCTGTTCAATGGGCACTCTGTAATCTTTGCCTCCCTGGTAAATGAGGATGGGGGTATTCCATTTGTCAACAAGTTCAATTGGATTGAATTGGCTGTATGCTTTTTGTGCATCGGTATTGTTTTTGTCCCAATAGCTGCCGCCGATATCCCAGTTGGTAAACCAAAGCTCTTCTGTTGTGCCATACATGCTTCTCAAATCATAGACGCCGTTATGGGCGATGAATGTTTTGAAACGATTGTTGTGAATGCCTGCAAGGTAGAAGGCTGAGTATCCGCCAAAACTGGCACCAACGCATCCAATTCTTTTAGTGTCAACATATTTTTCTTTGCTGATATCATCAACGGCACTCAGATAGTCTTGCATAACCTGACCTCCCCAGTCTTTACTGATTTGCTCGTTCCATTGCGTACCATGTCCGGGCATGCCTCTTCTGTTGGGACAAATGACGATATATCCGTTGGCGGCCATTAGCTGGAAATTCCAGCGAAATGAATAGTATTGTGTGAGCGCAGACTGAGGTCCTCCCTGACAATAAAGAAGGGTAGGGTATTTTTTAGTAGAGTCAAAATCCGGAGGATAAATCACCCAGACAAGCATCTCTTTGTTATCTGTTGTTTTAATAAATCTTCTTTCAGTTCTACTGATTTTTATTTTCGAATAGACATCATCGTTAGTATGCGTCAGTTGCTTCATATTACCGCCGGATAAATCAACTGTATAAAGTTCAGCTGCATGATTCATATCTGTTCTGCTGACCACAAGTATATTGCCCGATTGTCCAACAATACCGTTTATGTCAAAATCTCCTTTGGTAATTTGTCGGATTACAATTGCTTTTTTGGTAAGTCCTGGGTAATTCACTTCGAAGAGTTGTTCGGTGCCGTTCACAGGTGCATAAAAGAAGATTTTTGTTCCGTCATCACTCCATTTATATCCCATTACATGAATATCGTCTCTATTGGCAGTGAGGTTGATTGTATTGACTCCATTGTATACTTTCAAATCTTGCTTATCTGCTTCGTAACCATCTCTCTTCATGCTCAGCCAGGCCAACTCATTTTTTTGATTGTACGATGGGTTGATATCGTATCCCGTGTTACCTGCGGTGAGATTGATTGTTTTTCTTGAAGCAACATCATAAGCATACAGGTCGGTATTGGTGCTGGTAGCATAAGCTGTTCCGTATTTTTTTTTGGCAACGTATACAACGGTCTTTCCATCTGCACTCCAGGTGTAATCTTCTGCTCCGCCAAAGGGCTTTGTAGGACAATCATACGGCTCGCCGGCCATTAGATCAATCTTGTTTTGTGGATTTGATTGCTCGGTAATGAATATATGGTCATAGCTTCCGTCTTCCCATGTGTCCCAATGACGGTAGTTGAGTTGGTCGTAGATATACACGTTAGATTTATCCAGTGAGGGATAAAAATCTTTACCACTGTTATTTTTAATCTTTACAGACTCGTCACTAAGTATGAATTTGCCATCGGGGGAAATGTATTTATTGACAAGCAGACTATCCGTATTCTTGATTGAAATACTTTTTCCATCTTTCAGGGAAATTGAATAGTATTGAGCTTTTGAGGTATTAGCAGCTACATCGGGAGTCGATACTTTGTAGACTACATAATTTTTATCCGAAGATATTCCGATACCGCTTACTCTGCCAAGCTGCCATAACAGTTCGGGTGTCATTACGTTTTGGGCATGTGTGAGATGGTTGACAATCAGAATTAATAAAAGGAGTAGGTATGTTTTTTTTATCATAAAATGTAGAATAATCAATGTAAAATATTACTCCGCTGTTGGTGTTATCACCAACAGCTTTTGTCATTATCTGTTGGATAAAACCATTTTTTATTCATTACCTCCCCAACCCCTCCAAAGGAGGGGCCGAATAATTCTCCCCTCTCCATTTGGAGAGGGGTTAGGGGGTGAGGTCTTCAACAACTTCTAATCATATCAGCTTAATCTGCTGGATAATTGTTGGTGATAACACCAACAAGGGTAAAATTTCACCGCTGAGAAAAGAGAACGCTGAGTTTACGCAGAGGCACCAACCCCAAACCCCAAACCCCAAACGTTTATCTATGTTCCCCAAACACCTTCCTCAACGTATCTGCAATCTCACCCAGTGTACAGTAACTTTCAACTGCCTTTAACACCACCGGCATGATGTTTTTGCCGCTATTGGCTGCATCGGTCAGTTCATTCAGGCATTCTTTTACCAGTTCGTTGTTTCTTTTTTGACGGAGCGCTTTTAATTTTTCTGATTGCATAATTTGTATGCTATCATCAATTTTGAAGCCGGGGATTTTTTCTTCATCCTCGGAGATGAATTTGTTTACACCAACAATAATCTTTGATTCATCTTCTATACTCTGCTGGTATTTGTATGCGCTACGGGCAATTTCATCCTGGATGAATCCCTCCTCAATAGCAGCCACACTGCCTCCCATAGCGTCTATGGCCTCAATGAGTTTCCAGGCCTCTTTCTCCACTTCGTCGGTGAGTGTCTCCACATAATAACTTCCTGCCAGAGGGTCTACTGTATCTGCCGCTCCGCTCTCGTAAGCCACAATCTGCTGTGTACGAAGGGCAATCCTGGCGGCCGATTCGGTAGGGAGACTCAGCGCTTCATCATAACCGTTAGTATGTAATGATTGTGTGCCGCCCAATACGGCAGCGAGGGTTTGAACGGTAACGCGACTGATATTATTCATCGGCTGCTGGGCCGTCAGAGTGCTTCCTCCCGTTTGAGTATGAAAGCGAAGCATCATAGCTTTTTCATCTGTTGCTCCAAGATCTTTCATGATCTTTGCCCACATTCTTCTGGCAGCCCTGAATTTGGCCACTTCCTCAAATAAATTGTTGTGTGAATTGAAGAAGAAGGAAAGTCTTTTCCCGAATACATTGATATCTAATCCTTTTTCTAATGCTGCTTTCACGTATGCTTTACCGTTACTTAAAGTAAAAGCAATCTCCTGAACAGCAGTACTGCCGGCTTCGCGGATATGGTATCCGGAAATAGAAATTGTATTCCACTTTGGCAACTCTTTGCTGCACCATTCAAAAATATCTGTAATGATGCGCATGGAAGGTTTGGGAGGGTATATATAAGTTCCTCTTGCAGCATATTCCTTTAAAATATCATTCTGTATCGTACCGGAAATTTTTGTCAAACCAGCACCTTGCTTTTTTGCCAGCGCAACATAAAATGCCAACAGAATAAATCCGGTTGCATTAATGGTCATAGAGGTGGACACATTTTCCAGTTTGATGCCTTCAAAAAGTTTTTCAATATCCTCCAGGCTGTCAATGGCCACACCCACTTTTCCTACCTCTCCATCCGCCAAAGGATGATCGCTATCGTACCCGATTTGTGTAGGTAAATCAAAAGCTACACTCAATCCGCTAACTCCCTGATCGAGCAGGTAGTGGTATCTTTTATTGCTTTCCTCTGCAGTGGAGAATCCGGCATACTGACGCATCGTCCATAGTTTTCCTCTGTACATGGAGGATTGAACACCTCTCGTAAAAGGATACTGTCCGGCAAGCGAAGCATCATGATTGCTCACATCTGCAGATGTATACGTTTCCTTGATTGAGATTCCCGAATCAGTGGTGATGTTGTTAGTTGACATATAATCTGTTTAGTTGAGTATTTTTTTTGCTTCAAAGTTAATGGCATTCAATACGATGTTGCTCAGCTCGGCCTCCTGGTTCATACTGAACTCCAGGATGAGTTTGCTCAATTGCAGTGCAGACGCACCATCTGGAAGGGTGGAGGCAATCTGATTGAGTATAAATATGTTCTGATCGCGTAATCGGTTGACGGCGGACCATATTTCAGGACTCACATATATTTGTTGGCTCGCATTATAATCGTATTCAGTCTTTAGAGAAGCAATCAGTGTTTGATGAAGTACCGCTGCACTGCCTTGGGAGTAATCTACTCTTGCTATCATGTTTTTTAGAGATGCTCTATCGCAATATAATGTCAATCGCTCCAGCGCTTGTAGTTTGAGCTTGATCATTTCATTGTTACTCCCCAGCCGTCGGTCGATGTCAAATCTGAGTTTCTTGAATTCTAAAAAAAGTAATACCACTAGAATCAGAGTAAAAACGACAGCGATCAACGTGGCATATTGAAAAAAAGATTCCATCTTCAGTTTGTTTATTTTAGGGTACAAATTTAGTCAACATGTACTAACAAAACCCTGCTTTAACGAATTGATTAACATCAATCAAAAAAAATCATTGTAATTTTGCTTAAAATTGATCAATATGGAAACTTTATCACAAACACCGGTAACTTTCAACGATTCTGCCATACAGGAGATTATTCGCCTAATGAATGTTGAAGGATTTGATGCCACAAAGAAATTGCGAGTAGGAGTGAAGGGAGGCGGTTGCAGTGGCATGACCTATGTGCTTGACTTTGATGAAGTGAAAGCCAGTGATCAGATATTCGAACTCGACAGATTCAGTTTTATCATGGATAAATCTCACGGCATATATCTTCAGGGTATGGAAGTCAACTGGGAAGGAGGACTCAACTCAAGAGGATTTACTTTCAAGAATCCCAATGCAAGCAGTACTTGTGGTTGTGGGACGAGTTTTGCAGTTTAACGTCTAAGGTTTAACGTCTAACGTTGCTTAACATCTCTCCGTTGTTGGTGTTATCACCAACAACTATTGTACTCACAATCTTATTTACTTTTTTAACCGCAGAGCCGCAGAGGTCACAGAGTTATCGCAGAGTGATTATCGACTTAGTTTCTTGTTGGTGATAACACCAACAAGGGGGCAATGGCGCAAATTTTCACATCTCCACATCTCCACATCTCCACATCTCCAAATCTCCAAATCTCCAAATTTGCTTATAGTTCCGGCGCCTTAACTTTCTTTTTCTTCTCGGCAGCAGCGCCCAGTGGCTTGTCTTTTGCAAAATCAATCAGAATAGGAGCTCCTACAAAGATGGATGAATAAGTACCTGTAATAACCCCGATTAGCATCGCGAAAGCGAAACCTCGTGTTACCTCACCTCCGAAAATAAAGAGTATCAAAATAGTGAGGAATACGGTGAGTGAAGTCATGATAGTACGACTCAAGGTATCATTGATAGCTCTGTTGATGATGTTGGTTTTGGTTTCATTCTTCAAGTCTCTGCTGTACTCTCTGATCCTGTCAAATACAATCACCGTATCGTTCATCGAGAAGCCGATTACTGTAAGAATAGCCGCAATGAAGTGCTGGTCTATCTCCAGTGGGAATGGAACGATGTCTTTGAAGAATGAGAATACTGCGAGCGTTACCAATACGTCATGCAAGAGTGTAAGGATCGTACCTGCAGAATATCTCCAGTCGCGGAAGCGAAGGAAGATATAAAGGAAGATCATCAGCATCGCAATAATGGTGGCTTTCACTGCACCTCTTTTCAGGTCATCAGAAATACTTGGCTGAACTGTAGTAGAACTTTGTATGTGGTCACTTACAAACTTCTCATAAGTAATGTTGGCAGGAAGCGTTTTTTTAAGTCCCTCAAAAAGTTTTACCTGCACCTTACTGTCTGCGTTATCAATTCCCTTCAAATATGCTGTGGTGATATTCAGATGCTTGCCGTCTTCACCCACAGTCTTTAATGTAATATTGTCTCCTTCCAATGCAGATTTAAGATCATTTCTCAATTGATCATTCGCCTCAACGCGTTTGTCGAATGCGATGGTATAGCTGCGTCCGCCTTTGAACTCCACACCCTCATGGAATCCATTGAAGAATGCTGCAACGCCCGCCAGTAATACGATTGATGAAATGACATAAGCAACTTTTCTGTATTCAATGAATTTATAATTAGCATGTTTGAATACCCTTTTAGATACTCCTGTGAAATAGTTGAAATGTCTGTTTTTGTTGGTCCAGAATTCAGTAATCAATCTTGATACCAATATTCCGCAGAACAATGAAAGAAGGATACCGATAATTTGCGTGGTGGCAAAACCAAGTACAGGTCCCAATCCGAAGTAAGCAAGGATGATCGCAGTTAATAATGAAGTAACGTGCGCATCTATTACGGGAGCCAAAGAACGACGATAGCCGTCATTCACCGCGCTTTGATATGATTTGCCTTTCGTAAGTTCTTCTTTGATTCTTTCGAAGATAATTACGTTGGTATCTACAGCCATGCCGATGGTAAGTACCAGACCGGCAATACCCGCTGCCGTTAGTGTGAAGCCCAGGGCTGTCAATACTCCTATGGTGAACAACAGGTTTAGGATAAGTGCGATGTTGGCAACCCAGCCGCCGGTGTTGTAATAAACCAGCATCAAAGCAAAAATCACCAGGAAGGAAACCAGGAAGGCCATCAAACCACCTTTGACTGCTTCTTTACCAAGAGTTGGTCCCACTACCTGCTCTGCAACAATTTTCGCGGGAGCATCCAGTTTACCTGATTTTAAAATATTGGCTAAATCCTGTGCTTCTTCAACAGTGAAGCTTCCGGAAATCTCAGAGTTACCTCCTTCAATTGCACCATTAACATTAGGCGCGCTGTAAACGATATTATCCAAAGCAATGGCAATAGGACGACCAACATTTTTTCCGGTAAGTCTTGCCCATGTTTTGCTTCCTGCACCAGTCATTGTCATTTTAATGGCAGGCTTGCCCATTTCATCAAAATCTTGTTTTGCTTCTTCCACACCATCACCTTCCAGAGTAGCTTTTTCAGAACCTGGAATTGTTTTGATGGCATATAATGGGAAATATCTTTGATTGCCTTTCTGCGTTTTTTCTTCTATACCGAATAAAAATTTGCAGTTGGCAGGCAAGGCATTTCTTACCACATCATTGTTGATATAACTGTTGAACAATCCGGTATCCTGCAATGCCACACTTCCAATAGATGGAGAGTAGAATCTTTTTCCGTTTTTATCTGTCTGCACATCAATTGGATTGATGACTCTGAAGAAAGGATTGATGTTTTTCTTAGTGAGGTTGGTGTCTGCTTTTTTCGCTGAATCAGCAGTACCGATTCCGTTGAGATAGCTTTGTAGATTTTCATCAGCAATTTTCAGAGAGTTGGCCAGCTCATCAATTTGATACACTTCCCAGAACTGCAGGTTTGCAGAAGATTGAAGGAACTTACGAACTCTTTCAGGATCGTTTACTCCAGCAAGCTCCACATTAATGACACCTTTGTTTTCATCCAAATTGATGTTAGGTTGAGCAACACCAAATTTGTCGATACGTTTAATGAGAATCTTATAAGTCTGATTGATAGCGCCTTTCGCAGTATTTTTTATTTTACTGATAACTACATTATCATTGTCGCCGATTTTCACTTCTTTATTCGGACCGGCAAAAAGAGCAGCTAATTTGTCGGAGCCGTTTGCTTTGATATAGGCATCGCTGAAAAGAGTTATGTAATCAGATCCGCTGTTGGCTTTCTGAGCAGTAGCTGTATTCAATGCCTGAATAAGTTGCGGATCGCGTGGGTTGTTGCTGAGTGATTTCAGTAAACCTTCCAGACTAACGTCCATGGTTACACTCATACCGCCCTGCAAATCAAGTCCGAGATTTAATTCGTTCTCTTTGCATTTTTGGTAAGAAGTGCCTGTCAAAGGGAAAATACTTTTGTCTTTAGTACTGTCAAGTATTCTTTTGGTCTTCTCTTTAATCAATGCTTCTTTTTCATCTCCGGAGAGAGAAGGGAATTGTTTCTTGATGATTTTTTCAGCCTGAGCTTTTACCGTGTTTTCGTAACTGCGTACCACCCAGGTGTATGACAATTCCCATAAACAGATTACAATCAAAAAAATTGTTACTGCCCAGATAAAACCTTTCAATTTCATAATAATGTAGTTTTTCTCTTTATTTATCCTGAATAAACCTGCATATCGGAGGTGTAATATTCAGTGATAAATGATGTTTTTATTTTTTAATTAATAGCTAATTACTTAAGTTTTAAGAGTTTGCAAATATAGGGGAAAAACCAATAGCTGTCTTTGTATTGGCATGAGAGTTTTCAGCTCTATGGTAGCTTTTATTTCAACAGTAGGGCAAGTTCTACTTTTTATTTGTTAAATTCGCGGTCCTAAAAATCAAGCAAATGCAATTATCTTCATTATTAGCACGTTTTAGCGAGCCCGAAACCCTGAAAATGGCCAAATTGGGCCGGGAATTACGCGCTCAGGGCATTGATGTAACAGATTTAAGTCTGGGAGAGCCCGATTTTGACACCCCAGATCACATTAAGGAAGCCGCAAAAAAGGCGATAGATGACAACTACAGTCACTATACACCTGTTCCCGGTTATTTAGACCTCAGAGAGGCGGTATGTGCGAAATTCAAAAAAGAAAACGGACTTACCTATACGCCCGATCAGATTGTGGTGAGTACCGGTGCAAAACAAAGTATAGCGAACGTAATTCTGGCACTGGTAGACCAGGGAGACGAGGTGATTATTCCTACGCCGTATTGGGTGACCTACAGTGAAATTGTTAGACTGATAGGAGGGGTACCGGTGCTTGTGGAGACTTCCTATAAAAATAACTATAAGATAACCCCGGAAGAGTTGCAGGCAAATATTTCTGCAAAGACTAAGTTATTCATGTTCTCTTCTCCATGTAATCCTACCGGTTCCGTATACACGAAAGAAGAGCTGGCTGCACTCGTGCCTGTTTTTGAGAAAAATGCCGGTATCTATATCATGAGCGATGAAATTTATGAGCACATCAACTTCGTTGGTCGACATGTAAGTATTGCCGAATTTGACAGTGTAAAAGACAGAGTCATTATCATCAACGGACTGAGTAAGGGGTATGCCATGACCGGCTGGAGAGTAGGATATATTGCTGCTCCGGTAGAAATCGTTAAGGCCTGTGAAAAAATCCAGGGACAGTTTACCAGCGGCACCAATTCTATTGCTCAGAGAGCAGCTATTGTGGCCTTAACAGGAGATATGCAGCCAACTGCTAAAATGCTCGATGCGTTTGTAGAAAGAAGAGCAAGGGTGATGAAATGGATCAGTGAAATACCCGGAATGGAATGCAATGAGCCGATGGGTGCTTTCTATGTTTTCCCGGTGATAAAATCATTCTTCAATAAAAAGACACCAAACGGTGAAATGATTTCCAATTCAGACGATCTCTGCATGTATCTTCTGAATACGGCGCATGTTTCTACCGTAACCGGCAGAGCTTTCGGAGCGCCAGATTGTATCCGTATGTCTTTTGCCAACAGCATAGAAAATATTGATAAAGGATTTGGTAAAATTAAAAATGCGTTGGAGGATTTGATTTGAAGATGAGGAGATGAGGAGATGTGAAGATGTGGAGATGTGCTGATGTGCAAATTTGATAATTCGATAATGTGGGGATGAGTTGGGCGCTTAGCGTACAGGGGTTTAACCGTTAAGCCAGCGTAGCGACTTAAACCGTTTAACCATTTAACCTTGCTTAAAATCGGACTGACAGGAGGTATTGGCAGTGGAAAATCTACTGTTGCGGCAATATTTGAAGTATTGGGCATACCTGTTTATTATGCCGATGCAGCAGCCAAAAAATTGATGCAGGAAGACGTAGGTTTGATTGCCGGTATCAAGGAATTGTTTGGAGAAAATAGTTATGTGAATGGCATGTTAAACAGGACGTATATTTCCGGCGAAGTATTTTCACAACCCGATAAACTTAACAAACTCAATGCACTGGTGCATCCGGTTACGATTGCAGATGCAGAAAAATGGATAAGCACACAATCCGCTTCCTATTTAATTAAAGAAGCCGCTATTCTTTTTGAAAGCGGCTCCCATATTCAGATGGATTATGTTATTGGCGTTTATTCTCCTCTTGAACTGAGAATAGAAAGGGTAATGCAGCGTGATAAAATCTCAAAAGAACAAGTCATCTCTAGGATTAATCAACAGATGGATGAAGATGAGAAAATGCGTCGCTGTGATTTCTTGGTCTATAATGATGAAAAAAAACTTCTAATCCCCCAAGTACTGGAGTTACATGATAAATTGATTAAAGTAAATTAAACTCTAATTTTCACATCTCCACATTTCCTCATCTTCATATCTCCTCATCTCCTCATTTCCTCATTTCCAAATCTCCTAATTGTCTACTTCTCCGCCACCGGCTTATTCATAGAAGCACTCCACTCCATACTAATAGCACTCTTTTCAATTTTCAGATAACTGCCCGGACTGGTTTCGAGTGATAAAGTATTGTCTTCATTTACTTTATTAATCACCCCGTGAATTCCTGCAATGGTGACTATTTTATCGCCTTTTTGAAGGTTGTTGATGAATTGTTTTTGTTGTTTTGCTTTTTTTGCTTGAGGACGAATCATAAACAGCCACATGACCAAGATCATACCGCCTAAGAAAATTATGTTCATACTGCCACCGCCCGGTGCGCTCTGAAGTAAAATTGATTGTAGTTGCATTTTTTATTTTTGGTTTATAGTTTAATAACTAAGAAAATGATTCAGATTAAAAGGTTTCAGAAGTTTCAGAGGTTTAATGTTTCAGTGGTTGATTCGTCGACACATTTTCAAATCTCCGAATCTCCTCATTTCCAAATCTCCTCATTTCCAAATTTCCAAACGTTACTCAGCTTTCCCCACCACTGTTCCCTTCAAAATCAATACCGGAAATTCCGGTCTGGCATTGGAAGTGACAGTAATGGTTTTTCTTGCTTCACCGGGTCTTTTATCGCTGTTGAATTTTACTTTTATGAATCCTATGGCTCCCGGCTGAATGGGCTCTTCAGGCTTTTCGGGTACAGTACATCCACAACTTGCCTGTGCATTGATAATGGTCAGTGGTTTGCTGCCCGTGTTTTTAAACTGAAAGCGGCGCTCGACCATTTCGCCTTCATTCACTTTGCCGAAGTCATAGACGCTATCAATGATGGCAACGGTAGTGGAGTCTTTTATCGGTTCTGTTGCAATTTCATCAGGTTTCTTCTCTTGTTTTCTGATATCGCAACTATACAAAATGATACTAACGGCAACGATTAAAGGAAGCAATCTGTTCATATTAATGCTGTTTTATAGTACGCTGTTTTTATAATTCTTTTTATGTATTTTATTTTGTGCAGAAAGTTCTTTGTGAATATTGTCAAGCAGACCATTTACAAATTGTCCACTCTGCACTGTGCTGTATGCTTTAGCCAGATCAATGTATTCATTGATGGTTACTTTTGTGGGGATTGTTTCAAAATAAAGAAACTCGCAAACACCCATTTGCAAAAGGATTAAGTCCAGTGATGCAATACGATCTGCATCCCAGTTGTTCAGTTTCGGTTTAATCAATTCTAAAGTAACCGATTCCTTGTCAATCACAGTTTTGAGCAATCCTTTGGCAAAATCCCATTTTTCCTTGCTGATCAATTCTGTAAAAGAATGGGAGCCGGGTTTGCTTAGATAGTTGGTCACAAGTGTATGCATCAATTCGGCATCGTCATCCCAATTGATAAATTTCTCTTCCACATGATGAATGAAATCTTCATTCGGCAACATCAGATTATTGAAAATAAACTCAAATATTTTTCTTTCAGATTTCTTATCGCGAGAAGAGATTTCGGTATATTCTTTATATTCTTCTGTTGAGACAAGTTGTGTGTAGATTTTTTTTACCAGATCGGTATCAATGATATGCTCTAATTTAAATGTTTTTATTGACTGTTTGAAACTGCTGTCTTCCAGAATTTTCCAGAGTAATTCATTACCGGCAATTCGGGTGTTTACATTCAAATCGGTAGAACTGGGCAAATGTTTGGATGCTTTCTGACGGGCATCGGTTTCGGCATACCTGGCAACTTCAGTCAGAAAAAAAATCAGATAAGTGAAAAGGGATTTGGTCTGCTCTATTTTGTCCTTTAAAATGGCCTCATGTTCTCCCGGCTTCATCTGGCCACTTAATGATTCTACAGAATAAAGGGTCTGCATCACTTTTACACGGATATTTCTTCTGCTGATCATTTGCGACGAAATTTTGTTTCGGACGGCAAATTTATTGAAATTAAACCATTGAATGATTAGAAAATTAGAAGATGTGAAGATTAGAAAATTTGGAGATTTGAAGATTTGAAGATGTGAAGATTTGAAACGGCGTGTATGTTATACTTTTTCACATCTCCAAATCCCCAAATCTCCACATGCCCAGATTTCCATTTCTACACATCTCCAAATCTCCAAATTCCCACATCTCCCTATCAATTTTGCCAATTTGTCTCAATTATCACATTAATTCTGCCAACAATACGGATGGCGACTGCCAACAATTCTTTTTTACCGGTTTGGTATGATATTCGTTTACATTTGCGTACCCAAAAACGGGGAATATCATTTAAACAAAAATAAATCATAACAACTATGGCAAAAAAGTTAAACATTACTCCGCTTCACGACAGAGTAATCGTGAAACCTGCTGCGGCTGAAGAGAAAACAGCCGGAGGAATTATCATTCCTGACACTGCAAAAGAAAAACCACAACGCGGTACCGTATTGGCTGCCGGTCCTGGAAAAAAAGATGAACCCGTAACCGTTAAAGCCGGAGATACTGTTTTGTACGGGAAATATGCCGGAACAGAAATTTCTGTTGAAGGTGTAGACTATCTCATAATGAGAGAGAGTGATATTTTAGCCATCGTATAAGAAAGTAAAAAGTTAGAAAGAAAAAAGTTAGAAAGTAGAAAGTATAAAGTAACAAGTAACTCGTTCCGTAGGAACTAAATGTTTCTAACAAAAAAAATCATCAATTAACTCGTTCCGTAGGAACGATATGTCATTAACTCTAAAATCACAACTAATATGTCTAAATTAATCTACTTCGATATAGAAGCAAGAAACAAAATGAAGAAAGGCGTGGACACTCTGGCCAATGCCGTTAAAGTAACACTCGGACCAAAAGGTCGCAATGTGGTAATTGATAAAAAATTCGGTGCTCCTCAGGTAACAAAAGACGGTGTATCTGTTGCCAAAGAAATTGATCTGGAAGATCCTATTGAAAACATGGGCGCTCAGATGGTTAAAGAAGTAGCTTCTAAAACAGCAGATATCGCAGGTGATGGAACTACCACTGCTACTGTATTGGCTCAGTCTATCATCAGTGAAGGTTTGAAAATGGTTGCTGCCGGCGCTAATCCAATGGATTTGAAACGTGGTATCGACAAAGCCGTTGCCTTGGTTGTTGCAAACTTAAAAGGTCAGTCACAAACTGTAGGTAACGACAGTAAAAAAATTCAACAAGTAGCTACTATCTCTGCTAATAACGACGAAACCATCGGTAAATTAATTGCCGAAGCTTTTGCCAAAGTTGGTAAAGAAGGAGTAATCACCGTGGAAGAAGCAAAAGGTACCGATACAACAGTAGAAGTGGTAGAAGGTATGCAGTTCGATCGCGGTTATGTTTCTCCTTATTTCGTTACCAACAGCGAAAAAATGGAAGCAGAATTGCAAAATCCTTACATTCTTATTTATGATAAGAAAATCTCTGCAATGAAGGACATTCTTCATATTTTGGAGAAGGTAGCTCAAACCGGTCGTCCTTTGTTAATCATTGCTGAAGATCTCGAAGGAGAAGCATTGGCTACATTAGTAGTAAACAAATTACGCGGTACTATTAAAGTTGCTGCAGTAAAAGCTCCCGGCTTTGGTGACAGAAGAAAAGAAATGTTGACTGATATCGCTATTCTCACTGCAGGTATCGTGATCAGCGAAGAGCAAGGGTATAAATTGGAGAATGCTGATTTGACTTATTTGGGTCAGGCTGCTTCTGTAACCATTGATAAAGACAATACCACCATCGTTGGCGGTAAAGGAAAGAAAACAGATATCACTGCTCGTGTTAATCAAATCAAAGCTCAGGTTGAAAATACAACCAGCGATTACGATCGTGAGAAATTGCAGGAGCGTCTGGCTAAATTAGCAGGTGGTGTTGCGGTATTGTATGTAGGTGCTGCTACCGAAGTGGAAATGAAAGAGAAAAAAGACCGTGTGGATGATGCATTGCACGCCACACGCGCTGCCGTAGAAGAAGGTATCGTTCCCGGTGGAGGAGTTGCATACATCCGCGCAGTTGCCAGTCTGGATGCTAAAGTAAAAGGACAATTGGAAGATGAACAAACAGGAATGCAAATTGTTCGTCGCGCTCTGGAAGAGCCAATCCGCACATTGACTTCCAATGCCGGAATTGATGGTTCTATTGTAGTGCAAAAAATCAAAGAAGGTAAAGGTGATTTTGGTTTCAATGCAAGAACAGAGGTTTTTGAAAATCTGTTTAAAGCCGGTGTGATTGATCCTACTAAGGTTAGCCGTGTAGCTTTGGAGAATGCAGCTTCTATTGCAGGTATGCTGTTGACTACAGAATGCGTCATCGCTGACAAGCCTAAAAAAGAAGAAATGCCAATGGGTGGCGGTGCTCCTGACATGGGCGGCATGGGTTATTAATCAAATACATTCTTCTAATAGCAATCCCGTTGAGCAATCAGCGGGATTTTTTTTTCAATTAGAAAATTTGAAAATTTGGAGATGTGGAGATTTGAAGATGTGGAAATTAGGAGATGAGGAGATGTGAAAATTTGAAGATTTGGAGATGTGGAAATTTGAAGATGGAAGATTATTTTCTTATTTGTAGAGTGAATTTTATTTAGTCGGTTTCTTTGATTTGGTTAAGACTGATAATTAATATTGTAGCCTTAAAATATAGAGATAATTATGAGCTCCAACTTAATTGTTAATCTGACTTTTGATTTTGCAATAAAAATAGTCCGGTATTCTCATCATTTGGAGGAAAATAAAAAATATGTTGTGGCAAAACAATTACTTAGATCTGGGACAAGCATCGGCGCGAATGTCAGAGAAGCACAGAATGCAGAAAGCAAAAATGATTTCATTCATAAAATGAAGATATCAGCAAAAGAAGCGGGAGAAACAGAATATTGGCTGTTATTATGTAAAGAAACAGGTTATCCAAATTGCGATGAACTGCTGGATGAAGTTAAGTCCATCATTAAGGTTCTATCCAAGATTATTATTAAATGTAAAAAGAACTTGCATTAATTTCCACATCTCCTCATCTCCAAATCTGCTCATCTCCAAATTTCCTCATCTCCAAATTTTCTAGTTTCCTCATCTCAAAATCTTCACTTCTCCAAAATTCCTCTTCAACGAATCCAGTATCCGCGAAGTGTCTGAAATAGGATTGTTGAATGACATAATTAGTTTATAGCTCAATGAATCGGTTGTTTGTAATGTCAAATTATGTCCGAAGCCGGTGAATTTTTTTAGCGCTTTTTCTGCATCAGTTTTAGAATTATACTCTTTCACTACCACGCTGAAACCGGATGTATTTGCGGAAGAAGTTATTAGAGAGTCTTTAATAATGTTAGCAGAATCGTTGATTGTAGCAGGGATTGTGTCTTTTTTTATCTCGGTAGTATCGGTGACAACAGGTTCAGTCTCATTATTGTTATTGCTGTAATGCATATACAAATAAATCATCACGCCGAATGTGAGTATAATCAATGAAAAAGGCAGGATCCATTTATTTTTAGACTTAATTTTTGCAGGGGTAGAAAAATTGGGCGAGCCGGATTCTTCGGTATGTTCGCTGTGGACTGATAAGTCGGTTAGTTTGTTGTCAATGGAATCACCCTGTGTAAATTCATATTGACCGGATTGATTTTTTTGCAGATAGCCGATGCCTTTGATCTCAAGCGGTTTGCCAATATTGAGAAATTGCACAGACAGCATGGTGTAAGATTCCAGATCGGAGGCAGCCAGCGGTTTGATTTTCTTTGTCTGCTGCATAATGTATTCTATGAGTGCATCATCCGGTTTTGCATTTTTATCAAATTCAAAAGTTATGGCATTCTCAGGAAGGACCACTTCTTTTTCCGGATCATCATTGATGACTACCTCGGGTGACAAATAAAAAGTACCTATGTTCTGAAGTGTTACTTTTTTAATAAGGTAAAGATGCTTTGAAATCAGTGGTTCTACTCGCATAACAGTTAAATTGTACTTTGCAATATATCATTTTATCGCGAAGAAATTATTATCCTCCACTTAAAGCAGATATTTTTAATGTAATTTTACCATATGCTTACGGAAGAGGAAGAGAATTTTATTGCCCATTGGGAAGCTGTAAGGGAAGAATACAGTGGTTTTTCCAGTAAACTTACCAGAGGGTTGCCTATGGCACTGCTTTTCGGTTTGCCGATATTTTTGACGATTGCCATGGTCTATTTTTTTTCACCTGAATGGTACACTAAAATATCCCAAAAAGCCGACAGCTCAGCATTGGCAATCATCATTGCGGTGTTTCTGTCTGTACTTTTCTTTTCATACATGCGAATGCATTTCAAATGGGAAATGAACGAGCAATTGTATAAAGAAGTAAAAAGTAAAAAGTAAAAAGTAAAAAGTAAAAAGTAAAAAGTAAAAAGTAAATTTCTTAATACACCCTTTTTGACTTTTAAATTTTGAATTTGAAAATGCACGAATCCATATCAGTATTCGATATCTTTAAAATAGGGGTAGGTCCCAGTAGCAGCCATACGCTTGGTCCCTGGCGGGCTGCACAATATTTTATTGATTCATTGATTCAAAAAAATCAATTGGATAAGATTATCTCTTTGGAAGTACTTCTATACGGATCGTTAGCCAAGACAGGTGTCGGACATGGAACAGATGTGGCGGTGCAATTGGGATTGTGCGGAGAAGACCCGGTGACGTTTGACGTGAACAGCATTGATGCTACCATTGCTGAAATTAAAAAAAGCAATCGCATACATTTAAATAAGAAAAAAAATATCTCATTCAATCCTTCAGAAAATATAAAATTTCTTTACACAGAATCGCTGCCTTATCATCCTAATGCACTGAGTTTTTTAGTCAGATTGGATAATGAAGAAACGATAGCCAGTACCTATTATTCTGTTGGCGGCGGATTTGTAATAAAAGAAGGAGAAGAGCTTTCAGGAAGTAAAACAAATGTCATCCTGCCATTTCCCATAAATAATGCAGAAGATTTATTGCACTGGTGCAGAAAAACGGGTATGCATATCAGTGAGGTAGTGATGGAAAATGAAAATTGCTGGAGAAGTGAGACGGAAACGAAGGCCGGTGTGCTGAACATCTGGAAAGTAATGCAGGAGTGCATGTACAAAGGTTGTCATACAAGCGGATATCTTCCCGGTGGATTGCAGGTGAGTAGAAGAGCAGCTGAATTGAGCAAGCGTCTGCTGAAAAAACAAGAGTATAGCAGTTACGCACAGTGGCTGGAATTGATAAAAGCCGGGGGGCGTGAATTCAATTATATTTTGGATTGGGTAAGTTGCTTTGCTTTGGCGGTTAACGAGGAAAATGCCTCATTCGGCAGGGTGGTGACGGCACCTACCAATGGCGCTGCGGGTGTGATTCCTGCGGTGTTGCAGTATTATGTCATTTTCTGTGAGGGCAACAGTGAAGATAAAATCATTCAGTTTCTGCTTACTGCGGCAGAGGTAGGCAGCATCTTTAAAAAGGGCGCCACCATATCTGCTGCTATGGGTGGCTGTCAGGCGGAGATAGGAGTGAGCAGCGCTATGGCGGCAGCGGCATTGACTGAATGTATGGGCGGTTCACAGCGGCAGGTAATGATGGCGGCAGAGATTGCCATGGAGCATCATCTGGGCATGACCTGCGATCCGATCGGTGGATTGGTACAGATACCCTGTATCGAAAGAAACACCATGGGTGCTATAAAAGCCATCACTGCTAGCCAGCTTGCGTTGCAGAGTGCTCCTGATTATGCAATTGTATCCCTGGATGGAGTTATTAAAACCATGTGGGACACGGCAAAAGACATGAACAGTAAATACAAAGAAACAGCAGATGGTGGATTGGCGGTGAACGTGCCGTTGAGTTTGAGTGAATGTTGATAATTTGACAATTCGATAATTCGGCAATTTGACAATTTGAGGATGTGGTGATGTGGTGATGTGAAGATTTGGAGATGAGAAGATTTGGAGATGTTAAGATTTGAGGATGCATACATTCGGGAATCAACCTCTTCAACTTATTTCTTCACCGCTGAGAAAGAAGAGCGCAGAGTTAACGCAGAGTTGAATTTCTCTGCGAAAACTCCGCGATCTTTGCGGCGGCTCTGCGGTGAAAGAAGCATATGGTGAATTATGAAGACAATTTAAATATCTGAATAATTGGAAATTGTTAATAGAAAAGCAAATTTTGAATACTACTTCGATGACAAATACATCGCGGGTATTGTGTTGCGCGGGACTGAAATAAAATCCATACGTGCCGGCAAGGTTAGTTTTGTGGACAGTTTCTGTTATTTTAATAACGGTGAGTTGTACGTGAAAAATCTTCACATAGCCATATACGAACAAGGAACCTATACCAATCATGATCCGGTGAGGGAAAGGAAGTTGCTGCTCAACAAAAGAGAACTGCGTAAACTCGAAAATAAGATCAAAGAAAAAGGCTACAGCATCATTCCTCTTAAATTTTTCTTCAGCGAAAAAGGGATAGCCAAACTGGAAATTGGATTGGGTAAAGGGAAGAAGTTGTATGACAAGAGGGAGAGTATTAAGGAGCGGGAGGTGAGGCGACAATTAGGGAATTAGACAATTTGACAATTCGACGATTTGGCAATGTGCAAATGTTAAGATGAGGAGATTTGGAGATATGGAGATGGGTAGATTTGGAGATGTGGACGCTGACGCTGGTTTAACCCCAAACCCCAAACCCCAAACCCCAAACCCCAAACGGTGCCTTGCACCACCCAAACCATAAACGCGCTTCGCGCATTGACCAAAATCATCAAAATTTTAACACAAATCACTTGCAACAGCGTGTATAAATTGTTAACTTTGCAAAATATTTACTACGTATAAACACTTAAGTATTCATAGTGCTAAATACGTAATTCCTTAATAGCCAAAATCCTATGTAGGAATATTATCCATTCTTGTCTTGAGAAAACCTCTGTTTCCGTAGAAACCCCCAATAGAGTACGCGAGCAGTTATTAAGAATTATTACAATCAATCAGGCAGTTTTTGCCTAGTTGATATGTGGATATATTTTTATTTGATGATGCATCCGGGCAAATGATATGGATGCCCGGGTGGAAATTGAATAAAAAAACATAAAAAACAATATGTTAAATGCAATAAAACGCAAAAACCTGCGTTTTTCATTGGTTAAGCACGTAAGTGTTTTTATGTAGTTCAGTGTGTGAACAATATAAATGTCCTGAAATCCATATCGTAAATCAACAATTATGAAACCAAATTTTAACCATTTTCCAATCCAATTGAGTGGTTCAAATTCTCGAAAATCGATCAACAATCGTTTAAAAACCTCTTTCTCTTTCAATTTCCGAAAGCAGATTCAATCCCTCTTTTTCGTTTGTGCATTGCTGTTAGGCAGTGTGAACGGGTGGGGGCAGATTGCGCAGAGAGGGAGTGCTACGACTGCTATCAGCACTTCTGCGACGGTAACAATCAATAGGCCTTCCGGAGTGGTAGCAGGTGATGTGATGATTGCTAATATTGCCAATTATTGTGATGGTTGTACGCAAACAAGTGCCTCTCGTAGTGGTTGGACGCTTATTGCAGGTACGAATATTGAACGAGGAAGTGCTACGTTACTATACAAAATTGCCGGAGCAAGTGAACCGGCAAACTATGAATTTAGTGTTACAGCTAGTTCAACCCGAACTGCGGGTGCTATTGTGGCTTTTTCCGGTGTAGATAATGCAACACCATTTGATGTTACAGAACCATCATCATGGACAACGGCTACGAATCAATCAATAAGTAATTTGCCGGCTATCACTACTGTAACGCCAGGTGCTGCAATTCTTGCTTTTGGTGCCAGCGGAAGGATTACTTCTACAACGAACGCCAATTTTACTTCATGGACATTGACTAATCCTTCTTCATTGACTGAGCTTTTTGATGCGGGTCATAATTCTGTAAATAATACTGTTGCGGTAGGTGGTGCATGGGGTATAAGAACTTCGACCGGCTCAACCGGTAATGGTGGTTTTACATGTACTCCTAATACCAACCCAAGGTTAATGGGAGGTATTATGATTTCGTTGAGGCCTAGGGTTTTTTATTCGAGAGGAAGTCTTGCTCCCCATACTGCATCTAACTGGAATACCAGAAGAGATGGTACCGGTACAAATGCCGTTGCAGCTGATTTTACTGGAGGTAATGCAACTTTTATTATTCAAAATGGTCACACCATGACTGCTACAAGCGCATGGTCTGTATCAGGTACAAACTCTAGAGTTTATATAGAAAATGGAGGAACACTTACCTCTACTTCTGCCATTACCTTAGCTTCAGCATCTACTTTTCAAATTGATAATGGGGGTACCTATATACATGATAATACATCTGCGTGGGCTACTACCATTTTTCAAGGTACAGAATCTTTTGGCGCAAGCAGTACTATTCAAATCAGGAAAACGGCTACAACCTTACCGGCGAATTCTTCATATGGGAATCTTGTTATTAATCTGACAAATGACCCAGGAGCTAATATATCATTCTCGGCTGCACTCAGTACGATCAACGGAAATTTCACAATTCAGAATACGCAAAATCGTATTCTTTCGTTATCCTCATCAACAAGCCCCTCCCTTACCATATCGGGAGATTTAACTTTATCAGGAGCTAACTCAAATT
>CANGYR010000007.1 GCA_947458275.1 Chitinophagaceae bacterium
ACATCCGCTTTTTATGCTACAAAAACAACTGATTCTTTATTCAATTTTTAGGGGGTCAATTTCAGCCGGAATCAGGGGGTCAATTTGAAATGGAATGAGGGGGTCAGTTTCAAATGGATTTAGGGGGTCAATTTGCGTGGATTTTCCAGTAATGCTATACGCACAAATAAGTGGCTATGGTTGGCGTGCAATGATTTTAAACGACTGGCTACCGGAATTAAAACATTTAAAAGGTTTTGGGGTTTCTCTTTGGGTAACTTATATAGTTTGGATTGTGATTATACTTTTACTTTTCCCTCTTTGTAAATGGTTTGACAATTATAAACAATCTCACAAAGAAAAATGGTGGTTAAGTTATTTATAACTTAAAGCTGCGGTAACCCCTGTTTGTGACTTTTCTTTTTGGAAATCGAGGTGTTTAATTTATTTCTAAAAGTTCATCCAAATCCTCCTCCCAAAAGTCCGAACTCAGGCTCGTTAGGACTACAAACTTGTTTTATAAGAAAACAATTATGAATTTACTTAACATGCCAAGATTGAAACACTGCTGATTTTTTTAATTTTACCCTACTAGCATGAATTACAAAGTATCATTTCAGGAGCTGGCAGCCATTCAACAGAAGATATTATCCAGGCAGCAGCCCACTACATTAGAAAAAGCAAAAAAACAAGTAGAAACGCTGAAGAACCTAAGTTCACAAAAGAACAAGAAGCAAAGAAGTTAATTTATAATCAGTCCCGGTTAGTATGCGAAGAAGAAGCTAAAAGATTTCATACTATAAAATAAAAAAGGGTTTCAATTTGAAAATTGAAACCCTTTTAACTTATGTAATTTATAGTAAAGTATTTTTATCAATGTATATTTTATACATTAATTTAAATATATTACCACCATCCTCTAACATTGTATACTACAGTTGTGGGTCTGCTTTTTGCGTAAGCAACTCCCACTGCTTTAACAGCATCAATTCTTGCTTTCTCTAAATCAACTGCGTTCTTTTTATCCATTAGTTCAACCTTACGATTAAACTGTTCGATATTGTTTAGTTTGGTTTTTATTGCGCTAGTGATTTTATTGATTAAATCCTTAGCAGATGCAAAACAGGATGTTTCTGGATCTATCTGACTCAACAAGTTTGTTGCTTCTTGAGCGCCTTGTTCGTTTTGATTAGCTGTCCAAGCATTTTGTGCCTGATTTAACTTGATCTTACACTCACGCTCTTGAGCCCTTCGGTAAAATTCAACAGCCATGGCATTAGCTTTGGTATAACAATCTTTAGAAACATCAGGAACTGAATTTAATTTATAAATGGCCTCATCTAGTTTGTTTTGATCAGAAAGGCCTTTTGCATCAGACAAAATAAAATCACATTTTGAATTGTAGTATTCAATTATTTTTTTCTTTCCGGATTCAATAAATGTAGCAATTTCCGGATTGTTTACATTGAATTTTTTAATTGCATCATTGTAAGCTTTAGTTTCATTTGGACCAGCACCCTTTGCAGTAAGTGATGTTGAGGCAAACTTAATTCCCTCATAACCGTCACCAATATACAGACTTACCTGTAACTCCAGGATAGTCATAGCAGGAGCCGTAGCAGTGACTTCTTTTGCCAAGACGTTAATTACAGGGGCAACAATAAATCGGCCACCTTCACTGTTCCCTGTTAGACCATATTTGGTTAACATTTGTGTTACCTTATCCTTCAATAAGGAGGAAGAAATATCAGATACACGTTCAGCTTGGTCGGGAATATAGACATTTAATGCAATTCGTGCATTGTCATCACTCTTACCTAGTTGGTTTTGTGCAAATGCAAATTGAAAATTTAGCAAACAAAGGCTAATAATAACTAGTATTTTTTTCATAATTGAAATTTTTTATTTTTCACCTAAAATTACCCAAGTCTGACCAAGGCCTTTTTTGACTAATTTTACACCGGGTATGTTAAATGGAGCTCCTTGTAAATAGCTTTGTAATGGCTTACAAAAGTCTTTACAATCAATTGCCCTGCCGGAAGCATTGTAGAGAGGTATACGTACCTGTTCAAAAGTCATTTTATTTTCGGTAGCATCTGTATTTTCAAATCTTCCTTTTACAGTGTTTTTGCTCATCCAGTCTTCAATGATAGAGCTAAGTTCTTTCTTTTCCCCGTCGATATCATATTCTTTTTCAAGGTCGCCATCCCAGGAATCGAACTTGCTCACTTTAACTATTACTTCACGTCCGTTTGCAAATAAATCATCGAAATAAGTCTGTAGTCTTGCATTGAAATTATCAATGATTGATAACACCGCTTCCGAAAGCATAGTCGGCATATCTGCTGTAGCCGATGGATTTCCGGGAGGGTTTTGAGAGGCGATTGATTTTCCGGTATAAGCATCTACTGCCTCCAGATTAATTTGAACTGAATTGTTAAACCCTGATTTTGTAGTTTTCCAACCCAATTTCAAGATAATGTCCGCTTTTGCAACATTGGTTAGCTTGTCGTAAAGGCTTTCTGACACTCCGGATCCACTTGTTTTTGAAGTCATCGCCATAGACTCAGCAGCATCCTGCTTTACTTTTTTTAAAGACTCTTCAAGTGTTTTGAGTGGAAAACCTCTGTCGGCCATCAAACCATTGATTTTAGTGATTACGTTTCCTAAATCAGTATGTTCTCTCAAAGCGCGCTCATAGTCAGGGTTAACTACCTTTGTCCCCTGATTGTCGGATGTAATTTCGAAACCATTAATATTACACCAATTGTCACTAGGGAAAATCATTAAAGTCGGTTTTTTTGCTTGTCCGTAGCTTATATTCATTAATAATAATGACAAACAAACTATTATAATTTTTTTCATAAATCTACTATTTGAAAGTTTTAATTATTAAAATCCAGCATCTAGTTTCTTAACTATCCCAGCAGCTTCCAACTCTTTTCTTAAGTTGGCTTTTTGTACAGAAACTATCACTCCGATTTTTAATTTTTTACCAACCTTCAATCTGTCATCTTCAGCGATTGAGCCATCGTTGCTGATTGCTACATAATTGAGGTATTTTCCGCCTTCTTTGAAGAATTCCTTGAAAAAATCTCTGTACTTGTCCTCTGCACCAACTTCAGTAACCATTGGTCTTTGCATACCGGAACCGGGTATTCCCTTAAAAACGATAGCTTTAACTGCATCCATTTTTGCATATTCGAAACAATCCCTTTCTTTTTTGCAATAGGCATACACCTTAAAAAGCTCGGTACCCTCTAAACCAGTACGCAAAAATTGTACTTCATAGTTATAATTAGCAGGATCAGACTGTGCTTTTACGCTGCTAACTGATAAAAGCACGACAATTAAACAAATTGAAAACTTTTTCATAAATATAATTTTTAATTTTTTGGTATGATTTTAGCAGATTCCAATGCATTTCTTAAATCTGCTCTCTTAACAATTATTTCAATTCCTTTTTTCTTACGATCTCTCCTTTTACCTGTTTTAATCCTGTCATTCTTATTTAAATTTCCGCTTCTGTATAGTTCAACGAAATTTTTATAATCACCACCATCTTGGAAAAAAGTTGCGAAATAATTACGATATTTTTCTTCCGCGTTCACTTCAAATACCAAAGGTCTCGGATCTGGCGAACCAGCAATGCCTTTAAATATCAGTTGTTTCAACACGTCAACTTCAGACTGATGGATTGACTCAGATTTATTTTTTCCGGCACCAAAATACTTGTAAACTTCTGAGCCATTGAACTCTGATTTTACAAATATAGTTTCCCAATTGTAGTAAGCGGAAGTAGAACGACGACTACAGCTAATTGAGAAAAGGCATGAAATAACCAAAGCAATCGCAATGTATTTTTTCATTTGTTAAGATTTAATTATTAAAACCCATATATTCTTAAACCGATACTGATTACAGATGGGGCATTAAATATTATTTCCGAAGTTGATTCGTTTAAGGGGTCTGCATTGGCTTCATCTTTTGACAATGAAGAAGAAAACGCGAATCCGTATTTGTAACCTATGTTAATCTGTGCATGAGGACCGAAATTGTAACCAGCTTTGATTCCGATCAAGCCGCCGTAAGAAGTATTTGTTAGACCTTTAAAATAATTCTCTTCAACTTTTGTGCCACCTAATTTACTGATTGATACGGAACTCAAATATGCGCCCACCATTGGAGTAAGTTCCAGATGATTGGCTTGAAATATTTTTTGCGCCGTTGCATCAATGTAGATAGGTGTTCCCTCAGTGATGCCTTCTTCTTTACCACCATTAATTGTTGCTTCTTTAGCTTTCAATGGCAGAAAACCTCCACCTGAAATTCCGAATCTTACCCCAGGATAAATATGAGAGATATACTCAGCACTTAGCATTAGGCCTGCAGCAACATCACTTTCTGATCCAATATTAAACCCTAATCCAAAAACAGTCCCAAATTGCCTTCTTTGTGTTAATTTCATTCCTCTTTCAACTTTCTTTGAGCTAACTTTGTAGAAAACTGAGGGCTCCATCTTTCCATCGGCATTTTTTAGGTTATCAGCCACTTTTTTAACTCTAATCCAACCCACTTTTTTATCTACTTTTGAACCATCCTTCTTTAAGACCGATTCAGTAACCTTGTATAATTCATCGATTTTTATAGCTTCTTTTTTACCGATCTTAGCAGTAATGGGCGAATTTCCAAAAACAGGTACTTTTACTTTAAATGGTTCATATTTTCTTGAAAAGTAGAACTCGGCAGAAGAAAACAACCCGTTCACCAAATCTTTACTGACTTCTTCGTCGGATTTCATTATAAATTTAACCAAGTCTGTAGGTTCTTTTGAACCACCTGATAATGCCCCCAATAAAGCTTTTCCTGAAATTTTAGGTTTTTCGAGCTTGTAATTTGTAGTTACTGCTTCTGCCGACCCTATCATGATAAATTTAAGCGGGAAGTTGAATGAAGCAAATGCCTGCGCTTTTGCATTGTCTTTCTCTGTAAAAATCAATGGGTCAAACTGACCTGTACGCATCAAACTATCAATATCAACCTGAAAAAGATATGCAATAGAGCTTACTCCGATTGTTTTGTTCTGAGGATTTTTTTCAGATGCAGTTTCAGTTTGCATATTATCGTCAAAAATTATGAAGTAAACATTTTTCAATAAATCAATTCCTTTATCTCTTATTGCCGCCATTTTCGTCTCTGAGTTCATAGCTTTAACAAAATCTGCATCACTGGCGTTGTATTCTGCTCTTTTTGCAATAACATCTGTAGTCATATATCCCAAACTAGGATCTATGAGAATACTGGCAAGAATTTTGTTAGCGATTTTTCCATTATTCAATGCCTGAATGAGTTTTGGCATTCTTAATGAGTCATCTATCTTAAGTTTTACAGTTACTTCTTCCAAATCGTTTCTAAGTTGTTTTAGTTGATCCGGGGATGGAGAACTACTTTTCAACAAATTATTTATCTGAGTTTGCAGGTTAGCAGCAGTTGCTGCATAAGGAGAAACTCTTGGGAAATCTACACTTAGTGTATTATTACCGAAGTAATTATAATCATATTTTTCGCTTAATGTCACAGAATCAGAAAAAGAAACTAAAGACAAAGCACCAGAACTGTGTTTTAAGTGAATTGGGGTTATGCTTAGCCTTGAATATTGCTGAGAATAAACAGCATTAAAGAAAAGCAAGGAAACCGCTAAATAGATAATTTTTTTCATGTTGTTAATTTTGAATATAATTTGGGCGCAAAACTATTTTATTAATTTGATATAATTAAAAAATTTATTGAGGTTTTTTAAAATAATTTTGATTTATGATATATTTTTTATAAAATAGATTGATAGTCAATATATTATAAGTAATAGATAATAAATTTTTACGCGAAATTTACTGGTTTTCAAAAAATATTTTATATATTCTGGTGTAGATTTTCTTGTAAACCTAGAGATAGTCGAGAATTCTATATTGCTTACAAATGAATGATTTGTAAAGAAGTGGTAGAAATATATATATTATATCATTCACTAGTGATTGCTCACTGAACCTTCTTCCAAAAGTCCGAACGCTAGCCCAACGAGGCTACATCGTTTTTCTGACCTTGTTCTACGTATTTACTACATACAATGAATTATATATTATTTCTGGAGGTTTGGGTACCGGAGGCACAGGTAGTTTGGGCGGAGTGACCAATTCTTTGGCTGGTGGTAAAAAAAATGTTCCGGCGCAATTCTGGAAAGTCATTCTGGTATTGCCGGCAGGAACAAATGACATCAGCAGAGTATCGGCAAGCTCTCGTGCTATTGCCGTTATGATGCCGAACAATCAAACCGTAAACGCTAATAACTGGGGATTCTATCGTACAAGTATAGACGCTATTGAAACCGCAACGGGATTTGATTTTCTATCCGGGTTACCGGCAGATATTCAATCAGCACTTGAATCGGCTGTTGACAATGGGCCAATACTTTAAATTCATTGATAGATGTATAAAAAAAGAGTGTAGTTAATCGCTACACTCTTTTTATTGATAGGGTTTAATCTGCCCGATAATTTATTACCAAATAACTATGCTTTGTCTTGAATCTTTCTGGTTATTTTAACTACCAGAGCTCTTGGAGTGAATCGAACAGAAGCTGCTAAAAGCCAATTCTTGAGTCCGTGTATCGCAACTGTTTTTCCTTTTATCATAGCAGCATAGCCATATTCGGCAACTTCTTTTGAGGTAGGCAACTTTTTATTTTTCACCAAACCGCTTTCTTCCATTGCTGCTGCCGCCTGGAACCCGCTTTCTGTCGCGCCGGGGCAAAGCGTTGTAACTGTCACGCCTTTGTCTCTGACCTCATTGTCAATCGCTTCAGAAAAACTTAGAACATATGCTTTGGTGGCAAAATAAACAGCCATGGTTGGACCAGATTGAAACGCTGCCGTTGACGCCACATTCATAATCTTTCCGCTACCTCTTTTTACCATGTCTTTTAAAAACAATTTGGTAAACTGAGTTAATGCGGTGATGTTGAGATTAATCATTTGCAGCTCTTTGTTCCAGTCTGTTTCAACAAACATCCCAAAGTCGCCAAAGCCGGCATTGTTTATTAAATAGTCAACTTGAATATTCTGTTTTTTTATTTCATCATACACATCTTGTGCAGCATTGGGCTCTGAAAGATCTTTTCCGATAGAATACACATTTGTTTTGTGTTGCGCTTCCAACTCTTTTTTAAGTTCATCTAGTTTTGACTTGTTTCGTGCCACCAAAACCAAATCATCGCCTTTTGATGCATGAACTTTTGCCAGTTCCAGTCCAATTCCGTTGGATGCGCCTGTTATGAGTGCTGTTGCCATGTTGATATATAATTAATTCGTTTTCAAATTACGGATAATATCATTGAATTAGCAACTTATGGTCGGAATACAAACAACCATAAGGCCGGAAAGAGCAAAAAACTGATTTCAAAAAAATATTATTGAAAAAACAAGGGCAGTGGAAACTGCCCCTTTTTTTGCCATGAGAAAGGTTTCAAGGATATGGAGTATTTTTAAAAACTAATTATTACTTGGTATCATTAACCACCGATATTTCAGATCGTAAAATTTTTTCACAGGATATTGAACGAAATTTATCACCATCCTCCCCCAAGGGCCTTATAGATATTGATAGCAGACGACATCTGTCGTTGGTTCACCTCAACAAATTCAATTTTCGTTTGCAAAGAGTTTTGCTGGGCAATCAACACTTCCAGATAATTGGCCTTCGCTGTTTTAAATAAATCCGTTGCTGTTTCAACAGATTTATCAAGCACTTCGTTTTGTTGCTTTTTCAGCGCATTGATTTCTTTCAGTCGCTGTATATTGGAAAGTTCATTGGCAACTTCCACATATCCATTGAGAATGGTTTTTTGATAATAATACATTGCCGATAGCTGATTGGCTTTGGCATTGCTGAATGCTGCCTGAATGGCTTTTCTGTTTATAACCGGCATCATCAGACTACCTAAAGCAGCATACATCATGGATTGAGGTGTAATAAATAAAAACCTTGGGTTGAAGGCCTGGTAACCCAATCCCGCACTGATGTTAAACCCCGGTAAAAAGGAGGCCTTAGCAGCATGAAGTTCAAATTTGGTTGCCAACAATCGCAGTTCAGCTTCACGAATATCCGGACGATAAGTCAGCAACTGGGATGGTACACCGGCGGTAAATCGATCGGGCATGTAATCAAAAAGGTGGTCTTTGTTTCTTTTGATTGGCTGTGGAAAACGGCCCACCAGTAAATTAATCCTGTTTTCTGTTTCAGTGATTTTATTAACGGTTTCTTTTTCCATTATTTGCGATTGCAGTAATTGAGCCTGAAACTGCTGTACTGCGAGACTATTCGCTCTGCCACTTTCTTTCATTGATAATACCACTTCGAGTGACTGTTCCTGCTTTTTGATGGTCTCTTTAATGATATCAAGTTCATGATCGAGCGCAAGTAGAGAATAGTATGAAGAGGTGATGTCTGCAATCAGATTGGATACAACAAAATTTTTTCCTTCAATAGAAGCCAGGTAATTTGTAACGGCAGATTTCCTGAGATTCTTCAGCTTACCCCAAATATCCGCTTCCCATGTAGTGGTAAGACCAATAAAAAAATCCGGCAAATGAGTAGGTATCGTATCTCCCGGCGCAAATTCTGTAACACGGTTACCCGCATCATCCATTGTATAAAAGCCGAATTTTCTGGCAGAAGCGTTGATGTTGGCATTTACAGTTGGTAGTTGTGCTGCACGAGCAGTTTTAATCTGCGCCCGTGCATTTTCAATTCGCTGTAAAACAATTTTCAAATCCGGACTGGAAGACAATGTGCTGTCTATTAATTCATGCAGGAGAGGATCCCTGAAATAATCCCGCCAGTTTACTTTTGCAATGGTGACTGTATCTGCAGCCGATCCGTCAAATTTTGCGGGAATATTCATTTCTCTGACTGAGACGTCAGTTTTAATCACCCTGCATCCTCCCAGTATTAAAATAAAAACTGACAGAAAAAATAATTTAACACACTTCATCATCATATTTTAAAATTGTTACACCTTCATCAAACCGAATGATTTTTTTTACTTCCAAGTCTTTCAGAAATTGTTGCAAAAAGCACATACAAACCTGGGATGATAAGTACTCCGAAAATGGTACCAAACAACATTCCTCCCAATGCAGCAGAACCAATTGTTCTGTTTCCAATAGCGCCGGCGCCGGAAGCAACCACTAAAGGAATCAGGCCTGCAATGAAAGCAAATGAAGTCATCAGTATCGGCCGTAAGCGAAGTGTTGCTGCTTCAACGGCTGCCGCAAGCGGCTTTAATCCTTCCCTACTTTTGATAGCGGCAAATTCAACAATCAGAATAGCATTTTTTCCGAGGATACCAATCAGCATGATCATGGCAATCTGTGCATAAATATTATTTTCCAAACCCATCACCCACAATAGAAACAACGCGCCGAACACTCCGACAGGAAGAGAAAGAATAACGGAGAGTGGCAGAATAAAACTTTCATACTGTGCAGATAAAAGAAGATATACGAACAGCAGACAAATACAAAAAATATAAATCGCCTGGTTGCCCTGATTGGCCTGATCGCGCGAAGAGCCGGCCCAATCATATCCATATCCTTTGGGTAGTTTTGCTGCAGCAACTTCTTTCACCGCATCAATCGCCTGTCCACTGCTGTAGCCCGCTGCGGGCTGTCCGTTTACCATAGCAGAAGGATACATATTGTACCGGGTTACCTGCTCCGGTCCGTATACTTTTTCTATTCTCAGAAACGAAGAAAACGGAACCATTTCCTCTTTATCATTTTTGATATAAAGATTCATGAGATCCTGTGGCTGCGATCTATATTGCGGCAGGGCCTGTACCATCACACGATACATCTGTCCGAACCGAATAAAGTTGGTGGCATATTCACTTCCTATCAGCGTCTGCAAAGTGCTCATGGCATTGTCTGCAGTAATCCCTTTTTGTGCAGCCTTGTCTCCGTCTATATGCAACAGATACTGAGGAAAGCTTGCATTGAATGTGGTAAAACTCCCGGCTATCTCCGGTCGCTTGTTCAGCTCATTGATAAAATCCCTGGTTGTAGTTTGTAATTGCTGCAAATCACCTTTTCCGGTACGATCGAGCAACCGCAATTCAAATCCACTCGAATTTCCGTAGCCGGGTACAGGAGGAGGTGTAAAAAATTCTATCCCGGCATCTTTGATATGACGAGTTTTTTCTTCAAGCTGACGAATGATATCATTGTCGGAAAGCTTACGATCTTCCCAGTTTTTCAGACTAATCAAATTCATTCCGTAAACGGCGCCAACACCTTCTGATAAAACACTATAGCCCGCGAGACTTGATACAGAATTTACCTCTTTTATACCTTGAGCAATTCTTTGTACTTCATCCACTACCTCCTCCGTACGTTCAAGTGTAGCGCCTGAAGGTGTGGTGATATTCGCATAAATGGCACCCTGATCTTCATTCGGAATAAATCCGGAAGGAACCAGTTTTCCAATGATGCCCGTGCATAAACAGAACGCCATCAAAACAGTAAATGTGACAACGCGTCTGTTTGCAATCAAACTGACCAGCCGGCTGTAGCGCCCGGAAATCCTATCATACCAACGATTGAATGCATCGAAGAAACGAGCGAGTTTGCTTTTTTTCTTTCCATGTGCTTGCACATGATGGACAGGCTTCATCATCAAAATACATAATGCCGGTGTGAGTGTCAGAGAAGTAATCCCGGAAATCACAATAGATATGGCCATGGTGAGAGAAAACTGTCGGTAGAAAATTCCGGTGGGCCCATCCATGAAAGCCACGGGAATAAATACGGCCGACATCACCAGTGTAATGGCAATGATGGCACCACTGATTTCCTGCATGGAGCGAACCGTCGCTTCTTTGGGACCAAGTCCATGCAACTCCATATTGGCATGTACGGCTTCCACCACCACAATAGCATTGTCAACCACAATGCCAATTGCAAGAACCAGGGCAAACAATGTAATGAGATTGAGTGAGAAGCCCATCAGCTGCATGAAGAAAAAAGTTCCGATGAGAGAAACCGGAATGGCAATGATGGGAATTATGGTAGACCGGATATCCTGTAAAAAAAGAAAGACAACCAGTGCAACAAGAATAAAAGCCTCGATCAGCGTTTTAATTACTTCATGTATGGAGGCATTTAAAAAAGAAGATACATCAAAACTGATGGTATAGTCCATTCCGGGAGCAAAGGAAGATGTTTTAATTTCTTCCATTCGCTTCTTGATATTTTTGATTACCTCCTGTGCATTTGTTCCCGGTCTTTGTTTTAGCAGAATGGCTGCAGAAGGCTTTCCATTTTCTTTTGAAAGCACATCGTATTCCTGAGAATCAAATTCCACATCGGCTATATCCCGCAACCGCAGGAGCTCTCCGTTTTCTTCATTTCTCAAAACAATATTTTCATACGCTTCTTTGGTATTGTGTTTACCGGTGTACTTCAATACATACTGCATCGACTGCGCAAGCTTGCCTGAACTCTCGCCGATTTTTCCCGGAGCGGCTTCTACATTCTGTGCCTTAAGCATAGCAATCACTTCGGGTGCAGAAAGATTATACATCACCATCTTATCAGGTTTCAACCAAACACGCATGGCATATTCGCGCATACCCATGATGTCGGCAAAACCTACCCCTTCAATTCTTTTCAGTTCCGGTAAGATGTTGATATCGGTGAAATTGTACAAAAACTTTTCATCGAGTGCAGAATCTTTACTGAGAATGTTCAGGTACATCAACATGCTGTTCTGCACCTTCTCCACAATCACCCCTGCCTTGATTACTTCTTCCGGCAGCTCATCCAATGTAGATGAAACACGATTCTGCACATTCACTGCTGCCACATCAGGATCTGTACCGGCCTTGAATACTATTTGTATGACCGATGTTCCGTCATTACCGGAAACAGAAGACATATACGACATGCCCGGAACGCCGTTGATAGCACGTTCCAAAGGAGTAACCACTGCCTTCACACAAGCCTCGGCATTGGCGCCCGTATATTTTGTGGTGACAGTCACCTCGGGAGGAGCAATTTCAGGAAACTGCGTAAGCGGAAGGCCTGTCAGTGCGAGCAAACCCAACAGCGTTATGATAACCGATATAACAATAGAGGTAACCGGTCGGTGAATAAATTTAGAAATCATCAATAGGTGCTTTTATGGTTGGCTGCGATTGATCAAACGGTCTTTCAGACTAATCCGCTGAGCGTTAATTTTTTGTCCGTCTTTAAGGTTTTCCATACCCTCATACACGATGGTTTCATTTGGGAGGAGACCTGATTCTACTGCATAATAGTGCGGCAAGCGCCTGCCTGTAACAATATTCTTTTGTTTCACCTTATTGTTACCGTCTACAACATAGACGAAAACTTTATCCTGTATTTCAAAAGTAGATTTCTGCGGAATGAGCAATTTGTTTTGTAATGCTTTATCGATAATCACTTTTCCGTTTCCTCCATGCTTCAACAAACCATCGGGGTTGGGAAAGCGGGCCCGAAAAGCAATATTTCCTGATGATTGGTCAAACTCTGTTTCAGACACTTCAATGTTTCCCCTTTGGTCATATAAAGACTGATTGGCAAGCTTTAAAGCGACGCTGCCTTTGTGGCCTTGCTTTTCAGCCATTATGAAATTCAGGTAATCACTTTCAGACAGATTAAAATAGGCAAAAACCTCTCGGTTATCTGAAATAGAAGTAAGCAGGGCTCCTTCTTCGAGAAGACTGCCCGTCTTGAGAGGAATGCGATTGATGACGCCTGTGAAGGGCGCACGCATCTCAGTATAAGAAAGATTTAACTGAGCTAGTGAAATGGCAGCCCTGGCTTCTTCTATCCTCGCCATAACGGCTTCTTTCTTAGCCATAATCATTTCCAATTCGGTTTTGGATACTATATTTTTTTCAACAAGGTGTTTGGTGTTTTTCAATTCGACTTCAACGGCCTTCAATTCAGCAGTAGCACTTTTTAACTGGGCATTCGCTTTTAAAAGGTCATCACGAAAACTACGGCTACTGAGCGTAAACAATAGCTGACCTGCTTTTACAGACTGACCTTCATCCACATGTATGCGTTCAAGAAATCCCTTAAGACGAGAACGAATCTCTACTTTCTGCAAGGCATGAATCTCAGCAACATATTCCTCCTGATAAGAAGTGTCTGTCAAAACAGGACTGACAACCTTGAACGTTTCAGATTGTTTAACCGATTTGCCCTCACTCTGACTACAGGATATTGTATATATGCTTACAGATATGGCGAATAAAACCATAAACCCAAAAGTGCGTGCTTTATATTGCATGTGTTTTTGTTTTTAAAAGGTGAATTGTCCAGCGGACAAACAACCTTCCATAGCATTTTGAGTCGGTTGAATCCGACTCTCCATGTTTTTAAATAAATAGATGTAAGATTGGCCTCTCATCTTCTTTGCCAATCAGAGAAAAGATGATGAAGCAGTTAACGTGAATGTTAAAGTATGCGAAATTCAGGCTTCGGGTGGAGGTGCTATTACCGGATAATGGGCGTTTTCAAAATAAGATATACAGGATTCACTGCACTCTTTTGAATCGATTTGAAAAGTAAAACAATAAGGATATAGTTCAGTATCATCCTCAAGTCCTTCTTCTGCTATTTCATCAACTATTTCAGTTTCAGCGGCTTTACCTTCATTCAATTCAAAGGACGCAGAGAGCTGCATGCTCTTTATTGAAGCGATGTAGTACACATTTAGTACAAGTACCAGAAAAATATATGTCAGAATTTTTTTCACTTGCAGTTTCAGTTGAGAAAATAATTGTCATTTAACAATCACCTTACTTTGCCGGCAAAATTATAACGCCTGACATTGGCAGATTGTTAAAAAATAATTAAAGGTATATTTTATGTGATAAATTAATGGCGAGACTGCGTTTTGTTTAATTTTTTTTAAAAGAAATACGAAAATTCTCAACGCCTTTAACTTCATATTTTTTTTAAAAAGACCCACACATTAAAAATTCCCAATTAACATAAATTCAACTTACCCTTAACGTTCTCTTATTAAACCTGAAGATAACTTTAGTTTATTAAGCCAAAAGTGGCTTTTTATTTGAAACAATATTCCTCACCTTAAAACTCTGCCTTATGCGTACAGCCCTCCTCGGATTGTTGTTGATGACAATCACCTCCTCTACAGACGATGACAAAAAAGAATTCGAATCTATTGAATCTGAATTTAAACTTCAATGGAAGTCAAAAATCGGCAATGCCAGTTTCAGAAGCAATGTAACCTTCACCGAAAATGACATCATCATCGGATCGAATGGTAAAAATTTCAGGGACTACTACCCTATTGACAAGACTTCCGGTGTTTACAAATTAAACAGAAGAACCGGAAAAGTTATTGCACATTTTGCCAATGAAAGTATAGGGGATATGGATGTCAACGGTATCGTTATGTACAAAGGCAAACTCTATTTTGGCAATGACAATGAAGAGTTTCTGTGCACTACCTCCGAGGGAAAAATACTTTGGAGAAATGCGACTTCAGGGGATATTGAACACGAGCCGGTAATGATTAACAATAAGGGAAAAAAATACATTGTATATGCATCCGAACTCGGTGAAGTATGCGCGGTAGACCCCGAAAATGGGATTAGAGCATGGAGTTACTATACTCCCGATTTTTCAGGATGGAAACCCGGAGACAATCGTTCTGCATTCAAAGTGAAAGCGTTTTTTTCTAATTCATCAGCATTTTTTACCAAACCGGAACTGGAAGATTTAAACGGTGATGGTGTAGAGGATCTGATTTATATGTCTTTCAATAGTTTCATTTACTCAATCAATGGAGCAACGGGAAAATTATTGTGGAGCAAGGAGAAAAAAGATAGTTCCCCCTTTTTTCAGGCAGTTGTAAAAAATGAACAATCTAATATAAGAATGGCAAACTTTGCATACAACTACAATAGTGAAGAAGAAAACTACACGAATACGCTTGAAATAGCAGACAGCAGAGGAAATATAGTTTCAACCAGAAAATTTGAAGATGTCTCCTACGGCATTGGATTGAATTACATGAATTTGAATAACAAGGTCATACTAACCACTACCGATTCATTGATTGTTATAGGAAGCAACGGAAATATTGAAACCTATGCACACGGCTTATCCTATAATTACACCGACTGGAACAATATTGAAAAAACGGGGAATAGAAACACTTATGATGCAGTTTTTGCCAACAGAACATTCAGTTATAAAGGGAATAAAAACTGTGTATTGATTCTATATCAAAGAGACAATGCCTATTACGATCATGGTTTCATTGAAATATTTTCACTTGATACAAAAGAAGTTGTAAAAAGACTTTCAATCCCAGCCGTAAGCGAAATGGCTCCGATTATAGAAGATGTCAACAAGGACGGATACCTGGATCTGTTAATCAACTGCAATGACGAATACCTTTATTGTTACAATCTGGGTATAAAAGCCTGATCAATCATTTCTTTTAATTTAATCACCCTTTAAATCAAACAATATGAATACGAATATAAAATTGCTGATCAACACAATGCTGCTGATTGGTTTGGTATCCATAATGAGTAACTGCAGCAGACATAAAACTACCTACCACCAAAAAATTGAAGCTCCTGTTGCAGGACATGATATTCCATTTCAGGAGTATTCATTTCAACAGGATAGCGGATTAACAGTGGAAAGAAGCACTGGAACAATGATTAAAATAGCCCCGGGGTCATTTGAAAAAAACGATGGCAGTCCGATCACCGGACCAATTACCTTAAAAGTAAGAGAGTTTCATAATCCATCTGAAATTTTTCAATCCGGTATACCGATGAGCCAGGACAGTTTGCGCAACAACTTTTTACAATCGGCAGGGATGATTGAATTGAGGGCATTTAATAACGGAGAAGAATTGAAACTAAAAAATAATAAGTCTGTTGATGTAGAGTTGGCAGGCTTTAAAGCTTCAGACGGATACCAGCTCTATTATCTTGAAAATAATAAAAACTGGATAGTCACTGATACATTTAAATCAGTTGAAAACGAAAGAAAAAAAACAAAACTGGGTAAGATCCTCTCTTTTCTAGGTAAGCCTTTCAGAAAAAAAGAGGTTCCGGATGAAATCATTTTTGATCTGGTGGGCAATGTGAAAGAGGCGCCTTATTTAAAAAATCTTCAAAATCAAAAATGGAGAGTATCGGGAAAAAATGTAACCCCCGCAGTAGTAGAAGCAATGCGTATCAATTGGGATGAAGTGAAGGTGGTTGCATTGAATAAAAAGAAAAACAGGTTTGCTTTGACTTTTTCAACAACGATGATGGATGAAAACGAATCGTCTATTACAAAAAAAATTACCGTAGAAGCAACTCCTGTATTTGACCAAAACAATCAGCTTGCTCAAAACTCTTTTGAAAATGACCTGAAAGAATATGAACTCACACTAAAGAAAATGGAAGTAGAGAAAAAAAGAGTTGAACAGGAAGCCGATATGGTCAACTCATTCAAAGTGAACAAAATGGGCATCTGGAATATAGACAAACTAATGTCTGCCGAAGGAGTTACTGAAGTAGCGGTGAGTTTTGATTTTGAAAAAGAGATAGATCCGGTTGTAAACAACATCACACTTTTTGCGATTTATGTGGATGATAATTCCGTTATAAAATATATGCCGGGCGACTGGAAAAAAGTGAAATTTCAGACAAATAAAAAAATGCGACTGGTAGCAGTGTTGCCAAATAATAAAATTGCCAGTGTAGAAGCAAATGTGATTGATACAAAACTGAAATCAACAGGAAATAAATTTCATTTCAGTACTATGAGATCAGATGCGGGAAGTTTTTTTAAGAAAGAGAGTTAGGGAATGGCTGCAATAAATCACTGTTGCATATTCTCCAATACCTTTTTCAATTCAAACATACGGTCCCTTAATCTGGCCGCCTCCATGAAATCCATATCACGGGCGGCCTTCTCCATTGCTTTCTTTGCCTTCCCGATTGCTTTCTCTAACTGGGGAATGGTACTATACTCCTCCTGCTCTTCAGCTGCAACGGCAAGTGATTGAGCTTCGTTTTGCAACGCATAGGGATTAGACGGATCATACCCTTTCACATCCAGCACACTACCCTGCGCTATGACTTGTTCTGTCGTTTTTTTGATAGTAGTGGGAACGATGCCATGTTCAGCATTGTATGCCAATTGTTTTTCTCTGCGTCGGTTCGTTTCATCTATTGTCTTTTGCATACTCTGCGTCATGCGGTCGGCATAAAAAATAACTTTTCCGTCAACATTACGGGCAGCCCTACCCGCAGTTTGAGTGAGACTTTTTTCATTTCTCAAAAAACCTTCTTTGTCTGCATCCATGATGGCCACTAAAGACACTTCCGGTAAATCCAGTCCTTCTCTCAATAAGTTCACTCCTACCAGCACATCAATTTTTCCGAGTCTGAGTTCTCTCAAAATCTCCACGCGTTCCAGTGTGTCCACATCACTATGGATGTATCTTGACTTGATATTTATTCTTCCGAGGTATTTATTCATCTCTTCCGCCATGCGTTTGGTCAAAGTGGTCACCAGAACACGATCTCCTTTTGTCACACGCTGATCAATTTCATCCAGTAGATCATCTATCTGATTCAATGAAGGCCTCACTTCGATGGGCGGATCCAACAACCCCGTGGGTCTCACCACTTGTTCCACTACAACACCTCCACATTTTTGCAACTCATAATCACCCGGTGTGGCAGACACAAAAATTATCTGATTGGTAAGATTTTCAAACTCACTGAAACTCTGCGGTCTGTTGTCCAGAGCGGATGGCAGCCTGAATCCATAATCTACCAGGACAAGCTTCCTGCTGCGATCACCGCCATACATGCCGCTAATCTGAGGAATGGTTTGATGACTTTCATCTAAAATAGTAAGATAGTCTTTAGGAAAATAATCCAACAGACAAAAAGGTCTCGCACCTGGCTTCCTGCGGTCAAAAAAACGGGAATAGTTTTCAATGCCGGTACAATAACCCAGCTCACGAATCATTTCAAGATCATAACTAACCCTCTCGCCTATGCGCTGCGCTTCCATCAGTTTACCTGAACTTTTAAAATACTCCACTTGTGCGGCACATTCATCCTGTATTTCGCTGATGACCTGCGCCATCATATCTTTCGGAGCAAGGTAGAGATTGGCAGGAAAGATAGCCGCATTATCCACCGTGCTGATGCGTTTGCCCGATGTAAGTTCAAGTGTTTCGATACTTTCTATCTCATCACCGAAAAAACAAATTCTGTACCCAAAATCTACATAAGGCAGATTGATATCAATCGTATCTCCTTTCACACGAAAAGAGCCTCTTTCAAATTCACCCTGGCTTCGGTGATACAATGAATTGACCAGTGAATGCAGAAAGCCCTGTCGCGATATGACCTGGCCTTTGTGTATGCGGATGATTCCGTTTTCGTATTCTGTCGGATTGCCCATGCCATAAATACAACTTACGCTGGCGACGATGACGATGTCTCTTCTGCCGCTGAGCAACTGTGCGGTGGCCTGCAAACGAAGTTTATCCAACTCCTCATTTATACTCAAATCCTTTTCTATGTATGTATTCGATACCGGCATGTAGGCCTCCGGTTGATAATAATCATAATATGAAACAAAATAACCGACAGCATTTTCAGGAAAAAATTGCTTGAACTCGCCATACAATTGCGCCACCAATGTTTTATTGTGGGTCAACACCAGCGTCGGCCGCTGAATATTTTGAATGACATTGGCCATAGTAAACGTCTTCCCGCTGCCCGTAACCCCCAGCAGTGTCTGATAGCGCTCTACGTCAAGTAACCCCTGAGTCAGCTCGGCAATGGCGCGCGGCTGATCCCCGGCGGGGGTATAGTCGGAATGTAGTTTGAATGGCATGATTGGACATTAAAATTATGAAATCCGACAGAGACAGGTTGAAAAAGTTCAAAAGGTTCAAAAAGTTGAATAGGTTACTTTGAACATCTTGAACCTATTGAACATCTTGAACCTCTTGAACCTTTTGAACCTCTTCAACCTCTTCAACCTTTTCAACCTGTTAAACCTTTGAAACCTCGTTTATTAATGCTACCTTTGCGGCGACAAAAACAAGGATTTTTGGCGGTTTCGTTAAAATCAAAAATCCGCAATCACCCGATATGAATATTCGCAACATAGCCATCATTGCGCACGTTGACCACGGAAAAACTACGCTGGTAGATAAAATCCTTCATGCTACCAAGGTTTTCAGAGAAAATCAGGAGACCGGTGAGTTGATTATGGACAGCAATGACCTGGAAAGGGAAAGAGGTATTACTATTTTCAGTAAAAATGTTTCTGTAACCTATAAAGACGTTAAGATTAACGTAATTGATACTCCTGGTCACTCGGATTTTGGAGGTGAGGTAGAAAGGGTTTTAAAAATGGCAGATGGTGTAATTCTTTTAGTGGATGCTTTTGAAGGTCCAATGCCTCAAACCCGTTTCGTATTGCAAAAAGCATTGGCTTTGGGTCTGCGTCCGATTGTGGTAATCAATAAAGTTGATAAACCAAATTGCCGCCCTGACGAAGTGCACGATGCCGTATTCGAATTGTTCTTTAATTTGGATGCAACTGAAGAGCAGCTTGACTTTCCAACTTTCTACGGATCCGGAAAAAATGGCTGGTTCAACGATTCATTAACACCTATTGATAACATCGCTCCTCTTTTAGATGGCATTATCAAGTATGTTCCTGAGCCTAAAGCCAATCAGGGTTATTCTCAGATGCAAATCACATCATTAGATTATTCTTCATTTTTAGGAAGAATTGCCGTGGGAAAAGTAGCTCGTGGAAGTCTGAAAGAAAATCAACAAATCGCTCTGATGCAAGCCGATGGCAGCATCAAAAGAATGAAGATAAAAGAATTGTATGTTTTTGAAGGGATGGGCAAGAAAAAAGCGGAAGAAGTTTTTGCCGGCGATATATGTGCAGTGGTAGGTTTGGATGAATTTAATATTGGAGATACTATCGCAGATTTCGAAAATCCTGAAGCGCTTCCAATCATCAGCGTAGATGAACCAACCATGAGCATGTTATTTGGTATCAACAATTCTCCTTTCTTTGGTAAAGAAGGAAAATTTGTTACCAGCAGACATTTACGCGATCGTTTGTTTAAAGAAACAGAAAAGAACCTGGCCCTGAGAGTAGAAGATAGCGATAGCGCTGATAGCTTCCTGGTTTATGGGCGCGGAATTCTTCACTTAGGTATTTTGATTGAAACCATGAGAAGAGAAGGATTTGAATTGACTATTGGTCAGCCTCAGGTATTGATAAAACATATTGACGGAAAAAAACATGAGCCTTATGAGAATTTAGTGGTTGATGTACCTTCTGAATTCAGTGGCAAAGTAATTGATATGGTTACCCAACGCAAGGGTGAAATGCTGATTATGGAAACAAAAGGTGAAATGCAGCATTTGGAATTTGAAATTCCATCAAGAGGCTTGATAGGATTGAGAAGCAATATGTTAACCAATACTGCCGGCGAAGCGGTAATGGCGCATCGTTTCCTTGAATACAAACCATGGAAAGGACCTATTCCGGGAAGAAACAATGGCGTATTGTTGTCCAAAACAACTGAAAAGACTACTGCTTACTCAATAGATAAATTACAGGATCGCGGACGTTTCTTCGTAGATCCGGGAGATGATGTATATGCGGGACAAATTATTGCCGAGCACATTAAGCCTGGAGATCTGGTAGTAAATGCGACTGAAGCAAAAAAGCTTACAAATCACAGAGCTAGCGGCAGTGATGATGCCAGCAGAGCTGCACCAAAAATTCTGATGACCCTGGAAGAATGTATGGAATACATCCAGCAAGATGAGTGTATAGAAGTAACTCCAAAAAATATTCGCCTTAGAAAAACAATTCTGAACGAAGACGACAGGAAAAGGGTAAGTAAGTCTATGGCACAGGAAGCGAGTTAGGAATGTAGAATATTGAATAGCCAATTGCGTTTAAGGTTGTTGAACATAGCTAAATGTTGTTTAAATTCACAACAGAATTGAACTGGCATTGATTGTAACTTTAGGGTTGACGACTCACATCCTATTGAACATATTGAACCTATTGAACCTATCGAACCTGTTGAACTAAAACAACAATGAAAAAAACAATACTCCTCCTATTCATTTCATTGCTTCTATTTGGGATAATTAACGACACCTCTGCCCAATGTGCCATGTGTACTAAAACCGCTTCTCAGTTGGGAGAAAAACCTGCATTAGGATTGAATAACGGCATTTTGTATCTCATGCTTGCACCATTTGCAATTATGGGATTTATAGGATATAGGTGGTGGAAGAACCGAGAGAACAGCTGATGATATTTGTAAATGGTATTTAATAGAAAATCTATTATAGCAAAGATTTTTTTATGACCCCTTCTATTTGTTTGATTATTTCTACCTACAACAGTCCCATTTTTTTAGAATTAGTGCTATTGAGTGTAATAAGACAAAGAGTACTTCCTAAAGAAGTAATAATTGCGGATGATGGATCTACAAGTGATACAAAAAATTTAATAGAAAGTTATAAAAGCCAATTCCCCATTCCTCTTTCTCATATTTGGCAAAAAGATGAAGGATACCAATTATCGAAAATTAAAAATAAAGCTGTTGCGGCATCTTCATCTGATTACATCATTTTTATAGATGGAGATCTTTTGCTTCATCCGTTTTTTATATCCGATTACCAAAAAAACATATGCAAGGGTGAGATACTGGTTGCAAGTAGGGTATTTTTAAAAAAATCATTTACAGAAAATTTAATTAAGAATAAAAACAAAAGAGTAAATGTGTCTTTACCGGATATTGAGAAAAATATTTTAAACTCATTTCGAATATATGGACTGCATCAATTAATCAAAGGCAAAACTTCATACAAGGGTGCGAGAGGGGGGTTGTTAGGTATTTTTAAGAAGGACTATTTAGATGTTAATGGATTCGACGAGGCCTTTACTGGTTGGGGGAGAGAAGACTCCGATCTTTTTGTACGCTTGTTGAACAACGGAATCAGACGACGCAATATTAAATTCGCTGCAATAACATACCACTTATGGCATCCTCAACTGTCCAGGGATAAATTATCTGTAAATGATGCTTTATTGGAAAAGACAATTTCCCTTCAATTAAAATGGTGTGAAAAAGGAATTAATCAGTATTTATAATTTATTCCACCGCTATTTTTATCCATTCATCTGGTATTATATCTCTTGTTCCTTCAATATCAGGCAGCCATTTCTGAGGCGCAAGGACAATTTTTTCTTCGTTTTTATTTAACCATGCCGCCCACCAACTGAATGTACTATTGGCAATGATGTTGTGCTTACATTCGCTCATTAGTTGCATATCAATATAGCTGTTAGCTTCAATATTCCAGTCTATAAAAAAAACATTGGAAAGTGATAAATTTCTAGCGGCCCAATCAGGATCATCTGAAAAAACAAAAAAAACAGGTTGTGCTATGTTGTCTTTTATATATTGTATAGCGTTTCGATAGTATTGTAATCCAAGCGTCCATCCGATTCCCGCATCCAAATAGTCGCCCCTTCTGATGTGAATGCTTACAGATGACATCTTGTTGATTTTATCCAAGATTTCAATATTTTTTGTATCGCAAACCGATGGAAATTTAAATACATTCAATAATTCAGATTTAGTCTCAACGAAGTACTTCTCAGATTGCCAGTATCCTTTAAGATATGCGAATGTCAGTTGATGAATTGATTTGTCAAATGTTCCGAATTTATTGTGCGACTCGATATATTCATTTGTAAAAAACCGATACAGAAGCTTCCAAAAAAATTTGACAAATATTTTAGTGGGCAAACTTATGGTGTCAGCTTGTGCATTAAACAATTTATCAAGTTGATAAGTTGTCTTTTGATGACGATGACGATAATGAGAAAGATCTATATAAGAGCGAACGCCTTTTTTTTTAAAAAAATGATACAGCGCGTATTGAAACATTTGATTTCCTAGACCTCCTCTTATATGAATTATGACCATACTTTGGGTTATGGTTTGAGTTTTTTAATAAGTCCATTTTCACAAAAGAAATTTGAAGTCTTCCTCTTTTTTTCTAAAAGTAGTTCTCCGCGGGCAATCAATTCCTCGTTAGATTTTGTTTTGTGGTAAAGATGAAATAAAATGGAAGCGTACTTTACCGAAAATGTTTTGCATCCTGAACGAATCAGACGATTACAAAAGTCTAAATCTTCAGGACCCCATTCTTTGAAGTCTTCATCATAACCATTTATGGCTTCAATATTATTTTTCATTGCTCCTAAATTACAACCCCATGGTTGTCTTTTTGACTTTATAAAGTCGGGACAATTAGGGAAATAAAATCCTTCTGAAACACGGGAGCTGTCTGAGAACAGAAGATTCGAGATAGATAAAAGGTTAAGGTTTTTTGTTTTCCTTATTTTTTCACTAGTGACCCTGCCAAGATTTACTCTTCTTCCATAAAGCAGGGTATCAATTTTGGCATGTCGAATATAGTTTTTAATAAAATGTTTGTGAGGAATGCAATCTCCATCAATAAAAACAATCAATTCACCGGAGGCGATACGAATGCCATTATTTAATGCTGCAGAGCGACGATATCCTTTATCCTCCTGAGAAATATGCAATAACGGGTATGTGAGGTGTGGCTTGAATTCATTTATTAAATCTAGCGTCTCCGGCGCATTGTCATCTTCGGCAATAATTACTTCGAAACTACCCAAGGCGGACTGTTTGTTCAGTGCATCAAGTATTAATCCCAGTGCCACTGTATCTTTATAAAATGGAATAATTACTGACACCTTCATTCGGTAAATTTTAGAAGTAAAAATAGTGATTTAGTAAATGAAAATTATTGAACTCTTTTGTCAGGTCTTTTGAAAAAGAGCAATTTTCTAAGCAGCTTTTCTTTTAGTGAATACTTGCCATATCCTTTCAGCGTCTTTTTTTTATTTGAGAGATGAATGATTTTTTCAAATGGAAGATTTGAATCTTCGGGATATAAATAACCCGGATGCAATATTTTAACTTTTTTATCCAGGATGTATTTATTCAGATGTGATTCATCATGCCAGATAGCCATTATCTTATTATTTTCATCTTCTTCAATCCACTGTGCAGCTGTTTTTATGAATTTCAGATATTTATCCGCGCTCCCGCCATTGAGTCCTCCGGCAACATACACCGAACCTGTTCCGACCGGAACAAATGCTTTTGATGCCGGATTTGTTTCATAAGTAAATGCAGTAACGGGCTTATTCCAATATCCGGGATGTTGAGTTACTACTAAGTCCTCATCTATTGTCGGAAGTATGTCATCTTCATGTATTGTTTTACATATTTTAATATTGGCGTTGAAAAAATATATAAAATCAAAAGATTCCAGACTGGAGCTAATCTTATTGAAAAATTTAAACCGATATAATGTTGGATAAGGCCAGGGTAAATTTTCCTGATAAATCTTATTAACAAAAGGCGATTCTTCATCTAAAATTGACTTGGCATCAGTAAAAACAAAGTAATGTTTCTGACATGAAGGCAATAAAAATTTTTCAGCGCTTGTATAAAAATCAGCCCAAAATTTTTCATACCTACCGGTACAAATGTATAATACAGCTATTTTTATTTTACTCATGTATTACATTTATTGAAAGAAGAAAAATTCCGGATTATTGTTTATAATGAAAGATTGTACATTAAGTATCCATAAATTAAAAACATCCGAAAAGACAAGAATTACATGCTTTATGAAAAACGGCTCACAAACCGATAGAGATTAAATTTATCTGATTCTTTCTCTATAATTTCTTTTAAACTCAATTTACTGACATCCGACATTCGTCTGCTCTGAATCAAATGAAAAGCCCTCTCTGCCAGCAACCAGTATTTCTTGTCATTAAATGGTAGTTGAGCAATTTGTTCCTGAATATTAATCAATATCTGTTCCACTCCTTCCCTTTTAGAAGCAACGGACTTCAAAACATTTACAGACGCTCCTTCCATAGTTAGTGCAGGCAAAAGCATTTTCTGTAGATTACTTACAAACAAGTCGGCGCCCGGACGATCCGATTTATTGACTACAAACAAATCAGCAATTTCCATCAATCCTGATTTCATAGTCTGAATTTCATCCCCCGCTTCAGGAACCAAAACAACAACCGTAACATCTGCCAATCCAGCTATTTCAATTTCACTCTGACCAACGCCAACTGTTTCAACAATGATAAAATCAAAATCAGAAGATTTCATTACATCAGATATTTCAATAATCTTGGGATGTAACCCTCCTAGAGATCCTCTTGTTGCTAAAGACCTTATAAAAACATTTGGATTAGTATACCATTCGCTCATCCTGATTCGATCTCCGAGTACAGCACCCAAATTAAATGGAGATGAAGGATCAACGCATATTACACCTACTTTTTTTGATTGTCTGTTCATTATATCAATCAAAGCATCTACCATTGTGCTTTTGCCGGCACCGGGAGGTCCGGTGATGCCAATGATTGGAGTGTTATTGGGAGGAAGCATTTCCAAAAACGATTGATATCCATCAAATTCATTTTCGACCAACGAGATAGCCCTTGCCAGGTCCTTCCGATTACCTTTTTTTATTTCATTATAAATTTGCTCCCAAGACATCAAAAAGAATGATTTATTATTACAACAAATAAAAATACCAACAAAAAATATCTTCTCCAATTTTATAGAAGAAATCAAAAAATTTCCATCATTAAAATAGTTAGAGATGTTGATATAACAAATAGATAGATAAAGTTAGAAAAGCAGGAATTAAATTGAAGATAGTCGGAGCTATTGTCTTCTTATAATTTTATGATTTCTAAAAGTAAACAATCTTTTCCCCGTAAGATTTTCAATCCACTGTAAGATTCTGTATTTGAGTTTCATTTTTTTCCTGGACAAATCCAGTTCAAGATGCCAGTTTTTATTATTAATCCTATCCTGCATCACGGCAGGATGTGTTTCTGAAAATTTCTTTAATGAATCAAAATTACCGTAATCAAAAAAATCCTCCTCTGCTTGTATTTTATTGACCAGGTTGTCATCTTCAAACCATAAAGGCGCCATGTTTTTTTGCTTGATCTTCATTTGTCTGGGATTTTTCACCCATCCATAATGATACACAAATGCATCAATCAAAGCCACATTTATTTTCTCATTCCCTTGTTTTCTAAACCCCTGTGCATCCCGATAAGCAGTAATATTTTTATTATTTCTAATGATGCGCGTTTCATATTTATACCATTTTCTGCTATCCGCTACATAATCATAGGTGCCATAGAAATGAAGGTAATTAAACAACAGCCCTTCCACTTTTGCATCATGATTATATTGTTGTAGAGCACGCTTAATATTATCGTGATATTTTTCATGCACCACCTCATCTCCCTGAATGTAAAATATCCAGTCGGTATCGGCAGAAATATGCTGTAATGCTTTGTTTGTTTCTACGGCAAGAATACTGCCTCCTTTTCTAAGTGAAAGATCCCATTTGGAATAGACTATCTTGATTTTGTCGGAACCAATGTCTTTTATCAAATCTTCCGTTTCATCATCAGAGTCTCCCACGGCAACAATCATTTCATCTACAACCGGCAATATTGACTTGATGGCCTCTACAACAGGATAGTCGTTAATCACTGCATTTCTGATGATGGTAACTCCACTGATTTTCATAATAGAAATATAAAATTATACGCTTTGACTGATAATAAAAAGTATTCTCCCTTCAATGGGTTTACAATGCTAACAAATAACTAATTTGCATGAGCATAATATTTGCTGAATGACCAATTTCATCCCTATATTTCCTCTGTCAATTGTGGTTTTTCCGGGCGAAAAACTAAACCTGCATATTTTTGAGCCGAGGTATAAGCAGTTGATAATAGATTGTTTTGAAAATAAAAAACCTTTTGGCATCCCGGCTATTATCGGAGAAAAAGCAACAGAACTGGGAACGCTGGTGGAAATCATTGAAATATCCAATACCTATGATGATGGTAAAATGGATATCAAAACACAAGGATTGTCTGTTTTTAAAATTTTAGAAATCATAAAAGAACTGCCGGATAAATTATACAGCGGTGCAATAGTTTCTTATCAGAACAACTTCAACAATGGCAGTAAGAGTTTGATGAAAAAAATCATTGAAGGAACGCGTGAGCTTCACAAAAATATTGAAGTATCAAAGGATTTTGGAAAACCGGATGACGAACTCATCAGCTACGATATTGCCCATCATTTGGGAATGTCGCCCGATCAGGAGTACCAGCTGCTTGAATACGAAAACGAACTACACCGGCAGGAATATTTAAAAAGACATCTTGCCAACATTCTTCCGGTGATAAAAGAAATTGAAGGACTGAAAAAGAAAATTAAACTGAACGGTCATTTTAAAAACCTTCAGGGCTTTGATTTATAACCATCCTATCAAAAATATTTTAACTTTATATACGAAACATTTATATAATTAATGACTACACTCTGTCTCGATTTCGGAAACACGCGACTGAAAGCTGCTATTTTTCAAAATGATAGTTTTTATAAAGAAATCAATCTGACAGATGACAATACGGAAACCATTGCTTCATTGATTACTGAATATGCTCCTCAGAAGAGCATCCTTGCTTCTGTGGTGCATCATAATCCCGAGATAGAAACATTGCTTGCGGACAAAACGCGGTTTCATAAAATATCGAATGAGACAAAGAAAAACTTCAGCATAGCAGTCAGCAAACCAGATACGATCGGTCCCGACAGAATTGCACTTATAGCTGCGGCCGTGCATTTCCATTCCGGAAAAAATAACCTGATTATCGGAGTGGGGAGCTGCATCACCTATAATTTTGTTGACCAGAATAATTGTTTTCTGGGAGGAGCCATCTCTCCTGGAATGGATATGCGCTTCAGAGCAATGCACGAGTTTACCGCCAAATTACCACTGACACAAGCCGATTGGAATTTTCCGCTTATCGGATATGACACCAAAACAAACCTGCAATCCGGAGTAATCACCGGTATTTTAGGTGAAATGGAAGGTTTTACAGCCAGGTACGGTGAAAAATACGGGAATTTCAACACAATCCTCACGGGAGGGAATGCATCGTATTTTGCCAGTCAACTTAAAAGCAGGATATTTGCCGACGTTAATTTTTTATTTAAAGGAATGTATGTGCTCAGTGAAATCAATAATTGAGGATTTGGGAAAATATTTTTTGGCCTGTTTTAGTTTGCTGGTTTATAATCAAACATTCGCACAGGAGAATTCGCCTTATTCCAGATATGGAACTGGCGATATTTTGCCGAGTCAGAATATTGCTACCAGGGCTATGGGAGGAATTTCGGCAGGTTATTCAGACTACGGTCTGGTAGGATCTCCCTTTAACCTCAATATGAATAATCCTGCCTCACTGGGAGACCTTTCTCACTCTAAAAATTTTTCCAACACCATTTTTGATCTGGGCGGTGAAGTTCCTATCAGAACATTGAAAAGCAATACCTCTACTGATAAATATAAATCTGTAAATGCCAATCTCTCCTATCTTCAAGTTGGCTTTCCCATCTCCACAAAAAAAATGGAAAAAAGAGGAATGCAATGGAGTGTAAGTTTTGGATTAAGACCACTTAACAGAATAAATTATAAAATTGAACAAAACGGAAGACTGGATGGCATAGACAGCATCAACAGATTATACGAAGGTTCAGGCGGAATTAATCAGGCCAATGTAAGCAGCGGATTCAAAATAACCGGTAAGGGAAAAAGCAAAAATGAGTTGAATGTCGGATTCAGCAGTGGTTATACTTTTGGCAACAGAGATTACAGCAGCAAGACTTCTCTGATCAACGACAGTGTTTCTTATTACAAATCCAATTTTCAATCCACTAGCAGATTTGGCGGCGTATTTTTAACTGCGGGGTTACAATATGAAATACATTTTCAAAATGCAGGGAATTTGAGACTGGGTGCGTTTTCTACTTTACAGCAAAATCTTACCGCCGCTAAAACCAGCATCAACGAAACCTACGGCTTCGATGGAAATGGTAATACCATATCAATTGACAGTGTATACGCTATTAACGATATCAAAGGGAAAGTTATACTGCCCGCGCAGCATTGTGTTGGGTTTACTTATCAAACCAATAATAGACATTGGTTGATTGGTGTCGATTATGAATGGTGTGATTGGAGCAAATACCGTTATTACAACGATAACGAAAAAGCTGCCGACAACTGGACCATCAGAGGTGGTGTAGAGTTCTACCCCGCCAATCCGAATACTGCCGCAACAAACAAATACTGGAACTATGTAAAATACAGAGCAGGTTTTTATTACGGACCAGATTATATCAAGTTCAATGATACCAGATATAACTACGCTGCAACTTTCGGAGCGAGTATGCCGCTTACTACCCCCAGGTACATTCAAACGCGGGGCGAATTTGTTTCCCTGAATATAGCCTGCGAAATGGGCAACAGAGGAAATAAAAATACCGGATCATTAAGAGAAAATAATTTACGTTTTAGTTTTGGCATATCAATGAACGCAAGATGGTTCCAGAAAAGAAGCTATGATTAATCGCTTGCTTAAAATAAGCATCAATGAATTTTTCTTTCTCACATAAAGCATTTATCGCAGCCATTTTAACCGGCTGCATTTTTTTGCAAAGCTGTGAAAATGATGCAACGAAAGTAAAAAATCTTACCACTAAAAAAACTGGCATTGAAGAAGCCAGAGAGGTGCTGGTAAACTATACCATCGGAGGAAAAACAAAAGCCATTCTCCGTAGCCCGCTCATGCTCAATGTTCAGGAAGCCGTTCCTTATGTAGAATTTCCAAAAACACTTAACGTGGATTTTTACAACGATTCCGGAAAAATTGAAAGTAAAATGTTTGCACGCTACGGTAAGTACAACCAAAATCAAAGTGTTGTCTTTTTGAGAGACAGTGTAATCGTCACCAACATTGAAAAAGGAGATACGCTGTATTGCAAAGAACTCAACTGGGACCGCAACAGAACGGGTACAGAATTCTATACTGACAAACCTGTGCGCATCCGAACTAAAACCGAAGTGATAGACGGAATGGGTATGGAATCAAGTCAGGATTTTAAAAACTGGCATATACTGCAATCGGTGGGAACAATTAGTGTGCCGGCGGGGCAATTCCCTCAATAAAGGTTTAAGAGGTTGAAGGGGTTTAAGTCGCTGCGCTGGTTTAAAGGTTTAAGAGTTTGAGAGTTTAATGGTTAATTGTATTGAACTATTAAACCGTTAGACCATTAAACATTTAAACCATAACATGGTTTTACTAACTTTATATACTAATCTTAAAAAATAACAAATGGAATATCGTCGTTTGGGAAATTCGGGACTGCAAGTAAGCGCCCTTTCTTTTGGAAGCTGGGTAAGTTTCAGCAAACAAATCAATGATAAGACTGCGGAAGAGTTGATGAGCATGGCGTATGACAACGGCATCAATTTCTTTGACAATGCAGAAATATATGCATTGGGTGAAAGTGAGAAAATGATGGGGCGTGTTATCAAAAAGAAAAAATGGGACAGAACCTCATTTATTGTTTCATCCAAAGTTTTCTGGGGATGGAGAGGCAAAGGAAACAAGCCCAATCAAACCGGATTAAGCAGAAAGCATGTTATTGAAGCATGTAATGAAGCGCTTCAGCGGTTGCAGGTAGATTATCTTGATTTATACTTCTGTCACAGGCCTGATAAAAATACGCCCATCGAAGAAACTGTCTGGGCCATGAACCATCTGATACAGCAGGGAAAAATTCTCTATTGGGGCACCAGCGAATGGAGCGGCGTTGAAATCATGGAAGCACACCGCATTGCCGCACAATACAGATTAATCGGTCCTGTTGTTGAGCAACCGCAATACAATATGTTTGAAAGAGAAAAACTTGAAAAAGAATATCTCGATGTATTCAGAACCGTTGGCTTGGGAACCACCATCTGGAGTCCACTGGCAGCCGGATTATTGAGCGGGAAATACAACGACGGCATTCCTAAAGGCAGCCGCTTTGCCCTGCAGGGATTTGATTGGCTTAGAGACAGATGGGCGTCAGAAGACAAAATAAAGAAAGTGAAAAAGATTGCAGAACTGGCAAAAAAGCTCGGTGTATCTACCGCTGCACTCAGCATTGCCTGGTGTATTAAAAATAAAAATGTGAGCACCGCTATTTTAGGTGCCACAAAAAAACAGCAACTGACTGAAAATTTAAAATCGCTAGAAGTCTTACCGCTGCTTACTCCTGATGTAATGGAGAAGATTGACGGCATTATGAAAAACAAACCCGTTTTACCCGATTATTGATATGAGCGAGATTAAAATATACGGAATCCCCAATTGCAACTCGGTAAAGAAAGCATTGGACTGGTGCGATAAACATAAAGTGAAGTATACTTTTCACAATTTAAAGAAAGAGCCTGCTGATACAGAAAAAATTAAAACCTGGTGCAAACTGGCAGGATGGGAATTGTTGTTCAATAAAAAAGGGACCACATGGAGATCATTGTCTGAAAAATATAAAAACATTATACTTACAGAAAAAATGGCTGCTGATCTAATGCTTGAAAACAATAGCATCATTAAAAGACCTGTTATTGAGTACGGCAAAAAGATCATTGTAGGATACGATGAAGAGCAATATCTTTTACTGCTAAAAAAATAAACATGTTGTTTAAAAACAAGACCGCATTCATTACCGGTGCTTCAAGAGGTATCGGCAAGGCCATTGCACTGCGGCTTGCGAGGGAGGGTGCGAATATTGTAGTGGTGGCGAAATCCATTGAAGAAAATCCAAAACTCGGAGGAACAATTTTTTCTGCAGCCAAAGAAATTGAAGATGCCGGAGGAAAAGCATTGGCCATTCAATGCGATATCCGCGATGAAATACAGGTGGAGAATGCTATTAAAAAAGCAATAGAAACTTTTGGAGGAATAGATATACTAATCAACAATGCATCAGCCATCTCTCTTACTACGACAGAAAAAACTGATATAAAAAAATATGACCTGATGCATGACATCAACGTCAGGGGAACGTTCATCATTTCAAAAGCATGTACTCCTTATTTGAAACAAGTATCTAATCCACATATACTTACTTTATCTCCACCAATTAATTTGGATGCAAAATGGTTTGGAAAACATACAGCATATACGGTGAGTAAATATGGCATGTCGATGATCGCATTCGGACTTGCACAAGAACTGAAGGAATGCGGCATAGCATCTAACACGTTATGGCCGAGGACAACGATTGCTACGGCAGCGGTGAAGAACCTGCTCGGAGGAGAGGCGCTGATGAACAGAAGTCGTACGCCGGAAATCGTTGCCGATGCTGCATTTTATGTCCTTTCTAAACCGTCCAAATTATGCAGTGGACATCATTTTATTGATGAAGAGGTGCTGTTGTCTGAAGGCATTACTGATTTTTCGAAATATGCTGTTGTACCCGGTGCAGACTTGCAGGGTGATTTGTTTTTATGACCACCCTTGTTGGTGTTATCACCAACAGCGGAGAAATTTTTCACCGCAGAGCCGCAGAGTTCGCGAAGTTATCGCAGAGAATCTTTAATCTCTGCGTTTTCTCAGCGTCCTTCTTTCTCAGCGGTGAAATTATTCTTATTGTCCAAAATCCTCCGGTCTCATCATTGGGAAGAACAACACATCCTGAATACTGTGCTGATTGGTAAGCAACATACAAATACGATCTATACCAAAACCGATACCACTCGTTGGTGGCATACCATATTCCAACGCTCTTAAAAAATCATGATCAATAAACATCGCTTCGTCGTCACCGCGCTCCATTAGTTTCACTTGTTCCTCAAATCTTTCGCGCTGCTCAATGGGATCGTTCAACTCACTGTAGGCATTGGCTATTTCTTTTCCGTTTACCATCAGTTCAAAACGTTCTACCAGTCCGGGTTTGCTGCGATGCTTTTTTGTAAGTGGGCTCATTTCCACCGGATAGTCGGTGATGAATGTAGGCTGTATATAACGACCTTCACATTTCTCTCCGAATATTTCATCTATCAGTTTTCCTTTTCCCCATTTGGCATCTGCATGTATGCCTAACTGTTGGCATACACCTCTGATACCCTCTTCGTCCATTGCAGATATATCAAAACCAGTATGCTCTTTAATAGCATCAAACATCGTCACTCTTTTGAACGGTGCTTTAAAACTGATTTCTTTATCGCCTACGGTAACGGTAGAAGTACCATTTACTGCAATCGCCGCTTTCTCCAGCATTTGCTCCGTAGTATCCATCATCCACTCGTAATCTTTATAGGCAACATAAAATTCCAACACGGTAAATTCTGGATTATGTGTTCTGTCCATCCCCTCATTGCGAAAGTTTCTACTGAACTCATACACCCATTCAAATCCACCTACAATCAGTCTTTTCAGATACAATTCATTAGCAATACGCATGTACATGGGTACATCCAGTGCATTATGATGTGTAATGAAAGGTCTCGCTGCCGCACCACCCGGAATACTTTGTAATACGGGTGTATCCACCTCCAGCGCGCCACGTTCGTTCAGAAAATCACGAATGGCATTGATAAATTTGGTTCTTTTTACAAACACCTCTTTCACGCCGGGATTAACAATCAAATCAGCATAGCGCTGTCTGTAGCGAAACTCAGGATCGGTAACTTCATCAAATGCCTCTCCGTCTTTTTCCTTTACAATCGGCAAAGGACGCAATGATTTACTTAATATCGTGAACTCACGGAGATGAATAGACGTTTCTCCGGTTTTGGTAGTGAACACATATCCTTTAATGCCAACGAAGTCTCCAATATCTATGAGTTTTTTCCAAACGTTTTGATAAAGTGATTTATCTTCTGTGGGGCAGATATCGTCTTGTCTGATATAAAACTGTATTTTTCCTGTGGCATCCTGCAGCACTGCAAAATTGGCTTTACCCATATCGCGAACACTCATGATTCTGCCGGCAATGCACACATCTGCAAAATCTGCTTTATTCTCCTCGCCTTTATAATGTGTTTTTATATATTCTGCAGTAGTATTTACCGGATATAAAGCAGCAGGATAAGGATCGATGCCCAGTTTTTCCAGTTCAGCTTTTTTCTCTCTTCTGATGATTTCCTGTTCAGATAAATGTGGTGTGCTCATAAATTATCTATGTGAATTTTTGCGTCACAAAGTTAACTGAATGAGTGCAGGTAAATAGCGAATCCGGAGAAAAATTATGCACCCGATAACAACACCTGCCAGGCATGAGTGGTCTTTCCCTGTTGCAGTAACTCTTTTGCGTAGGAGTGAAGTTCTTTTTCCATTTCTTCAGGATTGATGGAATAATACTGAACAATATTTTTCAGTTTATCGTCATGGAAAGAGGGGTCAATAACGGGGAGTTCATGTACATTGGCCAATTGAGCCAGGTCATTGCCAGTAAGGAGTTTGCTGTTTATTATTGATGCGGGCAGCGCCTCGAAGCCGATGCCTAACTTAGTATTTGGTTTTTCGACTTCAAAAATAGTGGAGGCGTTGGCCCGTGTATACCAGTTGCCTCCCAAACGGGCCACCAGGTCAAGTTTGGTCTGATCGATTTTGTTATCAGCATTTAATACCGACTCATCAATATGCATCATGATTATTTCTGCAATGATCAGATTACCGGCGCCACCTTCTGTCCCAAGAGGCAGTACCTGATTGACTTTGCACTCCAATTTAATTTTACTTTCTTTCACCATAGGTGGCTTTACCATAGAAGCTTTTTCTTCTGTGAATCCGGCTTTTTGGAATTCATTTACTTCTTTTGGATATTCACATGAAGCCAGTGACATCTGTTGAATCATGTTATAATCAACGATATTGATTACCACCTCCGGCACTTCCATTACATTCTCAAGTGTGTGCTTGGTGGTATTATCCCTCACTCTTCTTGCCGGTGAAAAAACGACTATAGGAGGATTGGAAGAAAATAGATTGAAAAAACTAAACGGACTCAGGTTAACATTGCCGGCTTTATCTATTGTAGAAGCAAAACATATCGGCCTCGGCGCAATGGCGTGTTGCAGATAGTTTTGGAGGTCTACAGGGGATAGTTGTTGGGGATTGAGAGATAACATTATTTAAGCTTTGAACGATAAAATCAACTTTTACCGCAGAGAACTGAGAGCGCAGAGTTTCCGCAGAGAAATATTTTCTAATGTAAACTTAATGATTTTATTTTATCCAATTATCAGTTTCAGAGGCCTTAAGTTTAAAAACTAAAAATCGTTTACAATTCTTCTAAATCCTGATTTTAATAAGGGAACATTAAAATTTATAAGATAACCGAGTTTTTTATTGTATAGCTTAAGATAGGTTATAACCTGTGCTGTATGAATCGGATTTAATGTCTCAACAGACTTATTCTCAATTATAATTTCATTTTCAACCAGAAGATCTATTTCATAAGCCTTACCAAGACTTTCCTCTTTATAGGTTAATTCAACAGGAACCCTTTCTCTAACATACAATCCTCTTGTCTCAAGTTCTTTTTTAAGGGCAATTTGGTAAGCTGACTCTAACAATCCGGGTCCCAGTTCCCGATGAACATTAATCGCAGCATCTAGAATGACGGATCCAATTAGATTAAGTTTTTGATTTACCATTTTATATTTTCATTTGAATAAAAATATAAAAAGTAATCATTTGATTGAACTTTTGAAACTGAACTTTATTTAGAGAAATTGACAGTACAATAAAATTCACCTCAGAGAACCAGAGAAAAATGAGTTTTCGCAGAGAAGCCATAAACTCTGCGTATCCTCTGCGCTCTTCTTTCTCAGCGGTAAAAATTACAAACTCTTTTTCAAAGAAAGAATCGAAAATTCATCCTCATCCTTCACTATTGTATTCGATAAATGCCCCAGCCCATCTATCTCCATCTCCACTACGTCCCCTGGCTGCAACCATTGTTCTTTATAATTAGGGTCATTCAATTTGCCGGTTCCATTTAGCTCAAGAAAACAACCCGTTCCTACAGTACCGCTACCTATCACGTCACCGGGATATAAATTGACTCCGTAACTGCATCTTTCAATAATCTCTGCAAACGTCCAGTCCATATCTCCAAGATTTCCCTCGCTCACCTGAATGCCATTGACCTTACATTTCATAGTAAGATTCCAGCTTTTTCCTGTGTGTCCCTGTTTACAAGGTATTTCAAAAGATTCCAGTTCGTCTAATGTTACCAGCATAGGTCCGATAACGGTTGAAAAATCTTTTCCTTTAGCGGGTCCGAGATTGAGCAACATCTCCTCCATTTGTAATCTTCTCGCACTCATGTCATTCATTATCATCAAACCGCCAATGTAATCATCCGCCTTCTCCGCACGAATGTTTCTCCCATGTTTACAAATCACCACCGCCGCTTCCAACTCGAAATCCAATTTTTCAAAATGATCCGGCATACATACAATATCCCCCGGCCCCTGGATGCTGTTGTGATTAGTGAAATAAAATATGGGGTACTGATCAAACTCAGGAATCATATCTACTTTTCTGTTTCTTCTTGCCGCCGCCACATGCTGACGAAAGGCATACCCATCCCTGCAACTGGTTGGATGCGGAACCGGCGCCAGAATGGAGGACTCATTAAACACCGCCGAATGAACCGGGGCAATCAATCCGTCTTTTATGCGCTTTTCGGCAGCCAATGCCAAAGGAAAAACATCCTCCCAGTAATTAAGAAACATGGCCATGCTGATAGGCAAATCAGGATGAAGCAAATCGGTATCATACAATAGACCATTGACAAGAATTGCCAGCTGATCCTGATCATTTTTTAAATACGTTACTAACTTCATATTTGCAAGATAAGGCAGCAAAAATAACAATCCCTGCACACGTAAAAAAAGTAATTACTATTTTTGTTACGAAAATCATTCTGCTATGAATTTTCAAAAAATAAATAATAAAGGACAGGCTCAATTATTTAGAAATGCCTACCTGGAATATCTTACAAAAACCCATCCTTTGGTGATTTGGGCATTGTATACCCCAATGATTGTCCTTCTGCCTTATTACGCACTTTATAAATTAGGATTTGCCGGATCAACCACATTCTTTGTTTTTTTAGGAGGGATTTTTTTCTGGACACTGACTGAATATGCTATACATCGTTTTTTATTCCATCATCATCCAGATACAGAAAAAGGAAAAAGAATAAATTATATTCTTCACGGTAACCATCATGAATTCCCGAGAGACAAAGAACGTTTGTTCATGCCTCCGATACCAAGTCTTATTATCGCTTCTGTCTTTTTTAGTGTTTACTATTTTCTTATCGGAAAATACGCTTTTGCATTTTTTCCCGGATTCATGCTTGGATACCTTATTTATGCCACCATGCATTACGCCATACATGCCTGGAATCCTCCTTTCAAATGGATGAAACCACTTTGGAGAAACCATCATCTTCATCATTATAAACATGACGACCTGGGCTTTGGTGTCAGCAGTACCCTATGGGATCATGTATTCGGTACCATGTTTGATTTGAAAACAGAAAAAGAAGATAAAGAGAAGGTTAAAGAGCTGATGTTTAGAAATTAAGCTTTGAGAAATATAAAATATCCAATATAAAATGTAAAAGGAGGTAAATCATTCAGTTTTACATTCAGTATTTAACATTTTGCATTTTACATTCTTTTTTCTTTCTCTATTTTTGCAGCGCATGGGACAAAAGAAATTGCTGCGATTTAATCAGATTAAAACCTTCTCCAACATTTTCGAATACCCAAAAGAGATGAAGGGTAAATGGCGCGAGTATTTTGGCAACAACCATCCCATTATACTCGAACTTGCCTGTGGTAGAGGAGAATATACCGTTGGACTTGCGCGCTTATTTCCGCAACAGAATTTTATTGGCGTTGATGTAAAAGGCAATCGCATGTACATAGGGGCTAAGAAAGCTTTGGAAGAACCCTTGCCCAATGCAGCTTTTCTCAGAACGCAGATTGAAATGCTTCCCGAATATTTTAATGATGAAGAAGTGGATGAGATATGGATTACTTTTCCTGATCCGCAACTGCGCACATCCAGAGCAAAAAAAAGACTTACACATCCGAGGTTTTTGAGACTTTATACCCAGGTAATCAAAAAAGGCGGCATCATTCACCTGAAAACAGATTCGCCTGACTTATACAGGTTTACTCATAAGGTAATTGAGATGTACGGTTTGCAGTTGATCAACAGTTCGGAAGATGTCTATGCACAAAAAGATATTGATGAAAGGTTGACTATCAAAACATATTATGAAAGTCTGGACATTGCACAAAGCAACAAAATTTTTTACCTTTCCTTTTCACTGCCTGAAAATATTCCCTCCATTGATGGTGAATTACAGGAATTTTTGAAGAAAACCGAACAAACCCAAGACTGAAATTGTAATGTACTGATATGGCGACGAAGCAACTCGTTGAAGGCGTAGATTTTTATTATAACAAAGACGGATATGTTGTCCTGACCGAGAAATACCATCTCGATAAAGGTGTTTGCTGCGGTAATGGCTGCTTGCATTGTCCTTATAACTACGAAGCGGTGCCCGAACCCAAAAAATCTGAGCTTATAAAAGCGAATGAGAAAAAAAATAAAGAGCAGTGATGAGCTGCCACTCAATCATTCCGGGAAAGAATATAATTTCTTCGAAAACGTTTTCGATGTAGTATTGCAGATACCAAAAGGGCGTGTGACCAGCTACGGAGCGATAGCGCAATATCTCGGTACAAAAATGAGCGCGAGAATGGTGGGCTGGGCCATGAACGCCTCACATCAATCATCCAAAAAAATACCCGCACACAGAGTTGTAAACAGAAACGGCATGCTTACCGGCAAACATCATTTTGCTACTCCTACACTGATGGAAGAATTGCTGAAAAAAGAGGGCATTGCAGTAAAAGACGACACTGTCGTTGATTTCAAAAAAATATTCTGGAACCCCAAAGAGAGTTTAAATGTTTAGAAGTTTAGAGGTTTAGGTAAATCGACTAAAGAGCTAAATCTATCCTTTTACCGCGGAGTCGCAGAGAGTGCAAAGTTTTCGCAGAGAAGTTAACCTCAGCGTTTCCTCTGCGTTCTTTTTTCTCAGCGGTGAAGTTTGAATGCTTAAACTTTAATAATTTGAACGTTTAGAAAAATCTACTAAACTTCTAAACACCTAAACCATCAAACTAGACATAGTAGGGGCTGATCATCCAATACACAATCACTCCCGTAACTGCCACATACAACCAAACCGGCCATGTGATACGTGTCAGTTTTTTATGTTTATCATATTCTCCAATCAAAGCGCGATAGGCGGTGAAAAGTATGAAAGGAAGTATGATGCCTGCAAGCGGAATGTGTGTAAAAAGAATGAGATAGTACAAAGTCTTTATTGTTCCTTCTCCTCCGAATTTGGTTTCTCCGGCAAATAAATGATGTGCGATGTAGCTCAACAAAAACAAAACAGAGAGAACGATTGCGGTCATCATAATTTTTTTATGCAACACATAGTTTTTCTGTTTGGCAGTAACCAATCCTGCAATCAGCAATACAGCCACTAGGGAATTAACGATAGCGCTTATCGTTGCAAAGACGTGTGGATTAAAAGGGAGGTTTACGTCAAGTTGTATCTTATTAAGTATCACAACTGCCGCAAATACTATAACCGATAGCGTTAGTATTATGATGCGGGCTTTCGAATCATTTTTTTGCAAAACGGGAGTGAGCATTATGTTTATTTTTTCTGTTTAAAAAACTAACGGTAAATATAGTTAACCCTATACCAACAAAGATAACCGGAAGATAGGGAATAAACTCTCTAAGTATTGAAGGACTTTTCTTGTCTTTTTCCAGCATAAGCGTAGGGATGTCTCTAGCCAGTTGTCCTTGTTTTACCGTATCAAAACCATTGTACCAACCTCTCACTATTCTGTTGGTATCCAGCAAAAAGAAGTTTTCCGTATGTATAAAAGCTGTATCTACATTCGTATCGGCAATGCTTGCTTTTAATTCATTGATGGCAAAATCATAAATTTCTTTTTTATTCCCGCTCACAAACCACCAGTTGTCGTGATTGATGTCAAAACGATCGGCAAACTTTCTCAGCTGAGGAACGCTGTCGTATTCGGGGTCTACGCTGATGGAGATGAATTGAACAATATCCGGATTCTTGACATAAGAAGTTTGAAGCTTTTTCATAGATTGAGCCAAACCCGGACAAATTGAAGGGCAACGACTGAAGAAAAAATCAAATACAATTATTTTTCCTTTCAAATCATTTAATGAAACCGAATCTCCCAATTGATTGACAAATGAAACATTTTTTACTATATGCCAAATGGTATCATTAAAAGATTTTCCGTTTTTTTCTTTTACCACCACATCATCATAAAAATATTTGCGCGGCATATGAACTGCATCTTTACTGTAATACTTAACCAGCCAGTATCCGGAAAGAGGCATCAAAATTGCCAGTATGAATACTATGAGTGTTTTTTTATTCAATTAGAATCTGTTTAATTTTAAAAACGACTAAGTAACGTTATTGTTTAAAAAAAACCATCGCTACCCAATGGATACGATGGTTTTTATATATAATTTAAATTGACTTATTAGTGATGCCCTTTAGGAGCGGACTGCTCAATAACACTTGGTCTGCTACCTCCATCGGTATTGCGCAGGTTTTTCCAGCTGTTACCATCGGCTAAAAAAGCAATGATAAACCACACAAACAAAATTAAAGGAACAGTAATAGTCATAATAAAATTTCTAATTTCATCACCAAGATGCATGAATACAGAAACGATGTAGTATGCTTTTGCCAATGTAAGTAAAGCAATTGCCCCTTTGGTGGAAAGCACCGTAATATATCCAATATCATTTCCTTTGGCATATAGGAAATACCCCATCGCCAATTCTATTATTGTAAGAATTGATAGTACCCAAAATATTTTCCAGATTTTTCCTGTACCACCAGAATGATCCGGTTGAAATGTAACTTCAGGATTATCGAAATGTTGTGCTGACATGATATTATTTTAATTAGAATAGATTTATTGAATCAAATTCAAAAGTCAAAAATCAAAATTAAAAAAGGTATATAGTTAATTTTTTACTTTTTACTTTTTACTTTTTACTTTTTACTTTTTACTTTTTACTTTTTTTATACCAAATAAAAGCAAAGGAATACGAATACCCAAACCAGGTCTACAAAGTGCCAGTATAATCCTGCTTTTTCAATCATTTCATAATGACCTCTCTGGTCAAAATGGCCGAGTTTAGTTTTGATATACATAACGATATTGATCACTACCCCGCTAAATACGTGAAATCCGTGAAACCCGGTGATACCAAAGAAATATCCTCCAAACGCAATCGGTCCCGGCGTTGCTACCATCTGACCATTGTGCAGTACTTCGGGTCCCCAAGGATTTTTGGTTACGGTTGTACCCCACTGCTCAAGCTTTCCATTTACCAATACATCGTGAGTTCCTGTAATTAAATGCGTCCATTCCCAAGCCTGACAACCTAAGAACGCCAAGCCACCGATGATAGTGAGTAACATGTATTTTTCAACTCCTTTGCGGTTCATTTGGTGACCTTCATGTACCGCCAACACCATGGTAACAGAACTGAAGATCAATATGAAAGTCATCAAGCTCACAAATGCCAGTGGCAAGTTGGCATGTCCTGCAAAAGGAAAGGCATTAAATACGTGGTTAGGATCAGCCCAGTGGTTTACACTGAAACGAATTGTACCGTAGCTGATCAAAAAGGCTCCAAAAGTGAAAGCATCACTCATTAAGAAATACCACATCATTACTTTACCGTAACTGATGTTGAACGGACTTTTACCTCCGCTCCACCATTTTGTTCCCGCCGGAATAGTTGTTGTTGACATATATATTTTATTCTTGTATCTAAATTAATTTATATTATTGTATTACTTTATCATTAGTAGAAAAAATAACAAGTAAATCCATAACAAATCTACAAAATGCCAGTAGGTTGAAATCAGTTCAACTGGAACTGTGCTGTAGATTCTGGTTTTTTTACTGAAGGAATTTAAAGCCATTACAATCAGTGCAACCACCCCTCCTATAACGTGCAGCGCATGTAATCCAACAATTACATACAGAAAAGAAAAAGAGACGTTTGCCTGCAGGGTAATTCCTTTTGACCATAAAGTCTGAAACCCGATAACCTGTAATATTATAAAAAGAACTCCGAGCAATAATGTGCCCAGCATCAGCTTTCTGTATCTTGCCATCGCTCTTTCCTTGAAAGATTTTGATGCAAGATGAACGGTAATGCTGCTTAACACAATTACCGCTGTACTGTACCAAAAAGCCAAAGGCAAATCGTATGATATCCAGTTTGCCTGATTTCTTTTAACGATGTATGCGCTGGTTAATCCGGCAAACATCATCACAATACTGCCAATTCCTACCCACAAGGTAAACTTGTGCGGATGAATCCTGTTTCTCTGTTGTGTGACTCCTCTTTCCATACCACCAATTAGCCGTATTGTTTAAATTTATATCTAATTAAGCTCTAATACTTATCTGCGTAAAGGCTTAAAAAAACAATCATCAAATAAAAATAAGAACTGAACATCACTCTTCTTGCAGATGGTATATCCATTTTCAACAAAAGCATTACACTCATGTACACCATCATTATGTTACAAGCCAAAACAATCCACATGCTTAACACTCCACTAATGTGATACATGTAGGGCAGTATTCCTATAGGTATCATCAATGCACTGTACATCACAGTTTGAATTGCCGTAAATTTCGTCGGCCCTTTATCACTTGGCAACAGTTTGAATCCCGCTGCCGAATAATCTTTATGCGCAACCCAGGCAATTGCCCAAAAATGAGGAAACTGCCAGAGAAATTGAATAGCAAATAAAATCCATCCGCCGGTCCAGTCATTTGCATTACCCTCCGAAAAACTCGCGGTCCACCCAATCAGACAAGGAAGCGCTCCTGGAATGGCGCCCACCAACACCGCAGTGGAATTGATTTTTTTAAGTGGTGTATAAACAAAACCATACAACACCAGACTCAAAGCACTCAACCACGCGGCTTCGATACTGAAAGTATACATAATGGCAATACCCGCAATACCTATAATTCCCGCAAATGACCAACCTTCCGTCGCACTCATTCTTCCGCTCGCTATTGGTCTTTTTGCCGTGCGATTCATCAGGGCATCCGTATCTTTCTCCAATACCTGATTAATGGCATTGGCAGATCCGGTTACCAGCATCCCTCCTGCAAAAAGTAAAAGAACTTGAATCAGATCGAATCTGATATTCGGGGCTAGCAGGTAACTGATTACCGAGCTGAACACCACCATAAAACTCAAAGTGAACTTTGTCAGTAAAAAATAATCTTTCACTTTGCTTGCCAACACAAAAGATGTTGAACCGGATATATCATTCTTATCCTGCATCGATTAGTGTTTGCTTTCTCCGGCACCAACCGGAACATCCTGCGCAATATGATCAATACCATCTTTTGCATAATCATAAGGCCAGCGATGAACTTCAGGAATATCTCCCTCCCAGTTTCCATGACCCGGACGAATTGGAGTAGTCCATTCCAATGTATTTGCCGCCCATGGATTCAGGGTGGTTACTTTTCTTCCTTTCCAGATGCTGTAGAAGAAATTGAATACAAACAATAACTGTACAGCAAATACCAGCATAGCGATTAAACTGATAAACTCATTTAATCCTCCAAACATTTTAAATGACTCCCAATTAGAGAAATCATAATAACGGCGAGGCATACCCGCTAATCCTTCGTAGTGCATTGGCCAGAAAATCAAATAAGATCCGATAATCGTTACCCAGAAGTGGATATACGCCAATGTATTATTTAAATAACGACCGAACATTTTAGGATACCAATGATATACACCGGCAAACATTCCAAAGAATGAAGCCACACCCATCACAATATGGAAATGCGCAATTACGAAATAGGTATCATGTAAGTGAATATCCAATGCAGAGTTTCCAAGGAAGATACCTGTTAAACCACCGCTGATAAATAAACTCACAAATCCTATAGCAAATAACATCGCAGGAGTAAAGCGTATATTTCCTTTCCAAAGCGTAGTCAGCCAGTTAAACACTTTAATGGCAGAAGGCACCGCAATCAACAAAGTCAACAACACAAACACTGATCCGAGGAAAGGATTCAATCCGGTTACAAACATATGATGCGCCCAAACTAAAAACGCCAAAATAGTAATAGCAAATAGTGAACCCACCATCGCCATATATCCGAAGATTGGTTTTCTGCTGTTTACAGAAAGAATTTCAGAAGCCATCCCCATTGCAGGAAGCAAGATGATATATACTTCAGGGTGTCCCAGGAACCAGAACAAGTGCTGGAACAAAATAGCACTACCACCTTCATTAGGTAAAACTTTGCCGGCAACAACAATATCGCTGAGGAAGAAGCTAGTTCCTAAATTTCTGTCAAACAATAAAAGTATAGCTCCAGACAACAATACAGGGAAAGACAACACACCCAATACTGCCGTAAAGAAAAGCGCCCAAATTGTTAAAGGCATACGCGTCATGCTCATACCTTTGGTACGCATGTTTAGTATTGTAGTGATATAGTTCAAACCGCCCAATAATGATGAAACAATAAACATTGCCATACTCACCAACCACAAATCCATTCCTATTTTACTTCCCATAGAAGCATCACCTAAAGCACTGAGTGGAGGATAAATCGTCCAACCGCCACTTGCAGGTCCTGTCTGAACAAACAAAGAAGCCATCATAATTACAGATGCAAGGAAGAAAAACCAATAGCTCAACATATTCAACATAGGAGAAGCCATATCTCTTGCTCCAATTTGTAATGGAATCAGAAAGTTTGCAAACGTTCCGCTCAATCCGGCTGTCAATACAAAGAACACCAGAATGGTACCGTGCATGGTTACAAGTGCATAATAAAATTCAGGATTCAGTTTTCCTCCTTTTGCCCAATGACCCAGAAAATCTTCCAGCCAGGGGAATGTTGCATCAGGATAACCCAATTGCAAACGGAATATAACCGAAAACAATCCACCAATGATAGCCCAAATGATCCCGGTTACCAAAAACTGTTTGGCAATGGTTTTATGATCCTGGCTAAACACATACTTGGTGATGAACGTCTCTTTGTGATGCCCGTGATGTGCATCAGCATGGTCTGCATGATGTGTTGTTTCGTGTAAGCTTGCTGTACTCATAGTTATAATTATATGATTCTCTTCGATAAATATTTTAATTCGTTCCTGTTGTCAACTTAGCAATTGGTTTACTTGCCCCGGCTATAGTGTCAACTGCTTTTGATTGATTAGCAGGGTCTTTGTCAGGGAACAAAGTAAGGTACTCAGGTTTTTGTGATGCCAGCCATTTGTTGTAATCAGCCTCACTCTCAACAACAATAACACCGCGCATAGAGAAGTGACCTTTTCCGCACATTTGATCGCAACTGATTTCATAAACAAAATTCGGATTGCCGGTTCTAACCTTCATTTCTTCTGTAGTATATTTTGGGGTAAACCACATTGTTGTAGGTATACCAGGAACCGCATCCATTTTCATTCTGAAATGAGAAAGTCCCACATCATGAATAACATCTTGTGCATTGATAACCAGTTTTACCGGTCTGCCTACAGGCAAATGCATTTCTGTTGTATGCAAATCATCGTGACTTTCAACTTCTTCAAAATTTACTCCTAAAGTATTACCAGAAGGTTGATTGTAAAGTTTGTAATTTTTCTTACCCAACACACCATCTTTACCAGGATACCTCATATCCCACGCAAACTGATGTCCTGTAATTTCTACCAGAATGGCTTCTTTAGGGGCATCTCCGGTTACTTTAAACCAGAACTTAAGACCAAATACCACAAGAATTGTAAGGAATATTGCAGGAACAGTTGTCCATAATACCTCCAGTTTATTGTTATGCGGAAAATAAAAAGCTTTATTGTTGTCACTTTCCTGATATTTAAACGCAAACCAGAATAGTAAAATCTGAGTGATAACAAAAACAAGACCTGTAACGCCTATAGTGATATAAAGCATCTGGTCAATCTTTTCACCCTCTACTGATGCAGAGCCCTGAGGAAACAAAGTTTTTCCATAATACAATTCATTGCAGTACCAGGCTCCAATCAATCCCAGAATTAAAAATACAATCAACAAAAAGCCGTTGATTTTATTGTTTTGTCTGCGGGACTTTTCTTCTCCCTTCAACACACTCACATATTCACTTGCTTTGGCAATTTGAAATATGATTACAAAAATCATCACAACGATTGCAATCAAAAAAAACTCGTTCATTTTTTATAATTTTTGTCTCTTATAATCCCTTTTCGGGTCTTTACATTTTTTAAAATAATTTCTCTATCCTCTTTTCACTTTCTACTTTTTACTTTTCACTTTCTACTTTAAATTAGGTATGATGGATCATACTTTCTTTAAGGAAAGGATGATTTTTTGCAGTCAGCGGATTTTTAGTAAGGTACCTTCCTACACCCCACATGATTATTCCGATAAACAATGCCGCAATACCAAATTCAAATGGCATCATTTCAGCATGGTCTTTCAGTGTGCCCGGCATGACCATTTGATAAAAATCAATCCAGTGACCAAAAATAATCAACACCGCCATAAATGATACTAATGTCCAATTTCTCTTGGCTCCTTTTTTCATTAAAATCAACAAAGGAGATAAAAAGTTTAGAATCAGATTCAAAAAGAAGATTCCTTTATATGGACCGGCTTTATCTGCGGTACCAATTCTTTGAATGAAATATTTGGTTTCCTCAGGCTGATTACTGTACCAGATTAGCATATATTGAGAGAACCACAGGTAAGTCCAGAATACAGAGAAAGCAAACATAAATTTACCCACATCATGTAAATGTTCTTCTGTTACATACTCCAGCTCGCCTCTGTTTTTAAGATAGATAACATATAAAGCTACCAAAGACATACCGGCAACAAATGTACTTGCAAATGTATACCAGCTGTACATGGTACTGTACCAGTGTGCATCAATGCTCATCAACCATATCCATGGAATAGTAGAAGCTACGGTAAGTCCAAAGAAAACAGTATATAAAGAAGCCCATACAGTATTTTTCCAGATCCATTTTTTTCCTGTCTCATAATCCATCTGACCGTTTTTGTCAGTATCAAGACTCATACTACGCATTTTTCGACCGAGTAACCACCATAATAAAATAGTTACTGCAGACCAAATGGTATAAAATTTAGCATTTAAAAAGCCACTTTTACCTTTAAGGATATGATCATTGGCAACAGCTTCTGTATCAAGCCAATGATAAATATCTGTTCTTCCGCCCCAAACAATTGCCATCAATATCAGGAAAGTGATGATACCCAAAATTGGCACTACACTCGAAATCGCTTCGGGAACTCTTCTTAGTGCAACCTGCCAGCCGCCCATTGCCATAGTGGTAACGCAAATAAAAAACATAGAGGCATTCACTACCAGCAACCAATAAACGCTGTTTTGGAGCAATACGGCCCAAAAACGGGTAGAAGAAGTGTGCTCTCCGCCATGCTCCCCATGCGCTCCATGAGATACAGGAGAAAATGGATGAAACATGATAAAGCCATACAACAGGGCCAATACTCCCACCACAATCAATCCCCATGTCCATTTTTTGTAACTGCCCGTTAATTCAAATTTTTGGTTCATCTAAATAAACTTTATGTTTTTTAATGCCGAAACAGGAAAGCTGTTTCAACTTTTGATTTATTATTATTTTCCTGTACTGTCTTTCGATGCTACAGCTGCGTTTGCTGCCGCAACTGGTTGTAACGTACGAATGTATTTAACAATCATCCATCTTTGATGAGCATCTAACTGTGATGCATAGCTGCCCATCAGATTCTTTCCGTAAGTAATAGAATGAAACATCGTTCCATCAGTCATTTTAACATAAGAATCCAATGTAAGATTGGCAATACCTCCAATCTTTCCTGAGGTTGCAATTGGTCCATTACCTGCTCCTTTTTCACCATGACAAATAGCACAGTTGATATTAAAAAGACGCTGTGATTCTTTCATCTCTTCAGGAGTTAGACTTTGAATCGGATTTACTACAGCAGCACTCATTTTGTAGCCATTGCTGTCATTAGGTAAAGTATAAGGATACAATTCACCTCTTTTTATTGTTCCTGCAACCGATCTGTTATTGTAAAATATTTTATTTCCTCCTGCATCGTTAGGGTCTGCAGTAAACAAAGCAGAATCTCTTAAAGAATAGGTTTCGTAAGCTCGGCTGTATCCCATATCAGGCATATATATTTTTCCGGGCTCACTTTTATTGCCGCAACCTACAAATACTATGGCTCCCGCTAGTATAAGTACTGATAATGTTACTATTTTTTTCATCTTTGCTTTATCTTATTTATTGGCTCAAGCCTTAATTCAGATCTCAAATAAATTTAAAGGACGCTTCTTGATCTTTTCAAAAAACTAATTAATATCCTTTTTCGTCTCTGTACAACTTTTGTTCTTTATCATATCTTCCAATCCACCATCCGGTTTCAGCAACCTGAACATTCACTTCCTTTCCACCGGCTTTTTCCAGGAAGCTTTGTAATTCAGCTTCGTTTGTTTTATCCGTACACTCAATGGCCATGACAAAAAGATCGTCTGTAGCTCTTGCATGAAAATGATGTTTTTTCACAAATGGAGAAAGCTGACAGAGATAACAGAAAGTCAACACCATACCTACGGCAGAGAATAATACTGTGAGCTCAAATGTTATCGGAATCCATGCCGGCAAAGCGAAATGCGGTTTACCACCAATATTCAACGGCCAGTCCTTGGTAAATATCCAACTCATAAAACTGAGTGCAGTAGTAGTACCGGTGATGGCATAGATAAAGCCGGCAGTATGCAGACTTGTTTCTCTTAAGCCCATTGCATGATCCAGTCCGTGTACAGGAAATGGTGTGTACACATCATGAATTTTGTATCCGGCTTTGCGAACTTGCTTCACCGCCGGAAATAAAACCGCTTCATCATCAAATGAACCAACTACAAATTTTTTTATTCCTCCAGCCATATAGTAAAAATTAACTTTTAAACCTTTAAACTCTTAAACTTTTCAACCTTAATTAATGCGCATGCTCCACTTCTTCAATATAAAACTTCTCAGAATCTGCTTTTTCTATATCAGTCATTTTCGCTTTGTAATTTTCACCGGTTGTTTTCAAGATAGACTTGATTTCTGCGACAGCAATTACAGGGAAATATTTAGCAAATAAGAAGAAGCATGTGAAGAACAATCCGAACGTTCCCAGATAGAAACCAATCTCCCAGATAGAAGGACTGTAATAAGTACTCCAGCTTGATGGAAGAAAGTCTCTGTATATAGAAGTAACGATAATCACAAAACGCTCATACCACATACCGATGTTTACTACAATACTCATAAAGAATGTTACTGTGATATTTCTTCTCAACTTACGGCTCCAGAACAACTGAGGAGAAACTACGTTACAGAACATCATTAACCAATAGCTCCATCCATATGGGCTGAAAAGATTTGCACGGTTCTCACTGAATGCATACCACTCGTATGGGTTTTGTCCATACCAGGCGATAAACAACTCGGTTAAGTAAGCGCAACCCACAATACTTCCCGTCAATACAATTACTTTATTCATTGCCTCAATGTGGCCAAGAGTAATATAATCCTGTAGACCCATTACTTTTCTAACCACAATCAATAGCGTTTGCACCATGGCAAATCCACTAAAGATAGCACCCGCTACGAAGTAAGGTGGAAAGATAGTAGTATGCCATCCAGGTACAACTGAAGTAGCAAAGTCAAAAGATACTATCGTGTGTACCGAAAGTACCAACGGTGTACTTAACCCAGCCAATACCAATGAAAGGGATTCATGGCGCTGCCAGTGTTTGGTACTTCCTGTCCAACCGAAAGAAGCAACACCATATAATAATTTACGCAATTTGGTTTTAGCTCTGTCTCTTACCGTTGCCATATCTGGAATCAATCCTGAATACCAAAACAACAATGAAACAGTAAAATAAGTAGATATCGCAAACACGTCCCAAAGCAGCGGTGAGTTGAAGTTCACCCACAAAGGACCTCTTGAGTTAGGATAAGGTAATACGAAGAATGCCATCCACACACGACCCATGTGCCAGATAGGAAACTGACCGGCACACATTACCGCGAAGATAGTCATCGCCTCTGCAGCACGGTTAACACCTGTTCTCCATCCCTGACGGAAAAGTAACAAAATCGCAGAGATTAGGGTTCCGGCGTGACCAATACCTACCCACCACACGAAGTTGGTAATGTCCCAACCCCAACCGATGGTTTTGTTCAGGTTCCACTGACCAATACCGTAAGTCACCTCTCTGTATACACTGTACACCCCGAATAACAATAGCGCAACGCTAATGTAAAAACCAATGTACCAAAGCCTGCTGGGCTTCAATTCAATAGGCTTGATGATATCCTCTGTAACCTGGTGATAATCTTTATTACCATCTACCAGAGGTTCCCTTAGCTGTGATTCGTATTTAAGTAATGACATATTTTATTTGCGGTTGCTGAACTTTTGTGAACAGCTACACCATATTTTTTATTTATAGAATTCTTATTATGAATGCTCTTTACTGTGCGCTGCTTCATGTTCTTCAACAACTCCCACATGCCTGTCAGTGTTTCTGACTTTTGCCAGATAACTAACGTTAGGCAATACGTGCAGTTGCTCTAAAACATAGAAGTTTCTGTTTTTATCCGCACGGGCTTTAGATACTTCACTGTTTTTATCATTCACATTACCAAAACTGATGGCGTTGGTTGGACAAGCTTGCATACAAGCTGTTTTAACATCACGCACCAATGATGGATCCTGTTTCTTTTTAGCTTCCAATTTACTTTCCTGTAAACGTTGTACGCAGAAGGAACATTTTTCAATAACCCCTCTTGAACGAACAGTTACATCAGGATTCAACACCATTCTGGTTAAATCATCGTTCATTTGGAATACTGCCTCATTGAGTTCAGTTCCGCGAAGCGGCTCCTGGTTGTTGGCAAAACTGTCGGATCCGGTAAAATCCAACCAGTTGAAACGACGTACTTTATAAGGACAGTTGTTAGCACAATATCTTGTTCCGATACAACGGTTATAAGTCATTTGATTCAATCCCTCACTGCTATGGTTAGTCGCAGCTACCGGACAAACGTTTTCGCAAGGTGCGTTATCACAATGCTGACACATCATCGGCTGGAATACTACATCCGGATTTTTGATATCTCCGGTGAAGTAACGATCGATACGCAACCAGTGCATTTCATGAGCTTTCTGCACCTGAATTTTACCTACTACGCTCACGTTATTTTCAGCAGTACAAGCCACAACGCAAGCGCTGCAACCGGTACAGGTATTCAAATCGATGCTCATTCCCCATTTAATTCCCGGCTTTTCATAATCAGGATAAATGGTTCCTTCTTTAACGAAATCTGTTTTACCCTCAGCCAGTAAAGACTGTCTTTCTTTGGTAGGCTCTTCTAATAAAGCTTCAGGATTTTTTATGAAAGATGGAAGATTCGTCTCGTATATTATTGGTCTGCTTTCAGAAGAACCATGGACCTGTGTTTGAGCTAAAGGATAAGTTTGGTCCGTTTTTGAAACAGATGCTACATTGTTGTATACAAAAGAAGCGCCGTCAAATGATACGAGAGGATAAACATTTTTTCCCGCTCCCGTAGCAGACTTCCCAACTCTTTCCAGAGATTGCTTCTCATCAGCACTACCTCTGCCATATCCTACTGCTACTGCAATGGTTGAATTATTTAAGCCCGGCAAAATCAATACAGGCAATTCAACAGATTTACCGTTTACAGTTATTTTAATCACAGGCTTTTCAGGTGTTACTTCATATGAATCCGCCTGACGCTGACTGTTGACAACATCAATATCAATCAATGTTTTAGCCAACTCCGGACTAACCATTGCATAGTTGTCCCAGGTTACTTTTGAGATAGGATCCGGCAACTCCTGCAACCAGGGGTTGTTTGCCTGCGATCCGCTGCCTATAGATACTTTTTGATATAATACTACTTCGGTAGCACCACCTTTTACGGCCGCAATTTTAGAAGCTGCCTCTGCAACTTTAGAACCGTTGTAAGTAGATGCGCTGCCTGTTGCAGGTTTGTCTATAACACCATCCTGCAGGGCTTTATTCCACAAATCCAAACTACCTAAGTCTCTTACCCAATACTCTTTCAAATATGTTTCATAATCGCTTCCGTTAGAAGCAACAACAGGAGCTGATGTTTTAGCAGTACTGTCGTTTACAGCCGCTGCTGGTTTAGCCGAAGCCGCACCTGACCATTTCAACAAGGAAGTTTGAAATGCTCTTGTTTTGAACAAAGGATTGATTAACGGCTGAATTAAACTTATAGAACCAGTTTTAGGTTCTGCATCTCCCCAGCTTTCCAGCCAATGATGAGAAGGTATAATGTATTTACAATTCTCCGCTGTTTCATCCAGTGTACCATTGAAAGATATGCTCACCGGTAGTTTAGCAATAGCTTCTCCCAGTTTTTTTCCATCAGCATAGCTGTACACAGGATTACAATCGTACACCAATAAAGCACCCACATTTCCTGTATTGATATCTTTTTCCAGTTGGACCATTTCTGCGTCTACCCCTTTACGATAGTTTGAGGTTACAGCACGATTTATAGTAGTACCATTAGCTCCAATGGCCTCATTGATGGCATTTACAATGATCTGAATGTTTACATCATTGCTGCCGCAAACAACCAAACTCGCGCCCTGTGTTTTCTTCAACTCTTCAGCAGCTTTTGCTATTCCTTTTACCAAAGCAGCATCAGCAATAGAAGGAGCACTTACCACGCCTCCTAATTTTGCCAACAACGCCAATGCAATTGCACCAGTTTCTGATGGCTTGTGCGTATAGCGATCATCTGCATTACTTCCTGTCAAACTCAAACTGCTTTCAAATTGAAAGTGACGGCTTAATGCAGGATTGGTTCCGGTGATTTTTCTGTTAACAGCATATTGAGTGCTGAACTCCACCGGACTCAACCAGGTGCCCAGAAAATCGGCACCTAAACTAACAATTGTTTTTGCCTTATCGAATTGATAAGAAGGAATCTCTCTTTTTCCGTAAGCAGCTTCATTAGCCAAAATCAGTCCGCTATAACTTACTGCATCATATTGAACATGCTTACTTCCAGGATATTTAGCCAGAAAACCTTTAATGATTTCTAATGTAGAAGGTGAGTTAATGGTTGATGTAAGCAATACTACCTGCTTGCTGCCAATACCTGCGATTGCATCCGCAACCATTTTATCAAATGCATCAAACGTACTTACCTCTTTAAAATCGTTTCCTGATTTTTGAAGCGGATGACGAAGACGGGTGGTATCATATAAATCCAAAACAGAAGCCTGCGCTTGTGCATTGGTTCCTCCTTTTGTTATAGTTGAAAGTTCATTCCCCTCAATTTTGATAGGACGGCCGTCTCTTTGCTTAACCACCACGCTGATAGCATCTCCACCATTTACATAAGTTGATGCATAATAATTGGCAACGCCAGGAATAATATTATCAGGTTTGTTCAGATAAGGAACCGCTTTACGAACAGGCATCTCACAGCTTGCCGCAATGGTTGCTGCAGCGGTACTGAATCCGAGGTATTTCAGAAAATCTCTTCGAGGCGTCTTTCCTAAAGAAAGTCCTTCATTGGAAATCTCCTCTATTGGAAGCAAATCCTCTTTGAATTCATTTGCTGAAGACTGCGTAAATGCATCTGTCTGATTCAGCTCTCCGAAATTCTGCCAGTACTTCTTATTACTCATAGTTTTTTAATTCGGTAATTCGGTAATATGCTTTGGTTCGATGAAATCAAACCGGACTTTTAATGTTTTATTTTAATAGTGACATTTTTGACACTCAGTGCCGCCAATATGCTCAACAGTTACACTGTCCATTTTTTTGTTCTTCAGGTCTTTATGAAACTTCTCATAAATGCTGTAGAATTTATTTCCTTCGCCGGATTCTTTATTAAAGAAGTCAACCTTGCTTTCTCTGTGACAATTGATACACCATCCCATGCTCAAATCAGAAAACTGATATACTTCGCCCATCTCCTGGATATTTCCGTGACAGGTTTGACATTGTTGTTTACCAACTTTTATGTGCTGGCTGTGATTAAAGTAAACGTGATCGGGCAGGTTGTGAATTTTTACCCATTCGATTGGTCTCGCTCCGTCGGGAACTCCATCCTTATTATTATCAGGATTGTATTGCTTTGTATCAGGATTCCATCCAGCATAAGAATAAAGCTTTTGAATTTCAGCAGTACCATTTACTTGAGTACCATCTTCTCTTACAATCGGATCTCCTTTGTATTCTTTGATGCCCATGTGACAGTTCATACATACATTCACAGAAGGAATTCCTGCATGCTTGCTGTCTTGCGCACTTCCGTGACAATATAAACAACTGATTTGATTTACACCGGCGTGAACTTTGTGAGAATAATAAATTGGCTGAACTGGCTGATAGTTTTGCATTCTGCCCAATCCGATAGCTCCATTGATGGTATAATAACCGCCAACAGCAAAAAGCAATAAAATGCCCGCCATCAAATAAGTTTTGTTTCTGTAAAAAGGAACCGGCTCTCCGCGATAAATGCCTTCTTTTTCATCTGAAAGTTTACGAAGGTTGCTGTTGACTTGCAGAAGAATAAACGCCACAACAGCCAAAATCAAAGTTAGTATTCCGTATAGTAAAGAGTTGTCAGATTCAGCAGCACCACCTGTGGCCGTTCCTCCTGCAGGAGCAGCAGGCGGTGTATAATCATCCACATATTTCATGATAGCATCCACCTCTTCTTTTTTGAGGTTGCTGAATGCAGTCATTACAGTGGGCTTCCACTTCTCGAATAACGACTTCGCATAAGCGTCTGAGGCAATCATCTGAGCAGGATTGGCAACCCATTTGTATATCCATTCCTGATCAGGCACCCTGGTGCTCCAGCCTTTCAGAGCTGGACCGGTATAGTCTGCATCGGGCTTATGACAATTGGCGCAATTGGCTTTAAACAATGCCTCACCGTCAGCGGCGAAAATATTGTTGTTAATAGAAAGGGATAAAAATAAAAGTAGACTTGCAAAGACTTTGGTGGTGATTTTTTTATAACAACTCATACGGTTATCTGGGCTAATGTGGAAAAAAATCCTGATTCGGGCACAAAAGTAAGATAGGATGTTGACATTATATCAACATTTTTTAAAAAAATTTTTCTTTTTTTATAATGACTTTCAACACATTGTAATAGAACATGCCTCCTTTTGTCATAAAAATGTAAACAAATAAATCGCTGCCGATATTCCAAAAAAAATAGCGTCAATATCGGTTTGTTTTACGCAATTTTGCAACATGCTGAATAGATTAAAAGAAAAGTGGAAAGTCAATGGCTGGAATTTGTTCCTTATCATTACAACTTTTGCTTTGGGAGGAAGTCTCTGCGGGTATGTTGGCAGAATGATTCTTTCCTCATGTGGAATAGATAAGAGTTTTATTTACTTTGGGTTATATATTACAATAATTACTGCTCTTTGGCCTTTTTCCGTTTTACTCGTGAGCATTCCTCTAGGTCAGTATTTATTTTTTAAAAATTATATAAGAAGAATAATTAATAAAATTGGCAGAAAATAATAAAGTAACGCTTGTCCGGATGGCCATTTTTGCCAGTGGCTCGGGCTCTAATGCAAAAAAAATTATAGATTACTTTACATCTGTTCCGGATATTGATGTTGATGTGGTTGTTTGCAATAAAAAAGGGGCGGGAGTGATTGGCATTGCCGGAGAAAACAATATCCCCGTTGTAATGATTGACCGGACTTCCTTTCAGGACACTTCCAATCTCGTTGCTGAACTGGAAAAACGAAACATCAACCTGATTGTGATGGCGGGATTTCTTTGGCAACTGCCGGAATCTTTTGTCAATGCTTTTAAGGGAAATATTCTAAACATCCATCCGGCGCTCCTTCCCAAATACGGAGGAAAAGGGATGTACGGAAAATTTGTACATGAAGCCGTTTTAGAAAACAAAGAAAAAGAAAGTGGCATCACCATCCACCTGGCAGATGAATTTTACGACAGAGGTGAAATAATATTTCAGGCCTCCTGTGAAGTTGACCCAAACGAAAACATGGAGAGTCTGGCAAAAAAAATTCAATTGCTTGAACATCAGCACTACCCAAAGATAATAGAAGGTTTTATCCGCAAACAAAATCATTCATAAAGGGTTTATTTTGGTAAGTTCTTTTTGTCTTTTGAATTTTTAAAAATCCAATTTGCATAAATTCTTGATATCCATATTGATACTTTTGAACGGCTATGGTCTTTTTGCACAAAAAAAAACCATCAGTGGAACTGTTTTTGATATCAGCAAACTAAATTATGTTGAAAATGTAAAGGTGATGAGCAACTCCGGTGTAATCGTGAGAACCGATAGCATGGGAAAGTATTCCATCACTGTCGACAAAAATGATTCGCTCACCTTTGTTTACAATGCCAAGCCAACACAAAAGTTTGCTGTATCCTCAATTACAGATCTGCAGCATTTTGATGTCTCTCTAAAAATAACCGTCAAAGGAAAATACAGTCTGCTTAAAGATGTGGTGGTCTATTCAAAATCCTTCAAAGAAGATTCTATAGAAAACAGAATTGCATACGCCGATATTTTTAATTTTCAAAAGCCCGGCATTCGCTCTTCTATTTCTCCGGATGGAGTTGCGGGAGCTGATCTGGACGAGATCATCAATATGTTTCGCTTCAAAAGAAATAAGAGAATGAGGATCTTTCAGCAAAGACTGGAGCAGGAAGAAAAAGAAAAATATGTTAATTATCGTTTCAGCAAAATATATGTACAGCGGGTAACAGGTCTTAAAAGTCCGCTGTTGGATACCTTTCTGGTATGGTATCGCCCCGGTTATGAATTTACCATTAAAAGTGATGAGGTTCTATTTAATGAGTACATCCTTGAAGCAAAATATGAATTTGAAAGAATTCAGCGTTTACTAAATGATTCAAAAAAAAGAAAAAAAACAAACAGTATGAATTACAACCCGCTTACTCCTGAAGAAGAAAATGTTATCGTGCATAAAGGAACAGAAAGACCATTTACCGGAGAGTACACCAATAACAAGGCGGCGGGGACTTACATCTGTCGCAGATGCAACAATCCTCTTTATCTGTCTGACGACAAATTTGATTCTCATTGCGGATGGCCGAGTTTTGATGATGAAATTCCCGGAGCGGTAAAGCGCGTGCCCGATGCGGACGGCAGAAGAACCGAAATAATATGCAGCAAGTGCGGAGGACACCTGGGACATGTGTTTATCGGAGAAAAACTAACGCTAAAGAATACACGACATTGCGTAAACTCCATCTCTATGAAATTTATCCCTGAAAAATGATACGCCGGATTTTCTACCGGACTGACCTGCGTTTCAAATTGTAATAGATTATTTTGGTAAAATCTTAGTTATCTTTGGTTTTAAAACGATTCATTAAAAAGATATCATGTCAATAAAAATAAAAAAAACTTTAGCTCTGCTCTTTTTAATAATATTTTCCGGAAATATATTGTTCGCCCAAAATAAAGACGTCAATAAAATACCTCCCTCCGGAGATCATTTTATGTTGCAAATCAGCTCAGATCAATGGCTGGGAGCTCCCGACAGTATCAACAGCAGAATAAAAGGTCTGTCCAGAGGATTCAATGCATACATCATGCTCAACAAAACATTTAAAAAATCTCCCTCTTACAGTATTGGATTTGGCCTGGGAATCAGCAACAGCAATATCTATTTTGATAAATATGCTGTCGAAATTAAAGGCCCTGGCAACAATCTTCTTTTCAAAGACCTGGAGAAAACAGAGCGTTTTAAAAAATACAAAATGGCAACCACGTTCGTGGAAGTCCCGTTGGAATTGCGATACAGCTCCAAACCGGAAACACCCAACAAATCATTCAAAGTAGCTATAGGAGGAAAATTCGGACTGCTGGTCAATTCTCATACCAAAGGCAAAAATTTGCTAGATAATACCGGAAGAACGATTAATGAATACACAGAAAAAATCACCTCTAAGAGATATTTCAATACCACCAGAATCTCCGCTACCGCAAGGGTAGGCTATGGCAATTTCAGCATCTTCGGCTCTTACGCGCTCACCGGAATATTCAAAAACAATGTAGCGGCAGACATCAATTTGCTGCAGGTTGGATTGACCATCAGCGGACTTTAAGTTAATTTTTTATTTAAACGCAAGTGTTATTTGTTTGCTGATGAGTCATAGACTATTTTTGCAACTCATAATCTGGCTTCCATCCCATGAGTGATGCTATCAAACACGAATGCGGCCTTGCTTTCATTCGTTTAAGAAAATCTTTCAGTTATTATCAGCAACAATACAAGTCGGCGCTATACGGTTTAAATAAACTGTATCTGTTGATGGAGAAACAACATAACCGCGGACAAGATGGTGCAGGTGTTGCTACTTTAAAACTAAATACAGAACCGGGCTATCCCTTTTTATACCGAATCAGAAGCAATGCTAACCAGCCAATTGCCGATGTATTTGATAAAATTGGAAAAGAAATCAAAGAAATAGAACTACATCAGCCCGACATCAAAGCGCATCCGGGTCTGATGAAAGGACACATCAACGTGCTGGGAGAGATTTTACTGGGCCACCTCAGATACGGAACGCAGGGAAAAAATGATATTAATTTTTGCCACCCCTTTATAAAGAAAAACACCATTCCTGCAAGAAATCTTGCGCTCGCTGGTAATTTCAATCTGGTGAATACGGAAGAACTCTTCAGCAAAATAAATGTAGCGCCCGGACCTTTTCAGATACAAAGTGATCTGGCCGCTATGATGGAAATTATTCACCACTTCCTGGTAGAAGCAGATGAAAAAACTCCGGGTGACCCGGAAATAAGTGAGGTGCTGAAAAAAGCCGTTCAGATGTTTGACGGAGGTTTTCATTTTGCCGGCATGACAGGCAACGGAGATGCCTTTGTAGTGAGAGATGCACATGGAATCAGGCCTTCTTATTACTACATCAACGACGATGTAATTGTTGCAGCCAGTGAAAGAGCCGCCATCAGAACCGCATTCAATCTGGAGGAAAACGAAGTCCAGGAATTAATGCCCGGCTCGGCGCTCATCATCAAAGCAAATGGCAATTATGCTGTTGAACAAATTGTTCCCGCCAAAGAAAGAAGAGCCTGCAGCTTTGAAAGAATTTACTTCAGCAGAGGCAGCGACGAGAAAATATACAGAGAACGCATCGCGCTTGGTTATAAACTCAGCAATGTAATACTGAAGACCGTTGATTATGATTTGAAAAATACCATTTTCTCTTTTATTCCCAATACCGCCGAAACCGCCTTTTATGGTTTAATCAAAGGGGCGGAAGATTATCTCAATAAAATTAAAATTGACAGAATACTGAGCTGGGGAAAAGAATATGATGAGGATAAGCTGAGAGAAATGATTACCCGTAAAATACGCGTGGAAAAAATAGCCATCAAAGATGTCAAGCTGCGCACCTTCATCACCGAAGATGAAAGCAGAAACGAAATGGTGCAGCACGTGTACGACATCACCTATGGAACCGTCCGTAAAAATACAGATACACTGGTGGTTATAGATGACAGCATCGTAAGAGGCACCACGCTAAAACAGAGTATCATTAAAATGCTGGGCAGACTTTCACCAAAAAAAATCATCATCGTTTCCTCTGCTCCTCAAATAAGATACCCCGATTGTTACGGAATTGACATGAGTAAACTGGGAGATTTTGTGGCATTCAAAGCCGCTGTTGAATTACTGAAAGAAAACGGAAAAGAAGAATTACTGAAAGAGTTACTCGAAGAATGTAAAGCACTTAAAGAGAAAAATCTGCTGCATACCGAGAATCTGGTTAGACGAATATATAAACCATTTACTGTAGAGGAGGTTTCTAAAAAAATTGCCGAACTGGTTACTCCGGAAGATTCTCGTACACCCATAGACGTTATCTTCCAGTCTATTGAAGACCTGCATGATGCCTGCCCAAATAATAAGGGCGACTGGTATTTTACCGGAAATTATCCCACACCGGGAGGCAACCGCGTTTGCAACAACGCGCTCCTGAATTATCTGGAAGGAAAAAATGTAAGAGGATACTAACCGCCTGATCGGGCTGCCTTTTATGAATTCAGCATCAGCGGCATCACCAACATTAAAAGCTCTTCATCATCGGCTTGTTCACTGGGCTTGATGATGCCGGCTTTGGTTGATGTGCTCAACTCCATATTGATTTCATTTGTATCCGCTCCGTTCAGCATCTCAATCAAAAATTTTGCATTGAAAGCAATCTGAAGATCCTCGCCGTCATATTGACAAGCCATCTTCTCATTTCCTTCATTACTGAAATCAACATCCTGTGCAATGAGTTGTAAATTATTTCCAGTGATGTTTAATGCAATTTGGTTGGTGCTCTTGTTGCTGAATACACTCACCCTGCGCAATGCCCCCTGAAAATCACTTTTATTTACAACGAGCTTATACGGATTGTCAGTAGGAATCACCACTTTATAATCAGGGAAGCGCGCATCAATCAAACGACAAACCAGCTCAGTGCTGCCGTGTAAAATAAACAGATGATTGGCGTTATATGATACATTGAGCTCGTCATCATTCACCGGCAAAGCGGCCTTCAAAAGATTGAGCGGTTTTTTAGGAACAATAAACGATTCTTTTTTAGGACATTCCACATCTTTTCTGGTGTACTTTACCAAACGATGTGCGTCAGTCGCCACAAAAGTGATACCCTTTTTATCCAGCTCAAAGAAAACACCTGTCATAGCCGGTCTCAAATCATCACTGCTCACGGCAAAAATAGTTTTGTTAATTGCAGTTACCAACGCCTCGGAACTCATGGTAAAGCTGTTTGCATCTTCCGCTTTGGGTTCGCGGGGAAAATTGTCGGGGTTTTCTCCCATCACCTTATACTTACCATTGTCGCTCGTAATTTCAATCGCAAAATTCTTGTCGATATTAAAAGTCAACGGCTGCTCTGAAATATTTTTTAAAGTATCGAGCAAAATTTTTGCAGGAATACAAACCTTTCCGCTGTCTTTTGCTTCAATATCCATGTGTATTTTCATCACCGTTTCCAGATCGGTAGCCACCACAGTCAACCTGTTCTTTTCTATTTCAAAAAGAAAATCTTCCAAAATAGGCAAAACGGTATTAGTGCCAATAACACCACTTATTTGCTGGAGTTGTTTCAATAGTGATGATGAAGAGACGATAAATTTCATTATTTTGATTTTGAGGTTTGTTTGTTTATTATTGCCATAGCCGGCAAGTGCCAAAGATAAAATATTGCCGGTAATGAATACAAGATAATTTCTTCATAATTTCAACATAGAATCTACATAATATCAACATTTGAACCGACCGCTCAACATAGGAACAGACAAGGCGTTACAGAAAATCAAACATTTTTGCGCCTACCAGGAAAGAAACCACCGCGAAGTAAAAGAAAAACTATACAGTTATGGTCTGTATAAACCTCAAGTGGAGGAGCTGATTTCCTTATTGATTGAAGAGAATTTCCTCAATGAAGAACGCTATGCCATCGCCTTTTCCGGAGGAAAATTCCGGATGAAAGGGTGGGGAAAAAACAAAATAAAGTATGCCCTCCGGCAACAACAGGTGAGTGAGTATTGCATCCGTACGGGGATGAATTCCATCAATGAAGAAGAGTACGAAAAAAAACTGCAACAATTGTTTGATCAAAAACTCAAAACGCAGAAAGCAGAAAAAAATATTTTCATTAAAAAAAGAAAGCTGCAGGACTTTCTGATGCAAAGAGGATTTGAAACATCCTTAATCAATAAACTTTTAAAAGATGTCTGAAGATATAATCTTATCACGCGGAACCAAAGAAGAGCAATATAAAAACCTGATTCCGCAGATACAAGCCATCATTTCCGGCGAAACAGACCAAACTGCCAATCTGGCCAATATCGCCGCCTGTTTGAAACAGCAGTTTGGCTGGTGGTGGGTGGGGTTTTATTTGGCGAAAAACGATGAGCTCGTTTTGGGACCTTTTCAGGGACCTGTTGCCTGCAACAGAATTAAAATGGGCAGGGGAGTATGCGGAACCGCCTGGGAAAAAGGCACCACCATCATTGTTGAAGATGTAGAAAAATTCCCTGGACACATCGCCTGCAGCAGTCTTTCAAAATCAGAAATCGTAGTGCCGGTTATAATGAACAATCGTGTTATTGCCGTGCTGGATGCGGACAGCGAGCATTTATCGCATTTTGATGAAATTGATAAAACGTATTTGGAAATATTGGTTGATAAAATTGAAACGGTGTTTTCTTAATTACCTCACCCCCAACCCCTCTACTTTAGGAGAAATGGAATTTTTTTAGTAACTGGTATAAAGGATATTCATCTCAACGATTAAACGCCTATCCTAGAAAAACGATGTATTGTCCCCCTCCTTTGGAGGGGCTAGGGGAGGTCAATATAAGCTGAGAATACGCCACATCTCGTTCCGTAGGAACGACACATCTCTAACAAAAAAGTGCCGGAAATTCCGGCACTTTCAAAAGAAATATAGAACCAATTAACTATGGAAGTAGAATTCCAGAGATTTTGTGAACCACTCCATTAAAGCAAGTGATGTCTTCTCTTGAAATATTAGCAGATGCACCTTGACCAATAAATGCATCATAGTTGCTTGTTACTTTTAATGGGGCGCTTGGTGTTAAAGTAGGAGTACCCGGAGCTCCTGTTTGAGATGCAATCAATGCATTTATGAAAAAAGTACGTCCAACAATTACATGTCCTTTCAATACATTGTACAAAGTAGCTGCAGGAACATCGTTGATTTGTTTAATAGTAGGATTGCCTGTTCCTAAAGCCTGAATTAACTGTGCAAAAGCCTCGTTAGATGGAGCAAATACTGTTACAATTGATGATTGCAACAGAGCCTTAACCTCAGGATAAGCTGCTTCAACTCTTTTAATAACCTTAGAAAGAGAATCTATTCCGGTTGATATAGTTGGGTCTGTTACATAATCATATACATTGGATACCGGTGGCACCAAAATACCATTGATCTTGTATATATTACCATTAGAAGCATCAATTTTGTTCGTAGCTACAGAACCAACATATTGTTTACCATTTACAAAGAAACCGGGAACAACAGAAATTTTGGTGATGAACAAAGAATCCTGTGGTTGATTAGCAGTGAATACTTTAAAATTAGTTACATCAGCAGCTCCCGGCACATATTTGGTTGCTAATGTATGATAGCGAATTACCGCATCGTTTGTCTCCTGAGAAAAAGTTGCAAAATCAATTGAAGCGGGAATCGAAGCATTAGTAGGTGCAAAAACTGTATACTGTACATCAGGATTTTGCAGAACAGACTGAAGTTTTCCTTTGTCTATTCCAGCCTTTATTTTTGATAGGTCACTAGCACCACTAATCTTCGCATACAGATTGTTGGGATCTGGCACGAGATATGTGAATCCTGTTTTTTCACCAGTTCCATTAGGAGTTGTGACAGAAACCGCTCCTGATGCACCGGTTCCAACTACAGCAGTGATAGATGTAGCGCTTACTACATTAAAACTTGCTGCAGCAGTACCGCCGAATTTAACAGCAGTAGCTCCAGTTAAATTTGTTCCAGTGATAGTTACAACTGTACCGGAAACTGCACGTTGAGGAGTGAATGACGTGATGGTTGGTTTGGTAGAAGTATTTCCTCCACCACCAGAATCAGATTTTTTACAAGAAGTAATCGTTGTGGTCAAAATGGCTCCTGAAAGCATCAACAGGAGGGCTCCATTCAATTTTCTTAAGATGTTCATTGTTGTTTTTTTATGGTTTGTGAATAGTTTAAATTTTATTAAGCAATGTATTTCATGCACAGCTTAAAAAACGGAAAGCAATATTATGAAAAATCTTTTATGGTTGCACTTATCGGAAGAAAAAGAAATATTTTTTTACAAAAAAATGATAAATCAATCCAGATTCCAACTAGTCGAACCGTCTTTTTCGTCTTTCAGCAGTATCCCCAATTCAGTTAACTGTTTCCTTATTTTGTCTGATGTTGCGAAATCTTTTTTGGTTTTGGCCTCTTTCCTGATTTCTATCAACAATTGCATGACGGATTGCAACAGTTCACTATTACCTTCTTCCACTCCGCTCAAACCAAAAATATCCTCCAAAAACACTTTCCACTTGTCTTTCATCATTTGAAGTGTGGCACTGCTGATGCTTTCAGAAGGAATCAGCCGGTCCTTCAGTGAGTTGATGACGGGTGCCATTTCAAACAAATTGGCCAATACCTTGGCAGAGTTAAAATCATCATCCATGAACTCCTCCAGCTCTCCTAGCCAATTAGTGATTTTTTCATCTAATGCGACATCCGAAGCTTGCTTATTATCTGTCACCGGAAGCTTAAGCAAAGTATTGTAGGCTTCCCATAATCTTTTAACTGCTTTTTCACTGGCCGCCAACGCCTCACTGCTGAAATCCAACGTACTGCGGTAATGGCTTTGCAAAATGAAAAACCTAACCGTCATCGGATGAAAAGGCTGCGTTAATAAAGGATGTTCGCCACTGAACAACTCAGTAAGCTTTATTACATTATTGTAACTCTTCCCCATCTTCCTGCCGTTGATGGTAATCATGTTGTTGTGCATCCAGTAATTTACCGGCGAGGTATGATTGCAAATGGTGCTTTGTGCTATCTCACTTTCATGATGGGGAAACTGTAAATCCATTCCGCCACCGTGTATGTCAAATTTTGTTCCAAGATATTTTGTCGCCATAGCAGAACACTCAATATGCCATCCCGGGAAGCCCTCTCCCCATGGGCTTTTCCAGCGCATGATGTGTTCGGGTGGCGCGGACTTCCACAAAGCAAAATCAGCAGAATCTCTTTTTTCCTGTTGACCGTCTAATTCACGCACAGAATTTTCTCTTGATTCCGCATCAAGTAAATCCTCCAGTATCCTTCCGCTTAGTTTTCCGTAATCGTGAGCAGCAGCATATTTTTTTACATCAAAATATACAGAGCCATTTTTCTCATATGCATACCCCTGACGGATAATCTCCTCAATCATGTTGATCTGCTCCACAATATGCCCGGTAGCGGTGGGCTCTATGCTTGGCTCTATGCAATTGAATTGCTTCATGGCCCAGTGAAACAAATTGGTGTATTTCTGCACCAGCTCCATTGGCTCCAGTTTTTCCAGCTGCGCTTTAGTACTTACTTTATCTTCCGCTTCTCTTCCTTCTTCTTCAAAATGTCCCGCATCCGTGATGTTCCTAACATAACGAACCTTCAATTTTTTGAATGTCAGATAACGATACACCACATCAAACGTGACATACGGCCGGGCGTGACCTAAATGACTTTCGCCACTCACCGTAGGGCCGCAAACATACATTCCCACATGGCCGGGCGTGATGGGCGCAAAAAGTTCCTTTTTTCTGGTATATGAATTATAAATGTGCAGTGCCATTTTAGTTATAAGTTTTGGTCATCAACCGATTTATTGCTGCATTAGCAAAGATAGGTGCTTATAAAATAAATTATCAGAAGATATCTATCAGGGAGTTTTTGAAAAAGCTAAATCAGCCACAATCGGGAAGTGGTCGCTGAGTTTGTTTTTAAATCGATCATATTGTCTGACATCAAAAGACGGACTGCAAAAAATATTGTCAATCCTCAAAGTGGGAGAGATGCCGTTGAACGTGGCCCCGATTCCTATTCCCTTTTCTGCAAAAGCATTTTTGAGGTTCTCGCCAATTGTACGGTATGCGTAACTGTTAGGAACATCATTAAAATCGCCACATAAAATAACAGGATAGGGACTCTGATCCAGATGTTTTTTAATGAAATCGCTTTGTGTGCGCCGCTCAATCAATCCCTTTTTATATTTGGAAATGATGTTTTTCGAATTCTCAATATAAGCGTCATCACTCAGAGAAAAATCTTCCAGATATTTTCTGTTTATTTCACTAAAATGCAATGTCTGCAAATGAATATTAAAGACTCTGAAAGTGTCTTTTCCCTTGGCAATATCAGCATAAATAAAAGTAGCATTATACCTTTTTCTGTTGTAGCTCTCGCTTTCTTGTTTGATTATGGGATAACGGCTGGCAATTACCATTCCGAAATGATGGTCTCTGTCAAAATCATGGACGGGATTGTAGTAATAATAGTAATCAAATTTGCCCATCCTTTTCATAATATCCGGCATGTAGTTGATTGCTTTAGGACTGTTGTCTGAGGCCGCCATCTCCTGCATGCAAAATATATCGGGCTTTAGCTCATGAACCAAATCAATCATTTCAAATTTTTTGCCGGGAGCAGTTTTATAATTCAATAAATTAAACAACTCCACATTCCAGTTCATGACCCTGATCTGCGATTCTTCTTTCTTGTTATTAAATTCATCAAGCGGATGAATGCCAATAAGATTTTTCAAAGGCATCCAACAACATGCAATTGCAATTACTCCAATAAAAGCATATTTAGGCTTGACCAAAAGCCAGAAAAAAATGAAAATTATCAGGGCTAGTAAAAAATAGAGTGATGCAAGGGTGAACAATCCTAAAAACCAGTATTTACCTGACTTAAAGTCGCTACCGTAACAGCCGATGATAAAGGATATGGCTACTGCTATGTTGCAGGTAATCAGTAAAAATTTGGCAAAGCTTTTAGCCATGTTGAAATTTGTGCGTCAAATAATCGCTTTGTTAAAAACAGCTAAACATCTTCTTCGGATGCTTTTTTCAAAAATTGCTTTTCTTCATCAGTTAAAAAATGATACCCTTTTTCGTTGATTTTATCCAGCAATTCATCAATCCGCTGTTGTGTTATATTGGGCTGTTTGTCAAACGGCTTTCTATCTCCTGTTTGGTAAAAAATTTTATCTTTCACCGATTCTTTATCAAATGTTTTTGCTGGAGTAAATAAATGAATAATTCTGAAATAGGCTTTATTCATCCAACGACTTCCATCGTGACCTTTACGCAATAAAACAACAAAAATAAATCCGGCCAGCGCTCCGCCAACATGGGAAGAAAGCAAAGGCAGATTACCTGATATACCGGCAAAATCAATCAACACAAAAAATACAAACAACACCCAAACCGGCATTCCTTTTCGGATATGACGGAAAATGCGGTAGTCGGGAGATAATGTGGTGGTGGCTGTGGCTACTGACATCACGGCGGCATTCGCGCCAAGCAATGTTGATTGACTTGCAAACAGGCGTAAAGACGGGATGAAATAATTGGCTGCAATAAAAAAAACACCGCCCAATAATCCTCCATACAGATATACGGGAATAATCTTCTCGTTGCCTGCCATCTCCTGCAGGATATAGCCAAAAGACCATAGCCATACCATATTTCCCAACAACCGAAACAGCATGCCACTGGTATCGCTGAACATATAAGTCAATATAGTCCACGGACGCTCACTGAGTTTGGTTAGCGCTGCAGGTAAAGAAAACCACTGAACAATTTGCCGGTAAAATGATTCCGCACTCTGTTCCCCGAAATAGAATCCCACCTGAATGGTAAGCAACAACAAAAAGAAAACAACATTCAGCGCAAATAGCGCTACGATGGCGTTGTTGTCCTGACCAAGTGTAAATCTTCTTCTCGGTTTGTGATGCTTATATTCCAGATATCTTTCAGATTCACCCATTTTATAAAGTACTTCCGGTATTATTAAAATAAACTATTTCGGTTGGTTTTGTTCCAGTAAAGCACCAGCAAAAATCCCGCCAGCGCTCCTCCCACATGAGCAAAATGAGCAACATTATCATTTGCCGTGTTAACCACCCCTCCAAAAATATCCAAAGCAATGATGCCCATAATCGCCCATTTAGCTTTTACAGGAAATGGAATAGGCATGATGAAAAGCTGTGTGTTGGGAAACAAATATCCGAATGCCGCTAAAATTCCCATCACCGCACCGGATGCGCCAATAGTACAATTTAAACGCATCGCCAGTTGATATTGTTCCATTGTTTCTGCGTCTAGCAGAACCCTGTCTATCTTATGATAATCCGCTACATAATTCAGCATTTGAGACACTCCTGCAACAAAACCGCAAATCAAAAAAAACAACAAGAATCTTTTGGAGCCCCAAACCTTTTCCAGCACATTTCCAAACATCCATAGCCCAAGCATATTAAACAGAAGATGAAAAAAACTGCCGTGCATAAACATATGCGTAATCAGCTGATAAGGGCGGAATTCATTTGATTTGTAATGATGTAAAGCAAACAGGTCATTTACTGTATTGGGCTGATTTTCAGACAAACCGCCAAAGGCCATCTGAGCAAAAAAAACCAACCCGTTGATAATGATGAGATTCAACACTATGGGGGAGGTTTGCTGAAACCTGTTTCTGAATTCCATAAGGTAAAGTTAGGCGTTAATCATCTATTTTTTTAAAACAAGCAACACCACACATTCAATGTGATGGGTATGAGGAAACATATCAACAGGCTGCACTTTCTCTATCATATATTTTTCCGAAAGCAAAGCGAGGTCTCTTGCCTGTGTGGCCGTATTACAACTTACATACACAATTTTGGGCGCCTCCATCTCCAGCAGTTTGACAACCAGCTTTTCGTGCATCCCCGCCCGCGGAGGATCAGTAATGACCACATCCGGCCGGCCATTCACGCGGAAAAACTCATCATTACATACCTTAATCACATCTCCGGCAAAAAAATGCGCATGATGAATGTCATTCAGTGCAGCATTTTTCTTTGCATCTTCAATGGCATCTTCCACCACTTCAACTCCAATAATTTTTTTCGCACCGTGACTTAAAAATATTCCTATACTTCCCGTTCCGCAATACAAATCATACACCACTTCGTTTCCTGTAAGTCCTGCAAAGTCTCTGGTAACCTGATACAGCTTTTCTGCCTGTCTGGTGTTTGTCTGGAAAAATGATTTCGGACTGATGATGAATTCAAAATCCTCCAGCTTTTCAATCACAAATCCTTTTCCATGATATACCTGCGGCACGAGATCATAAATACTGTCATTCCATTTGGGATTAATAGTATACAACAACGTTGTGATGGTAGGAACTTGTTGAAGCAAATGATCAAGCAATAAAATGCGATTGCCTTCGTCTTCATAATTCAGACAAATATTTACCATCAACTCGCCGGTGGAGCAATACCTTATGATGATATTGCGCAGCCAGCCGGTATGTTCCTTGATATCATAAAAAGAAAATAAATGCTTTTTAGCAAAATCTCGAATCGTATTGCGTATGTCGTCATTTACAGGATCCATCAGATGACACTCAAATATATCTATCACCTTGTCAAATACGCGGGGTACATGATAGCCGAGCGCGTCTTGTTGCGGTACAACTCCATCCGTGTTTATCTCATCACTGGTCAAAAATCGTTTGTTGCTAAATGTAAACTCCAGTTTATTGCGGTATCGGGCAGTAGCTTCCGACCCAATAATGGGCATTATTTCCGGAATCTCTAATTTGCCTATCCGGGTAAAATTGGCTTCTACTTCTTGTTGTTTGTACTGAAGTTGTTTTTGATAAGGCAACATTTGCCACTTACAACCGCCACAAATCCCAAAATGCCGGCAAAATGGAATTAGACGGTCTGGTGCCGGTTGAATAATTTTAATAACCCTGCCTTCGGCCCAGTCCTTTTTATTTTTAAACAATTGAATGTCGGCCACATCGCCCGGAACTGCTCCGGATACAAAAATGACCTTTCCCTCATGCCTGACGAGTGCCTTTCCCTCCGCCGCATAATCTGTAATCGTAATATTCTCCAGGATGACCCTGTTCTTTTGTTTTTTTCTCACCCGGCAAATTTAACCTTTATTAAAGCAACTTGTTTTGTTAATGAATTGTAATTTTACCTGCTTATATCAGTAAAGGCAGGTTTGCTTTCGACTGTTCACAATCGGTAAAAAAAATAATGGTATGAAACATTTATCCCTTCTCGTATTTATTTTTTCATTGTTGAACCTAGGGGCTTTTGCTCAAAAGAAAGAAAATTCAATGACTGACTCCGGTTTCGTTGTAAGGCTTACATGCAAAAACTTTAAAGAAGGCATTTCCTATTTCTGCTACCGTATGGGCGAAAAACTCAATGTGGAAGATTCTGCAGCCATGGAAAGCAACGGAACGGCTGTTTTTATAGGAAAAAGAAGACTTCCCGGAGGCATTTACACCATTGTTTTCCCGGGCAAAAACATCAGTGCTGATTTTTTCATAGACAAAGAACAGGAAATTTCCATTGAAGCGGATACATCGGATTTGCTTAATATGAAAGTCAACGGCTCGCCGGAAAACCTCCTTTTCAATCAATACCAAAAATTTGTCGGAGAAAAAGGCAGCTTGTTGCAAAAAGAAAGAAATGCTTATACAAAAGCGACAAACAAAAAAGATTCTTTGCTTCATGAAGAAAATTATCTGCGCTACAATAAAGAACTTTCTGATTACAGAGAAAGCATTTTGACAAATCAGTCTGAATCGATGATGGCCGTGATGCTGAAAGCAATGAAAGAACCAGAAATCCCCATTAAAAATGCTAAAACACGCCAGGATACCATTTACAATTATCATTATTTCAAAAAACACTACTGGGATGGCATAACGTTTATGGATGAACGCGTCATCCGTACTCCGTTTTTTATGCCCCGAATGGAAAGATATTACAGAGATATTTATCCTCAGATTCCCGATAGTCTGATACAGGATATTGACTACAAACTTTTGCTTGCGAGATCCTGTCCGGAAATGTATAAATTTCTCCTCAACTGGTTTACGGATGAATATCTGAATCCCAAAATCATGGGACTCGATGCGGTATTTGTTCATCTCTTTGAAAAATACCACAGCAAAGGTCTAAGCACCTGGCTGAATGAAAAACAAATGGAGACCATCTCCAGAAGAGCATACATGCAGATGAGCAACCTGATTGGAGTAACGGCCGCTAATATGGAGATGACAGACTCTACGGGAAAGCCTGCGGAACTTTATGACGTTGCAGGAGATTATACGCTCGTTATTTTCTGGGATCCTACCTGTGGTCACTGTAAAGAAGAAATCCCTCGTATAGATTCCATATACAGGGCATCCTGGAAAAATAAAAACGTAAAAATATATGCGGTGCTGACAGAGCCCGATAAAAAAACAGAGTGGGTAAATTATATTAAAGAGCATAAAATTGGCGACTGGAAACATGTATATCAAACAAAAGAAAAAGAAAAAAGTATCACCGATTCCGGAAGGCCGGGCTTCAGACAGCTCTACGATGTGATATCAACCCCTTCTCTGTTTTTACTGGATAAAGAAAAAAGAATCATCGGTAAAAAACTGGGCTGGGAGCAATTGAACGATTTTTTACAGACGAAATGGAAAGAAAAGAAAGGCTAATATTATTTAAAATACCCGAAACTACATGAAGAAATTTGCTTTTATTCTACTTCTCTTAGGTACTAACATCAATGCATACACGCAATCACTGATTACCTACGGAAATAGTATCGTGAAAAAAGATGAATTTCTGCGTGCTTATAACAAAAACAATACCGTCGTTACAGACAAAGAAAAATCTGTGCGCGACTATGTGGAATTGTATACCAACTTCAAACTGAAAGTAAAGGCCGCTCAGGAATTAAAGCTGGATACTTCCGAACAGATGAAAGCAGATCTGATTAATTTCAGGCAACAGATTGAAAACAATTACCTCGATGACCCTGAAACAATCAAAACACTACAGGAGCAGGCATTTGAAAGAAGTCAGCTTGATTTACATGTATTGCATTTTTTTACTCCGGTCAGCGAAGGCGCCTCTCCGAAGGACACATTGAATGCATTTCAGCTTACAAAAGATTTATTTGCTCAACTAAAAACAGGCAATGAAAAATATAATGAAATTGTTCCTGCAAATGACATAAAGCTATCTGATTTTGGTTTCATCACAGCATTCACACTTCCCTATCAATATGAAAACATTGTGTACGGATTAAAACCCGGACAGGCATCAGAACCCTATCGCACAAAAAAGGGGTGGCATATTTTTAAGGTGACCGAATCCCGCAAAAGCATCGGTAAATGGAAAGTAGCGCAAATACTTTTTTCTCTTCCTCCCGATGCCGATCAGCAATCCATCAGCATCATGAGACTCAAGGCTGATTCTGTGTATGATTTAATTTTAAAAGGAGGTGATTTTGCAGCTCTGGCTATGATTATCAGCGAAGACAAATTAACCTATCTCAATGGCGGAGAAATGGCGGAGTTTAGCACCGGAAAATATGAGCCCGCTTTCGAAAAAGAATTATTGGGACTTAAAAAAGATAATGATGTTTCAAAACCCTTTGTCACCTCTTTTGGCATTCACATCATTAAAAGACTATCGGTAACGCCTACCCCCTCCGACAAAAAAGACGAAGTATATCAGAATGAGCTCAGGAATAAAATATCACAAGATGATCGTGTAAAATTGAGCAAAGACAAATTTGCCGAGGCTGCCGTTAAAAAAACCGCGTTAAAAATTCTGCCTGCAGTAAAAGAATCCGACTTGTTTAGATTTGCCGATTCGGTGAAAACCAATACTTCTTCTACAACTGAAGATTATCCCATCAGCAAAAAATCAATCTTACAATTTAAAAAAGAAACTGTAAAAGGTCTGGACTGGCTTAATTATGTAGTCAACTATACTGCCGATCCTGCTAATAATAAAGAAGAAAGCAACGCTGTTTTATGGAAGAATTTTCAGTCTGCCTCTGCGGTTGATTACTATCGCAAACATCTGGAAGATTTCAGTCCGGAATTCAATTATCAGTTGCAGGAGTTCAAAGATGGCAATATGCTTTTTGAAATCATGGAAAAAAATGTGTGGGGTAAGGCGGGGGGTGACAGTGCGGGATTGAAAAAATATTATGAAGCGAATAAAGAAAAATATCTGTGGACACCCAGTGCGGATGTAATTATCATAAATGCCCTTTCGGACTTTGCTGCTCAGGAGGCATTAGACAGTATGAAAGCTGGAGTGGACTGGAGGGTGCTTATAGAAAGCAGACAGGGGGAGTTGCAGGCCGACAGCGGGAGGTTTGAAATTGCACAAATAAATGAAGGGAAAATCAACCCTGTTGCGCGAACTTATTCCGAAATTATAAATAATGAAGACGGCACTTTTACCTTTTATAAATTTTTACGCAAGTATGAAATGGGCCAGCAAAGAACCTTTGAAGACGCCAAGGGAATGGTTATTAATGACTACCAGAATGTGCTGGAAAAAGAATGGATTGCTCAACTGAGAAAAAAATATCCGGTTAAAGTGAATGAGATTGTGCTGAAAGAGATTTTGAGGTAAATGAAAAATCTCCAATAAACAATCTTAAACTACATTCAACAACGTTCAGCTGCTTTCTACATTGATTATTGAATAATCGTTATTCTACATTTTACATGCATTTCCTCTTATTTTTCCCGTTTTTTTCTCCCTAAAAGATGTATAAAAAACTTAGCAATTTTGCTAAAATAATTAGTGTTTGTAAAAATATTCCCCTATCTTTGTATTCGATTATACATTTACAAGTATTCAGACACATCAATTAAAACTAAAAACATGAGTAACACAGAAAAGCTTAAAGCACTGAAACTGACTATCGACAAGATCGATAAAGACTTTGGAAAAGGATCGGTAATGATGATGAACGAAAAAACCAATATTGAACAAGGGGTTATTTCTACCGGTTCAATTGGTTTGGATGTGGCGCTGGGAATCGGCGGTCTCCCCAAAGGACGTGTAGTTGAAATATATGGCCCGGAATCTTCCGGTAAAACAACGCTGGCCACTCATATTATTGCAGAGGCACAGAAAAAGGGAGGCATCTGCGCTTTCATAGATGCGGAACATGCCTTCGATAGTGTTTACGCACAGAAACTGGGAGTAGACATTGACAATCTCCTGATTTCGCAACCTGATTATGGAGAGCAGGCTTTGGAAATAGCCGACCGTCTTATTCTTTCGGGTGCATTGGATGTGGTGGTGATAGATTCTGTTGCCGCACTTGTACCAAAAGGCGAACTGGAGGGAGAAATGGGAGACAGCAAAATGGGACTGCATGCCAGATTGATGAGCCAGGCACTCAGAAAATTAACCGCAACCATTTCCAAAACCAATAGCTGCTGCATTTTTATCAACCAGCTCAGGGAAAAAATAGGTGTAATGTTCGGTAATCCCGAAACTACTACCGGCGGTAATGCCTTAAAGTTTTATGCATCTGTTCGTCTGGATATCAGAAGAATGGCTCAGATAAAAGACGGTGACGAAGTAGTTGGAAACCATGTTAAAGTAAAAGTGGTTAAAAACAAAGTGGCACCACCTTTCCGTCAGGCTGAATTTGACATCATTTACGGAGAAGGTATTTCTAAAGCAGGCGAAATCATTGATATGGGTGTCGAATTAGGCATCGTACAAAAAAGCGGCAGTTGGTTCAGCTACAATAACGATAAACTTGGTCAGGGAAGAGAGTCTGTAAAACAGTTGATGATAGATAATCCCGGGCTAGCTACTGAAATTGAAACTAAAATCAGAGAAAAAATAAAAGAATCTCAGAGCTGATAATCTCTGCCAGGGTTCTGCTCGATTTAAACGATTTGTTTTGGGTTAGTTAAGTATTACACCGTCCTTTTCTAAGGACGGTTTTTATTTTAAAACAATAAAGCAAAACAAAGACTGTTTAGGATTGATTATAGAATAATTAAATTGCACTCAAATTTTTTATAACCTTCTGAAAACAGATTTGCAGTATTGAGAAAAAATATACTTCCGCATCTCGCGCTTTTAGCAACGAATTTATTTTTCGGGATCAACCTAAGTGCTATAAAACATCTTGTTAATAACGGATTTGTACAAGCTTTCGGATTGAACTTAATAAGAATAGGCATAAGTTCTTTACTCCTTTGGATTTTATTTCTACTATATCCTTCAAAGATCAGGATTAAGAAAAATGATATCCCTAGATTTATCTTGTGTTCAATTACAGGAATTGTAATTAATCAGCTACTTTTTGTCAAGGGATTGTCTCTGACGTTTTCAATTCACGCCGTATTACTCATGTTGATTACCCCAATTCTAATTACAGTATTTGCAGCATGGGTTTTAAAAGAAAAACTTACTGCAAATAAAATAGTTGGTTTGTTTTTGGGTGTATTGGGTGCTACTATTTTAATCAGCTCAAGGACTTATTCCAAGACGGCCACAAATGTCTTACTTGGTGATACATTTATAATTATCAATGCTATTGCCTATACTGTTTATTTTATTTTAGTAAAACCATTAATGGTCACTTACAGACCAATTGATGTAATAAGAATAATCTTTACCATAGGTTTATTCCTTGCTCTTCCATTTTGCTGGAGCGAGTTTAAAGAAACTAAATGGGAATTGTTTGGTCTCACTGAATGGGTGTTACTTGGATTGGTTGTAATTGGAGGGACTTTTTTAGCTTATCTTTTCAATATTTATGGGATTAAAAAACTGGGTGCCTCTATAGCAGGTGCTTATATCTACTCACAGCCGGCCTTTGGAACCATTATTGCTGTATTCTTTTTAAAAGAAAATATTGAGTTGTATAAAATAATCGCGGCTGTGTTTATTTTCTCCGGAGTATATCTGGCAAACAGAAAAACTATTGCATAATAGATTAATGGATCTTACTCTCAATAATAAATCAGCTTAATTTAGGATAATCAAAAAACTTAAACTTCTTTTCTGATTTTTCAAATTGCTTCCAGTCGATAATATTCGACTCAACGCAAAATACTCCACAGGTTGGCATATTATCAATATTCATACCATCAATTAATCCATTCACAAAATCGGTAACGCCCGGATTGTGCGTAAAAATGGCAACACTTTGAAATCTGTTGTCCAGCATTCTGATTACATAATGAATCATATCGGAAGAGGCATGATAAAGAGAGTCATCAAGCACAATATCTTTTCTGTTTTTTCCTAATGTGTCAGAAAAATGCTCGCAGGTTTGACGGGCTCTTTTGGCAGTACTCGTCAGCAACAAGTCTATTTCTAATTTCTTTTTTAAAATTCTCTCCGCCATCATTGGGGCATCCCCATTACCTCGATCATTTAATGGACGCTCAAAATCAGAAAGGTCTCCAAAAGACCAGTTGCTTTTAGCGTGCCTGATGATGAAAACTGTTTTCATGTGTTTATTTTTATTGTTTCTAGCCACATGTTATGCCCTAAATAATCATCCCCGGTTAGTATGAGCTGGCTCTTATGGGCATTTCATGTGTTTATTTAGTCTTTTAATTATTGTCACATGGTATGCCCTGAATAATCATTCCCTTTTTGTGTAAGCTCGCTCTTCTTGGCATTGCATGTTAAAAAAAAATTACAAAAAAGTCGCCCTTAATTAAGGGCGACTCATCAATATAATCAGATTGATTAAAGCTTGTTAATCTTTCTTACGATTGTCTCTTCGCCGAGTTGCAGCGTTACAATATAAGAACCTCTTGATACATTGTTCATTGGAATATCAAGCATGTTAGGACCGGAAACAATATTCATCGTTCTAGTCATAACTTTTTTACCACTTAAGTCGGTAACAACCATTACCCCTCTTTCTGTTCTTTCAGCGTCTATTCTTACTTTCATATTTGAAGGAACGGGGTTTGGCGCTACAATCATCTCAGCCACTCCGGTGTTTTTGATATTTCTCACCTGGCTGAATTTTTGAGCGGCTCCATTGTCCACTATGCGTATACGATAGTAGTTGGTTGCTTTAACGGGCTCCATATCAGTAAAGAAGTAAGAACGGGTTGTATTGCTATTTCCGGTAGCAGCTACTTCACCAATTTGTTTGAAGTTTTTGCCGTCAATACTGCGCTCAACTATAAAGCTTTTTGCATTCAACTCGCGACCAGTATTCCACTGAAGGTTATTTATTGATCCGCTCTTCTTAGCACTAAAGCTTAATAAAGAAACCGGAAGAGGACCGCTAAAATTAATATTGATATCATCTATACCGATTACATTTCCATTTTTACTTACTCCTTCAAAACCAATTTGAATGGTTTGGTTGTTGTATAGAGAAATATCTACTACCTCTATTTTCCAGCCGGGAGTGATGAATAATGGATCATATCTTTTTACTCCGTAAATTCTTTCCCATGTCACACCTTTATCGGTAGAAATTACCATATAAATACTGTCTTCTTTTTCCGGAAATAAATCATCGTGACTTGCATAAAAAGTTATAGTAGTAACAGGAGGATTAAGTGGGTCAATTAAATCAGGCATATCAATACAGTTACTGTACAATCTGCTGATTGAACCTTCTGCTCCATTGTAACTGTCAAACAAATAAAAATTATTTTTTGCAGGAGCACCAAGAGGAGACAGAGGCTGCGCCTGATCGCCATTGGTATAATCTCCTATCTGTAAATTCCATAATTGATTAACCCCTGTTACTTTCTCTACATATGGAAGCACTGGAGGAATTGCTTCAAAGTCTTCAACTATCGGATAAAGACTGATGATGGTAGCCGTAATGGTTCCGCTGATAAGCGTATCATTGGTTGGATCAATATCCCCGCTTAACTTAACTATTGCAGTATCAATGTTTGGTCCGTCATTATTCAAACCGATGCCTGCGAAAGTATACGTTACTTTAGCTCCCGGTGCAATGGGGGATGAATTCTTAATAGTATTTACATAAGTATTTGAGCCGCCAATTTTCAATGTAACCGCAGCGCCATTTGTCAAAATATTTGAAGCACCATTGTTGATGATGTCAACATAAATAATCTGAGGGTTGCCGTAACAAGAGATGGGCGGATGTGTTATTGATACAACTCCCGCATCAATTTGAGCATAGGAAGAAAAGCTAAAAAAACTAAGTAATAAAAAGTAAAATACTTTTTTCATAAAAAATTAATTTGGTTAATAGATCTTTAACGGTTAAATCGTTGGTAAATCAGCGGAGAATGGATTGAAATGTTCCCACAATTTAGATAAAAAACAGGTGTTTTTCAAAATATTATATAGATATTAATAAATAAACACATGCCTTTCTTTTAATTTTTTATTAAATAAAACAAATTGATGAACATTGCATTCGCTTTATAAAACAAAAAATATAATTTAGAAGAAATGAAAAAAATAGCTGTAATCCCAGCCCGATATGCTGCGGTGAGATTTCCTTACAAACTGATGCAGCCCCTGGGAAATAAAACCGTCATTCGTCATACTTATGATAATACAGTTGCAACCGGTTTATTTGACGAAGTGTTTGTGGTTACCGACAGTGAAATAATTCTGACTGAAATCATCTCCAATGGAGGCAAAGCCATTATGAGTAAGCGGCAACACGAAAGCGGTTCCGACAGGATTGCTGAAGCGGTGGAAAACCTTGATGCCGACATCATCCTGAATGTACAGGGCGACGAGCCTTTTGTAAACAAGGAAGCTTTAAGTAAACTCCTGAATGCTTTTGAAGATTCCGAGGTGGAAGTGGCTTCCATCATGAAGGCTTTCACAGACTCCTCACTGGTGAATAACACAAACTATGTAAAAGTCGTTGTAGATAAAAACAACTATTCATTGCTATTTAGCAGAAGCGTCATTCCCTATCTGAGGGAAGAATCTTATTCCCCGACATACTATGAACACATCGGCGTATACGCATTCAGAAAATCAATACTTCTGCAATTCACTCAATGGGAGATGACTCCATTGGAAATCAGCGAAAAAATTGAATGTCTTCGTTACCTGGAAAACGGTATCCGGTTAAAAATGGTAGTTACTGATGAATCGGGAATTAAAATTGATGTGCCGGAAGATCTGGCTAAAGCGGAAGCGTATTTACAATCAAAACAATAACATTTTCTACCCGAAATATTTGACAAGCCGGTTAACTGCTTCCTCCAGCGTTGATTCCTTTTTTGCAAAACAAAAACGAAGGACTTTATTGTCAACCGGCGTTTTATAAAAGGCATTCACCGGAATGGTGGCCACACCTGCCTCTTTGGTTAGCCGAATCGCAAATTCACTTTCGCTTTCATCGCTGATGGCTGCATAACTGTACAACTGAAAATAGCTTCCATAAGAAGGAAGCGGTTCAAATTTTGTGTCACGCATAATCGACCTGAAATAATCTCTTTTTTGCTGCAAAAAATTTCCAAGTTGTAAATAATGTGCCGGCTCCTCCAAAAATTCGGCAAGCGCATATTGAGCAGGACTGTTACAGGTAAAACAATTGAACTGGTGTACTTTTCTGAACTCTGTCATCAGTTTGGCCGGAGCTATACAATAACCCATCTTCCAGCCGGTACAGTGGTACACTTTTCCAAAAGAAAAACAAACAAAACTTCTTTCAAATAACTCTGGATAGCGCAGTATAGACAAGTGCTCTTTCTGATCAAATATCAAATGCTCATACACTTCATCACTGATGATAAAAATTCCCGTTCCTTCCACAATTGATTTGAGTTGATCTATGTCAGATTGAGTCAACACCGACCCCGTAGGGTTATGTGGCGAATTGATTACAATTGCTTTGGTACTCGGATTTATTTTTTCTCTTACTACATCCCAGTCGATACTGTAATCAGGGTATCTTAATGAAACAGCTACCGGAACCGCTCCATTAATCTCAATATTGGGAATATAGGAATCGTATGACGGGTCAAATACAATCACCTCATCTCCCGGACGCAAAATAGCAGTAAGAGCAGTGTAAATAGCATAAGTGCCGCCGGGAGTAATCGTTATATCAGTATCCACATTTACGTTTGATTGATACGCCCTATTTACCTTTTCGGCTATTCGTTCCCGTAATAATGGCAGGCCGCACATATGCACATACTGATTGTTTCCATCCTTCATGGTTTTGTTCACCAAGGCAATCAGTTCATCATTCATTGTATAATCTGGAAACCCCTGTCCTAAATTGATGGCTTTATGTGACGCAGCCAGTGAGCTCATCACTGTAAAAATAGTCGTACCCACATTGGGCAACTTGCTTTCTATGTTAATGCTCAAAAGATACTTTTTTATGTGAAAGCCTTCAATTAAATGAATTTATCTCCTTTGTTGCGCTTTACCTCAGCAACATATTCTTTGATTTCCTGCTCCTTGTCTTTTTTGCAGATCAGCAACACATCTTTAGTATCTACTACGATAAAATCTTCCAGCCCTTGAATTAAAACCAGTTTTTTATTATCGGCATGTACCATGTTTTTGGTGGCATCAATGATCATCACATTCTTTCCGGCTACTGCATTATCGAGATAGTCTTTTTCCAGCGTATCATACGCACTTGCCCAGGTTCCCAAATCACTCCAGCCAAAAGAGGAAGGTATTACATACACATTGTCTGCCTTCTCCATAATTCCATAGTCAATAGAAATATTTACGCACTGAGGATAAATGCGTTCGATTGCTTCTTTCTCTTTGTTTGTATTTAAAGCACCCCGCTCCGCATCAAAAACCTCATGTATTTCCGGCAGCAATTTCTCAAATGCCTTTACAATATTTTTTATCTGCCATACAAAGATGCCGGCATTCCAAAGAAAATCACCACTCGCCACAAATGTCTTCGCCAGCTCACGATCGGGCTTTTCAGTAAATGTCTTTACCTTATATACACTGTCACTCACCGGCATTTGCTGGAATTGTATGTATCCATAACCCGTATTCGGATTGGTTGGTTTTACCCCCAGCGTTACCAACGCTTTTATGTTTGAGGTGAAATGCAGTGCCTTTAAACAAATATCTTCAAAAGAAGGCTCATCCAAAATCAAATGGTCAGCAGGCGCACAAATCAAATTGGCATCCGGATTAAGCTGGTCTATTTTATAGGAAACATAGGCAATACAGGGAGCGGTATTCTTCCTCGATGGCTCACACAAAATGTTTTCCTCGGGTATCGCCGGTAATTGCTCTTTTACAATATGCCTGTATGATTCAGAAGTAACAACATATATATTATCAGCAGGAATAAAACGCGCAAATCTGTCGTATGTTGATTGAATAAGCGTTTTGCCAATATTTAAAATATCCAAAAACTGTTTGGGATAATCCGTTCTGCTCATCGGCCAGAAGCGACTTCCAATACCACCGGCCATTATCGCCACGTAATTGTTTTTGTTCATGAATGTTGTTTTTATCGTTAAATACAAATCGTCACTACAGGACGAGACATCGGTTATTACTTTTTACTTTGTACTTTTAACTTTCTACTTTCTATATAATCCCCTCTCTTATCAAATCCTGTATATGTACAATTCCTGAATAGACGCCTTTTTCTGTAACAAGCAAATGGTTAATGTTGTATTGTCTCATCAATTGAAGTGCCTCTGCAGCCAATGCATCCGCTTCAATCAATTTGGGTGAACAACCCATGATATCCGCTGCTTTGAGTGTAATGAAATGATCATACTTTTCCAGCATTCTTCGTATATCCCCATCCGTTATGATGCCGCCGATTTCCCCATTTTCATCTGCAACCGCAACGGCCCCAAGTCTGTTTTGTGTTATATGTATGATAACCTCCCTGACATCCATATTACGACTCACCGCAGGTGCATTCTTTTTGCTTAATATATCCGACACCCGGATATACAGTTTTTTACCCAATGACCCTCCGGGATGAAAACGAGCAAAATCGCTGCTGTTGAATCCCCTGAGCTCCATCAGACAAACCGCCAACGCATCCCCCATTACCATTTGTGCAGTAGTGCTGCTCGTAGGAGCGAGATTATTGGGACAAGCTTCCTGCAAAACAGTAGTATTAATTAATATGTCGCATTGCTGCGCAAGATAAGATTCCACATTCCCCGCCATGCCAATGAGAAGATTTCCGAATCCTTTTATCAGGGGTAGTAATACCTTTATTTCCGGACTGTCGCCACTCTTGCTGATGACCATTACCACATCTTCTTTTTGAATCATTCCCAGATCGCCGTGAATGGCGTCTGCAGCATGCATAAATATGGAAGGCGTGCCCGTACTGTTCAGCGTTGCCGCTATTTTTTGAGCCACAATCGCACTTTTGCCAATGCCACTCAAAACGAGGCGACCTTTTGCGGCAGCAATGCTGCTCACCGCATGGGCAAAGTCATCATTAATAAAGGCTCCCAAATCCGCAACCGAAGATGCCTGAATCTTAATTACGCGCTGCGCTGCTGATATAATAAGGCTTTTGTCCATTTATGAAAGGGCAAACCTACTTTAATTAGCGGAAAATACAAAGTGTAAGTAAATTAGAACCACAAAAAATAGGCAGTATCACTAAATTAATTTAATTTAAAAAGAGAACGCCCTATGCAGAATGAAAACCAGATGTTAATTTATTTTAACGACTTTGTATTTGAAAAGATTTTAAACTAATTTCGTTCACCTTTCAAATTATCAAGAAGGTAAATGAACATAGATGATTAGTGATAATTAAAAAGTAATGGCCGCCAAAAAAACAACCTCAAAGACCTCTGAAAAAAATACAGGCAACATAAAAAATGCCCCCTCTGATCTGGTAGTCCATTTGCAGAAACATTTCGGTTTTGATCAGTTCAAAGGACCGCAGGAAAAAATCATAGAAACCATCTTATCCGGAAAAGATACTTTTGTCATCATGCCCACGGGCGGAGGAAAAAGTCTTTGTTATCAGCTTCCTGCCATGATGAGCAATGGGGTGGCCATCATCGTTTCTCCATTGATTGCCCTGATGAAAAACCAGGTAGATCTGGTCAGAAGTTACAGCAGCAAAGACAATGTGGCGCACTTTCTCAACAGCACACTCAATAAAAGTCAACAAAAAAAGGTAAAGGACGACGTTACCGATGGCACCACAAAAATGCTCTATGTGGCACCAGAAACAATGACCAAGGAAGAAAATATTGCTTTCTTCAAATCTATTTCAATTTCATTTTTTGCTGTCGATGAAGCGCACTGTATTTCAGAGTGGGGACATGATTTCAGACCGGAATACAGAAGACTGAAAGAAGTAAAAGAACTGATAAACCCCGATGTGCCCATCATTGCACTGACAGCAACGGCCACTCCGAAAGTGCAGAATGATATTGTAAAAAATCTTGGTCTAAACAACCCAAGCATCTTCTTATCGTCATTCAACAGACCAAATTTATATTACGAAATACTGCCTAAAGTAAATGTTGATCAAACCAATAAAAGCATAGTGAGGTTTATCCAGTCTCACAAAAACAAAAGCGGTATTATTTACACCCTCAACAGAAAAACTACGGAAGAACTGGCTAAAATGCTTATGGCTAACGGCATTAAGGCTGTTGCCTATCATGCCGGATTAGACAGTAAGTTAAGAGCAGAACGGCAGGATCAGTTTTTGAATGAAGATGTAAATGTAATCGTTGCTACCATCGCATTCGGTATGGGCATCGACAAGCCCGATGTTCGGTTTGTAATCCACTACAACATTCCCAAATCAATTGAAAACTATTATCAGGAAACTGGAAGGGCCGGCAGAGATGGACTAGAAGGAAAATGTATTTTATACTATTCGCATAAAGACATTGCCAAGCTGGAACATTTCATGAAAGATAAGCCACTCAGCGAAAGAGAAGTAGGCGCTCAGTTAATAAACGAAACGCTTGCCTATGCAGAAAGCAGCGTGTGCAGAAGAAAAACACTGTTATACTACTTCGGTGAGGAATACAACGATGCTAAAAGCTGCGGCAGTTGCGACAACTGTCTTCATCCAAAAGAAAAAATTGAAGCCAAACAGGAAGCTGCTATTGTACTTAAAACCATTGCTGCTCTCGGAGAGCATTTTATCATTGATTATATCCTTCAGATACTTACAGGTAAAGCAAGTAATCAGGTGAAAATGTACCGGCATGAAACGCTGGATGTGTTTGGTAGCGGCGGAGATCATGATATGCATTTTTGGAGCAGTCTAATCAGACAAATGTTACTAAGCGGTTTACTGGAAAAAGATATTGTGGAATATGGTGTTCTTAAAATAACGAAGAAGGGTTCTGCGTTCGCGAAAAAACCTACTTCATTTAAAATTGCACTTAATAATCTTTTTGAAGATGCCAATGCAGATGAAGATGAAGCAGGAGGCACTCCCGATGCTTCCGGAGCGGCAGATCCTGTATTGCTGGAACAATTAAAAGAACTCAGAAAAAAAGTATCCAAAGAAAAAAATCTTCCGCCATTTGTCATTTTTCTGGAAACCTCGCTGGAAGATATGGCAACCATGTATCCCACGAATACCGCCGAGCTTGAAAAAATCAGTGGCGTAAGCAAAGGAAAAGCTGTTCGTTACGGAAAACCTTTTATAGATATTATTGCCGCTTACGTAGAAGAAAACGATATCATCAAGCCGGATGATTTTGTAATGAAAAGTGTTGTCAACCGCAACAACAATAAAATCTTCATCATACAAAATGTAGATAAAAAAATTCCGCTGGAAACCATCGCCAAAAATAAAGACCTCCGACTCGATGAATTACTCGAAGAAATGGAAACCATCGTAGCCAGTGGCACCAAGCTCAATTTGAATTACGCCATCAACGACATGGTAGATGAATACGAACAGGAAGAAATTATGGAGTACTTCAAACAATGCGAAACATCCTCATTACAAGTAGCCCAGGAAGAACTGTCTGAAGGCAATTTCAACTGGGAGCAACTCAAACTGATGCGCATTAAATTTTTGTGTGAGTACGGTAATTAAACTATCCCTTTACAATTTTCTCGTAACTCGTTGCAATACCTTTTATTAATGAAGAGCTGAAGCCCTGGTGTTCCATCTCGTTCAAACCCGCTATGGTACAGCCTTTGGGAGTAGTTACCTTATCTATTTCCTGCTCGGGGTGAGTGCCTTTTTGCAACAACAATTCCGCTGCGCCTTTCACCGTCTGTGCTGCAATTAAATTGGCTGTGGCCGCATCAAAACCAATTTCTATACCGCCCTGTATATTGGCGCGGATATATCTCATGGCATAAGCCGTTCCGCACGCACCCAGTACTGTAGCGGCATCCATGTATTTTTCATCTATCACCACCACTTTCCCCAAATTGGAAAACAACTCTTTTACAAAATCAATCTGTGCATTGGTGGCGTGAGAAAAACTCAGACAAGTCATGCTCTGCTGAATAGATATAGCCGTATTGGGCATTACCCTGCATACAGGAATTTTCTTTTTCAGCATATCCAGAATATCATTAATCAGCACCCCGGTAATGACAGACGCGACGATATGCTTAGGGTTGAGTCCACTTTTAATCGAAGCGAGGACTTCCTTCACCTGAAATGGCTTGATGGCTAAAATAACCAGCTCACTTTTTTTGACTGCAGAAAGATTATCGGAAGTAACATTCACGCCTTTATCCTGTAAAGATTTTAGCGTGGCAATATTTCTTTTTGTAATGGTAATATCCTGAGGTTTGCAATATTTACTTTTTATCAGTCCCTCGGCTATCGCCGTACCTAAATTTCCTCCTCCGATTATAGCTATTTTTTTACTCATGATATGGTGGTTTTGTACTGAACCGGGCTCAATACATATTAATTTGTCTTAATTATTCTGAAAATTTTTTTCTAAGATAGTTGATTTTGACAATTTGTACCTAATTAGGGCAAGCTAAACCCTCTAATTGGCTGTTTTTACGTCACGAAAAAAGAAATAAAATCATAATTTCGTGTCCTGTCGTTTCACGATAATTATCTGAATTAATACGGATATACTATAATTAAAACCAAACTGACTGATGAAAGTTGCATTGATTACCGGGGTAACCGGACAAGACGGAGCGTATCTGACGGAGTTTTTGCTCAAAAAAAATTATATCGTTCACGGTATAAAACGCAGAAGTTCTTCTTTAAATACAGAAAGGATTGATCATCTTTATGAAGACCCTCATGTAAACAATCGTCATTTTGTTTTGCATTATGGCGATCTCACCGACAGTACCAACCTGATCAGAATTATCCAGGAAGTACAGCCCGATGAAATCTACAACCTTGGTGCGATGAGCCATGTTAAAGTGAGCTTTGATACGCCCGAATATACTGCCAATGCCGATGGTATCGGAACACTTCGCATCCTGGAAGCATTGCGCCTATTGGGTCTTACCAAAAAAACCCGCATCTATCAGGCATCCACCTCCGAATTGTACGGATTGGTTCAAGAAGTTCCTCAGTCTGAAACAACGCCTTTCTACCCACGTTCTCCGTATGGTGTAGCCAAATTATATGCTTACTGGATTACAGTAAACTACAGAGAAGCCTACGATATATATGCTTGTAATGGCATTCTTTTCAACCACGAATCACCCTTACGCGGGGAGACTTTCGTAACCAGAAAAATTACCAGAGCCGCATCTAAAATTTCTCTTGGACTTCAGGAAAAATTGTGGCTGGGTAATCTCGATGCCAAGCGCGACTGGGGTCATGCAAAAGATTATGTAGAAGCAATGTGGCTGATATTGCAACAGGAAAAAGCCGAAGATTATGTAATTGCCACCGGTATCACTACCACCGTAAGAGATTTTGTGAAAATGGCTTTCAGAGAAGCCGGCATCGAAGTGGAATTCAAAGGAAAAGAAGAAAATGAAATTGGTTACGTAGTATCAACTGCTAGCCATATAGAGCACCTCAGTCCCGGAACAGAAATCGTGTCCGTAGATCCACGCTATTACAGACCTACGGAAGTTGAGTTGCTCATCGGTGATCCCACTAAATCAAATGAAAAACTGGGCTGGAAACCAAAATACGATTTGAATATGCTGGTTAAGGAAATGGTGGAATCGGATCTGAAATTGTTCAAAAAAGCGAAGTTTTTAAAAGACAATGGATTTGATGTAAAAAATCAATTCGATTAAAAATGAATACACAATCAAAAATATTTGTAGCAGGTCATAACGGAATGGTGGGTTCTGCCATTGTGAGAAATCTGAAAACTAAAGGATACAACAATATTATTGTTCGCTCTTCAAAAGAACTGGATTTAAGAAACCAGCAGGCGGTAAATGATTTTATCAAAACTGAAAAACCTGAGGTGGTTTTTGATGCAGCTGCAAGAGTAGGCGGTATTTTAGCCAACAACAATTATCCTTATCAGTTTTTGATGGAGAACATGCAGATTCAAAACAATCTGATTGATGCCTCACTTCAGAATGATGTGAAAAAATTTATTTTTTTAGGCAGCTCCTGCATTTATCCCAAACTGGCGCCACAACCGCTGAAAGAAGAATATCTGCTGACCTCCTCACTTGAACCTACCAACGAGTGGTATGCCATTGCAAAGATATCCGGCGTAAAAGCATGTGAAGCCATCAGAAAGCAATTCAATAAAGATTTTCTTTCGCTTATGCCGACCAATGTATATGGGCCCGGCGACAATTTTGATTTACAAACTTCTCATGTTTTGCCGGCAATGATCAGGAAGTTTCATGAGGCAAAACAAAACAACCATGCTCCTGTTACTTTGTGGGGCAACGGGTCTGCCATGCGTGAGTTTATTCATGTAGATGACCTGGCAGATGCGGCGGTGTTTGCATTTGAAAATAATCTCAGTGAACATTTATACAATACCGGAACTGGCGTTGATTTGACCATTAAAGAACTCGCGCTTGCCATTCAGGAAATTGTTGGTCATACCGGCGATATTCTTTGGGATGAAACCAAACCCAACGGCACTCCAAGAAAATTACTTGATGTATCCAAATTGAGCAATGCCGGCTGGAAAGCAAAAATCGAACTCAAAGAAGGAATCAGAGAAACCTATCAGTGGTTTACTCAACATGTAGAACAAATCAGACTCGTACAAATATAAAAAGAAGGCGGAATCATTATAGATGTCCGCCTTCAAAACGAATCTGCAGTTTTACAATCTTTTGCAATTGCTATTCTGCATTACTCTTAGTTAAGCGTCAAGCATCAAAGAACAACAACATTTTTTCTTCTGTCTTTTCGGTCGGTAAGTTTAGTGTCTGTTATAACGTTTATTTCTTACTTCCTATCGTTCCAATGTTTGATCAATTAATCTGAAACAAAAATACACCGCGTTTACTCCGATAAAAATAACGTTCATCAATCAATAAAATGATCTTAGTTGAAATACCTGTTTTATTTCATATTAAGTATGTACACGTATGAATTACAAGTGAAAAAACCGAAATTAAAAAACAATCAGCGCAATCAGTTTGTGGGTAAAAAACAGCAGACTATTTTTACATCATAAAGCAAGAGCAAATCCAATATCACTGAAACCAACCAATATCCTAACCTAAAGATTTCTGTTGTTGTAAGAGGAAGTTTTCCAAATACATACAATATAAATCTTACGAAAAACAATCCGGCTTCCAATTCCTATACTCAATGTAAACTTATAAGAAGCCCAATATATTAAACCCCGATTTTTATCGGGGCTTTTTATTTATTATTAAAAATGAATAGCAAAGGTTTGTTTATCTCAATTATAGGCCTGTAATTCCATGAAACAATAAGGATCTATTGAAGCGCTGAAATCCATTTCTCTGGGCTCTTCTGCCATTTCTAGTGTGAGTGTATTCTTACAGGTTCTCATTTGCCATAAAAAAAGCTGGGTATCAGAATGGTGCTGGATAAATAATTCGGGCAACATATCTTTAAGCATGCCATTCCAGCAGGCGTTCATGAATTTCTCTTCTTGGTCAGCGTTGTTTTCCTGCCCTTTCTCATTTTTCTCGCAATACTGGCGACGGGCGAATTGACTATTGGTAGCTAAAACAACTTCTTGCTGAATCGTAGGGTTGGATATTCGTTTCATCGTCTTTGAGGTTTATAATACAAAAACGAAGAAAATGGGAGATTATTATACGAAAGCTAAAAATTCCCCCCTTGTTGGTGTTATCACCAACAGCGGTGTAAATTTTTACCGCAAAGAAAGAAGAGCGCAGAGGTTACGCTGAGAATCCAGCCTCTGCGTAAACTTCGTTTTCTCTGGTTCTCTGCGGTAAAACCATATAAATGTTGAAAACAAATGGAAAATGGCTGAAACGCTTCGCTTGTTGGTGTTATCACCAACAAGAAAAATGATTGTGGTGCCAATTTGATTTTTACCGCAAAGAAACAAGAGCGCAGAGGATACGCTGAGAATCCAGCCTCTGCGTAAACTTCGTTTTCTCTGGTTCTCTGCGGTAAAACCTTATAAATGTTGAAAACAAATGGAAAATGGCTGAAACTTTTTGAAATTCAAACCGTTAAACCCTTAAACCAGCGTCAGCGACTTAAACCTTTAACCCTACACCAACTCCCTCACCACATTCGCCACCAACTGCGGTCTGCCAAGTGTATAATAATGTAGCACCGGAACGCCGGCTTTTTTCAATTCTTTTGATTGCTCCAGCAACCACTCCTGTCCGATTTTCTCCACATCAAGATCATTTTTGCAGGCCGCTATCGCTTCGGAAAGAGGAGTGGGCAAATCTATATGGAAAGTCTTCGGTAAAATGGTAAGCTGTTTTTTAGTATAAATTGGCTTTAATCCCGGAATGATAGGCACGTTGATGCCAACTTCTCGGCAGGCATTTACGAAAGAGAAGTATTTAGCATTGTCAAAAAACATCTGCGTCACAATGTAATCGGCTCCGGCATCCACCTTTGCCTTTAGATTTTTTAAATCCGTTTCCATATTGGGCGCCTCAAAATGCTTTTCCGGATAACCCGCTACACCGATGCAAAATTTTGTTTTGGAACTGTCTTTCAAATCTTCCTCCAGATAAATTCCTGAATTCAAATCAGTGACCTGTTTCAACAAGTCTATTGCATATTTATGTCCCCCCGGCTCCGGTTCAAAGTTGGCTTCATTTTTAGCCGCATCGCCCCTCAATACCAATACATTGTCAATACCCAGATAATGAAGATTGATTAATGCATCTTCCGTTTCATTGATATTGAAACCGCCACAAATCAGGTGTGGTACAGTATCTACATTATACTTATTCATGATCGCCGCACAAATCGACTCTGTGCCCGGTCTTTTTCTAACCACCACCTTCTCAAATATTCCATCTGCACGCTTTTTGAAAACATGCTCACTGCGGTGATAGGTAACATTTATAAAAGCCGGCTTAAACTCCGCAAGCACATCCAGGTGGTTGTACAATGATTGAATGCCCTTGCCTTTCAAAGGTGGCAATATTTCAAAAGAAATCAACGTCTGTTTGGCATTATTAAGGTGGTCAATTACCCTCATGAGTCTGTTTGTTTTGAATGAAATTTTGCCGAAGAGAATAACTTTCCTTTGAAAAGTACCTATTGAAAGACTGATACCCGGATAATTAACCTTTTCGATTTAGCCCGTAAAGATAACCCCAATTTGAAAAATACTGCAGGTTTGTAGAGGTTAATCAACAAAATAGAGTCCCTTAGCTTGATTTAATGTAATTTTGAAATGTAATACAACTAAAATTGGGACTAACCATACATACTCAAAATCTGGTAAAAATTTACGGCAGCCGTACCGTCGTAAATAACGTGTCTTTTAATGTCAGCCAGGGTGAAATTGTTGGATTGCTCGGACCAAACGGAGCCGGGAAAACTACTTCTTTTTATCAGGTGGTGGGACTCGTAAAGCCAGATAGCGGAGAGGTTTTTCTCAACGACCTCAATATTACCAAGCTTCCTATGTATAAAAGGGCAAAAATGGGCATTGGTTATCTTCCCCAGGAAGCAAGTGTTTTCAGAAAACTGAGTGTGGAAGACAACATAACTGCTGTTCTGGAAATGACGGATTTATCAAAATCGGCACAGAAAGAAAAACTAGAGGCCCTACTTGAAGAATTTAATCTGGGGCATGTGCGTAAAAACAACGGTGACACATTGAGTGGGGGAGAGCGCAGAAGAACGGAAATTGCCCGCGCTTTGGCCGTAGATCCGAAGTTTATCCTGTTAGATGAGCCCTTCGCCGGGGTTGACCCCATTGCTGTAGAAGACATTCAGGAGGTTATAGCACGCTTAAGATACAGAAATATAGGAATTCTTATTACCGATCACAACGTAAACGAAACCCTTTCGATTTGCGACAGAGCCTACCTGCTGATTGACGGTAAAATATTCAAACACGGAACCGCGGAAGAGCTGGCTGAAGATGAAAAAGTACGACAGCTTTATCTGGGTCGGAATTTTGAACTCAAAAGAAAAGATTATTTGCACAAAGCAGCTGAAGAACATGAAAATTCATAATAGCGTAAGACGGCTGTTTGATTTTCGTATAAAATTTTTCTTTACCTTTCTCTAAATGAAACTGCTATCTCCCGCTATATCAAGACTGGCCAGGATGAGGTTTTGGCGTATAGAAAACTGGACCAGGCATCCGGTGGAGATTCAAAGGGCAGTTTTACAAGACCTGGTTACAACAGCTCAGTACACAGCATTCGGTAAGAAATATAATTTTTCAAGCCTTTTTACACTGAAAGAATTCAAGCTCAATGTTCCTATACATGAATATGAAGACCTTCGTCCCTATATTCAAAGAATGATGGATGGAGAGGAAAATGTATTGTGGAATTCTCCGATTAACTGGTTTGCCAAAAGCAGCGGAACATCAAGTGATAAAAGCAAGTTTATTCCTGTTAGCGAAGAAAGTTTGCAGGAAAACCATTTCAAAGCCAGCAAAGATGTGCTCACCGGATATTACAACTACTTCCCTTCCAGCGATTTGCTTACCGGAAAGGGATTGGTGGTGGGAGGTTCACATCAAATCAATCATATCAATGAAGACATACACTATGGCGACCTCAGTGCCGTATTAATGCAAAATGCGCCATTTTGGGGACAATGGCTGAGAACACCTGAACTCAGCGTGGCGCTGCTGGATGAATGGGAAGATAAAATTGAAAAACTGGCACAAACCACCTCTAACGAAAATGTCACCTCAATTGCCGGAGTGCCTACATGGACGTTGTTGTTATTGAAAAGAATTCTGGAAATTAAAAACAAAAAGACCATAAAAGAAGTTTGGCCCAATTTAGAATTATATATCAATGGCGGCGTTTCGTTTATTCCTTACCGTGAGCAGTTTGAAAAAATCATCGGCGCGCCAATTAACTATCTTGAAATTTACAACGCCAGTGAAGGTTTTTTTGCCGCTCAGGAAAAACCCGAAGATGAAGGAATGACGTTGTTTACAGAGCACGGTATATTTTATGAATTCATGCCGGTGGAAGAATACGGAAAACCTAACCCAATAACAGTCGGGTTGGATAAAGTACAGCTCGATAAAAACTATGCTTTGGTGATTAGCACTACCGGGGGGGTGTGGAGATATCTGGTAGGAGATACGATTAAGTTCTGCTCACTTCATCCATATAAAATAAAAGTAACCGGAAGGCTGAAACATTATATGAATGCCTTTGGAGAAGAAGTGATTGTGGACAATGCTGACAAAGCCATTGCTATCGCTTCTCAACAAACCGGTGCCATTGTAAATGACTATACCGCAGCTCCGATATATTTTACCGAAAAACACAATGGCGCTCACGAATGGTTGATTGAATTTGAAAAACTTCCGGATAATCATGAACTATTTGCAGTTGCTCTTGATGAAGCATTAAAAAGCGTAAACAGTGATTACGAAGCCAAAAGACAAAAAGACATTGCACTTAGTCCGCCAAAAATACACTTCCTGCAACCCGGTGTTTTTAAAAAATGGCTACAGCTCAAAAATAAATTAGGCGGCCAGCATAAAGTACCACGGTTGAGCAATGAGAGAAAGATTGTGGAGGAGATTTTGGGAATGATGAATGTATAATGTGGATTTCTCCGCTGTTGGTGTTATCACCAACAGCTATTAAGAGGAGCATTCCAAAAACTTGTTGGTGATAACACCAACAAGGGAGGAAATATCCAATATAGATGTTTGTTTATTATTGTTTAAAATCGTTGAATGTAGTTGAACTTCAACCAACTAAAACTATTTTCAACAACCTTCAACTACTTTCTACATTGATTATTCAATATTCTACATTTTTTCTTTCTCACCTACAACTCTCCAAAAAATCCTTCACCCCCTGCACTATCTTTTCTGCCATCTGTTGCTGAAATGACTCATCCAGCATTTTCATCTCTTCCTCAGGATTGCTGAGAAAAAGTGTTTCTATCAAAGCATTGGGATATTCAGTGGGACTGTTGAGCATAAAATTAAATGAGCCGTTATTGCCATACTCATCTAATCCTAGTTCAAGCATGCGCTGATAGATAGCCTTGCTCAAAGGCCTGAAACCTATGTACCGATAAAAGGTACTCGTCCCTTTTGATCTGATAGGATCTGAAGATGAATTTAAATGTATACTCAGTAATAAATCGGGAAGACTGTCACGGTAAAATAGTATTCGCTGTTTATTATCAAAAAATGTTTCTGTCTCCCTTGTCATAATGACTTTGGCTCCTTCTTTTTCAAGCAACTTTTTCAACTTTAATGAAAGGGCCAAAGTGAGTGTTTTCTCAGCAACGCCCGTTGGACCGCCCGCTCCTGTATTGGTGCCACCATGACCCGCATCTATAGCTATCGTCAGTTTGTTGAGAAATAAATTTTTCGGTTGTTGTTTTACTTTTACCACCAGCGCATTCCCTTCATAATATATTTGATGTCCCCAATGTTGTTGGTGACTTAGAAAGATGACCACTCTATATATATCATCTGCAATCTGTTCGTATTGAACATTTTTTATTTCTTTTGTTGAATTGAGCTGATTAATCCAATTGGTATTATTGGTAGCGCCAAAAAGATCTACAACAATACGCGAGGGTTCTGTCAGTTGAAAAGACTGATAAGGTAATCTGCCGGTCAATCCAATTTTTACATAATCATACACCGAGTCGCCATAAACTCTCCATTTATCAGTCAATACATACGGAACTAAACTTCCTTTAGGCATCACCGTTACATGCTCATCGGGAATAAAGGCGCTCCTATTATTGCTTAGTCTGACTTTAAAATGAGTATCTACTTTTCCAATGACTTTTAATGGAATCATACTGTCAATATAACCAACTTTTGCTCCGCCCAATCTGTCATCTCCCAGACCATATTCCAGATGCGCGAGTCTTCCCTTTGTAATAACAACATCCGAATCGGAATCATTCATTACTGTAAAAACATTTTTCGTTGGGCGTGTTTGTGTTTTTCCCGAATTATCTTTAATCTCTACGTTCAAAGATTTTTTTCTCAGGGTATCATTCGGTTGAATCAAATATTCCCCCTGGTATATACCCGGCATGGAATCTGATAAAGAAAGCGGCAGCTCATTAAGCGGATTACCTGCAACGAATACACCACAACCCGGAAAAGCCTTTACTTTAAACTGAATTATATCGCCCGGCAATAAGACTACATCTCCTTCCGGAAAAGTTTTAATGGATTCAATTCCAAAAGTTTTCATCGGCTTCGCCGGTAATGGAGGTGTATAAGTATATGTAATGGTTTTGGATGTTTTATTGTTGTTCACAACTGCTTCAATCTGAATCACATTTTCTTTTTCCGAAAGTTTCAATTCATGAGCAAACGCTCCAGTGACGTATACTTTTACGGGTTGGTTATTGACGGATAAAGAACATCCTTTACAGGTGCTGCCGATAATGAATTGCTGTGGTTTTGATACCTGGTTGGCAGATTTAAGCGGCTCTACCAATTTGATGAAAGGTATATTCTGCGCTTTTGGTAATAATGGATTAAAGAAACAAAATAACAGTAAATATAAAAATGACTTCTTCAGAAATAAATTCGTGTTCATTAGATAAAACTACACAAATTGTTGATTGGTATTATCATTCAGAGGTAATACTTATTTTCTGCAATCATTTTATCTGCAATCCTTCGCCTTGCCTCTTTAGTGTTATATGGAGTTGTTTTTGTAAATCTTTTCAATCCAAGCAACAACATTTTTTGTTCATCTCCGTCGGAAAAAGCACAGACTGCGTCTTTTCCGTATTTATGAATTCTATCAGCAGCGTCAAACAAATAACAATAGGTCATATCCTGTTGAACCGAAAAATCAGTAATAGATTTATTTTCCGATAATTTAATCAACCTCAGCAATGCGCTCTCTGCATGATAAACGGTTATGGCCATATCTGCTATGTTCATTAAAATTTCCTGCTCTTGTTGAAGTTTCATCATCAGCTTTTGCACCGCCGCTCCGGCAACAAGCAGAACGGATTTTTTCATGTTGTGCACCGCTTTTAGTTCAGCAGCAAATGCTTGTCCGTGTTCATCGCCAAACTCCGGAATGCTCATCAATTCAGAAGCCACTTTGGTGGCAGCATTAAGTAAATCAAGCTTGCCTTTCATGGCTCTTTTCAATACCATGTCCACCGCAAGCAATCTATTGATTTCATTGGTGCCTTCAAAAATTCGGTTGATTCTGCTATCACGATAAGAGCGGCTGATATTATACTCATCGCTGAATCCGTTGCCTCCATAGATTTGTACGCCTTCATCCGCAACAAAATCCATCATCTCACTTCCCTCCACTTTCAGCATGGCACATTCCACCGCGTATTCTTCTGCAGCGCCTAATAATGCTTCTCCGAAAGGCTTACTCGCTTTGAGCAAATCATCCTCCTTGGCGGCAATCCAATCTGCAGTGCGATACAATGCGGTTTCGGATACCCATATCCGTATGGCCATCTGCGCAAGCTTATGTTTGATGGCACCAAAGCTTGATATGGGAACTTTAAACTGTTCTCTCGTATTGGCATATTCAATGGTTTCATTCAAAGTTTGTTTCGCTCCACCCAGCACCGCTGCACATAATTTCAGTCTGCCGATGTTTAATATATTGAATGCAATCACATGTCCTTTGCCAATTTCTCCCAGCACATTTTCAACCGGCACTTTACAATCCTGAAAATATAGCTGTACGGTGGAAGAGCCCTTGATGCCCATCTTATGTTCTTCCGGACCTTGGGTAAACCCTTCCATGCCGCGCTCAATGATAAAGGCAGTAAACTTATCTCCGTCAATTTTGGCAAACACGGTATAGATATCAGCAAAACCGCCATTGGTAATCCAGCATTTTTGTCCGTTGAGTATATAATTTTTACCATCTTCCGATAATCGGGCACTGGTCTTGGCTGACAGTGCATCACTGCCACTATGCGGCTCCGTTAGTCCATATGCACCCTTCCATTCACCGGAAATTAATTTTGGTATGTATTTTTCTTTTTGAGCAGTAGTTCCAAAATATAAAATAGGCAATGTTCCTATTCCGGTATGTGCTGCTACTGCTACGCTGAAGGAATGGCCGCTGCCAAGGCCTTCGTTGACCAGCGTGGCTGTGATAAAATCTTTTCCCAAACCACCATAGGTTTCCGGTATGCTCACACCCAGCAGACCCTGTGCACCCGCTTTCATCAGCAAAGCCGGCATTAGTCCTTCTTCCAGTTTATCAATACGGTCCAAAATGGGTTTTACCTCATTACTAACAAAATCAATACACATGTCCTTTGTCATGCGCTGTTCCTCATTAAAATCTTCCGGAATAAAGGTGTCCTCAGGTAATGAAGGTTTAATAAGCCATTCGGCTCCTGATAATGTTTTGTGAGTGGCGGAAGCATCTTTCATACAAGCAAAATTTTGGTTCGAGGGAGACTATATAAATTTATACATTTGCTTCGTTACCAAAAAATTAACTTTGTTAATTCCCGCATGATAATCGTCACCACGATACTGCTTTTTCTCTTTATAGTTTATGCCGCGCTGCTGGTATACTATCGTTTGTCCTGGCAATCGATTCCAAATCTTATATCGGAAAATGTCTCTGCTGATTTGAACATTTCGATAAGTGTCATCATTCCTGCGCGCAACGAAGAAAAGAATATAACTGCATTGCTGAATTCGCTGAGAGGGCAGTCTTATCCGGCTTCATTGTTTGAAGTGATTGTGGTGGATGATTACTCTACCGACCGGACAGCTGATTGGGTGAAGAATTGCGGGATTTCAAATGTTCGTTTGATTTCTCTTAAAGATATTCTTGGCGTTACTGCTATCAACTCTTACAAAAAAAAGGCAATTGAGGTGGGGATTAGTACGAGCAAAGGAGCACTTATTGTCACGACCGATGCAGATTGTATGGTTCCTGAAAAATGGCTGGAGAAAATCTCAGCAGCATACAATCAAACAAACGCCTCTTTGCTGGTGATGCCCGTGGCCATCAAGTATAAAAACAGATTTATTGAAATTTTTCAGGCGCTGGATTTTATGACGTTACAGGGAATCACCGGTGCGGCTGTACATAAAAAACTGCATAGTATGTGTAATGGGGCGAATCTGGCTTATACCAGAAAAGCATTTGAAGAAGTGGATGGGTTTAAAGAGATAGACCATATTGCAAGTGGCGATGACATGCTGCTGATGCATAAGATGGTGATGAGGCGGATGAAGGTTTGTTATCTCAAATCCGAAGATGTCATCGTCAGTACTGAAGCAGTTGGCTCGGTAAAAGAATTTTTCCAGCAACGCATCAGATGGGCAAGCAAGGCCGACAAATACCAGGATAAAACATTGTTTCCCGTTTTGTTGATGGTTTATCTCTTCAATATAGCGTTGCTGTTTATCGGAATCATCGCAATTTTTGTAAACCCAATCATCTCTTATTTAGTTGCAGGTGTTTTAATTTTAAAAACTTTGACAGAGTTATTATTTCTTTACCCGGTAGCTGATTTCTTTAAGATGAAAAAACTATTGTGGTATTTCCCGTTGATGCAGCCATTGCATATCATATATACCGTCATTGCAGGTTGGCTGGGAAAATTCGGGAGTTATCAGTGGAAAGAAAGAAAAGTACAATAGCTTTTGATTGAATTGCCCGATGATTAATTATCTTCATATTGATGAATCAGTCTGAATCATTTGGTTTTAATGTATGGAGACGGTTGCGTAAAAACAAAACTGCAGTGTTTGGGCTTTCCATTATTGCTGTATCATTAGTAGTGGCGCTGTTTGGTTATGTAATTGCTCCGGATAACTCACCCAATGCTGATTTTCAAACAATTGAAATACAGGCAAAAAAGCCCGGATATGATCAGCTTTTTCTGACTATTCCTTTACAAAACACCGAGCAGGTTTCATTTTTTCATCAACTATTTTTCGGAAAGCCGGTACAAGAAAAATATATTCCTGTGACAGGATACAGGATTAATGGAGGTGCATTAATAATTAACAAGTTTGTTGATGAAGACACTTCTGTCGCCGAACAATACAGCGTAAAAGAAATTACTCAAAATCATCCTGAAAGAATCCACCGTTTATTTGTAAGAAAGAAATATTATCTCGGGACGGATGTGTTGGGAAGAGATATTTTAAGCCGGCTTATTATTGGCACTAGGGTTAGTCTGGCAGTAGGGTTTATTGCTGTAGTGATTTCTTTATTGTTAGGTGTATTTCTTGGTGCCATTGCCGGATACTACCGTGGACGAATAGACGCGGTGGTGATGTGGCTGGTGAATGTGGTCTGGAGTATTCCTACCTTATTGCTTGTTTTTGCATTTACCATTGCCATGGGTAAAGGTTTCTGGCAGATTTTCATTGCGGTGGGACTTACCATGTGGGTGAATGTGGCGAGGTTGGTGCGCGGACAGGTGATGGGCATTAGAGAGCTGGAGTATATCAAAGCTGCGGAGTTGATGGGGTTTAGTACAACAAGAATTATCGTGAAACATATACTCCCAAATATCGCAGGTCCACTGATAGTAATTGCGGCAGGCAACTTCGCTTCAGCAATGATCATCGAAGCGGGGCTGAGCTTTCTGGGCATCGGCATACAACCACCACAACCGAGCTGGGGATTGATGATAAAAGAAAATTACAATTTTATCATTACCAATAATGCCACGCTTGCTCTTGTTCCGGGAATAGCGATTATGTTGCTGGTGCTGTCGTTTAACTTATTGGGCAATGGATTGAGAGATGCGATGGAGGAAGGGGGTTAAGGGTTATATGTCAATTTCACCAAAAGCAAAAAAGCAGCACAATCTCAATTCTTAATGGTGATAACAGCAACCAGGGCGGAAGAGCTAAAATTCCTTATTTCTTATTTCTTATTTCCCAGGGCTATTGACTATTTTTACTTCCAAATATTTATTCATTGCAATTCTCCATCGTCATCGTCAATTACAACGTAAAGCATTTGCTGGAAGGATGCCTGACTTCGGTGGAGGCGGCATGTAAAAATATTTCCGCGGAAATCTTCGTCGTGGACAATGCCTCCACCGATGGAAGCAAAGAATATTTTAATGGAAAATTTTCGAACGTACATTTTTTATGGAATAAAGAAAATGTTGGTTTTGCAAAAGCCAACAACAGTGTATTGCGTGAAACAAAAGGCGATTATACTCTGTTTCTCAACCCCGACACTGTTTTGCCGGCTGACTGTCTGGAAAAATGTCTTCAATTCTTTTCAACCCATCCGGATTGTGGAGGACTCGGCGTAAGAATGACTGATGAAAACGGCATTTACAGAAAAGAAAGCAAGCGTGGCTTTCCGGGTGCCACCACCTCTTTGTTTAAAATGCTCGGCTTGCACAAATTATTCCCCCGCACCGAAATATTTGCCCGCTACTATCTCGGTCATCTTTCTGAAAATGAAACCAATGAGATTGAAGTGCTGTCCGGCGCATTTATGATGCTGAGCAGAAACGCATTGGAAAATGTAAAAGGTTTTGATGAGGACTTTTTTATGTATGCTGAAGATATTGATCTGAGTTGCAGAATCATCAAAGCGGGATTTAAAAATTATTATTTCCCCGGCACTTCAATCATTCACTTCAAAGGTAAAAGCACCAAAAAGAAAAGCAACAAGTACATAAATGATTTCTATGGCGCAATGAAAATTTTTGTAAACAAGTACTATCCACAAAAATCAATAGGTAAAATCTTTTTACTACTAGGTATTGAAATCCGCAAGCACATTGCCCTAATCATTCGTCTTTTTTGAGACCGGCAATCCATTCTCTTATGACGGATTCATTAGTACTCGCTTTTTCAGGAAAATTATATTCAAATGATAAGGCTAGAGACAGTGCTTCACTTAACAGGAATGCATCCTGACTAACGTGAATGCATAACTGCTTTTTTGACAGATATTGTGCAAGATATTCCTGTTCAGTCTGCCCGGGCGTAGGGATCAATATTGATTTTGTTCCGGTTGCCATCAAATCCATAACAGTAGAATATCCGGAACGGGCAATCACAACTTGAGACTGCTGCATTATTTGACTTAATTCATCCGCATTCAAATGATTGAAAATGGTCAGATTAGAATTTTCGGTTTTCATCGGATTTTTTTCATCCGGCAATCCTCTTACCACAACGACCTGCTTTTCAAATCCGTTTAATTGTTCAAGAATGATTTTCTCAAAAATTGATCGCTGGGGTTCAGGTCCGGATATTATAATTGCTGCGGCATATTTTACTGGCTGATTTAATTTTTTAAATCGGGATAATATTCCAAGATATTTTACTGGAACCGACGGCAGCAATCCGGGGTGAGACAAATCGCCTGCAAAATTATTATTGCCTTCAACATCCGGTACCCAGCATTCTGTGAAGCGGTTGATGAAGCCATAGTTTAGTTTTTGAATTACGGAATCCAGAAAACCGGAGCCGGATTGAATTTGCAATTGATGTGTAATAAAAATACAGGGAATTTTATTGCTGTATAGCCCAAACCTGTTGTCGCTGATGACTCCACTTATCTGATACTGCTCTATCACGCTTTCCAGCCATTTTCTTTCGCGGCGGATGGAATATAAAATTTTGGGCAACTGCAATAATATCTTAAACGAAAAGAATCTTTTATTCCTGGAATATTGAATTCGATAACCCTTCAGAGGCAGTATCGTTATTCCGGGAAATGCCTCGGACAAAATAAGGGCAATTTTTCCTTCAGCGGCAACAATTACGTCTACTTGTTGTTGTTGCAGATGACGAATAACAGGAATACATCTTGTCGCATGTCCAAGTCCCCAGTCCAGCGGAGCAATCAGCACTTTGGGAAATGTGGATAGGCTGTTAATATGATTAAAATTTGTTAAAATAGGACAATATTTTTCGGTGAATTTAGTTTAAATTGTAAATTGTTCTTTATGAAACATTCAACAAAAATTATTGCGCTCGTATTTATTGTCCTAATTGCGGTGTCTTCAGGATGTGCTTCAGGTAAAAGACCTTTCTGCGGCTGTCCAAACGAACGCGGTTTTGTTGGCTATAAATAATACTAATATCATGAACAAATCAAACAGGGACATCTTGGTGTTGTACAATGAAAACATCACGACACCCCAGTCACTGGAACATGAAGTGGAATGGTTGCATGAGTTGTTGTTCAATGTTGAACGAATGGACAATTTTGCATCCGCCCACGAAATCATAAATCTGAATAACTACAAGGTCTACCACAACAAAGTAGAAATCAAAAAATACATTCGCAGAAAAAAAGAGCAGGCATTTGTCTTTTTAAACAACAGAAACTAATTACGACAACTGCTGCAAAGCCTCTCTCAGCTTGCTTATCACCGTATCAATCTCTTCTTTTTTACAACACCCTACACTCACTCTGTACCAGCTGCTTTCCTTGTCATATCCAAAAGAACCGAATGGAACAATGGCCAGTTTTGCTTCGCTTAAAATATAATCAGTTACCCGTTCCTGTGAGTCGAGGACAATACCCGAAGATGTTTTTTTCCCTTTAAGATCTATCTGAACAGATAAATATATTGCTGCTTTGGGTTCTATTACATCAACATTAAATCCTTCTTTTTTCAGCTGAATAAATCCGTTGTAAAGATTATTCAGTCTGTATTCCACTTCAGATTTGAAATGTTGTAAATAAGCATCCACTTCAGCTTCATTGCTCAAAAACCTTGCGGTTGCTTTTTGTTCTGCCATAGGCGCCCAAGATCCAATATGACTGTTGATGCCCCGCATTTTTGCAATGAGCTCCTGAGGACCCATAGACCAGCCTACCCTTACTCCGGTGGCGGCAAATGCCTTGCTGATACCATCAACAAAAACAGTGTATTCTTTCATTTTGGGTCTGAGCGATACCGGATTGTAGTGATGGGCGTCTCCAAAAGTAAGCGTCCAGTATATTTGGTCATACATTAAATAGAGCTTCTTTGCTCCGGCAGGGCGACTTTCATTCTCCGCAATCACCAGGTCGCAGATGGCCTCCAGCTCTTCTTTACTGAAAATTGTTCCTGTTGGGTTCAGAGGAGAACACAGTGCCAGTAATGTGGCGCCTTTTACATGTGGAGCGATCTGCGCGGCAGTGGGTAAAAAATTATTTTCGGCGGTTGAGGAAATCTGAACATGAACAGCCTCGGTGAAATGAGAATAATGATTATTGTTCCAGCTCGGAACAGGATAAATAACCCTATCCCCTTTATCCACAATACTTCTGAAAATTGAATAAATCAATGGTCTGCCACCACAGGCTATCAAAATTTCCTGCGGAGAATAATAAATCCCTTCTTTTTTTTCCAAAAAACCGGAGAGTGCAATACGCAAATCCAACTCTCCCTCAGCAGAGGGGTAATTGGTGTAACCCTCTTTGTAGGCATTGATAATTTCTTTCAATAAACTATCCGGAATGGGAAACAATGCAGAATCAAAGTCACCAATAGTATAATTGTAAATATGCTCCCCGGCTTTGATTTTTTCTTTAATGGCCGCTCCTAATTTCACAATTTCAGACGGAATCAGCGTTTCAGCCAGATTACTAAGGGGATAGGCATTCATATAAGTGTGTTTAATATGTTCTCTCGCGGGGAACAAAATTAGAAATTAGGTATTGGAATACAAAAAATAGAATTCCATTTGCATCAGTATTTTAAAATACTCATATCAGCCTGTTTTGTGCAAAGTTTATGAAAAATATTCGTTAGATAAGGAGAATGATTAAATAAATTCTAATGAAAACGGTTTTTTGTTAAATAATAAATTGATTTTAATAAAATTTGGCTTAAAAACGGGTAAGAATTGGCTTAAAAATTGTATATTTGAAGAAATTAAGGTTAATTATCCATTTATCATTAATCGAATAGATTTTTTAAAATCATTTCGCAGAATTTATTGTTTACCATGTTCAATGTTATACTTTTTGGTCCTCCCGGCAGTGGAAAAGGTACTCAAAGTGAAAAACTTATCGCCAAATATGGCCTTAAGCACCTAAGTACCGGCGATTTGCTGCGGTCTGAAATTTCCGGACAAACCGCATTGGGTCTGGAAGCAAAAAAATTTATGGACAAAGGTCAGCTGGTTCCCGATGAGGTGGTGATTGGTATGATCAGCTCGGCTATCGATCACAATGATAAAATCACCGGGTTTTTATTTGACGGATTTCCCCGAACAGCCGCACAGGCAGAGGCTTTGGATAAGTTGCTTGATTTGAAAAACGCCTCCATCGCCATCATGCTGGCTTTAGATGTAAGCGAAGAAGAACTGGTAAAACGATTGATGAAAAGAGGTGAGACCAGTGGACGCAGTGATGATACAAACGAAAGCGTCATTCGCGCGCGTATTGATGAATATCATGCAAAAACCACTTCCGTTGCAGATTATTATCATCAGTTTGATAAAGTGAAAATGATAAAAGGTGAAGGCAGCATCGATGATATCTTCCTGGCCCTCTGCCAAGAGATTGATACCCGCCTTTAATGTACTCTTTCGGCGCTTCTTTACCCCACCCGTTTTTTTGGTAATTAAAGTATCTTTACACGCTATCTTATACAAAAAACAAACGATAACTATTCCTTATTAATATGATCAAAGAATTTCAGGAAGGATATGTAAAATCCGAAACGCATCGCGGCATAACAACGATTGAATTTTTTCATCCCCAAAGCAATTCTCTTCCCGGGAAAATCCTGGAATCGCTTGCGCAGGAAATACATTTTGCCGGCACTCATGCAGAAACCAAGGTTATTGTGCTGAAAAGCGGTGGTGAAAAAGCATTTTGTGCGGGTGCTTCTTTTGATGAACTGTTGTCCATTACCACGGCAGAGCAAGGTCTCGCCTTCTTCAGCGGTTTTGCTCAGGTAATCAACGCAATGAGACGCTGTCCAAAATTTATCATAGCAAGAGTACAAGGTAAATGTGTGGGAGGAGGTGTTGGACTGGTGGCAGCAGCGGATTATACCATAGCTGTAGAGCCGGCCGATATAAAACTCAGTGAATTGTCCATTGGTATCGGACCGTTTGTGGTAGGACCTGCCATCGAAAGAAAAATTGGAATAGGTGCTTTCAGCGCGCTGGCCATCGATGCCAATATGTGGAGAAACAGCGACTGGGCAAAAAAGAAAAGTCTCTTTGCTGAAGTTCATCCTTCCGTTGAAAGTATGGACGAATCAGTAAGCCGCCTTGCCAATTCTTTGTCTCACTCCAATCCGGAGGCAATGGCCGAAATAAAAAAAATGAACTGGAAAGGGACAGAAAACTGGGATACACTTCTACCGGAAAGAGCAGCCATCAGCGGAAGGCTTGTATTGACTGATTTTACAAAAAATGCCATTGATAAATTAAAGAAAAAATAAACCTTCCATTATTTTTATCTGATTGAGCAGTACAAAAAACATCATCAGGAAAAATTGAACACTAAGATTTCAATCGGCGAGGTGGATGATTTGTTAAGAAAGTTTAATACCCGAATTTATTATAAACGTTTGTCTGCTTTCTAATACATCAGCGCTCTCTTTGAAGAGTTTCTCCAACCTGCATAACTTTCCCTGTCGACAAAATAAATTTTTAAATCCGCGTACGACTCTCTGTCAACGAAATAAATCTTTTTTTTAGCGTAAGATTCACGATCCACAAAAAACCATTTCCCATCGTTATTTCCCGCATAGCTTTCTCTGTCTACCTTATAGACCAGTAAATCGGCATAGCTTTCACGATCAACTACAAAGACCTTTACATCTGCGTAACTCTCTCTATCTACCGAATATACCTTTTGTGCCTTAAGTTCGTTTAGGCTTAATAGAATGATTGAGATTAATAATAACTTTTTCATTTTCACTCTTTTATTGTTTTTAAACCTCGATACCTTGTTCTTTTATTAGAATCACTCTTAGGCAATAGTCCAGGTTTCGCTTCCTCTCAATAATTTATCCAAATCACCTTTACCTTTCTGTGCAATGATTTCTTCAATTTGCATGGTCATGATGTCTTCATAACAAGCTCTTTCGGTTTCGTAGAAAACGCCGAATGGACGGGGAAGATGCCCTTGTATGGTGGGATCGTCAAACATTCTGACCAGTATCTGTGCTTTATAAAAATCTCTTTCATCGTGTACCCATAAATCGTCGGTACTTGCTCCTTCGGTTAAATCAACCACAACGGGTTTGAATCCGTCAAGCTTGATGCCCTTGCTTTGATTGGCTCCGAAAATAAGGGGTTTGCCCTGCTCCAGGAAAATAGCCTCATCAACCTTGGTTCCTTTTTCGGTAAATATTTCAAAAGCTCCATCATTGAAGATGTTGCAATTCTGATAGATTTCTAAAAATGAGGCACCCTTGTGTGCATTAGCTCTTAACAACATTGCCTGCAAATGCTTGGGGTCTCTGTCCATAGACCTGGCTATGAAACTGGCATCTGCACCCATTGCGAGCGCAAGCGGATTAAAAGGATGATCAATGCTTCCAAAGGGAGTGCTCTTGGTAATTTTATGCTCCTCTGATGTGGGAGAATACTGTCCTTTAGTCAGACCATAAATCTGATTGTTGAACAACAATATGTTTACATCAAAATTTCTTCTTAATAAATGGATGGTGTGATTACCGCCAATGCTCAATCCATCGCCATCTCCCGTTACTATCCAAACACTCAGTTCGGGACGTGCTGCTTTCAAACCGCTCGCAACAGCCGTAGCTCTTCCGTGGATGCTGTGCATTCCATAGGTATTCATATAATATGGAAAGCGGCTACTGCAACCAATACCCGATATGATGACGATGTTCTCTCTGGGAATGCCTATGGTGGGCATCACTTTTTGTACCTGTGCAAGAATGGAATAATCACCACAACCCGGACACCAGCGAACTTCCTGGTCGGTTGCGAAATCTTTTGCCGTTAATGCCGGAGCAACTGTCTCACTCATATTTCAGCGTTTTTGAAGGTGTAAAGTTAATACATAATTGGGAGATTGGCTTATACTGGCCCATCTCATCTGCTATTTGATTTTTCTTGTTTATATTTAGTTATATGAAAATGAATAGAATAAAAAATTTCTTCTCTGGGTATAAAAAATTATTGGCCCTAGGTGCTGGTTTGTCGGTTTTCCTTTTTTTTATGCTGGTAAACCCTTTTTCACTCCATATAAAAGCAAATCTTGTTTTATCCATAGCTACTTTAATGATTAGTTGGTGGATTTTTGATGCACTGCCTCTCGCCGCCGTAGCGCTGCTGCCCATTGTACTTTTTCCTATACTAAATATCAGCAGCATTAAAGATGTAACTAAATCCTATTCCGACTCCATCATATTTTTATTCATGGGTGGATTTTTTATCGGTATTGCCGTTGAGAAATGGAATCTGCATAAAAGAATTGCACTGAACATAATCCGCGTTACCGGAACTAATGGCAACCGCATTATTCTTGGCTTTATCATTGCTACCGGTTTTTTGAGCATGTGGCTCAGCAATACAGCTACCACCATGATGATGTTTCCCATTGCCGCCTCCGTGATTCATGTAATTTCGGGCCACCGCAACGAGGACGGGAATTTGAACAATTTTTCTCTGGTGCTGATGTTGTCCATCGCTTATGCTTCCAACTTTGCGCTGGGAACCATTATAGGAACGCCACCCAATGTTGCTTACGTTAACTACATAGCTGAAGAGTTTAATTACACAATAGGATTTACAGAATGGATGATTGTATTCACACCGCTAACCATTGTACTGTTGCTGGCATTGTATTTTGTCACAGTAAAAATTCTTTATCCTAATCACATCAAACACAGCGAACAGGGGAAAAAGTTTATTGAAGATTCTTTAAATGAAATGGGAAAACTCACCACTCCGGAAAAAAGAGTGTTGGCGGTATTTTTCAGCGTCGTTCTTTGTTGGATTTTAAAAGACCTGATTAATAAATGGCAAAGCCAGCTGGTACTCGATGATACCATTATTGCGCTGGCGGGTGCAATTGTTTTGTTCATGATTCCTTCAGGAAGAAAAAATTCAATCAATGAAGAGCGTTTATTGGAGTGGGATGATACAAAAAAAATGGCCTGGGGAATTCTGATATTGTTTGGTGGAGGACTAGCCCTTGCCAAAGCTTTGGAGGAAGTAAAACTGATGGAACAATTCGGTGCGTTTATTGCTTCTTATTCCACCAACAATGTGTTGCTGATGATGTTGATTGTTACAACGATTTCTGTTTTTCTCAGCGAAGTCATGAGCAATGTGGCGCAGGTAATCGTGATGGCGCCCGTCATTACTTCTGTTGCAACCGCACTTCATATGGACCCATTGATTCTCGGTATTCCAATGACATTGGGCGCCAGTTGCGCTAGTATGCTTCCGATGGGAACGCCTCCCAATGCTATCGTCTTCTCAAGCGGACATATCAAAATGAAGGACATGGTCAAAACCGGTTTTGTACTAAATCTAATCTCAATCGTTTTAATATCACTGTTTTGTTATTTTCTACAACCGATGTTTATACAGTTGATAAAATAGAGATCGCGGCGTTTAATGGTGTAAAGGTTTACGCTCCCACCTGCACATTTCTCACAAACCCTTCCTCCAGGGAGATGAACGTTTCTGTTCTTTCAATGCCTTTGATTTTTTGCAGGTCATCGTGAAGAACATTTCTTAATTGTGTGATGTCTTTACAAACGATTTCGATGAACATACTATAGTTACCAGTGATATAATTCAAACGAACTATTTCGGGAATTTTCATCAACTCTTTGGCTACTACATCGTAGAGCGAGCTTTTTTCAAGATAGATACCCACGAAGGCGGTAATGTCGTATCCGAGTAATTTCAGATTTACGTTTAGCCGAGTGCCCTTTACGATATTATACTCCTGCAATTTCTTGATGCGCACGTGGATGGTGCCTCCGCTGACAAAAAGTTTCTTACCCAGTTCGGCATAGGATATCTCTGCATTGTCCATCATGGCATCTATAATCTGAAGATCCAGTTTGTCAAGATTCAATTTTGCGGGCATTTTAGAGGAGTGTTTTAGATTTTTTTAAAATTATTATACAAATATTTAGATTTATTCTATAATTTCAAAAAATTACTTAAAATATTTTTAAATAACAGGCCCGTTCCTTAGTTTTGTGTCATCAAGTTCTTAACTGGTAGTTGATTTTACCGGAAAAATTGTGGGGTGATGAAATTTTTGGCAGACATGCCCTCTTGTCTCGGGGGTGGGGGTTACAGGATAAATATAGCATAGAGCCGCTTGTGCAGCAATGCATTTGCGACCAGGGTCGACCACTGAACTTTGTGCTACAACTAACTGCCCCGTGGAGGTTCGACCCCTCCCCCTACAGCGATACTTTTTTCATAAGAGTCCTTGCAGCGTGAGTTGTGAGGGTTTTTTGTTGGAGGAATAATTAAAGAATAACTATGTTGAATTAAGAACAAACGAATTGTATATAAAAGCCCCTCTGTAATTGAATTAGAGAGGGGCTTTATATCGTTTGGAGTAAGTTTAATTGCATCAGGAATCGGTATCGACTCCTCTCTTCTTCCTGTATTCCCTTAGTTTCTTTGCTCCGTATCCCGCGCCAACTGCGAGCACAATGGATAATCCACCATCTACAGGCACTTCAGGAGGGCCCTCAAGACCTGTACCACTTGGACCTCCTCCCATTGGTCTTGGTAATATTAGCTGAGCATAAGACACAACCGATATGCACATCAACAGAAAAGTCAACGTCACATTCAAGAGGAAATATTTCATAGTTTTGAATAAGCTAGATTGCATAAAATTCATTTATTCTTTTTACTGAATAACTACTTTTTCTGTTTGTTTGATCTCATTGTTTGAATAAACTACAAGAATATATTCACCACCACTGAGACGTTTCTTGCCTTTCAACTCCAGCGAGTAGGATGATGTCCCTCCGGCATGTTGTAACACATTGCTGTATACTCTTTGTCCTGATACTGTTGTCAATACTACCTGGTATCTGCCGGACTGCTGGTCTTGCAATTGTAGATTAATTTTTCCATTTGCAATAACATTAGGATACACCCGAATCTGCGCATTTCCCAACCATTGTGCCTTAACCACGCTGCTGTATGTGTAACTTCCGCTCACATCATTGCTGCGGATACGATAGTAATTCCAGCCGGTTAATGGTTGGTTATCCATTATTGCATAATCACGCAGACCGGAAGTATTTACCGCTGCAACACTGTTCACTTTAGCAAAAGACACGCCGTCCGCACTTCTCTCCACATCAAAATCTTTCACTCCGCTCACATTCGCTGTCTGCCAGCTTACGGCTATGCCATCGGCTTTTTTCTGTGCAGCTACTTTGGTGAAGCGTACAGGTAATGTAACAGCATTTTTAAATACTAGGATAAATCTGTCTGAACTGATACCCATTCCTGCATTGTCTATAGAGAAATTATAGTCTGTAGTAGCACCGCTCATATCAATTGGAGTAGATTTTTTGGTCAGACGATCTATCAATACCGCTGACTCTATTTTCGCATCCCAATCTGTTGTATTGATTCTTAACGTATAACTACGAACACCCAGATTCCAGAATGAGAAGTAAACCGTATCCGTTGTGGTAGGTATTGGGCGACTTTCAATACTTAAGTATCGATTATCACGTAAAATACTCAGATTCTCAGCAAACGCATTTAGCTTGGCTACATCAAAAGTCTCATCGGATGCCTTATCATAATAATCATTCAATCTCACTTTAACCCCATCGAGTAATAGACTGCCGGCGGCACCATCATGAAGATTCACATTGATTTTTGTTATCGCACCTGTAAGGCCTCCTGTAGGATACGTTCTTAAAGCATAGCCATTAGAGCTAACCTTATTGCTTTCTTTAATGGTAATAGATCCGCCGCCACTCTTTTCAACAAAGAAGGCCTGGCCGGATTGTACTTTGAGGTAATCCAATGGCGATCCAGGGCCTCCGGTCATATCATAAGAAGACGATCCATCCCAACCTATTGAACGATAACCACCAAATGTACCCATTGTAGCATCCCATATCCAGAAATTACGTTCAATCTTAGCGCTATTGCCGGAATTGAGGTACATCGAATTTAAATCAATTGCTGATGCATACGGATTACCCACAACCTCAAATGGATTGCTCACTGTAACTGTCCTATCTCCAGTTTTAAGTGTTCCGGTTGGACGTAAAGTAGTATTTGCATTACCAAAGAAAGTAACAGTTCGATCTCCTCTTACAAACAACATGTATCCTTGTTTGTCAGGAGCTGCTGTTGTGGTTGGCGTGTTGGTAGCAGAATACCAGTTATCATTTTCATAGAATCTTATAGAAGATGTTGCAACGTTACTCAATCCGCTAAACCAATCGAAGCCCGCTGCTGCTGCTGCCGTACCATTAGGATATGTAGCTCCGTGTCCTGTAATCAACGTTCCAGATCCTGCACTTTCTCCTGTGGGTGCATTGGCATTGGCATTAGCTCCTGCCCACGCCTGACGGATAGTTGGTCCTGTTACAGGTATCGTTAGCAATCTCCAAGCGCGTCTGCCGCTACCTATATAACGCTCTACTGTAACACTGGTAGCACCATTTAAAGTACCGGTAATCTGACCAATGGCAGCAGTACCTGCAGCAGTTGATTTTAGTGTAACAGGAAGGCCACCGAAATTGGCGGTACCGGCAACAGTGAAGGTAATGCCCGGGTTGATTGTAAGAGATCCGGCAGCTACTGTGAACGTTTTACCCGATCCAACAGTAAAATCATCATCTATTGTCGTTGGGTGTGATATTGTTATGTTGTTGGTACTAACCGGTGGCTGAACCGCCTGAACCCATCCGTTACCATTGTTATACTCCCAGCCTGAACCGCTGCTAAAGTTTGCTGATGATGCTCTGGTACGGAAGCTGGCAAGGCCTATGTCTTCCCACTTCGCGTATAGGGTAACATTAGATGCGGTGCTCATCGTATAACTTGCCTGGTTTGCATAGGCTACTGAACCGCCGCTGCTTGTTGCCCATCCAGTAAAAACATAACTGGTACGGGTAAACGAATTGGTTGTTAGGTTGGCTGACGTGCCAAATGTAATTGATTGAACTGACATAGATCCGCCATCAGAACCATTACCATTAAAAGTAATTGTATAGTCATTTGTCGTCCACTGAGCATACAAAGTTACATTTGAAGTAATGGGGAATGTAGAGGCCACAGCGCGCGAAGTACCGCTGCCATCTGCTGCCGTATTCCAGCCGGCAAATTCAGAGCCTGCTTTAGCTATGGTGCCTTCATTCTTAACAGTTACTGTGGTGTTATAGTTATAGGGGCTGCTTGCGTCAGATTGAGAACCCGAACCGCCGTTGGCATTATAAGTAACTGTAAAAGTATTTATTGTCCATTGAGCATACAATGTTACATCTGAAGTAATAGAGAAGGTTGAGGCTACAGCTCGAGATGTACCGCTGCCATTCTGAGCTGTATTCCATCCGGCAAAGGTATAACCTGTTTTAGCTATGGTGCCCGCATTCTTCACTGTTACCGTTTGATTATAAGTATAATTTGTTGCGTCACTTTGACTGCCTGTACCCGTATTCTCATCATAGGTAACGTTGTAATTAATAGCCGTCCATTTAGCATACAAGATTACATTAGCTGTACCCATATTGAAGGTCTCTCCGGGATTATAGCTTGTTCCACTACCATCTGCAGCTGTATTCCATCCGTTAAATATATAGCCGACTCTTGCAACTGTTCCCGCATTTTTTACTGTTACTGTTGAATCGTAATCGTATGGGCTATCGGAATCTGACTGAGAGCCACTGCCGCCGTTAGCATTATAAGTTACCGTGTAGCTGTTAATCACCCACTTCGCAAATAGTGTGGTGTTTTCAGCAGGAATGGTAAAGGACGCGCTGCCAGTTGCTGCATAATTATTACCGGATCCGTCAGCTTCTGTATTCCAGCCCGAGAAGGTATAACCAGTCCTTGCCAAATTGCCTGTATTTGCACTTACGGTTTGAGATGAGCCAAAACTGTATGTGCCACCGGCTGGAGCCGTTCCTGTGCTATTGAGATTTCCACTGTAGTTCAACGTATAAGAACCGGTAGACCACTGAGCATACAAAGTGATATTATTTGCCGGCATATTAAAGTTGTCTCCTGTACCATAGTTATTACCACTACCGTTTGCTGCTGTATTCCAGCCGGCAAAGGTGTTTCCTGTTTTAGCAAGGGTATTCGGTCCGCTGACGGTTACTGTTGTGTTATAATCATAGTCAGCCTGATTGGGCGCAGATCCACCTGTACTTCCGTTGCCATTATAAGTAATTCTATAGCTGTTGATTGACCATTCCGCATATAGAATTACGTTAGATGCATCCATAGTAAAGGACCCCGTTCCTGCGGGAAGATTTGTACCACCACCATTAGCTTGTGTATTCCAACCCAAAAATGTGTACCCGGCTCTAACTAAACTTCCTGAGTTAGACGACACAGTAACATTTGTATTATAATTATGATTGGTTGTGGATGGCTCTGTTCCTCCTGTTGCGCCATTACCGTCATATGTAACAGAATAGCTGTTGATCGTCCACTTAGCATAAAGCGTAACATTGGAAGAAATAACAAAGGTTTCTGTTGCATTGTATGTTGAACCGGTTCCATTCGCTGCAGTATTCCAGCCGGCAAATGTGTAACCGATTCTGGCAATAGTTCCGGAATCCTTTACTGTTACTGTTGAGTTGTAGTTATAAGGACTGCTGGCATCTGGCTGAGATCCTGTGCCACCGTTATTATTGTATGTAACCGTGTAGGTGTTGATAGTCCACTGTGCATATAATGTAACATCAGAAGCGATGGAAAATGTTTCTCCCGCCTCTCGAGATGTACCACTTCCGTTAGCTGCAGTATTCCATCCGGCAAAGGTATATCCGGTTCTTATCATTGAGCCCGCACTCTTAACTGTTACCGTTGAATTATAGTTGTAAGGACTGCTGCCATCTGATTGAGAGCCGGTGCCCCCGTTATTGTCGTAAGATAGGGTATACGTATTAATTGTCCATTGAGCATAAAGGGTAACATCAGATGTTCCAATAGCAAAAGTTTGGTTGGCAGTATAGGTTGTCCCGCTGCCGTTAGCTGCCGTATTCCATCCGGCAAAAGTATAGCCGGTTTTGACTATTGTACTTTGATTTTTAACCGTTACTGTTTGATTATAAATATAATTTGTAGCGTCTGACTGACTTCCCGAAGTAGCTCCGTTATCATCATAAAAAACATTGTATGGTATGGCAGTCCATTTTGCGTAAAGGGTTACATCGGCTGCGCCCAGGTTAAACGTTTCTCCGGCAGTATAGGTTGTACCGCTGCCATTCGCTGCCGTATTCCATCCGGCAAAAGTATAGCCGGTTTTGGTGAGCGATCCTGAATTAGAAGCCGCCGTAATCTCAGTATTGTAATTGTAGTTAGTTGAAAGCTGTGGTATATCCCCTCCTGTATTTCCGTTGCCATTGTAAGCAAAGGTGTATTGATTAATTGTCCATTTAGCAAATAACGTGGTGTTTTCAGCAGGTATGATAAAGCTGGCACTTCCTGTCGCGGCATAATCAGTACCAGACCCGTCAGATTCTGTATTCCAGCCAGCGAAGGTATAACCAGTCCTTGCCAAATTGCCTGTATTTGCACTTACGGTTTGAGATGAGCCAAAACTGTATGTGCCACCGGCTGGAGCCGTTCCTGTGCTATTGGAATTTCCACTGTAGTTCAACGTATAAGAACCGGTAGACCACTGAGCATACAAAGTGATATTATTTGCCGGCATATTAAAGTTGTCTCCTGTACCATAGCTGGAACCGCTGCCATTCGCAGCAGTATTCCATCCGGCAAATGTGTTTCCTGTTTTAGCAAGGGAACCTGGTCCGCTCACAGTAACAGATGCATTGTAATTATAGTTCGCTGATGCGGGAGCCGATCCACTTGAATTGCCATTTCCATTATAAGTGATGGTGTAGCTATTGATGTTCCATTTCGCATATAATATTACATTGCCAGCACCCATTGTAAAGGTTCCCGTACCTGCAGTATAATTGGTGCCGGTTCCATCTTCGGCTGTATTCCATCCACCAAAAGTATATCCGGTTCTAACAAGAGTTCCAGAGTTGGCTGATACGGTAACCGTTGAATTGTAATTATGATTAGTGGAAGACGGCTCTGTTCCTCCTGTTGCGCTATTACCATCATACGTTACTGAATAACTATTGATTGTCCATTGTGCATATATGGTAACATCTGAGGTAAATGTAAAATTTTCGGCAACCAAATAAGGAGTACCACTTCCGTTGGCTGCGGTGTTCCATCCGGCAAATGAATAGCCAGTTTTCGCGAGCGAGCCGGAATCAGATATCGCTACTGAAGTATTATAGTTCTGCGTAACAGCAGTTGGGGCAGAACCTCCTGTGTTTGTATTGCCATTATACGTTAGTGTGTAAGAGTTGATTGTCCACTGTGCATATAATGTTACGTTTGATGTTACAGAGAAAGTAGAGGATACCGCACGTGCTGTGCCACTTCCATTAGCAGCTGTGTTCCAACCGGCAAATGTATATCCGGTTTTAGTCATAGTTCCTGCATTCTTCACCGTCACGGTTGCGTTGTACTCATAATCTGTGGCATCTGTTTGACTGCCGCTTCCTGTATTTTCATCGTAGGTTACTGTGTAGGTTTGTATTTCACCGATTGCATAATAGCCAACACCCTGTCCGGCTGGAGAGGTGATTGCTCCGGATGCAACCGTCTGCGGTGTTCCAACAGACACATAAGTTCCGGCTTGATTATTGTTTGACTTGGCAATCACATGTGTGCCATTTGTCATGTCTGTTTCAGTAATGGCAAGAGTGGCTGAAGTGAATAATGCGGTTGTAATCTCCTCAATTCTCCAGTTTCTTGCACTGAATAAAGTAGTTTTAATGGTAGTATTGTTTCCCGTTGTTGCACCAGTTGATGCAAATGTTGCGCGCACAACCGGGTTTCCTGGAGCCACTACTGATTGAAGTGTTACAGGACGATAGAAAGAAGACCCCCCGATAGGATATGTATAACTGGTTGCATTAGCAAGGGTTCTGTCCAGTGGTCCATTTACATAACTGGATGTACTACCACCGGAAATTGCACCCGTTGCTGAACTATTGATGGTTAATTTGTTTGTTGAGGTAGTGGTAAGAATACCTGAAGTTAGCGTCAGTGTACCAGCAACCGTTGTGGCTGAACCAAGGGTAACACCACCTGTACCGTTCATGGTAAGGTTATTCACATTACCACTGAATACAGAAGCGGGCAAGGTAAGCGGGTCTGTATTGGTAAAGGTAATAGTTGAACCGGTGCTGGCATCAATCGTACCACTGGTACGCGCTATGGAGCTGCCCGAGTATGTCAATGTGTTTGTGCCTACTGTAAACGTACCATTCGTTAATGTTAATATACCGGTTACTTTTAACGCATTACCCAAAGTAACCGTGCCTGTGGATGTACGATTGATTGTCAGGTTATTTAATACATTGGTAGTGCCGGGTGTGGTTTGATCAAACCTAACAGTACCCAATGCCCCTGTGCCTAATATAGTAAGCGAAGAACTACTGCTGCCTTTGATAAAACCGGAGCCTGTTATTCCTGATCCCACAGAGCCTTTTCCAAGAGTAAGTGTGAAATCGTTTAGATTCAGGGTGTCTGTTGTGTTGGTAAGTGTGATGGCATTACCTCCATTAGGACCTTCCACCAATAAATTGCAAAGCATGCGGATAGACCCTGAAGCTTTATCCGATACGATATAATCAATATTAAATGTGCCGGATCCGCTTACATCCTGGGTGCCTGTTCCTGTAAAGAATACAGCCCGGTTATTGGAGTTGAATGTTGCATTATCCACCAAACTGCCCGTGATTTCAAGATCACCACCACCAACTGTTGATAAAGTGACCGTGCCAGAGCTGTTGGTAAAATTAGCGCAACGCAAACGTCCGTTGGCATCTCCCATAGAAAGTGTGCCACTATTGGTAACATTACCGGTTACCACCACCACTTGTGTGATTGGCGCTGTATTGATTTTAGCTGCGATGGTAAGCGTACCGCTATTGCTTATATTGCCTCCAATGTACAACACAGCATCTTCTTTCGCACCCGTTGCGAAAGTAGCTCCGGATGCAATGGTAAGAGAACCATTGATAGCTCTGTTTGTGGTCGCATCACCGTTTAGTAATGTATAGAAGCCGGAGTTAATAGTTACATTATTTGGATAACCTACGGTCGATCCTATTGTGCCTATCCCGCTGGCGCTCCACTCCGTTGAGCGGTTATAATTTGAATTATAGAGTAGGGTTGAATTAGCAGAATATCTTGGAGCGGCTGAAACAAAGCCACCATTAATTCTCAGTGTACCATCTATTGTCGGAATAGTAGTTAATGTTACCGCACCTGTATTGATGGTGAAATTATTGAAGGTAATAGCAGCACTACCATCCACTGTTGCCGCGCCGGCAAAATTGACAGTTCCAGCTCCACGCGTAAATGTTGAATTATTGGTAAGCGTACCAGATGCTGCAATTGTTAATGTACCACCTGCTGTCATCACAACGGATCCATTGTTAGTAACGGTAGTAGCCGTAAGCGCACCACTGGCAACGAAGGTGAGTGATTTTGTGCTGTTAATGGTTACAGATGAAGGCGCATTTGTTACAGTGCCATCCACAGTTACAGCGTGATCAATCGTCACCGTAGCTCCGGCAGTAGGCAAGGCGTTGCCTGCCCATGTACCGGTAGTATTCCAGTCACCTGTGCCTGCGGTAATATGACCCAGGAAGTTAAAGGCACTGCTGGCACTTGAACTCGCGGTCGGGTTGTTCACCACCACGGTAGTACCACTAACGGCAGCGCCGGTATTGGCTATAGTAGCGGTAATAGACGTACTACTTTGAGCGGTTATTGTTGCACTTACGCTGTTTATACTTACAGTAGCATTTGAAGCAAAACTGGTTCCGTTAATTGTAATCGATTGTCCGGAGTAACCTGAAGCCGCGCTGAGTGATGCAATAGACGGACTAAGCAAAGTACTCATCACAAAGAAGTTGGAATTTCCTAATGAAATAGCACCAATTGCATTGGCCGTACCATTGATAGTTGTTCCGCTGGCGGATCCTCCGATAGATGCGTATGCGCCGCTCTGAGCGGTACTTCTTCCTATTACATTCAGAGAACCTAAAGCCGATTGGCGGGTGATATCTGCTCCACCATTTGAAAAGTTTCCTGATACAACATTCAGTTGCCAGTACTCGGATGTGCTTATTGATGAAAGAACATTTGGATTATCAATAGATCCACCGGCACTACCCGAATTAGCAGTTACCTGCAGTACCGGACCTGTTGCTCCGGTAGTAGGATTATTCAAAGTAAATGGAAGATACGTTGAACCTGATCCTACTGGGAATGAGAAGACATTAGATGCTCCAGTCAAATTTGGAGCCAATGTTCTTCTCAACGGACCATTAACAAATGTTGTTGTAGATCCGCCTGTGACGGCATTAGTTGCTGTATTGGTTACGGTTAATGTATTTGATCCCGTGGTTAGGTTACCAGAGTTCAGATTTAAAGTGTTCGTAACAATGACTGGGGTTGAAGCAGCCAAAGAAACTCCTCCACTTGTGTTACTGATTTTAAGGATGGCAAAGTTGTTAGATGAACCTTCCGTACCAAAAGATCCGGTGATGGTTTGCGCAGCGCCTCCCAAAAATTCCACCATTCTTGATGAAGGCGTGAAAGTACCATTATTAGTAAAATTACTGCCCACATACAGATCCCCTCCGGAAGCACTTGAAAGTGTCAAACCACTGGATGCACTGATAGTGACATTTCCGTTTGCACGTCTATACGATCCACTGGATCCAAATGACAATGTAGTATTTACTCCATTACCAATGGTTACATTTCTGGGCACACCGACTCCTGAGGCAGCATTGGCTGTCCACTCAAATCCGGCGGTATAAGTTCCTCCTGAATTATAAATCAAGGTAGAAGAAGATCCATAAGTAGGTAATTTAATATCAGCCGTTGAGCCGCCGGACATCGTACCATTTCCACGCACATAACCATTGGAGTTAATCTGCAACGTACCATCTACTGTGAATGTGCCATATTTTACCAGAATACCTCTTTGAAGAATGAGCGTACCTCCGCTATTAACATTCACCGATACGAATTTTTTCTCATCATCATCTGTCGTTGTAGCATCACCCGTAAAAGTGGTAGTAGAACCACTTGCAATGGCTAATGTCAAATCATTGCCAAATTCATTATCTGTTCCATAAACTCCACCTCCAGATGTAGTGCTGACAGTAAATGTTTGTGTGCTTCCGGCCATTGTAAGTGTATTTCCTCCGGTAGATTGTAAACCTCCGCTAGTAATTGTTACGTTACCGGTCAGACTTCTTGCTCCCGCAAGTTGTATCCAAGACCCATTAGTAAGCGTCAGATTAGCCGGACCACTTGTGGAAGGCCATTCCAGCGCCTGAGTTCTTCTGCTTGCAAAATTACCACCATGGTTATACTGTAAAGTAGAAGATGAACCGAATAAAGGACTTCTCGTTGCAATAGAAGAACCGCTATTAACTTGTAGCGTTCCATTGATAGTAGTACCTGTACTTGGTGTGAGTGCTCCATTAATAGTTACGTTGTTGAATGCAACTGTACCGGTTACAGAACCTGTACCTGCAAAGGAGAAAGTACCGGCATCTGTACCAGAGGCCAGCGCACCTGATGTTTGAGCAACTAATGTATTAATGGTAACTGTATTTGCACTACCTACTGTAAGTGTACCGGATGTAAGGTTTAGGGTACCCATCGTGGTATTACCGCCCAGCGTTACACCGCCTGATCCGTTAACGGTAAATGTAGATACTGTACCGCTGAATAAAGATGCAGGTAATGATAAAGATGACCCCGTATTTGTAAATGCAACAACAGCCGATGCGTTGCTTGCATCAATATTTCCATTGGTTCTTGAAATAGATGAACCGGAGTAAGTGAGTGTATTGGCTCCGGTAGTAAGTGTACCGTTGATAAGTGTAAGATTACCGCTGATGGTTATTGCGCTACCAAGAGTTGCAGTACCTGAACTTGTCCTGTTGAGTGTAAAGTCTGCAATTCTGTTGGTGGTACCACCAGCAGTAGCATCCAAAAACAAAGTACCCAATGCACCAGTTCCGGTGATGTTCAAATTGGAACTTGCAGAACCTGTAATGTTGTTTGTAATACTCATAGAAGCCACCGTACCGGCTAGGTTCAATGTGTTAGAACCGATACTTAATCTACCTGCAGTAAATGTTAGTGCACCATTAATAGTAGGTGAACCGGTCAAGCTAAATCCACTTCCGTTTAAAGTCAGGTTTTGTAAAGTAGCACCTGAAATGGTTTTTGTTGTTCCTGTCATTGTGATACTTCCCGCACCAGTATGTGTAGCTGTACCGGCGATGTTACCTCCTACAGACAAAATATTTCCGGCATCGGCAAGTGTACCAGCTGTAAGTGTAAGGTTTCCTGTTAATGATCTATTGGCCGATCCGAGCATAGTTACCGTACTACCACTGTTGTCAACGATCAGATTAGCAGGTCCACTACTAGCAGGCCATTCAATAGCGTTGGTAGTTCTTGTTCCAACATTTTTATATTCCAACGTACTGGTTGATCCATAAGTTGGAGCTGTGGATGCAAGTGTAGCGGTACCTTGAAGTGAAAGCGTACCACTAACCGAATAAGCACCATCCGGCGTTTTTGTATTTGTACCAGTTCCGGATAAAGTTAAGTTTGTATATGCAGCTGCTCTTATAGGCTGCGCACCGGACCTTGAATACTCTACCGTTGCACTAGTACCATTTAGAGTAATGGTATTTGTTCCATCTGTATCCAGCGTAAATGGTGTAGTTCCTGTTAATCTCAGAGTACCAGTTTGAGCTCCGGATAGCAACGAAACAGTCGCGACAGTAACAGGAGATACTACAGGATGTACAGTGGTAATATCCGTAGCAGTAACTGTACCGCTTTGGATATTAAAAGTGGGATTGATATTACTAGTAGACTTCCTTGCTGTTAATGTTATTGTTCCTGAACAAGTAAGCGCATTAATTGAACTGGTTAGTGTGGCCGTTCTTGTAGCAGCTGCGCTTGTAGCTGACGTTGTTCCAATTCCTACGGTTGCACACGTTAAAGTTCCGCCTCCTGAAATTGTACCCGCATTATTTTGAGAAGCTGACTGTTCTACTTCCACAGATGATGAAACGGATAATTGTTGTCCGGCATCAACAGATAAAACTCCTCCTGTGCCCGTAAATGACACTTTTTTACAAGAAGCACTTGCAGTCACAGTAACCTCATGTGTTGACGCAATAACCACATTATCAAAACTTGTCGGCACAATACCTCCCACCCACGTACCGGCACTGTTCCAGAACCCGGAAGCATTGGAAGTAATTGTTGTAGAATTCACTGGTGTTATCTCTCCTGAAGAACCGCTTGACACAAACTCTGCGCCAGTATTTGCGTAGCCGCTGAATGTGAATGCATCTAATTGAGTTTGTCCTAACCCCGTGTTATTTGTAAAGAAAATTCTACCGGCAGTTCCCGCATTTCCTGCAGTCGTTGCCCAATTACTTACTGTAATTGTTTTTGATCCGGTCCATGATTCTAATGCACTTGATGCAAATGTAATTGAATGACTAGTTGATGCAGCTAATGCAATGGTTGAATTTTCCTGAACCAATAATGTTGAAGAACTAGTGAATGTTCTGGTTGCTGTTATTCCTGTAGTTCCCAATCTACCTCCGTTTAATACTATTTTTGAAGCGAAAGTGGCATTAGCTGAAGGATTCAATCTGAGTTCACCGCTGGTGATGGTGGTGTTACCTGTATATGTGTTAGCAGAGTTTGTGAGAATGAGTGCAGCTGTAGAGAGGGTGCTATTAACAATAATTCCTCCCGTACCGGAGATAACTCCGGAAAGAGTTAGTCCACTACCGGAAGCGGCAGTACTCGTAAAAGTAAGGTTGCCGTTTAGAGTTATGTTGGAAGAAATAGTTGGACTTGAGGTGCTTTGATTTTCAATTGTACCACCACCAGCAGCAACACTGGTCAGTGACGAGGACAATGTTCCTCCAACGCCGGTCCAATTAAATTTACCTGATGTCGTTGCTGTGCCCAAACTAAATGATCTACTTCCTAATCTTACAGAACTAGAAGTAGTCAAAGCTCCTTGAGCTATAACCCAACTTCCAGTATTGAACGAAGCTGTATTATCTGAAAATGCAATAGTAAGATTGCCGATACCAACTTTAGTAAATATAAATCCACCTGAGTTTGTTATTTGATTAGATGTCACAGCGCTTGTACCAATAGTCAAGTCTCCACCACCACCAACACTGACATCTGAGCCGAGTGTTAATGTACCACTCCAAGTAGCACTACCTGTTGAGTTTATGAATGCACCTACGGAGGAAATTCCCGTTCCATTGATGGTAAGTGCTTCTTGCGTGGCTAAAGAATAACCATTTAAATCAAGCACCCCTCCCGAGTTTACTGTGGTTGCACCTCCAGTAGTTCCCAAAGGCGTATTTGAACCCGAACCTGCTGCTCCTAATTGTAAAGTACCTGCACTGATGGTTGTGGCGCCTGTATAGGTACTCGCGCCCGATAAAGTAGCAGTTCCGTTTCCGTCCTTTGTAATTGTACCAGTTCCGATATTGGTTGTACCGGAAATGGCAATATTACCTGCACCGCCAAGGGTCAGTGCAATATTCGTTGAAGCAATTGATGCTGCATTACTCAGCGTAAGAGTGCCTGCATCAGAATTAATTCTAGTAGCATTGGTGGAAAGTGTAATAGCACCGCCCCATGTATTATTACCGGAAATATTACGCAAAGAACCACCGCTTGAAATACCCGTATTATTAATCGTTAATGTTTCCGCACCAACAGTAATCCCCCCTTGCAATTCTATTGCAGCACCGGAAGAAACCACCACACCACCGGCTGTAGTACCCGTACCCTGAGCGTTTTGAACATTGAGAATACCCGCTGTTACGTTTGTTTGACCAGTGTAAGTATTGGTTCCGCTGGCAACCATTTTACCAGCACCAGCTTTATCGAGTGTAAACGCACCACTTATCACGCCACTCACCGTTAAGTCAGTAGCCGCATTTGTATCATCAGCAACCGTTATGGTTCTGTTGGTACCCAATGCTACCGGACAAGAAATAGTTGCGCCATTTGCTCCGAAGCCTGAGTTGACTGTAATATTTCCACCAAGTGTAAGCGTGCCGGATGATCCACTTATAGTAGAACCAGTTGCACCGGTTTCAACAACAACAGAAGATGGAGAGCCGATATTGAAAGTTGATAAAGCTAAAGTAGTACCGGCACGAACTGTAAGTGTGCTATTCACAGTTTTATTGCTGTTCAATGTAACATTGGTGCCGCTATTTTGGATAGTTACGTTGGGCACATTTGTTGTTGGCCATTCAATACTTGATGCAGTATAATTACCTCCATTATTATAAACAAGTGTGCCACTAGCTCCGTAAGTAGCTGCAGCACTTCCGGAATTCATATAGCCATTAGCATTAATTTGAAGAGTACCATTAACAGTAAAGGTTCCGTAACGACAAAACAAACCTCTACTCAGGCCTAATGTAGCACCTGAATTTACATTTACGGTAATGAATTTTTTATCAGCATCTGAAGTTGTAGTTGCATTTCCATCTAATGTGATAATTCCGCCGGAGACAGTTAGCGTCAAATCATTACCTGAACCGGCATCTGTTCCCGTTACCGTACCTCCGTTCGTATTATTAATTTGTAAGGTTCCGGTACCATCAGCGCCACTCATAGTAAGCGTCTGTGCTCCTGAAGTTCTAAAGTCACCATTGTTAACTACAAGGTTTCTCCTAACTGTAATTCCGGTGCTTAAAGTAGTTGTTGTACTTCCACCATTTACGGTATAATCATATAAAGTTGTCGGTTGAGTATTATTATAACCAAAAGTTGCTCTGGTTTCAAAAGACTGGTAGTTAGAACTGAAAGGGTTTGTTGTTCCTGAGTTTGTCGTATTAACAACTGTTTGATAAAAATAAAAACGAGGAGATGCGGCATTACCACTTGGATTACCTGTTGCTGGTCTTACATCATAAATACCCGTAGAATAAGCACAAAATCCTACCCAGTTAAATGCAGTTGGTCTACCAGGTAAAAGTGAACCTGTAGTCCAGGGAAATCTAATTGTACGTGTAGGACTTCCACTTGTACCCACATTTCCTGATGAAATATCTACCTCTGTATTCCATCCACCAGATCCATTTCTTGTTGAATAACCTAAATAAGTTGGAGTAATAACCAATCGTATATCTGCTCTGAAGGGTAATGTTCCCGTAACACCATAATCGGTTGTTGTCGTAAGGTTACCATTGCTGTTGGTCCCTCCGGAAACACCCCCATTTGCAGGTGATAAGGGATCAATATCAAGATATACAAAACACGCCTCACCTGCAGCACCTCCGGTTTTTCCAATGTATAGATAAGTATTATCCCAGCCCATAAACCATGGAGTTGAGTTACCGTACGAACCAAAAGTAGCATCTGTTGGTGTACTTGTTAATGTTGGGGCGGATGATAAAAACTGAGCACTTGCAAATCTTGAAAAGAAACTAAAAATAACGAGAACTAAAATAAATTTCACATTTAATTTCTTCAAAGTATTTGCCTTAAAACCAGCATTCACAATCATTTCAGAGCGTGTAAAAATATTCATAAAAGATTTTTTATTTTTTTCTGCACAAGAATTTTTAATCGCAAGATTGTTGATAACATTGTTAACAACGACACACGAATCGTTTAAAATCTGTCCGAGATTTTGCATAAAACAAGCATGTTTTGATAAAAAATAAATTAATCTGTGATGATTAATTGGGTGTTTTCGGAAGGATATGTGGTTGAATTCCAACGTTAAATTACAGTTAATTTTGAAAAAAAAAACTTTTTACCACTTTTTTTTAAAAATATGTGTTAATTGTTTAATCTTTTCGAGTGGTTTTGACAAAAGATGTGTTGAAAAATGGATTAAGAATATCATAAATATTAGAAACCATATCAATGCATCGCTACGGAGTGATTCATTTAAACAATATTAAGATTGTATATATGTAATGGTCTAATGAAATTGTTCCAAACAGGTAAAACATAGGCATTTTACCAGAAAATAGTGGAATAATTTGTAATGAAAATTGGTAAAAGAAGGTGATAAACGCAGAAAATAGACTAAAGCTTATACATCAATAGTGAAAATAACTCAACTATCTGGCCACCCTCATCAAATCCGCCAGCACCATCGCCGTCACTGATTCCAGCACAACCGGCACGCGCAAGGCGATGCACAAATCATGGCGACCTTTTACAGAGAAAGACTCTACGTTGCCGGTCTCAAGGTTTAATGTTTGTTGTTCTTTAGGTGTTGAGGAAGTTGGTTTGATGGCTATGCGAAATACCAATTCATTGCCGTTGGTGATACCGCCCACAATACCCCCGCTGTGATTGGTACGAGTCTGCCCTTCTGTATTCAACAATGCATCGTTGTGCTGACTGCCAAACATAGACGCTGCCGCAAATCCGCTGCCAAACTCAATACCTTTTACTGCAGGAATGGCAAAAACTGCATGACTCAGCAAAGATTCTGCAGAATCGAAGAACGGCTCTCCCAATCCTATCGGCAATCCGTTTACACTGCACTCTACAATTCCGCCAACTGTATCTTTTGCCTCAATGGCTTTTTGCAATCCTTTTTCGGGATCCGACTCTCCCGCAATAGAGAGAATTTTTGCATTGACTTCAATCTTATTTTCTTTACTCAAATGCTGCAATACTTTTTTCGCTACCACTCCGGCAGCAACAATGCACACAGTCAGCCTTCCGCTGAAATGTCCGCCACCACGAAAATCTTCAAAGCCCAAAAACTTTTTTGAAGCCACAAAATCAGCATGACCTGGACGTGGAGTTGCACGTTGCTTTTCATAATCACCGCTTCGTGTATTGCTGTTGGTAAATAATATAGTAATAGGCGCACCGGTAGTATGATCATTGAACACTCCATTTTGGATAATAGGCAAATCGTCTTCTTTTCTCGGCGTAGTTCCTTTTGCACCGGGCTTGCGACGCTCAATGTCTTCTTTAAAATCATCTACCGTAAGTCTGATGCCGGAAGGACAACCATCAATATTGATACCAACGATTGGTCCGTGTGATTCTCCGAAAACATGCACCCTGAAAATGCGTCCAAATGTGTTCATTGTTTTTGATTATTTTTTTATCACGCTGTTGATGTGTTCATAAAAATCCGGATACGATTTGTTGATGGCCTCTGCATCATCAATGATAATCGGTCCCGATGCAGAAAGTGCTGCTACCGCTCCTGCCATCGCAATGCGATGATCGTGATGCGAATGTATTTGCCCGCCATTAACGCCTTTCCCTCCATGCACCAGCATCAAATCATCCTGCAATTCTATCTGCACACCCAATTTACCAAATGTATCCTGTAATGTCAACGCGCGGTTACTTTCCTTGTGCGTCAATCTCCCCACGCCTTCTATCACAGATGTTCCATCACAATACGCTGCCAATGCGACCAACGGAGGAAATAAATCCGGACAATGGGTAGCATCAAATTGAAACGGTTTGAGTGGTTGATTGCCTAAAGGTTTTTTTACTACAATTTCTTTTTCTGTAATAGATAAATGTGCGTTGCTGCTCATCAATGCCTGCAGAATGGCTTTGTCCGCTTGTGTAGAAAAAACATCCAGTCCTTTTACGGTAATTTCTCCCGCAACAGCTCCGGCAACAAGCAGGAAAGAAGCACCACTCCAATCGCCTTCTACTGTATATTCAATCGAACTATCATTCTCATTCACCGGCTCTATAAAAAACTGTTCATAGTTTTTGTGCTCCACTTTATAGCCAAAGTGTTTTAGCACACCCAACGTTAAGTCTATATAAGGTGTGCTTTTCAGATTGCTAACGGTAATGCATACTTGTTTTTTTGCTGTTCTGGCAAATGCAAATAATAACCCGGTAAGAAATTGTGAACTTAGCGACCCGTCAATGGTAATATCTGCCGGCTGTAAAGGCCCATTAATCACAATGGGCAGTTTGCCTTCATTGCTTTGTATCTGTACGCCAAGCTGCGGAAAGATTTCATCAAAAAAATTCATTGGGCGTTTAACCAGGCTGCCCGTGCCTACAATACGTATTTGTTTTTCTGCAATAGCGGCAACAGGTGAAAACATTCTTATACCCAATCCACTCTCACCACAGGAAATAACCTTCTCTTCATTACTGTTGAATGATAGAGTAGGGTTTCCTTTTATTAAAAGATCTCCATTGGATTGTTGTGTTATCGTTGCGCCCAGCTGTTTAATCACATCCAGCGCCGCCAGATCGTCATTGCTTTTGCCGGGATTGTGAATGGTTGTATTGCCGGCATGAAGCAATGATGCCGCACAAACCCGCTGCATGCTGCTTTTCGAGGCGGGCGCGGTCAGCGTTCCTTCAATGATTCCAGGCTGTATAGTGACTTGCATAAATTATTCTATCGTTCAATTATGAAATTTGTCCCAATAATTCTTCCAGTTGTGTAAGTGGAATTTCGTGCACCACACCATTGCCGATGCTTTCCAGCAAAATATAGCGCATGGTTGTGCCGGCACGTTTTTTATCCAGCTTAATCAATCCCCAAATTTTTTCTTTGTCAAATGAGATTGCTGTTGGCAATGCATATTTTTCCAGCAATGCTTTTAGTCGATCTGTATCTGTTGTCTTAAATCCCTTTATGTTTTCGGAAAAACGCGCTGCACATATCATTCCTATGCTGATGGCATAACCATGCGGCAATTCATAAATATTTTCAATAGCATGACCGAGGGTATGTCCAAAATTCAGCAGTCTTCTTTCGCCCTGCTCAAACTCATCGTTTTGTACTACGGTGGTTTTTATGATAACATTTTCTTCAACTAAAGAAGCGAGTGCTGCATGATTGTTTCTGTAATAATCAAGTGAATGTTTATTCAAATCCTCAAACATCCCTTGTTTTTTAATACATGCATGCTTGATGATTTCAGCGAAACCATTTGCCCATTCCTGGTCGGGAAGTGTTTTCAGAAGACTGTAATCGTACAATAAGAAATCCGGCTGTCTGATTAGGCCAATAAGATTTTTGTAAACGCCCGCATCTATGCCGTTCTTTCCTCCGATAGCCGCATCTACCATGGCTAATAAAGTGGTAGGTACAAACCCAAAAGAGATACCTCTCATATAAATACCGGCAACAAAGCCGGCAATGTCTGTAACAACGCCACCGCCAACTCCAATCAGGTAAGTATTTCTGTCTGCTTCTTTTTCTATCAACTGACCAATAACTTCGTCTATGGTTGACTGTTGTTTATGCTGTTCTCCTCCTTCAATAACAATGGTATTCCATCCGGAAAAAAGATGAGGGTGTAAAGAAAAAATTCTTTTGTCGGTTAACAGAATGGCCTTTTCTTTTGGCACGATTTTTTCTAAATGCTCAAATCCAGCATCGAGATAGAAGCCCACTTTTTTCCCGGAAAAATTTATTTCTTTTATGCGCATAAACTGTCTTATCAACTAGCTGTTCATTATTTTGTTTTGATGGCTGATGCTTTCAAGATGAACTGCATCTAAGTATTTTGTAATAAACTCCTCACTCAAATCCAGTTTAGATCCGCGTTCTATGCCTTTTTGCAAGATGTCGTTCCAGCGACCTGTCTGCAAAATAGTAATGTTGTTTTCTCTTTTATAATTACCAATTTTTTCTGCAATTTTCATACGCTGACTCAACAAGGTCAACAACTCATCATCCACATGATTGATTTGTTCTCTGAGTTTAGCCAGTGCATTTACAAAATCTTCTTTGTCAGAAGTTTCGCTTCTCCATTTCAAATCCTCCAGCATTTTACCAAATGTCTCCGGTGTGATTTGTTGTTTGGCGTCGCTCCATGCATTATCCGGATCTATATGACTTTCCACAATCAATCCGTCAAAATCAAGGTCAATTGATTTTTGGGCAACCGATTGCAACAAAGTTCTGTTGCCGCAAATATGTGAAGGGTCGCAAATCAGCATCATCTCCGGAAAACGGCGTTTCATTTCAATAGGCAAATGCCACATGGGCGCATTGCGATATTCGGTGTTGCCATAATTAGAAAATCCGCGGTGAATCATACCAATATTTTTAACGCCCACCTTTTGAATACGCTCGATGGCTCCGCTCCACAATTCCAAATCCGGGTTGATGGGATTTTTAATCAACACAGGAATATCAACACCTTTCAACGCATCGGCCACCTCCTGAACACTGAAAGGATTTACGGTAGTGCGCGCACCTATCCATAAAATATCTACTTCAAATTGCAAAGCATCTTCCACATGTTTAGCCGTAGCAACCTCTACAGTAGTGAGCAGGCCCGTTGCTTTTTTTGCATTCTGCAACCAGGGCAAGCCTTTAGTACCAACGCCCTCAAACAATCCCGGCTTGGTTCTGGGCTTCCAAATGCCGGCACGCAAAACATCAACCTTACCGGTTTTAGCCAGTCTTTCTGCTGTAGACATGAGTTGCTCTTCGGTTTCTGCACTGCAAGGACCACTGATAATCAGTGGACGTTTGTTCCATACCTGCTGAAGCTTGTTTGTTGTTTCCATGTGTTATCGTTTGTTTTTGTAAAAATTATTTTGATGATTAATTAAATCTTTTTCTTCCCGTTTTTATATACACCGAGAATTTTGTTCATTTGTGTAACGGGCTGAATGTCTTTTATTACCGCATTGAACTGATCGATGTTATCAAACTCCATATCGGCATGGAACATATATTTGAAATCAGAACCCGGCAATGGCATAGATTGCAATTTACTTAGGTTAATGTTTCTGTCTGAAATTTTTGTCAGCACATTAACCAAACTACCTTTATTGTGATCTGTATGAAACACTATAGATGCTTTATTGGCGGTAGAACTATCTACCGAAATGTCTTCTTTTTGTAATACTAGAAAGCGGGTATAATTCTTTTTGAGTGTATGAATATTGGGCGCCAGTATTTCCAAATCATAAATTTCTGCGGCCAGCTTACTGGCTATAGCGGCAATATGTTTGCTTTTATGTTTTTGTACATGTTTGGCGGAGGAGGCGGTATCCTCTCTTTCCACCAGCTTCCAATTGTGTTTATCTAAAAACTCCAGACTTTGCTGAATGGCCATGTGGTGAGAATGCACTTCTTTGATATCATCCAGTGTAACACCCGGATTCACCAGCAATTGCTGATTAATTTGTAGATAGACTTCTCCGATGATCCGCAGGTTGCTCTTCATTAAAAGCGAATAATTGGGGAGAATGCTTCCGGCGATGGAGTTTTCAATGGCCATCACGCCGCCGTCGCTTTCTTTTTGGTTGCCGGCAATTTTCAGCACCTCTTTAAATGCGGAGCAGCAGATCACTTCTACATCTTTGCCAAAATAATTGCGGGCGGCCTCCTGGTGGAAACTTCCTTCAATACCCTGTATGGCGATTTTCTTAGACATATAAAATAAAAAACCCGGCTTTTTTGCCGGGATGAATTTGTTTTAAAGTATCGTTATGAACAAAAACTCCCGGACTTCTCCTTAAAGAAGAAGCTATAAAAGAAACGGAAATATTTTGTAGTAGTGCTCATATTATTCGTTCGCGAAGATAACCAAAAATTTTAAAAATTCATAATTGTAAGGGCAATTTTAGCGAGATTGAGCGCAAAAACGATTTTTAGTCATTATGACCATGGTAAAAACTTTTCCTGCTGCTTTTCTTTAAGTTTAGGAAAATCTCTGTTGAGTTGTTGGCCGGATAATACCTTCTCATATAATGCCAGATATGAATTCGCCATTTTTTTACTGTTAAACGCGTCCGATGCATATTCATGGCATAAACGCCGATTGTACTGGTTGTTTTCAAGTTGAACCGCAATTAATTCGGACTGATCTGATAAAAAACCAACTTGATCATTTACAATTTCAGGAAGAGATCCGTATGGTGTTCCGAAAACAGGGCAACCATAATACAAACTTTCAATGATTGCCAGACCGAAAGGCTCATTCCATCTTACCGGAAAAATCAGTCCTTTAGAACCATTTAAAAGAAGATCTTTTTCCTCTCCTCCAACCATTCCATAAAATCTAACTCTTGGTGAAAAAGTAAGTCGAACGCCCATATTAAAATTGAATCGAACACCACCCAAAACCTTCAGTCTCTCGGAACGCGTTTTTTTTATGCAAGCTATGGCGCCCTTCACGTTTTTAACCCGCCACGCAGCCTTGGCTAAAAAGTGATAATAACTACGCTTGGTATTTAGGTCCGGTTTTGTATAAAAAGACCAGTCCAGTCCGTTATGTACAAAAACTTCCGAGCCGTGTCGTTCAGCGTGATTTTTTGACACAAAAACAGTGTTGACATCAAAAATTTCTTCTGTGTTGTTGGTGTTTCCGTGCATTGTAATGATATATGGCTTTTTGCATTCTTCGATATTCTCCGGAAAAATATGAAAATGCACTACATCAATATATTCAGGTATCTGATCAATAATTTTTTTATGCTCATTGATCGGAATTACCTGAGCAAAAGAACAAATAGACCCGCCTTTAGCCAATAAAAAAACATTGTGGCCCAGCTCTGCAAGAGATTTTGCCAAACACCACACAACTCTTTCTGTTCCGCCATAAAGTTTTGCGGGAAGCTCAGCCGGAAGCACAATAAGTATATTCATATCAATTTAATTATTTTTCATCTGGTTTAACAAATAAAAGACGCAAACTAATATAGCAATATACTCGCCGGGACGCTTGTTAATCGTCTAAGGATATCCGGAGATTATTTGAATTTGATTGGTATTTTAAAATGCAACTAAACGAATATAGCAATTCTGTTAGATAAGCAAAATATTGAGGTTGGTGATAACTCCAGCGAAATGGAATAAAACCTTTCAACAACACTCAACTACTTTCAACCATTTTCAACCACTTGTTACACTCTTCCTTTTCCAAGCCACGATTTTAATCGTGGCAATGCCTTCTGCATTGAATATTCAATATTTTACATTCTACATTTCTCCAACTATCTTTGCCATGCAAAAAACAGAGCCATGTTTAATACCAGAACACGCATAAAAGACCTGCTGAATTCAGAAAAAGCCAACTACTCCGCTACCGTAATGGGCTGGGTACGTACGTTTCGCAATAATCAATTCATTGCGCTGAACGACGGCAGCACCAATAATAATATTCAGGTGGTGGTGGAACTGGGCAGTCTGGATGAAAACACGCTCAAACGCATTACCACCGGGGCTTGCATCAAAGCAACGGGAGAAGTTATTCCTTCTCTCGGTAAAGGTCAAAAAGTGGAATTGAAAGCAACCGGCATAGAAATTTTGGGAGATTCAGATGCAGAGAAATTTCCGCTGCAACCCAAAAAGCACAGTCTAGAGTTTCTGCGTGAAATAGCACATCTCCGTTTTCGCACCAACACCTTTGGGGCCATATTCAGGGTTCGTCACGCACTAGCTTTTGCTATACACGAGTTTTTCAATAAGAAAGGCTTCGTTTATTTACACTCGCCCATCATCACCGCAAGCGATGCCGAAGGTGCCGGGGAGATGTTTAAAGTAACTACATTTCCTCTTGATGGAACTGCTCCCAAAAATGACGACGGCTCCATCAATTTCAAAGAAGATTTTTTTGGCAGAAGCACCAACCTTACCGTAAGTGGTCAGTTGGAAGGTGAACTTGCTGCCATGGCATTCAGCGATATCTATACCTTCGGTCCAACTTTCCGCGCCGAAAACAGCAACACCACACGACATCTCGCAGAGTTCTGGATGATAGAGCCGGAAATGGCTTTTTCTGATCTAGAAGACAATATGAATCTCGCGGAAGAGTTTATCAAATACATCATCCGCTATGCGATGGAGAACAACCGCGAAGATCTGGAGTTCCTCACACAGCGTTTAGAAGAAGAGGAAAAACAAAAACCACAGAACGAAAGAAGTGAAATGGGGTTGATGGAAAAACTGGAATTTGTAGTGAACAACAATTTCGAAAGAATCACCTACACTGAAGCGATAGACATCCTCCGCGAAAGCAATCACAACAAGAAGAAAAAGTTCCAGTACCTCATCGAAGGGTGGGGCGTAGATCTGCAAAGTGAACATGAGCGCTATTTGGTAGAAAAACATTTTAAAAAACCGGTCATCCTCACCAACTATCCTAAAGACATCAAGGCGTTTTATATGAGACAAAACGACGATGGTAAAACGGTGGCTGCGATGGACATCCTCGCTCCGGGAATCGGCGAAATCGTTGGTGGCTCTCAAAGAGAAGAGCGTCTGGATAAACTTACGACCAGAATGAATGAAATGCATATCCCCACAGAAGAACTCGATTGGTATCTCGACACCAGAAGATTTGGTGCTTGTCCGCATGCTGGATTCGGACTGGGTTTTGAAAGACTGGTTTTATTCGTAACTGGCATGACAAACATAAGAGATGTAATTCCTTTCCCTCGTTATCCGAAGAGTGCGGCGTTTTAATCGAGGCATTTCGACCTCCCCCGGCCCCTCCAAAAATAGTTCAACCTCCCCCAACCCCTCCAAAGGAGGGGAGTAATACATCGTTTAGTGGTTTAGTGATTTTTATGACGAAGGCGCGGAGATATTATTTTGCAGAAACGCACCCATCTCCTTCGGAAAGGGAACGGGGGTGAGGTCATAGCCGTTTGACCTCCCCCAACCCCTCCAAAGGAGGGGAGATTTACATCCTAGAATTGTTTAGGAGTTCAAGTTTTTCTTTTGTTTTTAATACTACCAATTCAGCATTTAAATAAACTTCCTCATTTGTAAATCTTATTACCTCATAGCCCAATTCATTCAATCTAAGGGTTCTTATTTCATCTATTTCTTTTTGCTTCAAATGTATCTTTCCATCGATTTCAATAACAACTTTTTTACTCAAACAAACAAAATCAACAATAAAGTCATCAATAATATGTTGGCGTCTTATCTTATATCCCGTTTTCTTGTTCTTGAAATGCTCCCACATAATTTTTTCTGCACCCGTAGGATTTTTTTTAAGTTCATCACGATATTCCCTTATTGATTTATAACTCAATGGATTTGCTGTAATATAACCCAGCAGCAATAGCCCCTCCTTTGTAGGGGTTGGGGAGGTTGATTTGATTTCCAATATAGTTGTAGTTTTTATCTAACAAAAGTATTTTCTGATTTCCTTTTTTGGACATTTGATTACTGAAGTTTATTTACAAAAGAAGTAGAACGCCCCTCTCCTTCGGAGAGGGGACGGGGGTGAGGTCAATAACATTTTGACCTCCCCCAACCCCTCCAAAGGAGGGGAGTAATACATCGTTTAGAAGACTAATGAATTATCTGATGAAGGCGCGGAAAGCTATTTTCGG